>JBAJNJ010000021.1:0-128481 GCA_036881925.1 Desulfobacter sp.
AGGGATACCGGAATCAGGGGCGCCGGCCAATTGAGACATTTAGAATGGGACTAAAACTGAGATCTGAGATTGTAAACGAAGCTGCTTAAAGCATAACTCTGAGAGGCCGAACTGTTTGGGAGGTTCTTGACTTTTACAGTACAGCAAATGACGCTTAGGTTTTCACTATACTTTATTTAATAGGTATTCTTGTCAGCATTTTTTTGGAACATATTTTTGCCATTTGCTATAGACGGACATTATCTGTCAATTCGCTCGCATAGTTGCCCTTTCTTTTCTAGTTTCGAGGCATTCCATTCAGTTTTAACCACCCAAGTACACATAACCTCAATCTAAAAGATATGGGCAGTGTCAAAAAAAAGAAGATTCGCATGAGCCATCTATTAAATTTCAAACATATGACAGCCTTGACAGCTACGATATTTTTCATTAGGGAAAAGAGATTAATCTTTTTTGTACGATCATCATAGAGTTTATCCTGATGGACCGATGCGTTAACTTATCTGTACTGGAAGAGGGTTGTGCCACTAACTTCTTAATTTTCTAAAAAATTTTATCATGAAACTAAAAAAATCATTCAAAAGGGATATTCAGAAAGACTTCTTTCGGTCACGGTTTAAAAATTTCATCTATCCAAAATCGTGACATCGTTTTTCCAAGATTGACTAACTTTTTTGAAATCGGAATAATCGCTTCGATTAATAGTTTATAGTATTTTTCAAGATAACTTTTCGAAAAGAATATATTTTTTAAGCCCGCTTACAGGTGAATGCTGAAATTGTAAATGCTGTGAATGAGGAGAGCGAATAGATGGATGAGATAGACCCCAAGGAAGTGGCATTTGTACATGCGGTCGTAAGGAAATTATACAAAAAATATTGTCTGCCTTCTAAAACGCCTTTGATGACCAAAGAAGGAATGATTCAATACGGCTTTTTAGGTTTAGAATCAGCCCGTCGAGAGTTCGACTCAACCAAAGGCCTCCCTTTCTTACAATATGCTTCAATAAAAATCTGTAGAACAATCATAACAGAGTTGAGAAGGGGTGGAACCATACGCCTCCCCCAAGACAGGTATAAAGAGTTGAAAGTGTTGAAGCGAGCAAAGGCGAAATTAGAGGCCGACAATCTCCAACCGCATATTGATAACCTTATTAATATTACCGGATGGACAGAAGAAAAAATACAAAATGTTGAATCTCTTGAGTCTTCTGTTTTTTCAAGCGATGAATTTTCCGTGGATGCCTTTCTTTTTAAAAGTCAGGGGCGAGCCCCTCAAGAACTCCAGATGTTGAAAAAAGATCTGGGGATCATTATGACTAAATGTATGGACGGCCTCGGAAGTTCCCTAAAACTACTCTTGGCTGCCAGGGTCCTGGAAAAGGTCACACTCAAATGCTTGGCTCAACAAATGAGTTGCTCTATCGAAACAGTACGCAACAGGGAAAAACAGGCAAAAGAACAGATGAAGGCCTGTCTTAAACGTCACGGATGGAGTCTAACATGAGAGGTATACAATGAATACCATCAATTTGGAAAACGCGTTAAAAATCTGGCAGGAAACGTTCACTATTTCTAATCAGCATATTACAGATGAGCGGCTTTACACTCTATCTCAATCCGGTGGTTTAGAAGACGCAAGCGACATTGAACTTGAACATCTATCAAGATGCCCGGAGTGCCTTGAGAGCTGGAGTATTGTTTGTATGCTAGACGAATTTAATCTCAAGGAGCCCCCAAATCAAACTGTATTTATTTCTTCCGGCTATCTCAAGGCCGCAGCTTCTGCAAAGCAGACCAAAGAGCCACTAAACCTTAAAAGTGAATGCGGAAAATTCATCATAGGCGTATTTCCCGACCTCCAAAAGCCAGGCAAAGGCATGATTACTTTGGATACGGTAGGGCACTTGCCAGATTTGGAAAAGATGAGGGCAACAGTGTCGGATGCCAAGGGAATGGTCGCCTTGGAGAAGAGTATTATCGGGGGCCGTGCCGCCGCTGTCACAAGTGACATGGATCAATTGGATTTTTCAAAATATACTATATTGCTAACCAAAAATCTGGACTCTCAAAATGATGACTGAAACATGGATCCTTTTTGAAGACAGCAGTGCCTATCCACTGATTTGCAATATCAACGGCAATGGCAAAAACCCCGTCAGCACCTATTTGATTTCCAATAACCACACCGATGAATTCCTTGCATCGGCAAATAGGGCTTGTAGTTTGGTTCACAGCTACTTCCACTCTCATGGGCAGCCTATCGGCAATCAAGTTATCACCTTTGACTTACTCGGACGGAATGACCAAGCTCTTCTTTCAGGAAAAAGTGGGGGGCTTGCATTCGCTGCAGCTTTTGCCTGTCGATTATTGAACATTGACTCATCCAAGATTGCAGCGACAGGAGTCATAGAAGCAGATAACCGGGTGACGAAAGTCAAAGGTATTGAAAACAAGCTCTCAAAAGCACTTACTTTTTTAGACAAAGGCGACTGTCTCTTTTTTCCAAAATCTTGCCGCCCTGAAATATCTGGAACCCTGCTATCAGAATTGGAAAACAAAAAAATCCGTTTATTTCCCATAGACCGAGTGAGCCAGCTTATGGAAGTTTTATTGAAACTGAAAAAAAAGAGCGCGGATGGAGAACTCCTACGCCATAAACCGCTTGAGCGGCATCTGCCGACTTGCTTTATGTGGTTCGCCATAACTATATTCATAGGGCTCGCTATTCTCAGTATTTATTTTTTTCATGGTCAATGGGACAGAGGATTTGACTAATAATCAATTACCTTATTCGCCATATTATTATTTTTTAGAAAAATTCAGCTAAGCCTCGATATTAATAGTAGCAGGCAAAAAAATATTGGGAGAAATTCAAAATGTTCAGAATTTTAGCAGGTTTCTTAATTGGCTCTTTAGGTGTCGTACTCATTTGGTGGTTCTCTCTGAACTCGAAAGGCGAGGACTTGGCCAATGGTCATCGGGTCGACCCTGCAATTAATATTATACAGACCATACCCGATCCAAAAGTTTCAAAGAAAAAGAACGAAGACCAGTCCACTCCATCAAAAAACGTTACGGTCATAAGGGACTCCCCTCCTGAATCAATCGGGATAATACCCTCTTCACATTCCAATGAGAAGGCTGAAGTGCTGCGTGGCGAAAACGACAAAAGCAAGGAATTAAATTCTATCGCATTTGATGAAAAGGCTTTAGAGAATGGACTTATAACGCCTGAAACCCAAAATTCGGTCCAAAGCACTAGCCTTCAACTCTCTGTGAATAAAAAATTTTTCTGGAAGCCCTTTTCTCTTCAAGCAAAGGCAAAAGGATTTGCCCAATATATTACCTCTCGCAGTGGAGTGAAATGCCATACGCAGAAAACCGGTCCCGGAGAATATGAGGTATATTTCCTTTATTCGGACGAAACAGACTGCCTCTCTAAAGAAACGTTGATCAAAGATACAGGTATTAATTTTTAAAACCAAGCAGGAGGATATTTATTATGGAAAAAAAGAAATCGTTCATCAACATCCGAGTTTCCGGATTGATCACAATCACACTTTGTCTTCTATCCTTATTCACCACTCACGCGACACTGGCAAAGCAGCAACCAAAGCTAAACCTTTTCCCGATAGATGTAACGGAACATCTTAGAAACACGGGTGTCGTAGCAAAAGATATGGAAAATCGTCTCAAAGGCGCGATAGGAAAACTCGAAAATCAAACCAAATTATACAATGAAACCGGATGCAAAGGTTCTGAAGACCCAGGATGCATAGAAATTGCCAAACAAATGGGGGATCACTACATGGAAATGATCACCATCATGAAGAATAGCCTGCCGGAGATGAAAAGCTCAATCCGCAGCACGAACAAAGGAATTGGAGCAAATCTGAGAAAAGAATTGGGAAAAAAAACCACACCAGCCGACATCCAGAGGCTTTTATCCCAGAAGAACAAGCCTAAAGTGTTTAAAGGAAAATATTCTCTTTCCAGCCGGTTTGCCAAATATCACGAACTGATCAGTTCCGGTCGTACCAACAACCTTGCAACGCTTGCCTCTGAAATTTATCTGGATAGCAAAGAGGTACTCAATATGATTGATCTGATGGAAGCGGAAATCTCCCAGCAGGAAACTTATATCAGGCTAGGAAGGATGTACGGCACCCTGACATCTGAAATGATGGAAACCGTGCAGGCGGTCAAATCGGTTGTTTTTGGAGAGGCGGAAGATGATAGCGCGCTTCCTTTTATGGAAGATGAAAACAGTGGAGGGTTCCATAGCCCTCTGGAAATGGACTAATATCTAATAAAATTAAGGAGTATTCACATGAGACATCGAATCAGCACGCTTTTCAAAACCCTCACTCTATTCATCACGGCCGCTATTATGGCGCTTTCCACAGGATGCGTGACGCAGCAGCCCAAGCCTGTTGCCGATAATTGCCCGATTCCGTCCGGAAATCGCGTTGATGATGCTTTTTTAACAGCACAGTCGACCCTGTCCAACCCTGAATGTCGATACAAATTCGATGCAGTTTTAAATGCCCTCCTGGTAATCAGCCAGGGTGATCCCAAAATGGAGAACCAGAGACTTTTCAGCGATTTTTTTATATGGGCTGAAAAAGAGGGTCTTATCAGTAAGATACAAGCAAAAAAATATTATAATACCTACTTCATGCCCAAATTCGTATCCCTTCCCTCAAATTATCAGACCTGTAGTCATTGCCCGAATCTCAGAAAAATTCTTACAAATTGTAAGCAAGAATTGAAGAAAAAAGAAGTCGGACTATTAAAGATCTGCAACAATAAAACCGCATATGCAAAGGCCAGTGATGACTTGCAGACCATCGCTTTGATTCTCGAGGCCATCTGCAGCGCCTGTGCCGTAGAATAGGAGGCCGTTACGCATGAGGGTAAAAAAGGAACTGGGGATGAAAAAGATACTTAGATATCTAACAGGGTTGATCAGCGGCATGGTAACGACAATTGCTGTCTTATACCTTCTTAATTTGTCCGGAATGATCTCTATCAGCTCGACCCGCTTTTTTTCAGTTGTTGGGGTTCTTTCTTGGTGCTATGAAAACCTTGGCTTATCACTCATTCCTTTTTTCCTGATTGCGTTGGCCTACGCCTTTTATCTCGTTCAACTTTTAAAACTTCTTGGGCTGCCGGAAGGAAACACAAATGCAATCTTTGCTGTGGAAGAAAAAATCGATCTTCTGATCAGCCTGTTTTTCGGTGTCGGGGTGATCTGGACCGCTATCGGAATGCGCGGAGCTCTTATTTTGTCTTTGGGAGATATGGATGCACAAACTGCTGCTCAAAAAGGGGCATTTTACATCTTAACCCAGCTTGTTGAGGGGGGAATTCTGCTTTCCCTTTCCACAACTATTTTAGGTGGCATCGGTGGTTATCTCATGAGAATAATTAAAGCTTGGGTCGTTGGGTCAAAATTGAATGCACTTGCAGAGGCTTTAGAAGATAAGTACAACCAGGAAGTCATTCAACGCCTTGACCATATCGCTTATCTTCTTAAAAAGGAAAATTGAAATGGGCCGAATAATGCAACGACAGCGTCGAATGGCAGGACCAGATGACGCAGAGGCCCTTCAGACAGATGTGATGCGGTTTTTATCCATCATATGTATGTGTCTTATGATCATATTCTCCTTAGTCCAGTCAATGCCTGTCAGCAGCACAGCAAACAAGCCTAAAATAAGGAACAAGACTTTAGTTGAACATAAAGTCCAAACACTTGAGGAGAAGGCGAAACAACTCCAACAAATACTGGACTCACTCAAAAAAAAAATCACCATAGCTCTTTACCGGATCAATGATAAAAAAAAGACAGAGATAATCTTGGATGAGCGTCTTCAAAAAAAATACGAAAAACTAAACAAAATTAACTCCCTTATAGCTTCTTCACAAAAGCAACTCACAAAAAATAAAGTTCTCGTCCAGAGAACAACCGATGAATTGGAAGCGAAGCAAGTGGACCTAGAAAAAGCAAACAACCTTACAGAAAAAGTAAAGCGTGCTTTAGAACAGGTGGAAAGAAATATTACGGATGTGAGAAAACAACAACGGGAGCTTAAAAATCGAGCTCTTAAAAAAGATTCTAAAAACGAGGACTCGGCAGAACAATCATTTACCCTCGGATTCGACTCTGATGAAGCCCTGATACAACTCCTTCATCATGGGACCAAGACACAATTTTATATGACCGCCGGAAGAAGATATTGGAAACTCAACGTAACTGCTTCCGGCAACTTAAATTTTTCACCTTCTGCTCCCCCCGGACAGATATATGAGATGGACCGCAGGACAGTTCCGGGAAAATTGCTCAGAGCTAGCCGTGAAACAGTTGCGGCATTTGGAAAAGATACTTTGACATACGGCGTTATCTTGGCCCCGGAAATCACCTCTCAACTCATGCAATTGATGAAAGAACAGACCGGGGGAAATCTTGTTATTTCTTCGGGCGGAGACGTACGCCTTGAATAAAGCTTAAAGGAAATCATATAATGATTCGATACGCATCCACTATCATTCTATTACTGATCTTTGTCCAACCAGCACTTCCGGCTAGAATGAAAGTCAATAATCTCAACTATTCAGAATCCTGGAAAATCTATCTTAACACCCAAGCGTCCCTGTTACCTGTCAAACGATATCCATACGAAAATTGTTTTACAAAAACTGCCGAACGATATGGGCTTCCTTTGACACTTCTCCTTGCCATGGCTAAAGGAGAGTCCGATTTCAATCCACAGGCCAAATCATCCAAGTCCTGCTATGGGATTATGCAAATTCAATGGCCCGGCACAGCAAAGGATTTGGGGTTCACCAATCTGTCCGATCTTTATCATCCGTGTCAAAATATAGACGCCGGGGCAAAGTATTTCAAAATGCTTCTCAACAGGTATGACGGTGATTTACACCTTGCCTTGGCCGCTTATAATTATGGACCGGGTCGGATTTCAAAAAGAATAAAACTTCAAGCTGTTCCTAAAGGAGCCAACTGGTACAGTGGATACATCTATCACCATTTACAGACTATCCTGGTTGGCGCTGTCTCTACCAGAAATCAACCGGCCTCTGGTAAACACCCGACATATACTCCAGGAACAAAAATTCCCGTTATTCTGTTTCACAGCCCCATAAAGGCCAGAAGATTTCTGGATTATTTTGAAACCCGGGCTCCGAATATCAATTTGGACTGGTTCAGAACCTCCTTGGGAGAAACCTATGTGGTGTTGGTGGTCGAATCTGAAAACGAGATACAACAAAACATCCTTCGAATGAGAGAGTTAGGATTTTACCTTGATACAAAAACTGCTTTTAAGTGAAGGGAAATAATGATGCAAAAATATTTCGCGCTTATCTTATGTGCCGGCCTGATAGCATCAGGATGCGTTTCCACCCAACCTGAAGGACCGGAGGACAGCCGTCAAATCGTAAAACATGCATCCCTGGAGAACTGGCTGGAGCATGGGGCCATTCCCTACCTGATCCGAGAACTTGGTGAAAGTCCAAAGCTGAAAGGCCAGCCACTTTTACTTGTCGGCATGGAAGGGGAAAATATTCAACCTCAAATCAACAGTTTAACGCTCTATATACGAGACATACTGAAAGAGGGGCTCCTGTCTCGCCCCGGCATAGAACTGTTATGGCGGCCGTCAACAAGACCTTGGCAACACCATACAACACTGACACGTGTGAAGTGCCGGCCACGCGTCATGGAAAAATTTTATATTGGAATAGACACTTCGATCTCACCCGTCGACGGAGAGTTAAAAGTCAGGATCAAAGCACTGGACATTGAGGCAAACCAATGGGTGTCAGGCTTTGGAATTTCTTGGCACGGCAAGCCCAAACGGCACCACAAAGAGGCTCTCGGTAAAACATCTCCGGATCATTACCTTCTGGGTCTCAGACCTCTTCCTTTTAACGATCGTCAGGCAGATCTCCTGGCCGCTTACCTTTCCAGAAATTTAAGCTGTCTTTTTACAGATGCGGAGCGATCGGAAAACATCGTTTATATCAAAACGGAAAATGTCGATCATATCGACTACTTTGACAGTGCTTACAGCCTTATAAAAAATTACTTGGCCATGTTCAGTGAGGTTATGGTAACGGATGAGCCAAGTAAGGCCAATATCACCATAATTGTCAAAAATCATGAAATCCGCAAAGGTCTCTACCAAGTTTGGGTGAATGCGAGGTTCAATCGCAGTACCAAATACCTGCCGGGAAAAGAAACCGTAGCATATGTTGCACTGTCAACTGGCGCGGAACATCCTAAAGCAACGGTTGAAACCGATATTTCCCAACCCGGACTCAATGATTTCAACTTATACTTCCACCATTACCCCCGGAGTTTCAGCCATCGGATTTATCCCATGCTGAAAAGATATCCTGGAGCTAAAACCATTAAGCAACTATACCATCAGAATATGGACTCCGACGTGATGCTCTGTTACCAACTTACCGTGAGTTCAAATCAATATGGAAAAATGGAGGAGCTGGTCCAATGGCTGGATGCGGTGCTTCTTGGATCCGGTATCTATCGCATACAACCTATTTCAAATCGAAAAGTCCACGTTTTCTTTTCAAAGGGGTTTGATTAGGCCTCATAACAGTCCGGCAATAACATCACCGTGATTTTCCAAGAATAAAAATTTGGGAATCGCTGCCTTGTAAACTGTGAGGCCGAATTATGGATACACAAGCCGGGAACAAAGATAAATCAAAATTTTAAAGTCAGGAGGAACTCATGAAAAAAAATGAAGTGAAATGTAGCATTATCATTATCCTGGTCTCATTTTTTTACTTTTTGATACCGGAACATGTCAGTGCTCAAATTCGCAGTAGGATCGTTGTACTCCCCTTTTATGTTGAGCATGGGAGAGAGGCGGACACCGGATTTTCCGAACTTGGATTTCATTACAGGAGAATGTCAGGTTTTATTGAAAACCAATTGGTTTCGCATGGATTTGAAGTCATTGATCCTTTTGCCAAAGATGCTGTAGAGCGAGAGTTGAGTCGGGTTATGGAAAGGGTTAGAGAAGATTCGTCACTGGTAGCCCAGAACATGTGCCAGCGTTATGCCGTGGATGCCGCATATATTGTCTGGTTGAAAGTTAAAATCAGGAGAACCGCAGACGGTTATTACAAAGCGACTGCCATGGTTGACGGAAAAGGGTATGACAGCGCCGGAAGATCGCTTGGTGCAAACGTAATGAAAACATTCAAAAAAACAAAACGGGATAAGGATGAGGCTATCGCCAGTGTGGAAAAGGAGGCAGGTGATGTAGTGGGCCGGGTTCTGACCGGCTGGAGGATCAGTCGTGTCGCAGCTTCTGCTCCTTCTGGGCAGGGTATTTTGGCGCGTAATCTCTCAAATCAAGCACAATATGTCAGCTTGAGGTTGGATGAAGCCAATGAGTATGAATTGGTTGAGGCCTTTGGAAAGATGTTGCATACGGTTCGGGGGGTCAACCATACCCGGCGGTTAAGCCAGAGAATTGTCCCTGACAATCCCCAGGCTTGCTTTACAGAATGGGAAATTGAAATAAATCTCAGTGAGACAGATCCTTTCCGGCTTCAGGCGAATGTTATGAAAATGGCCAATGATATCCTTGATGCAGGTGGCACAATACGTATCAAAGGAGTCCCTTTTCGTTACTCTCCTTCCGAGATGAAAATGATGATGGGACTGAGGCCCGGGGAGGCGACCGCTAAACTGATCCAATTTGTTATCGATCGGGAACGGGCAAGAGACCGGGAGTTTACCGGACATCACAATCCGGAAAATGCCGGGAATTCTACCAAAGTGAAACCTGGTTACGAGTAAAAGGCCCATTATCTTTGCCCTGTGGCAGAACCCCATGCAAATTTTTACAGGGCAAAGATAAAAAGTTTAATTGCGAACCAGCAATAAGCGGTTTCCCTTTGCCTGCTGGATCGTAATAAAAATATCCCGTTTTTTAAGTTCATTGTATATAACCCGTTGAAGATCGAATTTTTTTCCTTTGTAAAAAACATCCACCTGAAAATTTTCAGGAGCCTGGTTTCTCACGATTGTTCTTTCTACGTTCTTTAGTCTGTCTACAATCTCCATAAAAGTGAAGATGTCTTCTTGGGAAAAATCCCTGAGCCATGTATCAAATCGCACCGGCCCGGATAAAAAAGAAAGGGTATCCTTTGCAACACGTTGTGAAATTGCAGAGGCAACCTTGGTAGAAGCTTTGACGACCTGAAGGGAGTTGAGTCCGATTTTTGCGTTTTTTGGAATTTGAACATAAAGTTGTCCTTTTTTCACGGAAACGACATCCCCTGAGGCAGGGGAAATAACTTTCATTTGTATCGCCAGATTAAACCCACCAAAATATTGACTCTCCCCTCCTTTTTTGGGAATAAGGTTAATATTGTAGGTAACGATAAAGTCAGCTTTATAATTCAAGGCGATATCCGCAATTGCATCAATATCCGTATCAATCATCCCTGCCAGTTCAATTTCCTGATAAACCAGATCCGTATATTCAGGGGCTAAAACAATGAATCCGTTTTGAAGAAAAACATTATTAATAGTTTGGGTTGACTCTATAACTGTCTGGGTTTTCACATGTTCCCCGTGGGAGTTTTGGGGTAGGTAAAACACCATAATCCGCTGAGATGTCTTTTCGCTTGTACCGGCCCAAAAGACCTGGGGCCGGTACAAAAAGAATAGACATACCACCGGGATGAAGAATACGACCCAACTGATAGAAAAGAGGCGCTTCATGGGATGCAATTAATCGTTTTTATGTTCGAATTTTTGCTTTAGCAGCATTAGCGTCTTTTGGTCTGGAGTTCCATCGTTGACCGAATATCCGTTTCCGGCCTGAAAATTTTGAATGGCTGAAAAGGTCTTTTGTCCGGGTTGTCCGTCCACAGCACCAGGATTGTAGCCTAATTCTTTCAAGTTCTTCTGGATCTCCATAACAAATTTTTTTAAACACGCAGGCTTATTTTGGATGTCTACATTTTGGTTGAATTTCATTTCTGAAGCGCAACGCAACAGGGTTAAGGTCGTCTTATTCACCCTGCCTGTCGGGGAGTATCCAAAGTCCTCCTGAAACGTCTTAACCGCCTCTCTGGTCTTTCTGCCGGGTTTTCCATCCACAGGTCCGGGATCATAGGACAACCGGGCCAGAAGAGACTGGATTTCTTGAGCATGGCTTGTCTGATTTGAAATCTGGACGATATGCTCCCCGACACCTTCTTCTGTCAGCGGTTCTTGTTCCATTGCCTGTTTAATTTCTTTGGCGGCCTCCGGATTTAAAAGCAATTCTGCTTTACTGTGGATATTTCTGACCAGAGCAAGATCTGTTTCCAACATTTGGACGATACAAGAAATGCTGTCCTTGACATTTCCGGCATTGTTTTTGATCCTGGCCAACCGGATTGGATACCACAGACTTGTATCCATTTCCGGTACGGTCTTTGCCCCTCCTAGTAAATCAAAGAACCCTTTCTCTTTTTTAACCAGCCCGCCCGAACCGGGAGTCAGCATTTTAATTTCATTGGGTAAATTGGGTAAAGATCTGACCAGTTTTACGGCGGCAATGCCGGCAAGCCCCACGGAATCTATCATCAGCCCTTCGGCTCCTTTGCAGGCATAGATGATATTGAGAAGAACCCTGACCGATTCTGGATCATCAATCGTCCCTTTATAACTTTCAAGATTGTCCATTTCCTTATTGAAAATATTCTTTTTTTCTTCCAAATCAGCAGTAAGCTCTTCCAGTTCCTTTTGCCGAATTTTCAACTGGGCTTCAATTGCCTGCTCTGTTTTGAATTTACCCATAGGGGACTCTTTATTTTCCAGGCGCTTTTTATCTGCTGACAAACGAAGCAACTCTTCCGAGGCCACATTGACTTTACCGCGGCTATTCTCGTAAGCATTATACGCACTTTTCAGGGAGGTTCCAGCGTCATTGGGAGCGATGGCAAATAAGGCTTCCATAAGATTTTCATATTGATTGGTGCCTGTCACATCAAAGTTTTTAAGCAGCCCCCGTCTTTTTTCAATTTCCCCCTTGGAGTTTTTCACAAGAAAATTGGTACCCATTGCGCTCAACCCCTCTGTCACATCCTTAGCACAAGGGTCTGCTTTTACAACTATATTTTTATACGAATTAATTTTGTAATAGGTGCCGTTAATAATCGTTGCCTCTCCTTTGGTATAAAAGTCGCCCGAAAGTGCATACATATCCGGGGGAACTTCGTATAAAATGTTTTGAACCTGCACAACATGGGCTTTTATGGGAGAAACAATTCCCCCATGGGACTGATACACCCCATCGAGACTTAAGGCCTTTAATAAAGGCTCAAGGTCTTTTTCGGAGAACGATTCAAGCCGTCTGGGCCAACAGGCTGTATCTGAAATCGGCATCTCGTTGAGTACAACTGTCACCAGATCCGATGCGGCTCCTGCCGTGTTCATTCGGTCCAAAACCAGTTCCATACTGGGATCTTCCATCAAAGCACTTCCCGACTCCATTCCGGTTCGAACCACAGAGCACGAGATGAGAAACTGACTGAAAACGAAGAGAATAACAACGGGGGTATAAAATCCTTTTATCCTTTTTCTTTTCTGCTTGAGCATGTTGAGTCGCCTCCTAAATATTTAGTCGGTTGAAGATACTGGCCTTGCTGCTTCCTGAATTTTTTCCACATTTTCTTTAGCCTCGAATTTGGCTTTCATTTTTTTAGCGGCACTGCAATATTCTTTGTTAAACGGCTTCAGTTTTTTTGCTGTTTCGTACATTTTCAAGGCATCATTCCATTGACCCTCTTTTTCATATCCAATCCCAAGATTATATGCGGCAGCATGATTTTCAGGATTCTTTTTCAGCTCCGATTCCCAAAGTGTCGTGGCATACTCCCAGTTATTAATAGATGCAGCCTTGATCCCCTTATTAACAGTTGAATTTCCTTTGATAAAAACCCTGTACTCTTTGGTTTTTGTGGGAACCAACTTTTGAGCAAATTTCTGGCAGACGTTTTTTGCCAGGCGCTCTTCAATTTCTTCGCTGCTTTTTAGCTTTGTCCCGACCCTTTTAATATTGTCAATTTCCGCAAACTCGCTTGAACTCCCCACAACATTTCTGCTGGAATCACTCAAAATAAACTGGACTCGGACAATACCTCTGCGTTTAATATAACCTTGACGAACTTCATCAGGCTGAACTTCAAATCTTTCAATAATCGTATAAATGACGGGTTTGTTGATGTTGGAGCTACTTTCAACGATATTGAACGACGGGATTTCCCTGAGTGCCGATTCAAGGTGAGCTTTGATCAAATTTCCCCGTTTTGTGTGAGACGGATCCTGTACTTCATTTATAACAATACCTTCGTAAATATCCGGCACCTGGTCTAGATCAATCTTCCCGGGCATAACCGAGGTTACAATGACCCCCGGAGGTGCCGAAGAAGAAATGCATCCGCTTAATAAACAGACAAAACCCAAAATGATTGACATCACGCTCAAACTTTTCAAGATGTTCTCTCCTCTATTCAATCAAGACATAATTTGATTTTGATACTTTGTTTTTATTCGTTAAAATAACCCTGCGAGTGTCCCTGGAAATTTCCGTCATTTCCATCCCTTTTTCCCGGCTGATTCGTTTCAGCTTTCGAACCATCCGGCCGAATTTATCACTGAAAAAGAGTTCGGTTTCCAAATATCCCGGTGTGACGTTCAGTTCCTTGATCGCATGGGAATCCAACTCCATCCGGTCATACAAAACATTCAAGATCAAGTCATTTTCAGGCTCAGAATATCCTTTAAATACAAAAACATAGGCAGGAATGTCGAGATCTCTTGACAGGGCCTGCAGAACGGCAGGGTGGTTCTGGCTCAGCTTTTCGTAGAGTCTTTTCCCGATACGGAATCCTGCTTTTGACGATGCTGCGGCCAATGCAAGATCTTTAGCATCTGGATTGGGGAGCATATTTGTACCATTTTGCTGGCTTAATGCCAAAAGCTTAGCAGAGGCGACTTCATACATTTTGGCTGTAGCACGTATCGAAACATCTTTGGCATTTTTAGGACCTGTGACAGCAAAAAGTTCCAGCTTGACCAATACCGCAGCACTATTTTTAAGCGCCATGGCAATGAGGTCGTTGTCCGGTATGTCAACATCAATCCCGGCGGCACGTTCAATCCGACCTCGAACCTTTTCCATGGTAGCTTCATCAAACACTCCGATGCTTTTATCGACCAAAACACTCGCCACCCTCTGTACGGCTGCGCTCACCGCAGGGTGTCGGGTGCTGAGCGCACCGGCTGCAGGTGATTTATTTGCGACGATCATCACGCGCTCCCTGGCATGGCATACGCCAGATATCAATAACAACACGATGAAAAATGTAAAGGTATATTTATGCATGGCTTTGCTCCTTAAAAATCGCTTCTTCCCATAATCAGCCGGGCGACATCCGTGCTGAAGTTTGACCGTTTGAAAACATCATGAATACTTTTTTCAACAGCTCCCTCAAAATCGTTTTTAAACAATTTTTTAAATTTCTTGGAGACAGAGCCGACGGCCTGCTTCTCCCCTTTGAGCACCTTTAGGTCCAACTTGCCGGTAAGTAGATGGTAGCCTTGACCTTTTTCCTTTTGCCGGGCCTGTATGGTCATGTCAATTTTTAATTGTCCTGGTGCATTACCCTCGCATGCCGTGGTAAGGATACCGTGCTGTGCCAGGGCTTCATTCATAAAATGCATTGCTGTGTGCACCGCCATTGTATCCGGAGAGAGGCCTTCGCAGGAATAGTTGTTGTACCTGATGCATACACTCATTGATTTTGGTGCCATTGGCTTGAGAAGGGCTTCCGGAATCTCTGACAGAGGAATACTGAACTCTGAACTGGATAACGGTATTCCATCTTTGTCCATCAAACAGGAGACCAGATCCATTCTCCCGTTTTGGGAAGCCTCTTTTTTGATAATGGAATAGGACGTCTTCAATAGTCCGGAACTGGGAGCGGATAACGAATCCGAACGGCTCAGAAAAAAGGGTGAGGCCATTGCCGACGCCAGATAGGTTTTAAATTTATTTCCAAACAGGAGAGGAGGCTGCCCTTTACAGCCCGGTGCCACCTGAATGGTTCCAATATTAACGGTATTGATTCCGGTATACCGTTCTTCCAATAAACGGATAATGGTCCTGGCTATTCTGCCACAATGGGGCTCAAACCAGGCAGAGGCAGCGTCACTTATTGGCATCGTTTTCGCTACTATTGCTTCATCTTGGCTTGCAATTTCTCCCATGCGCCTTAACCGGATAACAACCGTAATCACATTGCCGTCTCTGGCATAATTTCCGACAAGTTTTAACGGTTCATCACCGAGTTCTTGGACACAGATCGTCGCATTCTTTTTTGAAAGGGCTTCTGCCAGGGCATCACTTAACACCTTTGAAAATGGTAGGTTTATTTTTGAACTTCTTTCCCAAAAATTGTTTTCACTGATTTGGATCTGTCGGCCGGAAAGCTTGGCCTGTTGATCCAGTTCAGAGGCCAAATCCTCACAGACTCTTGATATGGGAAAATGCACATTTGCAAAGGACACAGACAGATGAGAAAAAAGTAAAGTTAGGGCGATGCACCAGAAGAGAACCTGAAATATAGACGATGAGATGCGGTCTATCATAGGAAATATCCGTTTCCGTTCATAACCGGACTGAGGCCGGTGAGATCAATTCAAAAGACAGAACTACCGCTTTAGGAGTTTAAGATCCAACTCCCCATATAATGTTGAATTTTTTCATCCAAGCACAAATATTTTTTTTTTTCAATAGGGAAAAATAATGCTCCACGATCATGCATCAAAAAAATGAAGATAAAACTAAGCAACACTGTTCGAGGGGGTTCAAAATTTTATAGAACCGAAAGCAAGCCTATATGATTTTGCTTGAAAAAGAGAATAGATACGACCGATGATCCAGCAGTAATTGAGCATGGCAATCCTGTCGTAAAAAAGAAAATGCGTTTAGATTGTCGACCTAAGTGTAAAATTCGTGTTGATCAATTTAAATTCGGACAGGACGAATCTGGGAAACCGATTTCAGCACGTGGGAAAACCGCTTCCCGCCTCTGGAGTTGGCTTTATAGAATGCAATGCAGCGTTGGACAAGGTCCAGCACCTCATCATGGGAAAAGATGCCGGGCACTTCCATGCCCAGACGGGGGTGGCGGCCCAGGCGGCCGCCAAGCAGCACCCGGTACCCGGTTTTGGCGGTATCAAGAGTGGTGGTGGGACAGGCCCGCATGCATTTACCGCAAAACAGGCAAAGATCGGTATCAATATCAGGCCCCTGGTCTTCCAGGGATACGGCCTGCTCCGGACAAGCCTCCACACAGGCATTGCAGGCTGAACAGGGCTCATCGGTGATATTGGGAACAGCAGCACCGATAACGCCGATATCCGTAATCTGGGGACGGGAACAGGCATTGGGGCAGTCGGAAATAGACACCCTGAGCTCATGGTGGAACTTGAGATCGCCGTTGACCTGGGATTTTAAAAACGCCAGGATGTCGGCCTGTTTCATCAGGGCCTCAATGTCCTTGGCAAGCTGTGCGGATGAGGTCACGGAATTGGGGCAGCCGTCTCCGCCAAAGCAGGCGGAGACATCATAGCCCTTGATCTCTTTTTCCATGCCCCCTTTGGACAGGAATTGCTTTTTCAGGGCCTGTACATCCCCCAGGGTGACCCGGTCCCTTCCCTTGTCCGAAACAAATTCTTCCACACGCTTGCGGACCTTTTTCCGGACAAAGAAAGGGACCTTTTTAATGGCGGCATCCGCTTCTTTCTCCCAGATCACGAGAGAATTTCCCCCCTGGCGGACACCACCACCTCTTCAAGGGGAATTTCCATGCCCGAGCGTTCCAGGGCCTTTTTCACGATGGTGGGCAGGCCCGAACAGCAGGGCACTTCCATAATCACAGAGGTAATGCTTTTAATGCCGGACTGGGCAAATACCTGGGACAGCTTTTCAATATAGGCTTCTGCATCGTCAAACTTGGGGCAGCCGATCATCACGGCCTTGCCTTTGAGAAAGTCCTTGTGAAACGAGGGATAGGCCACAGGCACACAGTCCGCAGCAATCAACACATCGGCATCCCTGAGAAAAGGTGCTCCCGGGGGCACCAGGCGGATCTGGACCGGCCAGTGTCCCAAAGCGGACGGGCCGCCGGACTGCACCGGTTTTCCGTCAGTATTGCCGCCCAATGCAGGGCCGGCCATGGGAAAAGTTTTCATGGCAGCCGAAGGACACCCCCCGCCGCTCACATGGGCCTTCATTTTTTCAGCGTTCTGTTTCTTGAGCAGTTCTTCCACGGCTTCCTCATCAAACTCATCCGCTTCCCGCTCCACAATGTTCAACGCGCCCTGGGGGCAGTCTCCCAGGCAGGCGCCCAGGCCGTCGCAATACTTGTCTGCAATAACCTTGGCCTTACCGTCAATGATCTGGATGGCCCCTTCGGCACAGGAGGGCACACAATTGCCGCAGCCGTCACAGCGTTCCTCGTCTATTTCGATGATTTTACGAAGTACTTTCATTTTATATCTCCTTCAGTGCTCCCGTTGCCGGGCTGCCTGTTGTTTGCTTATTTACATGTCCCTCATCAGGACATCTTTTGCCAGCACCCTGCCGGATTCGGTCAGGAAAAGCCGGTCGATCTTTTTTGAAAACGTGTCCGGGTCAAGCCCGTCCCTTTTGCCGCATTCGGACATATTGGTCAGCATGTCCGCATCATACACGACTTTAAAATTAACAGTCTCATCCTGCCCGGGGCTGTGGTGACGGCCGATAATGCCGCACACTTCCTCCACCAGCGGGGGTTTTGCTCCCAGGTTCTCCAAGATCTCTTTTGCCACGGGCGGTCCTTCCTGCTCCTGGTATCCGGCTGCAGCGGAGTTGTATTTTTCCTCTGCATTTTTAATTCCAATATCATGAAGGTATGCGGCGCAGAGCACCACGGCCAGATCGGCCTTTTCTTTTTTGCCCAGGCCTTCCGCAAACCTGGCCACTTTGGAGGCGTGACCGATCCGTTTAAAGTCCGTACCAAAGTAACGCTTCATTTCCACGGCCACCCGGTCTTTCAAAAGGTCGTCCCGCTGGGCCACAAACTCTTCGGGAAGGGTGCCCAGGCATTGTTCGGCAAACTTGCAGTAGGAGGCGCACCCAAAATCCATTTTCGGGTTTACGATCTTTTTTTTGCAGCTGCCGCACCGCCGGGTGGCATCGTCTTTAAAAAATTCCATGGGGTGACCGCACTCAGGGCACTCGGTTTCAAATATGGCATCGGCACTCCAATATTGGGTATCCTGTCCCGGGCATTTCATGGTGTCACCTTCCTTTGGGCAAGGGTTCGGATTGTGCCGGGCAGGTTGCCCTGCCCGGCATTGTCTGTCTGCCTTTTAGTTACCGGCCATGATGGCGGCAACATCCGCATCCGGCTCGGTAATGGGTTTGATGTCAAAGTTTTCCACCAGTACGTTCAGTACATTGGGAGAAACAAAAGCCGGGAGTGTGGGTCCAAGGCGGATCCCCTTCACACCCAGGTGAAGCAGGGCCAGGAGAACGGCACAGGCCTTCTGCTCGTACCAGCCGATATCAAAGGACAGGGGCAGGTCATTGATATCTTCCAGGCCGAATACCTCTTTGAGCTTAAGGGCGATGACGGCCAGGGAGTAGCAGTCGTTGCACTGACCCGCGTCCAGAACTCTCGGAATCCCGCCGATATCTCCCAGGTCCAGCTTATTGTACCTGTACTTGGCGCAGCCTGCGGTCAGGATTACAGCATCCTGGGGCAATTTTTCCGCCACTTCCGTGAAGTAGTTTCTGTTTTTCTGGCGGCCGTCGCAGCCGGCCATGACAACAAAGCGTTTGATGGCACCGGCCTTTACAGCGTCAACCACCTTGTCGGCAAGGGCAAGCACCTGGTTGTGGGCGAAACCGCCGACAATCTTGCCGGTTTCAAGCTCTTTGGGAGCGGCACATGCTTTGGCCCGGTCCACAATGGAGGAAAAATCCTTTGCGCCGCCGTCCGCCCTGTCCCCGATATGGGTAGCGCCGGGGTAAGAGGGCGTTCCTGTGGTGAACAGGCGGTCAAGGTAGGTATTCTTCTTTTTCAGGGGCACCAGGCAGTTGGTGGTCATGAGAATGGGGCCGTTAAAGGCTTCGAACTCATCGTTCTGATGCCACCAGGACCCGCCGTAGTTGCCCTTGAGGTGGCTGTACTTCTTAAATGCCGGGTAGTAGTTGGCCGGAAGCATTTCACCGTGGGTATAGACATCCACGCCTGTTCCTTCGGTCTGTTTGAGAAGTTCTTCCATATCTTTAAGATCATGGCCGGAGATAAGTATTCCGGGATTCGTGCCCGCGCCGATGTTGACCTCGGTGATTTCAGGATGGCCGTAGGCAGAGGTGTTGGCCTCATCCAGTGCCGCCATGGTGGTCACGGTGACTTCGCCGCATTTGAGAACCAGGCCGACCATGTCATCAACAGTCAAATCTTTTGTAGTGGAGGCCATGCCTTCAATCATGAAATCCCAGATCTCGTCTTTTTCAACGCCCAGCACAGCAGCATGGTCTGCATAGGCAGCCATTCCTTTGAGGCCGAGGATCAAAAGCTCGCGCAGGGACCTGACATCTTCATTTTCAGTGGCCATCACGCCCACGGTGGCTGCCTTGGCCTGGAATGTGGAAACGTCATTGGAGTACCAGGTGGCGCTATCATGAAGATCCGCACCGATCTTGTCGCCGGCAGCGTCAGCCAGCTCTTTTTTCAGGGCCTGGGCCTTCATGATCCACTGGACCAGGTCTTCGTCGTTGAAGTTGGCATTGGTGATGGTGGTGAACAACGCTTTACAGACAAAATGGGCCGCTGTCTTGGGCACGGCAATACCTGCGGCTTTGGACAGGCTGGCGACCAGGGAGATCCCTTTTAGGTTGAAGATCAACAGGTCCTGAAGGTTGGCGGTGGCATCTTCTTTGCCGCACATTCCCTTAACTGTACATCCCTGATTTTTTGCCGCTTCCTGACATTGAAAACAAAACATCTGGCGTTTCTCCTTATTTTATGGTGATGGTCAATTCATCTTTACATCCTGGCGTCAACCTACTATAGAAAAGGGTATGGAACCTTGACCTGGATCAAGACGATGCATTTTTTTACCACTCATTTTTTGATTTTTTTAACCGGGGAACACCTCCCCTGACCAGCAGGCATATTTTACCATTAACATATTAAAATCCATACCGCTTTTTTCCGGCTTGTCCGGTGACCAGTTGTCGACCATCGACACCCTTGCCAGGGAGTTGACATTCGGCCGGGGAGAAATGATTTTCCAGGAAGGCGACAGGGGCAACGGCTTTTACATTGTTGCCACAGGTAAAATCAAGGTGTTCAAGCTTTCCTTCGAAGGCAAGGAACAGATCCTTCATATTTACGGGCCCGGCCACACCTTTGGTGAGGTACCGGTGTTTGAAGGCAAGAGTTTTCCGGCCTCGTCCATGGCACTGGAGCCGTCCACCATCCTTTTTCTTCCCCGGGACGCGTTCGTGGACCTGATCACGGCCACCCCTGCCCTGGCCATGAACATGCTGGCGGACCTGTCCCGGCGGCTGCGGGCATTTACCGTACAGATTGAAAACCTGAGCCTCAAGGAAGTGCCGGCCCGGCTGGCCGCCTATATCCTCACCCTGGCCAGGGAGAGCGCCCCGGACAACGATCCGGAACAGATGCCGGGCAAAGTCACCCTTCCCATTTCAAAGGCCCAGCTGGCCAACCTGATCGGGACCACACCGGAAACCGTCTCCAGGATATTCAAAAAAATGGCAGATGCCGGGTTGATCACCGTCCAGACAAAAGATATCCTTATCCAGGACCCGGACGGATTATCCGAACTCTCCGACGTCGGCCGCCTTTAAACCAACCGCTACTGCACCTGCAAACTCCGCTTCCCGTTGTATTGCTCATCCATATACATCAATTTAATTTGATTGGAACGCCATGTCCAAAAAACGGAAATATACCATATTCGGCAAAGACCTGGACCCGGAAGCCATTGACCAGATGGAAAACGCCATGTCCCTGCCCGTCTCGGTCAAAGGGGCGCTCATGCCTGACGCCCACAAGGGATACGGCCTGCCCATCGGCGGGATACTGGCTGCGGACAACGCGGTAATCCCCTATGCCGTGGGCGTTGACATTGCCTGCCGGGTCAAAATGTCTGTGCTGTCCGTGCCTTTTGAACGGTATGACCGTCTCAGGGACCAACTCAAACAAGCCCTGGACAGCCAGACCCGGTTCGGGTTCGGCCAGGCATTTCACAGCCCCAAAGACCACCCGGTCATGGACCGAAACTGGGGATTCTGTCCCGTGGTTGCCGGGCTCAAGGAAAAGGCCTGGAAACAACTGGGCACCAGTGGTGCAGGCAACCATTTTGCCGAATTCGGCCGGCTCAGCCTCACCTCCCCGGCACTGGGTCTTGAACCGGGCGAGTATATTGCCCTGCTCACCCACTCCGGGTCCAGGGGGACGGGTGCGGCCATTGCCAAGCATTATTCCGGACTTGCCCAGCGCCTGTGCCCGAAATTGCCCGGGCACCTCAAACACCTGGCATGGCTGGGCATGGACAGGGAAGAGGGCCGGGAATACTTCAGGGCCATGACGCTTATGGGCGCGTATTCGTCAGCCAATCACGAGGTCATCCACAAGGCGGTCCTGGAGGATCTGGGAGAAACCCCTGTTGCCACGGTGGAAAACCACCACAACTTTGCCTTCCGGGAAAAAATCGGCCTGCGGGATGTCATTGTCCACAGGAAAGGGGCCATCCCGGCGGCCAAAGGGGTTTTGGGTATCATTCCCGGCTCCATGGCAGATCCCGCTTTTGTGGTCCGGGGCATGGGCTGTGATGCAGCCATCAACTCCGCCGCCCACGGGGCCGGCCGGCGCATGAGCCGTACCGCGGCATTCAAGCGATTTTCCCAAAAAGAGTTGCAACACATTCTCATAAAAGCAGGGGTCACACTCATTTCCGCTGGACTTGATGAGATACCCATGGCATATAAAAATATTAACCAGGTCATGTCCCAGCAAAAGGGTCTTGTTGAGACATTGGCCAGATTTGAACCGCGACTGGTGAAAATGGCGCCTTCCAGGTCCCCAAAAAACCGGCCGGGAAAATATCGGAAACATCAGGGCCGTAAACCGTAAACCCCTTATCAAACGATCACTTGCCAAGGAGGAATGTATTATGGGGAAACTATTAAGAATCAACACCAAAAAGAAAACCTTTGTCTTTGAAGACGCCCCTGAGGCCTATGCCGGCCTCGGCGGCAGGGCGCTCACCTCAAAAATGATCCTGGACGAGGTCCCGGCCACCTGCCACCCTCTGGGAAAAAACAACAAACTCATCTTTGCCCCGGGCATCATGGCAGGCTCCCCTGCCGCGGATTCCGGCCGCCTTTCAGCCGGCGCCAAAAGCCCCCTGACCGGCGGAATCAAGGAAAGCAACGCCGGCGGCCTGGTCTCCCAGAAGCTTGCCAAACTCGGAATCCAGGCAGTTGTGCTTGAAGACAAACCCGAAGGCGACGACTATGCCATGGTCGTAATCAACAAGGACGGAGTGGAAATCCTGCCCGCCGGCGACCTGGTCAAAAAAGGCAACTACGACGTTATGTCCGAACTCTGGGGTAAATACGGAAAAAACACCGGCCTTCTCACCATTGGCCAGGCTGGTGAACAATGCCTCAAAGGCGCCTCCATCCAGCAGGCCGACATGAACGGCAACCCCGGCCGCGCCCATGGCCGCGGCGGCCTCGGCGCCGTAATGGGTTCCAAAAAAATCAAGGCTATTGTGGTGGACGACAAAGGTGCGGGACGCGTGGAAGTAAAAGACAAAGATGCGTTTAAAACAGCCAACAAGCGCTGGGTGGAAATGCTCCGCAACCACCCGGTCACCGGTGAAGGCCTGCCCGCCCTGGGTACCGCAGTTCTTGTCAACGTCATCAACGAGGCCGGCACCCTGCCCACCCAAAACTTCCGCCAGGGCCGGTTCGACCATGCCCAGGCCATTTCCGGCGAGACCATGGCCGACACCATTGAAAAACGGGGCGGCGTTCCTTCCGAAGCCTGTCATCCCGGCTGCGTGATCAAATGCTCCAATGTCTACCATGACAAGGAAGGCAAATACCTGACCTCGGGTTTTGAATATGAAACCATCTGGGCCTTTGGCGCCCACACCACCATCAAGGAATTGGATGACATTGCCATGCTGGACCGCCTCTGCGACGATTTCGGCCTGGATACCATTGAAATGGGCGTGACCCTGGGCATTGCCATGGAAGGCGGCATGATCCCCTGGGGCGACGGCCAGGCAGCCATCGGCCTGCTCTCCAAAATCGGAGAATATGCGCCTGAAGGCAAGATCATCGGCAACGGCGCATTGTTCACCGGCGATGCCCTGGGTGTCGACCGCGTACCTGTTGTTAAGAAGCAGGCCCTGCCCGCCTATGACCCCCGTGCCTGTAAAGGTGTCGGCGTCACCTATGCCACCACCCCCATGGGTGCGGACCACACCGCAGGATACGGCGTCACCGCCAATATCCTGGCCGTGGGCGGCTCCATCGACCCCCTGAAAAAAGAAGGGAATATGGAATTGTCCCAGGGTCTCCAGGTGGCGACAGCCGCCATTGATGCCGCAGGCCTTTGCCTGTTCGTGGCTTTTGCCGTTCTTGACAATGAAGACGGTTTGCCCACCATCTGCGAGATGATCAATGCCCAGTACGGCCTGGAACTGACCCCGGACGATGTCCTGGAGTTGGGCAAGTCCATCCTGAGAAACGAAAAGGAATTCAACAAACGGGCCGGTTTTACCCCGGTGGACGACCAGCTTCCCGAGATGTTCATGGAAGACTTCCCGCCCCACAACACCACCTGGGATTTCACCGAGGATGACCTCCAAAAGACCCTGGATTTCTAAGGAATAACTCTTACACTTGAACACCCGGCCGGGCGGAAATTTTCCGCCCGGCCTTTTTTTTGATCTGGTCAGGCATGTTCCGGATCCTGCGAACCGGTTGTTCCACATTTTCCAGGCCCGGTTCACCGGAAGGCACGGCCAGACGGATGAACTCCTATATTGCCGGCTCATCAACAATTTCTCGTCCAATTTTTTCTGAGTTTCTAAAAAAATACCATTATTCCGAATGACTCACCCATTCGGGGGATGTTTTTCCTTTTGTTTTCTTTTATAGCAATGGCATATTCTTATTCCCATCAGGATGAAGGAGAAGGAACCATGTCACAAGCATCAGAAATATTCACCACCCACTACCAGGACTATCTGGACCAAATCGGAAACATTCCGCCGGATTCCGTTAAAGAGATTCTCGGCATTGAAACAATTGCAGATATTCTCTGCATTCCTTTTCTGGGTAACGACTTTCACGTATCCGGACGGGGAATCCTGGACTCCCGGGGCGAACGGCCCGGTTATGTCACCTGTGTGATCCTGGCCCGGTATATCCTGAACTGTCCGGAACAGATGCATCAGGATTTCCAATGGGTTTCATTCCGGGATTTCAGGCAGACCTCCCACTTTACCAACGTCAACTACTTTACCAGTGATACGGAACAAAAGATCGCCAACGGTTTCAGCGGGAAGCTCGCAGCCCTGAAATCCGCCTGTGAAAAGGCTTGTGGCACGCCCGAGGCCACAGATATGCCTTATGACCTGGCAATGTCATTTTGCGCCCTTCCCCGGATCAGCCTTCTTTTGCTCTTCAACGACAGGGACGAGGAGTTTCCCGCCCAGTGCAAGGTCCTGTTTCACCGGCATTCGGAGTTTTACCTGGACCCGGAATCCCTGGCCATGACCGGTGCAGTCCTGGCCCAAACCCTTTGCAAAGCCATTCCGGAGTAACCGGAGTAAAATGAGAATCCAATCGGAATAAAAAAGGAGACACACATGGATTACACCCAAATGACTGCCCCCTGCGGGCTGGACTGTTTCAACTGCCATTTTTACCTGGCCAGGCATGACCCGGCCGCCATGGCCGAGGTACAAAAGATATCGGCAACCTATAACATGTCTGTGGACATCCTTCACTGCAAGGGGTGCAGGAACCATGACGGCAAGATCCCCCTCCAGAAAGAAGCGTTTGGCCCGGACCACGAATGCACGGCTTATGAATGCGCCAGGCAAAGAAACGTGACGTTCTGCAGCGACTGCGGGGATTTCCCTTGCAAAAATCTTCACCCCTATGCGGACAGGGCAGCGGAACTGCCCCATAACATGAAGGTGTTCAACCTCTGCCTGATCAAACGGATGGGGGTGGAAACATGGGCCAAAACACGGGCGGCGGAGGTCCGCAAGACCTACTTCACCGCCCCATGGACCCTGGACAAAAGAGACGGCGACACAAAACGCATACCGGAGGAACCTGGCAGTCTTCGGCCGGATGTTTCCTGAACATAAAGAAAAACCCCACTTTACAAGACTCGATATTGATTGTACTGAGAGCAGTTAAGGATCGTGTGATATGCTGGAATTTATGTTCCGGTTTGATTCCGGGTTCATATTGACGGTATGGGATATGATGAAGCATTCCTGCCATTCAAGATTATATTTAAGAATTCACAAAAGGACCCTATGAAAACAATTGGATTACTGGGCGGCATGAGCTGGGAAAGCACCGTTGGCTACTACAGAGCAATCAACAACGGGGTCAGGGAGACGCTTGGCGGCCTGCATTCAGCAAAAATCGCCATGTACAGCGTTGACTTCGCCCAAATTGAAACGCTGCAGCATTCCGGTGATTGGGAAGGGACTGCAAAAATATTGTCCGAGGCGGCCAAAAACATCCAGGCTGCCGGTGCGGATGTCCTGCTGATATGCACAAACACGATGCACAAGGTGGCGCCTGAAATTGAGGCGGCAATTCAAATTCCCTTACTCCACATTGCTGACGCAACAGCAGAGGTTATTGTCGATAAAGGAATGAAAACGGTGGGGTTATTGGGCACAGCGTTCACCATGGAGCAGGAATTTTATAAAGGAAAACTTACAAATGACTACGGCCTTGAGGTATTGACGCCAAACCGGCATGACAGGGATCTTGTGCACAATGTCATTTATCAGGAACTCTGTATGGGGAAGATCAGGTCCGGTTCAAAAATGGAGTATTTACGCATCATAGACGCGTTGGCCGCTCAGGGCGCAGAAGCCGTAATACTTGGCTGTACCGAGATCGGGATGCTGGTCAATCAAGCGGATACCAAAGTAGCGCTGCTGGATACAACAGCGATTCATGCTGAAAAAGCAATTGAGTACGCAACCTGAAAAATCATTGCGGTGCGATGGCGCTGAACTCCGAAAATGTCACGCCTGGCAGCAAGTCACCTGTCCTGCCCGACAGGATTCCCCTTTTCTGTCTCATAACTCCCAAGACCCACACAAAAATATAACAATCTGAATTCAGGCCCATCTCTCCCACCTTCCAAAATTGGCAGCCCCTTTGTTAATAGCCGTCTTGAAGCGAAAACAACAAACAGATGGAAAAAGTCTATGAACGCTCTGTCTGACCAACCCCGTGCCCCCGGCCAAACCTGGATATTGCACAACCCGGGTAAACGCTTTATAATCAAGCCGCCTTGCCAGCAGGCATGATTTGCCCCACACCAGGATAACCACCATAGAGACGATAAACGACCAAAACCGCTGAAAGGGACGAGGAGCATGAAATTTATTCCTTCACAGATCTTGTATTTTACACGAAGCAGAACCACAAAAAGGAATTTCAGGCTGCTGTTCAAGTTTATCCTGGTGCTGACACTCCTGGTGACCATCTACAGTGTCATGTTCCATTTCATCATGCTGTTTGAAGACAAAGAGTTCTCCTGGATCACCGGGTTTTACTGGACCCTGACCGTCATGTCCACACTTGGTTTCGGGGACATCACCTTTTCCAGCGATCTGGGCAAGGCATTTACCCTGCTGGTTCTGGTATCCGGAATTCTCTTTCTCCTTGTCATGCTGCCCTTTACCTTTATCCAATTTTTTTACGGCCCGTGGCTGGAAGCCCAGTCCCAGGCCAAAACCCCCCGGGAGTTGCCGGAAGATACCCAGGGGCACGTGATTCTGACAAATTTTGATTCGCTGGCCATCAACCTGATCGAGAAACTCGAAAAATATAACTACGAATATGCCATCCTTGCACCGGACCTTCAGCGGGCACTGGAACTGTATGATTTAAACTTCAAGGTGGTCCGGGGGGATCTGGGGGACCCCAGAACCTATGAGCGGCTGCGGTTGAAAAATGCAGCCATGCTCATTGCCAACAACGACGACATGACCAACACGGACATCTCGTTTACTGCCAGGGAGGTTTCTGAAAACACCCCCATTGTCACCAATGCCGATGCCGAACATTCCATTGATATCCTGGAGCTTGCCGGCAGCAGTTATGTATTCCAGTTCATGACCATGCTCGGCGAGTCTCTGGCCAGGAGAACCCTGGGCATGAATATGGGGGCAAACGTGATCGGCACCTTTGACCAGCTGCTGATTGCAGAGGCGCCTGCCATGCGGACACCGCTTGAAGGAAAAACACTCATTGAAAGCAATCTGCGGGAAAAAACCGGTATCACTGTTGTGGGTCTGTGGGAGCGGGGAAAGTTTGAAATCCCCAGGCCGCAGACACGAATCCATGCCACAACCGTACTTTTGCTGGCCGGATCGGCAGAACAGCTTAAAAAATATGATGAAACATTTTCCAATTACCGGCAATACCACACCACGGACGCGCCCGTGCTGATCCTTGGCGGCGGCAGGGTCGGGCAGGCAGCGGCAAAAACCCTGGATGACCGGCAGATCCCCTATATTGTGGTGGAGAAAAATAAAAAGCTGATTAAAAATAAGAATTATATCCAGGGAAATGCCGCTGACATTGAGACCCTGAACCTGGCCGGCATCAAAACCGCCTCTTCGGTCATCATCACCACCCACAATGATTCAATGAATGTTTACCTGACCATTTACTGCCGCAAGCTTAGATCCGACATCCAGATCGTAAGCCGGGCCAACCTGGACAGCAACATCTCCAAACTGCACAATGCCGGGGCGGACCTGGTCATGTCCCATGCATCAATGGGTGCCAATACCATCATCAACCTGTTAAAGCCCAATAAAATTCTGATGTTTGCGGAAGGGTTGAACATATTCAGGGTGCCGATTCTTGAAGCACTTGTGGGCACATCCCTGGCCGGCAGCCAAATCCGGAAAGAGACCGGCTGCAGCGTTATTGCCATCCGCCGCGACAACAAGCTGAATATCAACCCGGATCCGTTTCTTGTCCTTGAAAAAGGAGATGAGATGGTCCTGATCGGCACCAGTGATGCGGAAAAACGCCTGCTGGCCTTACATGCATAAAAGAGGCGCAGCAGGTGCTTTACCATGGGGTGGCTATCGATGGCTTTTGAATCCGAACTTTTTGATGCTGGGTACTTCCAGAACCCTGCCATTAAGCTTGCCCGGCATAAGGCTTTCCTTATCCAGGCTGCCTTTATGGGCAATGCCTGTTGCACATGCGGAAATCACAGTATGGCGCAGGACGTCACGATAGGCTTCCTCATTTTTGACGAACTGCTCCTGAATGGCAAACCATAAATTGACATACGTTCTCAGGGCAACCTCTGTTGCCTTTTCTCCGGCAGCCCCCCTGATGGCCCAGACATCAATCATCCGTTTCAGGGGAGCCTTGGTTTTTTGAGAGAATTTCAGACCTGCTTTGTGTTGAAATGTATCCGCACTGCTCTTGAAGAAAACCGCCGGGAAGATACCGGAACGCGTACTCACCGAGTAATTGTAAGTATCTTTGTTCAAAAGGAAGTCATCTGTCGCACCGACAACACCCAGTGTCGTGCATTCGGGAAATACGATTTTCTCGGGGCCGGGAAAACACCCGCTGTCGATATGATAGCCGCCAAATTTCCAGATGCAGTATATGGACCAGAGATCTTTTACCATTGCCAAAAATTTCGTATTGATTTGTTTATCTCCCTGAAACCCGATGGTCTGGCGAATAATGTAGTCAACATCGGCGCTCAGATTCGGCGACGGTTTTGTCTGCTTTGGAAGCCTCATGCCGGCGGAGTAGAATTGATCCTCAATGGGCACAATTGTCATATTCGGCAAGGCTTTTTTATATTGGCCGACATACTTTTTCAGGCAGCAGAAGTGGAACGTTACATCATTGCCTGTATATTTCTTTGAAATTCGCCTTATCCCCTCTACATCCGGATACAAGGGCGGATCATCTTCTTTTGTATCAATTTCCCGGGGTTCCGGAGGATTCCCAATCCAGCTGGTGAATACATTTACCATAACAACTCTCCTTATTGATGCCTGTGCAGACTAGCGGTTTTATTTGAATCCAATGTACTTCGCAGATGCGATCCCCCTTGTGTCAGCCCGGAAGGTAAAAACAGTTTTTAATATTGATCAAAAACCGGGGGGATCTATTTGGTCGGGGCGGCTCTGTGGTTGAGATGCCGCCCTGATCCAAGCCTCATTCATTCCATTTGATGATCAGCTGACAGGCACGCCCCATTTCTTGACGAATTTATCCGTGTCAGATACTGCCGCATGGAGATCCTGCTCGGAGTCTGCCGGCATGATGCTGAGGTTCATGTGAAAGTTGAGGGGGTTGCGGACTTCCATGCTGGGCTGGGTATCGATACTCAGCACAAGGTCTCCGCCACTGGTTTCCACGAGGCCGGAAAGATCGCTCTCATTGGCGTGGAAACATTTGTAGTATTTTTTGCTGGTGTTATCGTATTTGTATACGATGAACTGAAACGTCACTTCAGTACTGTCCAGGGTGTTCAGGGTGAGTCCGGCCAGGTTAGTCTGGTTGGTATTGGACACCTTGGCATCAAAGGTGATGCCGTGGGCATAGCCGCCCTGCCAGTAAACTGAAGACATGACGCCGACAACATTGACCTTGTCTCCCGAGATATCCGTGGGATCGGTAACCCCGATATCTGCGGACAATTCAGTATCGCCTATTTTCAATGAAGTGATATGTCCCACCATGTCCTGTACGTCTTTTACGAAGTTGAATCCCTGCTCTACACTGCAGTCATAATTTAATTCGGCCATTGTCGTTCTCCTTATTTTGGGTTTGGTCCTGCGGTTTTTTCCGCTCTTGGCTATCTTAAACAGCAAGCACTGTGCCAAAACAAAATAACACTATATATTCAAATGTTTATGATTTTAAATCAAACTAAGTTGCTATCTATTTTTTTAAACCCACTCTGAATCGCCTTCTCGTTGCCAACTTTGTTGCACAAGGAGAGTAGCTGCCGGAATCCATCAATGAATTTCAGGCAACGCCCGCATGTCCTGCCGGAGAGGATAATTGTCCTGCCCGGCAGGACATCTTCCTGTTCCACCCAGAGACCCAAGCTTGCCTAAAAAGCATAACAAATTGAATTTAAACCATATTTTATCAACCCCACATACTGGCACACCCATTGCTAATCATTCCCTTGAAACAAAAATAATAAACTGATGGGGAGGGATGTATGGACGCTGTGAATGAGAGAAGTTTTCTGCAGAAACTCGGATTGGTACTTGCGCCGGTGCTCTTTTTGGCCGTAATGATGCTGGATCTTGATCCGGCCAATCCCCTGGTGACCCGCATGGGAGCCGTGGCCGCGCTCATGGCCGTGCTCTGGGTGACCGAAGCCGTGCCCCTGGCTGCCACAGCCTTGATGCCCGTGATCCTGTTTCCCCTGCTGGGCATCATGACGGGCAAGGCCGCGGCAGGTGTTTATTTTAATTCCACCATCTTTTTATTTATGGGCGGATTTCTCATTGCCCTGGCCATGGAGCGGTGGAACCTGCACAAACGCATCGCCCTGTTTACGGTAAAAACCATTGGGGGCGGGCCTTCCCGGCTGGTGTTCGGGTTTATGGTGGCGGCGGCGTTTTTGTCCATGTGGATCTCGAATACGGCCACAGCTGTGATGATGCTGCCCATTGCCATGTCCATTATCCTGAAGATGGAAGAACAGTTTGATGCCCGGGACACCCATAATTTTTCCCTGTGCCTGCTCCTGGGCATTGCCTATGCCGCATCCATGGGCGGGGCTGCCACCCTTGTGGGCACACCGCCCAACCTGGTCCTGGTGCGGACTTTTGAACAGACCTTTCCCACGGCAGCGCCGATATCCTTCGGGGTCTGGATGATGATGGCCCTTCCCCTGTCCGCAGTCATGCTCATGACCATCTGGCTTTTGCTGACCCGGGTGTTTTTCAGGGTGCCGGCCCATATTTCCGTGGACCACTCCATTGTTGAGAAAGAATATAAAGACCTGGGCAGGCTGTCTGCGGAAGAGAAAATGGTGCTGGCGGTGTTTTTCATCACGGCCGGGCTGTGGATTTTCAGAAAAGATTTAAACCTGGGTATCATGGTCCTGCCGGGATGGGCCGGGCTGCTGCCGTTTCCCAAACTGATCGACGACGGTACCGTGGCTGTTGCCATGGCCGCGATCCTGTTCTTTTTGCCCACCCGGTCAAAAAATGCGGAATCCGCAGCCATTCTGGATGCATCGGTGTTCTCCAAGCTGCCCTGGGGCATTATTCTTCTGTTTGGCGGGGGATTTGCCCTGGCCAAGGGATTCCAGGCATCCGGGCTTTCCGCGTTCATCGGCTCCAAACTGGGCATCCTGGAGGGGGCCAACAATATTTTCATGATCTCCGGGATCTGCGCCACACTGACCTTTCTGACCGAACTGACCTCCAATACAGCCACGACCCAAATGATCCTGCCCATTCTCTCATCCATTGCCGTAGCCATGAAAACCAACCCGTTAATGCTGCTGATCCCGGCGACCCTGTCCGCGTCCTGCGCCTTTATGATGCCGGTGGCCACCCCGCCCAATGCCATTATCTTCGGCAGCGGCCGGGTAAGGATATTTGAAATGGTCAAGGCCGGGGTGTTTATCAATTTCATCGGGGTGATTGTGATTACAGGGGTGTTCCTTGCCTTGGGAACCGTTGTGTTTTCCATTGATCCCAATGTGATTCCTGAATGGGCCCTGCTGGCACAAGGTTAGGTCAACGGTGTGCCGGCAGAGTGCTGCCGACCCGCCTTTTCAGGAAAAAAAGGGGCGCCATGGTTTAATTGAAGAACGACGATCCCCCACCCATGGCGCCCTTTTTAATGTCTGGCTTATGGCGCGGCCATAAAACGTCTATACCCCGCCGGTGTTCCGCAGGTCCCAGACCGGGAAATACACGGTGAAAACGCTTCCTTTTTCTGGCTCCGTATCCACGGTGATATGGCCATCGGTCTTCCTCACAATCCCATGGACCACGGAAAGGCCCAGGCCGTTACCTTCTTTTTTGGTGGTGAAATAAGGGTCGAAAATTTTTTCCATGACGTCCCGGGAAATCCCCGGGCCGGTATCCCTTATGGCCAGGGCAAGGTAACGCCCCGGGGAAAGCCCCGGTAAGGGCAGGTCCCTGGCGTTACCCGTTTCCTCCAGGGTGACACCGAGGATGCCCCCGTTCTCGGCCATGGCCTGAACAGCATTGGTGCAGAGGTTCATGATGACCTGGTGCATCTGGGTGGGATCGGCCAGGATATAGGCATTGGTTTGTAAGTTGATGTTGACCTCAACGGTCCCGGGCACGGACCCGTCAACCAGGTCCAGGACCTCCCGGACCACCCGGACCAGTTTCACCGGCTCCCGGTCCTGGTCTTTCTGGTGGCTGAAGGTCAAGATCTGCTTGACCAGGCGTCTGGCCCTGTTGGCAGCCTCCAGGATTTTCTGCAGCTTGATGTTATCGCCGTCCTCGGCAATGGACAGTTCCGTATACCCGATGATGCCGGAAAGAATATTGTTGAAATCATGGGCAATCCCCCCGGCCAGGGTGCCGATGGCTTCCATTTTATGGCTCTGCCGCAATTGCGCAAGGGCTTCTGTCCTTTCGGCTTCTGCCTTTTTCCGCTGGGCCAGCTCAATGGAAAGCCGGGTATTGGCCGCTTCCAGTTCACGGGTTCTCTCTTTGACCCGAAGCTCCAGAAGGTCGTTCATATCCCTGAGCTTGCGGCCGGACCGTTTCTCACTGTCATAGTGCAGGGCAAGGTCCCTTCCCTTCTGTATGATGGCCTGTTTTTCCTCGGGCAGGCAGGCGTCATTGGAGATGATGATGAGCTTCCTGTCCTGGATGGCAAGGGCCGTGGCTTCAAGCAGGCATTCCTCTCCCAGGGCGTCGGTCTCAATCCAGAGACCGGAATTGTGGCTGGTAAAATTCTTTTGTTCCCATCTGGATTTTACCTCCTGGATAAAATTACCCAGGAAACTAAAGCTGTCCTCTTCCAGGACCTTGCCGGACCGGAGCCGGCCTGATCCGGGAAGAAAACCAAGCCACTGCGGCGGGGTACCCATCAGATAAAACCGGCCTTTGCGGTCCATCTCCAGCACGGCAAAATTCAGGGCGAGAAAAAACGCGTCTAAAAATTCCCGGATCTGCTTCTCCGGGTCCAGGCCGTTCAAGATCTTTTCTTTCTGCTCAATAAGAAGGCCCAGTTCATTGGCAACCTGGAGGGAGGGCTGGAGACGGGCCTGGTCCCGGCTGCTGTCATGGATGATGATTTCGTGAACATCCTCTTTTCTTGACACACGGGCATCCACACACACACCTGAGGGAAGCTGCAGGCAGGAAAAGGCCATTTCACGTTCAGGCAGGGGAACAAGCCCTTCCATGAATACCAGGATATCGGAAATACAGGCGTTTTTTTCCGGTATCGGAATATTCAGGCCGGAAAGGTTCCCGCCCCAGTGCAGAAGCCTGCCCGCATCATCCGTGATAAAGTATGCAACACCTGCATCCCTGAAAATACGGGTGCACACAGCGTCAAGAATGCGGGCATGGGATAGGGTCATTTTATTTTCCCAACATGTTCCGGGTCAGTGTTTCAAAGGCTTGCCGGACGGACCGGCCGGTTTTGGCGCTGGTCCGGATAACCGGTATGCCCTGGCTCTTCAGTTCTTCGATCAGGTCCGGCGCAATCTCCCACTGGTCTTCCAGATCTGATTTGTTGACCAGCAGGGTCACGGGCACCTCGCCAATGGTGTTCTCCGCAATTTGTTTTAAATTCAGGGCCGTGGCCAGGGTGGCCTGCCGGGTGCCGTCGGCCACAAAAATCAAGCCGGAGGACCCTTTCAGGTAAGAGAGCCTGACATGCTGGAACTCATCTTCACCGTGAAGGTCCCAGATGATAAGATCCACGGCGTCACCGTCAACATCCACCCGGGTCTTTTCAATTTTAACCCCGACCGTGGTGTGGTATTTGTCTGAAAAAATGCTGTGGACATACTGCTGCACAAGGCTGGTTTTTCCCACGGCAAACGCCCCCAAAAGGCAGATCTTTTTTTTATTTATCCCGGTCTCATTCATCCCTGTCACCATGTGTTGAGGATACATATGCTGTTTTAAATGTTACGGCCCGGTTGAACCGCCGGTCCTCCTGTCCGGATTCCTCTTTGAGGCGGACCCTGGTGCCCACCCCGGCAACCGACATCAGTCCCGGGGAGACGCCTTTTTCAACAAAAATCCCATGGATTTTTTCCGCCCTTGCCCGGCTCAGCTTCAGGTTATACGGCTCGGCCCCGGAAGCGTCTGTATGGCCCCGTATGGTCACCCGCACCGGAGTGCCGACCCTGTCCATACCCTGCTCAATCTCCCGGATTGTTTCCAGGCCTGCGGCCAGGGCCTCTTCCTGGCCGGCAACCAGTTCAACCCGGTTGTGTTCAAAATAAATCTTCAGGACTTCAAGCCGTTTCATTGCCCTGTCCAGGGCAAACGCATCAAGATTGACAATCCCACTGATGTCGTAGCCGTCAACCCCCGGAATAGCAGCGGCCCGGTGTTGGAACCGCTCTATCCAGGCCTGGGTCGCCTTTCCCCTGGCAATGATCATGTTCCGGTCAAGGTTCAGGGTGATGTCCGGGGGCGGGGCCAGAATTTTTTGGGCGCGCTGGAAGACAAACCCGGGATCAAGGCTGTAAAACGGCTGCCATCGGGCCTGGATATCCTGTTGCTCACCCGGGGTCAGCGGCAGCATGGGATCTGCGACCAAAGGGTCCTTGAGGCCGCGGATGTGGTACAGGTCTCCTGCTTTCCGGGCAGACACCACGACCACGCCTTTTTGTTCCCTAAGCTTTTCCAGGCGGCGCTCCCAGTCCTGGCGGGCCTCAAACAGCCGGTATCCCCAGAACCCGGGCAGGGCAAGGCCAGCGACGATAAAACAGGCAAGGACAAGCCAGACCAGGGGGTTGATCTGTTTTTTTTCTTTTTTTTCCCGGTATTGCAGCCCGTCCCTCAAGGTCTCCCGGAACAGGGCAAACGGTCCGGTGTCCCCGTCAAAAGACCGGAGGGCCTCACCGGCCTTGAGATGGATCTCTTCGACAATCTCCCTGTAAAGGGTGCGCAATTCAACCGGCGGGGTTCCCCGGATAACGGCGGCAACAAACGCCTGGTCTCCTTTTTCGACCCAGACGCTTTGATCCGCCCCGATTCTCAGGGTCTCAATATCGTCCCCGGGCGACCCGCTAAAGGAATCCCTGACAAAATCCTGAATGGCCGTGAGCATGCCCGAAACCAGGTCCGGGTCCTGGGCAACAACGCCGTCCGCCATGACATGGTCAAGCAGGATGCCGGTGCGGTCGTGGACCAAAAAGATCTGCTCAACCCGGAAAACCAGGGTATGGAGCATAACCACTTCGGCAAAGGGCCTTCCGGTTTTAAAGGCTTCAAACCGCCATTTAAGCCCCTGGATGGAAAAACTGTGGTTCAGCATCTGGTTCAGGGACTGGATCATTCCCATGAGGGTTGAGGATATGGCTTTTCGTATACCCGGACCAAGGGCGGGAAAAATTGCATCTGCAAGGGCCTGGGGATCTTTTCTCACCGATTCTTTGAGGGAATCGTCAATCACCGGCTGAATCACCCGGGGCAGCTGGCTGCCTGCCATCACAGATATAGAAATGGCGTCGGGCAGGGAGCGGCTGATCTCCTTTGCCCGTGTCATGGGGTTATCCAGCCGGTTTTCCAGGGTATTGAGCCGGTGATTTTCAGACTGGAGCAGCAGGGCTTTTAATTCATCAAAAGCCTTTTTTTCAGTTCCTTGGGAACCCATGAACGGTCTAGTCTCTTGACTTTCCCATTACGCCCAGGGTGTCGTCACCGGAGAGGCGCATGGCAATGTCCAGGAAAAATCCCGACAAATCAGACCGGTTCACCTTGGCGTCGTCCAACTCCTGGGCGACCTGCTTCAGGTTGTGGGCGGCCTGGTCATGCTTGGCCATGATTTCCGACGACAGCTGTTTGGACTGTTCCAGAATCTGCTCCCGAAGCTCTGTTGACCGCCTGGCAAGGTGTTCTTCTTCCTGGAGCAGCTTTTTATGGATCCCCTCAAACCCTTCTTTAAGTTCCCGCTGGATCAGGGTATGGGCATCCGTACGTTCTGCGGATTCGTTTTTAATCCGCTCGTTGATATCCTTTATTTCCTGCTTGATATAGGCTTCCAGGGTGTCCACCCGCTTTAACAGCTCATCCTTGAGTTCAGCCACATCCTGGTTCAACTCGTTTTCCATGCGGCTGAACCGTTTCTCATAATCTCTGGCCTGGTTGCCGAACAGGATATCGCGGATTTTATCCATATTGCCGGCATCAACGATATCAGGTTTTGTTTCAGGTCCGGCTGGGGGGGCATCGGAAACGTCCGCCATACCGGCGGCATCTTTTTTAGGCGATTTTGTCATGGCCGCTCCTTTCGCGTTCTCTAATTCACTGAGAGTCCGGAAAACTATTCGCCACACCTGTTTCAACCGCTCTTTCGGACTGCAACGGGAAATACAACTCCCGGCGCCACAGCCCGGATACGGACTGAAATTCCTTACTGCCTGGGGATGGCGTTTTCCATCCGGCCCCCTTAATATTACGGATACGAACATCAGGCTAACACATATAGTAATTTGTAAGTAGAGAAAGGAATAATGTCAAGCAAATGTAAGGAATTCAGGAGGTCCCGGCTGTTTTTGCCGGTATGGCGCAGTCTACTGCCGGGACCCGGGATTGTTACACGTTCACCCCTTTCATGCCCTCGGGGGAGTATCGCTCGCCGCATACGGCATTGCTGTGGAAAACCGATTCCACGGCAGACATTTCGTCGCGGGTCAACCGGATATCGGCGGCGCGGATGTTTTCTTGAAGATACGGAATTTTCCGCGTGCCGGGAATGGGGACGATATCGTCGCCCTTGTTCAGGACCCAGGCCAGGGCGGCCGTGGAGATGTTCCTGCTCCCGGCAATGGCTTCAAGCCTCGACACCAGGGCAAGGTTCCGGTCAAAGTACTCAGCGCTTGTCCGGGGAAGATTTTGGCGCATATCCTGTTTGTCTGAAATGCCTTCCAGGGTCAGTTTTCCGGAAAGCATCCCCCTGCCAAGCGGGCTGTAGGGAACCAGTCCGATTCCTTTTTCCCGGAGGGCCGGCAAGAGTTCTGCCTCAGGATCCCGGGTAAAGAGCGAATATTCGGACTGGACACAGGTGACCGGGTGGACGGTATGGGCCCTGAGCAATGTCGGTACAGAGGGCTCGGACAACCCGATATAACGGATTTTTCCCTGGGACACCAGGTCGGACAAGGCGCCCATGGTCTCTTCAATGGGAACCCGGGTATCGATCCTGTGGATATAGTAAAGGTCCAGGGTGTCCAGGCCCAGCCGCTTCAGAGACAGGTCAACTGCAGCTCTGACATATTCGGGCCGGCCGCAGATTTCCCGCTCATAGCTGCCCGGCTTTCTCACGATCCCGAATTTGGTGGCCACAAAGATCTTTTCCCGGGTTTCCCTGTGCCACTTTTTTATCACGCCGGCGATCAGTTCCTCATTATGGCCGTTGCCGTAGGTATCTGCCGTATCCAGAAACGTGACACCCATCTCCAGGGCTTTCCGGATCACCTGCCTGGACACCTCGTCGTTCCTGGGGCCGTAAAATTCGCTCATGCCCATGCATCCCAGGCCCACAGCCGATACTCTGGGGCCGTTTTTTCCGAGTCGTCTTTTTTCCATATGTGATTCTCCTTTGTTGCTGAACATTTTAATGTTGTCACAGGTGAAGACAAGGCCAATATAAATGAAGCCCCAAAGGCTTGCATCCGGATAAAAGACAAATTAATATTCCATATGGACAAATCAACATCAAGCAGACCCGGCATCGGGAAGCTCACAGGCACCACCCTGTTCACCCTTGAAGGAAGCCTCGCCTCTTTTTCCACGGAAACGCTTCACCACCACACCTGCCACCAGCTTCTGAGAATCCGGTCCGGAACCACCCTGCTGGTGGAGAAGAACTGGCAGCAGCCCCTGTTTTCAAACATGACCGCCTTTATCCCGGCAGGCCTGCCCCACAGATCCGTGGTACTGGGACTGGGAGAACCGGTGCATTACAAATCTCTTTACATGGATACGGAATACTGGCCCAGAGCCATGGACAAAATCATTATATTTGATATGAGCGACCTGGGTGTGGCCCTGTTTGACCGGCTCCGGCTGGACAACCCCGGCCCGGCGACCGGGAAACAGGATGCCGGGGACAATGGTTTCCAGAACAAGTGTCTTGACCTGCTCCTGACCATGCTGCCCGGGGAAATGGTACGCCTGTCAAATATCACCCGGGTTCCGGTACCCAAAACACCGGACAATATAAAAATCACGGAATTTATAAAGACCCACTTCCGGGAGAAACTGAGCCTGGACGATTTTACACGGGTGGTTCACTATTCCCCCCGGCACATCTCCCGGCGGTTTAAGCAGGACCTGGGCATGACCCTGTTTGAATACCTGGCCCTTTACCGGATTTTCCAGGCCGCCATCCTTTTGTCCACATCCGGGGACCCGGTCACCCGGGTGGCATTTGCCGTAGGATACGAGTCCATGTCTTCTTTTTACAGGGATTTTAAAAACCTGTTTTCAATGACACCCAAGGCATTTTGCAGGCTCCGGGTATCATAAAGGAAAAGCTTAGCGGGATGACAGGCCGTGCTGCTTGAGCAGAGCATACAGCCTGGATCTGGACAGGCCGGAGATGTCGCATGCGGATTTCACGTTCCGGGTCCGGGCCATGAGATCGGCAAGGTATTTTTTTTCGTGGCCGGCCATGATCCTGTCCCTGTATTCGGACAGGGTGGGCATGGGGTCGGAACCGTATCCGGCATCCGGTTCAGATAAGTCCTGCTTTTCGGCGCTGAGGCCGGAGGTGACCACGGCCACCCGCAGCGGGGCAGGCAAGTGGGTGGGAAACACGGTGGGATCGTTGATGGCGGCGACTACCACATGTTCCATGGTATGGGCCAGTTCCCTGACATTGCCGGGCCAGCCATAAGCGGATAAGACATCGAAAAAATCCGATGACACCCCTTTGGAATCCAGGCCCTGGCGATTGCAGTACTCATCCAGGTAATGGCGCGCAAGCGCCCTGATATCCCCTCCCCGGTCCCGGAGAGCGGGCAGTAGGATATGAAGGGACCTGATCCTGAACAGCAAGTCTTTCCTGAACCGTCCCCGGGCCACCATGTCGTCCAGGTCTTTGTTGGTGGCGGCAATCAGCCTGAAGTCGCTTGTGATTTCCCTGCTGCTGCCCAGGGGCCTGAATCGTTTTTCCTGGAGTACCCGGAGCAGGGTTTTCTGGAGATTTAAGGGCAGTTCGCCGATTTCATCCAGGAACAGGCTTCCCTGGTCAGCCATGGCCACCAGCCCTCTGCTGGTGTCATCTGCCCCGGTATAGCTGCCTTTTTTATGGCCGAACAAAAGGTTTTCCGCCAGGTTTTCCGGCAGGGCGGCGCAGTCCACTACCACCATGTCATGGCCTATCCGGTCCGAGTTTCCATGGACGGCATTGGCAAACAATTCTTTTCCCGTACCGGTTTCTCCGGTGATCAGCACGTTGGCATCACAGGCCGCCGCCCTGGCCACTTTGTCCAGGGCTTTTTTCATGCCCGGAGAATTGCCGATGATGGCGTCCCGCTTGAGGCTGGTCACCCGGTCCGGAACGGAAACGTTTTCCCGTTCCCCGTGATATTGGAGCACCCGGGCAATGGTCAGGGAGATCTCTTTGGCTGAAGCGGTCTTTTCAATATAGTCCCATGCACCGTTTAAAATGGCCAGTTCCGCCCCACGGGCATTCCCGGCCCCGGTGATGATGACCACCTCGGGTGCCGGCACCAGGGACTTAAACTCGGGAAGCAGGTCCAGTCCGTTACCGTCGGGAAGCCCCACGTCAAGCAGGATCAGGTCAAAGTTCTCCGTTGCCGCACATTCCCGGGCCCGGGCCACGGTATGGACGGACCGGAATTCGTGGCCCAAACGGCCGACAATCCGTTTGAGTGCATGGCAGAAATCGTCATCATCATCAACAGCCAGTATACGGGTATGGGATGGATCATCCATGGGTCCTCCTGTCCAGCACCTGCCGGATCACAATGCTCATGGGTTTGATTTCAAAGGGTTTGGACACGGTTTCATCAATGAGGCCGTCCAGATCATATTCCGTATCCAAAAAGGTGTCGTCTCGTTTATTGAAAAACCCCGAACACATGATCACGGGAATATCCTTCCTGATGCTGCGGATATCATGGGCCAGCTCCACACCGGTGCGGCCGGGCATGACCCGGTCGGTGATCACCAGGTCAAACCGGGCGGGATTCTGTTTAAACAGTGCCAGGGCGTCCCGGGCGCTTGTGGCTGCCGTGACCCGGTACCCCAGGCGGCCCAGCATTTTGGGGGCGGAATAGACCATATGTTCGTCATCATCCACAAAAAGGATCTCTTCCGTCCCGGTCAGGGTCTCGGGTTCGGCCTTGTCCTGGTGTTCCAGCACGGCCCCGTCCCCGATACAGGGCAGGAAAATATGAAAGGTGCTGCCCCTGGATACTTCACTTTCCGCCGTGATCAACCCGTTGTGGCGGCGGACGATCACATCGCTCATGGCAAGGCCAAGGCCAGTGCCGCCGGTGTTCATATGGGTGGTGTAAAACGGATCGAACATTCGCTCCAGCACGTGGGGTTCCATGCCGCAGCCCGTGTCAGACACGGCCAGGTGAAGGTACGGCCCCTGAGGCAAGTCGTTTATGGCGGCCACGGGTGCCTGGCCGGTATCGACCTTTGACAGGGAAATCTCCAGGGTGCCGGGCGTTCCGGCCATGGCATGCTCGGCATTGAGCAGCAGGTTCATGACCACCTGATGGAGTTGGGTGGAATCTCCCAGGACAAAATCCAGCCGGGATGCGATGTTCAGTTTGACCTCAATATCATCCGGCTTAAACGACTTGAACAGGTCCAGGCATTCCAGAATGATCCTGTGGAGCTTGACCGGCTTTTGTTTTGTATTCCGGCTCCGGCTGTATTCCAGGATTTGCTTGATCAGCTTTTTCCCCCGGGTGGCAGCCTTGAGAATATGCTTGAGATCTTCATGGGCGGGATTTTTCTCATCCACATCTTCAATGGCCATTTCACTGCAGGTGGTGATCGCCCCCAGGATATTGTTGAAGTCATGGGCAATCCCCCCAGCGAAGGTTCCCAGGGCCTCCATTTTCCGGACTTTCTGGAGCCGGCTTTCCAGATCCTTTTCCCGGCGGAGCCCGGCATTGATCATTTTGACCACCGGGGTGACCGAAATCCTGGCAACCAGCCAGGCAATGACCAGGACCATGATGACCATGGAAGCAAAAATCATGACCATGAACCTCTGGAATTTGTACAGCTCTCCAAACGCTTTTTTTCTGTCCTGCTCAACGATCAGGTGCCAGCCCATGTGGTTTTCCCTGATGATGCCGATCTTGGGTACGCCGGAATCGTCGTCATAGGCAAGGAGCCCCTCGGGCGGGGTCTGGTCCGGGAGAATGCGGCGGGCCAGGTGTTTTTCTTCCATGACAAACCTGCGGTCCGGATGGGCAATGACCTTGTTCCACTCATCCAGGAGAATGGCGGACCCTGCGCCCTGCGGGCCGGTCACGGCCCTGGAAATGGCATCTGTTGTCATGGCCGCGGCAATCACGCCGGAAAACTCTCCGTTTCGGAGAATGGGCAGGGCCAGGACCAGGGCCGGCTTTTGGGAGGTTTTCCCGACCAGGGTCTGCCAGGAAAGGGACGCCCCTTGTTTCAGGGCCTTGAAATAGGCCCGGTCCGCATAGTCCTTTAACGGGCCGTCATCGCTTCTGGAAAGGTTCCGGCCATTTTTGTCCAATGTAAACACCAGGTAAATCCAGGGGTATTCCCGGCGGATGGTTTTGAGGATGCCGGCCTGGCGGTCCGGATCCATTGCCGCAATGCCGGACTGGTTTGAAGCGGCTTTCAGGACCCGGATATTCTTGTCCAGCCACTCGTCAATATGGGTCATGAGAAACCGAGCAGTTTCGTTCATCAGCTCCTGGCGGTCATTTCGGATACGGCCGGACACCTCGGAATAGATGGAAAAAAACAAGAACCCAAGCCCTGCGATGCTGACCGCCAGGAAAAATACAAGCAGCTTTGGGTTCCGTTTGGGTCGTGTCGGAGGTGCCGGTGTCATCTCAAATTAACCATATCCTTCCCAGCCGGATTTTGTTATAAAAAAATCTGCTGATTTTGCCGGTTTCTCCCTGGGTATGGGCCAGGGAAATTCCTGACCGTAATAATAAACACGAAAAAAAGAAGAAGTGCCATGAAAATATTTGAATATCCATCCGAACAGGCGGAAAAAAGAGTCCGGGACACCATTGACAGGGGATTGGGATTTTCAAGGGAAGACCATGACAATGTCCGTGCCTATCTGGATGATGTCAAACAACGGGGAGACCAGGCACTGGTGGAATATACCAACCGGTTTGATTCCAAGGCCGTGACCCTGGAAAACCTGAAGGTTACGGAACAGGAATTTGAGCAGGCCATGGGCCGGATGGAGCCGGAATTTATCAAGGCCCTGGACCGGGCGGTGGATCAGTTGACCACGTACCATACCCGGCAAAAGGAAAACTCCTGGATCGATACCCCCAGGAACGGGGTCATGGTGGGCCAGATGGTCAATCCGGTCCAGGCGGCCGGTGTATACGCGCCCGGAGCCAAAGGCGGCAAGACCCCCCTAGTTTCATCCGTGCTCATGGGCGGCATCCCGGCCCGGGTTGCCGGGGTGGAATCCATCAGTCTGATGACCCCGCCCATGGCGGACGGGCAGATCAATCCCCATATCCTGGCCGCAGCACGGAAGGTGGGTATTGATTCGGTGTTCAAGGCCGGTTCCGCATGGGCCATCGGTGCACTGGCCTATGGAACGGAACAGGTGCCCCGGGTGGATGTCATTGTGGGCCCGGGTAATATTTACGTGACCCTGGCCAAAAAAATCGTCTCCGGCACTGTGGGAATCGACATGATCGCCGGGCCCAGCGAAATCCTGATCATTGCGGACAGCGGGGCAAACCCGGAGTTTATTGCCGCAGACCTGCTTTCCCAGGCCGAGCATGATGTGCTGGCCTCATCCATCCTGGTTACGGATTCCAGGGAACTTGCCGAGAAGACGGTCAAGGCCCTTCAGGTCCAGGTAGCGCACCTGTCCAGGCAGGAAATCGCCCAACAGTCCATTGACGATTTTGGCGCCATCATGGTGGTTCCGGATATTGAAACCGGTATTGAACTTTCCAACCGGCTGGCACCCGAACATCTTGAAATTCTTGTGGAAAGGCCTTTTGACTATATCGACCGGATCAGGAATGCCGGTGCCCTGTTTGTGGGCCCGTACACCCCGGAACCCATGGGAGATTATATTGCCGGACCCAACCATGTGCTGCCCACGGCCGGAACCGCACGGTTTTCATCTGCCCTGAGTGTTGAGCATTTTACCAAAAAGACCAGCCTGATCCACTATTCCGAGGCCGCATTTAAAAAGGAAGCCGATGATGTGATCTGCCTGGCCATGACAGAGGGGCTGGATGCCCATGCCAATTCTGTGAAAGTCAGAAAATAAGTAAGCTGCATAAGCTTTATATCCATCATAATATACAAAAGCGCGGAAGGTGTTAATCTCCCGCGCTTTTTTTGATTTATACGTCACCCGTCTGCAGCTTTGTTTTGGTCTTACAGCTCCTGAAGGGCCTTTTTCAAGGTTTCAATAGAGAACGGCTTGGACAGGGCTGCGGAAAAACCGAAATGGGCATAATTTTCCATGGTGGGATCGTCGGAATATCCTGACGCCACGATCCCTTTGATGCCGGGATTGAGGGAAAACAGTTTTTCCATGGTTTCCACGCCGCCCATGCCGTGCTTGACCTCCAGATCCAGAATCACCTTGCCGATGATTTTGCCCTTGATCAGGCAGGCCCGGTACTTTTCAACAGCCTCTTCCCCGGTTCTGGCCAGTACGGGCTCATATCCCAGCCGCGCAAGGATCTTTCCCGTAATTTCAAGAATCATAGCATCGTCATCCATGAACAGGACCAGGGGCTTGCGGGTGGCAATCCGTTCCGGCGGTGCCTTTTCCTTTTTCACGGACCGTGCAGCCACGCCTTTGGGCCCGTCTTTCTGAAACACCGGCAGAATGATGTCCACACGGGTGCCCTGGCCGGGGCTGGATTCAATGCGCATGGTGCCCTGGTGATTTTTCACGATGGCCCAGGCAATGGACAGCCCCAGGCCGGTTCCCCGGCTTTTGCCCATGGGTTTGGTGGAAAAGTAGGGATCAAAAATCTTTTCAACATTTTTTTCGGAAATCCCCCGGCCGTGGTCTGTCACGGAAATCATGATCATGCCCTGTTTCTCGGGATGGCCTTTGGCCGACACCCGGACGGTTTTCTTCATGTCCATGGCTTCGGCAGCATTGATCACGACATTTCTCAGCGCCTCCTGAAGCTGTTCCTTGTCCGCCTCCATCACCGGGGGCAGGTCGCGGATACCAAGATCACAGGTGATGGCCTTTTCCTTTTCCAGGGGCCCCAGCGCATCATTGAGAAACCCGTGGGTATCAATGTGAGATTTTATTTTTATTCCGCCGCCTTTTGAAAAAACCACGAACTTTGAAGCCAGTTCCTTGGCCTGGAGAATGGACTGTTCGGCATCGGCCAGGTATTCTTTGACCGGATCGCTGGTGGCAATCATCTGGGCCAGGTTGATATTGCCCAGGGTAATGGACAATGTATTGTTAAAATCGTGGGCAATTCCTCCGGCCAGGGTGCCGATGGCTTCCAGTTTCTGGGACCGGACCAGGCGCTTCCGGGCATGGATGAGTTCATTTTCAGCCCGCTTTTTTTCAATGGCCACGGCAACGGTTTCCGACACAAAGCTGAGCAGTTCCACATGGTCCTGGTTGTACTTGATGGGATTGGTGTAACTTTTCACGGCCATCACCCCTAGCATGACCCCCTGGATCATCAGGGGCACGCCCAGCCAGTTCTTGGGAAGGCTGCCGTGGACACGGCCTTTGGCGGCAAGTGCCTTTAACTCTTTTTCGTCCAGCAGCAAAGGTTTTTTACCAAGGATAACCTTTCCTGTAATTGACGGATTTTCGCTGAAATTATGAATCCATTTCGGGGAAAGTTCCTGGGCCTGATCCCGGCGAAATACGTATTGAATGGCGTTCTTGTCCTCATAATAAACAGCGATGAAGAAATTGGTCATGTCCATGAGGGAAGACAAGTGGCGGTGGATGGACCGGTACAGATCCTGAAGGGTCTCACTGGTATTCAGGGCACTGGCAATATGGAACAGGGTCTTGTTGACGGCTTCGGCCCTGCGGGTTCTGGAAACGGCCTGCTCCAGGCGCTTTATCTGCTGTTCAAGATCTTTATAACTGGGCTTTTCACTCATGAATATCACCTGTACAACGCATGGCTGATTCGCTGCTGAGGCTTTTCAGATACCGCACAACTTTCAGGGGTTCGCAGCGTCCTTAAATACATTATGTTTACGTGGAAGTTTGCATCTTAGCAAAAACATTTTTTTTTATATACTTAATTTCTTAAAAAATATCAATTTAATCGCATGTTTTTATCGTCCCCTGGAGCTTGAGATTACGTGTTGACTAACACCCTGATTTTAATCTATATATACCGTTTGTATTTTATTTTGCAATTAACCCTAAAATGACAAGTTGAAGAAAATGCAGACCATACGCGGGTTTAGAGATATATTGCCGGAACACATCGCCCTCTGGCAAAGGGTTGAGCAGGAAGTGGCCGGGCTGTTTGAGTCATTCGGATACAGGGAAATCCGGATTCCGGTGCTGGAAAAAACCGAGCTTTTTGCGAGAAGTATCGGGGAGACCACGGATATTGTTGAAAAGGAAATGTATACCTTTGAAGACCGGAAAAAGGATAAACTGACCCTGCGACCTGAAGCCACCGCCTCGATCTGCAGGGCCTATATCCAGCATAAGCTCTATGCCGTGGACCCGGTGAGAAAATTTTATATGACCGGCCCCATGTTCCGGCGGGAAAGACCCCAGAAGGGGAGATACCGCCAGTTTTACCAGATTGATGTCGAGGTGTTCGGTATCGGGTCTGCCTATATTGACAGCGAACTGATCTTTCTGCTCAATGAATTGTTCAAGCGGCTCGGACTCCAGGGACTGTCCGCCCATATCAACAGCCTGGGCTGTCCGGACTGCCGCCCCGGTTTTCAGCAGGCCCTGCTGGACTTTCTCGGGGAACGCAGGGAAGCGCTCTGCGACAACTGCCGGCGGCGGATGGAAAAAAACCCCTTAAGAATCCTGGACTGTAAGGTGGAAACCTGCAAACAGGTCCTTGAAGGGGCACCGGCCACTGTGGACCATCTGTGCGATGACTGCGACGCCCACTTCAAGGTGGTCCGCGCTTCCCTGGAACGCCAGGGGGTTGATTTCAAAGTGGACCATGCCCTGGTCCGGGGCCTGGATTATTATACGCGGACCGCCTGGGAGATCCAGACCACCAGTCTCGGCGCCCAGTCTGCCGTTGCTGGCGGCGGCCGTTATGACCGCCTGGTGGAAGAGCTGGGCGGCCCGCCCACCCCTGCCATCGGGTTTGCCATCGGGTTTGACCGACTGGTGGAGGTGATGGAGCAGTTGGAGATCCGGGTTGAGGAACCTGCACCGGATCTTTTTATCGTTCCCCTGGGTGAGGCAGCACTGGAAAAGGCCTACCACTGGTCCTGCGACCTGAATCGGGACGGGCTGAGGACGGAAACCGATTTCAGGGGCAAAAGCATGAAAGCCCTTATGAAACGGGCCAACAAGCTTGCGGCCGGGCACGTACTGATTGTCGGAGACGACGAGCTTGCAAAGGGTAACGCCATCCTGAGAAACATGGACACCAAGGAACAAAAAGAGATTCCCATAGACACCCTGGCAACTGAAATAACGGCCCTTTTAAAAAAATAACTTTTATACCATTTGGATTGAGGAAAAAAACGTGACTGATTTACTTGGAGATATGAAGCGCACACATACCTGTATTGAACTGAGAGATACCCATATTGACCAGGAAGTTGTGCTCATGGGATGGGTCCAGCACCGCCGGGACCATGGCGGGGTGATTTTCGTTGACCTCCGGGACCGTGAAGGCATTACCCAGATTGTATTTAACCCGGTGGTTTCCGAAGCAGTCCATGAAAAAGCCCAGGAGATCAGGAATGAATACGTTCTCGGCATCAGGGGCCGCGTGGCGGCCAGGCCCGCGGACATGCTCAACCCCAACATGGCCACAGGGGCCGTTGAAATCCTTGTGGAAGAACTCAGGATTTTCTCAAGGGCAAAAACCCCTGCATTCCAGGTTGAGGACAGGGTGGAAGCCTCTGAAAGTATCCGCCTCCAGTACCGGTACCTGGATCTGCGCAGAAACCAGCTCAAAAGCAATATCCTGGCACGCCACAAAGCCACCATGGCCGTACGCAACTACCTTGACGACAACGGGTTTATCGACATTGAAACCCCGTTCCTGACCAAGAGCACCCCTGAAGGGGCAAGGGATTACCTGGTTCCTTCCCGGGTCAACCAGGGCCAGTTTTACGCCCTTCCCCAGTCTCCCCAGCTTTTCAAGCAGTTGCTCATGATTTCAGGGTTTGACCGGTATTATCAGATCGTCAAATGCTTCAGGGACGAAGATCTCCGGGCGGACCGCCAGCCGGAATTCACCCAGATTGATATGGAGCTCTCTTTTGTGGACGAAGCCCGGATCATGGAGATTGCCGAAGGCCTGGTCAAGGCAATATTTAAAAAGGTCCTGGATATGGATCTCACGGAACCGTTTCCCAGCCTGACTTATGCCGAGGCCATGGAGCGGTTCGGCCTGGACCGGCCGGACCTGAGATTCGGCCTGGAGCTTTGCAATGTATCCGATATCGTTGAAAACGCCAACTTCAAGGTCTTTTCATCGGTGGTTAAAAAAGGCGGCCTGGTCAAGGCAATCAATGCCAAGGGGTGTGCCGGCTTTACCCGGAAACAGATCGACGAACTCACGGACTTTGCAGCGGTTTACAAGGCCAAAGGACTTGCCTGGATCAAAATCCACGAAGACCAGTGGCAGTCTCCCATTGCCAAATTCTTTTCCGATGAGGAAAAAGACGCCCTCAAAGATCGCCTGAACCTTGAACCCGGGGATATTGTCTTTTTTGTGGCGGACCAGCCCAAAATTACCAACGAGGCCCTGGGGCAGTTGCGAAACGAACTGGCGCGGCGGCTGGATCTCATTGACGACAATACTTACAAATTTACCTGGGTCACTCATTTTCCCCTGTTTGAATACGATGAAACGGAAAAGCGTTACCAGTCCCTTCATCACCCGTTCACCGCTCCCATGGAGTCGGATATCGACAAGTTGTCCAGCGATCCCCTTGCCGTGAATTCCCGGGCCTATGACCTGGTCCTCAACGGCATCGAGATCGGCGGCGGATCCATCCGTATTCATGACACCGAGCTCCAGGCAAACATCCTGGAATGCTTGGGTATCCAAGAAGATGAGGCCCGGGAAAAATTCGGGTTCCTTCTGGAAGCCCTGGCATCGGGCGCCCCGCCCCACGGCGGCATTGCCTTTGGCCTGGACCGTCTGGTCATGTTGCTGTGCAAAGAAGACTCCATCCGGAACGTCATTGCCTTTCCCAAAACACAGAAAGCCACCTGCATGATGACCGAGGCCCCGTCCAAGGCCGCAACGGCCCAGCTTCAGGAGTTGGCCATAAAGGTTGCCAAACCCGTGGAGTAGAGCAAAAACCACCTAAAAATACAAAGCGTCCGGGTCCCGTTTTGGGCCGGACGCTTTTTTAATTTTTAGTATCAGCACTCCGTATCGGGAGGCTGCTTCAGAAGTTTATGCCCGCTTGCGTTTGACATGAAGAATGGGGGTGTTGAACACCAGGGCGGAAACGTCGTCATCCCGCTGAACCTTCAACTCCAGGGAATCCTTGTCAATTTCAAAGTATTTTGAAATCACGTTGACAATATCGGTCTGAAGATCGATCAGGGTGGTGTCATTAACCTCAAGCTTGTCGTAAATCAAAGAGAATTGCAGCCGTTTTTTGGCCTCATCTTTTGAATTTTTCTGTCCGGTAACAAACCGTTTCAATAATCCTTGTAGCATTCAATTCTCCTTATTTTAACCCGAAGGTTTTGCTGATCTTACTCCACATGCTGGTTTTGTGGACAGGCACCTCAATGGGCAGGTCCTTTTCCCCGTTGAGCCGTTTTGCAATGCGCCGGAACGCCTTGCCGGCCTTGGAATCATTTTGGAGCACAAGGGGGGTGCCGGTGTTGGAGGATATCAATACTTTCTCGTCCATGGGCACCAGGCCGGCCAGTTCAATGGAAAGCACCTCAAGTACATCTTCGTGGCTGAGCATCTCCCCCCGCTCCACGCGGGCCGGTTCAATGCGATTGACAACGAGCTTGGGTTCCAGGGATCTTGAGTACAGCAGGCCGATGACCCGGTCCGCATCCCGCACGGCGGAAACATCCGGGGTACAGACCACCAAGGCTTCGTTCGCCCCTGCGATAGAGTTCTCAAACCCCTGTTCAATGCCGGCGGGAGAATCCATGATGATATAGTCGAATTTTTTCCGCAGCTCATTGGCCACCCGTTCAACACCCGCAGTGGTCAAGACATCCTTGTTGTCGCTCTGGGAGGCTGGAATCAGGAAGAGGTTTTCAATCCGTCTGTCCCGGATGGCAGCCTGATCGATTTTACACCGGCCCTGGACCACATCCACAATGTTAAAAACAATCCGGTTTTCAAGGCCCATGACCACATCCAGGTTTCTCAGGCCGATGTCCATGTCGACAATGGCCACCCGGTTTCCTTCAAGGGCCAGGGCCGCCCCAATGGATGAGGTTGCCGTTGTTTTGCCAACACCGCCTTTTCCTGATGTTACGACAATAATTTTTCCTTCCAATTCACACCTCAATTATTAATTGATATTTTATAAACGTATTCTGTTAAATGGCTTCCGGCCAAGGCATCCGCCTGAACGGGCAGGCTTTCATATAATTTTTGACCACAATGGACCGGCCTTCCACTGCGGCGAACTCGGGCTTGTCTCCAGCATATTCGTCGCTGCCGGCGGCCGACACCGTCCCGATTTTCACATGGCTGGGGGCAAATGACAGGGAAAAGACAATGGCGTCTTCCCGGTCCGGGTATCCGGCATGGACCTTTCCGGCCAGTTTGCCCAGGACGATCACATCGCCGCCGGCGGAAATCTCGGCCCCGGGATTAACGTCCCCGGTAATGACCAGGTGTTTTCTGGCGTTGATTTTCTGTCCGGAACGCACCCGGCCCCTGAGCATGAGCACGTCGCTGCGATGGTGGTTCCACCCTTTTGACAAATCCCGCTGGCGGATGCGCTCCGTGGGGATCGATCTTTTTTTCGGAGAGGTCAGGATACGGCCCAGGTCAAAATGTTCCTCCAGATGGGATTTGATCTGCTCAACAAGGGGTTCGTGTCCCCGGGCATCCCCGACATCAAGGGTGACGTCCGCATTCACGGCCAGGTGTTTGAGTTTCTTTATCAGTTTGTCTATTTCAGCGATCAGGACCGCTTCCGGATGGGAGGGATCAATGGTGATCCAGAATCCCCCGCCCGCTCCCTTTAATTTTACAGGCGCGGTGTTGTCAAAATGTATCATCGGGTTCCATAAAACAGGTAAATGTTAGCCAGCCCGTTGCAATGGCTGTTCCAGGGAATATAAAAAATCAATGAAACTGTGTCAAGGCACGGGACATCCGGGACAGGCAGGAGTCGTCACGTTTTCGGAAGGGCGGCATACAGCCGGGTAACGGTTTATTGCTCCAGCACCTCCCGGATTTTGTGGGAAAAATCTATCACGGAATAAGGTTTGAGTATATAGCCTTTACAGCCCTGCCTCAGCATTTCCTGGGCTTTTTCATCAATGGCGTAGCCTGTGGACAGCAGCACTTTGATATCCGGATTCTGTTTTTTCAGCTCCATAAACGTCTCAAGGCCGTTCATTTCCGGCATGATCATATCCAGGACCACCAGGTTGATCTCGTCCTTTTTTTCAGCATATATTTTTAAGGCCTCTTTTCCGGAATCCGCAGTCACAACCTTATATCCAAGAGCCTTGCAGATTTCCCTGCCAACGGTGAGGATCCGTTCCTCGTCATCCACCAGCAAGACAAACTCGTTGCCAAGAACCAGGGTTTCCTGGTGGGAAGGAATATCCGCATTCTCAATCGGTTCGGCAAGGGGAAGAATAATTGAAAACGAAGAGCCCACATTGCGGGAACTCCAGACATCAATCACCCCTTTGTGATTTTTTACGATTTTTCTGGCAAATGTCAGGCCCAGCCCTTTTTTATCGGGAAATTTTTTGTGGTTGGCCGAATAAAAGGGCTTGAATACCTTTTTCAGGGTGTCGTTGTCCATGCCCATGCCGGTATCTGTAATGGTGATCTTTACAAAATAACCGGTTTCCAGGCCATATGCTTCGGCAGTACCGTTCATAATGGAGGCGGACTCGGTCAGCACGGACAGCTTTCCCCCGTCAGGCATGGCCTGGAGAGCATTTTCCACCACTGCGGAAACCACCTGGCTGATTTTGTCCGGATCACCGTCAATAATAAGGGGGTTGGCGCTCAGGTCTACATCCAGGATGATCCTGCGGCCCTTGAGGTCGAGATTTTCAACCGCCGCCCGTACCAGCCGGTTGGCATCAATGCTGGTGGTGTAAAAGGCATCGACCTGGGCAAACCCCAGAAGCTGGTTGGCAATTTCAGATCCCTTGTCAATGCAGGAGAGGATTTCGGTGATATGGCCGTATAACGGATCAGAGGGGTTGACGCTGCTCATCATCAGTGATGCATGGCCTTTGATGGCTGCCAGAAGGTTGTTGACGTCATGAGCAATACCGTTGGCAAGCGCCTCTACCGCATCGTGGGAGTCATCCCTTGCTTTTATGTATTCCATTTGTCATCCCCCGGTTTCAATATACACATTGTAATTGTATACCTTGGATTTTCCAAAAAAGTTACTCCAGGGAAATAATGCCTTCCTGTATGGCGAACTTGGTGAGTCCGGCAACGCTGAAAATATTGAGCTTCTTCATAATATTCCTGCGGTGGGTCTCCACGGTTTTGATACTGACGCCAAGCTTTTCAGCAATATCCCGGGTCTTTTCTCCCTCTGCCACAAGCTGGAGGATTTCCCGTTCCTTTTTGGATATTTTATTAAACCTTGGAAGCTTATCAAGGTTACCCTGCCCGGGCCCCTGAATATCAACATACATTCTGGCAATGGAAGGGGTTAGATAAAAATTACCCCGGATCACGCCCTGAATGGCGTCATAGATCTCTTCAAATGCCGACTCTTTCAGAATATATCCCGATGCGCCCGAAGCAAACATCTTGTCGATAATACTTTTACTTGAATGCATGGACAGCGCAATCACACGGGTGTGGGGAACTTCCTGCCGGATTCTGGCCGTGGCTTCCACACCGTTCAGATCCGGCATGGAAATATCCATCATCATGATATCCGGCTTAAGGCTGATCGCCTTTTCCACAGCCTCCCTGCCGTTTTTTGCAATATCGAGAACTTTGATGCCTTTTTTCTCCAGAAGGCTTTTCAAGCCCTCCCGGATAATGGCATGATCATCTGCTATAATGACTTTTAATTGCATACGCTTCCAGCTATAATTTTGTCAGAGTCTATCTTGAAGACGTTTGAAAATCAAATATAAATTCGTTTTTTTTTGTTGACAACAACAGGAAACTCCGGGTAAATAAGCCCTATTATGATGTTCTTATATACAGAAACAAGCCCGAATCAAAACCCCTTTACGGCGACGTTCCGGTCATGGCAATGGTGGTGGATGCTCTGTCTGCGGCTGTGACCCTGTATGTAAAAACACCATCCGAAAACGGATACGGGCTGCAGCTTTCGGCTGCGGCCTTTTTTATTGCCCAAACGTATGAATACTGGTAAAACCCCATCGGAGGAAAAACATGTTAATCGTAATGGAAAAAGGCACAACTGACGAACAGGTCAAGGCTGTTTCAGCCGCTGTTGAGAAAAGAGGCTACGAAGCCCGTCCCATTCCCGGGGGCGACAGGGTTTCCATCGGCGTCCTTCATAATAAGGGCTCTGTGGATGCCGGCCACTTCCTGGGGCTTGATGGCGTAAAGGAGGTCATTCCGGTGACAAAACCCTATAAACTTGTCAGCCGGGAGTTCCAGAAAGAGAACACCCAGGTAAAGGTAGGAAGCGCTGTTTTTGGTGACGGCAGCCTGCCTGTTATTGCCGGCCCTTGCGCCGTTGAGAGCGAAGACCAGGTCATGGCCATTGCCCATTCCGTGAAAAAAGCAGGCGCCTCTGTTTTCAGAGGGGGCGCATTCAAGCCCAGGACCTCTCCTTATTCCTTCCAGGGGCTTGGAGAAGAAGGTTTGAAACTGCTGGCAAAGGTCAGGGAAGAAACCGGCCTGCCCGTGGCAACCGAAGTCATGGATGTGGAAAATTTTGACCTGGTTGAGGCCTATGCCGACGTGGTGCAGATCGGCACCCGGAATATGCAGAACTTTTCCCTGCTCAGGCGGGCGGGAAAATCCAAGCGGGCTGTCATTCTCAAACGGGGCATGTCCGCCATGCTCCAGGAGTGGCTTATGGCAGCGGAATATATAATGGAGGAGGGCAACTCCAATGTGATCCTCTGCGAACGGGGTGTCAGGACATTTGTCCGCCACAGCAGGAATACCCTTGATCTCTCGGTTGTCCCGGCCGCTAAAAAGGAGAGCCACCTGCCTATTATTGTAGACCCCAGTCATGCCGCCGGCGTGAGGGACCAAGTGGTCCCCCTGGCCTATGCATCCGCTGCCCTGGGGGCTGACGGGGTCATGATCGAGGTGCACAACAAACCGGACGAGGCCATGAGCGACGGAGCACAGTCCCTGTTCCCGGATCAGTTTGCACAAGTGATGAAAAAGATGAACGCCATCCACGGCATCGTAAGGACAGCCTGATGAAAACATTCGAGGTCAACGGCCACCGGGGAAACTCCCTGATTTATGTCGGGGAGCGCCTGGCCCGGGCAAAGCAATATATTCCGGATGGTGTGACACCCGTCATCATCACCGATGAAAACATCCGGAAAATCTACGGCAAAGACTTTCCCGAAGGGCCAGTAATTACCATCGGCACCGGCGAAAAAAACAAAACCCTGGCAACGGTTGAATACATTTTAAGCGAATTGATCCACCTGGGTTGTGACCGGTCCGGGTTCATTCTCGGCATTGGCGGGGGTATTGTATGCGATATTGCCGGACTTGCCGCATCTGTATTTTTACGGGGCATCAGGTTCGGTTTTGTCTCCACCACCCTGCTGTCACAGGTGGACGCCAGTGTGGGCGGAAAAAACGGGGTCAACCTGGACGCATTTAAAAATATGGTCGGGGTGTTTAACCAGCCCGAATTTGTCATCTGCGATATTGACCTTCTGACCACTCTTCCCAAGGCTGAAATCGCCAACGGCATGGCTGAAATCGTCAAGCACGGCCTGATCAAGGACCACAAGCTTCTGGAGTTCCTGGATGCCAACCGGCAAAAGGCCCTGGACCTGGACCGGGATACGGTTTTTCGCCTGGTTTCGGATTCTGTGAACATTAAATCCACAGTGGTCCGCCAGGACGAACGGGAAGCCGGGGAACGGCGGAAACTCAACTTCGGCCATACCATCGGCCATGCCATTGAGCGCCTGGACCAGTCCGGCCACGGACGGGCCGTGGCAGCAGGCATGGTGGCGGCTGCCCGGTTTTCGGAAAAAAAAGGCTATTTGAATCCGGATGATGTGGCGCGGATAAAAGACCTTCTCCAGGGACTCAACCTTCCGGTCCATGCCCGGTTTCCCGTGGAAGAGATCATCAATGCCGCTTCAAGGGACAAGAAGAAACAAGGGACGGACCTGTTCTTTGTCTTTCTGGAAGCACTGGGAAAAGCCAGGGTGGAAAAAATCTCTTATGAAGAAATGAACGGTTTTATCCGCTCCGAACTGGCCTGACCCGGATATTTGCCGGCCCGGATCAATCCCGCGTTTTAAGCACAACCCGGAGCCCGATGTACTGGGCCTTCATCTGGGGGATAAACGATGACCGGGCCCGGCATCTGGACGCGGACACGGGGTCTACAAACGAACCGCCCCTGACCACCCGGGCACGGCCTGATTTTTTATGTCCGGAAAGCCCTTTTTTTCCTGATTGACCGGCTTTCCGGGCATATGTATCCCGGTCATACACATCCCGGCACCACTCCCTGACATTTCCGCCCATATCGTAAAGCCCGGCTTCATTGGGCAAAAAACTGCCCACCGGAGCCGTCTGCCCCCTGAACCTGCCGGCATCGCACCCCCCGCAATTGGCCGAGGGCTGATATTCATCCCTGCCCCATGGAAAAGCGGTGTGCCGGCCCCTGTTCCTGCAGGCAAATTCCCATTGGGCCTCGGTGGGCAGGGAGAACCGCCGGCCCGTAATCCGGTTCAGCTTCTGGACAAATGTTATGGCATCTTCAAACGATACCTGCTCCACCGGACGATCGCTTCCCCTGAACCTGGAGGGGTTCCTGTCCATGACAGCCGTCCACTGGGCCTGGGTGACCTCGTACTCTCCCATCCAGAATCCGTCAATACAGACCTTGTGGGCAGGTGACTCATCTTTTCCGCAATCCCGGTCTTCCCGTTCGTTACATCCCATTTTAAAGCATTTTCCGGGAAGCCAGATAAAGGTCATGCCTGTCACAGGCTCCCTGTAACGATCCCGGGCCTGGTGTGCCTGCCTGGCATGGTCGTCAAATCCCGGACTGCACTTGCCCGAATATTGCCATAATTTAAGCCGGTTCCATATCCTTTCAGCCCGCTTTGATCCCAGGTCATGGGCCTGCTTCACCCAGCACTTGGCCTTGAACGGGTCTTTGAGCACCCCGTCCCCGTTATAATACGCCAGGGCCAGGTCGCACATGGCATCCGCATCTCCCTGGCGGGCCGCCTGAACCAGGTCATCAAGCGCCTGGGGATCGTCCCATTTACAAACCCCGGTCCCGCCGGCCAGGAAAAAAACAACGATCAAAATCCAAATTATCCGCCACATGCACCGCCCCTTTCAATGGTATAAACCGCTTTTATTGCCCGGATTTTTATAGTATAAATTTAATTTTAAGATATCATAACAGGTTCATTCATTTTTTTCACCCTGGGCAGCCTGTAAGCTCTTTTTAGTATTTTTCCGATCATGTTGATGTGCAGTTTTTTTCCTTACGTCTGATGAACCAAAGGCAGGTTGTGGAGTTTATCAAAAAATATATTGACAATTAGGACTAAATCCTATTTAATCGATCCAACTAAAAAAGAAAGAGGAGCAGCAGACGTGGAAGAATTCTACGCACAATGCAGGGCCAACAATTTAAAAATCACCCCCCAGCGGGTGGCGGTGTATAAAGCATTGTCCTCGTCATTGTCCCATCCGTCTGCGGACCAGATCCACAAGGTGTTGAAAAAAGAGTTTCCAAATATCAGCCTGGATACGGTCAACCGGACCCTGGTGACCTTTGCCAAGGCCGGTATGATAGATGTTGTCGAAGGACACGGTGACCCCAGGCGGTTTGATCCCAACCGGGGAACCCATCATCACTTCTACTGCATTTCCTGCCGTGAAATCTTTGACATTCATGACAGCGCTCTTGACCGGATCCCCGTGTCGCCGGAACTCGAAAAGAAATTTACCATTACCGGCAAACGGATCTGTCTTTCAGGATATTGCGATAAATGCCGCAGCCGTAACCAATAGGCTGCCGGGCGTCATCAACCCGCGGGGTCAAAAGCCCCCATTAAGAGTCAAGATATAATAAGGAGAAAAAAATTATGGCAAGTTTAAAAGGCACCAGAACGGAAAAGAACCTGCTCACCGCGTTTGCAGGAGAATCCCAGGCCCGTAACCGTTACACCTACTTTGCAAGCGCTGCAAAAAAAGAAGGGTATGTTCAGATTTCAGATATTTTCACCGAAACCGCCAACCAGGAAAAAGAGCATGCCAAACGCTTTTTCAAATTCCTGGAAGGGGGAGAGGTTGAAATCACTGGTGCGTTTCCGGCCGGCGTGATCGGCACCACCCTGGAAAACCTCAAAGAAGCGGCAGCCGGAGAGGCTTACGAATGGACCCAGATGTACCCTGACTTTGCCGCCGTGGCCAGGGAAGAAGGCTTTGAGGCCGTCGCCATGGTGTTTGAGATGGTGGCTGTGGCGGAAAAACAGCATGACAAGCGGTACAAAGAACTGGCCGCCAATGTGGAAGCCGGAACAGTCTTTAAAAAAGACGCCACCACCAAATGGCGCTGCCGGAACTGCGGGTATGTGCATGAAGGCGAAGAAGCCGTGGAAATGTGCCCGGCCTGCGCCCATGCCCAGGCACATTTTGAAGTGCTGGGCGAGAACTGGTAGGCCGCCGGCCCTGTAAAAGGGTTTTCAAGCCCCTTTGACGGCATGATTCAGGGCTGTGTCCCGGCAGCGCATGACAGGTGCAGGGCACAGCCCTTTTCTATGGGCCAATCAATTGACAAAGGGTGAAGATGAACATATATTTACAGGCAATTTTAACCTGAAATAGGAAATAATCATGGCTGACAATATTATCGATCTCACAGACGAATCCTTTGAAGAACTGCTCAAAACATCTGACAAGCCCGTAATGGTTGATTTCTGGGCACCGTGGTGCGGCCCCTGCAAGGCGATTTCCCCCACGGTGGAAGCGCTCGCCAAGGACTATGGCGACAAAATGGTATTTGCCAAGGTCAATGTGGATGACAACCCCCTGAGTCCCAGCAAATTCGGTGTCCAGGCCATTCCGACCCTGATCTTCTTCAAAAATGGAGACGTGGCTGAGCAGATCACCGGCATGGTTGCCAAAGAAAAGCTTGAGGAGACCCTCAAAAGCGTCCTCTAAGGAGAGTATGATGACCGATTATGATCTTGTAATCATCGGTGCCGGCCCTGCCGGCCTGACCGCAGGCCTTTATGCTGCCCGCGCCAGGATGAATGTCCTTCTTCTGGAAAAAGCCGTGCCCGGAGGCCAGATCATCGTCACCGACTGGATTGAGAACTACCCCGGGTTTCCCGAAGGCATCAGCGGATTTGACCTGGCGGAAAAAATGAAAAAACATGCCGAAGAACTGGGACTTGAAATTGAAACCGCCGAAGTCCAGTCCCTGAATCTCACAGCCGACACCAAGGAAATTGTCCTTAAAAGCCGAACCATCAAAACCAAGTCCCTTATCATTGCCTCGGGCGCCTCTCCCAGGAAACTGGGTATCGGCGAAGACAAATACATGGGCAAGGGCATCTCCTTCTGCGCCACCTGTGACGGCCCCTTTTTCAGGGACAAGACCGTTGTGGCCATCGGCGGTGGAGATACGGCTGTCCAGGAGTCCATCTTCCTGACCAAGTTCGCTAAAAAAGTGTACCTGGTCCACCGCAGGGATGAACTCAGGGCGGCAAAAATTCTCCAGGAACGGGCCTTTGCCAACGACAAAATCGAAATGGTCTGGGATACTGTGGCCACAGGCGTCAATGGCTTTTTCGGTATCGAAGGGGTAAATGTCAAAAACGTCAAAACCAATGAAGAGTCCACCATCAAGGCGGACGGCTGCTTTCTTTGGGTGGGCATCCTGCCCAATACCGAGTTTGTAAAAGGCGCCGTGGCTACGGATGACGGCGGCTTTATCATTGCGGACGCAAACATGCAAACCAACATACCCGGTGTTTTTACCGCCGGCGATGTCAGGGACACCCCCCTGCGCCAGGTGTCGACGGCAGTCGGAGACGGTGCCATTGCCGCAGTTTCCGCTGAACACTATATTGAAAGCTTATAATATGAAAAAGTTCCTTGTGTTGGGAGTTCTGGTGCTTTTCCTTTCCGGATGCGCCCTGTTCGAAGAGTCTTCCCAGATGAACAAAAGTGCACAGCAACTGGCAGCCGAAGGTGCCTCTGCATTCATGAACGAAAACTATAAGGAGGCGGTCAAGGCCTATACCGACCTGAAAGACTGGTATCCGTTCAGCAAATACGCCATTCTGGCGGAACTCAAAATTGCCGATGCCCATTTCCAGCTGGAAGAATACGACGAAGCCATCGTGGCCTACGAAACCTTTGAAAAAATGCATCCCCGGAATGAAGCGGTTCCTTATGTGATTAGCCAGATCGGTATGTGCTGGTTCAAACAGATTGATACGGTTGACCGGGACCCCGGGCCTGCCAAAAACGCAATGGACCAGTTCACCCGGTTGATGCAGCAGTTTCCCGAAAACGAGCTTGCCGAAGATGCCGTGGCCTATATCGAAACCTGCATCGACAATATTGCCGGCCATGAACTTTATGTCGCCAATTTTTACAACAAGACGGAAGAATATGCCGCGGCCCTGAAACGGTATGAGTATATTGTCGAGTTTTACCCGGGCACGGTCCAGAGCGAAATCGCTCTGGACAAAATTCCCCGGGTGGCCAAGCAAGTGGAAACAATGGAAAAAGAATAATTTTCCTTTACTTTCAAATCAATCTAATGTATCTATCTCGGGTTATTATTTTGATAAAGCGTTTTTCGTTAGGAGTGTAAACATGTCAAAAGAATGCGCAATTTGCGGGAAGAAGCCGATGGTCGGCAACAATGTCAGCCATGCCCATAATCTGAACAAGAGAAGATTCAACCCGAACCTTCAGAGAGTCCGTGCAGAGATTAAAAAGGGTTGCGTCAGAAAAATAGATGTATGCACCAGTTGTATCAAGGCAGGTAAAGTCGTTAAAGCCTCCTAACTCCCTTCTGACGTCGGCAAAAAAGAAAACAGCACTGAGTTCCGGTATTTGACATCAAATACCGGAACTTTTGTTGTTTTATACCCGTATTCCCTACAAAATCTTTGACGCCAGTTCTGCCAGCTCTGACCGTTCGCCTTTTTCCAGGTTGATGTGGGCGTAGAGTTTCTGGCCCTTCATCTTTTCTATGATGTAGGCCAACCCGTTTGTCTGGCTGTCCAGGTAGGGGTGGTCGATCTGGAAAATATCACCGGTAAAAATAATTTTCGTTCCCTCGCCCGCCCGTGTGATAATGGTTTTAACCTCGTGGGGGGTCAGGTTCTGGGCCTCATCCACAATAAAAAAGACCCGTACAATGGACCGGCCCCGGATATAGGAAATCGGGGTGATCACGATCTTTTCCTCTTCAATCAGTTCCTTGATCTTTTTTCCGTTTGCATTGTTCTCGTTAAAATGGTTCTGGATCACGGAAAGATTGTCATACAGGGGCTGCATATACGGATCCAGCTTGGAGGCAACATCACCCGGCAGAAATCCCAGGTCCTTATTGCTTAAGGGAACCACGGGCCGAGCAATAAAAATCTGGCGGTAAAACTGTTTTTTGGCCAGGGCGGCAGCCAGGGCCAATAATGTTTTACCGGTGCCGGCCTTGCCTGACACGGTCACCAGGGAAATGTCGGGGTTGAGCATGGCATTGAGGGCAAAGGTCTGTTCCGAGTTCCTGGGCTTTATCCCGTAGCAGATCCTGGGCTGGATCAGCTTCACGGTCTGGCTGGATCCGTCAAAAAATGCCAGGGCGGATTTGGATCCGTTTTTCAATATGACGTTTTCATTGGCAAAAAACGTCATGTCTTCTCCCAAGCGATCTGTCGGGGCTTCATAGGGTTTCTGGTAAAGATCGTCAAATACTTCCGAACCGATATTTTCAACCACCTTCAGGCCCGTGTACATGTCTGAAATGTTTTCCACGAACTTTGAATTGTAGTTCTCCGTTTTCAGGCCGATGGAACGGGCCTTGAGCCGGAGATTCACATCTTTGGTCACAAAGATGACATTTTTAAAATTATGTTTTTTGGCAATGGAATAAGCGATGTTCAATATCCGGATGTCCGGGGTGATGTCGTTAAAATTGTCCTTTATGATGGGTTCCAGGCTGGTGTCCAGCCGTATTGAAATGCTGCCCTCGCCATTGTCGATGGGCACACCGCCGTTGAGCATCTTGTCACTGGACAATGCATCCAGGGTCCTTAAAAAGTCCCGGGCATTGCAGTTGATGACGTTGTTTCCCTTTTTGAACTTGTCCAGCTCCTCAATTACCGTAATCGGGATGTAAATGTCATTATCCTTAAACTGATGAATGCAACCGCTGTCGTGAAGTATTACGTTGGTGTCCAGAATAAAGATTTTTTTCATATGGATCTCCGCATAAAATTGACGATATCTAAATCATAGGCAACTATGACTTCAAAGTAAAGGTTGTGGGGAAGATTTGGGGGCGCCGGGACATTCACCAGTTTGCTGGATGTTTGTCTGGCAGAGGCTGGTAAAAAGCTGCTGTTTACCATAAAGTATCCGGGCTGGGAGTTAATATTCGGGCCGGAATGACCGATCATGGACCCGGCCACTATAACCATAGGTTATTTTTCCTGGGTTGTCTATAGAATTTTAACGGGGCTGGGTTAGGATTCGATGGGAAAATTGTTTTTTGTTTTATTCGATTCTGACAATCCGCTTGACATCCGTGACTTTTTTGACCCGGCGGATCTCGGACATGATCTTTCTAAGCTGCTCCGAACTTTCCACCATAATGGTGAAGTAGAAGAATCCGATGCCGTCTTCCGTGGTTTCGGTCTGGGCGTTGAGAATATTGATCCTGGACTTGCTGATCACCGCTGCAATATCGGCAAGCAGGCCGTGGCGGTCATCGGTTTTGATCCGTATGGAGGCGGGATAGGATTCTTTGAGTTCGCTGGCCCACTGCACTTCGATCTTTCTTTCACTGCTCATTTTCATGACGTTGAGGCAGTTTTTCCTGTGGATGGTCACCCCCTGGCCCTGGGTGATGTAACCGGTGATGGGATCGCCCGGCAGAGGGCTGCAGCATTTGGAGAATTTAACCAGGATGTCGTTCAGTCCCTTGACGATAATCCCGGTATCGCTCTTGCCGGTTGTTCTGCCGGCAATTTTATTCAGGTCTGCCTCTTCCCGGTGTTCGGGCTCCATCTCGGGCAGCACCTTGTTCAATACCTGGAGCGGGGTGAGCTTGCCAAACCCCACATGGGCGATGAGGTCATCCACGCTTTTAAATCCGTAGGATTCTGCAACCACATCAATTTCCCCGGATTTGATCAGGGCATTGAAGTTCTTGTTCCGCTTTCGGAATATTTTTTCGCACATCTCTTTGCCAAGGGAGTAGCTGCGCTCCCGCTCCCTGGCATTGATATATGACCGGATCTTGGTCCTGGCCTTGACGGTTTTAACAAAGTTCAGCCAGTCCCTGCTGGGTTCATGCCCCTTGGTGGTGATGATCTCAATGGTATCCCCTGTTTTCAGTTCATAGGCCAGGGGCACCATCTTGCCGTTGACCTTGGCGCCGGTGCACTGGGCCCCGACCTCGGTATGGATGCGGTAGGCAAAATCAACAGGAGTAGCTTTTTTGGGCAGAGTTTTGATTTCCCCCTGGGGCGTAAACACATAAATCTCACCCGGATACAGGTCGATCCGGACATTTTCAAGAAACTCATCCGGATCATTATAGTTTTCCTGATTTTCCACCAGGTTTCGAATCCAGGCAAACAGTTCGCCCGTGTTTTCGTCAATACTGGTGCCTTCTTTGTAGGACCAGTGGGCCGCAATACCGGATTCGGCGATTGTATCCATCTCATGGGTCCGGATCTGGATCTCCACCCGCTCCCCTTTGGGCCCGATCACCGTGGTATGGATGGACTGGTACATATTGGGTTTGGGGTTGCCGATATAGTCTTTGATCTTGTAGTAAATGGGTTTCCACATGGAGTGGATGGCCCCCATGGCCGCATAGCACTGGGGCACCGTATCCAGTATGATCCTGAAGGCGATAATGTCGTACACCTCGTTGAACTCAAGATTCTGGGAGATCATTTTCTGGTAGATGGAATAATGGGCCTTGTACCGCCCCTTGATATCACAGGGCAGTTCCATTTCCTCCATTTTGTAGTGAAGGGAGGTGGAAACCTCTTTAATGTAGTTCTCTTTTTCATCCTTGGCCCGGTTGACCAGGGCGTCGATACGGTCAAACTCTTCCCTGAGGGTATAGTAAAACGCGATTTCTTCCAGTTCGTGCTTGATCCAGAAGATTCCCAGGCGGGCGGCAATGGGCGCATAAATATCCAGGGTTTCCTGGGCAATGGCGGCCTGTTTTTCCGGCTTCCTGTGGTAATTCAGGGTCCGCATATTGTGAATCCGGTCCGCCAGCTTGATCAGGACCACCCGGATATCATCGGCCATGGCAAGAATCATCTTGCGGAGGGATTCGGCCTGCTGGGCCACCTTGGTGGTGGCCGGAAGGGCGGACAGCTTGGTCACCCCTTCCACGATATGGGCCACCCCCGGCCCGAACTGCTCCTTGATATCCTCTTTGGTGGCGGGCGTATCTTCGATCACGTCATGGAGCAGGGCTGCGGCAATGCTTTCCATGTCCAGCTTCATATCCGCCAGAATGTTTGCCACCTCAAGGGGATGGGAGAGATAAGGCTCCCCGGATAGCCGGACCTGGCCGTCATGAACCCTTGCCGAGTAGATGTATGCCATGTCGATCAGGGAAACATCCGCATCCGGACTGTAGTCGTAGATCTTATCCAATATGTCGGTGATTCGAATCATCTGTTTCGACACGGCTCCCGGTATTCTCTTTATTAATACGCCTTGGCGAACAATACCCGACGTTCGCTTTTTTTACCGCAGCAGATACAGGCCCCTTCCTCGTCGGGGCTGTCAAAAGGAATGCAGCGGATGGTCACGGAAAGATCCTTTTTAATCTTTTCCTCGCACTTGCCGTCCCCGCACCAGTGGGACATGACAAAGGCGCCGTTGTGATAGCCTTTGGCCTTTTTGTACAGGGCGTAAAACGCATCTTTGTCATCAATGGAAAAGGTGTTGTCTTCTCGGTATTTCAAGGCCCGTTCAAACAGGGTGTTCTGGATATCATCCAGTATATCCGTGATCGTATCCACAAACTGGCTCCTGTCCATGCCGGATTTTTTATTGGTGTCCCTGCGGGCCATGAATACCGAGTTGTTTTCAATATCCCTGGGTCCCAGCTCTATACGGACGGGAATACCTTTTTTCACCCATTCCCACCCCCTGGCGCCTCCGATATCCCGGGCATCGATCTCCACTTCCACGGGACGGCCGTGATACATCTTTTCCCTGAGGGCCGCCTTAAGGGCGTCGGCGCTTTCCATGACACCGGCGTTGTCCCCGCCCTTTTTCAGGATGGGCAGAATCACCACATGGGCAGGTGCCACCCGGGGCGGCACCACAAGGCCGTCATCATCGGAATGAACCATGATCATCCCCCCGATCATCCGGGTGGAAGTTCCCCAGGATGTGGTCCAGGCATGGGCTTCCTGACCGTCCTCATTCTGGAATGTAATATTGGAACCCTTGGCAAAGTTCTGCCCCAGGAAATGGGAGGTGCCGGCCTGAAGCGCCCGCTTGTCCTGCATCATGGCTTCGATACAGGTGGTGTCGTCAGCCCCGGGAAACCGTTCGGATTCACTTTTCCGGCCCTTGACCACGGGCATGGCCAAATGGTTTTCCACAAAATCAGTATAAAGGTCCAGCATCTGGAGCGTGCGATCCATGGCCTCTTCTTTGGTGGCATGGGCGGTATGGCCTTCCTGCCAGAGAAATTCACTGGTTCTCAGGAACATGCGCGTCCGCATCTCCCAACGGACCACATTGGCCCACTGGTTCAGCAGAATGGGCAGGTCCCGGTAGGAAGAGGTCCACTTGGACATGGATTCGCCGATAATGGTTTCAGAGGTCGGCCGGACAATCAACGGTTCGGCCAGTTCACCGGAAGGCTTCAGGCCGCCCTGGTCATTCTTCTCCAGTTTATGATGGGTCACCACGGCACATTCCTTGGCAAACCCTTCGACATGTTCGGCTTCCTTTTCAAGATAGCTTAAGGGAATAAACAATGGGAAATAGGCATTTTTCACCCCGGTTTCCTTGAACATGGCATCCATCTGGCGCTGAATATTCTCCCAGATGGCAAATCCCCAGGGTTTGATCACCATGCACCCGCGGACCGGAGAGTTCTCCGACATATCCGAGGCCTTTACCACCTCCTGGTACCACTGGGGATAATCCTCTTCCCGGGTGGGAGTGATGGCTGTTTTAACTTTTTTTCCCATGTATTTCCTCCGCGTCTTTCGTCATAATGTCAATTTCCTGAAGCAATTGTTCCACCAGACAGTCCTGGTCTATTTTCCTGACGACCTTTCCCTTTTTGAACAAAATGCCTTTCCCGTCTCCGCCGGCAATGCCGATATCCGCTTCTCTGGCTTCACCCGGACCGTTGACCACACATCCCATAATCGCAACTTTAATCTGAGCATTGCGCTCAAGTAAAGCTTTTTCTACCGCTTCTGCGATTTTAAACAAATCAATTTTACACCGGCCGCAGGTAGGGCAGGAAATCAGCTCCGGGCCCCGCTGTCTCAGCCCCAGAGCCCTTAAAATTTCAAACCCGGTCCGGACCTCTTCCACAGGGTCCCGGGTCAGGGAAACCCGTATGGTATCCCCGATGCCTTCGGCCAGCAACATGCCGATGCCGATGGAAGATTTGGTGATCCCGGCATAAAGTCCGCCAGCCTCTGTCACGCCCACATGAAAGGGCACATCCGTGAGCGGGGCCAGCATCCGGTACGCCTCAACGGTTCGGGCCACATCAGAAGCCTTGAGGGAGACCTTGATGTCGTAAAACCCGAGCCCCTCCAGAGTACGGATATTGGTCAGGGCACTTTCGGTCATGGCCTTTGGTGTTGCGCCGTACTTTTTTTCGATCTCTTTTTCCAGGGACCCTGCATTCACCCCCACCCGAATGGGCAGGCCGTGGGCCCTGGCGCAATCCACCACCGCCCGGATCTTTTTTTCCTCCCCGATATTCCCCGGGTTAATCCGCAGCCCGTCAACACCGGATTCCGCAGATGCCAGTGCCAGCCGGTAATCAAAATGAATGTCCGCAATCAACGGGATCTGAATCCGGTCCCGGATCTGCCTGATGGCCCGGGCCGCCTCCATATCCGGGACCGCCACCCGGATGATTTCACAGCCGGCATGTTCCAGGGCCGTGATCTGGGCAACGGTTGCCTCCACATCCTGGGTCTGGGTATTTGTCATGGACTGCACGGACACAGGCGCATCAGAGCCAATGGCCTGATGCCCCAGTCGAATCTGTCTGGTCTTGCGCCGCTCCCTGACAAACGCCATGCCGGTTCTTCCTTTCAAAGGCATATAAAAAGTAAAATGCCTGTGCCAGATCTTCCTGGCCCAAGCACCACATTGCAGACCGTCACGATATCATATCCCCCCCGTATTTTACAAGCAGGCGATGGGGTCCGGATACGATTTTTTGCCCCGACCCCGCATGTCTGTCCTGTCCCCGGAAACATAGGGAATTTATAAGAAATCTGTTAAAGAAACCCGACGCTCCTGTCGATGTCAGTCCTATCATAATTCTAAATAATAAAAAGGATTTGTCATGAGTATCCACATTCCGTCCACAGGCACGTCCACTGCGTTTTCCGTAACCGTCACAAAAGGCGCATCCGCTTATACGGAAAACTCCCCTGCCGGGGCATCCTCATCAGCCACGGCAACGCAAACCGAATCCTATGTCTACAACGTGGACCAGGCCGCCATGATGAAGTCCATGGACACATCCCCCAACGCGCCCCTGTCAACGACCGAAATCGAACAGCTTCATTCCGCGTATCTCGGGCTGGGCCGTGACGCCCCGGTCTGGAAAGAGATCGACACCCTGCTTACCGAGGAACTGTCCGGCAACGACAGGACCAATTTTCTGGCGGTTATAGCGGATGCAGGCAGCAGCCTGTCGGATTTTGTCCACCAGGTCGGCATGCTTGAGGGGGAGGACCGGTCCCTTTACCTCAGTACCGCCCTGAGAAATGGAAACGGCGAGAACCTGGACAATCTGGTCGATGTAACAAAAAAACTTTCCGGAACACAGCTCACCCGGTTTTTAACCACTGCGGACAGCCTGGGCAGGACAGTCGAGAGTGTCAGGGCCGGGGAACTCCAGAATTTCATCAAGGCCGTGGCCGAAGCCCCCAATGCCCTGGACGACCTGATTGAAAAAATCTCGGTTCTGGATGAGGAAGACCGGGCCCTTTTCCTGGAAGCAGCAGCCCTTTCCGGTGACCACCTGGAGCAGTTTATCGACACCTCGGACCTTTTGGAAGGTGAGGCCCTGACCACTTTTTTCGAAATTACAATCTCTGCCGGAAAAGGGCTTTCCAACCTGTTGGGACTCACCCGGGATTTGGGCGTCAAGGCCCGGACAGAATTCTTCACTTTTGCAAACAGCCTTCACAGCGGGGAGAACCAAGCCAAGGGAGAGGTTGAAAACTTTCTTCTGGCCACCCGGGGTGATGAGGACACGCTTCCCGGGCTCACGGCTGCTGCCCGCTCCCTGGGACACGGCGACAGAGCCAATTTTCTAAGCCTGGCCGCCGGGGCCGGAGATACCCTGGAGCGTCTCACGGCGCTGGTCGGCAGACTTGATCCGGATTCCGGGGAGCAGTCCGATTTTTTAACCGCAGCCGTTAAAGCGGAAGACGGTTTCAAAGATCTTTTGCAGGTTACCGAACAGATCGGCGGTGATGAGCGGGCAGATGTCCTCTCCTATGCCACCACACTGACGTTCGTGGACTTGACAAATTTTATTTCAGCGGCAAAATCCAACCCTTCCCAAGCAGGGAGGCTGGCGGAGACAGCCGGGGAGCTTGACGGCAAAAACCAGAGTTATCTCCTGTATGCCGCTTCTCTCCATCCCGATAATGCATCCGATTTGATCTCCATGACCCAAAGGCTCAACGGTGAAGAGCGCGATGACTTTCTCTTTACCGCCGCCAATATCGAAAAAAGCAATACCGACGGCATCAATACATTCGTCAACACCGTGGAAAAATTGTCCGGAGACGACCGCCGGGATTTTCTGGCCCGGGAACGGCTGATGTCATCCGGTGGCCCGGAAAACGCCCTGGCCAGTGAATACGTGTACCTGAAATCTGTTTTTGATGAGGATGCGTTCGAGGCGGTGATCGGCACCGGCCAGGACATTGAAGAGGTGCTCTCGGATTTTGAAGACATGGGGGCGGTCCAGCGCCAGAACTTTTTCTCGGTCCTGGACAAGGCAGGCAAAGAGATGGTCGGTGATCTGATGTCGGTCATCTCCCGCCTTGACGAGGACCGGAGCCAGGAATTCATGGCCTATGCCAGCACCCTGGGCAAGGAAAGCCTGTCCGACCTGATCACTGCCGCAGACCTGGCCCTTGACGGAGACGGCCGTAATTTCGACACCTTTGACACCCTCATGGAAACGGCCCAAAGCCTTGACCCGGCCGTTGACCAGGATTTTTTAAGTGCGGCGGCCAAGTCCGGGAAACACCTTGAAAAGTTTTTGGAATTAACCAATGAATTCAAAGGATTTATCCAGGCAGACTTTCTGAGTATTGCCGACCATATGGCAGAGCGTGGCGAAGACCTTCTGGGCCAGTTCCTCAACACAACCGAGTATCTTGTGGACAGGGGCGGCCTGTCACCACGGGTCAACTTTGGCGGCCTTAGTGAAATCACCCCGGATACCTTGATTCAGGACGGTGTTTTCCAGGGCGGCGTCGGCATTGAAGGGTTCTTTAAATCCACCAACTTCCTGATCGGTGTGGGTGCCAAAGACAGCCTCATGAATGACTGGTTCAACACCTGGCGGGGAATTCCCAGGCAGGTATAAAGCATCAGGAAAGGCGGGGGATGTCGCTGAACTCTCCGGCCAGGGCCTTCAGGGAAGACTCAAGATGCACAAGCCCGAACACTTCCAGGGATACGGTTCCCGTATAGGTCTCTAAAAACGCCGCCACCCGGCCGAACAATTCGCCGGGCAGGCGGTCCAGCCCGATATGATCCTTTGGCATCCCGTCTTTTCCGGGCGATTCAAAATCCACCCCGTGCAAATGGACCAGGGGAACCCGGCCCTTATACCGGTCAATACTCTCACACAAATCATACCCGTATTTAAAATGGTGGCCCAGATCCAGACAGGCAGACAGATTGTAATCCTCAATGATCCCGGACAAAATCACCGGATCATACCACAGGGTTTCAACAGAAACGGCTGTTGGATCGTCCAGATGGGGTACCCACAGGTCCAGGCCTTTCCTGGCCCGATCTTCCCAGGCTGAGATCTCCTCCGGCCCTGAAATACGGCGATCCATATCCAGGTGAAGGGTATGGCTGGTAGGAGCCAGGGGGGAAAACCGCTCCATGACAAGCGCCAGGGTATCTGCAGCCCTCTGCCGCTCCAGGGATGATGCCGCAGCCAGGCTGACATCCACGGGCATGTGGACATTATAAGTCAGGTCCAGGGCCTTTCCCAGGGCGTTAAGTTCCATGACATCGGCTGGTGTGGGCAGCACATCGCGGGGTTGACTCTCAAAAACCAAAAGTTCGATTTCATCAAAAAACCGGCCGGTTTTCCGGACATTGGGAAGGATGTGGTCGGGATAGATAAACGAGGTGGTGCCCAGCCGGAATGGTCGCTTTTTCAATCCACTACCCATCTGCCTAACCTTGCACCAGATACAGGCAGATGCCTGCCAGGACGGCCGACAATAATGCGGACAAGAGCATCAAATCACAGGCCTGGCCGATTTTTTCAGGGCCGGGATCTTTGTATGCCCCGCCGATATATGGCTTTTCCACACGTTTGCCGTGGTAGACATTGGGCCCGCCCATGCGCACCTCAAGGGCCCCGGCAAAAGAGGCCTCGGGAAATCCTGCATTGGGGCTTTTATGGTTCCGGCCCTGGGAAAGGGCCGTGGCCAGTGCCTGCCTGCCCCGCCGAACGGAAATCAATCCTGCAGCCATGGCAATCACGGGAACGGAAAGCCGGGCCGGGATCAGGTTGGCCAGATCGTCGATCCGTGCGGCTGCCCTGCCGAACAGGAGATATGTATCGTTTTTATACCCCACCATGGAATCCAGGGTATTGATCATCTTATACGCCACTGCCCCGGGCACCCCGAACACCAGGGCAAAACAGAGGGGAGAGAGAAACCCGTCCACAAAATTCTCCGCCACGGTTTCCACGGCCGCCCGGGACACCCCCTCTTGGTCAAGCGTTCCTGTTTCCCGGCCCACAATATACCCGACCATGGTCCTGGCCCGGGACAGGTCTCCCACCACCAGGGGACGGGCCACATCCAGGGCCGCCCGGGACAGGCTTTGGGCGGAAAAACAATAGAACAGCAGCAGGGTCTGAACCACAGCGCCTGCCACGGGATGGAGAAATGATGCCCCCAGAACCGCGCCTGCGGCAAGTGCCCAGGCAGATCCGATCAGGGTGACGGCAAACACGAGACCCGCCCAGAGCGGAGAAGGGAGAAGCCGCCTGAAAACCGGCTCAAAAAAAGCGATGGCATTTCCCATCCAGACAATCGGGTGGGGAAGCCGCCTGGGGTCTCCTGCCAGCATATCCAGAATAAAGGCGGCGGCAATCACCTGCCAGGAAATTTCCGTCATGCTGCCCCCTTTTTGGCGGCAGCCGCAATCCCTTCCGGAAAACCTTTCTGCGCCCGCCTATTCATGGGACAACGCCTTTTTAATACTGTCGGCCAGGGCCTGGTTGATCCGGCGGGTTTTCAGGGAAAACCGGACAAACCGGTCTGAGAGCCCCTGGAAGTTGGTGCAGTCCCGGATCAGTATCCTGTCGTTGCCCACCCGGTCGCAGAATACCGGTGCAGTGACATGATCCAGCTCGGCCAGGATGAAATAGGTGGGGGCGTCAAACAACCGGATGCCCGGCACCTCTGAAAGTTCTGCGGTGAACCGCTCTTTTTCCGCCCGGATATACTCCCGGGTCTCCTGGTAAAAGGGCAGGATGGTGTCGGGGTGGTCAAAAATATCCCGGATCACTTCCTGGGCAAGGGCATTGACGCTCCAGGGCTGGTAACAGGCCATAACCTTTTCAACCAGGGGTTTTGCCCCGCTTAAAAACCCGGTGCGCAGCCCCGGTATCCTGAAAATCTTTGACATGGACGAGAGCACCACCAGGTTGGGATATCCCGTATCCGACACAAACGAGTATTCCTCGGCATTTTCCACAAACGGCAGGTAGGATTCATCAATCAGAAAACAGGTATTTGGGTGGGCATTGACCAGGCGGTCCAGGTCGGGTTTGGGGATCAGGGCACCCGTGGGATTGTTGGGGTTGCAGATAAACACCAGGTCGCACTGGCCGGCCATCGCCGACACCCGGTCCAGGTCCGGCCGGAATCCGTTTTCCGGCAGGGATGTGCAGCGGGTGTGGCGGATGCTGTACATGGTGCAGGCATCCTGGTAATCCGAATACGTGGGGCCGAGAATAAGCACGTTCCGGGCATTGAGCGCCACCGGCAGGGTATAAATAAAAAAAGTGGTGCCGTTTCCCGGGATTACCGTTTCCGGGTCAATCCCGTGGTAACGGGCAAACCCCTCTGCCATGGCTGCGGCATCCGGCTCGGGCAGGGAATGGATGGCATGGATGCTCTCCCTGATTTTTGCAGGAATCCGGTCCGGCGGCCCCAGCGGATTGAGGTTTGAACTCATGTCAATGATATCCTGCACCGGGCATCCCAGCCGGGCTGCCAGCTTCTGCTTGTTACCGCCGTGTCCTTGAATCATCTTTCTACTTCCCCGGTCCTGCCGGCCCCCGTTTACTCCGGCCTCTCTTTTAGAGGAGCGCCATGCCCGCCGCCATAAAGAGCCAGGCTTCCATGATTTCGGTCATGGCCCCGAGCATATCCCCGGTAATGCCGTTCATTGTTTTCTTGTAAAACCTCAGAATCAAAAAGGTTCCCAGGCAGAACCCCAGACTCAAAACCAGGCCTTTATACCCCAAAAACAGGGAGATGAACAGGGGAATCAGGCAATAGAGAAAATCCCCGGGACCCATGGGCCGGTCAAATAAATCCTTTCCCGTTCCCTTGCCCTTCCTGCCGTAGTCCAGGTAACGGATGCCGAAAATCTTGGATGCCCGGGCATAGGCCGGCACCACCAAAAGAATTCCCATCGTTTCAAAGGCAGAGCCGGTTGTTTTCACGGACCAGATCCCGGCCAGTTTTAAGGCAAGCCCCAGAACAACGGCCACAAGACCCATCATGCCGGTCCTGCTGTCTTTCATAATCTCCAGGGCCCGCTCCCGGCCGCGATGGCTGAACAAGCCGTCCGCTGTGTCCCCGAGCCCGTCCAAATGAAAAGCGCCGGTCACGAAAACCAGGAAAACAACATCGGCAAGGGCGGCCACAGGCGCGGCCCATAGCCGTGAGGCCACCTGATCCACCAATACGAGTCCTGCACCGAGAATCAAGCCCACAACCGGAAAAAAACGGACCATCCCCACGGGCGAATACGGGGGATTTTTCCCGGCAGGCAGAATAGTGATAAAGGCCAGGCAGGCCCGAAGATCGGTGAAAAACCCCTGTTTATCTGTATTGCCCATGTGTTTCATATCCTTGTGTCGTTTGTCGGGAACGGCTTTTCGATACGACCGTCAATGGCCGTCTTTCCCAGGGCAAACGCATTTACATCCGGCATGTTTTTTTAATCCATAATGGTTTCAGATACTTAAAACGTTCGCATACGTTTCCTTGCGTTTGCGACAACGTCTAACCCACTGAAATCATTCATCCCGATTTTTATATGCGTTGGCCCTGCCGCCTTTCCGGGTCTGGTAAAAGGTGCCCCTGGCCTCTTTGCGGGATTCGATCCTGCCCTGCGCTTCATAGCTGTCCAGAAGGCGCTGGATTTCCTCCGGGGCTGCGCCCAGCATCGCTGCCAGGTCCCGGCAGGTGGACGGCCGCCGGTGAATGGTTTCCAGGATGCTCCTTTCCAGATCCTTGCCTTGCCGCGTCCCTTTCCTGGCCCCGGACGTTCGATCCGGGGCCGGCACTTTGGCAATGATCTCGACCCCTTCCGGGCCAAGATCCTGTTTGATTTGTTCAAGGATATTTCGCGGCGACACCACCACAGAATCGCAGGTGCCGGGGCGGTCCAGGGAGTTGAGCTGGACCAGATCCGGCCGTATCCTGGCAATGGCCTGTTTAAACCGGCCGACTTCTTCGGGAAAATCATTAACCCCGGGCAGGATGAAAATCTCCAGGTGCACCCGGCCCGTAAACCCCCTGGCAAACGCCTGTATGCCGCGGATGATATCTTCGGGGTCAAGGGTGTGGCAGGGACGGTTGATCTTTTGGAACACCTCTTTTGACACCCCGTCCAGAGACGGCACCACCAGGTCGGCATTCATCAGTTCAAACCGGACATTCGGGTCGGTGAGCAGGGTGGCGTTGGTCAGCACTGCCACCCGGATATCCGGCTTGTTTTCCTTGATATAGTCTATTACCCGGCCAATTTCGCTGTTCAGGCAGGGTTCGCCTGACCCGGAAAAGGTGATGTAGTCGGGGTCGTCGTTTTCCGCCCAATACCGGTCCAGTTCGGATTTTACCACATCAAAGGGTACCCAGGCCTTTCTCTCATCGGTCAGCCGGGTGGTTTTGCCGCATTCGCAATACAGGCAATCCAAGCTGCACACCTTGTGAACAACAAGATCTACCCCCAGGCTGACCCCCAGCCGCCGGGACGCCACCGGTCCGAACAAATGCTTGTACCCCATTATATTCCCCCGCATCCCGGGGAATGGCCCGGTTTGGGTTTGATCAGGACATCAATACCCGCCACCGTAAGGACCACACGGTCGGCGGCCGCTGCCACCCGCTGGTTGACCAGGCCGGCCATATCCCTGAACTGCCGGGCCAGGTCATTTTCCGGAACAATTCCGTACCCTACCTCGTTGGATACCAGGAGCACAGGGCAGGCGGCCTGTTCAAGTGCCCGGTTCAGACGGCCCACAGCCGACATGATCCCGGCTTCATCCGCTCCTCCGAACAGCAGGTTGGAAGTCCAGAGGGTCAGGCAGTCCACCAGCACCACAGCCGCACTTTTGGACGCCGACAGGATGGCATCGTGGATCTCTATGGGCTCTTCAAGGGTTTTCCAGTCCGGGCCCCGCTCGTCGCGGTGCCTGCGCACCCGGTCCTCCATCTCGGCATCTGTGGGCACGGATGTGGCCAGGTAGATTTTATTTTCTTTTGCCAGGTCATTGGCGACGTTCAGGGCATACCTGCTTTTTCCGCTTCGGCACCCGCCAATTACAAGGGTTGTTTTTCCTGTATTTTCAGTCATTTTACCTTACTCTTCGATTCAAGGGCATTGCGTTGGGGAAGCATATAATACCCGGGCAGGCACATGCAACTCAAAACTGCTCTCAAGTTAAAAATCCTCTTTGGCAGGCCCGGATTCCCATGGTTGTAATCATTCCGCCAAGACGGTATACTGTCAGGCATACTGAAATTAACACTTCCGGCCATTCGTTTAACACACCAGGAAAGGCATTCAAAATGGCACCTCTGGATATTATCATTACCCCGGGCAGGTATACCATCCACCGGATGGACAAGGCCCAAAAGGTTCCCGAAGCGGTTTTCAACAGCCGGTTTTATTCCGTCACCAAAACCGGCGATGAATTGTCCGTGGTATGCGAATCCGCCCTGGCCATTCCTTCCGGCCAATCCGAAAGCGGCTGGTCCTGTCTCAGGGTCCGGGGACCCCTTGCATTTTCCCTGACCGGTGTCCTGGCGGATCTTTCCGGCTGCCTTGCCAGGGCCGGGATCAGCATATTTGCCCTGTCCACCCATGATACGGATTATATCCTGGTCAAAACCGAGGCCCTGGCAGATGCCACCACAGTGCTGTCGGCTGCCGGGCATACCATTATCAGAACCCGGAGCAGCGACGTCCCGGAAAAAAGCCGGCCGGAACCGGCTCCCCCTTTGATGGCCGCCACTCCTGAGCCGCCCTACTATGCCGTAATATTTACCTCCATACGAACCGGCACAGACAAGGGATATCAGAAAACAGCCCGGGACATGATGGCCCTGGCAGCCCGCCAGCCAGGATTCCTGGGAGTGGAATCCGCCAGGGAAGACTTAGGACTTACCGTGTCCTACTGGTCAGACCTGGGCGCCATCCGGGCCTGGAAGGCCAATGCCGAACACCTGGCGGCCCAGAAGCAGGGAAAAGCCGATTGGTATTCCGGTTACCGGATCAGGATATCCAGGGTGGATCATGAATACGAATTTATAAAAACAGACGAATCCGGGGCATAACAGAAATGTTCCACAGCCGGAAAAGGCATTTGAGTTTATCCCGTGAGTTCTGTTTTTTTATAGAAAACTATCTGAAACCTTAACCAATTTCATCATTTGTGTTATTTTTTTCTTAGTTTCAACTTTTTTTGGCTGCCGGGGTTTACAAGCCCCATTGTTTCATGTAGGGAATAAACAATTCATACGAACACGATAAGCTGAAGGAGGATGGTGTGATCAACCGAACGACTGTCAGCGCCCTGGGACTGACGCCCGTGACCCGGTCAATGTGTTATGACTTTTACGTCAAGATCAATTCCGAGTGCACAAGCCCCGATGCCATCAGGGAGTCCGTGGGATGGTGGCACAAGGACAAGGACAAGCTCAACAACCTGTGGTGGGTCCTCAACTACTATTCCGACCACCTGGACCCGGACCGGAACCTGAGGGCTTATGTGGAAAAGCATCTGGACGCCCTTGCTGTAAAACTGGCGCCTGCTCCCGCCATGGACAAAGATGAAAAAACCGGAGACGATACCGGAAACAGCTCTTCTTAAACCGGGCGATTTCTTAAACGATTTAACAGAACAACTGTAATTCCAGCGCCTTAATCTATTTCCTGAGATCCTGCTCCCCAGATATCGACGATTTTAGTGTTTCCAGGGTATTCAACGGTTTTATACTGGGTGATGTTGGCCAGGGTCGCCGTAATTTTTCCCAGCCGGTTGGCCTGGGTTCTGATGGAGTTCAGGCTGCTGCCCGATGTTGTTGGATCCGGGTCCATCTGCAACAGTTCGGAATACCCGATAATCGCCTGCAGGGGCTGGTTGATCTCGTGGCAGACCGCACCCGCCATCTCCAGTACCCCCTGAAGCCGTTCCCGTTCAAAAGATTCTTTTTCCGCCGCCCGCCGTTCGGAAATATCGGTAAAAGTGCCGATGGTCCAGGACATGGGGTTGCTGCTATCCGTGGAGTTGAGCCGGATGTGGACCGGGAACCGGGTCCTGTCCCGTTTGACCAGATCCATTTCATAGTCGGCTTTTCCCCGTGAAGACAGCCCTTCATAAATGGTTCTCCCGGCAAACTTGAAATCATCCTTTACCGCATAGATCATTTCCACGCTTTTATTCTGGAATTCTTTTTTATTCTTGTACCCGAACATGCGGACCATCTCCGTGTTCACCCATTTGAACACCCGGTTTTCCACCAGGGCGATGCCCACGGGAGAGGCTTCCAGAATTTTCTCAAGAATGCGGCCCTGGTCCCGGATCTGGGCCTCGGCCTCTTTTCGTTCAATGGCCAGGGCCACATGCTGGGACACGGAGTTCATCAGGCTCAGGTCCCCGGGATGGTAGGCGGTTTCAGAATGATAATCCTGGATGACCATGGCCCCGATCACCCGCTCTTTGACAACCAGAGGGGTGCCCAGCCAGATCTTGCTGATCCCGGCATTGCTGTACACCGGCTTTAACCCGAGTTCCCGCCCGTCTTTTTCGTGGAAAATCCGGGGAGACCGGGACTGGATAACCTGGCCGAGAAATGAGGGAATTCTGCTGAAATTCAGCACCGTGTCCGGGGTTCTGCCTGTTTCATCCACATAATAGGGAAAGGAAAGCGCATCCCGTTCCGGATCGTGGAGCGCGATAAAAAAATTGTCTACCCTGAGAATTTTCTTCAGGGCGTTGTGGATGACGCCGTAGAGTTCTTCCAGGTTCCGGGTATGGGAAACGGCATTGGAGATCTCGTAGAGAACCGAAATGGTTTTCTCCAAACTCCGCTGGTTTTGGCTGTCTCCCAACACTTCCATCCCTGGCCGCCCTGTCGTCTTATTCCATAATAAATCGGGCGCATTATTCCACTAATACCTTATTTAATCAAGACCTTTTAATGAATACTAGTTGGAGGATCGCCAGATATCAACGATGGTTGTATCCCCGGGATAAGAGATGGTTTTATACCGGGTGATTTTGGAAAGACGGCTGGTGATTTTCCCGATTCGCTTGGCCTGGGATTTGATCTCTTTCAGGGCCTTGGGAGAGACCGCCTCGGGGGTGTCAAACAGGGTGGTGTACCCGATGATGGTCTGGAGGGGCTGGTTGATCTCATGGCAGATGGCCCCGGCCATTTCCAGGACCCCCTGGAGTTTTTCCTTTTCAATCCTTTCCTGGTGAATGGTTTCCAGCCGGGACAGATCGGCAATAATGGCAATGGTCTGGTCGTCCGGGGTCCCTTTGCCCGACGCCGTTATAATCATGTGGGCCTTGAGCCGGGATCCGTCCTTTCGTATGAGTTCGGAATCAAAATCAGCCTTGCCCTGGAGTTCCAGGGCAAGGCTGATTTTCCGGCCCGCAGCTTTATACGCATCTTTTGACGCGTATATGATGGATGACTCCTGCTCAGTAAGATCCTGTTTGGAATCATATCCGAACATGGTGACCATCCGGGTGTTCACCCACTTGAACACCCGGTCTTCCACCAGACAAATCCCCACGGGCGAGGATTCCAGGATGGTCTGGAGCACCTGCTGCTGCTCTTTGACCTTGTTGTCTGCATCTTTTCTCTCAATGGCCAGGGCAATGTGCTGGGACACCGCATTCAAAAGGCCAAGATCCTCTTTTGCATAGGCATCCGGGGAGTCAAAGTTTTGGATCGCCACAGCCCCGATCACCCGCTCTTTTATCACCAGGGGAGCGCCCAGCCATATCTTGGAGGCGGTCCCGATGATCTCCTGGTTCTGCTGCCGGGCAAAATCAATGATGTCCTGTTCGTAAAAAATCAGCGGCTGCCGGGCATTGATCACCTTTCCGGTCAGGGAAGCGGTTTCACTGAAGTTGAATATTTCCTCCGGCATCTTGTCCTTTTGGTCCACATAATAGGGAAAGGTGATGGAATCCCTGTTTTCATGGTGAAGGGCAATATAAAAATTCTCCACCGTGAGGATGGTTTTCAGGGCCTGGTGGATATTCTGGTAGAGTTCGTCAAGATTCCGGGTGTCGTAAACCGCCTGGGAAATTTCATAGAGCACTTCCAGGGTCTTTGAATCGTCCCGTTTTTCCCGAAGTTTTCTCCCAGTGGTTCCTGCTGTCATTTATTTTCTCTAAAACGCGGTGTTTCCTTGTTTTGGGTTTGATTTTTGTTCTATAACAAGGTATGTGCCAGTATAGCAGCAGCCCTGTTAAAAGAGTAGAAAAATAATAATATTTAAACACAAATTGCCGGAAGATCCCATATGAAGTCCATTGAAGAAACTTCTCTCCTTTACGAAATAAGCGAGGCCCTGAACCAGCATATGGACATGAAAAAGTCCCTGTTCAAGGTCCTGAGTGTTTTGTCCGAATCCCTGAACCTCATCCGGGGGATCATTTTCCTGACCAACACGGAATCCGGTGAAATCCGCATTGAAATGGCCCACGGCATTTCCGAGGACAAGACCAGGCAGATCAAATACCTGCCCGGCGAGGGCATCATCGGCCAGGTGATCCAGACCGGAAAACCGGCTGTGGTCCCGAGGATCAGCGAAGAGCCCCTGTTCCTGGATAAAACCCATTCCAGGAGCCTGACCCGGGGCCAGGATTACTCGTTTATCTGCGTTCCCATAAAAAAAGACAGCCGGGTGGTGGGGGCGATCTCCGCAGACCGCCCCTATGAAGGCAAACGCTCGCTTCAGAACGGGGAAAAGCTTCTTGCCGTTGTGGCGGCCATGGTGGCCCACCATGTGATCAACATCGAAACCATCCGGGTGGAAAAAGAACAGCTTAAAACCGAAAACATCCGGCTAAAATCAGAGTTGGAAAACAAGTACAGCTTTACCAACATCATCGGCAACTCCAACAAGATGCGGGAAGTCCTCCAGATGATATCCCAGGTCTCTTCCTCGTCCGCAACCGTCCTGATCCGGGGGGAAAGCGGCACGGGAAAGGAGCTGGTGGCCAATTCCATCCATTACAACTCCGCCCGGAATCAGGCCCCGTTTATCAAGATCAATTGTGCGGCCATCCCGGAAAACCTCATTGAAAGCGAATTGTTCGGCCATGAAAAAGGGGCGTTCACCGGTGCGTCCCACCAGAAAAAGGGGCGGTTCGAACTGGCCAACAAAGGTACCATCTTTTTGGACGAAATCGGCAACATGGACCTGTCCGCCCAGGTCAAACTGCTGAGGGTGCTCCAGGAAAAAGAATTTGAGCGGGTGGGAGGCTACAAACCCATCAAGGCGGATGTCAGGATCGTGGCCGCCACCAACGCCAACCTGGAGGAGATGGTCCAGCAGGGACGATTCAGGGACGACCTGTACTTTCGCCTGAATGTGTTTCCCATTTACATCCCGTCTCTGCGCATGAGAAAAACCGATGTCATCCTCCTGGCCGACCATTTTCTTGAAAAATACAGGAAAGAGCACGGCAAGAACATCAAGCGCATCACCACCCCGGCCATTGACATGATGATGGAATACCACTGGCCCGGCAATGTCCGGGAGCTTGAAAACTGCATTGAGCGGGCCGTGATCCTATGCAATGAAGGCGCCATCCACTCCTATCACCTGCCCGCCACCCTCCAGACCGGCACCAAGTCCAAAACCCTTCCCCTGTCCCTGGAAGATGCCGTGGCCAACCTGGAAAAGGAGATTCTCATGGATGCCCTGAAAAACACCCGGGGCAACATCAACAAGGCCTCCAAGCTGATCAACATCACCGTGAGAAAATTCTCCTATAAAGCGGCAAAGTACAATATCAGCTACAAGGATTACCGATAGACACCCCCTTCCGGATCGGGAAATTCTCTTTTCCGGCCGGATGCCCGCCCCGGGCACGCCGCCAGATGCCGCAACGGGTAACGCGCAAGCGCTGCACCAGGTGCCACACCGTGGGTTGACGCGCCCTTTCTTTGGCTTTACCCTGTCCGGGTGATCTTTATGATCCTCAGGCATTCACCCGAACAAAGGGCTGTCCCATGAAATATGCACGTTTTCTAATCCTGTTCTCCGTCGCACTTTTTGCCTGCGACACCACCACCATACCGCCCGGCCAATCCGACGGCACCGCATCCCCTGCCGGAACATTCCGGAACACCGTACCCGTGGAAAAACGGATGGTGGTCAGGACCCACGGGGCCGTAGGCACCATACGGCCCCTGACCCAGACCCGGATCGAATCCCAGGTCAGCGGCCAGGTGCTGACTGTGGAGGTGGCCTCCGGCGACCGGGTGGCCCGGGGCCAGCTCCTGGTGACCCTGGACAGCCGCCGGCTTTCCGCCCGGCTGGAACAGGCCAGGGAAGGGCTGGCCTATGCGAAAAACACCCAGAACCAGACGGAAAAGGCCGTGGACGAAGCCCGGGCCGGGCTGGACCAGGCCCATGCCGCGTATTTAAGAACAAAGGTCCTGTTTGACAAGGAAGTAGTGCCTTCCCAGAAGCTGGAAATCGACAGGGCCGGCTATCTCCAGGCAAAGGCCCGGCTGGAGCAGGCCAGGGAAGGCATCCGCGCCGCCCGGACCGGTATCCGCAAAGCCGGGGAAGTGGTCCGGGAGGCAAATATCGCCCTGGGATACGCCAGCATCCGGTCCCCCGCCCCCGGGGTGGTGGTGGAGCGCCTCATTGATCCCGGCGACCTGGCCGTACCGGGCAAGCCCCTGCTGTCCGTCCAGACCAGCGGTTCCCTCCGCCTGGAAGCCCGGGTCAGGGAGGGCCTGATCCGGCACATCATTCTGGGCAACACCTATACGGTTGACATCCAGACCCTGGGCCACGGGGTGGACGCAGCCATTGAAGAGATCGTTCCCTATGCAGACCCGGCCACCCGGACCTTCCTGGTCAAAGCGGCCCTGCCCGACACCCCCGGCGTATTTCCCGGGATGTTCGGCCGCCTGGTCATCCCCGTGGACCGGGAAGAAACCCTGGTGATTCCCGAGGCAGCACTGGTCCGGGTGGGCCAGCTTGAAACGGTGAATGTCATGACACAGGACAAGGGGTACCGGACGGTTTACGTCAAAGCGGGCAGGCGCCTCACTCGGCCCCCGGGCAAGAACGGGACCCTGAGCGCCCCGCCCGACATCGAAATATTGTCCGGGCTCAACGGCAATGAAACCCTGGGGTATTAACGATCATGGCAGACAAAACCTCTTCCGGCATCCTTTCCCGCATTGTTGAAGCCTTTCTCTCCTCACAGCTTTCCGTCATCCTGGTGGTGGCCGCCCTCTGCCTGGGGGTCGCCGGCATCTCCCTCACCCCCAAGGAAGAAGAACCCCAGATCGTGGTGCCCATGGCGGATATCTATGTCACCGCGCCCGGTGCCAGCCCCGGGGAGATCGAACAACTGGTGGCCACTCCCCTGGAACAGATTCTCTGGGAAATCGACGGGGTGGAGTATGTCTACGCCATGGCCACCCGGGAAACCGCCGTGGTCACGGTGCGGTTCTTTGTGGGCGAAGACCGGGAAAAGTCCATTTTAAAGCTGCACAACAAAATCCAGATGAACCTGGACCGGGTGCCGCCCATCGTGGACAACTGGCTGGTCAAACCCGTTGAGATCGACGATGTGCCCATTGTGACCCTTACCCTGTACTCCCCGGCATACTCCGACCATGAACTCAGGAGGATCGGGGAGGAGATGGCCACCCGGCTCTCCCGGCTGGAAAACATATCCAGGAGCCAGGTTTTCGGGGGACGGCCCAGGGAAATCCGGGTGGAGGCGGACCCGGAAAAAATGAAAGGGTTCGGTGTATCCCTTCTGGACATCAACACGGCCCTTGAAAACGCGGACGTGTCCACCCAGGCAGGCCTGTTCAACAAAAACAACCGGTCCGTGACCCTGACCTCAACATCGTTCCTGACCTCTGTCACGGACGTGGAAAACCTGGTGATCTCCGGCAGGGACGGGCGGACCGTTTACCTGTCTGATGTGGCCGCAGTGATTGACGGGCCTGCAGAAGCAACCACCTATACCCGGATCGGGTTTTCACAAAGGTTCCGGAACACCCGCCTGCAAACCGAAGATCCCGGGCAGATGACGGACGGATATCCGGCCGTGACCCTGGCCTTTTCCAAGAAAAAAGGCACCAATGCCGTTACCGTGGCCCGGGACATCCTTGACGAAGTAGCCGTGATGAAGGAAAAAATCATTCCCGGGGACATCCGGATCGCGGTGACCCGGAACACCGGCGAAACCGCCCGGTCCAAGGTCAATGAACTGCTGGGCTCCCTGGGATTTGCCGTGGTGTCCGTGGTGGTTCTCCTGGCCCTGGCCCTGGGATGGCGGGAAGCAGCCGTGGTGGCCCTTGCCGTGCCCGTCTCCTTTTCCCTGGCCCTGTTCGTCAACTATATCTTCGGCTATACCATCAACCGGGTCACCCTGTTTGCCCTGATTCTTTCCCTGGGCCTGGTGGTGGACGACCCCATCACCAATGTGGACAATATCCGGCGGCACATCCGCATGGGGGTGGAGCCGCCCTTTACCGCGACCCTGTCCGCAGTGCGCGAAGTCTTGCCCCCGGTGCTCATGTCCACGGTGGCCATTATCGCCTGCTTTACCCCGCTTTTTTTCATCACCGGCATGATGGGCCCGTATATGGCGCCCATGGCCGTGAACGTGCCCCTGACCGTCACCTTTTCAACACTGGCGGCCCTGACCGTGGTGCCCTGGGTCTCCTATCATTTGCTCAAAAACAACACACCGGCCCGCAAGGACCGGGAAGCACGAATGGGTCGTGGCGCCCGGCTGTACCGGGCCGTGCTCGTCCCCTTTCTGGAACACAAATACATGCGGACCGCCCTGGCCTGCGCCATTCTCCTGATGCTGGCAGGGGCATGCAGCCTGGCGCTCTTCCGCCTGGTTCCCCTCAAACTGTTGCCCTTTGACAATAAAAACGAATTCCAGATCATCATTGACATGCCCGAAGGCACCTCCCTTGAGCAGACCGACCGGGTGGTAAGGGACTTTGAAGCCTATCTCAAAAAGGTCAACGAGGTCACCAGCGTGGTTTCCTACACCGGCCTGGCCTCGCCCATGGATTTCAACGGCATGGTCCGCCACTACTTTATCCGGAACGGCAGCCACCAGGCCGATATCCGGGTCAACCTGGCGCCCAAGCAAGACAGGGCCCAGCAAAGCCACACCATCCTGCTCCGGCTGCGAAACGAACTGGAAGCTATCGGAAAGGCCCACGGGGCAGATATCCAGCTTGTGGAAGTACCGCCGGGGCCGCCCGTGCTCTCCACCCTTGTGGCCGAAGTCTACGGGGATTACGATACCCCATATGCGGATCTGGTGCGCAGCGCCGGCATGGTCAGGCAGGTCATGGCTGCAGAACCCGGGGTCACGGATGTCCAGGTCATGACCGAAGATCCCAGCCCCGGGACCGATATTGTTGTAGACCGCGAAAAGGCCGCCCTGCACGGCATTGACACCCGGACCATCCTCGACACTCTGGATACGGCCGTGGGCGGTACCGCCCGGGCCAGCCTCCACCTGGAGCGGGAGCGGCATCCCCTGTGGATCCGGGTGATCCTGCCCCGGGAAAAACGATCGGATATGGTCGCTGTTGCCGACGTGCCTGTGCGGTCGGCAAGCGGCCATCTCATTCCCCTGGGAGAACTGGTCCGGGTCCGGGACACCGTTAACCCGCCCCCGGTCTACCACAAAAACATGGAACCCGTGGTCTATGTCACCGGCGAAATGGCGGGCCGGGCACCGGGCGAAGCTGTGCTGGACATGATGAAAAAACTCGAATCCCAGCCCCTTGACCCGGGCATCCGGGTCAGATGGTCCGGGGAAGGGGAATGGAAAATCACCCTCAGGGTATTCAGGGATATGGGCCTGGCTTTTGCCGCGGCCCTGGCCGCCATATACCTGGTCCTGGTGGTCAATACCGGGTCCTGGTTCATGCCCGGCCTGATCATGACCGCCATTCCCCTGACCATCCTGGGTATCCTGCCCGGATTTTTCATCCTGAATCTTTTTCCGGACCCGGCCGGGGGATATCCCGACCCGGTCTTTTTCACGGCCACCAGCATGATCGGAATGATCGCCCTGGGCGGTATTGTGATCCGGAACGCCCTGGTCCTCATCGAGTTTATCCAGGAAGCCGTGCGCAAGGGCGCCCCGTTCAGGGAAGCGGTCCTGGCCTCCGGAGCCGTGCGCATGCGCCCCATTGTCCTTACGGCCCTGACCACGGCCATGGGTGCTGCGCCCATTACCCTGGACCCGGTGTTTTCCGGCCTGGCCTGGGCCCTGATCTTCGGGCTTTTCGCCTCCACCCTGTTTACCCTTGTGGTCATCCCGGTCGCCTATTACGCGGTGTACCGCAGCCAACACGAACCCAACCCGGAAAGGAATACCCCATGAACATGGAAAACTATATCCGCGCCATTGCCGGCACCCTGATCCTGGCCTCCCTGGCCCTGGGATTTCTTTTATCTCCCTACTGGAACCTGTTTACCGCCTTTGTGGGCGTCAACCTCATCCAGTCGGCATTCACCGGGTTCTGCCCCATGGAAACCTTCCTGGAAAAGGTCTTCAACGTCCCGAAATAATTCGTGATAACCCGAGAGAACGCGGTCCGGGAATATGCATAGGCACTCTTTTCTCTTGTTTTTCGCGACCACCGGTATTAATATAAAAAAATAAGCATCAGTTATTTATATCGTTTAACTCTATATTCACCCAAAGACGCACCGGAAGGTCTGCCGGTTTAACCCGTATTCCAATACCGCTGTCTGTTTTTCTCCGGTATTGATCCAGGGGATGCCGCCGCCCGGAACCATCCGTACCAGACCCGTTCCGCATCGGCGCACCACAGGCATCCCGTACGAAAAAATGCTGTAAAGCCCTGTAAACATTACTCCGCGCAACCATGCGAGCCGGGAAATTTCCCATCAACAACCCTACTCAGGAATAAGGACGAAACAATGGCATCGATCAAAGGCACTGCGAAAACAGGAAAGGGAAAACTCACATTTCGTGCAAAAATGACCCTGCTGGTTGGAATCCTGCTCGTTCTATCGGCGACTTCATCGGGCGTGGGCATTTGGAAAATGGCCATCCTGGGCAACAAAATCATTGAAATTGCGGAACAGGATATCCCCATGACCGAAATCCTCACCCAGATCACCATTCACCAGCTTGAAAGCGCGATCTGGTTTGAACGCTCCTTCAGGTACATGGAGCTGGGAGATATCAAGTCTATGAAAAAGGCCGGGGAAAAATTCTGGAAATACGGCCATATGGCGGACGATGAATTTGTAAAGGGAAGAAAGATGGCCCGGAGCAACATGGAAAACGCCGCGTCTGAAGAGGCCAAAAACGAATTCATGCATATCATGAAAGAGCTGGAAAAAATTGAAAAGGAACACAAGGAGTATGAAGACCATGTGGCCGACCTGTATAAATTTGCCGAAGCCAATGTGGGCAAGGAAAATTTCCGCCGTGACATCGAAGAGATGTGCCATGAAATCGAGCTTGAGGAAGAGCAGATCGACGAAGAACTGATCGAGTTGCTCTTTGAAATCGAGGAGTTTACCAAAGCCGCTGCCCTGAAAGCCGAATTCATCGAGAAGCGGGGCATCGTCCTCATGATCATTGTCACCCTTGCCTCCCTGGCCCTGGGCATCGGCATCAGCTATATCATCGCCAAGAACGTCCTGGTCCAGGTCGGGGGAGACCCGGCCGATGTGGAAAAACTGATCCGCCAGGTATCTGAAGGGGATTTTACAGTCGAGACCAACGTCAAAGGGGCCACCGGTATTTTCGCATCCATGCTCAAAATGATCGAATCCCAGAGAGATATGCTCGCCGACGTGAAAAACGGGGTGGGGGTCCTTACGGCATCTTCACAGGCCCTTACCGAAGTGTCCGGGAAAATCACCACCAACTCCGAAGAAGCCACTCTCAGGGCCAACAGTGTGTCTGCGGCTGCCGAAGAGATGAGTGCCAACATGAACAGCGTTGCCGGCAACACCGAACAGACCACCTCAAGCATCCAGCTCATTGTCTCGGCCACCAAGGATATGACCGAAGCCATAGAAGAGGTCTCCAAAAACACGGCCGTGGGCAGCGAAACCACCTCAAAGGCGGTTGAAGAGGCCCGGAACGTGTCAGAAAAAGTCTATGCCCTGGGCGATGCCGCATCCGACATCACCAAGGTGACCGAAGCCATTTCAGATATTTCCGAACAGACCAACCTGCTGGCCCTGAACGCCACCATTGAATCGGCCAGGGCCGGGGAAGCGGGCAAGGGGTTTGCCGTGGTTGCGGGCGAAATAAAGGCCCTGGCCAACCAGACCGCCCAAGCCACCGGCGAAATCAACTCCAAAATCGTCGCCATCCAGACCACCACCCAGGAATCCGTGGAGGCCATTGAATCCATTGTGGGGGTGATCAGCGAAATCAACTCCATTGTCTCTTCCATGGCTGCGGCCATTGAAGAGCAGTCCGCCACCACCAGGGAGATTTCAACCAATGTGGACACGGCCGCAGAAAGCCTCGGGGATGTCAGCGCCAGGGTCACGGAAACCGCCACGGTTGCCGGTGAGGTGACCAAAGATATCGCAGAGGTCAGCCAAACCAACACCCGGATGAACATCGTCAGCCAGGAGGTCGAGGACAACTCAGGCAAACTCCTGGAATTGTCCGGGGAACTCACCCAATTGGTGGAGCGGTTTAAGCTCTGACCCGTTTCCCGGGAATGCGTTCTAATCCATGTCCCGGCATCTGAAACCGGAAGCGCAGGCCAGGCCCGATACCCTGACGGCCAGGCCTGTGGTTCCGGTTTTTTGGTTTCCGGCCTCCCGGATAACACCCGTTTCTTCGGTCCCGGCCCACGCCTGTCCGGGCCATACCGCCTCCAGGTAATCCCTGCCATAGGGGAGGACCCGCATATACATCGCCGCCCCCTTGCCGTTCATCTGTCTTGCCGGGATACCGTTCAACCCGAAATCCACCTCTCCCAGGGGCGTCCAGACCATGTACAGGGGAATTTCCCGGCCCGAGCATTCTTTTCGCACACGGGAGGCCATGGCCAGGACCTGATCCGTATCCACGGGACGATCCGCGTTCAAACGGTTCTGCACCGCGGTGCCGGCCACATAAATATGGTGAAATGCCATGTCCGATTGTCTCAGGACACGGGCCATGCGGACAGCGGATGCCGGATCGTTGTTCAGGCCCGGCACCAGGACCATGTTGGCATATGCGGGGATACCGGCTTGGGACAGCGCCAGGGCAAGGGATGCATGGATCGGGGTCACCTGGCCGGGGTGCAGCCACCAGGTCTCGATTTCAATCCGCCGGGGCCGGGCTATGGAAAACTCTGCCAGCGCCCTGAGTTCCGAGACATGGGCCGGGGTAAACCGTTCCGGTGTTTTCCAGAATGCTTCCCAGCGGAGCCGGATATAAAATGTTCTCCCGGGCAAGGCATCCAGGCGCTTTAAACACGCCCTGGCCCGGCTGATACCGCTTCCCACCGGATCTGTGCTGCCCGGAACATCCGGCAGCCGGAGTACAATATCCGTAATATCGGGATGGTCCGAAAGATAGGCCATTGCCGCCGGAGAGAGCGCCGCCTCCATCTCCACCCGGGTTTTATGGACCCGCCTGAGGCCCGGGCAGGGATCTTTTGCCAGGACCGGGGTGAGGCATCTGTCCCTGTAAAATTGCTCCTGGATGCGATCAGCAGGGGGAAGATCAGCCGCATCCGGCAATTCCGGAACCCTGCCCGGATCGTGGGATCCTGCAAACAGGGTATCATCCCCCATATCAATCAGGCATTTCACATCCAAGGTGTCGTCCGGGTTTTCCCGGGTGTCCGGGAGCCGGCAGTCCCCGCCGGCTGAATTTTCAAAATACGCCCGGGTATAGGGGGTGCGGATCCAGATGTGGCCGGGGTCTTGGCTATCCTTTTCCACGGCCCAGCCACTGGTGTGCCACTCCATTTTTCCCAGGGGCGTGGCCGTACAAAGCTTTGGAACGGCCCTGTCCGACAGGTTGGCCCGGAGATGGCAATAGGCATCCATGGAAACCGAGATGGGGCTCCAGTACTTGCGGGTGCCGTGGATGGGATGGCAGGGGGTGAAAATATAATAGATCTCTGCCCCGGCCCGGCGCACCAGGGCAAACAGGGTTTCCAGCACCCTGCCTTCATGGTTCAACCCTTGCAGAAACGGGGTCTGGACATAGACCGGGATGCCTGATGCCGTAAAATCGGAAATAATGTCAAGGGTCTGGACCGAGATCTCATCCGGGTGCACCAGGTGGACCCCGATTTCAATGCGCTTGCCCTTTTCCAGGCACAAGGCCTGCTGTTGCTTGAGATAGGAGACCAGGCCACGGCCATGGTGAAGAAACAGGTGGGGATAATAGGCCAGGGACCGGGTGGCGATACGCAGGGTCCGGACATGGTCCACATCCATGAGGCCTTTCAGGGCAGCTTCCAGGTTTTTGGGGTTGAGCAGGGGTTCCCCTCCGGTGATCAGGATTTCTGTGATCTCCGTGTTTTCCCTGACCCGGGCCACGGCAGCCGCCACATCCGCCCGGGACGGGGAAGGTTCCCTGCGCAGGCTTTTATGCTTTCTGAAACAGAACCGGCAATAAACCGGGCACCGCATGTCCAAAAGAAAAATCGCCCGGTTCCGGTACATCTGTTCCATCAGGCCCTGCTTGAAATGGCCGTCAAAGGTCAGGGTATGGCCCAGGGAATCCAGCTCGCCCGCAAAGGGCAGGTATTGGGCAGCCACAGCCGCTGACACGGCGGACTGGCGGACCACGTGCCTGGACAGCCGGACCGGATACAGGTCCAGAACCTGCTGAATCTCCCCGGGATCGCGGACGGCCATCCCTGTGGCAGCGGCCAGACCATCGGTTGTATCCACCGATATCAGCCGCTGGGACGAATCCCGGGTTTCCAGAATATGGTATAAAAACAACGCGGGCAGATCAATGCCGTTGAAACAGACCCGGGCCACAGCACCGTCGGCTGAAGCCCGGGAAATCTTATCGTGGATTGCCGCGAAAAATCCCGGTGCATCCTGGCTGAACCCGCAGGCGTCCAGCATGGCGTCAAACCTTTGGCCAGGGTCTGCGCCCTCGAATATTCCGGCCCATTCCCGGCCCAAAAGTCCCGGGGTGCCGTACGCAGATAAAAATACCCGGGCCGCTGTTTCAAGATCCCCGGCATGTTCCGGGGAAAACGAAAACAGGTCTGCCTGCTGGGTAGTATTGTTCCTCATGAATTTCTTATCCCTTTACCGGGCAGTTAAAATCAAGAGGTTTACCCCATATCGTCCAAAATTTCACCCTTTTTCTGGCGGCCCGGGCGGTTTCGCAAGCCCTGGTGTTCCGGGCAGGTCAAGCCAATCTAAATATCCTCCATCTCCGTATCCGTCAGTTTTCCCCCGGCATCCCCGGTATTTACGGTGCCCCCGGGTTCAATCAGCATGATGGTGCAGGGATTTTCGCATACGGGACGGTGCTCCACACCTTTGGGAATCACCACCATATCCCCCTGGGCCAGGGTCAGGGTCTTGTCCCGGAGCTGGATGTCAAACCCGCCCTCCACGGCCAGGAACATCTCGTCCGTATCCGGGTGGCTGTGCCAGACAAAGGTCCGCTGGACCTTGATCAGCTTGATGTCGTAATCGTTCATCCGGGCGATCCGCTTATAGGCATGCAGGGTATTGATTTGGGATGCTTTTTTCCCGGGGTTCACCACATGAATCTCCATATGTCCTCCTTGGGTTGGGTGGTTGAACCGGAACCATAACCGGTTTTTCCCCGGACATCCATTTGGGAATCCCGAACAGGGCGTAACGGTTTTCCAAACACCCGCCGGGATTGAAAAAACAGCGGCAAGGCGGTATAAGCCGGTTATGGAACTCCATCAGATTAAAAGCTTTGTCATGGTGGCCCGGACCCGGAATCTGACCCGGGCGGCAGCGCGCCTCAACACGACGCCCCCGTCGGTTTCCGCCCATATCCGGCGGCTTGAAGAGGAGTTCAACGTGGTTCTGTTCCAACGAACCCCCAAAGGCATGACACTGACGGCGCATGGAAAAGCCCTTGAACAAAAAGCCGGGGAGATCCTGTCGGCGGCACAGGCCTTTTCAACGGCGGCCCGGAATGCGGGCGGCCAGATCGCCGGGACCCTGAAGCTGGGCATCAATGCAGATCCCGAATATCTGAAAATCCAGGAAATCGTCCATTTTCTTTTCCGGAACCATCCCGGCCTGTCCCTGTCTGCAGCGGCATTGAACACCCGGGAAATTTTAAGGCAGGTGTCCCGGGAGGAAATCGACCTGGGTTACGTGTTCGGCACCCATGAACGTACAGGACTTGAATTCAGGGACCTGGCACGGGTGGATCTTGAGATCGTGATACCGGTGCGGTTTGAAAAAAGCCACGGGAATGCCGGGTGGAAGGATATTGCAGACCTGCCCTGGATACAGCCGGTGTCCCTTTGCCCCTTTCTGGACCAGGTGACGGCCCTACTTACCGCAAAGGGCATTGGCCTGGCCCGGCCCGTGGCCTCGGATGACGATATCACCAGGACCGCCCTGATCAACCAGGGCATTGCCGCCACGGTTCTGGAACGGTCAGAGGCCCGGGCGTTTGAAAAACAGGGGAAGGTGTTTATCTGGAACAACCACGATCCCATTTCCACGCGCCTGTCTCTTGTTTATCCGGTATCCAGCCGGGATATCCCAGGCATCCGGTTGCTGGCCGGCCTGATTGAACGGCTGTGGCATTCTTCCGGCGAGGGCACATAACATTCCACAAAAATTTGGGCCGCAGCAAAGCATTTAAATTTAATATTTGTTGACATATTATTATTTCACTGTATACTAAGAAGTTATTGCACTACTTTTATAAAAGTGCTTGAGTTTCTTCCTTAGGTAATTTTCCCCGAGAAATCAGTGATTATTCTTTTAAGATCGAGACGATTTATTTTTATTTTTTTTATTTAGGAGAACGCCTACATGGCAAACGGTATCGTAAAATGGTTTAACGAGTCAAAAGGGTTTGGATTTATTGAGCAGGAAGACGGCGGCAACGATGTGTTCGTTCATCATTCAAGTATCAATTCAACAGGTTTCAGGTCTCTCAATGAAGGAGACCGTGTTGAATTCAGCATAGAACAGGGCCAGAAAGGCCCGGCCGCTGCAAATGTGACCGTGGTTTAACCAACCATTTTATTCGCATGGCATTTAAGCCCCTGGGTATTTTTACCCAGGGGCTTTTTTCGTTTACAGGGGTGCTTGCTTATGCCCTGTGAGGGTAAGTACGCCTACTTTTGGGCGAATATGACGATCAGAGACCTGGCCTGCCCCCCGATTCCCCGCAGGGCATGGGGAATGCTTGAATCAAAATAAATGCTGTCGCCCTGTTTCAGGTGGTGGGTCTGTTCAGCGGTCCTGAATTCAACCGTTCCGTCCAGGATAAAATGAAACTCTTCTCCCTTGTGGTCGTTGAACAGCAGATCTTCCTCCTCCCTGGGCTCGATTTCCACCACAAACGGTTCCATCTGTTTTCCCACCATGGGATAGGCCAGGGATTCCCACCGGTATCCGATACGGGTTTCGTTTTTATGGTGAAACAGTTTTTTAACGCTGTAGCGTTCGCTTTTCCGGACCACCACAATCCGGTCGTCCATGTTCTGGTCCTGGAAAAAATGGGATATTTTCACTCCCAGGGCCGTGGAAATTTTAATCAGGGTGGCAATGGGCGGGGCGGCAATATTATTTTCGATCTGGGAAAGCAATGGCTTTGACAGGCCGGTGAGATCGGATACTTCCTGGAGCGTCAGGGCCCTGTGCTTGCGAAGATTCCGGATCTTATTGCCCAGGTTCAGGGCAGCCACCTCTTCTTTGACCTTGGTTTCCATCCGGGTCGACATGGGTTAACGTCTCCTGTGGATTTCCTGTGAGTTTTAACGCCAGTTAACAAAAACGGAAAAAGTTTAGCATGGTGGAACTTCAGGGTCAACGCATATAAACTTCAGGATTCAGGCGCCGCTCAGGGACCGGACGATTTTCAGGAGGGCGTCCTTTTGGATGGGCTTGGCCAGGTACCCGTCCATGCCCATTGACAGGTAGTGTTCCTTGTCGCCTTTCATGGCGTTCGCGGTCAGGGCCACAATGGGAACACGGCGCTCCGGGGTGTTTTCCTTCTCAAACTCCCGGATTTTCCGGCAGGCCTCTTCACCGTCCATCACCGGCATCTGGATATCCATAAGGATCATGTCGAATGTTCCGGAGGTAAAAAGCTTGACAGCCTCCCGGCCGTTCCCGGCCACACGTACCCGGTGGCCGGCACTCTTGAGCATGATGGTGGCCACCTTCTGGTTTACGGGATTGTCTTCCACCAGAAGCACATCCAGTGCACGGGCCGGTTCAGTGGTGGTGCTGTTTTTTTCCTGCATTGCCTCTCTCCTTTTCTTCATGGACGGATCTTTTCCCCGGATCTGTTCAACAATCATATTAATGCATAGAAAAAGGTCTTTTTTCTTGATGGGCTTAAATAGAAAATGGGCGGCATATTCCCTGTACTTTTTGTCCGCATCCGGCATTTGTCCGGGCAGGATCAGCACCGGTGCGGTTTTCAGGGTCTGGTTTGCAACGGATTGGCACAGCAGATACCCGGACCTGTCCGGCAGCTTCAGGTCGGCAAACACAATATCAAACGGGGTGCCGCCGTCCTCTGCCGCTTCAATGGTGTCCTGGGCCTCCCGGGATGTGGCCACCAGGGTGAAGCGGCAGCCGAATTCAGCCAGGTACGAGGCATAGACCTTATGGTGGATTCTTGACCCGTCCGCCACAAGGATGTTCAGGGGGCAGAATTTTGGATAGGCAATATCCTTTTGCCCCCCGTTCTGCTTATCTGCTTCAATGGCGAACCAGAACCTGGACCCGTTGCCCAGGTCCGACACCACGCCGATGTCGCCTCCCATAAGGCGGGTCAGTTTCTTTGAAATGGCCAGGCCCAGGCCGGTACCGCCGAACTTCCGGGTGGTGGAACTGTCCACCTGGGAAAACAGGTTGAACAGGTTCCCGGTCTTATCGGGGGGAATGCCGATCCCGGTGTCGATCACCTTGAACATCAGCCGGCACCGGTCTTTCTGGTTTTCCTCGCACGACACCCGGATAAACACATACCCGGTCTGGGTAAATTTGATGGCGTTGCCTGCCAGGTTGATGAGAATCTGGCGGATCCGGGTGGGATCCCCGATAAGGTGAAAGGGAACGTCCGGTTCAATGAGAAGCGCCAGGTCAAGCTCCTTTTCCACGGCCCGGGGCCCCATGAAATCCAAAAGCGAGTCCAGGGTAGCACTCAGGTTGAACCCGATGTGCTCAATATCCAGTTTTCCGGCCTCGACTTTTGAAAAATCAAGGATGTCGTTGATCAGGGTGAGCAGGGAATGGGCGCTCTGGCGGATGGATTCGACATACGAGGACTGGTTCCGGGTCAGCCGGGTTTCGGAAAGGATTTCCAGCATGCCGATGACCCCGTTCATGGGGGTGCGGATCTCGTGGGACATATTGGCCAGGAATTCGGATTTGGCCCTGCTGGCCTCTTCCGCAGCCGTCCGGGCGTTTACCAGGTCCATGGTCTGGCGCTGGATCTCGGATCTCAGGGTTCTGGCATAGGTCTCATGCTGCTGGATGTTTTTGACCAGGATCTCCCTGTTATTTTTCTTGAGCACCCGCTTTTCCCTGTCAAACTGCTCCCGCCTGATGTCCAGCAAGGCTTTTTGCTCTGCGCATCCCGCAGCGGTTTCAAAGGTTTCTCCCAGAAGATGGATCATTCCGGCAGCCAGTTCTTTGTTTTCATCGGATGTGCCCGGAAAAGAAACCAGGAGGCAGGCCCCGGGGAACGTAAAGTAAATGCTGAACACCCAGAGGTCCGGATCAGGTTCGGGCAACTCACCGTCCGGGTCGTGCAGATCAGCCGAATACACCCGGTCGGCCTGGACCTGGCCTGCATCATTCCTGCACCTTGCCACCAGGGAGGACTCCACATCCGGGCCGATATTCAGGTCAGGGGATGATGCCTGCCGTTCCCCCTGGTCCGGCACCAGAATAAACCTGGCTGCTTCGGGCAGCCTGGCCTTGATAAATGCAAAAAAATCCCCGGTATTCCGGCCCGGGGCCTCCAGTTCGTCAAATATGCCGTTCATGTCTGTCATCATGAATCCAGGGCAAACACATCGTCTGTGCGTTTAAGGGTTTCGGGAAGGTCCATGGCAATGGCCTTATACTCCCGGATCCGTGAATGCATATGGGAAACAAGGCTCTGGGGCAGATGTTTTTTCGCATTGTCAAACGGCGAATATCCCATCCGGTTCACCAGGTATTCGGAAACCTGGACCACGCCGGCAATACTTTGGGGATCAATACTCTTTTGTGCGTTGTGGTGGTCCCGGATCCCTTCTCGGACTGCTTTGGGAAGTTTCCAGTCCATGGCGATCATTTCCCCAACCCGGGTATGGTCACAACCGATTTCCCGGGTTTCGTGGGCAATGATTTTCTCTTCCTGGCCCCGGCATGCCAGGAATGCATTCATAAACCGTTCGGGTTCGGCCTGGTCTTCAATGATCAGGCCGATATCATGGATCACCCCGCATAAAAAGGCATTGTCCCCCTTGGTTTCAAACACCCGTTCGGATATCATCTGGCTGGTCACCCCCACGGCTGCGGAGTGACGCCAGAGCCGGATCCTGGAAAACCCCGAGTCTGACGGGCCGGATGTGACAATATGTTTGAAAATATCCATGACAATAAGATTTCGCAAGTTGTCCATTCCCACAAAAGCCACGGCTTCGGCAATGCTTTCCACCTCTGATGCCAGGGCATAATAGGGGCTGTTTACAATTTTGAGCAGCCTGAGCACCAGGGTGGGGTCCAGCCGGATCACCTCCTCAAACTCCTGGAGGCTGGAAGAATCGTCGGATATCATTCGTGTGAGCCGTACCGCGATATTCGGCAGGGTTTTCATGACCTTGATCTTTCCGATGATATCCGCCGCCCCCGGCATTGATTGACTCCTTATTTCAACGTTGCATGAAAGATACGACAGCGAAAATAATGTGCTAGTTTACCTTAAAGATATGCCAAAGGCAAATATTTATGGGTGGTGCAGTCGTTTCTTGCCGCCCCTGCTTTTCCCGGTCCCGAAAACATGATAAAACCCGTCCATGAAACCCTCATCCATCCATATGATCCACGGATTTAAAACCGCCCTGGCCGCTATCCTGGCATATACAATTACCCTGGTCTTTGAATTGGAATTCGGATATTGGGCCGTGATTTCAACAGTGATTGTCATGCAGGTCTATGTGGCGGATTCCGTTGAAATGTGCCTGTACCGGTTGTCCGGCACTCTGGTCGGTGCGGTGCTGGGTGTCCTGGTAATGCTGGCGGTTCCCGGGACCCCGGTGTGGACCGGAGTGGTTCTGTTTATCACCATCGGGCTTTGTGCATTTCTGACCCGGTATAAAACCCGGTACCGGATGGCCGCCATTACCGTTGTGATCATTCTTCTGACCGGAACCCCGGACCAGAACATCTTTGTATTCGGGATATCCAGGGTAGTGGAAATCGGCCTGGGAATCGTCTGCGCCTTTGGGGTGTCGGTCCTGGTCTTTCCCCGGCGAAAGGCAGATGTGCTCAGAAAGCGGCTGGAAGATCAGGCCCGGTCCTGTGATACCCTTTGCCGGGAACTGGTATCGGCCTTTGTTGACAGGCAGCAGCATGTGGATGAGGCACCCATGGACACCCTTGTGGATGCGGTCAGGGAAAACCAGGCGTTTTTCCTGAATATCCACCGCCACGAAGCCAGGATCTACCGGCTGGGTGATCATTTCCAAACAAAAGTATTTCTCATGGGCCGAACTGTGGAACATCTCAGGACCATGGTCCGGATACTGAACGGGTTAAAGGGAGAGGGGCATAACATCGTAATGGCAAAAGAGCTGGAGGCCATTGCACGGGCAGCGGGCCATACCCTGACCGCCCTGATGACAAACCGGCAGGATACCGGCCGTGAAGCGCTTGAACACCTTATTATCTCACTGGATCACCGCCTGACAGATATACGGAAGGAAGGGTTGACAGCCAGGTTCGACCTTAAGCGGCTGGTTCAGGTATTTTCATTTTACAACAGCCTGAAGTACTTTTGCGAGGATATCAATGCGGGAGCCGACCGGATCCGGGGCAAACGCATTTAATCCCGGCCCACTTTTTTAACCCACAGGATTTCGGGCACCCATAAGGGTTACATACGTTTTCTTTGCATCTGCCACGATGCTTAACCATCTGGAATGCCTTTTTAAAAGTCGGATCGCGCCAGTTTCTGGTGGGCCTGGATCAACTGGGTATATCTTCCGGCCATGAGGGAAAAGCGCTCCATCTCTTCCTGTTCCACCGGATTGGCCGCAGACGGGGCCTGTTCCAGGGGATTGACCGGTTTGCCGTTTTTCCGCATACGGAAACAGAGGTGGTATCCGGTTGCCAGTCCTGTTTTTCCCACATATCCGATGATATCGCCCTGGGTGACCTTTTTTCCTTTTTTCATGCCTGCGGCATATTTGTTCATGTGGAAATAAGAGGTTTCATACCCGGAAAAATGGCGGAGGGTGATCTGGCGGCCCGTGGTTTTGCTGTAATAAATACTGGAAATGACCCCGTCGGCAACCGCTTTGATGGGGGTGTTTTTCGGTGCGGCATAGTCCACACCCGGATGGGCCCGGTACGTTTTTAAAATGGGGTGGAATCTCCGGGTGGAAAAAGAGGAAGAGATGCGCGAGTAATTCAGGGGGGCCTTTAAAAAGGCCTTTTCAAGAGAAAGGCCTTTTTCGTCAAAAAACCGTTTCCGGCCCCGGGCATCTTCATGGAGAAACGCCTTATAGGTAATGCCCTGGTTGGTGAAAAAGGCGGCCCTTACATCTGCATACCCGGCGAACCTGTCGTCTTTGTACCGTTTTTCCACCAGGGCCATGAACCTGTCTCCCGGCCGGATGTCCCGTATAAAATCAATGTCCCAGGCAAATATATCCGCCAGTTTCCATGTCAGGCTGGTCTGTTCACCGGCCCGGCTGACCGCTTCTGCCAGGGAAGAGCGAATTTCCACGGAGATCACCTCCGGGCGGATGTCGTACACAATGGGTTGTTTTGAAATGGTATAGGTATCTTCGTTTTTCCGGATGACCAGGCGGTCACTGGTGTCAATCTCATATTCAAACGCCACCAGGGAATCTTCCAGAAGGCTTATTTTATAGGGTTGCCCCTTCCGGATCCGGGTCAGGGGAAAGATGCTTTTTGCCCGGTCGTCAATATCATAGATGGTTTTCAGGGGCATGTAATCGTTGAGCAGGGAAGAGGCGGTTTCCCCGTTTTTCACCCGGCCGGATATGGTTTTGACCTGGGGAGAGGCCATCAGCGCCGGGGTGATGATGTCGGAAACGGTTTTCCCGGGAAACGGAAACGGGCCGGTATCCACCACCGGGGCCGCGGACACCAGAATAAATAACAGACTGAAACTCAAAATGATTTTTTTTGGCCGGGGGGTCGTCAGCCATGTCCTGAGAGATACTGCCATACTGCTTGTTTTCATACCCTTATCACTGCTGCGTTTACCGGTTCTGCGCCACGTGCCGCGCACATGTTCCACGCAAAATAATAAAACCGGCCCAAAGTGTAAAGGATTTTTTAACGAAAAAAGGGCTGGAAATCGGTTTTCCAGCCCTTTTTCTATGGAGTTATACCGGTGTTAACCGGAAATTTTATTATTCCTTGCCGGCATCCGCCATCATTTTCAGCATGGTGTATTTTTCGGCAACTTCTTCTTCAATAATAGCTCTCAGGCGCTTTGACTCATCAGGGAAGCTCTTTTCAAGGGCTGCAAAACGCACCTCGCCACCCAGGAACTCCTGGAGAGTGCCGTCCGGGGCCTTGGAATCCAGGGTAAAGGGATTCTTGCCCTCGGCAGCAAGCTGGGGATTAAACCTGTACATGGGCCAGTAGCCGGAATCAACGGCCAGCTTGGACTCCAGCTGGGATTTGCCCATGCCTTTTCTGATACCCTGGTTGATGCAGGGGGCATAGGCAATGATCAGGGAAGGTCCGGGATAGCTTTCCGCTTCCAGGATGGCTTTCATGGTCTGGTTTTTGTTGGCACCCATGGAGATATGGGCCACATAGATATATCCGTAGCTCATCATCATCCGGCCCAGGTCTTTTTTACCGATTTTCTTGCCCGACGCCGCATATTTGGCAATGGCGCCGGTGGGAGTGGCCTTTGAAGACTGGCCGCCGGTGTTGGAGTAGACTTCGGTATCCATGACAAAGATATTGATGTCTTCGCCGGATGCCAGGACATGGTCCAGGCCGCCGAACCCGATATCATAGGCCCAGCCGTCACCGCCGAAAATCCAATGGGATTTTTTCACATAGAGATCCTTGTCCGCATAGATTTCCTGGAGCCCCGGATCACTGGCATCTTTGAGCAGAGCCCTCAGGGCGATGCTGTGCTTCTTGGATTCTGCTGCATCATCTTTCCCTGCAATCCAGCCTTCCATGGCAGCCTTAATCGCATCGGAAACCCCGGCTTCAATGGCGTCTTTCATGGTGTCGGCCAGGGTATTCCGCCGGGCATTGGTGGCCAGCATCATACCGTAGCCGTATTCAGCCGCATCTTCAAACAATGAGGATGCCCAGGCAGGTCCTTCACCGTCCGCATTGGTGCAGTAAGGCGTGGAAGGTGCGGAACCGCCCCAGATGGAGGAGCAGCCCGTGGCATTGGAAATGGTCATTCTCTCGCCGAAAAGCTGGGTGATCACTTTGATATAAGGGGTTTCACCGCAACCGGCACACGCACCGGAGAACTCAAGCAGGGGCTGCCAGAGCTGGGACCCTTTAACGGTTTCCCGTTTGAGGATATCCGTCTTAAATGGCACGGACAGAGAGAACTTGTGGTTGGGCACTTCCACCTCTGTCTGGGAAGCCAGGGGCTTCATGACCAGGGCTGTGGTTTTTGCCGGGCAGATATCGGCGCAGTTGCCGCAGCCCTGACAATCCAGCGGGTTGACCTGGATGCGGAATTTGAACTGATCCATTCCCTTGCCTTTGCCGTCAATGGTGGTAAAGGTTTCGGGAGCGCCTGCCAGTTCCGCCTCGGTGGCCACGATGGGGATGATGGCGGAATGGGGACAGACATAGGAGCACTGGTTACACTGGATGCAGTTTTCCGGGACCCATTCAGGTACGTTGATGGCAACCCCGCGTTTTTCATGGGCAGCCGTACCCTGTTCAAAAACACCGTCCACGGTAAATGCGGATACCGGCAGTTCATCGCCTTCCTGGGCATTGATCTTGCGGCATACATTGTCCACAAAGTCGGTGGCCGGTTCAATTTCAACCGGTATGGTTACCGCCTCGCCCCAGCTGGCGGGTACATCCACTTTCACCAGCTTGTCCAGGGTTTTGTCAACAGCCTCAATGTTCATGTTGACGATGGCGTCGCCCTTCTTGCCGAACATCCGTTTGATGTCCGCCTTGAGCAGCTCAATGGCCTCTTCCACCGGCAGAACGTTGGCCAGGTTGAAAAAGCAGGTCTGCATGATCATGTTGATGCGGTTGCCAAGGCCTACTTCGCCGGCAATTTTCACCGCATCGATGTTGTAGAAGTTGAGTTTTTTATCATGGATGGTCTTCCGCACGTCGCCCGGAATATTCTTTTCCATGTCTTCCAGGGACCATTCAGAGTTGAGCAGGAAGGTGCCGCCCTCTTTAATGCCCTTGAGTACGTCGTAAAGTTCCACGTAGTTGGCCTTATGAACCGCTACAAAATTGGGGTTCTGAACCAGGTAGGTGGACCGGATGGGTGTTTCGCCGAACCTCAGATGGGAAACGGTGATCCCGCCGGACTTCTTGGAGTCATAGGCAAAATAACCCTGAGCGTATTTGTCGGTATTGTCACCGATAATGGCGATGGCAGATTGGTTGGCGCCTACGGTACCGTCAGATCCCAAACCATAAAACTTGGCGGAAATGGTGCCTTCCGGAGCCGGGCTGAACCCTTTACCTACTTCCAGGGAGGTATGGGTAACGTCGTCCACAATGCCCACAGTGAAATGATTTTTGGGCTTAATGGCCTTCATGTTATCATAGACAGCCTTGATCATGTTGGGGCTGAACTCCTTGGAGGAGAGGCCGTAGCGGCCGCCAACGATCTGGGGTCCTTCGCCGTATTCCATAAACGCGGTGCAGACATCCTGGTACAGGGGCTCGCCGATGGCACCGGGTTCCTTGGTCCGGTCCAGAACCGTAATGGTTTCTGCCGTGGCCGGTACCATCTGGAGGAAGGCTTCCGTATCAAAGGGTCTGTATAGACGGACTTTTATCAGGCCCAGGCGTTCGCCCATGGTGTTCAACTTTTCAATAGATTCTTCAATGGCTTCGCAGCCGGAACCCATGGCAACAATCACCCGGTCAGCTTCAGGATCGCCGACATAATCAAAGGGTTTATAGTAACGGCCGGTGAGATCCCCCACCTTTTTCATATAGGCTTTTACAATGGCGGGAACTTCCAAATAATATTTATTGGCAGCTTCCCTGCCCTGGAAATAGATATCCGGATTCTGGGCTGTTCCCCTGGTGTCCGGATGTTCGGGATTGATGGCTCTGTCTTTGAAAGCTCTGTAAGCCTCTTTGTTAAACAACTTGGCCATATCCTCGTATTCGATCATCTCAATCTTCTGGATCTCGTGGGAGGTACGGAACCCGTCATAAAAATGGAGGAAGGGCACCCGGGCTTCCATGGTGGCCAGGTGGGCCACCAGGGCCAGGTCCTGGGCTTCCTGGACAGATGAGGAGGCCAGCATGGCAAAACCGGTCTGCCGGGCAGCCATGACGTCCTGATGGTCTCCGAAAATAGAAAGGGCATGGGCGGAAACAGAGCGGGCGGTAACATGAAAAACACTGGGGAGCAGTTCGCCGGATATCTTGTACATATTGGGAATCTTAAGCAACAGTCCCTGGGATGCCGTAAACGTAGAGGTCAGGGCGCCTGCTGCAAGGGAACCGTGAACGGCTCCGGCTGCGCCGGCCTCAGACTGCATCTGTTTGATATCAACGACCTGACCGAAAATATTCTTTCTACCCTTTGACGCCCAGGAGTCTGCAATCTCTCCCAATGGGCTTGAAGGGGTAATCGGATATATAGCGGCAACCTCACTCATGGCGTAAGCCACATGGGTTGCCGCAGTATTTCCGTCAATGGTCTGCATTCTTTTTTTCATAGTTTTCACCTCGTTTATGGTAATGAGAACGACATTAATCCCAATATAACCCGTCACACATACAATAAATTGGTTGGCTTGTAAATATCGAAGAAAACAAGCATTTATTTATGAACAGATTAAATTAAGTAAATCCCGTTTAGTTAATAAATTAATGTTTGATTATTTAAAATAAAACCTTTTTATTTCATAAACCCGGAACCGGGTCAAGACTAAACCGGTTTCCCGGGCATGTTCACAGAAGTTTTACAAAATTTACAAAAAAATTCTTGTGGCCCTATTGGAAATATGACATAGGGTGTCCGGGTTTTTTAGTAATTACAGATTGTTGCTCACAACGTAGCAACATGTATTTCTCAATGGGCTGCCAGCCAAAATAAATCATGGCAGACGAACGGAACATCAACCCCGGACTGAATTTATGGAGATGAAAATGCGCTTACTGAAAACAAGGAGTTGTTTGGGACCTGCGGCGTTTTTTGCCGCAGTTTTTTGTCTGGCCATCACCGGAACCGCAACTGCGGCAGACCCTGCCGTTGCCGCGGCCAATGCCGACCGGTTCGGCGTACTGACACTGGTGCCGCCCCTGGTGGCCATTGCCCTGGCCTTTATTACCAGGAATGTGGTGATTTCCCTGTTCACGGGAATTTTTTCAGGCACCTTTATGCTTTCCCTGGCCGGCTCTGATATTTTCAGCGCCTTGATCGGCGGGTTCACCCGGCTCACCGGCAATATCATTTCCTCCCTGGCCGATTCATGGAATGCGGGCATTGTGCTTCAATGCCTGGCCATCGGGGGGCTTATCGCACTTGTATCCAAAATGGGCGGCACCAAAGCCATTGCCGAGGCACTTGCCAAACGGGCAAAAACAGCGGTGAGCACCCAGATCGTGACCTGGCTCATGGGGCTTCTCATCTTTTTTGATGATTATGCCAACTCGCTCACCGTGGGCCCCATCATGCGGCCGGTCACCGATAAAATGCGGATTTCCAGGGAAAAGCTTTCATTTATTATTGATGCCACAGCTGCGCCCATCGCCGGCATCGCCCTGATCTCCACCTGGGTGGCTTATGAAGTGGGTCTGATCAAGGACGGGCTGTCCGGCATCGGTATTGACGCCAATGCATACGGGGTGTTTGTGGAAACCATCCCCTACCGGTTTTACAATATCCTGATTCTCTTTTTTATCGTGATGACTGCTGTCACCTTACGGGAATTCGGCCCCATGCGCCGGGCTGAAGAACGGGCAAGGAAAACCGGCCAGGTTGCAGCACCCGGATCCAACCTGTCCGCCTCCCACGATATGAAAGCCATGGAGCCTGACCCCGGGGTCCGCCTCTGTGTATGGAATGCTATCATTCCCATCGGCACATTGATTGTCGGTTCTTTTCTCGGATTTTACCTCAATGGAAAAGCTGCAATCATGGGGTCGGATAATGCAGAAATCATCGCCCTGCTCAAAGACGCGCCCTTGAGCTTTATTGCTATGCGCGAGGCGTTCGGCGCATCCGACGCCTCCATTGTCTTGTTCCAGGCTGCCCTGTTTGCAGGTGTTGTGGCCATTGCCATGGGCGTGGGCCGCCGGATATTCACCTTTGAACAGGCCATATCCCACTGGATCCACGGGGTGAAATCCCTGATCATCACAGGGGTGATCCTGCTGCTGGCCTGGTCGCTCAGTTCGGTGATCAAGGAACTGGGCACGGCAAAATTCCTGATCCTGGTGCTGTCCGATAAAATTCCCGTGTTTATCCTGCCCTCGATCATTTTTATCCTGGGGTCCTTTATCTCCTTTGCCACAGGCACCTCCTACGGCACCATGGGTATTCTCATGCCCCTGGCCATTCCCCTGGCCTGGTCAGTATCCCCGGATTACGGATATTTGCTTATGAATGTCGGGGCCGTGCTCACCGGCGCCATTTTCGGCGACCATTGCTCTCCCATTTCAGACACCACTATTCTTTCTTCCATGGGGGCGGCCTGTGACCACATCGACCATGTGAAAACCCAGATCGTCTATGCCCTGACCGTGGGTGTTCTCACCATTGTTTTCGGATACATCCCGGTGGGATTCGGGCTTCCCGTGTATATTGTCCTGCCCCTGGGCCTGGCTGCCGTGGCCGTGACCGTCCGTTTCGCGGGCAAACGGGTGGATCAGGTGTAATATTTAAAGATCGGCTCAACAGCCGGTCCGTTGGTTTATTCACTGCGGGCCGGCTGTTTTTTTAAGCCACTATTTGATCTTACTACCCGAGATTTTTTCCAGGGATCCATTTATTGTCGTCTTTTTGGGCGTTGTAAGACTTCTTTGCAAATCCATCAATCATACTGGAACGGCAAAAAGAGCAATGAATCACATCGTATTTATAATTATTCTTATCAAGGTCCTTAATCACATCTGAAAGAAGAATCATCCCTGCACTCCAGAATTTTCCCGGACGATAGCGTATGGTCGCACAGTCATACGGCAATTGGCTGGTCAGGCCGATCAATTTATCCAGGCGGTCCTGGGCTTCTCTTTTTGCGTTTGAATTGCTGAGAAACGGGTTGAGTGCTCTGCGATATTTTGACAATTCAGTTTTCACACTGGCGTATTTCGAATCAAGTGCCATATTCTGAATACTTTCCGCATTCAGTAAGCTTTCCACAAGGGCAATCTGCAGTTCAAACTCCAAATGCTTTTTTTCCGCAGCAGCAAGAAGTTCTTTCCTGGCATTTTCCATCTGTGCAGCATTTTGATATACCAGATTTCCTTTTTCGTTCAATTTCTTATGCCAGGTCACCATTTCCTTGACTTTTGACTGGTCCGGCTTCATTGCCTGGAGTATGCCGTCATAGGTTTCCCAGGTTTCAGGGGTGGTACTGGTTTTATCCCTGAATTTCCGCCACGCTTCCTGTATGGCGTTTGTCCAGCCGAATGCACCGTCCATATGTTTGCCCTGATATTTTTTCAGCCAATAATCAGGACATGTCCCATCCTTATGCACGGATTCGTATGCCGCAATTTTTTTCCCATATGCTTCATAAGGAACCAATGCACCGTAAATGGCTTCTTTATAACCCGGATCATCGAGGCTGTGGTGATCCGGACCATAAAAGACAATGGTTTTTCCCGAAGGCACGGTAAACTGTGAAGGTTTTGTTGTGTGAATGCCCGTCCGCAACCCATGTGCACTGATGACACACTCGCTGGAAACCTTATTGCCCGAAGGGTTTCTGGTATGTACCTTAACTCTGTTTGTCACCGCTTTTGTTCCCATGTCATGTCCTCCTTGATTTTACAATGAATTGCCGTTGATAAAGAATTGATTCGGCTGTTTGATTATTGTTTTAGCAACTTACATACCAAAATATAAAAACCCTTTATAAATAGCAGGTTAGAAATATAAAACCCGGATATGCAAACAAAATTGCCATCAAAAATCCTGCCGTTCTTTTCATTTAAGGCACAGGCGCTTGCATTGGAATTTCAGTGCTGGTACTCTTGGCGGCAATATTTCATCACCTTAGTCCCTGTTTCCGGAGGATCATATGACCCAGGTAAAAACACTCAAAACCCTTCTTGCACAGGATTGCTGCCATGTCATGCCCTGTTGCCATGACGGCCTCAGTGCAAAAATGATTGAACAGGCCGGGTTTCCCCTGACCTTCATGTCCGGGTTTGCCGTGTCTGCGGCCCGCCTCGGCCTGCCGGACACAGGACTGATTTCCTACGGGGAAATGCTCGGCCAGGGCATGGACATCTGCAGTGCCGTATCTGTTCCGGTGATCGGCGACGGAGATACCGGCTACGGCAACGCCCTCAATGTCCGGCGCACCGTACAGGGGTATGCACGGGCGGGATTTGCAGCCGTGATGATCGAAGACCAGGTTTCCCCGAAACGCTGCGGCCATACCCGGGGAAAACTGGTGGTGTCCAGGCAGGAGGCCTGTGACCGGATCCGGGCGGCTGTGGATGCCAGGCAGGAAGGCCAGGACATCCTCATACTGGCCAGGACGGACGCCAGGGCCATCCACGGACTTGACGAAGCCATTGACCGGGCCAACGCCTTTTCCGATCTTGGGGCAGACATCCTTTTTGTGGAAGCGCCCCGGTCTGTTGATGAAATGCAGGCGATCTGCACCCGTGTCCCCGGTATCCATATGGCCAATATGATCAGCGGCGGCAAAACCCCGGTGCTTTCCCCGGATGAACTCCATCAGATCGGCTTCAGGCTTGCCGCCTACCCCCTGGCCCTGTTGTCGGCTGCCATGCAGGCCATGGCAGATGCTCTGGCAGACCTGAAAACCGGTGTTTATCCGGAAAACATCATGGATTTCAGCCGGGTACGCAGCCAGGTCGGATTTGATGCCTACTACCGCATGGAAAAAAGATATGAAACCTCTGAACGCGGTGAATAAAATGAACGTCATCATCATGGGGCCTGCCGGAAAAATGGGGCAGGCCATGGTAAGTTCTGTCTGCGATCATCCCGAACTTGAACTCTACGGTGCTGTGGGACCCAAAGGCCGCAATTATATCGGCAGGGACCTGGGAATGGTATGCGGACTGCCGGAAACCACAGGCGTTCTTGTCTGCGACGACCTGGAAGCCATCATCCCGGGCTGTGATATAGTCCTGGACTGCACTTGCCCTGCGGCAGCCATGCACGCCCTTGAGCTTTGCATCAAACATAAAAAGGCATTTGTATCCGGCACCACGGGATTTACCCGGGAGCAGAAAGAAAGATTTGACACGGCAGGCAGGGCCATTCCCGTTATCCTTGCCTATAATACCTCCAGGATGATGAATGTCCTGTTCAATGCAATCCGGCAGGTGGCCGCCCGGGTCGGGGCCCGGGCCGACATCGACCTGATTGACACCCACGACAATAAAAAACCGGATGCGCCCAGCGGCACGGCAAAAGAAATTGCGGACATCATATCTGAAGAACTGGAACATCAAAACCGGGAATTCACCTATGGGAATAAGGGAATGGAATCCAGGAAGGAAAACACCATTGCCTTTCATTCCATCCGTTCCGGCGGATATCCCGGCGCGGTCAAGGTGATTTTCGGTTTTGAAGACGAGCACATGGAATTGTCCGGCATGACCTATAATATGAATACCTATGCCCAAGGCATGATTGATGCCGGGGTTTTCCTCAAAGACAAACCTCCCGGCAATTACAACTTGAAGCAGGTGTTTAATCTCTGAAGACCGGAAGATTGAAATCAGGAGACCTGATGTGGCTGATATTGTCCTGGAAACAGAACGCCTGTATCTCCGGCATCTCATCCCCGGGGACGCAGGATTTATTAAACGTCTTTTGAACGATCCCTCGTATATCAGGAATATCGGGGATAAAAAGGTACGGACCAATGATGATGCACGCGACTACATCAGGAACGGGCCAATGGCCAGTTATGACAAAAACGGGTTCGGGCTTTTTTGTGTGGAACTGAAAACCACCCGCAACCCCATCGGCACCTGCGGACTTTTGAAGCGGGATTTTCTTGAATTTCCCGATCTCGGGTATGCGTTTTTGTCCGGGTTCCAGTCAAAAGGCTATGGGTACGAGGCGGCCCAGGGGGTGATGGCGTATTCAAAAAAAACGCTGAATATTGTAAAAACGGCTGCCATTGTTAATTCAGACAATCCCGGGTCCATTCGCCTGCTGGAAAAACTCGGGTTTGCCTATAAAGAAATCGTGATGTTTCCGGATACGAAAAAATCCGTCCACCTTTTTATGTGCGGGTGATGCCACAGGACCATCGGTTAAGGCGCAAAGTCAATCGCGTTCTGATCAAAAAACAGACGGATCGTATACAGGAAAAAAGATGTTGCCTCGTTCCTGTGTTCAAAACAATGGGTCCATCTCTCTATCATATCCCGGACTGTGTGTTCCCCGGTACATGCCTCAAAAACCTCATAAAAGGAAACCTTGTTCTCCCCGTCCCGGAAATGAATAATGGTACGGCCCAGGCTGGTCAACACCGGCAGAGCTGATATTTTTTCCCCGCTTTGGTTTTCCCACAGGGAAACCATGGGATTTCTCACGGGCCGGGCATCCAGGAGCCATGCATCGTCATCCAGGGGAAAAGGATTGAACAGATGATCGTTATCCGTGTCTTTATCCTTTTGCATCTTCTTGGCCACCCGGAAGACAAAACAGCCACCCCCGCATATCCCTGCGTCCAGATGTTCACATGAATTGCATTTCTCATACAGGTGGACATGTTTCAGCAGCCGCACCCGGTTGTTGAAATACTGGGTCATCTCCTCGATGGTATTAAAATACCCGGTATTTGTCCTTAATACGGAAGACAGGCCGTAACACCGCCAGGCCTCGCCATTGCCGACAATATCCGTTGCCGAATCACAGTGAAATTTGATTGTTAACCCTTTCCGGCCCAGGGCCAGAAGATCCCTTTGCTGTGAAGGATTAAACATGCAGAAAGGAATATAGCCGCAATCGGAACTGACAGCCATGCCACGCGCATCCGCAGCCATAATGAATTCGTGAACCCGTGCGGCAAGGGCCGGGTAATCCTCCGGGCCAAGGCTTTGGGAACACGGGGCGGCAAGGCTGGGCGCGGCAATACTGTAGCGAAGCGATGGAATATTGAACTGCTGTGCAAGATCAAGAAGATGCCTGTAGCCAAAAGTCTTTGAATATATGGTAATGCCCAGGATAGTGTTCAACGGATATACCGTGCCCAAAACCCTGATGAGTTGCTGATAATCCCCGGGCGTGTAGAATGTTTCCTCGAGCAGGTTGAACAAAACGCTCACCCGTTTCCATTCCTCAACAGAGAGGGCGGCCATCCCCTCACGCACATGGTCCGGCCATATCCCGTTGGTCATGATGATTACGGGCCGGCCGGTTTCACGGATCGACCATGCCAGCATATCAAGGAAATCCGGATGTTGTGTGGGCTCTCCCCCGCAGAATCGGATTTCCGCACCAGGCGCCTGCCGGTTGACAAGTGCCTGGAACATGTCCATATCCATTTCCGGCATCCGGGATTCTCCGCTCACCGCGGCAAAGCAAAACGGGCAGCGTATATTACACGAACTGGTGATAATAAGATTGGCCATGGGTCCTGATTCCTTCACTCGGGTTTTCTGCGGTTTGCCTTACACACGGCATCACATATCATACAAGCCCCGGCCTCAAACGCAACCCTGTCATCTTAAGGATCTGGCTAAGGCGTGAGGACTCCTTTTGTCACCAGTCCTTTGAAATCATTCTGCCGCATGATTTCATAACTCAGAATAGACACGGCATTGGCAAGGTTCAACGACCGTGTGCCTTCTGACATGGGGATCCTTACACATGCGGATTTATTTTGGACCAGCATGTCCCGGGGAAGTCCTGTGGATTCCTTGCCAAACACGAGATAGACCTTGGATTCATAAGGAAACCGGTCGCACCTGAGACCTGCTTTCTGGGAAATAAAGACCTTCTGGCCATCGGGATGTGTTGATATAAAATCATTGTAATCCCTGTAATAGCTCACATCCAGGGTTTTCCAGTAATCCATGCCTGCCCGTCTCAGGTACTTGTCCTCCATTGAAAACCCCAGGGGTTCGATCAAATGAATGGCAGCATCCATGGCTTTGCAGATTCTGCCGATATTTCCGGTATTCTGGGGAATTTCAGGTTCCAGAAGCACAATGTTCAGGTCTGTCATGTGTCGATCCTTTGTTCACACGTTTTAACACTTACAACTCTATACCACAACAAACTGCCATGCCGCGATCCACACGGGCATGAAAAAGATGCAGGCCAGGTACTGGACAAGCATCATGGTACTGACCGACTGGGTGTCGCCCCCGTAATTTCTGACGATCAGGACCAAGTTGGTGGCCGGTGGAGACGATGCCTGGACCATGGCCATGGCGCAGAACAGGGGCATTGAGTGGCTGAAGCCGCCAAAATAAAGAATGGCAAACACAGTCCCGGGCACCAGGATAAACTTTACCGTGGTCACGATCAGGATATCCCCGGCAGGGGGCCATTTTTTCAGGGAAATAGATCCAATGGTGGCGCCCATGACAAATACGGCCACAGGTACGGTGGCCTGGCCCAAAAGATCCATGGATGCGATGACCTGCCCGGGGATGATCAGCGAAATTTTCGTATATACCGCTGCAACCGAGATGAACACTGCGGCCAGGGGCGGTGTTAAAAAGTCCCGCCAGTGAATGCCCGCCTCTAATTTCCCTGAAAGCATGACCTTTCCCAGGCTCCACATGATAGGATTGAGGCCGAGCAGGAGAAGAAAGCAGTACAGGGCAAACCGGTCGAACTGGTCTGGAAAAACCGCCTGGCCGATGGGCAGGACAATATAAATACCGTTCTGCATGCTGGCCAGTGTCATCATCGGCCTTTTTTCGGGATTCATTCTGAACAGAAGGCTGCTGAAAACAAGGCCGATCACCACAATGATCCCTCCTGCCAAAGGCATGATCCACCAGTTTTCCAGTTCCCCGGGACGAAAGGTCATCAATGTTTTGGCCGTGATCAGGCAGGGCAGGAAGATGTTTACCGTTACTGCGGACAATGCCTTGACCTGGGATGCGGATACCAGGTTTTTCCTGATGAGAATCCCTGCAAAAAGGGAAATCATCAACAGGTGAAATATCGCGTTAAAAACAGCCGCTGTTGTTTGTATAAACATAACACTCTCTTTTTATACCATACCGGATGTAATGTATCGGAGAGGGATACCAGAATTTAAACAGGAAAGAAAGCCTTATAGGGGACTGTAGGGACGCATCCATGCTGCAAGGATTTATCCGGCTGTTATTTTTCATTTGAATATGCTATTATAACGGCCTTTTGAATTTATTTTTTTTCAATAAAACTAAGATGTTACAAAAAATATAGAAAGGAGTTTTTATGGGATTGATCTCATCCACCCATTCCATGAGCCGGTATCATGTTGACGGGTCATTTGACGGCAGCACCATGGAAGAGGTCCGGACCGGGCTGATCCAGAATGCCATTCCGAAAATCGAAAGCGAATATGATGAAATTTCAGCGGGGTGGACCCCGTTTGAGAGCCCTTATAATCCGGATTTTGAAAAATTTTCCTTTATTTTCGGCACCTATTTTCTTTTTTCCCTCAGGATTGATAAAAAGTCCGTTCCTGCCAAGCTTGTCCAGAAGCATATGGCCCTTGAAATCGAAAAAAAGAAAGAAGAAAGCGGACGGGATTTTATTTCAAAAAATGAAAAAGCCGAAATCAAGGAAATGGTCATGGACGTGCTCATGCACAAAATCCCGTCCGTTCCCAGCATTTATGATGTACTCTGGAGTTACGAAGAAAAGAGTCTGATTATTTTCTCCACCCAGAAGGCAGCCAACGAGTTGTTTGAAACCCTGTTTTTAAAATCGTTCAACCACAAGCCCATCCGGATATTCCCGTACACCACTGTGGAAAAATTGGGCCGGTTTTCCGATACGCAAAAAGACCGGATATTAACCCTTACCCCGCTTAAATACTAAAGGTGATATATGCTTGATATCGCAACCGCATACAATAAATACATGTTTTTGGGCAATGAGTTTCTGACCTGGATCTGGTATCTCATTGAAACAGACCAGGATATTTCCGGGATTATCGGCCAACAGGAACCCATCCACCTTGAAATCGGCAATTCCCTTGTTCTGGAGAACAATCTCGGGGATAAATCCAAGGAAAAAATCACCATTAAGGGAGACCAGGCAGGCCTTGAAGAAGGCACCACTGCATTGAAAAAAGGAGCCTGGGTCACGGACATCAACCTGCTGTGCAAAATCGGTGAGGAAGAGTACAAATTCACCATCAAGGGAGAAAGCTTCAACATCACCGGGTTGAAAACCCCTGCCATTGACACCTCAGCCTCCGAAGATGAGGTAGAGGGCATGGTCATTGAAAAAACCTATTTATTGCTAAAGGTTACCGGAGTTATCGACACCCTGTTTTTAAAATATATTGAAAAAAGAATCTCTGATGATTGGAATACATCGGAATTTCAGGCCATTAAAAACTGGATCCATTCATGATCATAAAATGTTCAAAACCCGGCGGTTTTCAACAGGGAAAAAATTGTGCACAAAACCCGCGGGTTTTATCGGAAATTTAAACTGTTTTTTAAACAGATTTTCAGGTTAAATCATATATGAATTCAGAACATTAAAGAGTTATAAACATTTAAACCCGCATTATTATTGTTACTATCTTTTTTTAAGAAATGAATTAATAAAACAGGACCTGTTTATTTAATTGATAAATCACAGGTTTTGATATAGAATTTCAAGGATATGCAAATATAGATAAAGGAACCTAAATGAAATTTTCGTTTAACAAAAAAGATATCCTGGAAATCTTGTCAAAGATTCAGGGAATCACCGGTAGAAAGACCAATCTGACCATCACCTCGGATATACTGATAAAGGCGTTCGGGTCACAGATCAGCATCACGGCCAATGACCTTGAAACCGTATTTACCGGAACTTATGAAGCCGAAGTGGAAACAGAAGGGATCCTCTCTATCAATTCCAAGAAATTCTTTGAGATCATCAGAGAATACCCTGAGAATGAAATTTTTGTTAATGAAGTGGAAAACCGGTGGGTGGAAATCGGCACCGGGGACAGTGTCTACCATATTGTTTCTTCGGATTATGAAAACTTTCCGGATACCCCGGTGGTTGAAAATGTCAATTTCATTGAGGTAGCGGCCCAGGACCTGAAGAAAATGGTCTCCGTCTCTTCCGTGGTCGGCTATTCCGGGGATGAAAAACGGATTTATGTTCTGGGATCACTCATTGAAAAGGTTAATGTCAACGGGGAAGACAAGCTGCGGGTCGTGTCCACGGATTCACGCCGGCTCCATTGTTTTGACGCCCCGTTCCAGGGTGAGCTGGATCTTGGGGACGAAAGCGTGATCATTCCCAAAAAGGGATTGTCCGAGCTGGGCAAATTCATAGATTCCAATGCCGATGTCATCCGCGTGGGTATAAAAGATAATAATTTCATATTTCAGCGGGCCAATGAGTCCATCATGATCAAGCTCCTGGACGGGGATTATCCGGATTACAAGCCCATTATCAACTATGAGGGGATGACCCCCATTGAAGTGGACCGGACGCTTTTTTCCACCCTGATGCGCCGGGTATCCATCCTGACCTCGGATGATTACAAAAGCGTGATCCTCAACTTTGTGGAAAACGAACTCACGGTCACCATCACCAACCCGGAAATCGGTGAATCCAAGGAACGCCTCATGGTCGGGTTTTCAGGGGAAGAGATCAAAAGCGCATTCAACCCCAGGTATTTTATGGATGCCCTCAATCTGTTTGAAAACACCATCGTCGCCCTTAACATCAAAGACAGTAAAAGCCCCTGCATCATCAAAGGCATTGATGATGACAATCTTATCTGCGTAATTATGGCAATGCATATATCATGAAAAATAGTGAAGTAACCAAAGAGTATAGTGCGGACAGCATTAAGGTCCTTGAAGGTCTTGAAGCGGTCCGCAAGCGGCCCTCCATGTATATTGGCAATGTGGACCTGGAAGGGCTCCACCACCTGGTCTACGAGGTGGTGGACAATTGTATCGACGAGGCCATGGCCGGCCATTGCGATACCGTGACCATTACCATCCACGAAGACATGAAGGTCAGCGTGGAAGACAACGGCCGGGGAATCCCGGTGGCAATGCATGAAACCGAAAATATTCCGGCCTGTGAAGTGGTCATGACCAAGCTTCATGCCGGTGGTAAATTTGACAAAGATGCCTACAAGGTATCCGGCGGCCTCCACGGGGTGGGGATTTCCGTTGTAAACGCCCTGTCCGAGCACCTGACAATGGAGGTTTACAAAAACGGAAAAATTTATCACCAGACCTATTCCAAGGGAAACAAGGTGACCGAACTCACCGTCATCGGCGAGACCGTAAAGCGGGGAACAAAGATCATTTTCAGCCCGGATTTCACGGTGATGAATGAAAATGAGTTTATCTACGACACTTTGTCCCGCCGGATGCGGGAACTGGCCTTTCTGAACAAGGGTGTCAGGATCGTTATCGAGGACGAGCGGTCCGCTGAAAAAGACGATTTCTGCTACGAAGGCGGCATTGTTTCTTTTGTGGAATACCTGAACCGTTCCTGCACCTCCCTTCACGATCCCATCCACATCGAAGGCGACAAAAAGGATGTCCAGATTGAGGTGGCCATCCAGTACAATGACACTTTTAAGGAAAAACTCTATTCGTTTGCCAATAATATCAGGACCATTGAAGGCGGGTTCCATGTATCCGGCTTTAAAGGGGCCCTGACCCGGACGGTCAACACCTATATCTCCGGGGCCAACAACCTGCCCAAAAACATGCAGAACATCAAGATCGGCGGGGATGACATGAGGGAAGGCCTGGCCGTGATCATATCGGTCAAACTCATGGAACCCCAGTTTGAGGGCCAGACCAAAACCAAACTGGGCAACAACGAAGTCAAGGGAATTGTTGAATCCCTGCTCAATGAAAAACTGGCCGAATATCTTGAGGAGAATCCCGGTGTTGCCAGGAAAATCATTGCCAAGGCCGTGGATGCCGCCCGTGCCCGGGATGCGGCAAAACGGGCCAGGGAACTGGCCAGAAAAAAAGGAACCCTGCTGGATTCCTCTTTGCCCGGCAAACTGGCGGAATGCCAGTTTGCAGATCCCGCAGAAAGGGAATTGTTCCTGGTGGAGGGTGACTCTGCGGGCGGTTCCGCAAAACAGGGGCGTGACAGGCGGTTTCAGGCAATTCTTCCCCTGAAAGGTAAAATCCTGAATGTGGAAAAGGCCCGGTTCGACAAGATCCTGAGAAGCGATGAAATCAAGAATATCATCACGGTTTTGGGAACGGGCGCAGGCCGGGAAGAGTACGACATTGAAAAGATCCGCTACCACAAGGTCGTGATCATGACCGATGCCGATGTGGACGGCTCCCATATCCGTACCCTGTTGCTCACCTTTTTCTACCGGCAGATGCCCGATCTCATTTCCAAGGGATATCTGTATATTGCCCAGCCCCCGCTGTTCAGGGTCGGCTCCCGGAAAAACGGGGTGTACCTGAAAAATGAGGATGAATACTCCGACTACCTGGTCAAACGGATTTCCTCCCAGAAAAACCTGGTGCTTAACGGAAATGAAGAGCCTCTGACCGAGGATGTGTTCTACGGGTTTCTACTGAATATGACCGAGTATTTTGAAGCCCTGAACCTGCTCAGGAAAAGGGATTTTGACACGGACCTGCTTCTGACCCTGGTCAAAGAGGGGGTGAGTTCCAAAATTTTCCTGGAAGACAAGGCCAACCTGGAAGCACTGGCCGCCAACCTGCCTGCGGACAAATATACGGCCGGAGAGGTGGAGTATGACGGGGAGCGCGGGTTTTATGAGATGGATATCATGGATGAAACCGGAAAGACAAAACTGCTCCGGGTCGGCCGTGAAATTCTCGGCACCAGTGATTACCAGAAGATGCGGAACGCCTATGAAAAGATCAGGGCGTTGAACCAGCCCCCATTTGCCTTATCCTCCAAGCAGGCGGATGCAAAAATTGTAAATACCATTGAGAACCTGGAAGATCTTTTCATATTCATCATGGGTGAGGCCAAAAAAGGAATCAACATCCAGCGGTACAAAGGTCTGGGTGAAATGAACGCTGACCAGCTCTGGGAAACCACCATGAATCCGGACAAACGGATCATGCTCAAGGTGGATATTGAAGATGCGGAAAAAGCAGACGAGATTTTCACCCTGCTCATGGGTGAAGAAGTCGAACCCAGGCGGAATTTTATCCAGAAACATGCCCTGGAGGTATCTTCCCTGGATTATTAATAAAAAAGAGGATTGTCTATTCCAAAACCGGTGACTGGGATGCCCAGCACCGGTTTTTTACGTCGTGAGGGCTATTCTCTGTGAATTTCTTTTAAAACCCACATCTTATACTTGACTTCCCGCTGAAAATTCATTTATAGCAAATGACAAAACCAGGTTCCGGAAAAATAGAAATACCTGTTTGGTAAAACATGCTGAACGATTAAACACCATTTGCTTTACAATCACTGAAGTTAAATATTGAATCGGAACGGATTTTTGAGAACAATCATAATTAAATTTATCGGTTTGATAGTTCATACGCCGTGTTCAGGAGGCAGATATATGCATATGATCAGGCCTGTTTTCAGAATTTTTCTGGCAATGGGTATTTGCGGGGCGGCATGGGCCGGAGGAACCCCCGAAGACATCAACCGCCGGCCCGACATGATCGAATCAAGGCATTCCGCACAGGCAGATGCCCTGTTTTCCGGCCGGGCCGACTGGATTTACCAGGGGGGCGACTGGGTTTTAAATCTGTACCTGACCCAAAAGGGAACGCGCAGCCAGGGCAGCCACGGGATATTGATCTTTGAGGGAAAAGAGGTATCCGGCACCCGGGGGGAAACCCGGGCTCTTCCCATTGGCACGGTTCAGTACCAGGGGACACTCCAATCCCGTACCAATCTTTGGGACAGTACGGGCTGGCAGATGGTGGATGCCCTGGTCCAGCCCATTGTGAACGAACCTTTAATGCCGCCCCGGAAACATTCGGATGACCCGGGAAAATTTGACAGTGATGCCCATCAGAAAACGTATCATTCTGAATAATGAAATATAAAACGCCTTTGGAGTGTCCTGGCAACAAGATACCCCAAAGGCGTTTTTTATTGATCTGTAATTAAAGAGCTAAACCGTCATCTGCTCCATGGCTTTTTTCATTTGGCGTACAGCCTGGCGGAGCCGCTCCTCGTTTTCAACCAGGGCCAGCCGCAGGTATCCCTCTCCTTCGTCGGAAAACCCCGTACCCGGCGCCACCGCCACATTGCCCTTGTTCATGAGCTGGATGGCAAACTCCATGGATCCCATTTTGGCAAAGGGTTCGGGTATTTTAACCCAGACAAACATACCGGCCTTGGGTTTTTCAATGTCCCACCCGATGCGTTCAAGGCCTGAACAAAGCACATCCCGCCGGGTTTCATATACCTTGCACAGTTCCGGGATGGTATCGTCGCAATCCCGCAGGGCAATGATGCCGGCCACCTGGATGGCCGAGAAAATCCCGTAGTCAAAATATCCCTTGATCTTGCCCAATGCGCTGACGATCTGTTCATTTCCCACGCAATACCCGATGCGCCAGCCCGCCATATTATAGGATTTGGAAAACGAGCCGAACTCCACGCCTACATCCTTGGCCCCTTCCACTTCCAGGAAACTGGGGGCCACATACCCGTCGTAGGTGATCTTGGCATAGGCAAAATCATTGATAACCATAAATTTAAACCGTTTGGCCAGCTTGACGATTTCCCTGAAAAAATTCTTGTCCGTAACCACCCCTGTGGGATTGTGGGGATAGTTGAGCATCAACACCCTTGGGCTGGGATAACAGGATTCGCAGATATGGGCGATCCTGTCCAGAAAACCCGCCTCTGGCTCAATGGGAATTTTCATCACATTGGCGCCTGCAATCACCGCCGCGTAAATATGGATGGGAAAGGCCGGTGACGGTACCAGCACAGAATCCCCGGGCCCCATAATGGCCAGGCAGAGATGGGAAATCCCCTCTTTGGAGCCGATGGTGAAGTAGGTTTCTTTGTCTGCATCCAGGCCGATGTTATAATGGCGCTTATAATACTTGGCGATTTCCTGTTTAAGATGGGGCAGGCCCGAGCTTTCCGGGTACCTGTGGGCCTTAGGATCTTTCGCCACTTCCACCAGTTTTTCAATCACCGCATCCGGCGTGGGATCCATGGGGTTTCCCATGCCAAGATCAATGACATCGTCCCCGTTTCGCCGTTTATCCATTTTCATCTTGTTGATCATGCCGAACAAATAAGGCGGCAACTGATCCATTCGACCTGCAAACCGAATGACATTGTTTTCTTCCACGGCCAAAAGCTCCTAAGGGTTTAGGGTTAAAAGAAAAAATAAAACCATAGCAGATTTTCTCCGGAGAAGAAAAGTAAAATATGGAAAACAAAGTTTCAGTTGATCAAAGCGGTTTATGATCTACATTGGGGCGCTTCTGTGTCCACCCGACGGGTTTCCAGGCTAGGAAAAGGCGCTATCACAGCATCCCATGCCATAAAGATCTTCCCTGTTAAGTGCGTGGCGGGCTCCAATCATCTCCCCTTCATATATTGACCCTGGGAAAATAATCCCTCGGGTTGCCAATGGAATCAAAAAGATGATAGTTTGCACGGAAAATAATCCCTGAAATAAGACCTGAAGGAAACAGAATGAAACCACAGGAAATAGAAGACTTAAGCTTTACTATCATAGAAGAGGAAGCCGGGGACCATGGATTCGATCAGCGGGAATGGCCCGTGGTCCGGCGGATGATCCACACTTCTGCAGATTTTGAATATATCCGGACCATCCGGTTTAACCGAGAGGCTGTTGAAACGGGCATCAAGGCCATACAATCCGGATGCCGCATCATCACTGACACCAATATGGCCCGGGTGGGCATCCGGAAACGGGAAATAGAATCCTTTGGCGGCAGTGTGGATTGCCTGATCGGTGATCCGGCCGTGGCCGACCAGGCAAAGAAAAACGGTACCACCCGTGCACTGGCCGCTGTTGACATGGCATGCGACACCCTTGGATCAGGTATCTATGTGGTGGGAAACGCCCCCACAGCCCTGCTTCGACTCATTGACCTGATCCGGGACAAAAAAGCAGCTCCCGCCCTGGTCATCGGATTTCCCGTGGGATTTGTCAATGCTGCCGAATCCAAGGACGCCCTCATGGAACTGGATATTCCCTACATCACCAACAAGGGAAGAAAAGGAGGGTCCAATATTGCCGCCAGTGTGGTAAACGCCCTGGCCATTGCCGCTTACGCGGGCCGGTAAAGGGGGGCTGTTATCAAAGGGTTTGTTATTGGCGCCACAGGCAGCGGCACCGGGAAAACAACCATCAGCCTTGCCCTCATGGCCTGGCTGGCGAAAAACGGGAAACGTGTGGCCCCCTTTAAGGTGGGCCCGGATTTTATCGATCCCGGCCTGCATACGAAAATTTCAGGGGCAACCAGTTTCAACCTTGATTCCTGGATGCTTCCCAGATCCTACAACCAAAACCTGTTTGCCGAAAAATCAAAGGGCAGGGACATTGCCGTGGTCGAAGGGGTCATGGGATTGTTTGACGGGTATGATGCCTTGTCTGACACCGGGTCCACCGCCCAGATGGCCAAATGGCTGGACCTGCCCGTGTTGCTGGTTGTCTCGGCAAAGGGCAAGGCCAGGAGCGCAGCCGCCATTGTCAAGGGGTTTGAAACCTTTGACCCGGACCTGAACCTGGCCGGGGTGGTTTTTGCCAAAGCCGGAAGCCAACGGCACTACCACTATTTAAGGGATGCGGTGGAGCAGAACTGTAAGACCCCCTGCCTGGGATATCTGCCCAAAAACGATAAAATAGTTATGCCCGAACGCCATCTGGGACTGGTCACGGCCGATGAAATGACCATATCCCAGGATACCTTGTCCATCCTCGTCTCCATGGTGGACGATTACCTGGACATGGACAGGTTTATCGCAGGACTTCCCGATGTTGTCCATGCCCGGACACCGGAACCGGAAACAAAAGAAAATCATGCCATATCCGTCACATCCGGTTCAGGCCCGAGAATCGCAGTGGCCAGGGACAAGGCCTTTTGTTTTTACTATCCCGATAACCTGGATATCCTCAGGAAGGCCGGTGCGCAAATCGTCTATTTTTCGCCCCTGGAAGATGATACCCTGCCCAAAGATATAGACGGGATTTATTTTGGCGGGGGATACCCGGAACTCAATGCCGCCCGCCTGGCGGAAAAAAAAGGGCTCCTGGATGAGATCAGGACGGCCAGCCTCTCGGGTATGCCCATTTACGGGGAATGCGGCGGGTTCATGTACCTTTGCGATACCCTGTCCGGCATGGACGGCGACAAGGCCGGGAGTATGTGCGGGATTTTCAGATTCAACATCCAGATGTCAAAACGGCTCAGATCCCTGGGATACAGGGAAGTCACCCTGACCTCGGACACCCCCATCGGCAGGAAAGGGGAAAAGATCCGGGGCCATGAATTCCATTATTCGTCAATTGTTCCGGACAACGGCCCGGACGAACAGAACCGGGACACCCATGATGTTCAAAACGTGTACGAAGTGGCATCCCGGGCCGGCCAGGATATCTCCCTGAAAGGATATCAGCGCGGCCGGACACTGGGCTCATACCTTCATGTCCACTTCGGCAGCAACCCGGGTGCTGCCCGATGTTTTGTGAACTGCTGCGCGGATTTCAGGCAGGCCCGTCCGGGGCGTTAGGGAGAAACCGGTAAATGACCCAGGAAAAAGAACTCAGGCCCGGATTCACCACGGGAGCGGCAGCTGCGGCTTCGGTAAAGGCCGCAATGATGGCGCTGTTGACCTGCCGGACCCCGTCACAGGTAGAAATCCGGTTTTTGACCGGGGAGAAAAAAACAATCCCGGTCAACGCCGTGACGGTTCTGTCCCCCATCTCCTGCCGGGCATCGGTGATCAAGGATGCGGGAGATGATCCGGATATCACCCATAAAGCGGAAATCGGGGCCCTGGTAACCCTGAAATCCGGCTCTCCCGGGATCGTTATCACCGGGGGCAAAGGCGTGGGCAGGGTCACAAAACCCGGACTTGAAGTGGCTGTGGGAGAACCTGCCATCAATTCAGGCCCCAGGCAGATGATCGAAGAAGCGGTTTACGGGGCTTATCAGCAGCTTTGCCTGCCCTTCCGCCACCATGTCTCTGTTGAAGTGTTTGTCCCAAAGGGCGAAGCGCTGGCAAAAAAGACCCTTAATGCACGGCTGGGAATCCTGGGCGGCATTTCCATCCTGGGAACCACAGGGGTGGTCAGGCCACTGTCCCATGACGCCTATATTGCCACCATCCGGTCCGGGATTTCCGTGGCCCTGGCAAACGGGTCCGGCACCCTGGTGTTTACCACGGGGCGGCGAAGCGAACGGTTTGCCATGGGGATTTTCCCGGAAATCAAAGACGATGCCTTTATCCAGACCGGGGATTTTTTCAAGGCAGGCCTTGATATGGTCCTGGAAGAGAATGCCGGCAGCAGGGCCGCCGGAGGCGGAACAATCTCCCGGGTGATCTATACCGTGTTTTTCGGCAAAGCCGTTAAAATGGCCCTGGGTTTTGAACACACCCATGCGGCCAAATCCGAACTGACTCTGGAAACCCTTGCCCAATGGGCACAGGACATCACAAACGATACCGGTCTTGCCCGGCACATCAAAGAAGCCAACACGGCCCGGCACGCCTTTTCATTTATTTTCCCGCAATTTCCCGATCTGCTTGCCTTCCTGGGCAAAAAAGCCGGGGAAAACGCCCTGGGGTTTGCAAAGCATAAGATTGACATCCGGATCGTCATTTTGGATTTTGAAGGCGAAATAGCCTTTGATTCAAACGCTCGGATCGGATAGAATCAAAGCGTCGGTCAACATCCGAATATCCATCTCAAGCGCCTAAATTTAAGGATATGCCATGAGAAAACATATGTCCAATGCCGGGATGATCCTGAATTCGCTGGGTAAGCTCACTGAATTTTTTAAAACCCTGAACCCGGATTCCGAGCTGGATGTTTACGGGGATGAGTGCTTTGATTATCCTCTGGAAATCATCCGCCAGACCATGCTCTTTGATGTGAGTGTGCTGTACAAGGTTTCAAATGTCATAGAGGATATGCTCATCCTTGAAGTGGTCAAGGTCAAGGACCCGGACGGGGTCAGGATGGATCTGAAACAGGGCCGCAAAATCCGCCTGTTCATGGATGCCAGGAATAAGCGCTACGTCAATGAAGTCAACGCATTCACCACCAGGAAAACATCCCATATCAATGTATCCGGCATGGGATGCGATATCATCGGGTATATATTTTTTCCCAGGGATTTCGGCGGGGCCTATCTGGTGGGCGGGGATTTTTGCGGCAAGGAATCCGGGATCCGGGATTTTGAGATTTCCGCCATGGACATCATGTGTGATCTGTTGTCCACCGTGCTTTTAAAAACCCGGTTCAAGCAAAAGGCCGAATATGACGATCTGACCGGCCTGTACAACTCGGGAAAAATAAAAAGCGAAGTGGACCGGATTCTCAAGCGGTTTAAAAGAAAACCAGAAGACAGTTCCGCCATTGTCATGGGAGATATTGATTTTTTCAAAACCGTTAACGACACCTACGGCCATATCCAGGGAGACCTCATTCTCAGGGAGGTGGGCCGGATCATTTCCGGGTCCATGCGGGAGTACTTTGATGTGGCCGGGCGGTACGGGGGCGAAGAGTTTTTATTGGTCTTTGATGAAACCGACGGTGCCATGGCCGTGGACATTGCAGAACGGATCCGTAATATCATTGCATCCCACGCGTTTCAGCAGGTCAATGAAACAGGCAGACCTGTGGAGGGCAAGTTCCTGAACATCACCATGTCCTTTGGCGTGGCTGTGGCCGGCGGCGGGGAAGCGTTGAATTGCGACCCCCAGGAATGGATCGGCATGGCGGATAATGCATTGTACAGGTCAAAGCAGAACGGCAGGAACCAGACCACTCTGTTCGAAGGCTGCGGCAAGCCGCCAACCCCTTCTTAGTTAAAGATATACGCCGCGTTTTTCCCCGGCTTTTCCGCCGCTTCCATATTTTCAAGATCCATGAAAATTACCTCATACCCGTCCAACTGGGTCATGCGGACCGTTCCCGATACCCTGACCCAGTCATTGTTTTCAAAGCCGGAATCCGGGTTGCGGGATATGAACACCCCCACGGGCTGGGCATCTGCCGCGCAACAGGTGATAAAATACCTGAATACGGCGGATAATTCGTCACGGCCTGCAACCGTATCCGCATACATTCCCTCAATCCGGACCTTTTTTCCCTCGTACCGGCTGAACTGCCGGATCAGGTCTGAAATCAGGAGGGGCTCATCCAAGGGCAGCGGTGCAGGTATCGATGCCTTTTCAGCATTTTCTTCCGGATTGTTTTCAGGGGAAAGGGAGGCCGGTGCCTGGCTGACCATGGTTCGTTTGCTCAAGGCATATTCACCCAGGGTATTTTCCCCGGCCGCAATAATAAATCCCAGGGGCAAAACCAGTATCAATCCTTTGATCCAGGCGTTTTTCTGGACAGGCATAGATGATATCCCCGTAAAAACCATGCCCAGGCAGAGGGTCAGGCCGATCACAAGCCCTGTGATGATCAGCCACTGGAATCCGGGTTTTAAAAAAAGCTGGTAATTGCCGTTGGCCAGGAGATAGGCCAGCATACCGGCCCAGGAAGACAGAACCGCGACCGGCAGGTATTGTTTTACACCCATTGTAACACCACCTCCATAAATACCATGGCCATAAACACAAAAATCAGAGTGGAACAGGACAGGATAATAATCATCTTCCGGGTAAATACGCTCATATACATGAGGATCAGTTTGATATCCAGCATGGGGCCCAGGACCATAAACGCCAGCTGGGCCGTAAACGGGATGCCGATGGGTGCCAGGGACGCCGCAATAAATGCATCTGCCTCACTGCAGAGGTTCAGCACAATGGCCAGGACCATCATCAGGCAAATCGCCGCGACAGATCCGCTGGCCATGGCGAAAAACGCCTGCCTGGGAACAAAGGTCTGGAGGGCGGCAGCGATAAAGGCGCCGATGATGAGGAACCGGCCGATATCGTAAAAATCCATGGCCGCGTGGGACATGGCCGACGAAAGTTTTTTGGAAAACGGTTTTCCCGTAAGATCCTGGTGGTCATGCCCGCAATCGGACGTGCCGCAATGGCTGCAATTGTCGTGGTCGTGGGAAGGAATAAGCGCTTCTTTTTCCGATATGCATGAGTGAATGAGAAATCCCATTCCCATGGCAATGGCCGCGCCCGTAAAGGTTCTTAAAAAAGCGGTTTCCCAGGAGAACGAATAAGCCACCAGGGTGGAAGAAAAGACCAGGGGGTTTACAATGGGGCCGCCCAAAAGAAAGGCCACGGCCGATCCCAGGGGCATGCCTTTTTGGATGAATTTTCTCACCACAGGCACAATGGCGCATTCGCACACCGGGAAGAAAACCCCGGTAAACGCGGCCAAAATAATGGCCTTTTTCGGGCTTTTCGGCAGGATGCTGATCAGCCGTTCCCTGGACAGGAATACTTCCACAAACCCGCCCAAAAGGGTTCCCATAAGCATGAAGGGAAGGGCTTCCAGCACAATGGAGCTGAAAATAATGGAAAAGGTGGTAAAGGCTTCGGTACGCCCGAAAAAAATGGCAGTCCAGGCCACGGCCAGGAGAAAGAACACCTGGATATATGTTCCGACATCCTTGATTGGATGGGGCATGGCAGGGCTGCTTTCGCTGGTCACGGGTCCCGGGGCAATGGGAAAGGGATCAGTGTTCATTGGCTGTTTCATCCCGCTATGATATCCATCATGCCCGGCAAGTCAATAAAAAACCGCTTGATAAAAAAAGCTTTACCTGACCCTGACCTTTATATATCCTTGCCCCGTTTAAGGCATACCACAGCCCGGTGAAGTTCTGACCTAAATTCGTATTGGAGTCTGCAATGAAAAACGCAGATATGACCCCAGGTGCAGCCCTTTTTGTTATTTTCCTCTGTATGTTGTTCGGCGGCAACGGGGTGGCCATGAAGATGGGATACACCGGCATAGGGCCTTTTACTTCCGCCGGTATCCGGTTTACCCTGGCCTCGGTCCTGCTGGTGTTCTGGGCCCGGTACAAGAACATCCCCTTAAAAATGAACCGGGATCAATGGCGGCTCATCCTGGTCCAGTGCCTGCTGTTCGTCGTCCAGGTGGCGGGATTTCACCTGGGCCTGGACAAAACCACGGCCTCCCACGGCGCCCTGGTGGCCAATGTACTGCCTTTCATGGTCCTTATCCTGGCTCATTTTTTCATCCCCGGGGACCGGATCACCGTTAAAAAAGGAAGTGGGATACTCCTGGGATTCATCGGGGTGGTGTTTCTGTTTTTTGACCAGCCTGCCCTGGATGCCGATCTGAAGACCGGGGATCTGCTGGTTCTTACGGCCGTGGTCTGCTGGTCCGTATCTGCGGTTTATGTCAAACGGATCATCGACCGGTTTAATGCGGTTCAGATTACTCTTTATCCCATGGTGTTCGGGGTTCCCTTTTTTTTTGCGGGCGGGGTGCTCTGGGACAGCGCCATGATCACGACAGTCACGCCCACGGTGGTCAAAGCACTTGTTTACCAGGGCGCTGTGACTGCGGCATTCGGATTTGTGGCCTGGAACACACTGCTCCAAAAATTCGGGGCCACTGCCCTTCACTCGTTTGTCTTTATTGTGCCCCTGGCCGGGGTCTCTTCTGGAGTGGCGTTCCTGGGCGAACCCATTACCCCCCAGCTGCTGGTCGCCATCTGTTGTATCGTGGCCGGCATCATGGTGGTCAATCTCAGGAAACGGAAAAAATCCCCTGTTGTGCCGTCCCACCGGCCTCCGTTCAGTTGACCCTGTGTCATTGACCCTTACGTTTCTGATCTGCTGCACCATTGGTTCAAAAGATGGCGTCAGGGCGAATCCGGAATGATTTTGACGCTGTCCTGCCCGTCCTGGCAAAGCACCAGTCCTTTGAGGATATCATGTGTTACAACGGCATTTTTATTCGGATCTCCCAGGACAACGGGAAATCCGGCACTGCCCGGCACCATAAACACAGATCCCGGCTTATCCATGGAAATGACAAACACCGACAGCAGTGTTTTATCCACAATATGGGGAAAGACAATGCCCGAAGGGATCAGGAATTTGTCATTCCGGTCCATGCCCCATCCGATATAAGGCCGCTCCTGGCCGAACTTGTTCCACCCCAGGTAGATCTGCTTTGAAAATTCATGGGTCAGGCCCTGCCGGAACAGGAGCACCAGTGGATCTTCATTGTTTTTCCCCCAGAGATGGCGGTGGGAACGGGTGGCAAATGCCATGGCCTTCCGCTGCCAGGCCGCCCTGTTTAAAACTGTGTCAGGACGTTTTTTCATGGGTTCCCCCGCCAGTGACATGAGAAAGATCAGTCCGGGTCAGTTCCCCGGCCTGCTGGATGATTTGTTTCGAATATCTTCCCAACCCGAGCAGCCGGGTCGTGTTTTTTTTAAATGCGTCAGTCGTCATCCGGCCAGAGTACCAGAAAATTTTCGGGACCAGAAGGGCATTGATATAAGGAATGTCATGGGTGCGGCAGAATTTTGCCCCTTTGCCGTCATCAATAATAATAAAGCTTGGTTCCCGGGCACAGGCATACCGGTCAAACAGGCCAATGGTTTCGGATTCCCCTGCACCCAGCCGGTCAAACTCGGGATGCGCTGAAAACCCATGGTCCGGCTCCGGTTGACGGATACGGATCAGGCCCCGGTCCCTTGCCCCGTGAAAATCTTCAGTCCCGGGATATCCCTGTGGGGTCACCTCCCTGAACACGGCCGGGGCCATAAACATGGAAAATTCCCGGGCACATTGTGTAAACAGGTCTGCCTTGTATAATAAAATGGCAGAGGACGCATCAATAAATACCAGGGCCATGACCCCTCCCGCATATTTTGTCTGTAAAACAACCCAATACCACCATAAATGATTGCACCGCACCGGGCAATGCTTTTGAATGTTCCGTAAGATATTGCATAGGGTCTTGATATGAGTCAATGAATCCGCCATAAATACCGGGTATGGATAAAAACAACACCAACCCGTAAAGAGAAACACTCCATGCCGCCCAGTAAACAGACCCCCGGAAAATTGATTATAGAACCCACCACCCGGTGCAATTTCAAGTGCGGGATCTGCGTCAAGCAGTCCGGCGGGGCAGACATTCCCGAAGGGGACATGAGCGAGGTTACTTTTCAGGCGTTGACCTCTTTATTTCCCCATATTCACACCTTCATCCTTACCGGGATCGGGGAACCCCTGCTATGCATTGATCTGGAATCCCGGATCTCACGGGCAGCATCGGCCATGCCGGAAAACAGCATCCGGGGATTTCAGACCAACGGTAAATTGATGACCCGGGAGCGGGCCCTGTCCCTGGTTGCATCCGGGGCAAACCGGGTATGCGTTTCCGTAGATGCTTCAGATCCAGGCCTGTTCAGGCATATTCGCACAGGGGGCAGTGTGTCCGATGTTGACAACGCCCTTTCCGCCCTGGCCCATGCCGGGAAACAACACCCTGGTGCCGGGTTGAAAATTGGGATTGAATTTGTCCTGATGAAGAAAAACCTGGACCAGCTGCCCCGGATCGTGGACTGGGCCGCCCAACGGGAAGTGGATTTCATCCTGGTCACCCATGTCACGGCCTATGATGCCGGGGTTGAAAAAGAGCAGGTCTTTATGGACAATTCAGATGAGGGACTGGCCCTGTTTGACCAATACCAGCGCAAAGCAGCCCGAAAAGGCCTGGATATCCGGCACTACAATAAAATCGTGTGGAAATTTTATAAAACTCCAAAAGAAAATGAAATCTGCGATCTGGTCCGGGAAATGAAAGAGGCAGCCCTGGCACAGGGCATCTATATCAATCTCTTCCATCTGCTTCAGGAAGAACCCGGATATTTCAACCGGGTCAATACCGTATTTGAGGAGGCCCGGAAAAAGGCCGGCCAGCAAGGGATATCCCTGGCCTTACCCCATATCCGCCCCAGGATCCGCCGCCATTGCCCTTTTGTGGAAGAAGATGCGGTGTTTGTGGACTGGAAAGGCAATATCTCTCCCTGTTATTTTTTATGGCACAGGTACCAGACCATGCGGATCGGGTATAAAAAAACAGTCAATCCCGTCATGTTCGGCAATGTCACCGATAAAGATCCCTTATTAATATGGAATAGCTCTGACTATACAGTCTTCCGGGCCAAGGTAAAAAAATATGATTATCCCAACTGCCATTCCTGGTGTGAAACCCGGTGTGATTATGTCCTGGATGACCCGTTTTACCAGGATTGTTTTATCAATGATATCCCCTGCTGCGATTGCCATTGGAATATCGGGTTTTTGAACTGCCTGAATTAAAAGAGAAATTCAGATTTTCTCAAAAAAGACAGAAAAAAAATAAAAAAGGGTTTGACAGGGGATATAAATTCGGGCATATTACGCCGGTCTTCACGGGGGAACCCTTCTGGGCGCCACCGGGGAGATTTTTTTTGATCTTTGAAAATTGGTCAGTGAAGAAGAATGAGCGGGTCTTAAAAAGACCTTAAAGTTTTAGTATATAGATCAGAGTTTAGGCTTTGATTG
>JBAJNJ010000022.1:0-123636 GCA_036881925.1 Desulfobacter sp.
CCCAAAAGGTGACGCCTGCCTTGGGAAACAGGTCGGATACCGGCATCATGGCCGATCCGATAATACCGAATGCATGCTCGATGCCGTGCATCTGGAGTACTTTTACAAAAGCTTCTTCTGTGGTCATTTTCATGGGTGATTTTACCTCCGTTATATCGTTTTTTTACGCCGGCCGCCTGTGGGCATAGACCGGGAAAAGGGTATCCTTATTTATTAGATATCTGATGTGTGATGTATCAGATATCAGATGCTGGCCTTATACGTTAAATTACCAATGAAGTAAACAAAAATCGTGCCGTTTTGGGAAAATTCTTTGCTCTCCGGAGGCGTGGATTTTATCTTTCCTTTATCTGGCAGGTGTTTTGGTTTTTAGAAACATTTAAAAAGGAAGCAGAGGCTATATAGCACCATAAAAAACGATACTATTCCGGTCGGGCAATTTTGCCCCAGGTTTTCGTGTGTAGCAATTTTTGTTGTGTTCGATTGTTTTGTATTTATCTGAAATTAAAGGTTAAAATGTGCTTTTAAGTCTGTCTTGGGACTTTTTTGCCCCGTTGGCTAAACGTGTTCTAAGGCCCTCTGATCCCTTAACAGTCCTGCCATAACTCCCAAATGAGGTGAGAAAGTATGGGGTGTTTTTGCCCCAGGGGGAAGCACGGCTCTGAATTGCCAATGCAGGCAATAATTCCGCTATGGGCGTGCCACGGGGCAATAGACGCTTTACTCCTTGATTTGTCCGGGCTTCTGGCACACCCATTGCAAAAACGTAAAACCGGAAAATCGGGGCGCAGATCCGCGTTGCCCGGCCCCTGCGGGGGAAGTTAACAACATATATACGGAGAGAATTAGATGAAGAATCGTTTTTGGTCAAAAACCATGGCAGGTCTTGCAGCAGTTGCCTTGATCCTTACATTTACCGCACAGGTTCACGCCAAGACCTGGAAGATGTCATTTGGCGATGCTGCCGGTGGAACCCAGTGGGAAACCGGTAAGAAATTCGCGGAAATTCTTGAGAACAAAGCAGGCGGTAAAGTAAAGTTCGGTTTTTTCCCCAACGGCCAGCTCGGTAGCGAGCAGGATACGGTCAATGATTGCGCCATGGGCACCCTGGATTTTTCTGTGCTTGCCGTAAACAACCTGACCCCGTTTTCTCCTACTGTGGGGGTTCTGACCCTTCCCTATGTGATCCAGGGGATTGAAGACGCTGCAAAGCTGACCCAGGGGGAACTGGGTGAAGAGCTTGCCAAAAATACTCTCCGGGATGCCGGTGTCAGAATCGTTGCCTGGACATATTCTGGGTTCCGTGTACTGACCAACTCCAAGCGCCCTGTAAAGACCATTGAAGATCTTAAGGGCCTGGTGATCCGTGTTCCCAAAAATGCCATCATGATCGATTCCTACAAATCCTGGGGTATCAACCCCACACCCATGGCTTGGTCTGAAACGTTTACCGCCCTCCAGCAGAGAGTTGTTGACGGCCAGGACAACCCCTTTATCACCGTGAACGCCATGAAATTCTACGAGATCCAGAAATACGTGACCACCATCCGTTACCTGTTCTCCCTTGAGCCCATCATCATGTCCGAGGAACTGTTCCAGAAACAGAGCCCTGAAATGCAGAAGATGATCCTGGATGCGGGCAAGGAAGCCACTGCTTATTCCAAGGACTGGCTGATCAAGACCGAAGATTCCATTAAGAAGTCTCTGATGGAAAAAGGCATGGTCATTGATGAGGCTGCCAACGGTGAAAAAGAGTGGATCGAAAAAGCCACCACTGCTGTATGGCCCAAATACTATGACAGCATCGGCGGCAAGGAAAAACTTGAAAACGCCCTGAAAATCCTGGGCAGAAGCCTCTAACCGGCCGGGCCGACCATCATATATAAAACCGCACACCTGCAGGGGATCTTTTCTTCTGCAGGTGTGCCGGCATACGGTTGCACCATATTTGATATAGGACGCACATGAATAAAAAACAGATCCTTTTAAAACTGCTGGATAATTTTGAAAGCTATGCCTGCCAGTTTCTCCTAGCCTTTTTTGTTGTCCTGCTCTTTCTCCAGATCCTGCTGAGGGAGTTTTTTCACTATTCCATTTCATGGGGAGAAGAGCTGGCCACATACCTGTTTGTCTGGTTTGTATTTTTAGGGGCCAGCTACGCCTGCCGGTTGGGCGCCCACAACCGGGTGACCTTCCAGTTCAAGATGCTGCCCAAAAAAGTGGCCGTGGCCATTGAGGCATTTTCGGATTTGATATGGGTGGTGTTCAACATCTACTTTATCTACCTGAGCTATACATTTGTTTTTGTGAAAATGAATCTGTTCTGGAAATCCCAGACCATGGGAGTTCCAATGAAATACTTTTATATGATTCTTCCCTTTGCCTTTGCCCTGATGGCTGCTCGCGTCATCCAGATTAATTATATACGGTTTGTTAAGGGCGAAGAGATCCGGGACCCGGACGCCATCGATATGAAAGAGATTGAAGAAACTATGAAAACAGACGTTGACCCGATGAAAACGCAGGAGATGAAATAAGTGGAAGCATCCATTGTTTTTGTTTTATTTGGCACGTTTATCGGCTTGCTGCTCATCGGCGCACCCATTTCAATCTCCCTGGGTGTTTCCGCTGTCGTGGCATTCCTGACCCTTGACGATAACCCTATTAAACTGGTCCAGATTGCCTTTACATCGGTGGGCTCCTTTCCCCTGATGGCCCTGCCGGCATTTATCCTGGCCGGATCACTCATGGAGGCGGCAGGTGTGTCCAAACGGCTGGTCAACCTGGCGGAATCCTTTGCAGGCCCCATGACCGGCGGGATTTCCTGCGCCACAGTCATTGCCTGTATGTTTTTCGGCGCCATTTCCGGTTCCGGTCCTGCCACCACGGCCGCCGTGGGCATGCTCATGATCCCGGCCATGATGAAGCGGGGTTACGATAAAGGGTATGCCTCCGCCATTACCGCCTCGTCCGGCGGTTTGGGCGTGGTGATTCCGCCCTCTATTCCCATGGTGATTTTCGGGATTTCAGGCATGAGCATCATGCCGCCTCCCGAGGCGGTTGCGGAGTTTGGCAGCTTCCAGTCCGTGTCTATTCCGAAACTTTTTGTGGCAGGTGTTTTCCCGGGTTTTGTCATTTCGGTCAGCCTGATGATCATGAATTATATCCTCTGTAAAAAATACGGATATAAAGGCCTTACAGACCGCTGGTCCGGCTCGAAAATCGCCCAGGCATTCAAGAACGGGTTCTGGGCCATCATGGCGCCCATCGTGATTCTCGGCGGGATTTATTCGGGGTTGTTTACCCCGACGGAATCCGCAATTGTGGCGATTTTTTACACCTTGTTCGTGGGCTTTTTTATCCACAGGGAATTGAAGTTCAACGCCATCATGAAGGCCCTGGAGACCACCACCTGGCTGACAGGCCGCGTCCTTCTGATTCTGTTTACGGCCACCGTGTTCGGCAGGCTGCTGGTGGAGAACCAGATCCCGGCCATCATTGCCGCGGCCATGCTGGACATCACCACCAATCCTTATCTGATCTGGGCCATGATCATCTTTTTCCTGCTTTTTGTGGGTATGTTCATGGAGACCCTGGCCACGATTATGATCCTGACCCCGGTGCTGTTGCCGGTCATGTACAACCTGGGGATCGATCCCATCCATTTCGGAATTGTCCTGGTCTGCTGCTGTGAAATCGGCTTCCAGACGCCGCCCCTGGGGGAGAACCTGTTTATTGCCTCGGGTATCGGGAATGTGACGATCGAAGACATATCGCTTAAGGCCATTCCGTTTTCCATCGTGGCCGTGATCGCGGTGTTCATCATCGCCTATGTTCCGGAAATATCGCTCTGGCTGCCTAGGATGCTGGGATACTAACGCTTACACATGTCAATACGGGGATGTGTGTAAACCGCCCCCTGCGGGATTTCCCGCAGGGGGCGGTTTTTTTATTCCAAACCGTAGCGCTTCATCTTCCGGAACAGGGTCTTCCGGTCCACTTCCAGCAGGTCCGCCACTTTTCCTTTTTTCCTGCCGTGGCGGGACAGGGCCTGGGCAATGAATTTTTTTTCAAACGTTTCCACGGCATTTTTCAGGCTTTCGGGCATGCCGGACCCTGTGGCCAGGGGGCCCTGCTTCAGGGTTTTGGGATCCAGGAAATCCAGTTTGCCCAGGACCAGGAACTGGTAGACCATGTTCTGGAGTTGCCGGATATTGCCGGGCCAGGCATAGTTCATCATGGCATCCATCATTTCCGGGGTGAACCGGGCACTGGCATCGTCTTTGGGATAGGAGTTGAGAAAGTGTTCGACCAGCAGGGGAATGTCCTGTGTTCTCTCCCGCAGGGGCGGCAGGGTGATGGGAATGATATGGACCCTGAAAAAAAAGTCTTCTCTCAGCTTTTTTTGGCGGATTCGTTCCTGGAGGTTCCGGTTCGTGGCGCAGACAAACCGGATGTCCGGTTTTTTGAGCATTGTGCCGCCCACGGGAATGTAGCCGTTCCCATCCATGACCCTGAGAAGTTTGACCTGCATGGACATGGAGATTTCACCCAGTTCATCCAGGAACAGGGTCCCGCCGTCCGCCATGTCCAGCACTCCCTGCTTGTCTGTGTTCGCCCCTGAAAACGCCCCTTTTTTATGGCCGAAAAATTCGCTTTCAAACAGGCTCTCCGGAATGGCCCCGCAGTTGATGGGCACAAAGGGGTTGTCTTTCCGGGGGCTGTTTTTATGGATGGCCTTGGCGACCAGTTCCTTACCTGTGCCCGAGGGGCCGTAGACGATCACGCAGTCGTCGCAGGCCGCCGCCTTGATAATGCGGTCATAAACCTTTTGCATGGCAGGGGAACTGCCCACGATATCACCGAACTGGTCCCGGTCCATGATTTTTGATTTGAGGTGGCGGTTTTCCTGCTGAAGCGCCATGGCCTGCCGCTGCTGGTCCGTGACATCCGAGATCACCCCCTCGGTGCCCAGGAGGCGGCCGTCTTTGCCGTCATAAACTCCGATGCCATGCTCCAGCACCCATTTTTCAGTGCCTGATGCGGTATTGATCCGGTAAAGCAGCTCAAAGGGCTGGCGGTCGTCCAGGGCCTTTTGGAGTATCCGGGTGATGCGCTCCCGGTCCCTGGGATCTGCGATCATTGTGTAGTGGCTGCCGGTATGATCCAGAAACCTCTCCGGTTCAAAACCGGTCAATCGTATACACCCGTTGCTGACAAAGTCCATTTGCCAGTCCCGGTCAAAACGGGAATGAAACACCATACCCGGCAGGTTGGCGATGAGAGCGTCCAGCTGGCGGCTTTTTTCGGCCAGGGCCCGCTTGATGATCCTGTTTTTCTCGTCAAGGGCCAGGTGCATCTGCCGCATGGACAAATGAGTTTTGACCCGGGCAAGGACTTCAGAGGCATGAAAGGGACGGGTGATATAATCCACGGCGCCCAGGGCAAACCCCCGGGTTTTCTGCTCGGCCTCTTCCATGGCCGTGATGAAAATAATGGGAATCTGGCGTGTCCTGGGATCGGATTTTAATTTTTGGCATACCTCGAAACCATCCATTTCCGGCATGATGATATCCAGGAGGATCAGATCCGGAAGCTGTTGTTGGAGGCGCTCAAGGGCAGTCTGCCCGCTCTTGGCAATGGTCAGCCGGTACCGGTCCTTGAGGGTCGAGGCAAGGATGTCAATATTGGTGGGACTGTCGTCAACAATCATGATCAGGTTGGTCTGGGAGGTCATTGTCTGGACTTACCCCTTTATCCGGGAGGTTAATTGTTGCACGTCCTGTTTGGCCAGGTCATGGTCATGGGACGCCACATGGGTTTTGATGCGGTCTGCCAGGGGGTGGCTGCACACGGATACCAGTTCTGCGGTCAGTCGTTCCAGCTCGGCCAACTCGGGAAAATCCAGGGCGTTTTCCAGGCGGCCCAGAACATCCCCGGTCTTTTCATTATCCTCATGGTCCGGCATTGCCTTGTCCGGATTTTTGGTTGGTGCGGTGTACTCGGCAGCCAGGGCTTTGATGGATGCCAAAACAATGGTCAGGGCGTTTTCCAGGACAGACAGGCCTGCCTGGTCCATGGGCGGCAGTGCGGGGAACTGCTTACACAAAGCTTCCAGGTCCCGGGCCAGGCCGTGGAGCTCCATTGCCCCGATACCCGAGGCGCTTCCCTTAAGGCTGTGCGCCATGGTGATCACCGCGTCGCGATCCCCCTGTGTCCAGGCGGTTTCAATATCGGTGATGACGGATTCATGAGTTTTGAAAAAGGTGTCAAGGATATGAAGAAAGACCTCCTCACATACACCAAGACCACTGACAGCCGTTTTCAGGCGGATACCCGGAACCTGGCCCGGCAGGCGTGATAAACGTTTTTTTCCGGGTGTTCCGGATGCAGGCACCGGTGTTGTCGGTGAGTCTCCGGGAGGCTCCGTGTTTGTATCTGTTTCAAGGATGAGGCGGATCAGGGTGTTGAACAGTTTGTCCTGGTTCACGGGTTTTGAAATATACCCGTTCATCCCGGCGGCCATGCACTTGCCCTTGTCTTCTTTCAGGGTATGGGCGGTCATGGCGATGATGGGCAGGCCGGTTTTATCCTTGTGTCTGCGGATGGCCCGTGTGGCCTCGAATCCGTCCATTTCCGGCATCTGGAGATCCATGAGCACGGCGTGGAAATCCTGGTGTTTTACCGCCTCCACCGCCCCGGCCCCGGTGTCTGCCAAAACCGTTTCAATGCCGGCCAGTTCCAGGACGGCCAGGATAATTTCCTGGTTGGTGGGCGTGTCTTCGGCCACAAGGATTTTCTTGCCCTTGAGCAGGGAACGGTAAGTGGCCATGGTGGTGAACCGGTCCGGGGAAGGGCGTGGCGTTTCTGTTTCAGGATCCTCCCGTATTTCAAGGGGAATGGTAAAGGTAAACATGCTGCCCTGTCCGGGATCGCTGTCCACGGTAATGGTTCCCTCCATCATTTCAATTAACTGGCCGCAGATGCTTAAGCCCAGGCCGCTGCCCCCGTATTTCCGGGTGGTGGAGGCATCGATCTGGGAAAAGGGAGTAAACAAAAGATCCTGATGTTCCGTGCTGATCCCGATGCCCGAGTCGGTGACGGTGAACTCCATGAAGACCCGGTCTGACTTGTGGGTGCAGCGGCTGCCGCTGACCCCGAGGGTGATCCGGCCGCCCTTGTCCGTGAATTTCAGGGCATTGCCCAGAAGGTTGGTGAGGATTTGCTGGATCCTGAACGAATCACCCCTGAGGTGGGAGGGGGTGGCCGGGTCCATATCCACATGAAAGGTGATCTCTTTTTCCGTGATTTTCTGCTTGAACAGGTTGGTGGCTCTGGAGATGAGCTGGTCCAGGTGAAAGGGGTGGATTTCCAGGTCAAGTTTTCCAGCCTCAATTTTGGAAAAATCCAGGATATCGTCGATGACCCCGAGCAGGGCATGGCCCGAACTCCGGATGATATTAATATACCGGGCGATTTTACCGGGCGGGGACTCGTGCATGACCAGTTCCGACGCCGAGATCACACCGCTTAACGGGGTGCGGATCTCATGACTCATATTGGCGAGAAAATTACTTTTGGCCCTTGTGGCGGCGTCTGCCGTTTCCTTGGCCTTGTTCAGTTCCCTGTTGGTGTTCCTGAGTTCTGCGGTCCGCTCCCTGACCCGAATTTCAAGCTCGTTGTAAGCGGCCCGGAGGGCTTTCTGGGCCTTGACCCGTTCGGTGATATTGTGGATGGAACCGATGATTTTCAAGGGTTCCCCCTGGCTGTCCCGGACAAGGACGGTATTCATGGCGCAGGTAAGTTCCTTGCCGTCCGGCCTTGCCAGGAGGGTTTCATGGTCCACCAGCCGTTCTTCGACAGTGGCCTTTTCCAGGGTCTGGCTGAATTCCTCGGGATCCACGAACATCCGTGATATGGACTGGTCCAGAAGGGAGGCCCTGTCATACCCGAATACTTTTTCCACGGACGGGGATATTTCAATCACCCGGCCTTTGGGAAGAATTTCATAATAAACATCCTGGATATTGCCGAAAATACTGCGGTATTTTTCCTCGCTTTCCCTGAGTGCTTTTTCCATATGGGTCCGCTGGACCAGTTCCTGGTTCAGTTTTTCCGTTCGCTGGGTGACCTGGCGCTGGAGGGACCGGTTCCATATGATGATGGCGATAAGGCCCAGTAGCACCAGTGCCACACCCGGAAAAAGGATCCGGGCCAGCCACTTGAGATTGTTGTCCTTGGTGAATTCCAGGCTGATCCATTTGCGGAGGATGGCCTTTTTCTGGTCGGCCGTGGTCTGGTCCAGCACCTTGTTGATGATGCGCCTGAGTTGCGGGGTTTCCTTGTTCACGGCAAAGGAGATGTCCAGCACGGATACGGTTTCACCGGATATCTTGAGGTTGGAAATACCAAGCCGTTCAATATGGTGGGAAGCGGTGGCCATATATCCGACCATGGCATCGGCCATGCCGAAAGAGACCTTGTTCAGGGCCGCCCCGATATCCTGGGCCGGGCTGAGGTCCAGTTCCGGATGGGATTTTTCCAGAATATCCTTCCATATATAGTTGTGGACTACGGTGACGTTCATTCCCTTGAGCTTTTCCAGGGACATGGGTTCGGTCACGTCCTTTCTGACGATAATCACCCCGGAAAGCCAGGCATAGGGCCGGGTGAAATCCATGAATGCTTTGCGCTGCTCCGAGGGCACGGCAGCTCCCAGCATATGGATTTTCCCCTGCTTGATCCGTTCCAGGCTCTCTTCCCAGGTATGGCTGTGGTCGATCTCAAAGGCCAGCCCGGTTTTCCGGGAGATAAGGGAGAGAAAATCCGCTGTCACACCGATGTACTGGTTATTTTGCCCCATGTTTTCAATGGGGGCGAAATCCAAGTCCACCCCCACGGTAATCACGGGGTTGGCCCTGATCCATTCCCGGTCTTCATCCGTGAGCACCAGGGATGCCCGGTCGTCCTGGGCGTTGCCGGGAGCGGGCGAACGTGTCAAATGATAGATTCCGGCCAGGAGAAATCCCGCCGCAACAATCATACATACATATTTGTACTTGAGTAATAAAGGCTTCACAGGATGTTTTTATATTAAAACCCGGTGAATTTCAAGGTATAACAAGGGTTTTGGAAGATATCACCCGTGCTGCCGGAAACGGTTTTATTGGTTTCAGAACCGCTGGATAAGATAGATGAATACAGGCAGGCGGCTTTGGGCTTTGATCTGCCTGAATTGGGGCAGAAGCTCCCGTTTTTTCGGACTGTCTTTCACCGGCGAAAGATAGATGCCCCCTTTTTTTCGATTTTGTTGCGGGGCATGGGCAAGCAGGGCTGCCAGGCTTTGGTAATGGTCTTTCCCGAGATGTGTTCCCATAAGAAAGTTGGCGGTCAATTCGACATTGGCCAATGTATCGTTCAGGGTGCAGATTTTTTCAAATGCATTGATGACTTTTGCCGGGGACAGGGGTTTGCCGATCTGCCGCAGGGTATCGGAATCAACCGATTCCAGGCCGATATTGACAACGGTTTTAAACGGCAGGCGGTCAAGCCGCTCGAAAAACGAACGGTTTGCATCAACCAGGGCCTTGACGGACCCGAACATAAACAGTTTTGGCGTTGCTTTTCGGCCGTCATTGAAACCCAATTGCGCAAATGCGGCCTCAGCCGCCGTGCAGACCAGGGATTCCCCTGCGGCCAGGGCGTCATGGTTGCCCAGGAAAACCGCATTATAATTTTCAAGGTTGTGGCCGTAATATTCCCTGAGCCGGCGGATCTGAGCGTGTATTGCCGCTTGGGACCGGGGCTGGAATTTTTGTGCGGATTTCACGCAGCAGAACCGGCAATTGTAAAGGCAGCCGTCTGCAATCACCAGGGGGATGACATCATAATCCACATGCCGGGTATCCGGGGGCAGGACGGAAACAGGGGCGCCGATAATTTGTTTCAGGTTTTGGGAGCTGTTGAAAAGGGTCTGGTCGTCATGTGCCAGGATTTGCCGCGCCAATTCCATGGCATTGGGAGCAAGGGTCTTTGACCACACCTTGTCGTAGAGTGTGGCAAACAATTGGGACCAGGCGGCAAAGGCGGTCATGACGGCCGGGTTTGCCATATAGTTGACCTCCCAGACCGGGTTGCTGGGATAGGGCAGGCAGGGCAGGTAATAATCGCCCATCCAGGAGATGATGCCGTTCTCCGTGCTGTCGTCTCCCACGGAATAATGGATCCAGTCATTGCCGTCGGTCCGTTTGAGCTGTTCGGAAGGATGGGGCCAGGCCGTGCCAAGCCCCCTGATGAATCTGATTTCTCCGTTGCGGTTGAATATAAACTCATGGTCAGGGGTTTTTATTTTTGCATGTGTACCATGGGTTTTCAGATAGGGGTTCTGGGAGATCTTGCCCGTTCCGGACAGGTGCGTACTCACGGCCAGGGGTGTGTGATGGAAAGGATGCATGGGTACCCGGAAAAATTAAAAAATTGAAATTAATTTCACAGGTAGCAAATTTATATATATGAGGCAAGGAAAACCGAATCAATCCCGGCTTCTAAAATGGAAGCGGATATGATAAGAAAAGACGTTTATAGCAAATGACAAAAATATGTTCCGAAAAAAACGCTGACGAGAATACCGAGTCAGTAAAAAATACTGAAAACTCAGGCGTCATTTGCTGTGTAACCACCCAAGTTAAAAATCCAATCGGAACGGAATTTTGAGAACAGCTATAACACTCAACCCTTCAGAAAAATCGAGGATGTCAATGGACGAAAACAAGGAATCCACCGACCATAAGCCCATGATGAACCCTTATGTATTCACCTTTTTACTTTTTGCATTCGGGCTCTGGTGTTTCTGGGACGGATGGCTGGGCGGGAGCCCGGATATGGAAGACTATGTGGTGATCATGAACCGCGTGGCCAGCCTTATTCTTATCCCCTGGTCGGTCTGGGATTTTTTCAAGGTCCGGAAACGTTCCAAAAATGATGGGCGTGATCCGGATAATTAACCCGGACCGGTGTACAGCCCTGTTTGATTTTGGTTTTCGTCAGTTTGTAAATAAAAGACTGCGGAAAACCTAAATCAACCTCAGTTTGTAATTATTTGAATTTATTGTCTATTTTGTGAGGATTTCCCGTTTGGGGTTGATTCTCCACGAAAATATTGTTAAATTCCCACCCTTAATTTTAAAGTGTACAAGGATTTCATTTGCATGGGATCAGGAACCATAGAAAAACCGTTGGATAAGACATTAACCCCGGAAATTGAAAAACGAAGGACGTTCGGGATCATTTCCCATCCCGACGCAGGCAAGACCACCCTGACCGAAAAGCTGCTGCTGTTTGGCGGCGCCATTCAGCAGGCCGGAGCGGTCAAATCCAGGAAAGCAGCCAGGGCCGCCACCTCGGATTTTCTCTCCATTGAGCAGGAAAGGGGAATTTCCGTTTCTTCATCCGTGATGAAGTTCAACTACAAAGACTACGAGATCAATCTTCTGGACACCCCGGGCCACAAGGATTTTTCCGAAGATACCTACCGGGTATTGACCGCCGTGGACTGCGCCGTAATGATCATCGATTCGGCCAAAGGGGTGGAACCCCAGACCCGGAAGCTCATGGAAGTGTGCCGGATGCGGAACACCCCCATTATTACTTTTATCAACAAGCTGGACCGTGAGGGGCTGGAACCTCTGGATCTTTTTCAGGATATTGAGGACAAGCTGCAGATCGAATGTGTGCCCCTGACCTGGCCCATCGGCATGGGCAAACGGTTCAAAGGGGTTTACAACCTGGAGAAAAAAGAACTGGGCCTGTTTTCTCCTGGGTATACGCCCAAGGACAATGACGGGGTGGTGATCCGGGATCTGGATGATCCCGAACTGGACGATCTTATCGGTGATTCCCAGGCCGGACAGCTCAGGGAGGATGTGGAGCTGATTTCCGTTGCCGCCGAACCCTTTGATCTGGACCTTTACCTCAACGGCACCCAGACCCCGGTATTTTTCGGATCGGCCATCAACAACTTCGGTGTCAGGGAAATGCTGGACGCCTTTGTCAGGATTGCACCGTCCCCGGGTGTCAGGCCCACGGCCAGCAGGGATGTCCACCCCCAGGAAAAGGCCTTTTCAGGATTTACCTTTAAAATCCAGGCCAATATGGACCCGGAGCACCGGGACAGGATCGCGTTTTTCAGAATTTGCTCGGGCAAGTTCACCAAGGGAATGAAGGTGCGCCACCATCGTATCGGCAAAGATATTAAAATTGCCAATGCCACCATTTTTATGGCCCAGGAACGCTCCAACGTGGAAGAGGCATATCCCGGCGATATTATCGGGATCCACAACCACGGCACCATTAAAATCGGGGACACCTTTACCACCAAGGAGCCTTTAAAATTCCTCGGCATTCCCAATTTTGCGCCCGAGCATTTCAGGCGGGTGCTGCTCAAAGACCCCATGAAAGCCAAGGCCCTGACCAAGGGATTGACCCAGTTGGCAGAAGAGGGCACCATCCAGGTATTCCGGCCCCTGAACGGTAACATGCACATCATCGGGGCTGTGGGTGTGCTCCAGTTTGACGTGACCATGGCCCGGCTCCAGGCCGAGTACAACGTCAATGCCGGTTACGAACCCATTGATTTATCCGTGGCCCGCTGGGTCACCAGTGAGAATGACACCTTATTAAAGGATTTCACCCGGAAAAACGAATCCAGCCTGACCCGGGATGCCGAGGGCAGGCTGACCTTTCTGACCACCAGCGAGTACCAGTTGGGGTTTGCCATGGAAGAGTGGCCCGGGATTGAATTTCATAAAACCAGGGAACACAATTCATAACCACCAAATTGAAAAGGAAACGAAAATGACAGATCAGAGAATTTACAATTTCAATGCCGGTCCTGCTGCATTACCCCTGCCTGTTCTGGAGCAAATCCAGGGAGAGTTTCTGAATTTCAAGAATTCAGGCATGTCTGTAACGGAAATCAGTCACAGATCATCCTATTTTGATGCGGTTATTGAAGAGGCTGTTGCCAGGGCCAAACGCCTGCTGGGTATCGGGGACGACTTTCATGTGCTCTTTATCCAGGGCGGGGCATCCATGCAGTTTGCCATGATTCCCATGAATTTTTTAGGAGAAAACGATACGGCAGACTTTGTCAACACCGGCACCTGGTCCACAAAAGCCATCAAGGAAGCCAAGATTCAGGGAAAAACCGTGAACGTAGTTGCCTCCTCTGAAGACAGGGATTTCTGCTACATTCCCAAGGACATCCGGTTCACCCCGGACGCCAGGTTTGTTCATCTCACCTCCAACAATACCATCAAAGGGACCCAGTTTTATGAATTTCCGGATACCGGGGGAGCACCGATTATCTCTGATATGTCTTCGGATATTTTTTCAAAACCCCTGCCCATGGACAAATTCGGTATGATTTATGCCGGGGCCCAGAAAAACCTGGGGCCATCCGGCTGTTGCATGGTCATTCTTAAGAAATCCTTTTTGGAAACCGCCAACACAGAACTGCCCTCCATGCTGGCCTACCAGACCTATGCGGACAAGAACTCCATGTACAACACCCCGCCTTGTTTCGGCATTTACACCATCGGCCTGGTCCTTAAATGGATTGAGGAGGATATGGGCGGCCTTGAAAAAATGGAAGAGCACAACATCAAAAAAGCGGATATCCTTTACGATTTCATTGACGGCAGCAGCTTTTACCGGACAACTGCAGACAAATACGCCAGGTCCCTGATGAACGTCACCTTCCGCCTGCCGGACGAAGACCTGGAAAAGGAATTTATCCGGAAGGCCACCGATCACGGCCTGGGCGGGCTCAAAGGCCATCGGTCCGTTGGCGGCTGCAGGGCCTCCATCTACAACGCCGCCACCATGGAAAGCATGTACGCCCTGGTGGAATTCATGGATTCCTTTGAAAAGGAGAAAACCTCATGAAAGTCCTGGTCAGCGACAAGATGAGCGAGGCAGGGATTGATATTTTCCGCAACCAGGAAGGTATTGAGGTGGATGTCAACACAGGGCTTTCCCAGGAAGAACTGATCGAAATTATTCCCGGGTACGACGCCCTGGCCATCCGCTCCGCCACCCAGGTGACCGATGCCGTGCTTGAAGCTGCCACCCACCTTAAAGTGGTTGCCCGGGCCGGGATCGGCCTGGACAACGTGGACATTGATGCGGCCACCAAAAAAGGGGTGGCCGTAATGAACACCCCGGGCGGCAACACCGTGACCACGGCGGAACATGCCATTGCAATGATGATGGCCCTGACCCGGAACATTCCCAGGGGAACGGCATCTCTCAAAGCAGGAAAATGGGACAAAAAATTGCTCCAAGGCCGGGAAATTTCAAACAAAACCCTGGGGGTGATCGGGTTCGGCAATATCGGATCCATTGCCGCAAGTCTGGCAAAGGGATTGAAGATGAAGGTCATTGTCTATGATCCCAACATCTCTTCCGAGCATATTCAAAAGGCCGGATTTAAATATGTCACCCTGAACGATCTGTATGCCCGGTCGGATTATATCACCGTCCATGTGCCCAAGATGGATTCCACTATTGATCTTCTGGATGTGGAGGCATTTGAGCGCATGAAAGACGGGGTCATGGTGGTCAACTGCGCCAGGGGCGGGATCGTGAACGAATCCGCCCTGTACGATGCCATTGTCTCCGGGAAAGTTGCGGGCGCGGCCCTGGACGTATTTTCCACGGAACCGCCCGGGGAAAATCCCCTGCTGAAACTGGAGCAGGTCATTGCCACGCCGCACCTGGGGGCATCCACCATGGAGGCCCAGACCAATGTTGCGGTTGCAGCGGCACGGCAGATTCTTGCCTACCTGCTTGAGGATACAGTGATTAATGCGGTCAATGTGCCTTCGGTGACCGGTGAAGTGCTCCGGCAACTCCGTCCGTCTCTCTATCTGGCGGAAAAAATGGGCAAGCTCCAGGCCCAGATTTCCTCGGGCGGCATCAAACAGGTGGATATCGAATATATCGGCAAGTTTCCCGACCTGGATCTCAAGCCGGTGACCATCAATGCCATCAAAGGACTGCTGGCCGAGTTCGTCAAATATATGGTCAATTCCGTCAATGCCATTTCCCTGGCCAATGATATGGGAATAAAAATCACGGAATCCACCTCACAGGAAGCAGGGAACTTTTTAAACCTGATCCGGATGACCGTGGTCACCGAAGAACAGACCAACATCCTGGAAGGGACGATTTTCGGAAAAGATGATGCCCGTATCGTCCGGATCAACAAGTTCAGGCTGGAAGTGATTCCCGAAGGCCATCTGGGGTTGATCCATAATGTGGATAAGCCCGGTTCCATCGGCTCCATCGGCGTTAAACTGGGAGAGCATGGCATCAATATCTCCAGGATGATGGTGGGCCGTGAGGAAGACGGCCAGCGAAATATCATATTTCTGAGAACCGATACCCCTGTACCGCCTGAAGTGGTAAAGGAAATTATAGACCTGAACCTTGTTGTTGATATGACGACATTTGAACTGTAGACATGCTTTAGATTATGATTGATCCAAAAAGAAAGATCCCTTACAACTACACTTCCGCAGACGACGACCAGATCATAGATCATCTTTTTGGATCGGACACACTCGATGCCATCCGGTCCCTTGAGACAAAAAAAGGGACCGGACGCTCTTCCCGCCTGTTGTACCGGTTTATGGGTGATTTGTTTATCATCCAGAGAAATGCGTTCCTGTTCCAGGAACTGGTCGAACACCCCTACCAGCGCAACCGGCTTTTTGCCGAGTTTGAAAACGATCTTGGCATCATTGCCTCCCATGCCCGCCATGAAAAAGTCGGCCAGGTATTGGATACATGTAAACACGCCCTGAAAACCCTGCGGCGCCAGATCCGGGCCACAGCCGCAGACCAGGCCAGGGCCCTGCGCCACCTGGGGCCTGTTGTCGGCAGGAACAACGTTTATTTTGATCCGTTCAACATTACGGCCCATGCCACAGATGCCACGGACTGGCGGCGGTTTTCCCCGGTGGCCGTGCTCAGGCCCGACCATGAACACCAGGTCCGGGGGCTTGTGAAAAAAATCCGGAAACTGGGGTTCAGTATCATTCCCAGGGGTGCCGGCACCGGGCTTACCGGGGGGGCCACTCCCCTGTCCCCGGGTTGTGTGATGATCAATACGGAAAAACTCAACCAGATCTTTCCGGTGGAACACAGGACCACGGAACAGGGCGTGCCATATGCGGCCATGGCTGTGGAAGCCGGTGTCATTACCCAGGATGCCAAGGATGCGGCCACATCCCAGGGCCTTATTTTTGCCACGGACCCCACATCTGCCTGGGCCTGCACCATCGGCGGAAACCTGGCGGAAAACGCAGGCGGTAAGACCGCCGTGCTTTACGGCACCGCGATTGACAATGTCTTATCCTACAGGATCGTGATGCCGGACGGGGAAATCCGGTCCGTCACCCGAGAAAACCACCCCGTAAGAAAGATCCTGCCCGATGACGAACTGGTCTTTTCAGTCCGGAATACAGACGGCGACCTTGTGGATACCATCCGGATGACAGGGACGGATGTCCGTAAAAAAGGGCTTGGCAAGGATGTGACCAATAAAACCCTTAACGGGCTGCCCGGCATCCAGAAAGAGGGATGCGATGGCATCATCACCTGGGCCGAATTTATTCTCTATCCCGAGTTTGCACACAAGCGGACCTGCTGCATTGAGTTCTTCGGCGACGATATGGCTGAAGCCGGGCAAGTCATCACGGCCATCTGCAACCGGTTTGACAATAGTGATCCTTCCCTGATCGCCCTTGAACACTTTGATGAAGAGTATATCAAGGCCATAAAATACAAGACCAAACAGTCCGTGGGAGACCGGCTCAAGGCTGTACTGCTGGTGGACATGGTCTCCAATGACAGCCAGGCCCTGGACAAGGGAATGGCTGCCCTGGAAACCATCCTGGACCCCTATGACAAAACCGGGTTTTCCGTTGCCAAAGACGATGCCGAAGCCCGGCGGTTCTGGGAAGACAGGAAGCGGCTGGGGGCCATTGCCGCCCATACCAACGCCTTTAAGCTCAACGAGGATATTGTCCTGCCCATTGACAGCCTGGCCGGGTTTGTCAGGTTTGTGGACGAGGCCAACCTGGAAGAGAAAAAATACAACCAGACCCGGGTCATCCAGGATATTGTCGCATACCTGGACACAGCCGTACCCTTGTCAGATCCCCAGTGGCTGACCAAAAAAGTCGGCCGGATCAAGGATCTGGCTTACAAGTCCAGGAAACGGCTTGAAATCGCGTCCAGGGAAGCCCTTGAGCGGTCCATTGTGGTCAAGGAGTTTTACAAGCAGGCGGTCGAAGGGCTGCGCGGGTACAGCCTGGTTTTGGAAAATGTGGAAAAGATCTACCAGGCAACCAGTGCCAGACTTATCGTTATTGCCACCCATATGCATGCCGGGGACGGCAATGTCCATGTCAATATCCCCGTACTTTCCAATGACCGGGAAATGATGGCCCGGGCCAACATGGCTGCCGACAAGGTCATGGCCAAGGCTGTGGCCCTGGACGGGGTAGTGTCGGGTGAACACGGTATCGGGGTTACCAAGTTCAAATACCTGGACCCCGAACAGGTTGCCCGGTTCTCGGCATACAGGAGTGAGATTGATCCCGAAGGCTTGATGAATCCCGGCAAACTTGAGGAAGACGATGTCCTGGCCAAAGTTTTCACCCCATCGTTCAATCTTCTTGAACTTGAGGCACGGATACTCAAGCACGGGTCTTTGTCGGACCTGGCCCTGAAAATCGCCAATTGTGTCCGGTGCGGCAAGTGCAAGCCCCAGTGCCCGGTGTTTTACCCGGCCAAGAACATGTTTTTTCATCCCAGGAACAAAAACCTGGCTGTGGGCGCATTAATCGAAGCCCTGCTTTACATTACCCAGCGGACCCAGTCCACGGGATTCAAGGTCCTGAAAAACCTGGAACAGATCGCCGATCACTGCACCATCTGCCATCGCTGTTTTGTCAAATGCCCGGTGAATATCGATTCCGGTGTCATTTCGGTCAAAGAACGGGATATTCTCAAAAAGATGGCGTTCAAACACACGCCGGTTGCCACGCGCCTTACCCTCCAGTACCTGGGTACCAAAAATGCGTCCCTGAATCCCCCCCTGCGGGCAGGACTGCTCGGAGCCGGGGGAATACTTCAGCGTGTCGGTTCAACAGCGGCAAAACCCCTGACCCTGATTCCATCCCTGAAAAAAACACGGACCATGCAATTGCTCAAAACGCCGGTGGCCAGGACCGGGTTCCGGACTCTCAGGACATATTTGCCCCATGCCGGGCATAACCAGGCCGTTGTCCTTGAGCCTGTGGGCGACGCCCGCTCCACAGTGTTTTACTTTCCCGGCTGCGGCAGTGAACGGGTATTTTCCAGGGTCTCTGCGGCATCCATATTCCTGCTGCTCTCCCAGGGACACCGGGTGATTCTGCCGCCGCCATATCTGTGCTGCGGATATCCCCTCAAGGTCAATGCCAGGAAAAAGGAATTTGACAAGATTTTCCTGGAAAATATCATCATCCTGACCCAGATCCGGGACATGTTTAATGACCTGGCATTTAACGCCTGTGTGGTATCCTGCGGTACTTGTATGGAATCCCTCACCGATCTGGGCGCCCATGAGGTGTTCGGCTCGGACATCCGGGACATCACAGGGTATATCCTGGCTTCAGGGCTCAGGATCAAGGATGCAGATGACAGCTATCTTTACCATGCGCCATGCCATGACTCGCTTGATGACGGGGCTGTTTCCCTGCTGGCGGGTGCCGGCCTGTCCGTAACGCCCGTTCCCCATTGCTGCTCGGAAGCCGGCACAATGGCCATATCGCGGCCGGATATCAGCAATGCCATGCTTGAGCGGAAACAGGATGCCGTGACTTCACGCAACGGCAGCGGCGCCGGCAAAAGAAAAATTCTCACCAACTGCCCCTCATGCCTCCAGGGGCTTGGCCGCCAGAGAGGGCTGATACCGGTTCATCTGGCAGAGGAACTGGCCGTACTGTCCGGGGGCAGGCGATGGATGCAGCAGTTCAGGGAAATGATCCGGAGTTCCGAGGTGGTAACCTTTTGATATGAACCTGCTGCTTTTGAGAGAGGGGGATTTTACCGGGCCGGATTCTGTGAGTATTTCCGGCCGGAGGTTTATGCATGTCAAAAAGGTGATCCGTGCCGAAGCCGGCACCTCACTTGCCTGCGGGCTGCTGAACGGAAAAGTGGGTACCGGCAGGGTCACGGCCATGGACCGGAACGGGTTCAGGATGGAGGTTGTTCTGGACCAGGCCCCACCACCCAAACTTCCGCTGACCCTTGTCCTGGCACTGCCCAGGCCCAAAATGCTCAAACGGATTCTCCAGGCCGCCACCAGCCTCGGTGTCAGGGATATCTATCTGGTCAATTCCCGGCGTGTGGAAAAAAGTTTCTGGGAAAGCGATCTTTTGGGGCGGGAAAAGCTGGAGCTGCATCTCCGGCTCGGACTTGAACAGACCAGGGATACGGTGCTGCCCAACCTTGTTCTGGAGCGGTATTTTACCTCGTTTGTAAAAAAAGATCTGCCGCGGATCAGCGAACACAAACGCCGCATCCTGGCCCACCCGAAAACCTCACAGCGCTGCCCTGTAGATATCAAAGAAGACACTGTTCTGGTCATTGGACCCGAAGGCGGATTCATTGAACTGGAAGTGGATACCCTTGCTGAGGCCGGATTTTTCCCCCACAGCATGGGCCCCAGGATTTTGAGGGTGGAAACAGCAGTTACCGCCCTGATTGCAAGATTATTTCCCTCCTGATACAGATGATTTTATACAAGGAAAAAAAGATGGATAAAAAAAGCCTCAAAGAAAGAGAAATCGCATTTGAAAGCCTTCCGCCCGCCATCAGGGAGAGCTTGACCAATGAAGAAAAAGAGATGTTTTTAAATCAAGGCGAGTGGTCCGAAGAACTGTTTGCCAAGCTGGATGAGTTTATCGTAAAAGATTGATAAATCATATATAAGCCAAAAGGAGCACGCCATGTATCTTCCTGAAAAGTACACAAGTTTTGCATCAGACTATCCTGAAATTTTTGACGTTTATAAGAAGATGGGCACCCTGGCAAGGGAATCCGGCCCTTTGGATGAGAAAACCCAGAATCTTGTCAAGCTCGGTATTGCCGTGGGGTCAAACTCCAGGGGGGCGGTCATGTCCCATACACGCAAAGCCCTGGATACCGGTGCCACCAAGGAAGAAATCAACCATGCGGTCATGCTTGCCCTGACAACCACAGGGTTCCCGAATATGATCGCGGCCATGCACTGGGTGCGCGAAGTTCTGGAAAAGGGTGGGAAATAAGGAAGCGTAAGAAAACGTAAGAATGGTCCGGGGGACGGAAAATCCGTCCCCCGGAATGTAAACAAATGGGTTAAGCCGGTGTAATTCTCACGGCACCGGGCCATGAAATCTGTGTGAGTTCCTTGGCGTCCGTGCCAACCAGCTTTTTCTTGGTCAGAATGATCTGTGAAGCGGTCTGGTGTTTGGCTCTGAATTTCAGGGTGATCAGGCGGCCCGAGCCGTTCATACCGGGCGATCCTTTGAAAAGGCTGACTCCCACGGCCAGTCGGTATTCGTCCGAGCCATCATCTGTTGACGATGACACCGGCTTGGCCGAAACCAGGTAAACCGGCTTCTTCTTGTTGATGGCGGAACCGGCCTGGTCAAAATAATTCCCCTCTTCATAGGACACATACTCAAGATCCTTGCCACTGTAACTGAAGTTCATTACCGCTGCAAATACAGCCCCGGCATCTGCCTGGTTGACGTTAAAGGTGACGTCAACCACACCGTCTTCCTGCCAGTCCGTTGTCACATAAACCGAGTTGGGTTGCTGTCCGCTGTCCCCTTCATGTATGCTGCTCACGGCGGAGGCAGTTCCACTACCGGTACCGAACAGTTTAATGGCACCAAACCCGACGCCAACACAGATCAGGGCCGCACAGACAGCGATTACAATTGTTTTTTGCTTCATTTACCTCTTCTCCTTCTCGGTTTTATCATATTCTGGGGGAGTCTTTTTATAACTGGTTTCCGAAACCGGCTGCCAGAACCACGAGATCATCACCGTCAACAGACCCGGTCCTGTCCAGGTTGGCCTGGCAGTCGTAGTCAGTATCCCCGGCAGCAGTATTAAATGCCCTTGCCAGGATGGTGAGGTCACGGCCGTCAACACGGTTGTCTTTGTTAATATCTCCGACCAGGCCGGCAGCGGAACCGGGCGCTTCACTGGAAAATTCCCCGGTACTGCTGCCATCTGCGGAAATCGCCTTCACTTTATAAAAGTAGCCTGCATTGGTCAAGACACAATTCGAATCCTGGTAAGACGCAGCGCTGGTTGTGCCGAGCAGTTCAAAATCACCGCCGGAAGCTGTTGCACGGTAAACTTCATACCCCGAAGCATCTGCAGCAGCATTCCATGCCAGATCCAGGCGGTCACGTGTGCCCGGGTCGGTAACCGTCAGGTTCTGGGGAATCCCGATTTCAACAGGTATCACAGGGTCGTTTCCTTCTGTAACATCGACACCGATGCCTTGTTCCGCACCTTCAAAATACCCGTTGTCAATGCCGACGGAAGTACCGCCGCCACTTCCGCCGATCACGGAAAAGCATGCCGTTGCAATGGTTCCTGACCCGGACACCACACCGATATCGGCAACACGGGAGGCGCCCATGACAAGAATACCGCTGGCCGGATCATTGTTTAACAGAGAGGCGTTGAAAAAGGTGGTTCCTCCGTCTGAGTTCAGGAAATCCCCTTCAGTAGCGTTCTGATACTGGAGTACTGCAGGATCAAATGTCAGGTCAAAAGCGGAAGAATACAGTGCACCCGCATCAGCGATATTTACGTCTACACAAAAGGTGTCACCGATTACCGGTGCTGCATTGTCGGGAACCAGGGTGACCGTTGTATTTGAGATTTCTTCGAGTTGGAACATATAAGCGGAACCCGAGTCCGTTCCATTGTCATCATCACGGGGCGAACCTGCCAGCAGATGATTTCTTGAAATTGAAGCAACATAACCAAACAGATCCACGGCAGCGCCATCGGATGCAGTTAGTTTGGCGTGCTCGGTCCAGGTATCTCCTTCTAATTTATATAAATAAACCGCACCTGAATCTGCACCGTTTGTATTATCTCCGACCGCAGTGACGGCTGCATAGTTGCCGCCGATGGATGCGCCAAACCCAAAAAAATCATTTGCAACCGGCGTGGGTGCCGTGAGTTTGGCCTGCTCAGCCCATGTACTGCCGTCCCGCTTAAAAATATAGACTGCCGCTGATCTTGTTACGACTTCGTGTTTTTCAGAAGCAGTGGTGATAAGATAATTGCCGTCCATTGTAAGATTGCCGCCAAAATTATCCCCAAATACCGTATCCGAGGCTTTCAATATATCCTGCTCTGCCCAGGTCACCCCGTCCCGTTTGAAGATATAAACAGAGCCGGTATAAGTTCCGGTAGTATCATAATTTGCACCTATTGATACATAATCTCCTTCTATGGCTACGCTGCGTCCAAAGCTGTTTCCTGCGGTTGCATAAGACGGTTTAATTTTGGCCTGTTCTGTCCAGGTTTCCCCGTCCCGTTTAAAAATATAGGCAGAGCCGGAGTTCATCTCCTCATCATCATCCATGGAGAGACCGACAACAATGTAGTCACCGGAAATGGCACATGCCGTACCGAATGACTCATCATAGCTGGCGTCGGAAGCGGTTAGTTTGGCCTGTTGAACCCAGGTTTCCCCATCCCTTTTAAACACATATACAGCACCGGCGTTTATTGCGGCATCATCATCCTGATGGGCTGAAATAACGATATAGTCACCGTCAATTGATACCGTCGCTCCAAAATAGTCGTTGGCTTCTCCGTCGGCGGCCGTCAGTTTGGCCTGCTGTGTCCAGGTCGTCCCTTCTTTTTTAAACACATATGCAGCCCCTTTGTAAGATTCATCACGACGGGCACCGACAACAGCATAGTCGCCGTCAACCGATACAGTGCCACCAAACTCGTCATTTTCCGTTCCATCACTGGCGCTGATTTTAAATTCGGTAATTTCTGCCCAGGCAAATCCGATGTTAAAGCAGAGTAACAAAACGCCGAAAAAAACAATCCATTTTTTAATCATTTGAGTTTCCTTGTCATTTCTTATTATTTTAATTTTTTAAAAGGTGAACATCCAGGCAGCAAGGCCCTTGGCAAACTGCCTTAAAAAGATTGGCTTTGCGTAACCTGTTAAAGGACAACGCGTGTCGATATTTTCTACTACAGTCATACGTTCATTGTTCTTCTCCTTATTTTGTTGAAATGTTATTTTTTGTCGCATAACCAAAGGGTACGGCACTGCGAATAAGTGATTCGGGTGCAATCGGGGGATTGGGCTGACCATCACCCCGTATCGGTGTTCGAAGCATTTGAGCGCATAGCGCTCTGAAAGCCGTTTTTCTTCCCTTCGTGTGACGAAAAGGGTGGATTATGGATTATCGTTTACTTCCGAAATTTGTCGTTAGAATCACCAGGTCATCGCCGTCAATACCTCCCGCCCTGTCCAGGTTGGCCTGACAGTTATAATCCGGACTCCCGGCAATGGTATTAAACGCCCTTGCCAGAATGGTGAGATCGCGGCCGTCAACACGATTGTCCTTATTTATATCCCCGGTGAGGCCTGTGATGGCTCCTGAGGCTTCTTCAGAAAATTCTCCAGTGCTGCTGCCGATGGATGAAACAGCCTTGATTTTGTAGAAGTAATTCACACCGGTCAGGGTACAGTCCGAATCCTGATAATAAGCGGAAGAGGTTGTGCCGAGCAACTCAAAACTACCTCCGGAAGTGGTTGCACGGTAAATTTCATATCCCGAGGCATCTGCGGCAGTATCCCATACCAGATCCAAGCGATCAAGCGTACCGGGATCCGTGACTGAGAGGTTGCGGGGAACCCCGATCCCGACAGGTATCACAGGGTCGCTTCCTTCAACGACCTCAATACCTGTACCTTGTTCCGCGCCTTCAAAATACCCGTTGTCAATACCGACCGAGGTATTGCCGCCGCTTCCGCCGATTACGGAAAAGCAGGCCCTGGCAATGGTGCCTGACCCGGAGACCACACCGATATCGGCAACACGGGAGACTCCCATGACAAGAGTGCCGTTGGCCGGATTATTGTTCAGCAGGGATGCATTAAAAAACGTGGCACCTCCGTCCGAGTTCAGGAAATCGCCTTCAGTGGCGTTCTGGTACTGAAGTGCTGCAGGATCAAAGGTTAAATCAAAGGCAGATGAATACAAGCCGTTGGAACCATCAATGTTCACATCCACGCATAAAATATCGCCGATCGTAGGAGAAGGTGTGTCCGGTACAAGTGAAATTGCAGTATCGGACATGGCATCTTCATAAGGTGCGGTGGGAGGAGTAAAATCGGCAGTCCACCTGGCAATGCCCTTGGAGATTCGAATTTCGTCAAGATGGCCCAGAAAAGGGTAATGTCCGTTTTCATCCATACCAATATATAAATTGACCGGATTGCCTGAAGGCGGAAGTATTTTTTCTCCGGATGCCAGCTGGAACGTATCGGTCAGTTGTCCGTTTACAAAAAGCATGATCTCGTCCTGGGAGCGGACAACGGCAATGTGTTTCCATATACCAAGATGGTCGGGCCGGTAACTCGTCGTATTAATGTTTCCGTTTATTTTTATTTCGAACATACCGCCGCGCAGACCGGTCCTGCATCGGTTAAGATATAGATCCATGTTGTCGCCGAACCGGAAAATCCCCTCAAATGTATTGTGGTAACGCGACGGGTTATACCAGAAGTCAATGGTGAAATCCCCGTCATCAAAGCGCCAGTCTTGATGGTCTGCTAACTGGAGATAATCGGATGTACCGTCAAAATATATGGAAGAACTGCCGAATACCTTTTGGGTTTCAGAGTGCCGGACATCTCCGTTGGCTGTAATTGTGTGTGAAGAATTTGAAGAATCGCTAAATGCTTGTGAGCCGTCCGAAGTGTTTGAATGGATCAGCAACCCGGTATAATCATCCGGTTCGGCAAATACCGGGCCGGACATAGTAAATAAGAATAACAAGAACAATGAAAGGCCAATTGATTTTCTGAGCATGATGAACTCCTTAGGATTATTGATTAAACCGAATATAACTATAATTCAGGCGGGTTGCCGGCCGGATACCTGTATCGACTCTCCTGTGTTTTGTTTGAAATATAGACGGTTCTTTTTGAGCGCATATAAGTCCTGAAATTGAATCATTTAAGGTCTGTCCATGCCGTTATCATAATAAAAAAACAGCATGGGGCTTTTCCCTTTAAATTTTCTTGTGCGATTTGTCTGATTAGTAAAACGTTATCGGATGATGATTCCCGAAACCTTAGTTTATTTTTGTTAAAATTATGTGAAAAAATTCCATTTTACGGGATGTTTGAATTTAAACATGCCAACAACCAAGCTCTGGGATATGAATAAATTGTGAGGTTGGTTTTTTTGATCGCTACATTAAGTAGATGTCGAAAAATATGATAAACATCATATAACATTTCAATATTATTGTTTTTATTTGTTTTGATGCGTTTTTTTTTAACGTTGTCTATTTCTCGGATGTATGGATTTCGGCAGGAGGATTCTCACAGGATCGTGAGCAGCAGAGGTGCAAGCAATATTAAGAGTGTGGGGGGAAGTCCCATAAAGCACCATTGGCGGAATAGTGGAAAAGAAATTACTCTTTATTGGCAATTAAATCACGTTGCGTCACGTGTTATAGGGTTTTGATCCGGAATATGTTCCGTTCAAAATCGCCAATGGTGCTTTTGGGGGAAGCCGGGTTAAATCATTTCAAGAAAAGCCTCTATTCTCACTCTGAGCTGTTCGGTATCGGACTCGGAGTAATCTGTTTCAATGTGGAGGTAGGGCAGGCCATGATGGTCTGACACGAGTTTCCGGATTTGGTGGGCTTCCACATTATACGTATGGCAGGCCTGCCAGGTCAGGTCCACGACGCCGTTCACGGAAAAATCCGGGATCATCCGGTTGAGCAGATCAATCCGTCCCGGGTTGGGACTCATGACTGAGCAGGGAATGGCAAGGTATTGTTCTGCCAGAGCCCTGACCGGATCTTTGGTTTCATCCACCTGGAAGGCCAGTTTGTATCCGCTGCAACTTTCAAATGCCACGACGCTGGCACCGGATTCCTCAAGGATCCGGGCGACTTTTTCACACCCCAGACCCATGGGCACGCCGGTGACAAGTATTCTGGGGGTTTTTGCGGTGTAAGGGCTGATGCCGTCCCGGGACATGGCTTCACAGGACTCTGCAATTTCATTGAGCAGGGCGATTCCTTTTTCCTTATCCGCAAAGAATCCGGTTTTAAAAATAATCTCAACAAGTTCCGTTCCCGTGAGGGGGGATGGCACGGCCCGGGTAACATCCATGAGCCTTTTTTTGGCGTCCCGTTCCCGGTTCAACAGGCGGATAGCATCCTTTATTTTTGCTTCTGTGATGGATTTTCCCGTTTTCTGCTCGAGTCTTGTTTTCAAATCCTCGACTTCACGAATCCAGGGTTCCAGGAAGCGTTCGGTATTTTGCTGCTGGGGAAGCTGGAGAATGTGGACGTCTTTAAATTCCGACATAAGTTCAAACATTTTTTTCTTCCCGTCGCAGGTGGTGTCTGCAACGATCATGTCGGAAAACTTGAAAAAGGGGCAGGTATCGGTGATGCCGAACCCGTAACTGCTTTTGATCAGGGGGCAGAGGTTCCGGGGCAGGTTTTCTTCGGCCGCTTCAATGGGGTCCTGGCGCGTGCCGCACAGGGGCAGGGGAATGGCGTCTGCGGCAACGGCCAGTTCCGTGGGGGCATAAAGGCAGTAAAATCCAATGGCATGGTTGCCTTTTGATTTGTGGGCCTCAATGTCAATGACATTCTGCTCAGCGATCTGCTGGAGTTTTTTAAACAGGGTCTCTTTCATCTTTTTCTCCTTTTTTATTTTTGGGGCGAATCGGGTGGTGGGCGTTGATAATCAGGCGGGGGCCGGTCCGGTGTGTCTGTCCTGGGCAATAAGGGCGGCGCCGACGGCACCGGTCATTTCCGGTGTCTCGGGAACGCAGATCTCCCGGCCGCTTCTTTGGGCAAGCGCTTCAACAATAAAGTTGTTATTGGCCACACCGCCGGTGAACGCCACCGGTCCGCCTGGAGAGACCCGGTTGAGCATGGATACGGCCCGTTTGACCACGGAGAGGTGGAGCCCCCTGGCAATGGCATCCGGGCTTTCTCCCCGTGCCACAAGGGAGGTGACTTCAGATTCGGCAAATACCGTGCACATACTGGAGATGTTGAGTTGCTTGTCGGCAGCCATGGCCCGGCTTCCAAAATCCGCAATGCCAAATCCGAGGTTTTGGGCCATGATTTCAAGGAATTTGCCGGTACCGGCTGCACACCGGTCGTTCATTTCAAACCGGACGACCCGGCCGTCGGTATTCAGGCGGATGACTTTTGAATCCTGGCCCCCGATGTCCAGAACCGTTGGAATGCTCGGGAAAAAGTGGGCCGCTCCCCTGGCATGGGCTTTGATTTCGGTGATGGTTGCCGCATCATGGGCAATTTCAAAAAGATTCCTGCCGTATCCTGTGGCCAGGATGGTGTCAAAGGCAAGATCTTTGATAAGCGGCTCTGCCTGCCCTACAGGATCAATACCTGTGTCTGTTTGCCGGGTAGCCGTGAGCGTGCCGTTTTCAACAACAGCACATTTAATGGATCTGGATCCGATGTCAAGACCCGCACTGATCATCTGTCATTCCCCCTTGCCTCTGATATTTTTCCGGTTGAAATGGACAATTCATAAGGCAGGGAGACAGATAAAATCAAATTGGTTGTTTTGATCGATTCAGGATTGTCTATCAGGTATTTCTATAAGATGCCGGTAATACCTGCGTCTGATGGGGAATGTTGAGGTGGCTGGATCAGTCGTTTTTGTCGGCAGCCGATTTTTTTTCTTCAAGAATTTCCCAGCGGCTGTACAGGTCCTGGACACGGGATTCCGCCGTTTCAAGCCGGGCACAAAGGTCCGTGAGCATTTCAGGGTTACTGATGACGTCCGGGGACTGGACCTGTTGTGTCAGTTCTGCCGCAACCTCTTCCGCTTCAAGGATATGTTCTTCAATATGTTCAAGTTCATATTTATCCTTATAGGAAAACACGGACTTAGGTTTGGGCTTCTTTTTTTCAACCGGTTTTTTGGCGGGTTTCCGGCCGGCGGCATCACGGGCTTGCCCGGCTTTGATAATCTGGTTGAAATCCCTGTAAAATGAAGGTTCCGGGCTTTTATCCAGATAGAGCATCCTGTGGCAGACATTGTCCATGAGATACCTGTCATGGGAGACGATAATCACGGCGCCCGGGAACTCCCTGATCGAGTTTTCAAGCACCTCAAGGGAAAGAATGTCCAAATCGTTGGTGGGTTCGTCCAGCAACAGGATGTCACAGGGCTGCCGCATGAGATTGGCCAGGACGATCCTGGCTTTTTCACCGCCGGAGAGCCGTTTGACAGGCATATCCAACTGGTCGGGCATGAACAGGAACCGTTTGGCCCAGCTCACCACATGGATGGGGCGGTCCTTGAAATTGACCGAGTCACCGCCTGCAGGGTTCAGAGCATCCCGGAGGGTGGATTCCGGGTCCAGCCGGGTCCGGTTCTGGTCAAACACGGCGATTTTGAGATTTTCAGCCCATTTGACTGTACCCTGGTCCGGTGCCATGGTTTGTTCAACCAGGGAAAGGAAGGTGGACTTGCCGCTGCCGTTTTCTCCCACAACACCCAGGCAGAAACCGGGTCCGAGTTCAAAGGTGAGTTTGGAAAACAGGGCGGTTCCGCCAAAGCCTTTGCCGAGATTGTGTACCCGGAGCAGTTTCCGTGTCTGGCGGCCGGTGCCGGAAAAGTCAATATCCACCCGGGCGGTCTGCCGGTTCCGGCCCTTGATCACCGCCAATTCCTTTCTCAATTCCCTGGCCTGGTCAATTCTGTACTTGGCCTTTGAGGTCCTGGCTTTGGGGCCCTGGCGTAGCCATTCGTCTTCCCGCCGCATTTTAGAGGCAAGGGAGGCCTGTTTTTTGACCTGGGCATCCAGGTAACGCTCCCGTTCTTTTTCAAACTGTTTGTACCGGCCCTGGATTTTGAAATATCCCCGGTCGTAATACCGCCCGATTTCCATGGTGTGGGAACAGACGTTTTCCAGAAAGGTGCGGTCATGGCTGATCAGGATAAAGGAAAACGGGGCAGACGCCAGGATGGTTTCAAGCCAGAAAATGCCGGTGATGTCCAGGTGATTCGTGGGTTCGTCCAGAAGCAGGAGATCGGGCTGCATACACAATGCCCGGGTAATGGCCAGCCGCTTGCGCCAGCCGCCGGACAGTTTTTCCACTTTAACCCCGGTATCGGCGAATCCGCCTTTGCCAATGGACTGGTTCACCCGCCTGTGGCGCTCCTTGTCGTCAATGGGCAGTTGCGCAAGGGCATCGTAAAGGATCTCTTCAACGGTTTTCTCCGGGTCCAGCCGGTCTTCCTGGGACAGGTAAACCAGGTGTTCACCGGATTTGACGCCGACCTCGCCGTCATCCGGCAGGCTCAGGCCTGCAATGATTTTGAGCAGGGTGGATTTGCCGGAGCCGTTCATGCCGATAAGCCCGAGTTTTTCCCCGGCTTTGACATCAAAACTCAGGTCGGTAAAAAGGGTATCATCCCCATAGGATTTGGAAATATCGGTAAGACTGACAAGCACGGACATGATCAGTTCCCGCCCGTATCCTGATGTACACGACGCCACACCCGGACCATCTTAATGATAAAGCTGATGCCCAGCGCCAGGCTGATCAGGATAATGAAACTGGCCGCAAAAAAGGTCATGATGAACTTGAAAGGATCTCCAAGCGTATAGGATGCCCTGAGCAGATCTATGCCAAAGATCAGAAAAAAAACAGAGATCAGGAGCAGCAGGATCTGAATGATCCACCAAGTATATTTCATCCGGTTTCCTTATGATGCGGAAAAGTGTTAAAATTTGCCGCAGGAGAATACCGGTTCCGGGAAAAAAAATCAAATCAATATTGATTAAAGGGCAGCGTATATACTACTATTTGCCGAATTTTACCAACGATTGAGGATATGACGATGAAACACTATCGAAAAGAACTCTGGTTTGATATTCCCACGCGCCGGGCATTTATTAATATTACCCCTGATATTGACGCATGTATCCGTGAAAGCGGCATTCAAAACGGGCTTTTGCTCTGCAATGCCATGCATATTACCGCTTCGGTGTTTATCAATGATGATGAATCCGGCCTACATCACGATTATGACGTCTGGCTGGAAAAATTGGCGCCCCACGCCCCGGTGGAGCAATACCGCCACAATGTGGGCGAGGACAATGCAGATGCCCATATGAAGCGCCAGATCATGGGCAGGGAAGTGACGGTTGCCGTTACGGACGGCCGCCTGGATTTCGGCACCTGGGAGCAGATTTTTTACGGGGAATTTGACGGCCGGCGAAAAAAACGGGTCCTGGTAAAGATCATCGGGGAATAAACAATAAATAAAAGGATATATGATCATGAGAATCCTGCTGGTGGAGGACGATCAAAAAATCGCCCTGTTTGTGGAAAAAGGCCTGAAATCTTCCGGGTTTGCCGTGGATCTGGCCGATACCGGCCCCCTGGGGCTGGACATGGCCCTGGGCACTTCCTATGATACGCTGATCGTCGACATCATGCTGCCGGAAATGGACGGGTTCACCCTGATTGAAAAATTGCGGGCCAAGGGAAACAATACCCCGATTATCGTCCTGTCCGCACGGGGACGGGTGGGAGACCGGGTAAAAGGGCTTGAAGCCGGGGCGGATGATTACCTGACCAAACCCTTTTCCTTTTCAGAGCTGCTGGCAAGGGTCCAGGCGCTGATCCGGCGTGCCGGAAACCAGACCGATCCCGTGTCCCTGAGCTATTCGGATCTGGTCGTGGATATTGTCAAGCGCCAGGTCCGCAGGGGCAATGAAATGATTGAACTCCAGCCCCTGGAATTTTCCCTGCTGGAATACCTGGTCAGGAACCGGGAACGGGTGGTTTCCAAAACCATGATCATGGAGCATGTGTGGAATTATAATTTTGATCCCATGACCAACGTGGTTGAAGCCCGTATCTGCCGGCTCAGAGACAAGATAGACAAAGGTTACCCGGATAAATTAATTCACACGGTTCGGGGGGCCGGGTATGTCCTTAAATCAGAGAATTCCTGATTTTTTCAGAACCATTGCATTTCGGTTGACGGTCTGGTATGCGGGCATTTTTTCCATTTCCTCCTGTGTGGCATTCGGACTTTTTTATTTTCTGGCCACCCAGACCATACTGAACCAGATCGACCAGGAGCTCATGGACAAGGCCGGGTATTTCAGAACCGTGATCCAGCGGAACGGTATTGTGGGGGCACAGAATCTTGCGGTGATCGAAGCCCAGGCCGCCGGGGAAAAATCGATTTTTTTCCGGCTGCTCTATCCCACCGGAGAAGTGTTTGCCTCATCCCACATGTCCCATTGGAAAAATGTCAGTATTGACCGGGAGAGCATTGACCGCCTCATGCATAAACAGGTGGCGGTCTTCACCACGTCCCGGATTGTAGACCAGGAGCAGAAGGCCAGGATCATGTATGCCTTTGTGGCCCATAACGTCATCCTGCAGACCGGTCTTGCCATGGATGCCCATTCCAGGTTCATCTCAGGGTTCAAGAAGATTTTCAGCATTTCCATGGGATTTGTGGTCCTGTTTTCAGCCGTATCCGGGATGTTCCTGGCCCGGCAGGCCCTGTCCGGGGTCAAGGCCATTACCCGAACCGCTAATACCATTACAGGCTCCAGCCTGGGCCGGCGGGTGCCCGAGACCGGCAGCCAGGATGAACTCGACCGGCTGGCCATTACCTTTAACAGGATGCTGGACCGGATATCGGCCCTGGTCAAAAGTATCCGGGAGATGTCGGACAACATTGCCCATGATCTGAAAAGCCCGCTGACAAGAATACGGGGATTTGCCGAGCTGGCCCTGATCCAGGAAAAGACAGACGATATTGAAAGCTACAGAGCCATGGCCGCCAACACCATTGAGGAGTCGGATCGGCTTCTGGCCATGATCAACACCATGCTGGTGATTTCCCGTGCCGAAGCCGGTGAAGGGGAGTTTGAATTCGCGCCAATGGACCTGAGCGGGATGATCCGGGATGCCTGTGAGCTGTTTGTGCCTGTGGCGGAAGATAAAGAAATCCGCTTCACCTATGCAGTGGCGGAGGATATTGAAATCAAGGCGGACGCCCCCATGCTGCAGCGGGCATTTTCCAATCTTCTGGACAATGCATTGAAATACACCCCCGAACGGGGCAGCGTCTATGTATCCGTAAATATTCAATCCGGTGGCACCATTTCGGGAAAAATGCCTGAAGACATGGTCCTGATCGAAGTTGCAGACAGCGGCCCCGGTATTGAAGAGGGCAGCCTTGAAAAGATTTTTGAACGGTTTTTCAGGGCGGAAGCTTCCAGAACCAGCCCGGGGACCGGCCTGGGATTGAGCCTGGCCCGGACGATCATTACACAGCACCAAGGGGATATCCGTGTGGAAAACCGCAAAGGGGGCGGCGCCCGGTTCTGCATCAGATTACCATATCGTAATTTTGAGATCATTTAAAAATTATCTTTCTGTATTATCATTGAAATACGTCGACGATTGACTCTAACCCAATCAAAGGAGGGGTGTTATGACCCATTTTAAAACAGATAAGATAAAACGTTTTGTCATCGCGATCATCACAGCCGGTTTTCTGGTTGTACCCGCTATGGCTGCGGCGTCGGTACCCATGGTGCCGGCCAGTTTTTCAGAATTGGCCGAACAGGCCAAAACCGGTGTGGTGAATATCCAGACCGTTAAAACCATCCAGGGCGGCGGCCGGGTGTTCCAGCATTTTTTCGGCTCGCCCTTTGGCCAGAATCCCCATGGCATGGAAGATTTTTTCGGTCCCTTTTTCAGGCAGAATCCCCAGAACCGTACCGAGCGAAGCCTGGGGTCGGGGTTCATCATTGATAAAAAAGGATATATTGTCACCAACCATCATGTGATCAAGGATGCGGACCAGATCAAGGTCATCCTCCATGACAATAAAGAATATGATGCGGAAATTATTGGGGCAGACCCCATGACCGACCTGGCCCTGATCAAAATCAATGCCAAGGGACTTAAGCCCCTGAAGTTTGGTTCTTCGGAAAAAGCGGTTGTGGGCTCCTGGGTTGTGGCCATCGGCAGTCCCTTCGGCCTTGAGCAGACCGTTACGGCAGGTATCATTTCCGCCAAGGGCAGGATTATCGGTTCAGGTCCCTATGATGACTTTATCCAGACTGATGCCTCCATCAACCCCGGTAATTCCGGGGGGCCGCTGCTTAACCTGGACGGCGAAGTCATCGGTATCAACACGGCCATCGTGAAATCCGGACAGGGCATCGGATTTGCCATTCCGTCGGATATGGCCACCGGTATTATTGACCAGTTAACCGAGTCCAGTCATGTATCCAGGGGCTGGCTGGGGGTTGCCATCCAGGATGTGAGCAAAGAGATGGCGGAGTATTACAAGCTTGAGCCGGGCCAGGGCGTATACGTGGCCAAGGCCTATGAAGACAATCCCGCCCATGAGGCGGGCATTCGCCAGGGAGATGTGATCATCAGCATTGACGGTAAAAAAATCAATACCTCAAGGGATTTGACCATTACCATTGCCAATCTCAAAGTCGGCCAGAAGATTGACGTCGAACTGATCAGGGAAGGCAAGGACATCACCATTCCCGTTAAGCTGGGAAAACGTCCCGACCAGGTTGCGGACAACCAGTTTCAGGGACCGCGTTCCTTTGATGATTTCGGATTCATGTTCCGGCCTGTGGACAACGAAATTGCCCAGCGCCTGGGCCTTCCCATGGGTATCCAGGGGCTTGTGGTCACCCAGATCAAGCCCGGCACCCTGGCAGCCAGGTCCGGTGTCCGTGTGGGAGATCTCCTTGTTGAGTTGAACCACAAAAAGATCAGGACAACGGGTGATTATGACAAGGCCCTGAAAAAAGTCAAAAAAGGGGATGTGGCCCATATGCTGTTCAGGCGGGCCGGCAGCCAGGTTTTTGTGGTCCGTTTCGTCAAAGAATAAACCGGGTAGTATCCCGTTAGATCACACCGCATACAGGTTCCGGGTTTCCGGAACCTGTATGCGGTTTACCCAAGGATTCAATAAACGGAAAAGGAAACCCGTAATGCTCAATGTTTATGCGGCGGCATGGTGTCCCCATTGCACGGACACCGTTGATTATTTGAAGAAAAATAATATTGAATTTCAATACATTGACATAGAAAAACAGCCCGACCATATCGTCCGGAAGGTGATCGAAGTCAACGGCGGGGACGACTGGGTTATCCCGACCCTTGAATTCAACGGTAAATGGCGGGAAGGAAAGATCTACAACGAAATTGAACTCAGGGCGGACCTGGCCGCGATGGGGGTGAGATCCACCTGAGTTCTCATGGGTCGAATGAGGGGTTCAAGTACCCCCATCCCACTTTCACGTACGGTCTGTTTTTTATACACACTCTTCCCGGGGGACCTTGGGTTCCATTCCCGGAAGAGTGTATCCGCTATATACCAACGCCCCTGCGGGGCAAAGACTTGGACCTGCCGGGTTAAAAGTCTTTAAATTCATCATCATCAAACGGAATCACCTGATCAGGCCTCACTTCCCCGGTTTTTACCGTTTCAGACAGGGTCCTGGGCGCATGGTGGCCGCTCTCATAGACTTCCCTCTCTGATACCTGCCGGATGTTTTTTTGTCCTTCAATGATTTCCAGCATCACGCCGACTTTGTTGTTCAACTCATTGGCCTGGGAGGAGAGTTCCTCGGAACCGGCGGCATTTTGCTGCACCACCTGATCCATTTCCGAAACCGCTTTGGTCACCTGGCTGATGCCGTCTGCTTGCTCCTTGGAAGCAGAGCTGATTTCCGCCACCAAAGAACCGACTTTGGCGGAACTTTCAGTCACCTCTTCAAAGGCGTTGTTGGTCTTTTCCACCAGGGCTGCCCCATCGCTTACTTTCTTAATGGTCTTTTCAATCAGTTCGGATGTATCTTTGGCAGCGTCTGCTGCACGCATGGCAAGATTTCGAACTTCATCCGCAACCACGGCGAAACCGGCCCCGGCTTCACCGGCCCTTGCCGCTTCCACAGCGGCGTTCAATGCAAGCAGATTCGTCTGAAATGCGATCTCATCAATGGTTTTAACAATTTTGGATGTTTCTTCACTGGCTTTGGAAATCTCTTCCATGGAGCCGGTCAGCGCGTTCATGGATTGATTGGCTTCGGTTACCACAAGGTTTGTATCCTGCATTAAGGTATTTGCCTGATTTGCATTGCTGGCATTATTATTTGTCATGCTGGATATTTGTTCGAGTGTGGATGACGTTTCTTCAAGGCTCGCGGCCTGCTGGGAACTTCCGGAAGCAATCTGGCTGCTGGCCTGTGACACCTGGGAGGCACCGGATGTCAACCCGTCGATAACCTCACGGAATCGGATTTTGACCGCATCAAGTTCCTTGGCGCTGAAGGTTTTCAAGCCCTGGAAGATTGCCTTAAAAGGGCTTGCAACAGAATTGGCGAGAACCAGGGAGACGATAAGCGCCAGGACAATCGCAAGGATGATTCCGCCGCCAATGATCATTGTCGCGTTTCTTGATGCTTTCTCGGCGGCTGCTTTTCGCTCGGCCATCAACTTTTGCTCCCTGTCGATAAATGTGGCGACCTGGCTGCGGAATTTGTCAAAGTACTTTTTTCCGCGTGCCTCACCGATCAGGTCTGCCATATCATCCATGGTTTTGGCATCACCGATCTGCCTCCTGAGCGCAATGGTGGGTTCGGTTACATTTTTCTGCCAGGCGTCAATATTGGTTTTGATGTCGGACAAGAGTCGGACCTGGTCCGGGTTGTCGCTGACCGTTACGGATAGTGAGGCTACAAGATCACTAAATCGTTTTCCACCGCCTTTGTATGGATCTAAAAAGTCCTCTTTTCCGGCCAGAAGATATCCCCGCATGCCGGTCTCCATATCAACGGCAGAGGCCAGGATTTCTTTTGCCTTCATGATGACTTTATACGTATGCTCCACCCAGGCGTTGAGTTCTTTGAACCTGGCAACATTTTCAGGACTGTCAAGCGATATCGCATCGGCTTGTTTATTTCGCTTTTCCATGAGGACCGATTCGCGGTCGATAAAGGTTTTGATCTGGTTCCGGAATTTATCGAAATATTCTTTGCCTTTGGCTTCTCCTACCAGCTTTGCCATATCGTTCATGGTTTTGGCATCGCCGATCTGCCGTCTGAGCGCAATGGCCGGTGTGATCACATCTTTCTGCCAGGCATCGATATTTTCCCTGATTTCTGACAAGAGCCGGACCTGGGCAGGATTGTCATTCACCGTTTTGGAAAGAGAACCCACCAGTTCATAGAATTTCTTTTTGCCGTTGTTGTAGGGATCTAAAAACGCTTCTTTGCCTGCCAGAAGATAGCCTCTCATACCGGTTTCCATATCCACGCCTGCTGCAACGATGGCATTGGCCTTTCCGATAACGGTATGCGTATGCTCCACCCAGCGATTTGATTCGGACAGGCGTTTATTGGAATTGATACTGACGACTCCCAGAATGATCATCAGCACCAATGTAACGCAGCTGCCAAGGATGATTTTGTATTTTAACCCCATGTTCCTGATCATGATTTCCTCCCTAAACTATGTCAGTTATCGTATGATGGACATTGTCCAACGGCGTGGCACGTTTTTGGGTAACACAGTTAATACTGGGCGATATTTCAGCGTTGCCATCTGTGTGGCGATATTCAGGAGTGTATTTTATCTCCGGCCTGCTGCCGAGTGTCGCGGGCCGTTAAACCAGTTCACGTTTTCGCAGGGATTTTTTTCCCATGGGGGTCCTGTTCGGGACTGCCCAGTTTTTTGTTCAGATAATCCACAGTATCTCCTGCGTGTAGATGCTCAAGGTGATGGGCTGTGGTGTGGACATCCTGATCCGGTGTGCCGATGCTTTCCAGATAGGTTTCCCAGAGCCTGTGGGCGCGCAGGACCTTATTGGCCTCTTTCCGGCCTTTTTCCGTGAGAGAATACTCTGACGAAGACCGTTCCAAAAGGTCGTCCTGGATCATCTGTTTTAATGTTTTATCCAGGTGTTTTCCGGGGTTGGCATACTGCTGGATGACTGCCAGGGGGGCGGGTTTGTCATAGCGGAGTATGGTGGTGAGGATATCCTCGATAAGCTGCTGGGGCACAAGGTTGCGCAACCGCATCCAGCGCGAAAGGAGCCCGTATTTGGGAGCGATGGCAAGCACCACGAGAAACTGAAAGGTGCAGAAAAGCATGATGGCCCCTCCGCCCGCGGAATCAAGCCATACGCAGAGATACAGGCCGCCGACCACGCTTGTGACGCCGAACAGGGCCGACAGGAACATCATCTTGTCTAACCGGTCGCTGAGCAGATACGCTGTTGCCGCCGGCGTAATCAGCAGGCCTACGACAAGGATCACCCCGACCATGCTGACGGCACTGACAACCACAAGCGAAACGCAGGTGGTTAAAAGATAATCGAGCAGCACGACCGGCAGGCCGATGGACGCGGCCATGACCGGGTCAAAGGTAGCCAGTTGGAAATGCCTGAAAAAGAAGATGATAATGGTCAGGACAATGGCTGCGACAAAGGCGCTGACCCAGAGGTCCGTGTCTGCCACGCCGAGAATGTCTCCCATGATGAAATGCATCAAATCAATGTGGATGTAGTGGCGGAAAATGGAGACTGCCACCACGCCCAGGGCAAAAATACCCGTGTACATGATGCCGATGGCCGTGTCCTCCTTGACGCGGGAGATCCGTGATACAAAACTGATCAGGGCAACGGTCGACACCGCTGCAATCAGAGAGCCGAGCAGCATACCCGGGGCATGGGCCTCCAGGCCGAAAAACAACTTCATCACAAGGTAGCCGCCTGCCACCCCGGCGATCATGGCGTGGGACAGGGCATCTCCCAAAAAGGCCATCCGCCTGAGCACCACAAGGCATCCCACCACACCGGCGACCATTGCCACAATGGAGCCGCCGATCAGCGCTTTTTGAAAATAGGTTTCGGTCAGCGGGGCGATAAACAGGTCGAACATCAGGCCTCCTCCTTTGTTATCACATCCCTGAAAATTCTCAGCCTGCCTTCATACACCTGACTGAGAAGATCTTCCTGGAGAACGGCGCCAGGACTGCCATACGCGTAAAGCCGCTGCTTGATGAGCAGGAGTTTGTCAAAGTATTCCGCAGCTGTGGACAGGTCGTGGTGGACCACCACAAGGGTCTTGCCCGCATTTTTGGCGCGCTCAAGCACATCCAGGATTGCCCGCTCTGTCGCCGCGTCCACACCGGCAAACGGTTCGTCAAGCAGCAGAATATCACTGCCCTGGGCAAGGGCCCGGGCCATGAATACCCGTTGCTGCTGGCCGCCGGAAAGTTCCCCGATCTGCCGGTCTGCAAAGGCTTCCATCCGGACCATGCCAAGGGCCTGGTCGGCACGCTCCCAGTCTTCTTTTCCGGGTGAGGTATACCAGGGAATCTGCTGGTAACGCCCCATGAGCGCGACTTCTTTTACGGTTATGGGGAAGTCCCAGTCAACCGCACCGCGCTGGGGAACATATGCCACCTGGCCTTTGGCTTTCTGGGCACTGGTTCCGTTGATCCGGACGGTGCCCAGATCCGGCTTTACAAACCCGAGCACCGCCTTGATAAAGGTGGATTTTCCGGCGCCGTTGGGGCCGATGATACCGACAAGCTGGTCTGTTTCAATATTCACGCTGACATCAAGCAGGGCAGGGCGTGCATTATAGCTTACGGTGAGATGCCGGACTTCTATGGCAAAGGACGCATCAGTGGGCATGGTCGTCATCTCCGGAATGGGCAAGGGTAAAGCTGACGGTGCCGGACACAACTGCTCCCCGGTTCCCCCAGATGGTATGGTCAACGATGGCAGCGCCCCTGTCTGTGAGTCTGAGCCTTACGCCGTTGTCCATGGTATTTTCGGCCAGGGGCGGGCTGGCATTGATATAAAATTCATTGGTGCCCTGCTGCATGTCCGGTAAATCCGAAATACGGACCACCTGTCCCCGGCGGATGTCTCCGGCCGGAACGGCGATCGCCTTACCGTTGAGGTAGAGCGCAAAGGGTGCGGAATCTCCGGTGCCGGCCTGCAGGGCAAACGGATCTTTTTCAACTGAAAATGTCGGGGTGATCTCCAGCAGGAATTCACCTTTGATCTGCTCAACCGCCTGTGCCTGTGAAGGGCCTTCGGGAAAACCTGCATCCCGTTGCCATGTATACAGCCACAAGCCTCCCACAAAGACAATCCATATGCATAAACTCAGTAAAAAGCGCATGCCGCTCTGAATCCTTATTTCAGGGCCGTGACGATGAGAAGGGTGTTTTCCCGCATCATACCGATATAGGTTTCCCCGGCAGAGCCTTCCGGTCCCATGGAGTCGGAATACAACTCTCCGCCGATTTTAACCCCGGTTTCCTTTGCGATTTCCCTGATCTGCTTGGGATTGATGGAGGTTTCCACAAATATGGCAGGGGCGCCGGATTCCTTAATGGATCTGACAACCTTGCGGCGCCGCTCCGGGGTAATGCCTGCACCCACTTCAGCGCCGGTGGACCATCCCACAGGTGCGATGGACAGGAACCCGTTCTTTTCGTTGAGTTTATATTCCTGGCAGAAATAGTTGAATGCATCGTGAGTGGTGACCAAAATCCGTTGGTGGATGGGAATCTGGTTCATCTGCTTTCTGATCCAGGCATCCAGGACCCTTAACTGCTGCAGGTAAAGTTCTCCCCTGGCCTCATACAATGCCTTGTGGCCGGGATCAATGTCTGCCATTCCCCGGATGATGTTGTTGACATACACGGCCGCGTTCCTGGGGGAAAACCAGGCATGGGGATCTGCAATGGCCTGGCCGTCGCTGTCAATGGAAAGGGGCTGGATACCGTTTGTCGCCGTAATCAGAGGTTTTTTGGCATCTTTTGCCAGGGTGGCCATCCAGCTTTTTCCCTCCAGGTGGAGGCCATTTTCAATACAGAGGTCTGCATCCAGCACCATCTGGACATCATTTGGAGTAACATTATAGGTATGCGGGTCCGCGCCGGGCGCAAGAATACTTTTGACGACGGCCTGGTCCCCGGCAATCTGTCTTGCAAAGTCTGCGATCTGGGTCGTGGATGCGACAACAACCGGTTTTTTTCCTGATTCCGCCACTGCCGCACCGGTCAGAAAACAATAGGTCACGGCAAGAAACAAAATAGATTTGAAAGTCAGGGCCTTCATGGAGCAACTCCTTGTTGTATGGGGTGGTTTGGATGTTGATACCGACAATTTCAACTCCTTATTTTACAAGAAACAAAAAGAATGACAAGGCAAAGTTTCAGAACCTTGTTACATTAACGGCCCGGAGAAATGTATATGCGAAATAGTAAGGTATCGTATCAAATTTCAATAACAATGTTATTTTTTTTATACAAACAAATCTGATCGATAACATTGACTTTAAATAGGGATTGTATTAACAGTTCGTATACGGAGGATTTGAAATGAAGAAAAAATCCAGTGATATCCCGGACTGTACGGTCTTTCTCCTGGGCAAGGCGTATCAGAAGGCCCATGGCGAGTTCAAAAAACAGCTCAAGCCGTTCGGCCTGACCAACATGCAGCATCTGGTGCTGGAAGGGTTGTGGTATGAGCAGGGAATGACAGCCTCGGAACTGGGGCGGGTGCTCATCTTGGATAAGGCAACCCTGTCCGGTGTCCTTGACAGGATGGTCGAAGCCGGATGGGTGATAAAAAAGGAAAATCCGGATGACAGGCGGGCCAGTCGGCTCTATCCCTCAGACAAGGCAAACCAGATGAAACCGCAATTAATCAATGTGAGAAAACAAGCCAATGCCTCGCTGCTGGAGGATTTCAGCCGTGATGAACAAATTCTCCTTAAGCGGTTTCTCAAGGATCTGATCTGGAATTAGGCAATGGAACGGTGACAGGTTGGTGTACAAACCGAATTGGTAAACCATATATAAACGATAAGGGGTGTGAGAAATGCTTTTATTAAATCCAAAGAACTACCAGGACAGAAAGTATCCGGATGAGCGTTCAAAAGAGATCATGCTGAAAACCATAGATTGGTTTGAAAACAAAGGCATGCAGAAGATGAAAGACGATTACCGGTCACGGGAGTTCACCTATGACTTTGCCGAGTTCATCAAAAAGGAGCGGATTTTTGAAACCCTGTTTCTGCCCAAGGGATATGGGGACGATGACCAGTATTACAGCACCTACCGGATGTATGAGTTTTCCGAAATTTGCGGGTTTTACGGAACCGCTTACTGGTATATGTACCACGTATCGACCCTTGGACTGGACCCGGTATTTCTCGGGGATAACGAGGCATTTAAACATAAAGCCGTGGAAAAGCTCCAGGAAAATCCGCTTTGTGCCTTCGGGCTTTCCGAACAGGAACATGGCGCGGATATCTATTCTTCGTCAATGCGTCTGTATCCCCAGGAAGACGGCACCTATCTGGCCAAAGGGTCCAAATACTACATCGGGAACGGCAATGAGGCCGGGATCATCACTGTTTTCGGCAAGATAGACGGGACAGATGAGTATGTGTTCTTTGCCGTGGATTCAAAACATGAAAAATATGAGTGTGTCCAGAATGTGATCTGGGCCCAGAATTACGTTTCCGAGTTTGCCCTGCATGATTATCCGGTAACTGAGGATGAAATTTTATCCAAAGGGTCCAAAGCCTGGGATGACATGCTCAACACCATCAATATCTGTAAGTTCAACATCGGCTCCGGCGCCACCGGCATTGTAACGCATTCATTTTACGAAGCGCTGAACCATGCGTCTAAGAGAAATTTGTACGGCAAGTATGTGACAGAGTTCACCCATGTTAAAAAACTTTTTGTGGATGCATATAGCCGGCTTGCGGCCATGAAGCTGTTCGGCCTGCGCGCAACCGATTATATGCGGTGTGCCTCTGCCGATGACAAGCGGTATCTGCTCTACAACCCGATCATGAAAATGAAAGTGGCGATCCAGGGAGAAGAGGTGCATGAACTGTTGTGGGATATTATTGCGGCCAGGGGATTTGAAAAGGATCTCTATTTTGAGCAGGCCGTGATAGAGCTTCGCGGATTCCCCAAACTTGAGGGAACCCGGCACGTTAACATGGCCCTGATCGTCAAGTTGATTCCCAGTTTCTTTTTTAATCCGGGCGAGTTTGACACCGTTCCCAGACTCAACGGGGCTGAAAATGACGATTTCCTCTTCCAGCAAGGGCCGACACGGGGATATGCAAAGATCCAGTTCCACGACTTTCGTAAAGCCTATGACAGCAAAGACCTTCCCAATATCAACGTGTTCAAGGAGCAGATCAAGGCGTATGAGGAGTTCCTCATGGCGTCGGGCCTGGAATTGAAAGACCAGATGCTCAATGATTTTGACTATCTGCTGGCTGTGGGAGAGATTTTTACTCTGGTTGCTTACGGCCAGTTGATCATTGAGAGTGCGGCCATTGAAAAGATTGATGACGCACTTCTGGACCAGATATTTGATTTCATGATCCGGGATTTTTCAGCATACGGTCTTGAGCTTTACGGCAAGCCGAGCAGCACCGAGCAGCAGCAGGCCGCCTGCCAGAAGATGTTGAAACGGCCTGTCCCCAGCCAGGAACGGTTTGATGCCGTTCTCAATGATCATGTATATGCCATGATTGATGCCTATGAAATGAATCCCTGATCAGGGACGCATCAAAGATGTTAACAGCCTGCCGGTGCGATGTCATGTGCCGGCAGGTTTTTTTAATGGCTATTTGGTGATGATCTTGAAAAAATTATTTGCAGGTGTTTCAAAGTGAACTTCGGAAACCGACATCGGGGTAGCGCCGGCGTTCAGTGACACCTCGTAATGAATTACGAAAACCACCCGGGTCCCTTTGGCTTCAACCAGGTTGTCGGCCATGTACAGCAGGTCTTTATGGTTTTTGGCTCCGAGGCGGCCGATCCTGTCCATTTTGGATAAAATTTTAAGCTCATCCCCATACGCCATGGTCAGGCTGATGTTGAACCCGGCACTGCCGTCCTCGGAATTGGTGCCGATCATCCCGTCATAAGAAAAGAATACATCAAAAACGGTCTCGTCTTTGAGGGTTTCACACTCTATTGTTTCTTCACATATGCGGAAGAGCTTACCGGGGGTTCCGGCCTGGTAGCGGATAGCGCCCGAAAAAAACAGGCGGGAGATGATGCCGTAGCTGTGCACCTTGGACCTGTGGGACAATTTGTTTTTAATAACAAGTCCCGAGGTTTCATTGATCCACATGGTACGGGTCTGCTTTTTTACGGCCATGTCAAAGGACCGCTTCCGGGCATGGGACACCACCGGACTGACAACCAGACGGTTTTCGGGCAGTCTGCCTGCGGCACCGTAAATTTGGGCAATTTGTTTCTTGGATTTACCGGTTAGTAGGGGGTTGTATTTTCCTGGTCCTTCCATTTTACTGCTACTGCCTGGGGGTCGTCGGGGTTAGCTGTTTCATGCGCTGTGAACACAGCAAGTTTTTTTGTATGTCCTTTGACTTTATCGGAAAAACGATGGAAAGTAAATGGTATAAAGATGATTTTCCGTGATGTCTCAAAGGGTTACCCGAACATAAGAGAATAAATTGCGCTGTTGTAACAATGAAATGGCAAAGGGAAAAACGTGAATTCCGGACCGGATCAAAGAAAAATAGATGCCCTTGAAAAGAAGATGAAAGTGCTTGGGATCCAAAAGTCAGATATCAGGGAAAAATTTATCAAGGCGTCGGGCAGGGGGGGGCAAAAGGTGAATAAATCTTCTTCTGCCGTGTTTTTAAGCCACATGCCCACAGGCATTTCGGTCAAAGTCGGAAAACACAGGTCAAGGCATTTGAACCGGTTCATTGCCCTGCGCAGCCTGGTGGAAAAAATCCAGGCCCGGGACACCGGTGTTCCCGAGAAAGAGGCAAAAAAGATTGCCCGCCTGAAAAAGCAGAAACAGCGCCGGAAACGAAGATCCCGTAAAAAGCATGAAGCCGGTTTGGACAGTTCCGGCACCAAAGGTGGGGAAACCGCTACAGGTGGATGATTTCCATCCGGGTGTCGGCAATCATGGCCAGCCCCATATCGTCTGCGGCGTTGAAAATTTTATCGATTTTGGAGTTGATGTTCCGGGCATCGTTACCGACCACGGCAAACCCGATCCGGGCCCAGTCGTGACTGTCGTTAAGATCAATTTCGGCAATTGAAATGTTAAACCTGTTGGAAAGCTTTCCGATCATGGATTTGACAATTTTTCGCTTGGCCTTTAATGAAGCAACCCCGAAAAGCTTCAGCTTTATGACACCTGTCCCGACAACCATGTGATATTTCCGGGGTTAAAATGCGCCGAGCTGGCAGGGTTTGATGCGGATTTCTTTTTTCTCACAAGCCGCACCCATGTCCAGCCGGGATATGTTATGGGTTTTGGCCATTTCCCAGCACACCTTGCAGGAAATCCGGCCGTCCTGCTGGGCGGCGAGGATGGCCTCGCCCAGCTCCGGGGAAACCCGGACATCAGGATCAAGGTTCTTTTTGCCGGGAGAATAGCCGAAAAGACCGAGCTGGCATTGGGAAATCCGGAGTTCGAGAAGGTCTGCCTGGATCCCGATTTGACCGGGGGCGCCGCCAAGTGTTTTTGCCGCTCTGTGGGCGTCCGCACAGGTCAGTATCCCCTGTTTTGCAGCTGCCTGCAGCGTTTCCTGACACCCTGGGTCAGGTGTCTGTCCCGGGTGTTTTTTTGCATAATGGCCTTTGTCCTGATGTCCCATTTTCCTTCTCCGTTTGACTCTTGTTTCATGTTTCGGTATGAGACATTTTATAACGTAAAAACACGAGAGGATAAAGGGCTGATTTATGATAAGCGGACACGACCTGAATAAATTCCAGATGATCTATATTGCGTCATGCGGACAGGGAATCAATGCGTTTCACCTGGTGGAATCCACATTGGTGCAGTTTCCCGATTCCGACATCACCGTAGTCAAAACCCCCCACATACGAACCGAAAGCCAGGTGGATGAACTCATTGACAAGGTCAGGGACATTGAAAGCCTTATCGTTCATACCATTGTGGATTCCAGACTTAGAAAATACCTGACACGCAAGGGAATTGAAAATCATATTGTCACCATAGACCTGATGGGGCCGATTATCTCCAAGATCGAAACTTTCTTGGACAAGGCACCCCTGGAAACGCCGGGATTGTACAGGGAAATCCACCAGATTAACCTGCAGCAGGTCTCTGCCATTGACTTTGCGCTGGCACATGATGATGGTCTGAACCCTGAAACCCTGACAGATTCCGAAATTGTTCTTTTGGGGCTGTCCAGGGCGGGAAAAACCCCCCTGTCAATGTATATGGGCGTCCAGGGATGGAAGGTGTCCAATATTCCTTATGTGCCTGGCGTGCCCATGCCGGAGACACTTGACCAGGTGGACCGGCGGCGGGTGATTGCATTGAATATCAATGCCGAGCAGCTTCTATCCCACAGGAAAATGCGCCAGGAAAGCCTGGGTGCCGACGATATGTATGCCTATTCGGGCAGGGAAGAGGTGGAAAAGGAAATCCGGAACGCCCAAAAATATTATATTACAAAAGGGTTTTCCATGATTGATGTCAGCAACAAACCCATTGAAACCAGTGCCGAAGAAATCACCGAAATGATTACCAGGCGGTTTAAAGGGGATGCCCATATCCCGGATTAGCACGTCGCCGTGCAAGGTCTACTTTAAATAAAGGCTGGGGATCTTGGAGATGGATTTGAACTTGTGTTTCATATTCATCAGGCTTTCCGCATTGCCGATGGCAAAGTAGCCCTGGGGCCGGATACACTGGTACAGCTTATTGACGACCCGCTCGGATGTGGGCGGATCAAAGTAGATCATGACGTTTCTGCAGGATATGGCGTCGAACTGGTCCGGTGGCGGCGGGTCCGTAATCAGGTTGAACCGTTCAAACCGGACATGGTCTGCGATTTCCTTTTTGACCCGGACAAATCCCTTGTACTTTCCGCTTCCCTTTTGAAAGTACCGGTGAAGCAGGGGGAGGGGAACGTTTTTTAATTTGTCGTTCCTGTAAATTCCCCGGATCGCCGTTTCCAGAACAGAATGGGAAATGTCTGTGGCAAGTATGGAAAAAGGAAGCTTCAGTTCGGCAAGCTGAATGGCGATGGTGTAAGGTTCATCGCCGGTGGAGCAGGCCGCACACCATATTTTGGCGGGTTGCCTGCCGGCATCAGCCCTTTCGGCAAGCTGGTTGACGATATGGGCGATACTCCTGTTTTCCCTGAAAAAAAACGAATGATTGGTGGTGACTGTGTCAATGAATTCAATGACTTCGTTCTCATTGGCGTGGAGATAAGCCAGGTATTCCTTAAAGGATTTTTTGGTCACCCGCATCCGTTTGGCAATTTTGGATTTGAGCAGTTCAAGCTTGCCTTCATGCAGGTTTATGCCGGAGATGGAGTAGACCATATCCTTTAATTCGTAGAACTGCTTTTTTGAAAGAACTATGGAATTCATGGTAAAATAATAATATAAAGCTAAATTGGATGTAAACAAAAAAGAAAGGAGACGGGGTATCAGGCGGTCCGGGGCATTTGTAGAGCGTCGAAGGTCCAAGGATTTCTGGGCACGCCTGCTCATCTGGGTCAACTACCTGGCCTGGTTGATTCTGTTTATTACCCTGCTCGTTTTTCACAGGGCCCAGCCGGAGTTTGAAACCCTTTTTGACCGGTTTTACCAACTGGACCTGAGAACCCGCTGGGACATGGATTTTGTCCGGTACCTGGTGTATGTGACTGCCCTGGGGCTGGCTGCAAGCATTGCCGGTTTGGGGTTGTCCCTGTTCCGTGCCAGACGCAGCACCGATAACAAAGTACCCATTATTATCCTGGGCGGGCTCTATATCCTGCTTTTTGTGCTGTCCTGGTTCTTACTCTGATCTGATTTTTACTCTGAATTTTGAACTTAATTGCGCTGTGGGCCGGTTTTGCAGTCAAGAATCCGTCTTAAAATGCCGATAGGTGCATAAGCGACGGATACGCCACGGTATACGCGGCAAAGTTTTCAAAAGGAAGGGGTATGAAACAGATTTTTATTTTTATTATTGCAGGCCTTATGGCCGCTTCCGCATCCACATCCCTGGCCAGGGATTTTATTGTTGAGTTTGTGGAAGAAAATTATAAAGAAACAACCGTGCCATATTCAAGCTCCCCCATGATCTACCATTCCATACAAGTCACTTCAGATGCCGGTCCCAAACTGTTGATTCTTGCCGGTGACAACCAGGACTACAGAAAATGGCTCCGGTATTATATCGCCCGGAACAACAGTTTCATGATCCGGGTGCCTGAGGATGAAAACGATCTGTTTATCTCTTCCAAGGCATTTGAGCTTGATGTCACCCAGGTGCATCCCTTTAACGCGGCGAAATGGTCTTCTGGCGAGGGTGAAGAAACCCGGAAAAAACCGGAAAAGAGCACCAGAATGCTATACGGAGACCGGCATATCATGGTTCTTGACGCCAATACCAAACGTACGCGGCTCATGACCTCGGTGATCAACCGGATGGGATACACGGCCATGGTGTCCCATAATGGTGAGCAGGCATTGCGTATTTTCAAAAACCAGCCGGAAAAATTCAAGATGATCATTGCCAACCACAAGGTGCCGGGAATGCCTGCGGAAGACTTTGTATCCCATCTTCTCAAAGTCGACCATCAGATTCCCATCCTCGTGGAAACCGGCTACAACAACGAAAAAACCAAAGAAAATTTTATTTCAAAGTTTTCGGGTGCAGGTACGGTAACGGTAATTCCTGTGGCGCTGGACAATCTCCAGAACAGGATCAAGCAGTTGGTTCGGAACCAGTCAATGCCGTCCGGGGCCATGAACCGGAACAATTCAAGGGGATGATATGCGGATAACCCTGTTGATTTTCTGCCTGGTTGTTTTGCCGTTTTTCAATGCAATCGCTGCAGAGGATGATTACAGCCGGTATGAGGCCGGCTTTAAAAACTTTTTGACATGTGAACTGACCCGTACCGATGCCGTGGATCACTTCAACGGAAAGGAATTCAAGATCACCATGATCAATCTCCACGGTGTCCAGCAGGAGTCTGGGATTGCCATTCTGACCGGTGCAATCCAGTGTTTTGCCGGGGAGGAATATAAAACCCTGTATGCGGCTATCGGGGTCAAATCACTTGAGGGCAGGGATGTGGTGTCCTACTATACCATCCGGGACGCCAGATTCTCGATTCTGGCAACAGAACTGATCCGGTTTCCTTATATGGAGCGGTGCCCCTGGTCCCGGTACTGGGTCGGCCTTGACTGACCCGCTGATGCGTCACTGATGCTCCGGTGGCCGGGCAGGACCCGGCGGACTGATACTTCATGAATCATAAAGGCCCTGCCAGCAAATGCTGGCAGGGCCTTTGTTTTGGAATTTGCAAAAAGGGCTTAGGCGTCCTGGATGGCTGCCTGGGCCGCTGCCAGGCGGGCGATGGGCACCCGGTAGGGAGAGCAGGACACATAGGTCAGTCCGGCCCGGTGGCAGAAAGCCACGGAATCCGGATCTCCGCCATGCTCACCGCAGATTCCCAGTTTGATGTCCGGCCGGGTTTTCCGGCCGCCTTCAACCGCTGTGGTGATCAGGCTGCCCACAGCCTCCTGGTCCAGGGTCTCAAAGGGATCGGAACTGAGAATGGCGTTGTCAATATAGTCGTTCATGAATGATCCGATATCATCCCTGGAAAATCCAAATGTCATCTGGGTCAGGTCATTGGTACCAAAAGAGAAAAACTGGGCATAGTCGGCCATTTTATCTGCAATCAGGGCAGCCCTGGGGATTTCGATCATGGTGCCGAACATATAGGGCAAGGCGTCTGTGTCATACGCGGCCAATGCTTCTTCATAACATTCTGTTACGATGTTTCGCGTAAAGGCCAGTTCCTTTTCATTACAGGTCACCGGCACCATTATTTCGGGCAGGGGATTTTTACCTGCCCGGATCAATTCGGCACAGGCTTCAAAAATGGCCCTGACCTGCATGCGGGTGATCTCGGGATAGGTAATGCCGAGGCGGACTCCCCTGTGGCCGATCATCGGGTTGGATTCCAACAGGTGTTCGCTCCGTTTTACCACCTCTTCAAGATCAATTCTCAGGGCATCTGCAATTTCCTGCTGGTTTTCAGGGGCCTGGGGTACAAACTCATGCAGAGGAGGGTCCAGAAGGCGCATGGTAACGGGCAGGCCGTCCATGACCTCAAGGGTGTCAGCAATTTCCTGTTTGACAAAAGGAAAGAGTTCGTCCAATGCCACCTGGCGCTCTTCACGGGTTTTACTCAGGATCATTTTCCTGAGCAGGAACAGGGGGCGGTCGGAATCGGATCCGTAAAACATATGCTCGGTCCTGAACAGGCCAATGCCCTGGGCACCGAAATCAAGAGCGGTACGGGCGTCATCGGGTGTATCGGCATTGGTCCTGACCTTCATGGTCCGGTACTTGTCCGCGATTGCCATGAATTTTTGGAATTTGGGGTTTTCAGAGGCGTCTTTCATCTTCAGCCTGCCGTTGTAAACCACGCCTTTGGTTCCGTTCAGGGTAAAGTAATCCCCTTCCTTGAATACTCTTGTTCCGACCCGCAGTTCTTTGGTATCAAAGTTGATTTTCAGTGCACCGGCGCCCACAATACAGCATTTGCCCCAACCCCTGGCCACAAGCGCCGCATGGGAGGTCATGCCGCCCCGGGCCGTAAGGATTGCCGCTGCGGCGCGCATGCCTTCGATATCTTCCGGGTTGGTTTCTTCCCTGACCAGGATCACTTTTTTATCGGCCTTGCCCCAGCGGACCGCATCCTCTGCCGTAAACACGATTTGTCCCCAGGCGCCGCCTGGGCCCGCAGGAAGGCCTTCTGCCACCTTTACGGCAGTCTGTTCCTCGGCCGGATCAACAACCGGGTGCAGGAGATCATCAAGGATTTTGGGGTCCAGGCGGCAGATCATGGTTTTCTCATCAATCATTCCCTCGTCCAGCATATCCATGGCCATGTTCAGGGATGCCGTGGCTGTGCGCTTGCCGACCCGGCACTGGAGCATGTACAGCTTGCCCTCCTGGATGGTGAATTCAATATCCTGCATGTCCTTGTAGTGGGATTCGAGCAGGGTCCGGATTTCGGACAACTGGTTGTACAGCTCGGGCATGGCCTCTTCCAGAGATGCTAGGTGTGCGTTCTGTTTGTTTTTCGTGTCGTTGTTCAGGGGGTTGGGGGTCCGGATGCCGGCCACCACATCCTCGCCCTGGGCATTAACCAGCCATTCCCCGTAGAATTTGTTGGCCCCGGTGGCGGGATCCCTTGTAAAGGCTACGCCGGTGGCGGATGTCTCGCCCATGTTGCCGAAAACCATGGCCTGGACATTGACGGCGGTTCCCCAATCATCCGGAATATGTTCAATGCGGCGGTAGGAAACGGCCCGCTTGCCGTTCCAGCTTTTAAACACCGCGCCGATGGCGCCCATCAACTGAGCCGCCGGATCATCGGGAAACTCCTTGCCCAAATCTTCGCTGATCTTCTTTTTGAACCGCTCACAAAGGGCTTTCATATCTTCGGTGGAGATATCCGTGTCGTTGTCGTATCCCTTGTCGTTTTTCAGGTTGTTCATCATCATCTCAAGGTTGAGGCGGATGCCCATGCCGTCTTTGGGAACGACCTGCTCGGCCTTCTCCATCACCACGTCGGAGTACATCATGATCAGCCTGCGGTAGGCATCGTAAACAAACCATTCATTACCGGTTTTTTTGATCAGGCCGGGAATGGTTGCAGAGCAGAGGCCTACATTGAGAATGGTTTCCATCATTCCGGGCATGGAGCTTCTGGCACCGGAACGGCAGGAGACCAGCAGAGGATTATCAGGATCCCCGAACGTCATGCCCGTCTGGCTTTCGATACGGGTCATGGCATCGCTGGTTTCCGCTTCCAGGGTATCGGGAAAACGGCCGTTGAGATCAAAGTAATGGTTGCAGCATTCCGTGGAAATGGTAAATCCCGGCGGCACGGGAAGGCCGAGTTTGGCCATTTCCGCCAGGTTGGCGCCTTTACCGCCCAAAAGGTCTTTCTGGCCGGCATCTCCATCTGTTTTCTCAGGACCGAATTCATATATGTACTTGGTCATCTCATCCTCTGCTTAATGGTTAGGGTCCGGCTGAATCCCGGGGGGCCGCCCGGGGTCCAATCGAATCTTTGGATTGATTAAAAAATATTAATTAAAACCCCAGTGAAATCAAGTCAAGTAAAAACTTGTGTAATTTAAGGGCAGGGTGATATGATGCCAATTTTACGTACAACTCCTGTAGGCGGCATAATCGGGAGTGGACAGACACGGGACATAAATGACATATGCTGAACATTGAATCCATCTCCAAAGGTTTCGGAGAGCAATTGCTTCTGGAAGAGACCGGGATGCAGATCAATCCCGGGGAACGGGTGGGGTTGGTCGGGCGGAACGGCCACGGTAAAACCACCCTGTTGAACATGATTGCCGGTGTCGACCATCCGGACGAGGGACGCATCTCCGTTCCTGCCAATTACCGGATCGGCATGCTGTCCCAGCATATCCGTTTTGAAAAGGCAAGTGTGCTGGAAGAGGCCATGCGCGGACTGCCCGACCATGAAAAGGACCACTACTGGAAAGCGGAAAAAATTCTTGCAGGGCTGGGATTCTCAAATGAGGCCATGCAAAAGGATCCGCTTGAGTTTTCAGGCGGATACCAGGTCCGGCTCAATCTGGCCAAGGTACTGGTGGCCGAACCTGACCTTCTGATTCTGGACGAACCCACCAACTATCTTGACATCACCTCTATCCGGTGGATTTCCCGGTTTTTGATCTCATGGCCCAGGGAAGTGCTGCTGGTCACCCATGACCGGGGATTCATGGACAATGTGGTCACCCATATCGTGGGAATTCACCGCAGGAAAATGCGCAAAATACAGGGAGATACCTCCAAGTACTATCTGCAGGTGGCTCAGGATGAAGAAATTTATGAAAAAACCCGGCAGAATGAGGCCAAGCGGAAAAAAGAAATCGAGCAGTTCATTACCCGGTTCCGGGCCAAGGCCCGGTTGGCCAACATGGTCCAGTCAAGGATAAAAACCCTTTCCAAACTTGAAGACAAGCAAAAACTGGCAGAGCTCAAAAACCTGGAATTCACTTTTAACAGCCTTGCCTTTTCCGGAAAACAGGTGTTGACGGCCCAGGATATTACATTTGGCTGGGAAGAGGATTCTCCGTTGATCCGGGATTTTTCCCTGACGGTTTATCCCGGGGACCGGGTGGCGGTGATCGGTAAAAACGGAAAAGGAAAAACAACCCTGCTCAAACTGCTGAACCAGAATTTGTCCCCACACCAGGGCTGGGTCAAACCCAATCCAGGGGTCGCATCCGGATATTTTGAGCAGACCAATGTGCAGTCGCTCAATCCGGGATTTACCGTGGAAGAGGAAATGCTTAACGCCCATCCGGATACGGAACGCCAGGCTGCCAGGAATATCTGCGGTGCAATGATGTTTGAGCAGGATGCGGCCCTTAAAAAAATATCTGTCCTGTCCGGCGGGGAAAAGGCACGGGTGATGCTGGGCAAATTGTTGATCCGGCCCCTGAACCTGCTGTTGCTGGACGAACCGTCCAACCATCTGGACATTGAAGCCTGCGACGCGTTTGTTGCCGCTCTGAATCTGTTTGAAGGCGCCGTGGTCCTGGTGACCCATAACGAGATGTTTCTCCATGCACTGGCCAACCGCCTGGTTGTCTTTAAGCAGGACGGGATTGCCGTGTTCGAAGGGGGATACCAGGAATTTCTGGAAAAGGAAGGGTGGGAAGACGAGGCACCCGGCCCTGTAAAGAAAAACCGGGGAAAACGCGGGAAGCAGACGACCCTGTCCAAGAAAGAATTAAGGAAAAAAAAGTCGGAACTCATTGCCGGTAGATCAAAGGCCTTGAGTCCCCTCCAGAAGCAGATGGCGAAAATCGAGAATGAGATCGAGGAAAAAGAAGAAAAGATCAAGATCGTGAACCAGGCGCTTCTGGATGCGTCAAACAATGCGGATGGATCGGCGATCCAGTCCCTGTCAAAGGACCTGGCCGCACTGGAGGCCGGTGTTGAGAGCCTGTTTGAGGAACTTGAAGAAAAAAGCGATAAGGCAGAAGCCATCAAAAAGGAATTTGACCGGCAATTGTCAGACCTGGAAAAGTAACAGTGTGCCGTTAAACGGCAACGCGTGATAATCGTTCCGGGCTGACATGGGTTTGCCCTGGGAAAGGGATGGATTGGGATGGACAAACGGACATTTACATTTTATTATGGGATTGTTTTAATTGCCGTGGGAATAGGGGTGTTTTTCAGGATTCCCCAGGTAATGCCGGACATAGAAACCATAGAATTTTTCAAGAACAAAATCGGTGTTGTGAAATTCTGCCTGTACACCTTGGGCGGCCTTCTGATACTTGCCGGAGGGATCCGGGTGTTTAAAAACTACAAGAAAACGGAATAGTCACGGCACACATCCTTAACCCTCATCAGGAAGATACATGGCCAACGGTGCAAAGGGAAAATCCGCGTCCAGTCTGAAATCCACCATCAAAGACCAGTCCGGTGCAGGCAAGACAAAGATCGGGGAAATCCTGTCCAAAGAGGGGCAGATCACGAGCATACAGCTCAACGAGGCCCTGGATGTACATAAAAAGACACAGGAACGGCTGAGTACGATCCTGCTGAACAAAGGCTATATTGATCCGGACACCATCGTAACTGTACTGGGCCGTCTCTACAACTACAACGTTGTCAAATTTTCGGAAATCAAGGCGGACGCAGATGCCATAGAGGTGTTACCCTATGAGATGGCTAAGTCCCATCTTGTATTCCCCATGGCCCTCCAGGGGGACGACCTGTCCGTGACCATGGCCGAACCCACAGATACCACCGTGGTGGAAGAACTGCATAAAAAAACCGGGAAGAACATCCAGGTCCACGTCTCCACTGAAAACGACATCATTCAGGCTTACCGCGATTTTTATAAGATATCCGACGAAGAGTATAAAAACTTTCTCCACTTTGATGATGATGTAGAAGATGACGAGCCCGTCACGTCGGTGGAAGACTTCGGTTCCCTGGTGTCGGAAGCTGCCGAAGAGATCGAAGTCGGGGTCGCGGACATGGATGACGGCCAGGATGAGTTCATGGCGTCTGACGCGCCGATCATCAAGCTGGTCAACGGCATCCTGACAAAGGCCATCAACGACGGGGTTTCGGACATTCACATCGAGCCCTTTGAAAAATCCTTCCAGGTCCGCTACCGCCTGGACGGGGGCATGTACAAGGCCATGAACCTGCCCTTGTCCATCAAAAATGCCGTGATTTCAAGGGTCAAAATCCTGGCGTCTTTGGATATTGCCGAACGCCGGGTGCCCCAGGACGGCCGCATCAAGCTGCGGTTCGGCAGGAAAAAATCCGTGGATTTCCGGGTATCCACCCTGCCGACCCTGTTCGGGGAAAGCATTGTCATGCGTATCCTGGACCAGAGCGCGTTGAGCATTGACCTGACCCGGCTGGGGTTTGAAGCCGGCACCTTTGAGATGCTCAAGCGGTGTATCTCTCGTCCTTACGGACTGCTCCTGGTTACAGGGCCGACCGGATCGGGTAAAACAACCACCCTGTATTCGATCCTCAACCGGCTGAACAAGGATGATATTAAAATTCTCACCGCAGAAGATCCGGTTGAATTCAACTTCAAGGGAATCAACCAGGTGCCGGTAAAAGAAGAGGTTGGGATGACCTTTGCTGCAGCCCTTAAAGCCTTTCTCCGCCAGGACCCGGATATCATCATGGTGGGTGAAATCCGGGATATCGACACGGCTGAGATCGCCATCAAAGCGGCCATGACTGGCCACCTGGTGTTTGCCACCCTTCATACCAACGACTGCCCCTCCACCATCGGACGTCTGGCAGATATCGGCATTGCCCCGTATATGCTGGCATCCTCAGTGACCATGGTCTTGTCCCAGCGCCTGGCAAGGCGGCTGTGCCCGGAATGCAAGCAGGTGGTGACCGGTCATAATCCGACGGACCTGGAACTCTACGGGTTTCACAAGGATGAGATTGATGATTTGAAAATTTACGGTCCCAGGGGATGTTCCCATTGCAACGGCACAGGCTATAAAGGCCGGGTCGGGCTTTATGAACTCATGGAGGTAACCGATGAGGTCGGCAAAGCCATTTCAGCGGAAGTGCCCGAAGATCAGCTTCGCAAAGTTGCCATTTCAGAGGGGATGATCACGCTTCGGGATGCCGGGCTTGTCAAAGTGAAGTCTGCGGAGACATCCCTGGATGAGGTACTGAAAAAAACAACCATTACCAAGGAATCCCTGCCGGCCTATCTGGTCAATCCTGATGTGGAGCATTATGAAGACAAGGATGTAATCATCCGGGAAGGCAATACGGATATTGATTTTTTCAAACTGGTCCAGGGAGGGGTTTACGTGGTAAAAGGCGGGAAGATGATCGCTGAAATCACCCAGCCCGGTGAATATTTCGGGGAAATGGCCGCCATCACCGGAGGGGCCAGATCCGCATCCATCATCGCAAAGGGCCGGTGCCGGGTAAAGCGCTTCCCCGGGGATAAGCTGGGGGAAGTCATTGAGAAATACCCGGATGTGGCCAAACACCTGTTCACGGTTCTGGCCGACCGGCTTCACCAGGCCGACAAACGCATCGTCACCATTCACAATCACATGCGGCGCAAAAAAGCTCCGAACTAAAAAGGGTTGCCGGGAGTCCTTACGCTTTTACATACCGGTCTTTTTCGCTGTAGATGCATCCGCAGTAAGGCTGGCGGTACATGCCCCGGTCCTTGGAAATGTCAATTCCCCTGCGCCATCCTTCCCTGAAATCATGATAGAAAAATGTGAGGCCATATTGCCGCGCCAGTGCATTGCCGGTATCCACGATGCGCTGGTGGTTCTGGAATTTACTATAGAGCAGGGTGGTGGAGAACCCATCGAACTTTCCCTTTTTGGCCACCATGGCCGTGGCCTTGAGGCGGGCATGGTAGCAGTACCGGCACCTGTCTTTTTCCCGGAATGCCACCGCCCTTAAGAATTCTTCCAGTTCATATCCCTGCTGCCAGATCATTTTCAGATCCATGTCGTCAGCATAAGTCTTCAGGGTCTCTTCCCGTTTCATGCACTCGGTGAACGGATGGATGTTGTGGCGGTAGAAAAACCCCATCACATCCATATCCATCTGCCGGAGCACCTCTAAAGGATAGATGGTGCACGGGCCGCAGCAGGTGTGAAGCAGCAGTTTCAATCCCGGCTCCCGAATATGGCGGTGCCGACCCTGACCAGGGTGGCCCCTTCTTCAATTGCCACGGCAAAATCATTGCTCATGCCCATGGACAGGTGGGCCATATCAACGTTGGGAAGATTGGCGTCACGGATCTCCCGGCTGATGGCCTTCACGGCTTTGAAATACTCCCTGGCCTCTTCAGGTTCGTCAAAAAACGGGGGCATACACATCAAGCCTTTCAGGGCAACATGATCGAGTTGGCTGATCTCTTTTGCCAGGCCGATGACCTCGCCGGCATCTGCGCCGGATTTTGTCTGTTCCCGGGCAATGTTGATCTGGAGCAGGATCTCCTGGATCTTTCCGATTTTAGTGGCTTGTTTATTGATTTCTTTTGCCAGCTTAAATTTGTCCACGGTGTGGATCAGGTCAAAGTATTTTACGGCAAATTTGGCCTTGTTGGACTGGAGATGGCCGATAAAATGCCAGCAGGCGGCGTCTCGTCCCAGGCTGTCGATTTTTTCCACAGCCTCCTGGATGTAGTTTTCACCAAAATTCTTGTGGCCGGCGTTGATGGCCGCCTGAATAAGATCCGCAGGCTTGCGCTTGCTCACACCGATCAGGGTGATCTCATCCGGATTGCGGCCGCAGTCTGCTGCTGCCTTACGGATTCGTTCCTGTATCTGCTCCAGGTTGTCTTTTATCTGCATGAAGTTATGTCCTTATTGTCATTGGGTGACCATTGTATTGGATGATCCCGAACCGGGCCAGGGTGTCCATGATTTCACACACCGGCAGTCCCACCACATTGGTATACGAGCCTGAAATCTCTTTGACCAGAAACGCGCCGATCCCCTGTATACCGTAAGCGCCTGCTTTGTCATAAGGCTCATCCGTATCCGCATACCAGGAGATTTCTCCGGCGGAAAGGGATTTAAAGGTCACCCGGGTTTCAACGGCACAAGATTCTGAAATCCCGTTTTCTGGGTGGATGACGGTAAATCCGGTAAACACCGAATGGGAACGGTCGGCAAGGGCGTTGAGCATGGCAACAGCCCCGTCCCTGCCTTTGGGTTTTCCTAAAATGGTATTGTCCACCACCACGATGGTGTCGGCCCCGATGGTCCAGGCCTGTGGATGCTGCTGTGCAATATGGTCTGCTTTCAGATGCGACAGGGTTTTTGCGTATGCATCCGGGGTCCCGGTGTAGGGAACTGCCTCTTCATCAATATCCGCCGCCATGATCTCAAAGCTGAGACCGGCCCGGGCAAGCAGTTCTTTTCGCCTGGGGGATTGGGAAGCCAGAATGATATTTTCACGGTTGATTGGATTCATGGCCCTTTTATTACCATAAAATTACCGTGAAAAACAATCCTGGAACCTTTGCCGTCATATAAATCCGGCGGCCAAGACGGGCCAAGACTTTGCTTTATTGTTTTCCGGATTGCTGGTATATCAATGCAATGACGTGTTTCAGCCTTGGCACTGCCTGGTGCCCAGCGCACGGCAAGTTGGCCCGGCAGATTCCATGTGCCGGCTTGCACCGGTGCCGGCCCAAGTCTCTTTTGATATAAAAAGGAACCCAAATGCCTGATACTGAAAAAAGCAGCATACTGCCCTATGGGCGGCAATTGATAGACCAGACGGATAGGGACGCTGTTGCAGATGTGCTGGGCGATCCGTTCCTGACCACAGGCCCTAAAATTGCGGAATTTGAAGCTGGGTTGTGCCGGGTCACGGGTGCCCGCCATGCCGTTGCATGCGCCAACGGCACTGCGGCCCTGCACCTGGCATGCATGGCCCTTGGCATTTCCAACCGTGATCTGGGGGTGACCTCGCCCAACTCTTTTCTGGCCTCTGCCAATTGCGTGGAGTTTTGCGGTGCAACTGCGGATTTTATTGATATTGATCCGGCCACCCTTTGCATGTCTCCGGAAAAACTTGACGCCTATTGCAGAGATGTGGCCGTTCCCCGGGTGGTAATCCCGGTCTCCTTTGCCGGCCTTGCTGCGGACCTGCCCGCCATCAAGGCCTTGTCCGAAACGTACGGCTTTGCTGTCATTGAGGATGCCGCCCATGCCCTGGGCTCTGAATACCGTTCCAATGGGACCTCTTATGCATGCGGAAGCTGCTCCCATTCAGACCTGGCGATTTTTTCATTTCACCCGGTAAAAACCGTGACCTCCGGTGAGGGCGGTGCAGTGATGACCAATGATGATGTGTTGGCCGGGCATTTGCGTTGTTTGAGAAATCATGGGATGGCGCCGCCCTGTAAGACACCGGGAAGCATGGAGCATGGAGCATGGTATTATGAAATGCACGGTTTGGGATACAATTACCGGCTTACGGATATCCAGGCTGCCCTCGGGCTTTCCCAGCTTGAAAAGCTGTTAGAGTTTTGCGCCAGGCGGCGGCAAATTGTTGCCATGTATCACAAGGCCTTTGCCGGGTCTAAAGAGCTTTTGATCCTCCCCCATGAGCACCTGGCAACCCGGGCCTGCCCTCATCTATACCCGATTCAGTTCAAAGGGGGAGCGCAGATCCGGCAGCAGGTGTATGAGGCGCTCAAAAAAGAGAATATTTTCACCCAGGTGCATTATATTCCCATCTACTGGCAGCCCTATTATGCGGAAAAATACCGGTATGCACGCGGAAAATGTCCTGCTGCGGAAACCTATTATTCCCGCTGTCTCAGCCTGCCGTTGTTTCCGGCCATGTCCGACAGTGATGTCGGCCGGGTGGTGGACCGGGTGCTCTGCCATGTAAAGGGCAGGTAACGATCATGCAGAAATTTATCATAGACCCGGAAAGAGAAACAGAAGGATGCGTTGTGGTCTGCGGACAGGACGCCAGGCATATCCGGCGGGTATTGCGGTTAAAACCCGGAAGCCCGGTCTCCATGACAGACGGAAAGGGAATGGATTACACCGGAGAAATTCTGCGGATGGATCAGGACCGGGTGGAGATTTCCATTCTGGATAAAACCGCGTCGGAAACCGAGTCCGGACTGGAGTTAACTATCTGTTCGGCCATGCTCAAGGACGGGAAAATGGACGGGGTGATTAAAATGCTCACCCAGTTGGGCATACGCCGGTGGGTGCCTTTTTTCTCAAGCCGGTCTGTGCCGGCACCCAATGCTTCACGGCTTGCCCGCCGCACGGAGCGGTGGCAGACCATCTCACGGGAAGCCATAAAACAATGCCGGCGGAGCTGTCTGGTGGACATTCATCCGCCTGTGGGATTTGAGGAAATCCTGGAGATGTCGCAGGGATATTCCCGGAAAATAGCGTTCTGGGAAAACGCCGGCCGTTCCCTTTCTCACCTGGCTGCCGACAGCGAAGCAGATGCCGGCACCATTGTGCTGATCGGCCCGGAGGGCGGGTTTTCAGCAGAGGAAATCCAGCGTGCACAAGCCGCAGGGTTTGTCTCATATTCCCTCGGCCCCAGGATACTGCGTGCGGAAACCGCCGCTGTCACCGCAACCGGGCTTATCCAGTACATCCTGGGCGACATGGGGACAGATCGGGCGCCTAAGCATTAACACAAATCTCATTTTTCCCTTGACTTCGTTTTGCAAACGGCATATAAAGTCCTCCGTTGTTTCGCACAACACGCCCAGGTAGCTCAGTCGGTAGAGCAGGGGACTGAAAATCCCCGTGTCAGCAGTTCAATTCTGTTCCTGGGCACCACTGATAAATAAAGCTTCCGGTTTTTGCCGGGAGCTTTTTTTATTTAGGGATTTCAACACTGTACCCGGTGTTTAATCTGTTGACACTTTTATCCGGCTCTGGTAGTTTTCGTTTCCATAGACGATGGCGTATCAAGGCTTACCACGGATAATGAGTGAGGAATATATGATTCAAGACAACAATGATGACATCATTGAACTGACCCAGGTGGTTGCGGATGCATCGCCTGAAGATACAGGCGCGGAAATCATTGAACTCACGGAGGTTGCGGCCGACGACAGGGTGTTGCCTGAAACGGATTTGCCCGGGCAGGGCGATCTTGATATGACGGTAACGGAATCGCCGGACGATTCCCGGGAACAAGGCGGACCGACGATGCCCGAGATCTCCCGGGAAGAACTGGAAGCCGCACTTGAGCGGGTCATTGAACGAAAATTTTCACAAACCATTGAAACGGTTCTTTTCGAGGTCATGGAAAAGGTTCTCAAAAAAGAGATTACAGATATCAAGCAGGCCCTTCAAAAAGACCTTGACGATATTGATAAAACCTGATCTGACAGCGTCATTACATGTTAAACGGCAATGGGGATTGATCCAATCCCCTTTTTCATTAATACGGGAGTGAGGAGTGATATTATGGGTTCGGATTCTCTGAACAAAGGATATGAGCCAAAAGGTATTGAGGAGAAATGGTATTCATTCTGGATGGAAAACGGCTTTTTCAAGGCTGAAGACAAGAGCGAAAAAGACGCGTTTTCCATCGTAATCCCCCCGCCCAACGTCACCGGGGTGCTCCACATGGGCCATGCCCTGAACAACGTGGTCCAGGATATCATGTGCCGGTACCAGAGGCTGCTTGGCCATAATGTCCTCTGGATGCCGGGAACCGACCATGCCGGTATCGCCACCCAGAATGTGGTTGAACGGAAACTGGCTGCCGAAGGGAAAACCCGTGACCAGCTCGGTCGTGAAGAATTCATTGAAGAGGTCTGGCGCTGGCGCGAAAAATCCGGCGGTGCCATCATCAACCAGCTAAAGCGCCTTGGTGCCTCCTGTGACTGGGACCGTGAGCGCTTTACCATGGATGAGGGCCTTTCCGAGGCGGTCCGCAAAGTATTTGTCCGCTTATACAAGGAAGGCCTGATCTACGAAGACCAGTATATCATCAACTGGTGCCCCAGGTGCCGGACGGCCCTGGCCGACCTGGAAGTGGAATATGAAGAAAAAGACAGTTATCTCTACTATATCCGCTACCCGTTCAAAGACCAGAAAAAAGGCCTGACCGTTGCCACTACAAGGCCGGAAACCATGTTCGGGGATACGGCCGTGGCTGTCAATCCGGAGGATGAGCGGTTCCGGGATATGACAGAGACCGAGGTGGTGCTTCCCCTGACCGACAGGACCATTCCCATTATCCGGGATGAATATGTGGACACCGGATTCGGCACGGGCGCGCTAAAAATCACCCCGGCCCACGATCCCAATGACTTCCATTTGGGAGAAAAGCACGGGCTTAAGAAACTCAAGGTGATTGACGACCAGGGCATGATGACCGAAGGCGCGGGCCGGTTTGAAGGCCTGGACAGGTTCGAATGCCGGAAGCAGGCTGTGGAGGCCCTGGCCGACATGGGGCTGCTTGAAAAGAAAGAACCCCTCAAGCACAGCGTGGGCAATTGCTACCGCTGCCATACCGATGTGGAACCTTCCATTTCCAAGCAGTGGTTTGTCAAGGTCGGCCCATTGGCGGAAAAGGCTTCCGAAGCGGTTCGGTCCGGCAGAACCCGCATCATCCCGGACAACTGGTCCAAAACCTATTTTGAATGGATGGATAATATTCGTGACTGGTGTATTTCCCGCCAGATCTGGTGGGGACACCGGATACCGGTATGGAAGTGCCCGGAGTGCAAGGCTGTCATCGTCGAGGAAACCGACCCCACGGAATGTACCGCCTGCGGTTCCAAAGAGATTGTCCAGGAAACCGATGTGCTGGATACCTGGTTTTCATCGGCACTCTGGCCTTTTTCCACCATGGGCTGGCCTGAGAACACGGATCTACTCAAAACCTTTTATCCCACCAGTGTGCTGGTCACCGGGTTTGACATCCTCTTTTTCTGGGTCGCCCGGATGATGATGATGGGCATTCATTTCATGGACGAAGTTCCGTTCGACGACGTGTATATCCACGCCCTGGTCCGGGACGAGCACGGTAAAAAAATGTCGAAATCCAAGGGAAATGTCATTGATCCCTTGAAAGTAATTGACGAATACGGTGCAGATGCCTTCCGGTTTACCTTGGCCGCCTTTGCCGCCCAGGGACGGGACGTGAAAATGTCCGAATCCAGGGTTGAGGGATACCGCCATTTTGTGAACAAACTCTGGAACGCAGCCCGGTTTGCCCTCATGCATATTACGGAAAACGACACCACCATCGACAGGGACAAGCTTTCCCTTGCCGAGCGCTGGATTCTTTCCCGGTCTGCCGCAACCGCCAAAGCCGTCAAAGAGGGAATTGAGGGGTACAAGTTCAATGAGGCTGCCTCTGCGGCATACCAGTTCGTATGGCATGAGTACTGTGACTGGTTCCTGGAAACAGCCAAGCCCGCCTTATATGAAAAAGAAGGGGCCCAGCGCAGGGATGCGGCCCGTGCGGTTCTGGCAAAGGTGCTGGAAGACATTCTGGTTATGCTTCATCCGTTTATGCCCTTTGTGACCGAGGAAATTTACCATATTCTTCCCGCCACCCGGGGATCGGTGATGAAAGCCGCTTTCCCGTTTGATCCGGAGAACTATGATGCTGTCCGTGACAAGAACAGCGAAACACAAATGGAGTTTCTTTTCGGCCTGATTTCCGGTATCCGGAACATCCGGAGTGAAATGAACATCCAGCCCTCAATGAAGATCAAGGTATTGGCCAATACGGAGGATGAACAGGAAAAACTGCTCATCGCGGAAAACAAGTCTGTGATTGCAAACCTGGCCACCCTGGAGAGCCTCTATTTCTGTGATGCGGACAACCTGCCGGCATCCGCCGCAACAACGGTGACGGGAAATACCACCTGCTTTGTTTCCCTGGAAGGGGTGATTGATTTTGACAAGGAGATCAAGCGGCTGGAAAAGGAACTTGAGAAAAATACCAAGGAGTTAATGGGCATCCAGAAACGGCTGAACAATGACAGTTTCCTTGAAAAAGCCCCGGAAAACGTAATTGCAAAGGTCAAGGCCCAGCATGATGAACTCCAGGAGAAGCAGGATAAAATTTCCGCCAATCTGGACCGGATCAAAGGAATGCAATAAGCCGGAAATCATACTCCCGGGATCTTATCATGGACATGACTGAACAGATCATCCGCCTGGCCTTGTTCGAAGATTCGGGCCTTGGGGACATCACCACGGAAAGTATCTTACCCGAGCCCCGCCAGGGCAAAGGCATTATTGTGGCCAAACAGGATTTTATCCTGGCCGGAACTGCCGTGGCCAAACAGGTCTTTTCCCTTGTCGATCCCGGCATCGTGTGTGCCACGGCATTCAGGGACGGCGACCGCATCCGGTCCGGAGATGTCTTTTTTGAAGTTGAAGGGGACCTGCTCGGCCTGCTCAAAGGCGAGCGGGTGGCTCTGAATTTTCTCCAGCGCCTTTCGGGCATTGCCACCCTGACCCATGAATTTGTCGATACACTGGACAACCCAAGGGTCCGGCTTGTAGACACCCGGAAAACAACACCGGGATGGCGGACCCTGGAAAAAGATGCGGTTAGGGCCGGGGGCGGGTTCAACCACAGGTTTGCCCTGTATGACGGCATCCTGATCAAGGACAATCATATTGCTGTGGCAGGCTCTGTTGAAAAGGCGGTAGCCCTGGTCCGGGCCAGGACATCTCATCTAATGAAGGTTGAGGTGGAGGTGTCATGTATGGATGAGGTGAACGAGGCGCTTGCGGCAGGGGCGGATGTGATCATGCTGGATAACATGACCCTTGAGGCCATGGCTGAAGCTGTGGCCCACATCAAGGGCAGGGCTGTGGTGGAGGCATCGGGCAATGTGTCCCTTGACACCCTGAATGCCATTGCCGATACCGGCGTGGATGTGATTTCCTGCGGTGCACTTACCCACCAGGCGAGATCCATGGATATGAGCATGCGCATTACAAACGCTTTAGATTGACGTTCAGGGGAGTTGCGAAAGAGAGCGAAAGGCCGGTTCAGGAAGAGTAGGTCAGCTTATTCCTGCCGGTTTCCTTGGATTTGTAAAGGGCTTTGTCTGTCCGCTTGATAAAGGCCGTGAAATTTTCGCCGTCTTGGAGTTCACTGGCTCCGATACTGACGGTGACCGATTCCATGATGCCTTCCTCCGGAGTAAATATTTCCCTGGAGATATTGTCCTTGATCCTGGCCCCTACCACACAGGCTTTTTTCAGGCCCGTCTCCGGCAGGATGATGGCAAATTCTTCGCCGCCGTAACGATAGGCCGTGTCCATGGACCGCATGCAGGAACTGATGATGCGGCCGATGCCCATGAGGACCTTGTCCCCTTCCAGGTGGCCCCAGGTATCGTTGTAGTTCTTAAAGTAATCAATATCCAGGATCAAAAGGGAGAGCGCCCTTGAATACCGGTCACATCGCTTGATTTCCTGCTTGATCTGACGAAAAAACTGCCGTGAATTGTAAAGGCCGGTCAATGCATCGGTAATGGCCAGTTGTTCCATTTCCGCCAGGAGCTTTGCCCGCTCTTTTTTAAATGCGGTTTCCCGGAGTACCCGTTTGATACGCAGGTCAAGCTCCTCAAAGCGAAACGGTTTGAAAATGAAATCGCTGGCACCGGCCTTGATGGCCTCTTCGTAGGAATAATCCGCACTGTACCCGGTCATGACCATGACATCCACATCAAGGTCCTCTTTGATGACCCGGGTCAGTTCCAGGCCGTCCATGCCCTGCATCATGATATCGGTGAGTACAACATCCGCCCGGAATGTTTTCAGAACCTCAATGGCTTCGTCGGCATTCCCGGCACTTCTCACGTCATATGCCAGGAGTTTGAGGTATTCCTCCACAGACTCCTTTATGGCAATGTCATCGTCAACTATCAGGATGGAATGAGCCATGGGTTTTCTCCGGGTGCAGGGGTCTCCTGAAACCGCCTATCCTTGACACTTCCAGGTACAATTGATACATGTATAAGCTCAAAATTAGCGATATAGACGATATTTGTCAACTCTTAGTTTGGAGCCCACTTGAAGTTAAATAAAGATAATATCAGAAATTTTTCCATTATTGCGCATATTGATCATGGAAAGTCCACCCTGTCCGACCGGCTGATCCAGTTGTCCGGCATTATTGAAGACCGGGACATGAAGGACCAGATTCTGGATTCCATGGATATAGAGCGGGAACGGGGGATTACCATTAAGTCCCAGACCGTTTCCCTGCCGTATACGGCTAACGACGGCACCGAATACCTGCTCAACCTCATTGACACGCCCGGCCATGTGGATTTTTCTTACGAAGTGTCCCGGGCCCTGGCATCCTGTGAAGGGGCTCTGATCCTTGCCGATGCCAGTCAGGGTGTTGAAGCCCAAACCCTTGCCAACCTTTACCTGGCCATGGAGCATGACCTTGAAATTCTGCCGGTGATCAACAAGATTGACCTGCCGTCTGCTGAAATCGAGTGGGTCAAGGAGCAAATTGAAGAGGACCTGGGCCTGGACCCGGATACAGCCCTCCAGGTTTCCGCCAAAGTGGGCACCGGTGTGGACAAGGTCTTCCAGGCCATTGTGGATGGGATTCCCGCCCCTGTGGTTGAAGACACAGGCAAGTTCAAGGCTTTGATTTTTGACTCCCATTATGATGCCTTCAGGGGCACCATTGTGCATTTCCGTATTTTTGAGGGTACGGTTAAAAAGGGCGATAAGATCCAGTTTATGTCCAACAAAGCCCAGTACAAAGTGGAAGAGGTGGGACTTTTTCAGATCCAGCGTGTTCCCCAGGACAAACTGGTGGCAGGCCAGGTCGGATATTTTATTGCCGGTATCAAAACCATTTCCGACGTTAAAATCGGTGATACCGTGACCATGCCGGATAAGATGTGCGACAATGCCCTGGGTGGATTCCGGGAACCCACCCCTGTGGTTTTCTCCTCAATGTACCCGGTGGCTTCCGACGACTACGAAGAATTGTCCGAAGCCCTTGAAAAACTCAAGCTCAATGATGCATCGCTGATTTATGAAAAAGATGCATCCGCAGCCCTGGGGTTCGGTTACCGGTGCGGATTCCTGGGCCTGCTTCACCTGGAGGTGGTCCAGGAACGGCTTGAGCGGGAATACAATATTTCCCTGATTTTGACCTCTCCGTCGGTGCAGTATGAAATCACCTATACCTCGGGGGAGGTGAAGATCATAGACAACCCCACGGAATATCCCGATCCCATGGAAATCACAAAGGTCAGGGAGCCATTCATCAATGCCTCCATCATTGTGCCGGACAAGTACATGGGCAATGTCATGCAGGTTTGCCATGAATTCAGGGGCGTCAGCACCAACTACCAGTACCTGACGTCCAGCCGTATGGAAATGAAGTTTACCCTGCCGTTGTCAGAGGTGGTATACGAATTTTATGACCGCCTGAAAAGTGTGACCCAGGGATACGGATCCTTTGATTATGAAATCGCGGGATATCAGGAGACCGATCTGGTCCGGCTGGATTTTTTGATCAATGCGGAGCGGGTGGATGCCCTGTCCATGCTCATCCACCGGGAAAAAGCCGAGGCTAAGGCCCGTGCCGCCTGTAAAAAACTGAGAGAGGAAATCCCCCGGCAGCAGTTCAAGATCCCTATCCAGGGTGCCATCGGCGGAAAAATTATTTCCCGGGAAACCATATCCGCTTTTAGAAAAGATGTGACTGCCAAATGCTACGGCGGTGATATCTCCAGAAAACGGAAACTTTTGGAAAAGCAGAAAAAGGGGAAAAAACGGATGAAAATGGTCGGATCTGTGGAAATTCCCCAGTCTGCATTCCTGTCCGTCCTGAAAACTGACTGATCCGATCCGGTTCCTGGCAACTCCGGCAAAAGGGACATCGGCAGAGATTTGTTGTTAAAATACTCCCGGGTGCAGGTTACCTGCACCCGGGAGCATTCTTTTGTGGGGAGATGATGGAAACGAGTCGGGCTGTGGGACGGTTAACCCAACATCTCTCCGGCAAATTTGACAAGGCTTGTATCCAGCCGGTCCAGGAGTTTGCCGACTTCGTCCCGGGTGGTAACCAGGGGCGGGGCCACCAGGAAGATATTGGTATCAACCCCGTTGATATGGCAACCGCCCGGGTACACGACGAGTCCGCTGTCCAGGCAGGCGGCCAATGCCTTTGCCGTTGCCTTTTTTTCCTGGGCAAAAGGCGTTTTTGATTCCTTGTCCGCCACAATTTCCATGGCCCACATGTATCCCCGGCCACGGACATCCCCGATCAACCGGCTGTTTTGGGCAATGGCATTGAGTCCTTCTCCAAGGTGTTTACCGTTTTCATGCACATTTTCAATGACTGAACGGGTGTTGATATAGGTCAGGACACTGGCCACAGCCCTGCAACTTAAGGGGTTTGCATTATAGGTATGGCCGTGGATGAAACTGCCGCTGCCGTTTCTAACCACATCAATAATACCTTCTCTGACAAAGATGCCGCCCGTGGGGATGTAACCGGCAGCCATACCTTTTGCCGATGCGATAATATCCGGGACAACCTGCCAGTGGTCAACCCCGAAGGGGGTGCCGGTACGGCCGAACCCGGTCATGACCTCGTCCGCAATGAGCAATACGTCATACTTGTCACAAATGGCCCGGACCCTGGGCCAATAGTCATCATCCGGTGTGATGGCACCACCGGCCGAACCCACTATGGGTTCGGCCAGGAACGCCAGAACCTTTTCCGGGCCCTGGTTGAGAATCTCCCTTTCCAGGGCGTCGGCACAGTCTTTCCCAAATGCCGCATCAGTCATCCCGTCGGGCTTCCGGTAAAAATAGGTGGCTGGAATTTTGGCGGAAGGATTCAACAGGGGCTGGTAAGCCTGGGTCCTGCCGGTACTGCCGCCCACGGACATACCGCCCAGGGTGGCCCCGTGGTAGGAACAGTGGCGGCTGATCAACTTATGCTTGGGACTGTCTTTGCCGTCCCGTTCAACAAAATATTGCCTGGCCATTTTAATGGCAGATTCGGCCGCTTCCGAACCACCGGACACAAACCAGCAATAATTGAGGTCGCCCGGGGTCATTTGCCCGATCAATTCAGTTGCCTCGACAGCTGCGTCATGATCCCACCTGGAGGGATGTGCAAATTCCAGGGTCTGCATCTGCCGGCACAGGTCATCTATGATTTCTGTCACGCCATGGCCCAGATTTGACACCAGGGCGCCGCTGCAGCCGTCAATGTAATCTTTTCCAGCTTCATCGTAAATATAGATGCCCTTGGCTTTTACCGCCAGGGGGTTGTCTGCCAGAAAGCTGCGGGGGATGTTTTTTCCTTTACCCATGAGACTGTTCCTCGTGTATCATTTATCTGTAGTTGATGTGAACTGGCTTGCCCAACTGGGCAATGCCGTTGTTGTGTCGTTGCTGTACACCTTTTTTTCTTCCCAGACCTGCTCCAGCGCCGTCAGGCGGGACATGGTCCTGGGGCCGTCCTGGAAGGAGACTGCTGCCAGCAGTGCATTTAAAAAGCTGACCACCGCCACATTGGATTCAAAAAACGAATCAATCCAAAAGGGCAGGGGAAAGACATAATTTCCCATGTTGGCAAGCGGGGAGGTGTGGCTGTCCGTTATGGCCAGGGTGGTTGCACCTGCCTGGTGGAACTGCTCGGTGATATCAAGGGTCTGGCGGCAGTAGCGGGGAAAGGTAATACTGACGAGCAGGGCATCCGGATTCAATCCCGGGGTGAGCTGGCTCCATACCGTGCCCGCATCCAGGGAAATCAGGTTCACCCGTTTTGACAGGAACCGCAGGTTGGTTGCAAAATAATGGGCTGCACCATGGCAGGATCTCAGACCGAGCACCCAGATTTCCCGGTGGCGGCAAATTTCCCGGACAGCAGCTTCAAACTGTTCGGGTGAAATCATTTCCATGGCCTGGCTCAGGTTGTCCCGGTCGCTCTTCAGGACACTTGCGAGAAAGTCCCTCGTCCGGTTCACATGCCGCGGCTTTTTTTGCACCCTTGCCGGCACATTTAACCGGGCCTTGATTTCCCGGCGGATCCGGCGCTGGAGATCCAGATACCCCTTGAATCCGATATGCTGACTGAACCGCACCACCGTTGCATTGGACAGTTCCAGGCGTTCGGCCAGTTCGGCACTGCTCATGTAAGCCACATCATCCATATTTTCAAGCAGGTAGTTGAGGATCTTATTCTGGGCCCCTGTCAGTTTGGGGAGCGGGGTTGTTGAAAACAGAAAGTGTTCTTTATGCATCTTTTCATCCCTGTGGTGAATCTTATATTGAGGCTAAGGTAGCAAAAAAGAACTTGACTTGCAATGTCTGTTACATTATTTCTTCGATTTAGAGTAATGATTGTTACAAGATCTGTTTTGCCGGACGTAAACTGCAATCGGCACAAGGTCTGTATTTTTTGAATAACCCGATATCAAATAACGAGGCACTACCGTGGATAAACTGATCATCACAACAGCCCTCACCGGCAATGTCCCGACCAAAAAAATGAATCCCCACCTGCCTGTCACGCCCGAAGAAATCGCAAGGGATGTGAAGGCCTGCGCCGAAGCAGGGTCGGCCCTGTTCCATGTCCATGCCAGGGATGCTCATGAAAAGCCCACCCTGGACCAGGATATGTTCAGGAACATCGTGCGGCATATTAAGCAGGCAGACCCGGATGTCATTGTTCAGTTGTCAACAGGGGCAAGGGCCGGTAAAGATTGGGAAGACAGGGCATTCCCGGTTCGCATGCTGCCTGAAATGGCATCCTTCACCACGGGATCAAACAATCTGCCTGGCGTGGTGTATGAGAACTCTCCCCAGTTTATTGAGTTTTTGGCGGATGTGTTCAAAACAACAGGGGTAAAGCCTGAAATAGAAGTGTTTGAAACCGGTATGATCAACAATGCCCTTTTTCTGGAGAAAAAAGGAATCATCAAAGGGCCGATCCATTTTGACTTTGTTCTGGGTGCGCCCGGTTCAATGCCCGGAAGTGTCAAAAACCTGCTGTTCCTGTCGGAAAGCATTCCCAAGGGATCCACATGGACCGTGGCCGGAATCGGCAGGAATGAAATCCCCCTGGCAACTGCGGCAATTCTGCTTGGAGGCCATGTGCGTGTGGGATTGGAAGACAATCTCTATCTGCCGGATGGGTCCCTGGCGTCCAATCGCACACTTGTTGAGACCATTGTCCGTATTGCCCGGGAACTGGGCAGGGAAATCGCCTCCCCGGATGAGGCCCGCGATATCCTCGGGCTTGACCCTGCTAACAAAGACAGGATCCTGGGTGAACTTTAAGCTGGAAGATCCGGTGTAACACCACATTATGCCGGAAGGAGGGAGGGCCTCCTTCCGGTGACGGAAAGGGTTAATTTTTCGTTTTTTCCAGGGTAACCTCATCGGACTGGATGATGATTTTCTGGGTGAGTTGCTCTTTTTTGTACGTTTTTCCCAGGGTCACAAAGTTGATGGTGTGGGTTTTTCCCTCTTTTGTGAGAATATAAAATGAAATGACACTGTCCTTGGGGGTGTCATTGGCAAGAGAGGTTTTCAGCAGGACCATTTTCCCTTTGTTCTTAATGGCGAAAAACTGCGAAAAATTACTGTAATGCTCGACGGATGCCACACTGTCGGATCCGTTGAAAAGAACTGATAAAATGCTTTTTCCATTGGGAACGGTTACTTCAATGACGCTGTTATGAGATTCTTCGGCTGTGATCACATACGGCTTTACCACGTCCACCTCAACTGCCAGAGACACGACTGGTATACCCATCATCAGTACTGCAAGAATAAGCTGTTTCATTGCGATTCTCCTCCCATGCCTTGATCTGATGTTGCCGTTGATAACCCATGTGTTTTGGGTGACAGGCCTTGCCGGATCTCGAATATTGACTGCCGGTGGTTGTGACGGCCCCTTCCGGATGCATACATGAACATACTGCGTTTGATTCAAAACTTCATACCATCAATTTGACATGTCTGCAAATATATTTGTATTCATGAATCCCCGGTGATTATCACGGCAATGTGATAGGGTGACGGTGATTTTTAATGATGCAAGGGGGAAACATGAACAGAGACGACATCAAAGATGCACTGGCCCCGTGCGGCCTGAGTTGTGAAAAATGCTTTGCCCGGTCAACCGGACAGATTCGGAACCATGCTGAGAAACTCCGGGAAAAGCTGGGGAATTTTGACATTTATGCCCAACGGTTTGAAACATTGGTGGGAGACCCTGTGTTTCAGAATTATCCGGCATTTAAAGAGATGCTGGCATATTTTGCCAAAGGGACCTGCAACGGATGCCGCAATGAACAATGCAGGCTGTTTAAAGAGTGTGGGGTAAGGCCGTGCCACCAGGAAAAAGGTGTTGACTTCTGTTTTGAATGCGATGACTTTCCCTGTAGCCATACCGGGTTTGATCCCCATCTTTACGACCGCTGGGTTGCCATGAACCAGACCATCCGGAATATCGGCCTTGAGGCGTTTTATGAATCCACACGGGATCTGCCCCGCTACGTCTGAGTATCAGCTGGCAGTGTTTTTTCAAGCTTTTCCAGGCGGTAGCGGAGGGTGGCACGGGAAATCCCGAGAATCCGGGCGGCTTTGGATACATTTTTTCCGGCCCGGTCCATGGCATAAGTGATGCATCGTTTTTCAAGCGTGTCCAGGCCGTCGCCAATGACCATGGGAATGAGTTTATCCATGGGCAGGGTGTCCGGAAATGTTTCCTGGTAAGGGTTCAGGATCAAATGGTCGGGTGTGATCTGATTGGTGGTGCACAGGATCATTGCCCGTTCCAGGACATTTTTCAGTTCCCTGATATTGCCCTTCCACGGATAGGCAAGAAGTTTCTCCAGCCCGTTGTTAGACAGGGCAGGGGGCTTTTTCCCAAATGCTTTTGAAAATTCGGTGATGAAATGGTGGCACAGGCGGTGAATATCTTCTTTCCGCTCCCTGAGCGGGGGGATATGGATGGGAAACACGTTGATCCGGTAAAACAGGTCGTCCCTGAATTTCTTTTCCCGGACCATCTGCCACAGGTCTTTATTGGTGGCGGCGATGATCCTGACATCCGCTGTAATGGTTTTACTGCCCCCCAGGCGCTCAAACTTCTGTGTTTCAAGAATCCTGAGAAATTTTGCCTGGACATCCAGTTCCATATCCCCGATTTCATCCAGGAACAGGGTGCCGCCCGACGCCATTTCGAATTTTCCCTTTTGCTGTTTGTGGGCACCAGTAAACGCACCTTTTTCATACCCGAACAACTCCGCCTCAAGAAGAGAAGAGGGGATGGCAGCACAATTAACCGTTGAAAAAGGGCCGGATGACCTGGGGCTGTTCATGTGGGTGGCGCGGCTGAGCAGCTCTTTGCCTGTCCCGCTTTCACCGGTGATCAACACGGACGTATCCGTGGGAGACACGGAGCCGGCCAGTTCCAGCACTTCGCAGATTTTGGGAGAGTTGCCCACAATATTTTTAAAGGTGAATTTGTCTTCGATTTCCTGCCGCAGATGGCGTACCTCGTGGGCAAGGCGGCTGATTTTCAGGGCCTTTTTGATGCTTTCCCTGAGGGTTTCCTCTTTAAACGGCTTGGTCACATAATCGTAAGCCCCTTTACGGATGGCCTTGACCGCGTTTTCAATGGACCCGTAAGCCGTGATGACGATGACCGGGATATCCGGGTCTTTCTCTTTGACATGGGCCAGTATTTCCATGCCGCTGACCTTTGGCAGTTTCAGGTCCGTGACCACCAGATGGATGGTGGTATTGTCAAAGATCTCAATGGCCTGTTCCCCGTTTTCCGCTTCATGAATGGTCAGGTCCAGGTCTGACATCTGCATGGAGATCACCTGGCGCATCCGCTCTTCATCTTCAATGAGTAAAATCTGTGGCGGCATGACCGTCCTCCCGGTGGTTCGCTTGGTTTTCAATGGGAAAAATCAGGGTAAACCGGGTCAGTTCCCCCGGAATGCTGAACACATCCATCTGTCCCCCATGGCCCTTGATAATCTGGGAAACAACCGAGAGGCCCAGGCCGATGCCGTTGTCCCGGAAACTGACAAAGGGGTCAAAGATGGTCTGTATCTGATCCTGGCCGATTCCGCATCCGTTGTCAATAATGTCGATCTTTACGCAGGAAGACGGCGCTGTTCCGGAAGCACCGGGTGCCGGACGGGGGGCATCCGATGCCGGTGCATCCCGGGTACCCATAATAATTTTCACGGCCCCGCCTTCTGGCATGGCCTGGACTGCGTTGATCAGCAGGTTCAAAAACACCTGGTGAAGCTGGTCCCTGTCCGCCCTGATGTCCGGGAGCCGGGAGGCTGAAGATACGGTGAACGCATGATCCGGGTACTGGGTTCTGAGAATGGCTGCGATTTCCTCGGTAAGCAGCCGGATATCCATGGATTTCATCCGTGGAGACTGGGGTTTGGCAAAGTTGAGAAATGCGGTCAGGGTATGGTTGAGGCGGTCCACCTCCGCCATGATGAACTGGGCGGCCTTTTCACGCATTTCCATGGGACGTTCGGGATTGGCCACCACCTGGGCAGACCCCTGTATGACACCCAGAGGGTTTTTGATTTCATGTGCAATGCCCGCTGTCATCTGGCCCACCGCGGCCAGCTTTTCGTTCTGGGCCAATTCCCCATAGGTTCGTTTCAATTCATTGGAGCTCTTGTTCAGGGAGGCGGCCATGCGGTTGAATGACCCGGCAAGGGTGGCGGCGATATCCGGATCCTTAATATCGACTTTGTACTCCAGGTCTCCAGAGGAGATGCGCTCAATTCCCTGCTTCAACCGGGTCAGGGGGCGGACAATGGTCATGGCAATGAGATAGGAAAACAGGCTGGCAAGAAGAATACCGCCCACCACAAGGGTCACAATTGCACGGCGGATCGAAAGCACATTTTCAAACAGGTCGGAAACCGGCAGGGTCACCCCCACGGTCCAGTCATTGCCCGGGTAATTCGTATATGCGGTAACATATTGGTCCCCTTGGTATTCGGACATGCCGAACCGCATGCCCCGGGCGGTTAAATCCTCGTAAACCGCCCTGAGCAGGTCGGTGTGAAACCGCTCCCAGGGCTGCTGTACCAGGGCAGGGTGGGCAATGATCCTTCCGTTTTTATTGTCAAAAATATAGGCAACGCCGCGGGATCCGATTTTAATGCTTTTGAGAAATTTTGAAAAAGAAGAGATATCAATGTCAATGCCGCAGACTGCCTGCAGGCGCTGGGTGGTGTCATAAATGGGTATCGATACGGTCATCCCGGGTTTCTTTGCAGATGCAAACAAGTACACATCTGTCCAGTGGATGTCCAGGGAGGTCAGGGCACCCTGATACCAGGGACGGATTCTGGGGTCGAATGTCTTGTGCACCTCCGGCACCTGGGCGGGTGACATGAGGAACCTGCCGGTTTCATCCCCGAATATGATGTTGAAAAACTCAGGATGGTCTTTCTGGAACAGGTTAAAATACCGCAGAATTTCCTTATCGTCGGACATGTCGATCAACCCCTGTTCAAACAGGGCCTTGATCAGTTTCACATTAAAGGTGTGGTGGGACAGGAAAGACTCCACCCGTTTGGAAATCTGGTCTGCAGAGCCCAGGGCAAACTCCTGCATCTGTTTTTCAATGACCCGGGTAGCCTGGATATAGCAGAAGTAACCGGTACCGGGGATAACAATGACGATAATCAGGGTCAGGGCCAGGAAAATCCTGATCCTGAAGGAATGCATGAACCGGGATGCCGGGGGAAAAAAACTCATGGCGAAGCCTTTTGGGCCAGCATCCGGATATCCCTTATAAGGTAAGGATTCTCCGTATATTGGGACAGATAAGGGGCCACCCGTGGCAGTGCATGGTTGGCCAGGCCGGGGTCTGCCAGCATAAATTTAAGGGCAAAGCCGGTTGCAGCCCCTGCGGGAAACCGTTCTGACAGATGATCAAAGGCCAGGGCCGCACGGGGATGATCGGGGGTATTGCGGATAATTTCCAGCAGGGCAACCTCTGCCCAGAGTTTTTCCGGCCTTTGGGGATGTTTGCGGTCTTGATGTTGTTTTGGCGGTGACACAAGATTCACCCAGGGCACGGGCGGGGACTGACTCACGGGTGCATCCGGAAATTCCCGGACAATCCGCCAGAAGTGAACCAGTCCTTTTTCCGGTGCACCCATCAGTTCCGTATAGATCCAGCCGAGATACCAATGCGCCTTCACCACCACATCGGGCTGGCCGGCAAAGCGGTCCAGAACGCTGTTAAAATCGACAGCGGCCCTGCGGATGGTTTTCGGGGATGCAAACCGGTAGTCGGGTTCCAGGTGAAGATAGGCCAGGCCGATGGATGCATGGCCGCATTCCATGATGTCACGGGGAAAGAGATCCAGTACAGCACGGAATGCCGCCTTTTTTTCCCTTTTATCGGTGAATCCAGACCTGGCATAGTTGAGTTGGCTCATGGCCGAAGAGAATACGGGAATCTCAAAGCCGTCCTGTATCTTTACTGCAGGCGGGGCTTTCGGGGGAATAAGACGTTCCGGAGGACTGGTGCACCCGGAGATAATGACGGGCAGTAACAGCATCAGGAAAAGACAACACCGTGAGATGGAAAACAATGGCTGTCCGGCCATTACGCACGGGACCGTAGAGGAGCCATCCCCGGGTCGGCCGGAAACATTCTTCTTGCAGGGATCAGATACCGGCCAGGATATTGCCGAACAATATGCTCCGTTTCCAGAGGCTTTCCTTTTCAATATATTCATCCTCACTATGGTCTTTGTCGCCCACAGGCCCCAGGCCGTCAATGACCGGAATCCCCTGAGCCGCAATGATGTTGGCATCGGATACACCCTGGCGCACTTCCCTGGTGACCGGCATGCCCAGGCGATCCGCAAGCTCCCGGATCTGGTTGAACAGCACCTGGTTTTCAGGGGTTTCGGGCATGGCGGGCCGGCCCGACACAATGTCGACTTCAGCCCCGGTGCCGGGTATGGTCTGGTGCCCGGCAATACGGTGCAGCTGGGATTTAATCTCTTGTGCATCATCGTCCGTGGGGAACCTGAAATCCAGGGCCGCGGTTGCCAGATCCGGCACCGTATTGGGGCCGATTCCGCCGCTGATGGTGCCCACATTGGCTGAGATGCCCTTGTCCGGTGCGTTCATTTTTTCAAGGGCAATGATTTTATGGGCAAGTGCCAGGATGGCGCTGGCCTTGTCCCTGCCGGCAAAGGCGGCGTGACCGGCTTTGCCGGAAACAGAGAGGCGTGCAGACAGGTTGCCCTTGCGGCCGACAACGATTTTATCGGAAAGACCACCGGCTTCCAGTACAAATGCGGCGCGTGAACGGTTCGCTTCTTCCCGGATCAGCGCCCGTGAGGTGGGAGAGCCGATTTCTTCGTCGCTGTTAAACAAAAAGGTGATGGGATGGTTGTCGATCTTCCCGGCATGGATAAGCGCCTTTAAGGCATAAATCCCGACCACAAGGCCACCTTTCATGTCGGCGACTCCCGGGCCGAAACACATGGTGGCATTTTCCTTGTACCAGTTGAACCGGGTATCTTCGGGAAAAACCGTGTCCATGTGGCCGGTAATCAGTATTTGCTTTTTCCCGGTTGAACATCCCGGGGATCTGGCAATGAGGTGGTCCCCCAGGGTATCCTGGTGCTTGAATTCGCAGGAAAATCCCATACCGGCCATTTCTTTTTGGATCCGTTTGCCGACCCGGTCCACACCGGCCTTGTTTCTTGAGTAGCTCTGTATGAGAACCAGCTCTTCCAGCAGATCAAAGAGTCCTTGCCTGTTCTCTGTAATATAAGATTGAATTTCCGGATACATAGTTGCCTGCTTGCCGTTGAAGGGTTGGTCTTGCGTCCCGGGCCCTGCATCAGCATCCGGGAAGTGCCTTAAATCTATATGGGTTAATCCAGAGCAAATATTCGAAAAACGGTCTTATGTCAAGGTGAAAGGCGGTGCCGGCAGATGAAAAGGGGGGTTTACAAACCCATGGGAAAACGCTAAATTTCATTTTGATTTCCATGCCATTCCTCTTTTGACGGGTTGATGATAACCTCAAATTTGATGAAATGATCCAAAAGGGAGTTCCGCCAGGTTTTATGTGTACGTAAGATGCGGAATTGCCCGGGATCTGTGTTTAAGTTGATGATATCATCAAAACACCTGTCAAAACAATGCCCCGGTTTTCAGGGGAGTCGGGAATGGCATAACTTTTGCTCTGTTGCATTGGAATCGGTAAAATGTATGATGAGGCCACAGAATTAAAGAAAAGGAGGAACACTGGCGTTAATTCTTTAGCATTTTTGCAAAGATACGGTAAAAATACGGTATAGTTAACTTTAATCACAATTATTTAGGAGATTAGTGATGAAAAAACTTTTGGTTATTGGTATTGCAGCTTTTTTCGGTATGGTTCTTTTTACGGGTTCCGCCCCTGCCCAGGCAGCGGATCAGACCTTTGTCACCATCGGCACCGGCGGTGTCACCGGTGTTTATTATCCCACGGGCGGCGCTATTGCCCGTCTTGTTAATAAAGGCAGAAAAGAACACGGCATCCGCTGCTCCGTTGAAAGTACAGGCGGTTCTGTATACAACCTGAATACCATTGCAGCTGGTGAGCTTGACATGGGTGTGGCCCAGTCAGACTGGCAGTACCACGCCTACCACGGCACCAGCAAGTTTAAAAAACAGGGACCCAACAAGGATCTGAGAGCTGTTTTCTCTGTCCACCCCGAACCGTTTACCGTCGTCGCCCGTGCTGATTCCGGCATTAAGAATTTTATGGACCTTAAAGGCAAACGCATGAACATCGGCAACCCCGGTTCCGGTCAGCGCGGCACCATGGAAGTGGTCCTGAGCACCCTGGGCTGGACAAAAGCGGATTTCAAACTGGCCTCCGAGCTGAAACCTGCCGAGCAGTCAAAAGCCCTTTGCGACAACAAGGTTGACGCCATTGTCTATACGGTTGGCCATCCCAATGGTTCCATCAAGGAAGCAACAACGTCTTGTGATTCCGTTATTGTAACGGTAGACGGTCCGGCCATTGAAAAACTTGTCGCGGAAAAAGACTACTACAGAACCGCCATGATCCCCGGCGGTATGTATCGCGGTACAGATGCAGACACCCAGACCTTTGGTGTAGGCGCGACCTTTGTTTCCTCTGCCAAGGTGCCTGAAAAGGTTATTTACAACGTTGTCAAAGCAGTATTTGAGAATTTCGACCAGTTCAAAAAACTCCATCCTGCATTTGCCAACCTGAAAAAAGAAGAAATGATCAAGGACGGCCTGTCCGCCCCCCTCCATGACGGTGCTGTAAAATATTACAAAGAAGCTGGCCTGATGTAATTCAGGACCGACGTTTGAATTAGATAAAGTGTGCGGCCGCCGGATCCGGTTCAGGCCGCACACTTTTATTGTTTTTTTGTAGTGTTATTTTTTTTAGCGACAGCATCACCCTTCCATGGAGGAATCGTCACAATGACCGGAGCAAATGAAACTGCAGCATCCCAGGATGTGCAGGAAATGATTGCCGAGGCAGATACAGGCGCGCGCAACCCAGTTGGCACGATTCCGAAAAAAATCCTTTTCTATGTGCCGCTGATCTGGACCCTGTTCCAGCTCTGGTATGCATCACCCCTGCCGTTTATTTTTAATATTTTTGTACTCAACGATACGGAAGCCAGGGCCATTCACCTGGCCTTTGCCATGTTTTTGGCCTACACGGCCTATCCCACGTTTAAATCGTCCCCACGAAAGTATATTCCCGCCCAGGACTGGTTTACGGCCCTTGTTGCCGCCTTTTGTGCGGCCTATCTGTTTATTTTTTATGTCCAGTTGTCTGACCGTCCGGGAAATCCCACCACAATTGATATCGTGGTGTCGGTGATCGGCCTGCTGTTACTGCTCGAGGCCACCAGGCGTGCATTGGGGCCTCCCTTGATGGTGGTTGCCTCCGTATTTCTCTGTTATACCTTTTTCGGCCCTCACATGCCCGAGGTGATTGCCCACAAAGGGGCTTCCCTGTCCAAGGGGATGTCACATTACTGGCTGTCCACCGAAGGGGTATATGGTGTGGCGCTGGGGGTGTCCACGGGCATGGTTTTCATGTTCGTGCTGTTCGGTTCCCTGCTTGAATCCGCAGGGGCGGGCAACTATTTCATCCGGACCGCTTTTGCCGCCCTGGGCCACATGCGTGGCGGCCCTGCAAAGGCTGCTGTCGTCTCCTCGGGTATGACCGGGCTTGTATCCGGTTCTTCCATTGCCAATGTGGTCACCACAGGAACCTTTACCATTCCCCTGATGAAGAAAGTGGGATTTCCCGCTGAAAAGGCCGGGGCTGTTGAGGTTGCTGCATCCACCAATGGCCAGCTGACGCCGCCGGTCATGGGGGCTGCCGCTTTTCTTATGGTGGAATACGTCGGCATATCCTATGTGGAAGTCATTAAACATGCGTTTTTACCGGCCATTATTTCCTATATCGCCCTGGTTTATATTGTCCATCTTGAAGCCTGCAAGCTTGGGCTCAAAGGAATGACAAAGCCTGTTACAAGCAGTATTGCCCGAAAATTGCTTTCCTTTGTCATGACCATCTTATTCCTTATTATTATCGGCGGTGTCACCTATTACGGCATGGGCTGGATCAAAACTGTTGCAGGCGGGGGCACCATCTATGTGGTGACCGTGCTGCTCATGGTTGCTTATGCGGCATTGATCTGGCTGGCCTGCCAGGTGCCGGAACTTGAAGCCACCCACCAGATTACGGAATTGCCGGATCTGAGGGAGACGGCCCAGGCCGGGTACTACTTTCTGCTTCCCATTGTGGTGCTCATGTGGTGCCTGACTGTTGAACGCCTCTCCCCTTCATTGTCCGCATACTGGGCAACCATGCTGCTCATTTTTATCGTACTGACCCAACGGCCTCTCAAGGGATTCATCCGGAAACGGACTGATGCGGATTTCGCATTTCGTACGGGATGGGACAACCTGATTGAAGGTATGGTTTCAGGTGCCCGGAACATGATCGGCATCGGCGTGGCCACTGCAGCAGCCGGTATTGTCGTGGGAACGGTCACCCTGACCGGTATCGGTCTGGTCATGACTGAGTTCGTCGAGTTCATCTCGGGCGGAAATCTCATGCTGATCCTGCTCTTTACGGCTTGTATCAGCCTGCTGCTCGGTATGGGGCTTCCCACCACAGCCAATTATATTGTCGTCTCCACCCTGATGGCCCCGGTTATTGTTGAGCTCGGTGCCCAGAACGGCTTGATCGTTCCACTGGTGGCCGTGCATCTCTTTGTTTTTTACTTTGGGATACTGGCGGATGACACCCCGCCTGTGGGCCTGGCGGCCTTTGCTGCGGCTGGTATCTCCGGGGGAGATCCCATACGGACGGGTATCCAGGGGTTTACCTATGACATCCGGACCGCCATCCTGCCCTTTTTGTTTATCTTTAACACCGAACTGCTCATGATCGGTATTGGCTCCTGGTTCCACCTGCTTCTCGTTATCTCTGCGGCCGTGGTGGCTATGTTGATTTTTGCCGCCGCCACCCAGGGATACTGGATTACCCGGAGCCGGTTTTATGAGACCATTGCCTTGCTGCTGGTGGCATTTACCCTGTTCCGGCCGGGATTCTGGTGGGACAAGATGTTTCCGCCCTTTGACCTGCGGCCGGGAACCGAGCTGGTTGAAATCGTTGAAGACATTGAGCCCGGAAAAATGCTCAGGCTTAAGATCAAAGGGGAAACCATGGATGGGGATCCCTATGAAAAAGCCCTGATGCTGCCTGTGGGATCTGCTCCCACAGGGGCGGAACGCCTCAATGAAATCGGTTTTGAAATCAGGAGCGAAGACAACAAGGTGCTTGTGGATAATGTGGTGTTCGGGTCCAATGCGGAAAAAATGGGCATTGACTTTGACCAGGAAATCCTCATTGTCAAGATGCCGTCGGACCGGCTGCCCAAGCAGATCATGTTCATACCGGCACTGGGGCTGATGGCCCTGGTCTTTTTCCTGCAGAAAAGACGGAAGACCCTGCTGGGAGAAGCGTAGGTCCGGCTGAAATTTAACCGAGATATCACAGGAGAGATCCTATGTTTAACAAAATACTTGTTCCGGTGGACATCGATTATCCCAACACCTCCAGGGCCGTATTCCAAAATGCTCTGGAACTGGCGTCGCTCAGTGGGGCCGAAATAAGGATTGTCAGTGTCATGCCTGATTTTTCCATGCCCATTGTGGCGTCGTTTGTCACGGATGACATTAAAAACGAAGCCAGGGAGCACTTTAAAAAGACCCTGGATACGTTTGTGGAGAAGAACTGCACCGGGGGCACCCGGGTTTCCCACAAAGTCCTGGTGGGCAAGCATTATGAGGAGATACTCAAGGTTGCGGACAAGTGGGGTGCGGATCTGATCGTGGTCTATCATAACCACAGGCGGAATATTAACGAGGCGTTTTCCGGAAACTGCGCCCGTAAAATTGTGAAAAATGCCAATTGCTCGGTGTTAAGGCTGCGCAATGTTCTGAAGTAAGAAAACCGAACATTCACAAAAAAAATCCCGGAATATCCTTTAAAAGGAAGGTTCCGGGACTTTTTTATTGTGTGCGGGACAACGGTATTATTTTTCTACACGGTGCCATGTCTGGGTCCGGGATATGAACAGAAAACTGCCCTGAACTTTGAGTTGTGTATCACCGTCCACCCAGATGGAGCATTTGTATTCCTTGCCCTTTTTGGGATCCAGGATTTTGCCAAATGAATATTTTCCATTGTGCTCCTGAAGTCCCTGGATGATCTCCATACCCAGGGTGGGCTGGTCCTTTCTCGGGTCGTCATCCGGACACTTGTCACAGGTGGGGTGGGGATTGTCACTTTCCTTTAAAAACAGCTTAACGATTTTTCCATAGTATTTTCCCTCTTTTTCAAAGATTTCTACAATGGATTTGGGCTCATTGGTTTCGTCGTCAATGGTTTTCCACTTGCCGACAATCGGGGCCTGGGCATAGGCGGTGCAGACGATCAAGCCGGTTAGGACGAAAGAAAAAATACTAAGCCTGAAGGGTGTCTTCATAGGTCTTCTCCATGTAAGCGGTTAATAAAAAGGATGTGGCAAAACATTGTTATTTTACTTAGTCCGCCGTTCATTTTATGTCAATAAAAATTCATTTAAGGCTTGACAAAAACAATTCTTCTAATTATAGAATTGCCATTCTAATTTTAGAACTTATATTTGAATGACTGTGGCCACACAACATAAAAACGAAGATCACCTGACCCGCAAAGAACGGGACGACTTAAGGAAGCGGAACGAGATTCTTGCTGCTGCCAGTGAAATTTTTGCTTCCAGGGGGTTTCACAGCACCACCATGGCCCAGATTTCAAAGCGTTCTCAATATCCGCTTGGCACCATTTACAAGTATTTTCCCGGTAAAAAAGAGATGTACCACGATTTGGTGATCAACCGGGTCAGGGATCTGGGCCAGATTCTCGGAGAGATCCGTACGGATGATTCCCTCGGCGTTTGTGAAAAGCTCAAGGGTTGCCTCAAGGCACAGACGGACTTTTACAATGCCAACCGGGATGTCGTGAAAATCTATATTTCGGAGCGGAGCAACATCGATGCCGTGGCCATGCCAAAGCTCAACGAGAAAGTCAGTACCTTCCATAACCGGATGGTCGACCTGTTCCAGGATCTTTTTGAGCAGGGCATTGCGGCCGGGACGTTTAAATCCTATCCCACCCGGGATATGGCGGAACTTTACGCCGACATTGTACATTCGGCTGCCTGGGCATCCCTGTTCCGTGATGATGACCGGGACCAGACGGACCAGCGGCTTTCAATGATCTTTGATATGTTCACCACCGGTATTCTGAACCCTGGTCGGTAAACCGGCCAACATACATAAAAGCGTAATTCAAGGCATTCAAACGCACTATAGCAAATGACAAAATATGTTTCGAAAAAAACCGCAATGGGAAGACCTGTTCAGTAAAACGATGCTGAAAATATAAGCGTCATTTGCTGTGCAAGCATTGAAGTTAAAAATTGAATCGGAACGAAATCTTGAGAACAACTATAAACAAATAAACAGGAGAATATCCCCATGGCACAATCTATAGCCGACAGGCGTGACCAGGAATTTGTACTTCATGAGATGCTGTCCGCTTCTGATCTGGCAGAGCATGAAGTATTTGAAGAGTTTAACAAAAAAACCATGGATATGGTTGTTAAAGAGGCGCGGAATCTTGCAGTCAAGGAAGTCCTGCCCACAAACAAGGAAGGAGACGAGCAGGGCTGCGTCCTTGAAAACGGCAAGGTGATCATTCCCGAATCCTTTCACAAGGTATATGACCTTTTTTGTGAAGGGGAGTGGGTGGCCATGTGCGATGATCCCGATTACGGGGGGCAAGGGATGCCCAGGGTACTTGCCGTGGCTGCCGGAGAGCTTCTGACCGGTGCCAATTGCGCTCTTCTCATGTATCCGGGCCTGACCCACGGGGCAGGCAAACTTGTGGAAGAGTTCGGCACGGAAGCGCAGAAAAAGACCTACTTGAAAAACCTTTACACCGGAAAATGGGCCGGCACCATGTGCCTGACAGAACCCGAGGCCGGTTCCGATGTGGGCAACCTGTCCACCACAGCGGTTAAAAACGAGGACGGCACCTATACCATTACGGGCAACAAAATTTTTATTTCAGGGGGGGACCAGGACCTCACCGAGAACATCATCCACCCGGTACTTGCCAGGATAGAAGGGGCACCTGCGGGAACCAAAGGCATTTCATTGTTCCTGGTGCCCAAATACCGGGTCAATGATGACGGCACCCCGGGAGAGTTTAACGATGTGACCTGCACCGGCCTTGAAGAGAAAATGGGAATCCACGGCAATGCCACTGCATCCCTTGCCTTCGGCTCCAAAGGCAATTGCATCGGCGAACTGCTTGGTGAGGAAAACAAGGGTATGAAGGCCATGTTTGTAATGATGAACGAGGCCCGCCTGGGCGTGGGTATGCAGGGGTTTGGATTTGCCTCCGCCTCTTACATCAATGCGGTGAACTATGCCAAGGAAAGAGTGCAGGGAACTGATTTGACCAAGATTTTTGACGCAGATGCCAAACCGGTGGCCATTGTCAATCACCCGGATGTCAAACGCCAGCTCATGTCCATGAAAGCCAATGTGGACGGCATGCGGGCCCTGCTGTACTATACCGCCCTTTGTTTCGACAAAGTCAAAGTTGCCGCCACCGAAGAGGAAAGGGATAAGTATGACGGCCTGATAGAACTGCTGACGCCCATTGTCAAATCCTATAACACGGACCGGTCTTTTGATGTTTGTGTCCAGGGCGTCCAGGTTTACGGCGGTTACGGGTTTGTCCAGGAATATCCCCAGGAGCAACTGCTGAGGGACTGTAAGATCACTTCGATTTACGAAGGCACCAACGGTATTCAGTCCATGGATCTTCTGGGAAGGAAACTGGGGCTGAAAAAAGGAAAACCGTTCATGGACTTGTTAACCGAAATGAACAAAACCATTGCCGAGGCAAAGGCCATTGAGACATTGGCACCGCTGGCGGTCCGTGTTGAGCAGGCGGTTAACAAACTGGGAGAAGTGGCCATGCATATGGGCATGACTGCAATGTCTGAAAAGGTGCTGGACGCATTTGCCATGGCCCATCCGTTCCTGGATATTTGCGGCGATGTCTGTTTGGCATGGCTGGAACTGTGGCGGGCGGTTGTGGCAGCGCCTAAAATTGAAAAGGCAAAGAAAAAAGATGTGGCGTTCTACCAGGGCCAGGTCAAAACCGCTGAATACTTCATCACATGGGTATTGCCGTCTACCATGGGCAAAATGGAAGCGCTCCAGGGCAATGTTCCTTCTATCATGGAAATGCCTGACGATGCGTTTGCCGGGTAAGACAACAGTATTGAAAACGACCGGGCCAGCGGAAGATTGCGGATGTTGAGCGGGTTGTATTGCTGAGTGCGAGTTGATACGGATTCCGCCGGGACGGCCGAAAAAGGGCAGGGGAGAAATCTCCTGCCCCTTTTTTATGTGGGTATTCCGGCCGAATTTCATCAAGATCTAATCCGGCCAAAGCGGAATGCAAAGAAGATCAGGATATATTGCCGGTATGTTTAACCCTATACTGGTAGTCAAATGAACGTAAAAAAAGCTCTTCATATCAATGATATTTTCAAAGCTTCACTGAAATGGATTATCAATATCCTGATCCTTTATATTATCCTAGTGCTGCTCATCGGCCTTGGGAAAACCTTGTTTTCCGTCAAAGACCTGTTTCAGGGCCAGCAGTTCGGCACAGGATTCAGCCATGTCATCACGGATATTCTCTCTTTTCTTGTGATCCTGGAACTGTTCAGAAGTTTTATCGAATATTTTAAAGCCAAACGGTTCAGGCTTCATTCCATGATGGATCCCTTTATCATTTTTGTGGTCCGGGAATTTTTAGTGATTCTCTATTCCCATGGAAACGTCTCCTGGCAGAATCTTATCGGGTTTGCGGCACTGATTTTTTCCCTTGGGGCGGTCCGAACCCTGGCCGTGGTTTACAGCCCGGAAGAATCCGACGAGTGATGTGCCTTGAGCCATGCATTGTAAAACGCAAAGGCGGTTGACGCCTGTTTTTGTTCGTCGGCAGTGAGCCGGTGGTCGTGGCTGCCGAATGATGGCCGGGTGTTGTCCGCCAGCCATGCCCGTATCCGTTGGGAATGGCTCCGGAGGAACGGGATATTAAAATGGGTATGGATGTTCTTTACCGTTTCTGCCGGGCTGCGCGGCAACTCTTCATGAAACAGGTCATACACCCGGTTCGGGCCAAGATGCTGCCGGATATCCATGGCCTGTTTTAATCCATGGGACCAGACTCTGATCCACCAGTTCACGATGGCACGCCGGTTTGCCGTTCCTGTGGTGAACCGGGTCCATTGCTCGACCATACTGATGCCTGAACTGACAGCCGAAAGGGGATCGCGATGGGTGAAGATGATCCGTGCGTCCGGATACACTCCCAGCAACGCTTTCAATCCGAACAGGTGCATGGGAGCCTTGAGGACCCAGCGCTCATTTGGTGTTTTCCACTGCAGGACCTGGAGAAGTAATTTGTGATACCGGTAGACCGGTTTGTAATCGCAATCCGAAAGATAGTCACCGTATGAGAATAGGCTCGATCCGGCCGCATATCCGAAGTGGGCAAACTCATGGGCCGTCAGGTTCTGGCACTCAGCCGTGCCATGAGCCATGAAGTTGACTCCGTTGATGCCCCGGAGGCCCGGCATGGCCGAAAAAAGGCCTTCCATGCCGGCATGATATGCCTGGGCTCTGGGATCAATATCCCGGGGCATCAGCCCCGGGGGAGGGCAGATATTCATGGCCGACTCCCAGTTCCTGATGAACCGGGCACACGGATCAAGAGCAAGCAGGGTGTGGGCAATGGTGGTGCCGGTTCTTGGCAGCCCTGTAATGATCAGCGGGTGTTTTATGGCTTGTTTAGTGATTTCCGGGTGCCGTGCGACCAGTGCCTGGACCTCAAGACGGTTGGCCAAAACCTGGGAAAGCACCGTGAAAAAATAATTGAAACACCCCTCGCTGGGTGCCACGTCCGTATTCAATGAACGGACAAGGGCGGCAAGCCCCGGCATCCATGTGTCTGCTCCGAAATCATCCAGCCCGGTCATTTTTCTGGCCTGATCAATCAACATTTCCGGTGTGAGTTGGTAGCTCATGTCATGTCCTCCTGTGATTGCGATTTCAATTGTTTTTTTAAAACATGAATGCCACCCATGGAAAAGGTGAACACATGGTCTGCCCATTGCGCATATGTGGCCTGGGTGGAATGTTCTGGAAATAATCTTGAAAACACGGGCCAGGCAAAACTGTAGTACAGAATCTGGCCGGACACGGAAACCAGGCAGTCCCTGACCATGGCATCAGGGGCATCAGGGCCAAGGAGTTCCCGGAGCATATCCATGTTGGCTTCAACCCTGGGGCGATTGTAGCGGTCGACTATATCCTGGATGAACGGTGAGGGGGATGTCATTTCAGAGACAAAGATCGCGGTCAGGTCGGATTCGGCAGCCCCACCTTTGTACAGCATGGTGCAGAAGGTGGTGATAAAACGCTTGAGCCGTTTTTCTGGGGTCAGGTCTGGGGCCGGCGACGGTGCATGTCGGTTATATTCGGAGAAAATCAGCTCAAGAATTTCCCTGTATAATCCCTGCTTGGAACCAAAGTAATAATTGATGCTGTTAATATTCAGGGCATCTGCCTGTTTGCAGATTTCCCTCACCGTTGCTTCTTTATAGCCTTTTTTAGCAAATACGGTAATTCCGGCGGAAAGCAGGTTTTTTCTGGTAGTGTTGGATTCAGTGGGCGGCATAACATGCTCCCTAATTTAATACGGTTGTATTAATATTTTTTAATACATGTGTATTATATGGTCAAGGAAATCTTTTTAATCGTTGAAATGAGCTTCTTAGCGAATGGGTTTGAAGCATATATGGATTCGAATATGTAGATGACAGACATTCACCTATCGTCAGGTCAACAGCCAGTGAAAAAAAATTTAATTTGATCATTCAAAGCCTATGCTGTATATGGCAAAAACAGATGCCAGCAGACCTGTTGCTGCTGTTTTTTATTTTTTAATTTTCAAAGGAGTCAAACATGAAAATCACGAAATGTAGTATTCTTGTCAAGTCAATCTTTATTTTTCTGCTGCTGTCCGGAATTGCAACTGCCCAGGAAGTAAATCCGGCTCTGGAGGTCAATGGGGACCTTAAAGTTAACGGCATTATCAAGCAAGGCGGGGCGTATGCAGATTGGTATGCGGGCAGTTATTATTCCATTCCTGCGGATTTGCGGACAGAAAAAGATTGGAATACGACGGATCTGAGTAGTACATGGACCACTGTTGACTTAAGCGCTAAACTGCCTCAGGAGGCGAAGCGCGTTAGAATTTACATTGAGGCAACAGGTCAAGACAACAACAACGGGAGATTATTGATTTGGGCACGTTCCGCAGAAACCATTACAGAGAGCTATAACGCAACCGTCAAAGGCATTTTCCAGACATCCATGATCGGTCGTTCCCGCCTTGGAATGGAGATTGAGGTGGATGTGTCCAACGGTCAATTTGAAATTCGAGAATATGGTAATTTTGAGATTGATGACATGTTTATCTGCCTTCGGGGATTTTATATGTAATCAAGCAGGACAAGTGAGCCATTTCTTCGTGCTGTAAGATTGCGAAAGCAAAGCCGGCTTGCCTGAAGAAAAAAGGCCTGGAAGCAAATTTTGCTTCCAGGCCTAAGATCACTCTGATCATCTAAGCTGATTTAAATGGGAATGATCTTTAAAGAGGGGAAGGTCCTTTGGGCGGATGGGCCTTCATGTATTCAAGACGGTTGAGGCCGTTGATATAAGCCAGGGCCGATGCCGTAATAATATCGGGGTCTGCGCCCTTGCCCAATGCCACGATGCCGTCTTCCTTGAGGCGGACCGTAACCTCGCCCTGGGCGTCTGTACCTTCGGTCAGGGCGGAAATGGTGAACCTGAGCAATTCCGACTTGGTGCCGGTGAGCTTGGAAATAATATTGTACACGGCATCAATGGGACCGGAACCCTCTGTGGCGCCCTGGACCGGCCTGCCGTTGATATTGAGCTGGACCGAAGCAGTGGGAAACACAGTGTTGCCGGACAAGACATGGATATATTCCAGGCAGAACACTTCCGAAGACCGGAGAACCCCTTCATTGATAAGGGCTTCAATATCCTCGTCAAGGATGTTCTTTTTCTTGTCGGCCAGGTTTTTGAACTTTTTAAAGACAATGTTCAACTCTTCATCGGACAGGTTGTAGCCCATTTGCTGGATATGGTCATTCAGGGCGTGGCGTCCCGAATGTTTGCCGAGAACAAGGCTATTTTTTGCGATCCCAACGGTTTCGGGTTTCATGATCTCGTAGGTCATGGGATTCTTCAACACCCCGTCCTGGTGGATGCCGGATTCGTGGGCAAAGGCATTGGCGCCGACAATGGCGCGGTTGGGTTGAACCAGGATGCCGGTGATCATGGAGACCAGCCGGGAGGTCGGATAAATTCGTGTGGTATCAATACCGGTGGTCTGGGGAAAGAAGTTGGGCCGGGTGTTCAGGGACATGACCACTTCTTCCAATGAGGTATTTCCGGCACGTTCACCAATACCGTTAATGGTGACTTCTACCTGGCGGGCCCCGTTTTTGATGGCTGCCAGGGTGTTGGAGGTAGCCAGGCCCAGGTCATTGTGACAATGGACGGACAATACCGCCTTGTCAATATTGGAGGTGTTTTCCACGACGTATTTGACCAGTTCCGCAAATTCTTCGGGAATGGCATACCCCACGGTATCCGGGAGGTTGACTGTCGTGGCCCCGGCATCAATCACGGATTCAAAGACCGTGCAAAGGAAGTCCTTGTCGGATCTTGAGCCGTCTTCGGCGGAAAATTCCACATTGTCGGTGAAAGAGGCGGCAAGCTTAACGGACTCTACGGCTTTTTCAAGCACTTTTGCAGGTTCCATCTGAAGTTTGTACTTCATATGGAGTTCGGAGGTGGCGATAAAGGTATGGATTCTCGGTTTGGCCGCATCCTTGACCGCATCCCAGCCCCTTCTGATGTCATCTTCATTGGCCCGGCAAAGGGCGGCGACCTGGGCTTTTTTCAGTGTGCCGGCAATGGCCTTGACCGCCTCATAATCCCCCACCGAAGCTGCGGGAAAACCCGCTTCGATAACATCCACCCCCAGAGCCTCGAGCTGGGTGGCGATCCTCAGCTTTTCCGCCTGGTTCATGCTGGCCCCGGGGGATTGCTCGCCGTCCCGCAAGGTGGTGTCAAACACAATAATTCGTCTGTCGTCATTCATTTTTTTATCCCTAACGCGTTATATCAATGATATCAGTTAAATTTTATTATTCCGTTGCCTGTACGGATTTTTTGCTGTCCAGGGAAAGCTTGTACTGGAAACTGTCTGCCAGGGCCTGCCAGCTGGCTTCGATAATATCTTCGGACACCCCGATGGTGGTGAAGATATTGTCGGTGTCCCTGGATTCGATGAGCACCCGGACCTTGGCGTCCGTACCGTCCGATCCGTCAATCACCCGGACCTTGAAGTCCACCAGATACATGTCGTTGACACTGGGATACATGGCGGACAAGGCCTTTCTCAAGGCATTGTCAAGGGCGGATACCGGACCGTCTCCTTCGGCCGAGGTAATCTCGGTCTTGTTGTCGACCCGGATTTTGATCATGGCATGGGAGTAGCAGGGACGTTCTTTGTCCTTTTCCACCACCACCCTGAATGATTCCAGGTCAAAACGGGACTTGTACTGCTCGGTCAGTTTTTCCATGATCAGCTTGAGCGACCCTTCGGCCGCATCAAATTCAAACCCGTCGTTTTCAAGCTCTTTGATGTTGGAAACAATCAATGCTTTCCGGGTATCGTCATCACCCAGGTCAACGCCCAGCTCCTTTGCCTTGTAAATCACATTGCTTTTGCCGGATTGTTCGGAGACCAGGACCCGCCGCCGGTTGCCCACCAGTTCCGGGGCCATGTGTTCATATGCCTTGGGGTTTTTCATAATGGCGGACACATGGACGCCGCCCTTGTGGGCAAAAGCGGATTTTCCCACAAAGGGCCGGCTGGATACGGGCGGTACATTGGCGGTTTCCGAGACAAACCTGGACAGGTTCTGGAGCTTTGCCAGGTTTTCGGAACTGATGCAGTCCCGGTTCATTTTCTGGGACAGGATGGGGATAATCGCTGTCAAATCGGCGTTTCCGCACCGTTCCCCGTAACCATTGATGGTCCCCTGGACCATGGTGGCCCCGGCATGCACGGCATTGACGGCGTTGGCCACGGCCATGGCGCAGTCATTGTGGGTGTGGATGCCGAATATCAGGTTATCCCGGTTTTTGAAATGGGCAATGGTGTCCCGGGTGATGGTATCGATATCGCAGGGGAGGCAACCGCCGTTGGTGTCGCAAAGCACCAGGCAGCCGCTCCCTCCTTCCACTGCCGCTTCAAGTGTCTGAAGGGCGTAGTCCCTGTTGGCCTTATAGCCGTCATAATAGTGTTCCGCATCATAGATGACTTCCCGGCCATGGCCCAGGAGAAAGGCAACACTTTCCCGTATCATGGCCAGGTTCTCTTCCAGGGTGTTGGACATGATGTCCTGCACATGCAGATCCCAGGATTTGCCAAAAATGGTGGTGACCGGTGCGCCTGAATCAATGAGCGCTTTGAGGTTTGCATCCTGTTCACAGGTTTTTCCCTGGCGGCGGGTGGAGCCGAATGCCGCGATTTTGGCATTTGTAAAGGCCTTGTCACGGACCAGTTCGAAAAAGGCCTGGGCACCTGGGTTGGAACCGGGCCAGCCCCCTTCGATATAGTGGATACCTGCGTCATCCAGGCGCATGGCCATCTTGAGCTTATCCTCCGGGGAGAAAAATATATTTTCTCCCTGCATGCCGTCCCGCAACGTGGTGTCATACAATAAGGCGGATTGTTTTTTCATTTTGGTTTCCATGATGGTTATTTCCCGTTTTCCCTGCCCAGGGCAATGGCGCCGGTGGAAGCCACTTCAATAATTCCCATGGGCTGCATCAACGACATAAAGGCTTTGATTTTTCCGGAATTTCCGGAAATTTCAATGACAAAGTGCGTATGGCCCACATCAACGATTTTGCAACGGAAAATGTCTACGATGCGCATGATTTCAGCCCGTTTTTCGGTTTTGGCATGCACCTTGATCAGGGCCAGTTGCCGCTCCACATATTTTTTATCGGTCAGGTCGTTTACCGTAATGACATTGATCAGTTTATGGAGCTGTTTTTTGATCTGCTCGATAATATGGGCATCGCAATAGGTCACCATGGTAACGATCGAGACATCCGGGTCCGTGGTTTTGGCCACACTCAGGGAATCAATGTTAAATCCCCGGCCGGAAAAGAGGCCGGCAATTCTGGAGAGTACCCCGGGTTCATTATCTACAAGTATTGAAAGCAGGTATCTGTTTGTTTCCATTGGTCGTATCCTTTCTAAACCAGAAGCATGTCCGTAATGGCACCGCCTGCAGGTACCATGGGGTAAACCGATTCTTCACGTTCAACAATGAATTCCATGATGACGGTGCCGGGCGTGTTGATTCCCTTTTGAAGGGTTTCAACCACTTTGGCGGGATCTTCACACTTGAACCCTGTTGCACCGTATGCATCGGCCAGTTTTACAAAATCAGGCGCATGCTCCATCCTGGTGTCGGCATAGTTACGGTCATAAAAGAATTCCTGCCATTGGCGGACCATGCCCAGGAACCGGTTGTTCAGGATCACGATTTTTACATCCAGGCCTTCCTGGACGGCTGTCATGAGTTCCTGGGAGTTCATCTGGATGGAACCGTCACCGGCCACACAAGCCACCAGCTTGTCCGGTTGGGCAGCCTTGGCCCCGATGGCGGCGGGCAGGCCAAACCCCATGACGCCCAGGCCGCCGGAGGTGATAAAATGGTTGGGGCGGTCAAAATGGTAATACTGGGCTGTCCACATCTGGTTCTGTCCGACTTCGGTGGTCACAAGAGCCTGGCCTTCGGTGACCTCATAGAGTTTTTCCACGACAAACTGGGGTTTGATGACATCGTCTTTCTGCGCATATTTGAGCGGGGTGGTCTGTTTCCACTCATTAATCTGGGCCATCCAGGGGGCACGGTCCTGATGGAAAGCCTCGGGGTTTTCTTTTTCCATGAGTGCCAGGATATCTGTCAGGGCCATTTTACAGTCACCGACAATGGGGCAGTGCACCTCAATGTTTTTGTGGATGGAGGTGGGGTCGATGTCGATCTGAATGATTTTTGCATGGGGGGCAAATTTTTCGATATTCCCGGTGACCCGGTCGTCAAACCGGACCCCTGCCGCAAATATCAGGTCACAATGGCCGATACTCATATTGGCCCGGTAGGTGCCGTGCATTCCCAGCATTCCCAGCCACTGGTCGTCGGAGCCGGGAAAGGACCCAAGGCCCATGAGCGAGGCTGTGACCGGTGCGTTGGCAAGCCTGGCGATTTTTGTGAACTCCTGGGATGCCCGTGCCGCAATGACGCCGCCGCCGGCAAACAATACGGGGCGGCGGGCCGCCTTGAGCATCTCAACAGCTTTACCCATCTGTTTTTTATTGGGCTTATAGTTAGGTTTATAGGATCTCATTTTTGTGGGTTCAGGCATTGTGAACTCAATTTCCGCCTGGACAACATCCTTGGGCAGATCCACAAGCACGGGCCCGGGACGTCCGGAACTGGCGATGTGAAAGGCCTCCTGGATCGTGTCCGCCAGCTTGGCAGGATCTTTGATCAGGTAATTGTGTTTGGTACAGGGTCTGGTGATGCCGACAATATCCACTTCCTGGAAGGCATCGTTTCCAATAAGGGCGGTGGGCACCTGGCCGGTGAACACCACCATGGGAATGGAATCGGAATGAGCGGAGGCAATACCGGTCACCGTGTTGGTGGCGCCGGGTCCCGAGGTCACCAGGGCGACTCCCGTGGTCTTGTGGGCCCTGGCATAGGCATCGGCCATGTGGACGGCACCCTGCTCATGGCGGACAAGGATGTGACGCAGGTCGTCATGTCTGTCCAGTTCGTCATGGATGTCGATGGTGGCGCCGCCCGGATACCCGAAAATGGTATCCACGCCCTGGGATTTGATCATGTGAACGAGGATTTGAGCCCCTGTGAGTTTCATTGTTCTCTCCTGTTAGGTATGTGTCAATATTGCCCCATTGCCCGCGGAGGTGACCATCCGGGCATACCGGGACATATAGCCTGTCTTGATTTTAGGTTCGGGTTTTTCCCATTGGTCAAACTGTGCATCAATCTCTTCCTGGTCAACAAGAAGTTCAATGGTTTTATTGGGAATATCGATCCGGATCTGGTCGTTTTCCTTGATGACGGCAATCAGGCCGCCCTGGATGGCCTCCGGGGAAATATGGCCGATGCTGGCCCCTTTGGTACCGCCTGAAAATCTGCCGTCCGTGATCAGAGCACATTTGGCATCCAGGCCCATGCCGGCAATGGCGGAGGTCGGGGTGAGCATTTCTCTCATCCCGGGGCCGCCGGCAGGACCTTCATACCGGATGACGATGACATCGCCCGGGTTGATATCCCGCTCCATAATGGCACGGGTAGCCTCTTCCTCGGAGTCAAACACCCGGGCAGGCCCCTGGTGGGTCATCATTTCAGGCAGAACCGCCGATTGCTTGACCACACAGCCTTCCGGCGCCAGGTTGCCGAAAAGTACCGCAAGTCCTCCTTTTTTATGATAGGGATCATCCACGGACCGGATGACTTTGGGATATTTGACCCGGGCAGCCGCAAGATTCTCACTGATTGTCCCGCCGGTGGCCGTGACCAGTCCGGTATTCAGCATATGGTTGTCAGCCAGGACCTTCATGACGGCCTGGATGCCGCCCGCAGCGTCCAGGTCTTCAATGTGGTCCGCACCACCCGGGCTCAGGGAGCAGAGGTGGGGTGTTTTTTCGCTGACATCGTTGATCAGTTCCAGGGGAATCTCCACACCGGCTTCCGAGGCAATGGCCTTGAGATGAAGCACGGTATTGGTGGAACAGCCCAGGGCCATGTCCACGGCCAGGGAGTTCATGAATGCTTCCCGGGTCATGATTTTGTCCGGGGTGATGTTTTTTTCCAAAAGGTCCATGATTTGGATGCCCGTCTCTTTGGCCAGCCGGATCCGGGAGGACATGGGTGCCGGTATGGTGCCGTTTCCCGGCAGGGCCATGCCGATGGCTTCGGTCAGGCAGTTCATGGAGTTGGCCGTGAACATGCCGGCACACGAGCCGCAGGTCGGGCAGGCCGCATCTTCAATCCCGGCCAACTCTTCTTCGGTCATTTTTCCGGTCTGCACCGCGCCCACAGCCTCAAATATGGAAACCAGATCGATTTTCCGGGTGCGGTCCTGGGGGTGGCGTCCGGCCAGCATGGGGCCTCCGCTGACGAAAATGGCCGGGATATTCAGCCGGGCCGCGGCCATGAGCATGCCGGGAACGATTTTATCGCAGTTGGGAACCATGACAATAGCGTCAAAGGGATGGGCCGTGGCCGTAACCTCGATGCTGTCGGCAATCAGTTCCCTGGACGCCAGGGAGTAATGCATACCTTTATGGTTCATGGCAATGCCGTCGCAGACCCCGATGGTGGAAAACTCCATGGGGGTGCCGCCTGCCATGCTGATGCCGGCTTTAACCGCATCCACAATGGTATCCAGGTGCATATGGCCGGGGATGAGTTCGTTGGCGGAGTTGGCAATACCGATCAGGGGCTGGCGGATTTCGCGGTCCGTATACCCCAGTGCTTTCATCAGGCCCCGGTGGGGGGCTCTGGCAACGCCTTTTGTCGCAATATGGCTTCTCATTGTCTTTTACGGTCTCCCAAAAACCAGAAAAGCCGTTACCAACCCTCTTGGGGCTGGTAACGGCTTTTTTCGGTTTATCTTTAGGTTAAGCCACTAATCGCCCCTTCGCCCGGAGGTGACAATAATCACCTCCACGATAATAAGGACTAGTAGGCTGTTAAAAATGGTATTTTTCATAATTGTTTACTCTTTCTAAAGAAGATTTATTATATATTAATCTTGAAAAAGTCAATAAAAAAATCAAATTTCGTAAATTTAATTTGCACTGGAGAGGCCCGGTACAAAGGGAGAATTGATTTGACAATCAAACCTGGGTTTGGCTATACTTCACATGTGCTTTCGTTACGCGGAAAAAATACGATTCCTTATATTAATGTGACAATTAACCCAACAGTTTCTCTAAGCGATCATGACTGATACGCAGCTTTATACCCGTTTGTCTTTTGTGATGACCGGCGCCGTTGTCGTACTGACCGGCCTGGCGGTTTATGCACGTGCATTTGCCCTCCTCTGGCCGGGCATTGTCTTCTTATCCGGCACCTGGGGTGCGTACGCTTTTTTTAAAGAAAGGGAACGGACCGGGATATGGGCCCATTTGCTGGCCGTTCTGTACCTGGGATATGCCACCTGGTTCGCCTGCTTTACCGGCGGACTTTACAGTCCCGGGGTATGGTTGATTTTCTTCACCCCGGTGGTGGCGGGAATCCATCCTGACAGGTCTGCGTTCATACTTTACAACGGTCTGGCGGTTCTGGCACTGGGATTCTTTTATTTCGGACCGGCCTGGGGACCGGGTGCCCTAAATCCCAATGCATTCAGGGCCTTTTTCCTGGTGGTGGTATTCCTGATGTTTGGTGCGGGCCTTTTGCAGGTGTTTGACAAGGCACGTCTGGACCGTGACGACATGAAGGCATCCATGGCCGCGTCCGGGGATGCCCTGGCCAAAGTCTCTGCCGATGCAAAATCCGCCCTTGAAGTCAAGGACCGCTTTCTGGCCAATGTAAGCCACGAGATCCGCAATCCCATGAACGGCATTATCGGTATGATGCACGTGCTGCTGGATTCCGACCTCGACGGGGAGCAGCGCAGGCATGCCAAAATCGTATACAACAGTGCAAGGGCGTTGCTGACCATTGTCAACGACATCCTGGATCTGTCTAAAATCGAAGCAGGCAAACTTGAGCTTGACCTCAGGCCCTTTGATCTGGAAATTGCCATTGCAGATATGGTTTCCCTGCCGGAACTCCAGGCCCGTCAAAAGGGGATTGATTTCAACTATACCATTGATGCAGATGTGCCACGGTTGCTCAAGGGAGATATCGGCAGGATCCGCCAAGTGATTCTCAACCTGACGGGCAACGCCGTTAAATTTACGGAAAACGGGGCTGTGGGCCTTGCCATAACCCTTAAAGAGGACGGCATTGACCAGGCGCGCCTGCATTTCAGTGTTGACGATACGGGAATCGGGATCAAGGAAGATGTGCTCAAGGAGCTTTTTTCTCCGTTTGTCCAGGCCGATGCCTCCATTACCAAAGAATACGGGGGAACAGGGCTGGGCTTGTCCATTTCCAAGCACATGGTCGAGAAAATGGGCGGCTCCATCGGGGCCGACAGTATCGATATGGTGGGGTCCACGTTCTGGTTTGAACTGCCCCTGGAAAAACAGGATCCGGGAGAAGCCGCAATTGATCTGACTGCAGCGTCGGTGGAAAAAATCAGGGTGCTTGCCTGCAGTGATACGGGGGTGCCCGGTGCCCACCTGTGTTCTGCCTTGAAAAGCAGCGGCATCAGTTTTACGTCTGCCGGAAACGAGGTGGAGGCCTTTGATCTGTTGAAAACGGCGAAACAGGAGCAGGATCCCTTTCATGTGCTGATCACCGAGGTCCAGGAGTCGGACCAGTATGCCAGATACCTGGGCAGGAAAATCCAGGAGAGCGATGCATTCTGCCAGGTGAAGCTGATTCTCGTGACCGGTGTCGGTAAAAAAGGGGATGCCAGGGAATTTGAGGAGATGGGCTTTTCCGCCTACCTCAGCCTTCCTCTGGAAAAAGGCATTCTTTCCGACTGCATCCGGGCCGTGTCCGCCCTTTCCGACGAAGATGCCTGCAGCGGCCATCCCATCATCACCCGGTTCACCCTGGCGGAAAACAAAAAACAATGCTGTAAAATACTGGTTGTTGAAGATATGGAGACAAATCTGATCACTGCGAGGGCCCTGATCGGCAGACAGGGGTACCAGACCGAAGAAGCCAGAAACGGTGCCATTGCTTTGAAGAAGATCAAGGCCGGTCAGTTCGACCTGGTGCTGATGGACAGCCAGATGCCCGTGATGGACGGCTACGAGGCCACACGTCTGATCCGGGAATATGAAACAGAGCAGGGGAGGCGCAGAACACCGATTATCGCTATGACGGGAAATGCTTTTGCCCAGGATCGCGAAAAATGCTTTGCAGCCGGCATGGATGACTTTATTGCAAAACCAGTGGAACCGGATGTTCTGTCACGGGTGATTCACCATCATTTAAATATGGCTGAAAATCCTTCCGGCGACTGTGACACACCGGTTCAGGAAAAAGACATTCCGGCGGCGGACATGCCTGAACCTGAATCCCAGGCACCGGTTTTCAACCGGGAAAAATGCCTTGAGCGATTTGGAAACGATGAGGAGCTTGTGGAAGTGATTTTAGAGTCATTTTTCTCGGAAGTTCCTGAACTTATGGAAGAGCTGCGGGCTGCGATACAGGCATCGGATGCCGAATCCATAAGGTCCTGTGCCCATGCCCTGAAAGGATCTGCCGCCAATGTCAATGCCGACCGGTTAAGCGCCTCTGCCCTTGAACTTGAGCAAGCTGCGGACCAGGGACAGATTGCGTCGGCAAGCCGTATGTTCAGCGCCCTTGAAACCCATTTGGAAGTTTTTACCGGAGAAGTTGAGATATGATTGATTTGGAAAACATGTCCATTCTGGTGGTCGATGATATGAAAAGCATGCGCCTGACCATCCGAAAAATGCTCAGGAACCTGAATATCGGCAAGATGCTGCGGTTTGCGGATAATGGAAAAACCGGCCTGGAAGTGTTGAGCACAACCCCATGCGACCTGGCCATCATTGACTGGAACATGCCGGTGATGAACGGCAGCCAGATGCTGACCAAACTCCGGAATGACAAGGCGCTCCGGGATATGCCCGTGATCATGGTCACGGCGGAAAACGAGCGGGATATCGTATCAGAGGTGGCTGAACACGAAATTGACGCCTATCTTCTCAAACCCCTGACCCTGGGATCACTGGACAAGAAAATCAAGGGGGTTGTCAAGAGCGCGAATAACCCGGATGAGGCGACATTGCACATACTCAAGGCACGCGAACTTGAAGAGGCAGGTGAAACCAAAGCCGCGATCGAAGAGATCCGTCTGGCGCTTTTCCATAAACCGTCTGCATCGCGGATACTGAGAAAACTGGGACTGCTCCACTTTAAAGTCGGCAAAGCCGGGATCGGTGAGAAATGCCTTAAAAAGGCAATTTCCGTGAACTACCAGGACACCATCTCCCGGGACCATCTGGCCCGGTTTTACGTAAAGAAAAAAGAATATAAAAAAGCATCCAGAATTTATCTTGAAATTTTGGCCCTGAGCAAGCGCTACTTTGCAACCGCCACCCGGGTGGCGGAAACAATGCTGCTCAACGGGTACAGGAATGAGGCCATTGAAATGTTTTCAAAGGTGATTTCCAAATCCAGGCGCAATTCCGTTATCAAAGAGAGAATCATTGAGATCTGCCTGGAAAACAGTGAACTTGACTTTGCCACCAAGCTCATGGAACAGTCCATCAAGGACAATCCCTCCAACCACGAACTGATATACAAAACCGGTATGCTTTACCAGGATGCCGGAGATTATGAAAAGGCGTTGTCCTACTTTCGCACGGTGGATTCCCAGGCAAAGGGTCATGTGGGGGCCAAGCTCCAGATTGCCCGGATATACTACATCAACCGGAAGGTACTCCAGGCGGACGACTATCTGCGCCAGGTGCTCCGCATTGATCCTGAGAACAAAGACGCGCTTTCCTTAAGACAGCAATTCTGATAACAGCCGCTGCTCTGCGATTGTACGCTTGCCGCTGCCTGTCCCGGCGGCCGGGATCAGGCAGCCACGTGATTGATCGAAGAGGCCATATATCCGGCCCCGAATCCATTATCAATATTGACAACCGCGATGTTCGAACTGCAGGAATTTAGCATGCCGAGAAGGGCAGTCATGCCGTTGAAGCTGGTGCCGTAACCGATACTGGTGGGAACCGCGATGACGGGCGCCTGCACCATCCCCCCGACCACAGAGGGCAATGCACCTTCCATACCCGCAGCCACCACAATCACGCTGGCATCTGCAAGCCGCTGCCTGTGGGCAAAAAGGCGGTGAATCCCTGCCACGCCGACATCAAAAAGTGTCTCCACCCGGTTTCCCATGGCAGTGGCCGTGAGTTCGGCTTCCCTGGCAACGGGAATATCCGAGGTGCCGGCCGACATCACGAGAATCGTGCCGGTGCCGGTGATGTTTGGGGCGGATTTTTGAATCTGGAGCAGGCGGGCCTCCCCGAAGTATTCGGCGTCCGGGAATTTTTCAAGGATGGGGGTTGCCTTGTCCGGTTCAATCCGGGTAACCAGGATAATGTTCTCCCGGTCTTTCATTTTTTCCAGGATCCCGATGATCTGTTCACAGGTTTTTCCCTGTCCGAAAATCACCTCGGGAAATCCTTTTCTCAACGAGCGGTGGTGGTCGATGTGGGCAAATCCGACATCTTCAAATGCGAGGTGCTTGAACCGGTCTGCGGCATCGCCGACACTCAGTTCGCCGTCTGCAACCTGCGAGAGGATGCGGGTCAGTGTTTCAGGGTTCATTTTACATCCTAATTCTGTCGTCTGAGCCAGGCAAGGCCTTTGCCTGATTTTTCTTCTTTGCTTGGGTCATCATCGTTGGGGGAGGACTCTGCTGTTGTGTTCACAGCAGAGGATTTTTTTGCAGAAGCCGTGTCCGGGGCGGTTTTTTTGTTGCCCCATTTATAATGGCCGAACTTGCAGTATCCCTGGACATTGTTAAACCGGGCGTCAATATTCTTCTGGATGGGGATCACATTTCCCTCAATTTTGGGAATCAGGTATTCGGCCAGGGGGATGGACCCGCCGCCGGACAGGATAATCGAGTCAATGTCCCAGTCGTTTTCCCACAGCCGGCTTAAGTCTTCGGCAATGGCGGAGGCGGAGTGGTTGTATACCCGTTTTTTCAGGTTGGTGATATTGTACTCCTTGCCCTTGATCTTGATCATCCCGGATTCCACAAACTTGAAAATCCGGTACAACTCAATATTGATATTGCTTTCCTGGCGCAGCTTGTTGGCAATGACCGAAAAACATTTGGAAATACCGGTATCCATGGTGGAGGATCCCCGTTCAATGTACTGGAGGTGGTCAAAAATGGAGAAATCTGTGGTTTTGAAACCGATATCCACCACCCCGAGTTTGGAACCGGCAAGGGCCCGGTTCGTGATCTTTCCGGATTCGTCAAAAATCAGGTTGAATATGGAGCCGATGGGCTGGGGAATCACATGGACTTTGTCAATGTGCACCTGCTTGATTTCATCCTGGCCCGAATTGTTGTGAAAGGTGATGTCATGGGTGCCGCGGATGATTTCCTTGAGCCGCCGGGTGTCCCGTTTCAGATACCCCACGGGCAGGCCGGTGACCACGTTGATGGGGCCGCTGGTGTCCGTGCAGACTCCGGCGGATGTAATGGCGAGGATTTTAATAAAATCTTCGACCAGTTTTTCCTGGTCCAGGGTGAATTCCGGAATATTGGACTGGAGTTCGGCATAACTGCCCAGAAAATACGTTTTATCATTCAGGGTGATGTGCAGGCTTGAGGTGGCGGATGCGTCTCCCAGGGACGATCTGAACTGGATATCAGCGGCGTCTCCGATCAATGATTTGAATATAACGGAGTTTTTGCCGTTATACGCCTTGGTAAACCCGAAACCGACATCGATTCCCACTATTTCCATGCCAAACCTCCTGATTGTTTATTCGGATATCCTTGATAGAGACGTCACTAGGCCGGAAGATACCATTGGCAGGGGCATTGCGTCAAGGAATAAGGCCGTTTGATACCTGTTTTCTTGTCTTTTCAAAACTGCTCCAGCCTTGCGGGAAATTAAAAAATAGTATAGTAAAGGGCCGGATTTATGAAAGAAGCAGCAATGAAAAAAGACAAGGTATTTGCAGAAAAAAAGACCACCATCACTCCGTTCCGCTTTAATAAGGCCGTGGCCGACGTTTTTGACGACATGCTGGTCAGGTCCGTGCCGTTTTACGGAGAATCGCTCAAACAGCAGGCCAGGATAGCCCGGCGATATTATCTGCCCGGTACGCGGATCTACGATCTGGGATGTTCACACGGCAATCTGGGCATCCTGGTTCAGGATGTGTTTGAAGAAACCCCGTTTTTCATGACAGGGGTGGACAGTTCCCTGCCCATGATTGAAAAATACAGGGACAGGCTGGCGAAAACCGGTGAAAACGAAGGGATTGACCTGGTATGCGGCCGGATGGAGGATGTTATCATTAAAAATGCATCCGTGGTCCTGATCAACCTGACCCTTCAGTTTCTGGCACCTGAAAAGCGGGACAGGCTGATCCGGTCCGTCTGCAACGGCCTGGTGCCGGGCGGTATCCTTTTGCTTACCGAAAAAACCCTTCATCCGGATTCCGGGGTCTGTGACCTTGAGTTGGATTTTTATCGCCAGTTCAAGCGGGAAAACGGGTATTCGGACCTTGAGATCAGCCAGAAGCGCGATGCGCTGGACAAAGTGTTGATCCCCGAATCCACTGCCGTTCATGAGCAGCGTATTCTGTCTGCGGGGTTTTCCATTTTCAATGTCTGGCTCAAATGGTTTAATTTCGCCTCCATGCTGGCGGTAAAATAACGCGTATAAACACGTATAAAAGCGTATAAACGATTTATGGAAAGATTTTTAACACATTGCGAAGCGTTCAGGTTCCATCGCTGGTATGAGGACCTTGAAGGGGTTGTGCGCGAAAAACGGACGTTCCTGGATGATGCCAAGGGTAATTTTTTGAGATTCAAAACTGTTGTCCAGGCCTTGCCGGACCTGGTGCCGGGGAGTTGCGAACTGGATGCATCCGCCGTTCGTGCTGGCAGCGCCGCCGATATCAGCATTCATGAACACGAGGCGCTTTACAAAGGGCTCAAAGACCTGTGCCCCTGGCGGAAGGGACCGTTTTCCCTGTTCGGCATTGAAATTGACACGGAATGGCAGTCGTGGATGAAATGGGAGCGCCTGGCTCCGCACCTGCCCCGTCTTGAGGGGCAGAAAATCCTGGATATCGGCTCGTCCAACGGGTATTACATGTTCCGGATGGCAGCGGAAAATCCCCTGTTTGTTCTGGGGCTGGAACCCCAGAGTTCTTTTTATTTCCAGTACCTGGCACTTCAGAAATACCTGAAACAGGAACAGGTGTTCTGTCTTCCCATTCCCTACCATCAACTGCCGGTTATGGAAGGGTATTTTGACCTGGTCTTCTGCATGGGCATTCTTTACCACCGCAAATCCCCGGTGGAAATGCTCGCCCAGATCCGGGACAGCCTGACCCGGGGCGGGGAGATCGTGCTGGAAAACCTGGTGCTGGACTCCCGGGAAAACCTTTGCCTGTTTCCAAAGGACCGGTATGCCAAAATGCGCAATGTCTTTTTTATTCCGGACCTGGCCGCCATGGAGTCCTGGCTTGCCCGGGCAGGATTCAGGGATATCCGGTGCGTGGATGTCAGCCGGACCGGCATTGAGGAGCAGCGGAAAACCGAATGGATCCAGACAGAATCATTGGCTGATTTTCTGGATCCCCGGGATCACGGAAAAACCATTGAGGGATACCCGGCCCCGGTGAGGGCGGTGTTCATTGCCCGGGCCTGACGGGATGCGCTGAAATTCAGTTCAGGGGAACGGTCCGGGCGCGCCGGCAACTCCCGGAAATCCTGTATTCGAATCAAGGCGTTAAAGTGCTTTGGGACCTGCCTGATATGTAACGGCGTAAGACGTATTGTTTTCCCGGTAAAACACCACCCCGTCCAGATACCCGACATCTCCGGATGTTTCATGGGGCAAGCCCAGCTTGAACTCCTTGATGGGGAATATATTCCAGTCGTGGGAGGCGCATACCGCTATTTCTCCCTGTGCCAGGTCGTCCAGGCAGCCGACCATGAAATCGGTCAGAATATCTGCTGTCCGCTCCGGATCTTCCATGACGGCAGTGTCAATTTCCCTGTCAAACCAGGAACGGATAAACCGGCTGCTGCCCTGGGCCTGCATCAGGCCTAAGGCCTGTTCAATATCCTTGATGTAAAACGGGGCAAGAATATCGCTGGTGGCTGTATGTGACAGAACTGCCTTGTTTGCGGCAGTGAATCCCTTGTCCACCAGGTAGGCGGTTTCTATGCATCTGCCGAAATGGCTGGAAAAAAGACGCGGCGTAAGATGCGCCGGCAACGATTGCCCCAGATCAAAGGCATACCCTTTTCCCGGCTCGGTCAGCCCCATGAACGGCTCCATACGGGCATCTTTGTGGTAAAACCGGTCGGAGTGCCTCAGGATGGCTGCCATCCGGGTGACCCCCCTGTCCAGAAGAGAGGTTATGGTATCTATGGTTTGTCTGGATTTGACGTCGTATTTGCGTTCCATGTACATGCTCCGGTCAGGGAATTTGGGTTGAACAGGTTTCATACTCTATGATATATGAGCTGTCAATAGCGGTTGTTCAAAGAGACAACCGTTTCAGCAACAAAAAACCACCTTCAAATCAATACAGGGGAACATCATGTCAAAACAGATCAGTATCATCGGCATACCCATGGATTTCGGACAATTGCTCCGGGGCGTTGACATGGGGCCGGCAGCCCTCAGGTACACAGGGCTGATCTCCCGGCTCCGCCGGCTGGGCCATCGGGTCACGGACCAGGGAGATGTGCCCATTCCCATGCGTGAGGCGGATACCGAAGTTGCACCGGGCAAATATGTAAAAGAGATCACCCGGATATGCGAATCCATTTACAAGACCGCGGCTCCCCTGGTCAGGAAAGGGCATTTTCCACTGTTTCTGGGCGGCGACCATTCCATTGCCGTGGGCACGGTTGCCTCGGTGGTGGACACCGATCCGGTGGGCCTGATATGGGTGGATGCCCACGGGGATTTCAACACCCCGGAAACCTCCCCGTCCGGCAATGTCCACGGCATGCCACTGGCCGCCCTGATCGGTGAGGGACATGATTCCCTTGTAAATGTCGGCAGACCCGGAAGTAAAATCCACCCGGACAATGTTGTCATGATCGGCCAGCGGGATCTGGATCCTGCGGAAAAAGAGCGCATCAAGAAGTGCGGTATTACGATTTTTACCATGCGGGATATTGACGAGCAGGGCATTTCTTCGGTTGCATCCAAGACACTGATGAAATTCGCCCATTTAAAGCGGTTCCACCTGACCCTGGACATGGATGTCCTGGACCCTGTGGAAGCCCCTGGGGTAGGGACCCCCGTACCCGGAGGCATCAGTTACCGGGAAGCCCACCTGCTCATGGAAATTCTTTCCGATTCAGGTAAGCTGGGCTCCATGGATCTTGTGGAAATCAATCCCATTCTGGACGTGGGCAATAAAACCGCAGAACTGGCTGTTGAACTGGCGCTTTCCGCCCTTGGCCAAAGTATTCTATAAGGATTTGAACCTCCTTGCCCCTTAATGCGTACATCCGTGCCCTGAAATCTTACCGGGGGTTTGCCGGAGATATTGTCTGTCACAGGACCCTGGATGCGGTGCCGCCGGCCTATGCCGACGAACCACCCGTGTTTTCAAATGACTTGTCCTTTTTGCTTGAAGAACTGGGGATCCGGCGTTTGTACACACACCAGGCCGAGGCGATCCAACAGATCCAAAAAGGTGTTCATACGGTGGTGGCCACCCCGACAGCCTCGGGCAAAAGTCTGATTTACAACTTGCCCGTTATTGATGCCCTGATCTCCGATCCCCTGGCCCATGCCCTGTATCTGTTCCCCTTAAAGGCCCTTGCCAGGGACCAGATGGATACCGTGCAGCAGATGCTTGGACGCGCCTCCCTTTCCAATCCGGATATCCCGCCACTCCATGCCGGGGTCTATGACGGCGATATTACGGCCTACCAGAAGTCAAAAATACGGAAATCTCCGCCCCATGTGCTGCTCTCAAACCCGGAGATGCTTCACCTGGCCATGCTGGCCCACCACCATCTCTGGGAATCTTTTTTTGCCAATCTGAAATTTGTGGTGGTGGACGAGGTGCATACCTACAGGGGAGTCATGGGCTCCAACATGGCCTGGGTGTTCCGACGGCTGCTGCGGATCTGCCGGTTTTACGGGGCTGATCCCGTATTCGTCTTCTGTTCGGCCACCATTGCCAACCCTGCACAACTGTCCGCCCGGCTTACCGGGCTTGATGTCCGGGTGGTGGATGTCCAGGGTGCACCTGCCGGTAAAAAAGAGGTGTTGATGATGCGGGGGCTTGACGGGGCCGCCCAAACCGCTATTACCCTGATCCATGCCGCGGTTCACAGGGATTTGCGGACAATTGTATATACACAATCCAGGAAAATTACCGAACTCATCGCTATATGGGCCTCCCAGCGGGCAAAAGCCTTTGCCGGCAAAATTTCCGCATACCGGGCGGGATTTCTCCCCGAAGAGCGCCGGGAAATCGAGACAAAACTGGCATCCGGCGACCTGCTTGCCGTTGTCTCCACCTCTGCCCTTGAACTGGGGATCGATATCGGCAACCTGGATCTGTGTATCCTGGTGGGATATCCCGGGACCATCATGTCCACCTGGCAGCGGGCTGGCCGGGTCGGCCGGGACGGCAAGGATTCTGCGCTGATTCTTATCGCCCATGAAGACGCCCTGGACCAGTACTTTATCAACCATCCGGATATCCTGTTTGACATGCCTCCGGAAAGAGCGCTGATCAATCCGTTGAACCCGGTGATCCTGGAGCGCCACCTGGACTGTGCCGCCGCAGAACTCAGCATCAGAACCGGCGAACCTTTTCTGGAAGCACCCGGTGTTCAGCAGGGCATTGATAGCCTTGCCCTTAGCGGGTGTCTGCTCCAGAGCCGGGATGGCACGGTATGGTACAGCGCCAGGAAATCTCCCCACAGGGAAGTCAGTCTCCGGGGAACCGGGAAAACCATACCGATTTTCAGGGAAGAAACCCGGGAAAGCCTCGGGGATATTGACTGGCACAGGTCCTATTTTGAAACCCATGAAGGCGCGGTTTATCTCCACCGGGGCAATACTTACGTGATTACCCATTTCGACCATGTCAAAGGCGTGGTCCGGGCAAAACAGGAGACGGTCAATTACTATACCCGGGCACGTTCATCCAAAACCACCCGGATCATATCCGTATCCGATACCTGCCGCGCCGGCGGCACCCGGGTGGGATACGGCACCCTGAAGATTACCGAACAGGTGACAGGGTATGACCGCAAGCTTGTGTCCACCGGAAAATCCATCGGCATCGTTCCCCTGGATCTGCCCGAACTCACCTATGAAACCCAGGGGCTCTGGATCGAAATTCCCGATACGGTGAGAGAGGCGCTTGAAGTACGCCGGATGCATTTCATGGGCGGTATACATGCCATGGAACATGCGGCCATCGGGATCATGCCGCTGCTGGTCATGACGGACCGGAACGATTTGGGGGGCATATCCATTCCATACCACGGCCAGACCGGCAGGGCCACGGTGTTTGTCTATGATGGTGCCCCGGGCGGGCTCGGTCTTTCCAGGCAGGCCTTTGACAATGCCGCACTTCTGATTCAAAGAACCCTTGAGGTGATCGCGGACTGTCCCTGCGACACCGGGTGTCCCGCCTGTGTCCATTCGCCCAAATGCGGGTCGGGCAACCGTCCCATTGACAAATTTGCCGCCAAAACCATTCTTGAAATGATATGCCGGGGAGAGGGAGAGCCGCAGGGGCCGGAACCCCGTATCCAACTTCCCGGCAACGCCCCTGACTCCCTGCTCACTTCTCCCGGCACGCCGGAAACTTCCGCCGCCCCTGAACGGTTCGGGGTGCTGGACATTGAAACCCGGCGGTCGGCAAAACAGGTGGGTGGATGGCACCGGGCGGACCGGATGGGTGTCAGTTGTGCGGTACTCTATGATTCCCATGAAGATGATTTCCTTGTGTTTTACCAGGAAGACATTGGGGCGCTTGTCGAGCGGCTCGAATTGCTGGACCTGGTTGTGGGATTTAATATCATCCGTTTTGATTATAAAGTGCTGTCCGGACTCAGCTCTTTTGATTTCCAGTCCCTTCCCACCCTGGACCTGCTGATGAAAATTCATGAACGGCTCGGCTACCGCCTGGGCCTGGATCATCTGGCCAGGGAAACCCTGGGCAAGGAAAAAAGTGCGGACGGCCTCATGGCCCTGGAGTGGTGGGCCCAGGGAAAAATGGATGAGATCGTTGCATATTGCACCCAGGATGTCCAAGTCACCCTGGATCTTTACCGGTACGGCCGGGACAATGGGTTCCTGATTTTCAAAAACAAAGCGGGCCATCAGGTACGCGTTCCGGTCAGCTGGCCGTAATCCGGAAGCCTTTTCATCGTTCAGAAGTACCATAATCCTGATAGTACTTGACCTTTTTGGTATGTTAGATAAATATTAGGGCGCGTTGAGAACAACTACGATAAGTAATATTACACGGAGGTTTGGCATGGGGTATCGACAACTAATCCTGGCAGGCTGGCTGGTTATCCTGGCCTGCTCACAGATAGTTCAGGCCGGTGAGAACGAAAATGTTTTTGTCGGCTCACAGGTGTGCAGGGATTGTCACCAGACCCAGTATGAGAATTTCATGAAGTACTCCAAAAAAGCCGACTCGTTCACAAGCATTAAGAAAATGGAAAAGAAACTGACCCCTGAGGAATACCGCGGTTGTTTTGAGTGCCATACCACGGGATTCGGGAAAAAGGGGGGATTTATATCGGAACAACAGACTCCTGAACTCAAGGATACGGGATGTGAGGTTTGCCACGGACCCGGCAGCCTTCATTCAGAATCCGAGGACCCTGATGATATCATCAGGAAGATGGACATGGAGACCTGTGTTGCCTGTCACAATGAGGAACGTGTCAGGGCTTTTGATTTCAAGCCCATGATGTATGGCGGCGCCCATTAAATTATCCAGAGAGGTGTATATGGTAAAACGAATAATGGCCCGTATAAACGGCAGGTTGTGGATAAAAGTAATGATCCCGGTGTCTTTGAGCGTGGCCCTGGTTATGGGGCTCTCCCTATGGTTCAGCATCCTGTCTCAGACCCGGCTGGGCCGGTCCCAGCTTTCCACCCAAAATGAGGTTTTGGCCCGTGCGGTTGAAGGCGCAATGTTCGACGCCCTGGCCATCGGGGATAACGATAGCGTGAGAACCCAGTTCAAACGGCTTCACGACCGGGTGGAAAACCTGAAGGTGTATGTGTACGATTTCAACGGGATTGTCTCTTTTTCGACAGATATTGATGCGGTGGGCAAATCCATGGATGCTTATACCGGTGAAGCCGGCCAAAAAGATCTGGCCGCCATGCTGGATTCAGGGGTCCCGTCGGGACAATCCATTGAGATGGACCTGGCCGGCATGGATTTTATCATCAAGAACGACCCGATTTTAAACGAGCAGAAGTGTTTTCACTGCCATGGAAAACGGGATATTCTGGGCGGCATTTCCGTACTCTCATCCATGACCGCCACGAAAGAGGGAATCCGCCAGGGCAGGGACACCAGTATCATGATTTCCGTTGCAGGCTTGTGCCTGATCATTCTCCTGGTCTGGGTGTTGTTCCTGTTTCTTGTGAATAAAAAAATCGTGAAGGTGATGACGGCGGCGGCGCGTCTCAGGGAAAAGGATTTCACCCGTGACGAAACCGTAGGCCGGGGCGATGAGATCAATCATATTCTGAATCGGATCAACATGGTGACCCGGGAGCTGAGGGAAACTATCCATCATATTGTGGACAACGCTGTCAAACTTGAAACCTCTTCCCATGAAATGACCGCCATTGCAGGCACCCTGGACAGTTCCAGTTCGGAAACCTCTGAAAAGGCCAGCAATGTGTCTGCGGCTGCCGAAGAGATGAGCGCCAACAATACCGCCATTGCCACGGCAATGGCAGATGCTGCCGAAACCTTGAATACTGTGGCCGCAGCTGTGGACGAGATGAGTGCGACCGTCGGGGAAATCGCCAAGAGCTCTTCAGATTCCAAAACCATTATCGACGGTATTGTGTCAAGCTTTGACCGGATTCTTGAGGCTGTGGAGGAACTTGGTTCGCGGGCGGACGATGTCGACGAAGTCACCAATCAGATCGGCTCGATTTCCGAACAGGTGTCGCTGCTGGCACTCAACGCCAAAATTGAAGCGGCCAGGGCAGGGGAGGCCGGCAAGGGGTTTGCCGTGGTGGCCCATGAGATCACCGAGCTGGCCGGGGATGCCGGCAAGTCCACCATAGAGGCGGATGAAAAGCTGGCGAGAATCAAAACAACGGTCCGGGAGCTTGTGGAGCAGGTCTCCGGGCTGGCAGGAAATGTCAGGGAAAGCGACAATGCCATTTCAGGTATTGCAGCGGCCGTGGAAGAGCAGAATGCCACCACCCTGGAAATTGCCAGAAGCATCAATGATGTCAGCGCAAGGATTTCCGATGTCAACCAAAGCGTCACCCAGGGGGCCCAGGTGGCATCCGAGATTGCGAAGGACATTGGCGGCGTTGAATCCATGTCTTCCAACGTCCAGACCGAAAGCCACACCCTGAATAAAGGTGCGGGAGATCTGGCAAAGATGGCTGAACATTTCACCGAACTGATGAAACAGTTTAAGGTATAGGTCGACTTAAGGTCGTCGGTTTAAGACAGTCGGTTTAAGATATAGGACCGGCCGCGGAAAGAGGTTTCCGGAACATTTCGAACAAACAGCTTCAGACCCCAAGGACCTGGTCTGCAAGGGCCTCAAGCACCGGCCCTGCCTTTTCCCGGATCATCAGATCGCATCTTGCATCCAGCGGGGTATCGGACAGGTTGATGATGGCCAGGAATGCGCCCGCGCTTCTGGCATATTCGGGCATGGATGCAGCCGGCTGGACCAGGAGGGTGGACCCCACGGCAATAAACACATCGCTTGCCGAAGACAGGCGTGCTGCTTCCCGGGTTTCCCGTTCGGGCATGGCCTGGCCGAATGATATGGTATCCGGCTTGTAATATCCGCCGCAGTCACAGGCGGGAGCCAATTCTCCCCGGTCAATTCTTTCCATGGCATCATCCCAGGTGGTCAGGTGGCTGCATGACATGCACCGGATTCGCCTGGCATTGCCGTGCAGTTCAATGATTTTTTCTTCGGGAATGCCGGATGCCTGGTGAAGTCCGTCGATATTCTGGGTAATGAGGGCCTGGAGAAATCCGTTGCGTTCAAGGCGGGCGAGGGCGTTATGGCCTTTGTTGGGCCGGGCGTGCTTCAACCCTTTTTCCATTTCAACCCGCTGTTTCCAGTATTCGATCCTGGCGGGCTCCGACGACATGAATTCGTCAAAATAGACAGGCCGGAATTTGTCCCATAACCCGCCCTTGCTCCGGTAGTCCGGAATTCCGCTTTCCGTGGATATCCCTGCGCCTGTGAACGCAACCACGGACCGGGCCTGGCGGATGCGGAGGGCAAGGGCAGTGATGTTTTCCCGGGTATCCCGGCTTAATCGCTGTTTTGCAGCCATGGTAACACCTTTTTAAATATTTTTTCGTACAGGGTGTGTATTTCCGCGATACCAAAGAGCTTTCCGAGTGCGCCGAACAGGAGCAAGAAAACTAGCCCCATTATGACACAAACCGCCATGGACAAAACCATCCCGTCCGGCGGAATGAACCGGACCAGCCCCAGGTACACGGCCTGCAGCACCGCTCCCATGCATATACTGACCAGAAGAATGTTTACCAGGAAACGGTAAACATCCGATTTCTCCGTATTATTGCTCTTTCTGCTCCATGTTTCAAACAAAAGCAGGCTGGTGACGGCTACGGACAGGGACAGCCCCAGGGCCACTCCTTTCACGCCCATCATATGCATACCAAAGTATACGACCGGCAGGGTGGCAAGAACGCAAACTGTTGAAAAGAGCGCCGGAAACAAGGTGTTCTGAAGAGCAAAATATCCCCGGGACACAATGGTCTGGGCGGAAAAGGCAAATGCACCGATCATGAAATAGGGCAGCACACCGGCTGTCAGTTCCGTGGCGTTGGCGTCAAAGGCACCTCTCTGGAAAAGAATGGTCACCACTTCCTGCCGGACCACCATGAAAAGCACGGAAAAGGGAATCACCAGGAAGATGAACTTAAGGGTCTGGTTCATCAGGCTGTTGAGCTGGACAAAATCTTTTTTTGCGGCGATTTTGGCCAGGAACGGATAGGAGGCCATGCCCACGGCCTGGCCAAAGAATCCTACCAGGATAAACATGATTCTCAGGGCATAATTCATGGCGGATATACTGCCTGCATCCAGAAAAGAGCCGAAAAACTTCATCAGGATTTCTGTTGAAAAGGTCATGGTCAGCCCGAGCATCAGCGGAAGGGTCAAAAGGATATACCGCTTGAAATCCGGATGGTGCAGGTCAAAAGTCGGCAGGTATCGCAATCCTGCCCGTGCCGCCCCGAAAAGCTGGAGCAGGAAACTGCCCAAAAACGCCCCGCCCAGAACCCCCCAGGCAAATCCTTCCATGCCCAGAACCGGGTAAAGAAGCAGGCCCCCTGCAATGATGCCGGTGTTGTATATGAGCGGGGCAAGTGCGGGGATAAAGAACCGTTCTTTGGCAAACTGGACTGCCATAAACAGGCCGCCGCTGAAAAAGAAAAATTGGGCCGGTATGATGATCCGCGTCATCCGGACGGCAAGGTCCAAGGTTTCCGGATCCGTGATGCCCGGGGCCAGAATGCCGATCAGATCCGGGGCGAACATCATGGCAATGGCCATGAAAACCAAAAGAGCCAGGCCGAATCCGTTAAGGATAATGGAAAAGACCCTGTATCCTTCGGCATCGTTTTTTTCCGCCAGATACCGGGTAAATATAGGGATAAAAGTGATGGACAAAAAACCGGACGCCACCACATGGTTGAGGATTTCAGGGATGACAAAGGCCACCTGGTAGGCATCCACACCAGACCCTGCACCGCCCAGCCAGGCAATAGAACCTTCCCGTGCAATGCCGATCAGGCGGCTTGCAAATACCGAAGCCATCATGATAAACGAGGCAAAACCGATTTTTTTTAAGGTCCGGGAGGCTGTCATAGTGTATATCCGAATTTGAAAGTTCAGATCTAACATAAAGCCGGGTGAAATTAAAGTGGGACCTGAAAAAGATTTGACTATGGGCCCGCCCCCTCTATATATTAGACACGCTGGCAACAGCTTACATGTACAAACAGATACGGGGAATACACCTATGTTTTCCAGACTTGGCATTTTTTCCATCCTCATTGGCTTTTTTGTCGGCGTATTCAGCATGATTTCCAAATTTATGAGCGCTGATAATATCTGGGTGGGCATCACCCTTTCATCCCTGTCCGAAAACCTGGCAGAGACGATTGTAGATGCCGTATCCGTAGATGTGCTGCACAATGCCCTTTACAGCCTGCTGTACGACATCCACTTGGGCGGGGTGCTTGTCGGGCTGGGCGTCATCTTTTTAATCATCGCACTTTTTGTCAAGGAACACTGATCTTATCCATGCGTTTGTCAACGCTCAGGTCTGGTTTTTGGCCGGGCCTTCCTGAAAAGACCGAGGCAGCGTACAGGTCCGGTTTCCTGCCGGTTCAGGCAAGGGTGGTCAAAGGACTGGGAAGCCTTGCCTGTCTCGCCCTGATTCTGGGCCAATTGCTTTTTCCGCAGTGGGGGTGGGCATGGATACTGCCGGCCGGGGCTGCTCTGGCCTGGAGTTTTGCCAGGCCCGCATCCACCCTGCCTGTTGCCGGATGCCAGTATCTGATGATCATTACGGTTTCCGCCCTGGCTGTTTTCACCCTGCCGCCCCCGGCCTGGACCGGGGGATTTGTTCTGGTTCTGACGCTGTTTCTGACGGCAGGGGCATTGGCCGGATTCAGAATCAGCATGCTGCTGGCCGTGACTGCGGGCACTGGCGTGGCGGCAGTCTACCTTTTCATGGGCGGGGTGTTATCTTTATCTTCCTCCCTCGGCCTGATGGCAGATGGCGTTGTTTTAAGTGCTGTTCTGGTTCTGGGCACCATGGCCGGCTGCGGCATGGCCTGCCACCACCGGAGCCGTTTTGCGGCAGCCGGTGAGCTGGAAAGACTTAAACAGGCATTGAATGCCCATGAAGAAACCCGGCATGAAGAGCTGGTACGGGTGAACAAAAGCCTTGCCCTTGAAATCCGGGCGCATACAGAGGCGGAAACCCGGTTGCGGGAAAGTGAGGAAAAGTACAAAAACCTTGTGGATTCACTGCCCCAGGGGATATTCATTGTCCAGAACAACCGGATTGTGTTTTCCAATCCCGGGCTTGAGCGGCTCACCGGCATTCAGCCGGAGTCCATGTCGGGCATGACACCGGACACGCTTTTCAAGCGGAGCGGCGGGGTTGATGCCTCTGCCTCGGGCAATGGCTTCGATTATATTCAGGGGCCGGACCGGTCAAAGACCTTTATTGAATATCAATGGGTGAAAATCCGTTTCAATGCCGAACCTGCCAGGCTCTATACCGTCAGTGATATTACCGAGCGGGTCAAGGCCCAGCAGGAAAAGGAACGCCTGGAATCGGAACTTGAAAAGGCCAAAAAAATGGAGGCTTTGGGACTGCTTGCGGGTGGAGTGGCACATGACCTCAACAATGTGTTGTCCGGTATTGTTTCCACCCCCGAACTTCTGCTCATGGACCTGCCCGAAGACAGCCACCTGGTGGAATCCATCGAAACCATGAAAGATTCGGGCAAGCGCGCTGCCGTTATTGTGGATGAATTGCTGACCCTTGGCCGGAAAAGCGACCGGGTCTTTGAATCCGTGAGTGTCAATGAGGTGGTGGAAGGGTATTTGGCATCACCGGAATTTAAAAAAAGTGCAGGATTCCATCCCGGTGTCGGTGTGCGCACGGATATGGCATCGGATCTGCCCCTGATTAATGCATCCGGGATCCATTTGCGCAAAGTGGTCATGAACCTTGTGATCAATGCGCTGGAAGCTGTTGACACAGAGGGAGATGTTGCCCTGAGCACGGCCTTTGTCACTTACGCGGACAAGACACTCAAAGGATATGAAAAAAAGCTGTCCGGCAGTTTTATCCGGTTTCGGGTGGCAGATACCGGGCCGGGCATTCCCCCCCAGGACCTGGACCGGATTTTCGAGCCCTTTTATACCAAAAAAATAATGGGACGCAGCGGCACAGGGCTGGGCCTTTCCATTGTCTGGAGTGTGGTCCATGACCACAAGGGCTGCATCCAAGTGAACAGCCGGGAAACCGGGACGGTTTTTGATCTGTACTTTCCCGTGTCCGCGACCTTGCAGGAAGAAGACAAAACCGATAAGATATACACCCTGAGCGACTACTCGGGCCGGGGGGAATCCATTCTTGTCATTGATGATGATGCCACGCAACAGAAAATCACCACCAATATGCTCAAACGGCTGGGATATAAAGTGAAAGCCCTTGGATCGGGTGAGGCCGGTATTGATTTTTTGAAAAACAGCAGGGTTGACCTGGTTGTTCTGGATATGATCATGGCACCGGGCATGAACGGGTTTTCCACGTTCCGTGAACTCAAGGCCATTGATCCGGACGTGAAAGTCTTACTGGCGTCGGGATATTCAAAAACCGAAGATGTTGTCAAGGCACAGGTACTCGGGGCAGGAGCGTTTCTCAAGAAACCGTTCTCTCTGCAACCCCTGGGCCTGGCTGTTAAAGAAGAGCTGGAAGGATAGATCATGGAGAAGATTCACCTGAATCATAAGGTGGGACAGCAGCGGCACCATGCTGCATTATCAAGACGGGATTTTTTACGTTATTCAGCCCTTTCGGCTGTGTCATTGGCCGGCATGGGGGTGTTTGCCGGGTGTGCCATTGATCCTGTGACCGGCAAACAGCAGTTGATGCTCATGTCACGGGAACAGGAGGTGGCCATAGACAGGCGTCAGTCCCCGTTCCAGTTTTCATCGGATTACGGGGTGACACAGGACACCGCCCTGAACCAGTATGTGGCCGGGGTGGGAAAAACGCTGCTGCCCGGGATACACCGGCCGGATATGCCGTATAATTTCCAATGCGTAAATGCCACTTATATCAATGCATATGCCTTTCCCGGCGGCTCTATTGCCGTGACCCGGGGAATTCTTCTGGAATTGGAAAACGAGGCGGAACTGGCGGCACTCCTCGGCCATGAACTGGGCCATGTCAACGCCCGCCACTCTGCAGAACAGGCCTCCAAAAGCAACTTGTCAAACCTGTTTATCGGCGGACTGTCCCTACTGGCCTCAAGCCAGGGTCCCGGACTTGCTGAACTGACCCAGCAACTGGGCTCCCTGAGCACAGGGCTTTTCCTGTCCAAGTACAGCAGGGACAATGAGCGGGAGGCGGACGCACTGGGACACCGGTATATGGCAGGGGCCCGGTACAACTCAAAAGGATTTGTGGGGCTCATGGAGATGCTCAACGGTCTGAACAAAGCCCGCCCGTCAAGTGTCCAGATGCTTTTTGCCACCCACCCCATGAGTGCGGAACGCCTCCATGCCGCGGTGGAACGCGACCGTAACCATTATGCGTCAACAGACAGCCTTCCCCTGCACCGTGACAGATATATGGACAATATTGCGGGGCTGCGCCGGAAAAAAGAGGCGATCCGACTGCTCCAGGAAGGAGAGAAATATCTGGGCAAAGAAGCATATGACAATGCAGAGACCGCTTTCAGATCCGCCATAAAAAGGGCGGACCGGGATTATACCGCCCACCTGCTCATGGCCAAGTGCATGCTGATCCGGAAAAAATCCGCCCAGGCCGTCTCCCATGCGTCAACGGCCAAGCAGCTTTACCCCGGAGAATCCCAGGGCCATTATATCTCAGGGCTTGCACATCTCATGGCAGACAAGCCGGGCCTGGCCAACAGGGATTTTGAACGGTGCGACCAGATCCTGCCGGGCAATCCCCAGGTAACGTTTTACCGGGGATACGCCCTGGATAAGGACAAGCGGAAAGATCCGGCTGCCACCCAGTACCTGGCCTATCTCAAAGCCATTGACTACGCCTCCAACAAATACAGCCAATATGCGTACCAGCGGCTGAAAGCGTGGGGGTATGCCGACTGATTCCAGTGCCGGGGAGGCGCGGAAAAGATGTCTCTCCATGATTTCCCATGCCAAAGTGATGACCATTGGCACCGGGGGAAATGCCCCCTGGACAGCGCCGGTATATTACCTTTACCGGGACCGGTTCTTTTATTTTTTTTCCAGTCCCGAATCCAGGCATATCCGAATGGGAAAGGACACGCCCTGTGCCGCAGCCATTTTCAGGGATGACCCGGAGATGGTGCCTGATATGTCCGCGTTGCAGGGGCTTCAGATGTCAGGGCGGATCGACGCCTGCTCCCCGGGTGCGGAAACAGTGGGAGTGGCCGTGGCCTATGCCCGCAGATACGGGATTTCCCCCCTGTCAAAAGATATACTGAAATATTTTAAAGACCGCTTCCATGCAAGGTTTTACCGGTTTATCGCCCAAGAGTGCTTTTATATGGATAACCAGATGGGATTCGGACACCGGACCAAGATAGAATTATGATATTTGCTTCATTAAAAGAAACAGCCGATTTTCTTGAAAAAAAGGGAGAACTCGCGGTCATCGACCACGAGGTGGACCCGTATCTGGAAATGGCTGAAATTACCCGCCAGGTCCATGATGCCCAGGGACCTGCCCTATTGTTTACCCGCGTTAAAAATGCAGGGTTCCCGGCCCTATCCAATCTCTTTGGGACATGGGAACGGACCCTGAAAATTTTTGAGCCCCAACTGGCATATGTCAAGGCCCTGGTGGACATCCGGTCCGACCCGGCAGCCCTGGTCCGCTCACCGTCTTCGGGGGTGAAAGCGGCACGTGCGTTGATGCGGGCCATGCCTGTGAAAATGCCTGTGAAAACCCCGGCATCTCGGGGGCCTGCCATGCGGACAACCATTGACCGGCTTCCCCGGATACAGTGCTGGCCGGAAGACGGCGGGGCGTTTCTACTCCTGCCCCAGGTCTTTTCCCGGGAGCCGGGGTATGCCTCCATACTCAGATCCAACCTGGGAATGTACAGGGTCCAGATCTCGGGCAATGCCTATGCGCTGAACAATGACGTGGGGCTTCATTACCAGATTCACAGGGGGATCGCCGTTCACCACAAACGGGCGCTTGAACTGGGCCGTCCCTTAAAGGTGTCGATATTCCTTGGCGGACCGCCCGCCCATACCCTTGCCGCTGTCATGCCGCTCCCCGAGAATGTGCCGGAAGTTGCCTTTGCCGGGGCCCTGGCCGGGCGGAATTTCAGGTATTCGGAACAGGACGGGTTCATCCTTTCCAATGATGCGGATTTTTGCATTACCGGGTTTATCGTTCCCGGCCGGACAAAACCGGAGGGCCCGTTTGGCGACCACCTCGGCTATTATTCCCTGGCCCATGAATTTCCATATCTCAAGGTAGTTTCCGTCCGCCACAGGCCAGGGGCCATATTCCCCTTTACCGTGGTCGGACGTCCGCCACAGGAAGATTCCAACTTTGGCCGGCTGATCCATGAGATCACCCGGAGCGCTGTGACCGATACCCTGCCGGGTATTACCGCTGTAAATGCCGTGGATGATGCCGGTGTACACTCTCTGCTCCTGGCCAAGGCCCATGAGCGGTACGTGCCTTACGCCCCCCTGGAGCCCCGGGAACTGCTCACCCATGCCAGCGCCATTTTGGGAACAGGACAACTTTCCCTGGCAAAGTATCTTTGTATCTGCGCCCATGAAGACAATCCAGACCTGGATATCAACGATGAACAGGCTTTTTTCACCCATCTTCTGGAACGGATGGATTTCCAGAGGGATCTGCATTTCATCACCCGCACCACCATGGATACCCTGGATTATTCCGATGCGTCTCTGAACCGGGGCTCCAAAGTGGTGATGGCGGCTGCAGGACCCGTGAAAAGACGGCTGTCCCATACCTTGCCCGGCGGCATTTCACTGCCGGACGGCTTTTCCAGCCCTGCCATCGCCGCTCGGGGCATGGTGGCTATTAAGGGCCCGGCATTCACGGATTATGCTGCTGCCGAAGCCGATATGGCCCGGCTGGCCGCCCACCTGGAAGCCATTGGCGGCCTTGAAGGATTGCCGCTGTTTGCCGTTGTGGATGACCCCGGGTTTGCTGCGGGCTGTTTTGCCAATTTTTTATGGGTCACCTTTTTGAGGTCCAACCCATCCCACGACATATACGGGGCAGGGGAGACCCTGGTTCACAAACACTGGGGCTGCAAAGGTCCCCTGGTCATTGATGCGCGGATCAAACCCTTTCATGCCAAACCGCTGACTCCGGACCCGGACGTGGCCCGGCGGGTAAAGGAAATGGGCAGATCAGGCGGACCGCTGCACGGACTCATTTGATAGGCAGGCAATGAAAACACAACTCCCTGTTAAACCCATTTTGGTTGTCCTGGCAGCAGTTCTGGCCATCTATACGGCTGCCGGCGTTTTCCTGCTGCCATATCTGGCAGAACAGATTCTTGTGAACAAAGGTAAAACCCTTATCGGGGCAGCGGCCGGTGTGGAACGCATCCGGTTTAATCCTTACACCCTTGAAGCTGAAATCCGGAACCTGGATATTCGCAGCATGGACGGCAAAAAATTGTTGTCCGTACGAGAACTCAGGGCAGATTTTTCCATCACCTCCCTGTTCAGGCAATGCCCGGTTCTGACAGGTCTTCAAATAGAGACACCTGAACTCGTCCTTGAGCGCCGTCCGGACAATACTCTGAATATCTCGGATATACTCGGGGACTTTGCAACAGATGCAGGTTCACCGGAACCCGATGGAAAGGCCTTAGAGAGCCGGGCACAGTTCCGTCTTGAACATTTCCGGATCAATGGGGGCGGTATTGTATTTTCCGACCGGGTAACCGGCACCGACCATCACATCCGGGCCTTGAACCTGGATATTCCTTTGTTGAGCAGCCTGGAAGCGGATCTGGGAAACCCGGCTGAGGCAACACTCGGTTTTCGATTAAACCAGTCCGGGGTCACTGCGGATATCCAAAGCCGTTTGTTTGGTCCTGGCGGCACCACCCAGATCCATGTGACCTCATCAGGAATTGATCTTACCCCTTACACGCCATACCTGCATCTGCCAGAATGGGTTGAGCCGGAGGCACCCGGCCGGCTGGCACTTGATCTACTCGTTTCCTTTGCACCGGCGCATACAGATAAGGGGGCCCGGCCTGTCCTGGGAATGAAAGGCAAGTTGGGCCTGGAGGATTTCAGGATGCAGATCCGTGATCATGAAACCGGAAACACCACCCCGTTTGTTGCCTGTCCCCAATTGGCGGTTGAAACGGATGTCTCCGATTTTTTTAACGATGGCTTGAAACTTGTGGATGTCCAGATCAGAGAACCTGAACTGCACCTGAAGAGGAATGCAGACGGGGAGCTGCGGATCCTGAAGCTTCTGAATGCAGACGGTCTTGAAAAACCGGATACAAAGCGCACTGGGAATGCCCCGTTCGCCGTTGAACTGGTCCATGGTCAGATCAACCGCGGAAACGTTATTTTTTCGGACGAAAGTGTGGCCCCCGGCTTTTCCACAACCCTTGCCGGGGTCAACCTTTCCCTTGAAGACCTGACTGCCGGTGAAAAGATTGCCGGGACGTATACGGCTGCCTTTGCGACCGAGTCTGCGGAAAATGCATCTGCCAGCGGAAATTTTTCAGTCGGTGATGTTTCAGAATTCCATGGCCGCCTTGCCCTGGAAGCTCTCCGGCCCGGAAAATACCTGCCGTATTATGCCCCGTTTATTGGGGACCGCCTGGGGGTGGAACGGGCGGACCTGCAGACTGATTTCTCCCTGTCATTCAAAGACGGACAGCCCGGCGGCCGTCTGGAAAAAGGCCAGTTGGCCTTGTCCGGGATACGGTTGAAACAAAACGCATCCCAACAGACTGCGATTGACCTGGAAAGATGCTCCGTTTCAGGTTTCCAAATGGACCTGGACCGTAAACAGATTACCGTGGCCGGTATGGATGCCGGTAATGGTCGCATCCGCATACACCGGGATGATGTCGGCAACATCAATCTCGTGGAAAGTCTTGCGGATATTCCATTATTTCAAGGCATGCCCGGCAAAGATGAAAGCGAACATTCCGTTGCCGTGTCTGAGCCCCACTCCTTTCAGGCAGCACCATGGACAGTAAAGATACAGGCCCTTTCCCTTGAAAACCATACCCTGGAATTGCTGGATGAGATGCACAAAGAGCCGGTAAACATACGGCTTTCGGATATTCATATTACAGCTGAAAATATAAACACGGCTTCCGGGGAAAAGGGACACCTGTCAGCCGCAATGGCATGGCAGCAAGAGGGAAAAATCGATCTGGACGGCTCTTTTACCCTGTCCGGGCCCGGTGGTACACTTGATCTGTCTTTGGAGGCCGTTGACCTCAAATCTTTCCAGCCCTATTTTACAGACCATCTGAACATCCTGGTATCCCGGGGCAGTATTCAGTCAAAGGGCCGGATCGTATTGTCCATGGCAGATCCGGGAGCACCGGACATCTCTTTCAGGGGCCAGGCTGCCCTGAACGATTTCCTTTCCCAAAACAAGGCCACAGGCAATGATTTTTTCAGATGCGGCGCCCTGTACCTGGATGGGATGGATATTTCCCTGTTTCCGGTACGCGTGTCCGTAGATGAGATCGCCCTGGCTGATTTTTACCAGAAAGCGGTACTGTCAAAAACAGGCCGTTTCAATCTCAGGGATGTCATTGTCCAAAAACAAGGGGTTCAGGGCCGAGGGCGGTCTGAAAAAGATATGCCGGGTTCCGCTACACCGCCTGAGGTGAACATCGGGACCATTACAATCCAGGGCGGCCATGTCAATTTTACCGACTATTTCACCACACCCAATTTTACGGCCAACATGACCGGGATTGCCGGCAGTGTGACAGGGTTGTCCTCACAGGGACAGGCGCCTGCCGAGGTCCGGCTGAAGGGGACCCACGGCCGCCATTCTCCCCTGGACATTGCCGGCCGTATCGATCTTTTGAAAAAAGAGCGTTTTGTTGATGCAACCGTGTCTTTTAAAAATATCGAACTCCCTGAATTCAATGCCTATGCAATGAAATATCTCGGGTATAAAATTGACAAGGGAAAGCTCGTCCTGGATCTGAATTACAATATCCGGGGAAATGCGTTGTCGTCACAGAACCGTCTTTTTTTCGACCAGTTGACCCTGGGTGACCGTGTGGACAGCAAGGATGCCACGTCACTGCCGGTTCAACTCGCCATTTCCCTGCTTAAAAATGCCAGGGGTGAGATTGACCTGGACCTGCCGGTAAAAGGAAACCTGGATGATCCTGAGTTCTCGTACGGCAGCGTGGTGGTCAAAACATTTCAAAACCTTATTCTCAGTGTGGTTCAGGCCCCGTTCCGTTTTCTGGGTACGCTTCTGGGCATTGGGGGCGAAGAACTGGGATTTGTGGCATATGCGCCTGGCCGTGCGGTATTGGAGGAAACGTCCAGGGAAAAGCTGGACCGGTTGATCTCAATCCTGGCTGAGAAAGAGAACATAAGCCTGGAAATTACCGGCCAATATGATGTTCAAAAAGATGACGAAGAACTGCGTGCCTCAAAATATGAGACCCTGTTAAGGTCATACCTGCCTGGAAAAAGCCCGGAAGGATCACCCCCTGTCCCGTTGACCGGGGAAATGCGTGAACGTGCCATCTCCCAGGCATATGCTGATGCTGCTTTCCCAAAACCCAGAGATGAGTCGGGCAGGGAAAAGGCACTTGGGTTTCAGGATATGGAAACCTTGCTGATCACCAATATCGTGATCACGGAAACCGAACTTGAATGGCTTGCCCGGCAACGACGGGATCTGATCCGGGACTATATTTTTGCATCCGGTAAAATAGATTCCAGACGGATATTTATCCGTGATCCGGGCCGGGTCGACAATGAAGATCCGGATTCCCGGTATGTAAAAACCACCTTTGTTTTAAAATAATTCTGTTCCGGGTATTCGTACCATAGCAAATGACAAAAATATGTTCCGAAAAAAACCGCTGATGAGAATACCGAATCAGTAAAAAATACTGATAACTTAGTTCCGATCTAAACCCTCCACCTCTGGTGGAGGACCCGGTGAGGTTCTACCGATCCGGCGTAAAATAGTATAGGCTCACCCTCCGGGAAAGCCCCGAAGGGCAGAATGGAGGATGAACCTATGCACGATTGGGAAAG
>JBAJNJ010000023.1:0-110551 GCA_036881925.1 Desulfobacter sp.
ATTTTTATTGGCGTAAAAACTATACCTGAGAGGCATTATCACCGCCATCCTTCTCTGGGGATTTTTTGTTGGTCCCCAGAGAAGGATGGCTACGCCCGTGGCAACGTCAAACTGTCCGGGAAGATCTTAACTTTTTCAAATAAAATATGTAACGAATCTCATAGGAAGTATTCAAATTTGAATTCAGGAATAGTTGTCCTAATCATAGCCTCTTCAGTTTATATTATTAATACGAACATTCGAAGGCCTGCCCCGGTAAGCGGGGCAGGCCTGTTCGGTTAAGCTTTCTTCTCTTTCAGGTTCAGGTAAAATTCCATCACCTTTTCCAGATAGGCCTGGTATCGCGGCAAAACAATGCCATCGCGCCCTGCAAGTTCCGTGGTCCGGTCATTGGCAAAAAACTGGGGTGTTGCCAGGTAGGCCAGGAATACGGGCAGGGTTGCCAACTGCCGTTTTACCGCTGCAGGGGCAAAGACGCGTAATCCGGTTGACGCCAGGGTAAATAGGGGGACGGGCAGTTGCCTGGGTATGGGCAGTTTTCGCCCCTGTGCCTGGAATCTTTTCCGGACATGATTGCCCAAGTCATCAAGGCGGATACTGCCGTTTTGGCCCGAGCTTGCGTGAAGCACGGGGGGCAGGCCTGTTTCCCGTTCACTGGACCAGCAGATCAGATCCGCCACATAGTCTGAGGGCACAATATCCAGGTGGTGCCTGGAAAGATCGGGCAGCCATCCCCGGGTCAGGGCACCGCTGAGAAATTCGCACAAATAATAAAAGACCTGGAACCGGATTACCCGGCCGGTTCGGGAATCCCCAACCACCATGCTGGGGCGGTGGACCGTGATGTTCAGGCCTTGTGCGACGTTTTTTCGGATCAGTTCTTCTGCCCGGGACTTGGCATCTTCGTAAGAATTGCGGAATGTGCGGGCATGACAAAGCCAGGTCTCGGGGATCTCCCCGGGCGTATGCCCGGCCACCCCCACAGTGCTGATATACTCCATCTTCCTGACATTGCGACCGGCTTGCATCAGGGCGAGCATATTCCGGGTCATAGCCAGGGTCTGCTCCCGGGCCTGGCACGGGTCCAGGGTCATCCTGACATTTCCGGCGCAGTGAATGATATGGGTGATGCGGCCGGCAACCCAATCATATGTTTGCCGGGGCATGCCCAGGCCCGGCTTGAGAAGATCGGCGCGGACCGGGAACAGCCGCTCCCTTGCCCGTGGAGCCGGGTTGATAAAGTCGAGCAGCCGGGAGGTCCGTCGGGCCAGCACCTCTGAATTCTCTGCCCGGACCGGCAGGGTAACATGGCAGCCTTTTTCCAGCAGGCGTTTCAACACGGCACTGCCCACAACACCGGTGGCCCCGGTTAACAGGTAATGTGTCATTGTTTATTCCTCCTTTTTTATTTTTGCCCGGGGTGTGCCGTTGCCGTGATGGCAGCAGTTGGCCGGCTCATGGGCGTATTTTTCTAGTACAAACCTGCGGCGTACCTTCAGGCTTGGGGTCAGTTCCCCGGTGTCTATGCCAAATGGTGTGTGGACAATGGCAACCGCCTTGGGCCTTGCATAGGCGGGAAAGCTCTGGCAGGCCTGCCGGATGTCTTCATATAGGCATTGCCGGGCTAGGGCAGGGGCACCTGCCGCCGCTACCCTGGATTGCCAGGCCCTGTCCGTGATGTTGAGCAGGGCTGTGGTATACTTTTTTCCTGCGCCGGAGATGACCCCGTGGTCCACCCCGGGGATTGTCTTCAGGGCGGTTTCCATGTCTTGGGGAGCGATTTTCCGGCCGGTGGAGAGTTTAAACGTATCTGCCTTCCGTCCGTTGAGGTAGAGAAAACCGTTTGGGTCCAGGATGCCGGTATCCCCGGTTTTCAGGTATCCGTCCCGGGTCAGGGGCATTCCGGTTTTGGCTACGCCCTTGCCTTTGACAAGGATCTCCCCGTCCCGGGCGATCCTGATGGTATTGCCGGGAAGAGGAATTCCTACACTGCCCAGCGACTTCCGGGCCGGTGTGTTCATGGCCATGGGAAGGATGTTTTCGCTGACCCCGTAGGCATCCAGCAGGGGCCAGCCCCATGCGGTGAGCACCCGGGCGATGGCCGGGCTTAACGGGGCGGAACCATTGAACAAAAAGCGGATATGCCCGCCCAGGATCTTGCGGATGCCCCGGAATACCAGTGCCCGGGCCAGGACGCAAAGGCCGGCACGGACCGGGGAAATTGGCCTTCCTGCCTGCCGGGACTGATCATCTGCCATGCAAAGGGCTTCACACCGGGCAATGAGTTGCCGGACGATGTTGGGGCGGCGGTTCAGTTCATGTTGGATGCCGTCATGGAGCTTTTCGTAAAACCGGGGAACCCCGGCCATGAAGTGGGGCTGGATTTCCCGGGCCAGGGACACCACCTGCCGGGGATCTGCCACCAGGAAGGTCCGGGCATTCATGATCAGGCCGCAGTAGTTGATCATCCGCTGGAACGGCCCGGACAGGGGCAGCCAGCATGCCGACCTGGCCCTGGCCGGCAAAAAGGGGTGGAGCAGGTCGGAGATGGTTGTGGCGGCAAAGACCAGTTGTCCATGGGTGAACCCGATGGATTTGGGCGGGCCGGTGGTGCCTGAGGTGAATATCCTGACTGCGTCCTGGTCTTCTGTGACGCCGGGCAAGGCCGTGTCCGGGGGATCGGCCGCAAAGCCGTCAAGCCCGGATATCCGGACAGTCCGGCCCGGTGCCAGGTCCTGGGCATATGTGGTGCCGGAACCGGGGGCGGCTGTCAGGATGAGGCGTATTGACGGGGGCAGGGGACCGGTTTGGCCCGGAATATCGTCCACTGCCATGACCACCAGGGCCTTTGGCCGGAGCATCTTCAGTAGGGTATTCAGCCGCTCCCGGGAATCATTCATATCCAGGCCGGCCACCGTGCACCCGGCCAGGAATCCCCCGTGCTGGGCCTGTTCCCATTCTGGAGTATTGGGCAGCAGCACGGCCAGAACATCACCCGGGCCAAGGCCGGAACCGGCCAGGGCCCTTGCCAGGCAAAGGGCTTTGCGGTAAAAGCCGGTCCAGGTTATGGCCTGCCAGCCATGGCTTTGCTTGTGGTAAAATGCCGTGTCATCCGGTGTTGTCCGGGCTCTGTGGGCCAGTAATCCGGGGATGGTGCAGGGCTGTTTATCCATTGTGCCGCCCTCCCATGCCAAGATCTTCCATTGTCAGGGAAAGCCGGTCCATGGCCTGCTTGACGGATTTCCCCAGGAACCTGCCGGTTTTCACCGCATATTCAAGGGTTTCGAATGTATAAAGCCACTCTTTCCGGTCTGCCTTTCCCAGGCGGACCATCCGGGCGAACTCCGGTTCAAAGGATGAATAGCCCTGCCGGGCCATGTCGGCCAGGCCCATGAGGGGGACAAGGCGGGAGTTGGTTGCCAGGGGGCTGTCGTGTCCCGGCCGGATCAGCCCGAGATCCCGGACCCTGGAACGGATAAAGCCTTCTTCATAATCCCGGATAAAAAAGGGAAAGATCATTCTGGGACGCCTCTCTGCCGGCCAGGCGCTCCCGTCCCACCAGTATTTCATTTCATGGCGGTTAAAGATCCGGGTCAGTTCAATGCCGGCCACCCGGGTTCGTGGTTGTGCCTCTGCCGCTGCCCGGGTGATAAAGGTGTCAAGGCCCAGGATATGGCGCACCTGGTCCCTGGAAAGACCGCAGAAAATATAGGGGATGTTCATCCGGGCGGCCAGGTTCCGGGCGGCATCGCAGAAAAAATCACCGTCAAACTGATCCACCGTGGCGGAGCAGCCCAGGGGCTGAGACCGGGTAAAGGCATATCTGAACATTTTTTCCATGAGCCGGGTCCCGGGCCTGACCATGACATGGCCGATACCGGTGGCCGCAATCACGGCCGCGATATTGTCCATGGCCACAGGGCTCATAAAGGTGTTGTCCAGGGTCATTGCCAGGAGCCTGAGATCTGGATACCGGGTCCGGAGGGTGTGGAGAAGAAAGGTACTGTCCTTGCCGCCGCTGAACAATACCAGGGCATGAAAATCAAGGCCGGTCCGCGCCAGGACCGAAGTCATGAGCCGGTCCAGTTCGGCCTGGAGCTGCTCCCGGGAGCCGGGTTCCTGGCTTGGAGGCGTTGTCGGGATTTCCCGGCAGATCCGGCAGACCCCGTTTTCCAGGGGGGCGCAGGTATGGGGCAGAAAGCAGCGGGTGCACCTGGGGGTGAGGCGGTGTTTGATAAAGTGGCGCTGGATGGGCCAGATTCTGGTTTTATAAAATTGGAATGCTCTGACTTCTCTGAGAATGTCTTGTGTGGATATCATGATGAATTCCTTTGTTTGGATTGTGTGGATTAAAGAGCGGCGTTTCCGGCGGTGCGGGGGCTGGCCTGGTGGCTGAACAGCCGGCAGTCCTTTTGGAACCGGACATAGGCCTGCCAGGCGGCATCGATGCGGGTCAGGCAGATGCCGTGAACAGGGCCTTCGGACCATATGGTCCGGCCGGTGACCCGGGCGGTCTGCCGGTTTTGGGTGACAATGAAAAACGTCAGGTCCCTGTCCGCGGGAAGACCGGGCCGGGCCAGGACCTGCATGGCACTTTCCGAAACCTCCAGGACCGTGACAACCCGGGCGTCTGGGGTGGATCCCGGGCAGACCATGCCATGGCATTTTGTATCGAACCGCATATGGCTTTGCCGGTTTCGGGATGGAGAACCTTTGGCGTTGCCCAGGACCCGGGAAAATCCGGATGATGGGTACACATGCCGTAACTGGGCCATCCGGCAGGGATCAATACGGGAAAACAAATCGGTATTTTTCCTGAAATACCGGTGCATCAGGCCCGGGGACATCACAGGGTCGCTGATGACCGCAAACGACCGCAGCGGGAATTTCATGGTCCGGGTTTCCTCCGGGCCCATGGGATCGAACACGAACTGGTAAAGGTTCCTGAGGGGCGGAACGTTCCTGTATGCCTTGCGAAAGTCGGCCTCGGCCGTGTCAAAATCACGAACCGCAACCACGGCCGGTGCATTGTTGGCAAAGCTGTGGGATTTGACCCGGCCGCCGGCCAGGGGGGAAAACAGGAAAATGCCCTGGTAAAGCCCCAGTCGCCGGGGATGGACCGCGATGATGAACCCGTCCACCCCAAAGTAGTCCCGGCTGTAAAGGATCATATACTTGCTCAGGTAGAACATGACCCCGGCGGCCTGGCCGTGAAGATCCGGCCTGAGGGCCAGGGAAGAGACCTCAGCGAGCCGTTTTCCCGGGATTCGGTGGAGATTCAGGTCGGCCAGGTCATCCGACGGCAGGCCAAAGCAGCCGTCCCTGACAACAGAGACGGTTGCCACCACCGTATCCCCTTTTTTGGCGACCAGGGTGGTGGTGGAGGGGAGGGCATGGAACAGGGTGACCCGCTGTTGGGAGGGAACGGGCCGGGTGATGCCTTCCCGGCGGTAGGCCCGGTATACCAGGGCGAAGGCTGCATCAAGATCTTCCCGTGTGCGGGCGATTTCATAGGTGATGCCCGAAGGCACCCCGGGCAAACGGATCATCCGCCGCATGAGACGGTGCCTGAGGGGCGTCGGGATGAGCCCCAGGGAAAGTATGTGTTTTTTGTGGTGTTTTGACAGGGTGATGGACATAAACAACCTCCTTTGAAAAGAAAAATGACAGGAGACAATGCTCCCGGTTTGTCGATACCGGCAGACGGCTGCAACATACCGGCCTTGATACGAAAGATAACCGGGGCCCTCTGCCGTTTGGGGCTATTCTAAAAAAGGGAGGGTATTACGCAAGGGGGGATTCTCAATGGGCTGTTCTCAAGGGGGCATCCTCAAGGGAATTAGCACGGCAACATCCCTGAAGTTTTGATTTGACCGGAGAAAGATGTGATGCATGTGGAAGATCTGATTTGTTCCTGCCATTTTCGGAAAAGACGGGGGTGATTTGGAAAAATATTTTAAATCGCTTGAAATCCACGAAGCAATTCACAACAATAACGATGATTTTTATTAGATGATTTCTGCCAGCCGAGAACCCACAGAGTTAAGGTAAAAACATATGACCGTAAAAAGCCAGCGTGATATTGACGGGATCATGAATGCAGGACGGGTTGTGGCCTGCGTGCGCGACGCCATGCTAAAGGCGGTTGCGCCGGGAATGACAACACTGGAACTGGATCAACTGGGAAGTGAATTGCTGGACCGGTTCGGCGCCAGGTCCGCGCCCAGGGAAACCTATGACTTTCCGGGTGCCACCTGCATCAGCATCAATGAGGAGGCTGCCCATGGCATTCCGGGCCATAGAGTGATTCGGGCCGGGGATGTTGTCAATGTCGATGTGTCTGCCGAACTGGACGGCTATTTTGCCGATACCGGCGGCACCATGGTTGTCCCGCCGGTTTCAAAGGTTAAGGCAAGATTGTGCCGCGCCACCCGTGCCGCCCTGACGCACGCGCTGGCCCAAGCCCGGGCCGGGGCCCGGATCAACCGGATCGGCAAGGCTGTTCAGCAGACTGCGAAATCACATGGGTTCAAGGTAATCCGGAATCTTGCCGGTCATGGCATCGGGCGTCACCTGCACGAAGAGCCCGTGGGGATTGCCGGGTATTTTGACCGTGGTGATACCCGCCGGCTGCAACCCGGCCAGGTCATTGCCGTGGAGCCCTTTCTTTCAACCCAAAGCACCCATGTGACCCAGGCGGAAGACGGATGGACCCTTGTCGGCCGCCCCGGGAACCTTTCCGCCCAATACGAGCACACCATTATTGTGACCAAAGGCGCCCCGATTGTTGCGACACGATCCGATGCTACGCCACGACCCAACGCCTGGGCCTGACCGTGGCAGGGTGAGCCAGGTGCGAATGCGCCGGGATCAGATCCGGTTGCGCTTGTAAAAGTAAATTACCACCAGGAGGCGGGCTTTTTCACTGCCAAGGCTTTTGCCCACATGGGGAACAATGGCGTCAAAATAGACATTGTCCCCGGCCTTGAGCAGGTAGACTTCGTCATCGTAATGAAACTCCAGTTCTCCGTCCATGACGTAAATGGTCTCTTCCCCTTCGTGGCTGTAAGTCCGGGTGATGTCCCAGGGCGCGTGAATGATAAAAGGCTCCATGTTTTTCCCGGGCTTTCCGTTGGCCAGGATTTCATAATCATATCCGGCAAACTGGTCTGTTTCCCGGATGATTTTCCGTTTGTCCCCCCGGCTTAAAAAGAGCCGGACATCTTCGGGCGGGACCACATCACCGGCCAGGAGGGTGGTGATTTCAACGCCCAGGCCGGCGGCAATTTTGGTGAGGGTGGAATAGGGCGGAGCTTTCTGGGCCCGTTCGACTTTTGACAGATACCCTTTGGTCAGGCCGGTCCTGGATGCCAGGTCCTGGAGGGTCATCTTTTTAGCGGTTCTCAGCTTCTTGATATTTTCGGCAATACTTTTTTCGTCCATGATGTTTTCCCCTGTCGGACTCTTTTGCCATGGGTGAAATTTTTATGATGCGGGTGATACTAGCCTGGGCAATATGTTTTCGGCAAAAGGAATGACATAGCCCCTGCCCTTGAGACGGCCGGCCCATTCTTGCGGATCACGGGTATGGCCAAACCCCATGTCCCGGACATCGGCCGGATCAAGATCGGAAACCAGGGTCACGCGGTACCGGTTGAGGATGTCCATGACCCTGAGGGCGACGTAATCAGGCATGTGGAATTCTGTTGTGAGTTTCCTTCCAAGGCGCCCCGGATCGGTTTTGTAGGTTTTGAGTGCATCGGCAAAGCGGTCGTTTCCCGGGCCCTGGCCGCAGCCGGCCACAAACAGGAGGGGGGCGCCTATCCTTGCCACATTCACGGCATTGAACAATGCTTTTGTGGCCTGGTAAAGCTGGGCATCGGTGCGATGGCCCCCGGCTGAAAACAGGACAAAATCTCCGGGCCGGTCCACATCCACGCAGCAGGCCCTGTCCAGTTCCCGGCAGCCCTTTTCAAACACCGTGTGAAGACCGCCGGCCCGGGCATGGAAAATCTCTCCCCTGCCGTTGGCTGCCACGGCTGCATAGGTGCAGGTTTTGCCTTTGAGGAACATGTCTGCCCCGTCCGCCATGTCCCGGCTTACGGGATTGTCCCGGCAGATGGCCTGGGTGACGGTGGGCAGGGGAATCCCCTTGCCGTCAATGGCCAGGGAATGGTTGGCCTGTATGCTGGCTTCGCCTGCAATGCCGGGCAGGATGTATTTCCTGCCCCCGCCGTAGCCGGCCAGCATGTGGTGGAGAATCCCTCCGAAAATAATAATATGGTCTGCATCCCGGGCTTCCCGGGTGATTTCCAACGGGGTGCCCGAAGGCGTGGTGCCGATATGGTCCAGGCGGCCCGGGGCAAGGCCTGCGGAATTGATCACCCTGACCTTGTCCGGGATACCCTTGCCGCAGAGCGCCGCAAACCCGGACGCCGGGATTTCCCTGTGGGTGCCCAGGGCAATGATGATGGTGATGCAGCCGGGAGCTGCGCCCATATCCGTAAGGGTGTCGATGATCACGGGGACAAAAAGATCGCCCCTGGCCCAGAGCCGGGTATCGTCCGGAATGATCACGGCGATCTGTTTGTCCCGGATATCTCCGGGGGCGTGGGACCGGATGCCGTCACCGATGATACGGGCCACGGCATCATGTCCCAGGGCCGGGATATCCCGGCCCTGGAGCACGCCTGCAATGTGTTGGTCGTCCAGGTCCAGGGTGATGTGGGAATGGCCTTTTTCCAGGGTGATGTTCATATCTCTTCCCTTTCAGCGGCCCCGGGATCAAGGGCCTTGTATATCGGCACCACGGGATGGCAAACCCGGACCTGCGGATCTGTATCCGAATCCAGATTCCCTGCCAGGTTGATGCGGCATACCGGGCAGTCGGTGAGCCAGAGGTCCGGGTCCACGGCCCTGGCCTGCTCCTGTTTTTTGTCCATGATTTTGCCGGCGGTGTTGGGATGTTCGTAAAAAAAGGTGCCCCCGCCCCCGCAGCAGTCCGCCTCTCCCGGGGTGGGAATATAATCCAGGTTGGGAAGCTGTTTGAGCAGGGCCTGCACCCTGGCATGGGTGCCGAAGCTGTTCCTGGAGTGGCAGGGGGCGTGGTAAACGGCCCTGCCCAGGTGTGTGGCATTTTTAGCGGCTGCCGGATCAAACAAGGCATCATGTTCCGCTAAAAAGCCCAGGATATCAGTTGTTTTTTGGGAAATGGCGGCAGCCTGTTCGGCAAGTTCCGGTCCGAATGCCCCGTCATCTGGGCTGCCGTCTTTTTCCAGGGCCCTGGCAATGAATGCCGGGTACTCGTCCTTGAGGGCGGCCCCGCAGGTGGTGCAGTCCACAATGACCCGGTCAAAAGCATGGGCGGAAATGGCCCGGATATTGGTCTGGATGTTGCGCACCGCCTGGTCTGCAGCCCCGTGGAAAAGCATGGGGATGGCGCAGCAGGTCTGGGTTTTGGGCACAATGACCTCGTATCCCAGCCGGGTGAGGATGGCGGTGACGGCATTGCCCGTATCTGCGAACATGTAATGGGTGGCGCACCCGGTAAAATAGACCAGGCGGCCCTTGGATGGTGTTCCGGTGGAAGGTGTTCCGGCCTGATCCGGTGATATGGGGGGCGGTAACATCTGTTCGGGCAGCCCGTCCCGGAACGGCCGGGTGTTGAGCCGGGGAAACCGGCTGACCCGGATATTGCCGAGCCTGTATTTGTCCGCAATGAATTCCGGGGCCAGGCGCTGCCCCAGGGCTGCCATGCGGGTGCCGGCCCTGAGCCTGAACTCCCTGGACAGCAGGAAAATCAGGCTTTTGATGGCCGGCGTCTCTCCCAGGTCCTGGACCATTTTCCGGCGCATGTCCATGAACCGCTCGTAATGGTTGATGCCCGAGGGGCAGGCCGCCGCGCATGAGCCGCACATCAGGCATTTGGAAATCATTTCCTTGAGCAGGGGAGAAGAGGACAGGGTGCCCTGCTCAAAGGCCTTGATCAACTGGAGCCTGGCCCGGGGAGAGGCCTGTTCCTCTTTCAGGGTCTGGTAGACCGGGCAGGCCGCAAGGCAGAGGCCGCACTTGCCGCAATTGGCCATGATCTGGTTGACGCTGTCTGTACTCATACGAATTTCCCCGGGTTGAGGATACCGGAGGGGTCAATGGCCTTTTTGACCTGGGCCATGACATCCATAGAATCCCGGTTCATGACCAGGGGCAGGTATTTGGCCTTGGCCAGGCCGATGCCGTGCTCGCCGGACAGGGTGCCCCCGAGATTGGCGGCAGCTTCGAAGATGTCGTCAAAGGCCTGTTCCACCCGTTCCCATTCCTTGGCATTGCTGCGGTCCGCCGGAATCAGGGGGTGCATGTTGCCGTCCCCGGCATGGGCCAGGACCCCGATGACAAGATCGTACTTATCTGCAATGGCCTTGATCTGCCGGATCATTTCCGGGACCTGGCTGACCGGCACGGTAACGTCTTCGCTGAGGATATCCGGGGCCAGCTTGGCAAACACCCCGTAGGCTGACCGCCGGGCCGTCCATAGCCGGGCCTGGTCTGCCGGAGTCTCGGCTTCTTCAATATGGCAGGCATTGTTGGACTTGAGATGGTCCACAATGCTTGCCATTTCCTTTTCACAGGCTTCGGCCACCCCGTCGATCTCAATGAGCAGGGAGCCTTCGGCGGTTCTGTCCAGGCCCAGGCCGGCGCTGTCCTCAATGGCGTTGAGGGAGAACCGGTCCAGAAGCTCCATGGCCGCAGGAAGGATGCCGGACCCGATGATATCGGATACGGCCCTGGCCGTGTCGTCCAGGTCGCTGAAATTGGCCATGAGGGTCCGGGTGGTTTCGGGCTGGGGCACCACCTTGACAATGGCCTGGGTGATCAATCCCAGGGTGCCCTCGGAACCGCAGAACAGGGCGGCCATCTTATATCCGGTGACGTCCTTGACGTTTTTGGAGCCGAACTGCACGACCCTGCCGTCGGACAGCACCGCTTCCAGTCCCAAAAGATAGTCCATGGTCACCCCGTATTTAAGGCACCTGGGGCCGCCGGCATTCTGGGCAATGTTCCCGCCCAGGGTGGAGGTGGCAATGGACCCCGGGTCCGGGGGATAAAAGAATCCGTATGGGGCCAGGGCCTTTTGCAGGTCCGCGTTCACCACACCGGGCTGGACAACGGCGTACCGGTCCCGGGTGTTGACTTCCAGGATCCGGTCCATTTTTGAAAAACAGACCACAAGGCCGGCATGGACCGGAACCGGGGCGCCGCAGACCGATGTGCCGGCACCGCGTCCCGTGACCGGTATGTTGTGGGCATTGGCGATTTTCATGATCCCGGAAACCTCTTCTGTGGTTTCCGGGAAGACAACGGCCTGGGGCAGGGCCTCTTCCAGAAAGGCGTCATAGGCATAGCAGGCGGTTTGTTCGGGACTGTCCAGGAAGCGGTCCGGGCCCAGAAGCCCGATCAGGTCCTGTCTGGCCCGGTCCGGTATGGTGGTGGTATATTCAGGGTCAGCCATATCAGCTCCTTAATTGAGGATCCATTGGGGAAGGGCCAGGGAAATCCAGGGAATGTAGGTCACCAGCATGAGACAGAGCAGCATGATGCCGAGAAAGGGGACCACGCCGCCTGCAATCTTCACCAGGGGTTCCCGGGTAATGCCCGAGGCCACGAAAAGGTTGAGGCCAAAGGGCGGGGTCAGCATACCCAGCTGGATGTTCAATACCATGACGATCCCGAAGTGAACCAGATCAATACCGTACCGGTTAAGGGTCTCCAGGAAAATGGGGGCCAGGATCAGCATGGCCGACACATCATCCATAAAGCATCCCAGAATCAGGAAAAGAATGTTCACAGTCAGCAGGAACATCCAGGGACTGTTGATGTGCTCAATAATAATGTCCGCCAGTTGCTGGGGGATCTGTTCCGCGGTGAGCAGCCAGATAAAGGTCATGGCCGTGGACAGGATAAAAAGCAGGCAGGCCGATAACACAGCCGCTTCCCGGCAAACCGAGGTGATATCTCTGATGCGGAATTCTTTGTACACGTATATTTCAATGAACAGGGCGTAGACCACGGAAACGGCCGCAGCTTCGGTGGGAGTGAACAGCCCGGAGTAAATGCCTCCCAGCACGATAAAGGGGAGGAGCAGGGCCCATATGCCTTCCCTGGCCGTGCGCAGCAGCTCGGGCAGGGAGGCCTCGCCCGAAACCTTCCAGTTGTTTTTCCGGGCTGTGAAAAAGGTGTACACCATAAGGGCGAAACCGATGAGCAGTCCCGGCAGGACCCCGGCCATGAAAATTTCCGCCACGGACACGTTCATGACCAGGCAGTAAAGGATCATGGGAATGGAGGGCGGAATAACAATGCCCAGTGATCCGGATACCGTGATCAGGCCCAGGGAGAATTTTTCCCCGTATCCGGCCTTGATCAGGGCCGGAATCATGATCGAACCGATGGCCACCACGGTTGCCGGGGATGACCCGGAAATGGCGGCGAAAAAGATGCAGGCCAGGATGCCGGCCATGGCAAGGCCGCCCGGGAACCATCCCACCAGGGCGTTGACAAAGGCCACCAGTTTCCTGGCAATGCCTCCCCGGGTCATCACGGCCCCGGCCAGGATAAAGAAGGGGATGGCCAGGAGCACGAATTTATCCAGGGCGTTAAACAACTGCTGGGTGATGATGTGCAGGGGGGTGGAGGTAAAAAAGACCAGGCAGACCAGGGTGGTGATGCCCAGGATCACGGCAATGGGCACGCCCAGGAACAGCAGGGCGCCGAAACAGATGCAGATGGTGAAAATCATGTTATGCCGCCTCCCCCGGCCGGGTTTGCCTTGCAAACCGGCTGCCCAGGATCAGGAACCGGATGCCGATGAAAATCGAGAACACGGGGATGGGCAGGTAGGCAATGTACATAGGAATGCCCATGGTCGGGGATGTGGTTTCATACCCGTGCATCCGCATGACGATTTTCCAGGAGTACCAGGCCACGGTGAAGAAAAATAGGGCCGAAAGCGTGTGGGTCAGGGCCCTGACAATCCCCTGGAGGGGCTGCCCCAGCTTGGACACGATCAGGTCCATGGTGAAGTGGCTGCCGGTTTTTACACCGATGGACGCCCCGAGAAAGGCGATAAAGACTCCCAGGTACCGTCCCAGTTCTTCAAACCAGGTGAAACTGTAGTTGAATATATACCTGGCAATGACCTGGACAAATCCGATCAGGGCAAGGCTCAAAATGGTCCAGACCAGGGTGGTGTTTTCCACCCGGTCCAAAAACGTGGTGATCCGCTGCACAATACCTCTCCGCAAAAAAATGGGCCCGGGCCGGGACGCAGATGTCCCGGCCCGGGCATTACAAGTGGATTCCTGGGGTTAGTTTTTGTGGGACGCGATTTTTGCCAGCATGAAGTCAAAAATGTCGTCGCCGATTTTTTTCCGGTACTTGTTCCATACCGGAGTCATGGCCTGGCGGAATGCTTCGCGCTCCGCAACGGTCAGCTCCAGGATTTCGATATCGTTCTGCCTGGCGTATTCGGCAATGGAAATATTGCTCTTGGGCAGGGATTCATGAAGCTGGGCATTGACCTTGCGGTTGGTGTCAATGGTGATTTTGGCCGCTTCCCTGAAAATCTGCTGCTCTTTGGACGAGAGGCTTTCCCAGTAGTCCACGCTCACCACGATAACGCATTCGGTCAGACAGTGCTGGGTTCTTGTCACATGCTTGGTCACCTCGGTGAACTTCATGAGAACAGATGTCAGGATGGGATTTTCCTGGGCGTCGATCACCCCGGTCTGGAGGGCGTTGTAGGTTTCGGGAAACGGAATGCCCACCGGGGATGCACCCAACTGCTTGAATGTATCCAGGTATACCGGGGAGTTCATCACCCTGACCTTGAGGCCCTTGATGTCCTCGGGTTTGCGCACGGGCCGCTTGTTGTTGGTAAAATCCCGGATTTCGTTTTCGGTCCAGCCAATGGCGATAAATCCCTTTTTGGGGAAATAGGAAAAGATTTTTTCCTGGACCTCGGGATCATCCAGGGTGGCATAGGCGGTTTTCCGGTCCGGGAATATAAAGGGCATGTCCAGGATGGCGCACTGGGGAACAAAGTTCTGGAGCACTGCAGTGGTCAGGGCGGCGATCTGGAGGGTACCGGACTGGACCTGCTCGGCCATGGAGCGTTCGCCCCCGAGCTGGCCTGCCGGGAATGTGGCGATGTCGATTTTTCCGTTTGTCTTTTCCTTTACATACGCGGCAAAGGCGTCCACGCCCTTGGCCTGGCCGTGAAAGGGCGGGGCCACATGGCCGAATTTTGCCTTGCCGGCAACGGCGGGAAGGGTGAAGGCTGCCGTCAGGATCAGGGCCAGCGCCAGGATCAGTCCCCGGGTCAGGGCGGATGTCAGGGTGATTCTTTTCATTGCAATACTCCTTAAAAAAAAGGGTGCCGAAACTGGCACCGGTCAGTACTGGTGTATCAATACAAAGTTGCATCCGGTGTACCCAAATGTTTTCTGTTTGTCAACTCGAATCCGCTGGATTTCCTCCTGAATTACAGGGTTTGCGGAACGCGCCGTATTGTAGAATTCTGGCAATTCTTTTATTTGCTTATTTATTTTAGGGGATGGGCCTGTTTTGTCTGGTTTTGTTAGGTTTTCGAGTGGCATCGCTTAATGAATGAATTTTTTTCATAATAGGAAACTTTTTGGGTGCTTATTTGGAGATAGAATTATTCAATTCTTTTGGCGGTTCCGGATTTGGATTATCAATTTGATCTGGGCCGGGCATGTCATTTATGAGTATCGGGTTACCAATGACACAAATGGTTTTATTCAGGAGAAACATAATGGGATACAGATGTTGGTTAAAAGGGATATTTGGTGTTGTTGCCGCATTGATGATGTCGGGAACCGGTCTTGCCTCGGACCTGGCCCCGTTCCGGGGAGAGCAGGGGAACCTGCGGATATCCGGGGGAACCGCCCATATCCCGGTGATGAAGGAAGCGGCTGCCCGGATTATGGCATTTAACCCGGATATCCGGATCACCATTGCCGGGGGCGGCTCCGGCGCCGGGATCAAGCAGGCCGGTGAAGGGCTTGTGGACATCGGGAATTCAGGCAGAAAGCCCAAGGCCGGGGAGATCGAGAAATACGGGCTGGTCATGCACAAATGGGCGGTTGACGGGGTCACGGCGGTTGTGAACCCCGGGAACCCTGTGAAAGCCCTGACAGCAGAACAGCTCCGGGATATATACGCAGGGAAAATTGCATCCTGGAACGCCCTGGGCGGTGAAGACCGGGGCATCAACCTCTATACCCGGGATGCGTCTTCCGGGACCCGGGCTGTGTTCTGGAAAAAAGCCCTGGGAAAAGGAGATATTTCGGGAAAAGCCAATTTCGTGGCATCCAACGGGGCCATGAAATCCGCTGTGACGAGCGATCCTTATGCCGTGGGATATGTTTCCGTGGGGTATCTTGACGACAGTGTGGCCCCGGTGACCCTGGACAACGTCGTGCCCAGCCTTGAAACGGTTAAAGACGGGACATATGCGGTGGCCCGGGGGCTTTACTCCAATACCAAGGGCGCCCCAAAGGGCCTTGCCAAAAAATTCATTGCCTATCTGCTGAGTCCCGAAGGCCAGGCAATTGCGGTTGACAAGGGGTTTATACCGGTCCGTTGATGCATAGGGGGGAAAGGCTGGCCCGGCGCGTTTTTTTCATTGCTTCGCTCCTGAGCGTTTCTGTGGGGCTGGCCGTGCTGGGATTTATGGCGGCCCTGGGACTGCCGGTTCTGGAATCCGGGATGCTCTGGCCCATACTCACGGATCCGTGGTCCCCGGACCACGGACAGTTCGGGATTGCGGCCATGATCGTGGGAACGGTGTATATCGCCGGGCTCAGCCTGGTGTTTGCCTTTCCGGTGAGCCTGGGCACGGCGTTTTATATTGAAGTGGTCAGGCCTGCCCGGGGCAGGGTGCTTGAAAAACTGGTGCACCTGATGACGGCCATTCCCACGGTGATTTACGGATTTGTGGGGGTGTTCCTCCTGGTGCCCCTGGTCCGGGACCTTGGCGGGCAGGGATCGGGCATGTGCATCCTTTCCGCCTCCCTGATGCTGTCGGTCCTGATCGCTCCCACCATGATCCTTTTTTTCGCCCGGAGCATTGCCCGGGTGCCGAAATCGCACCTCAATGCGGTGGCCGCCCTTGGGGGCACCGGGTATCAAAAAACAGTTTACGTGATCCTTCCCCATGCCTGGCCCGGCATACTGACCGGCCTTGTGCTGGCCATGGGCAGGGCCATGGGAGATACCCTCATCGCCCTGATGCTCGGAGGCAATGCCGTGGCAGCACCGTCGTCAATCATGGATTCCGCACGGACCCTGACCGCCCATATCGCCCTGGTGATTGCCGCGGATTTTGACAGTATAGAGTTTAAAACCATATTCATATGCGGGCTCACCCTGTATGCCATGACCGGCCTGGGCATCCTTGGGGTGCGGCTTTGCGGCGGGAGGGGGCAATAATGTCCGATATCCGGGACCGGGTGATGGCGGTGTACTGCACCGGGGCGGCCCTGGTGCTTGTGACCGGACTGTTCACCATTATCGGGTTCCTGGTGATCCGGGGATACGGGGTGTTGGATGCAACACTTGTTTTCGGGGATGTGCCGGTCGTGGATGCGCTGCTGCTGAAACGCCAGGTGTTCAACGGTCTTTTTCCGGCCATTACAGGGACACTGGCCCTCATCATCCTGGCCATGGGTCTGGCCCTGCCCCTGGGGCTTGCTTCGGGCATTTACCTGGCCGAATATGCCGGAAGGCGGACCAAATGGATCTTCAGTCTGATGGTGGATATCCTGGCCGGGATTCCTTCCATTGTGGTGGGGCTGTTCGGGTTTTCCATTACGGTGTTTCTTCACAATGTGTTTCCGGGCAGGATTTTCCCGTGCCTGATGATTTCCGGTGTGGCACTGGCATTCCTGGTGCTGCCGTATATTATCAAAACCACTCAGGCCGCCCTGGAGGCCATCCCCGGGGCGACACGGCTGACGGCCCTGAGCCTGGGGGCGTCCGGGCTTGAGAATCTCGTTTATGTCCTTATTCCGACATGCCTTTCCGATATTGTGGCCGGGGTGGTGCTGGCCATCGGCCGGTGCGCCGAGGATACGGCCGTGATCATGCTGACCGGCGTGGTGGCCACGGCAGGGGTGCCCACTTCCCTGTTTGCCGGGTTCCAGGCCCTTCCCTTTTATATTTATTACACGGCATCTGAATATGCAGGGCCGTCCGAATTGAATTCCGCCTATGGCGCGGCCCTGATCCTCCTGGGAATCTGCACCGGCCTGTTTGTGCTGGCCCACTGGATCAGGTTGCGGGTGGGCCGCCGCATGGGAATCCCGGGGTAGGGACAGGTGGACGCCAAAACTATGGAAACCAAAAATAGAGAAAGCAGGACAAAAATAAAGATCCGGGATCTTTGGTTTTCCTATGGGAAAAGATCCATACTGGAGAACATCAGCCTGGACATTCCGGCACACACCATCACATCGGTAACCGGCCCGTCCGGCCAGGGAAAATCTTCCTTTCTGATGGTCCTGAACCGGCTTTGGCCGGAGATTGACGGGGCCCGGGCCCGGGGGGAGGTGAACATCGACTTTGGCGACGGGTTTGAGGATATCAACCGGAGCGGGGCGGATCTTGCCCGCATCCGCCGGCGGGTGGGCATGGTGTTCCAGGCCCCGGACCCGCTGCCCATGAGTATTTTCCAAAATGTCGCCTTTCCGTTGAAGCTCCTGCCAAAAACCAGGCGGAAGATTTCTCGGGACGCTCTCTTCTCAAAGGTGGCGTCCGCCCTGAAGCAGGCGTTTTTGTGGGAAGAAGTTAAAGACCGGCTTGACGATGATGCCGCACTGCTGTCGGGCGGTCAGCAGCAGCGCCTGTGCATTGCCAGGGCCCTGGTGCTCAACCCGGGCATCCTTTTACTTGACGAACCCACATCCTCTCTGGACGAAGATGCCGTGCACAGGGTTGAGCAGCTTTTGCTGGAACTGAAAAAAGACAAAACCATTATCCTGGTTTCCCACTATACAGACCAGGTGAAACGGATTGCGGACCAGGGACTGGTCCTAAGGAACCGCCGCCTGGTGGGGCACGGATCCTGATTGTTTTTCAGGCCGGGAAAGGGCTATTGTGAATACCTGTGTAAGGGTCTATGATAAAGGCTTGATCAACAAAAATTAAGGATACTTTCATGGCGCTTTTATTGAACATTCTCTGGTTTGTACTTGGCGGCGGTTTTTTTGCCGGGTTGTTATGGGTGTTGACCGGGACGATTTTGATTCTCACCGTTGTGGGCATCCCCTTTGGATATGCTGCGTTCAGGATTGCCGGATTTGCCGCATTTCCCTTTGGCAAGGAATTGGTGGACGCCAGGGTGGTCGGGGAAGAACGGGTGGCAGGCACCTCTCTGGGCAATATCCTGTGGATGGTGCTGGCGGGCATCTGGCTGGCGATCTCCCACATTTTGGCCGGGATCAGCCTCTGCCTGACCATTATCGGCATCCCATTCGGGTTTGCCCATTTTAGGCTGGCCCGGGTCTGTTTTACGCCTTTGGGAAAGCGGACGGTGTTAAAATAAGATAGAATTAAGAAAGGAACTGCCGGAAGCCCCCATTTTAAAGGGGGTCTTCCGGCAGTTGTCAGGATTAGAGGGCGGTTTCGGGATGGAAGACATTGACCTCTTTGAGATCGTCTCCCAGGTACTCTCTTTCATTGGGTCCCAGGATCCCCAGTGACAGGCAAATCAGGGTCCATAAATGCACCACGTGGTAATTGCCGCCGTAGTGCTCGCTCAGTTCGTGGATCTGGGCGTGGCAGTTATGGCATCCGGCAATACAGTATGTCGCGCCGGTGGCCTGGATCTGGTCGTCCTTGCATTTTCCGTAAGCCAGGCGTTCTTCCTTGAACCCGGACTGGAGAAACCCGCCGCCGCCGCCGCAACAGTAATTGTTGGAGCGGTTGGGTTGCATATCAATGAAGTTTTCCTCACCCACAACGGATTTCACCACAAAGCGCAGGTCTTCGGCAATGGGATCACCATAGCTTTTCCGGACGATCTGGCAGGGGTCCTGGACCGTGAATTTGATCTTCAGGTCCTTGTTCCAGTCGGAATTGACCTTGAGTTTTCCCTCACGGATCCATTGGGCATAATATTCGTAAATGTTTTTGACGTCGAAATCGTGTTCCAGATTGTATTTTTTCAGTCCGGCCCGGACTGAGAATGTGACGTGCCCTCACTCGGTGTTGAGAAAGGTTTTGGACTTGAGCTGATTGGCCATGCCCACCGTGGTGGAGGTGATTTGCTTCCAGGACGGGTCATCGGCCAGGAACATGCAGTAGTTTTCACCGGCCCAGCCCTTGCTGCCGTAAGTCCAGTCAACACCGGCCAGGTGGAGGATTTTCCACAGGGGAACCATTTCATCCGGCTCGGTGACCGGCTCCCTGGAGTTCTGGTTCAGGAAGAATTCCGCGCCTTCCTTGTCAATGGGAGCTTCCATTTCCGCGAATTCGGGCTGTGCTTCCCTGTACTCTTCCAGGACATCTTCGACAACAAATTCAAAGTCTTCTTCGGTGGTACCCATGGCAGATGTGGTATCGTTTTTCAACGCCATGTCACAGGAGGCCAGGATGCCCTTGGGGCGCTCTTCCCGGGGGCGGAGTCCGCGGGCGTTGAAAATGAGCTGGGGAATATCGATTTTCATGGGACAGACATAGATGCAGCGCATGCACATGGTGCACATCCAGGGCCAGTCAGAGGCAATGATTTCCTCATCCATGCCCAGGGCGGCCATGCGCAAAAACTTTCTGGGGTCCATGTCTGCCAGGCCTGTTGCCGGGCATCCCGATGAACAGGCGCCGCAGGTCAGGCAGGCGTTGAGATTCCCGCCTTCGGGCAGGATTTCCTTAACCTTGTCTAAAAACGTAGAGGCCTTTTTTCTCCGGCCGAGTTTGATGACAGTTTCTGCCATGGTGTTTCCTTTCGCATCAATATGTTCAGAATTAGTGGTAATCGTGAGTTCCCATTACCACCTCAATACCGGTTTTCTCCTTGAGGATGCCGGCCAGGTCCTCTGCGCTGGTATAGGGGCATCTGGGCACGGCATTGGCCAGGCAGGAACTCAGGTAAATTTTGTCGGGCTTGATTTCAGACAACTTGGCAGCCATGCCAATGCTGGGAACCACAGCTCTGCCCGGACACTGGCATTTGACAAAAGACACCACTGCTGCGGGTTCTTCGAACTTGCCCTCTCCATTGGCCGCCGCTTTGAGGCAGCGCCATTCACCGGGACAGCCATATCCCTGGTCGATGTATGCACCGCAGCCGACAATTGCAACTTTTTCCATGCGTATCTCCTTAACGTCTGGTTATCCTCTGGTCAGTTCTGACCTCTGACGGTTGATCCATCCCGAAGTACCGGAGCATAATGCATGCCAGAAATCCGGGTCGGGATGTATTACTATAAAAACCTGTGATTTCAACCGATTGTGAAACCCCTGGCAATTCCACGGAATAACGTGAGTTGCGATTTGGCGACTCTTTTGGGTAATGGGGTGCCAGACCTGCGACCGGCCCCGGGGCTGCGGAAAAAAACTCTTTTCCGCAACAGGGGGATAGAGTACAATAGCCCGCATATAGACCGGAATAACCATGTGAAAAAACACAAGCCAAAATGGACCGAAGGGCATTTTTAAAATTTACCGGGGCCACCCTGACCCTGAATACCGTGTGCGGAATACCTGAAGCCGTGTATGCGGGCAGGGAACTGGCCCGGCGCACCACGCACAGGGAACCCGCATCCGATAACGGTGTAAAGGACAGGCTGGTGAAAAGCCTGTTGTTTGACCACCACTTCAGGGACGATGTCATCCTGTCCGGCCTTGAACTGGACCTGCTCAAATCCAGCCTGGCCCGCCTCAAACGGATCCAGCGGCTGATCGGGTACGGGAATTTCTGCCTGGCAGGGTTTGATGATGCCCTTGCCTACGCAAAGTCCTACGTGCGTGTAGGGCGGTTTTCAAAGGCTGAGCTTGAATTTCTTGAAAAAGTTTTTTACAGCCCGGCCAATGCCTATGGATTCATGGGGGAAAAGCCCATTGACAGGATGACGGTCCGTATCCGCAAAAAAAAGACCGTTAAAATTCCCAGGACCGGCAACTATCTTTACAAAGGGAAGCCGGTCCGGATGTACGGGGATATCAAAAAGAAAATCGGTCCGGATGTGGTGCTGACGTCAGGGATTCGCGGGGTAATGAAACAATTCCTGCTGTTTTTGAACAAGGCGGCCCAGAGCCGGGGCAATTTGTCCATGGCGTCCAGGTCCCTTGCCCCGCCCGGTTATTCTTTCCACGGCACAGGCGATTTTGACGTGGGGGAAAAGGGATTCGGCATTGATAACTTTACGGAAAAATTTACCCAGACCCGGGTATACAACCAATTGTCCGACTTGGGATATATAAAATTCAGATATGATCGGGAGAATGACCTGGGGGTTCGGTTTGAACCCTGGCATGTGGAAGTGGCCTGACCGTATCCCCGGCAGCACTCTGTTAATGCAGTGGCTGCAAAAGGGATGGGCAGGTCTTTTTATTGTTTGCCTCTGTTTTTGGGCATGCCCGGCGGGAGCGTGGGCGGAGCCCCTTGCGTTTTCGGTTCACACCCTGGACTCGAAAAAGACCGGTGCCACGGCCCTGATCGTGGGTGGAATCCAGGGGGACGAACCCGGCGGGTTCAATGCCGCCGCCCTGATCGCAACCCGGTATAAGGTGCATTCGGGTCGGGTTATTGTGGTGCCTAACCTGAATTTTTCCAGCATTGTCAAACGGTCCAGGGGGATTCACGGGGATATGAACCGGAAGTTTGCCCGCCTCCATCCGGATGACCCGGAACGGGACACCATTGACCGGATCAAGTCCATGATGACCGACCCAAAGGTGGATTTCATCCTGAACCTCCATGACGGCAGCGGATTTTATTCCAAAACCTATGAAAATTCGCTCCGGCATCCCGGCCGGTGGGGGCAGAGTATCATCATTGACCAGGAGCATATGCCCGGAGCCCGGGAAGACGCTTCCTGTATGTTCAGCGACCTGGGCCGTGCCGCCGGACGCTGTGCCCGGGATGTCAACAACCGTCTCCTGGAATCGTCCCACCGGGTAGCGGTGAAAAATACCCGCACGGCCCGGGGCAACATGGAAATGGCAAAAACCCTGACATTTTTTGCCCTGAAACACCGGAAACCCGCCTTTGGCATCGAAGCCAGCAAGTCTTTTCTCACCCCCCGGCGGGTCTACTATCATCTCCTGGCCATCGAGTCTTTTCTGACCCAGGCCGGCATCCGGTTTGAGCGGGATTTTTCCCTGACCGAATCCGGCATTAAAAAGGCCATGGACAAGGACATTGTCCTTCAACTGGGAGACCAGAGGATCCTGCTTTTTGCAGAGAATATCCGCAGGCACCTCAACTTTATCCCCATGGAAAAAGACCGTAAACTCCGGTTTGATGTGAATCATCCCTTGCTGACCCTTATTCCCAACGGGGACGGCTACCACCTGTTTCACGGCAACCGCCGCCTGACAAGCCTTTCCCCCCAGTATTTTGAGTATGACCTTGGCCTTGAGCGGATCGAGATGGTGGTGGACGGCAGGAGCCGGTCTGTGGCGTTCGGATCGCAGGTGCCTGTGCGGGAGCGTTTCCTGGTCAAGCATATCCCGGACCACCGGGTGAATATCATCGGGTTTTCAAAACCCGAGGTCAGAAACGAGTCCGGTTTCGTGGTGAGGAAAACGAATTTTGCCGAGCGGTTTTCCATTGACAGGGCCGGCCGGATATACCGGGTGGAGGTTTACCGGGACAACCGGTTCAACGGCATGATCCTTGTGGATTTCAGGTCCGGGCAGACCCGGATCAACCTGGCGGATGTCCGGAAGGCCTCGGACGGAAAAAAAGAATTTTTGCAATAGGTCGCATTTTTGCGTCGGGCCGGCATTGATATAAGCGCCGGGATGATTATAGTGAACCATTAATGCCGTTCACATCAGGCAGGGGTTAACCAAGAAAATCATCAGCAAACGGGGTAAGATGGTTAAAAACACGGAACAAAACGGAAAAGGCCGGACCAACATGGTTCATAAGCAGACCTTATATATTGCCATCCTGATCGCCGCCACATTCGGGTTCATGGTCGGGGCGGTGTATACATCTTTTAAACTGGCAAAAGACTCCCGGGGAAGCACAACCGTGCAAAATCCCCATGCCCAGGCCCAGGCGGAAGATGACAAGGCAGCGGCCGAGGCGGAAGCCGGGGTGCGCATCCTGCAACTGGAAGACTTTTTAAAGGAAAACCCGGACAATGCAGAGGCCTGGGTCCGGCTGGGTAACATTTTCTTTGATACGGACCGGTTCAATGATGCCATTGACGCCTATGAGCGGTCCCTTGAACTGGCGCCGGGCAACCCTTATGTCCTTACCGATCTGGGGGTGATGCACCGGAGAAACAAATCCCCGGAAAAGGCTATTGAATCCTTTGACAGGGCCATTGCTGCCCAGCCTGATTTTGAAACCGCCCGGTTTAACAAAGGCGTCGTTCTCATGCATGACTTCAACGATATCCCCAGCGCCATCAAGGTGTGGGAAGAGCTGGTCGAAATCAATCCCGTGGCCGAAGCACCCAACGGCCAACTGGTCAACCTCCTGGTTGAGGAACTCAAACAACGGGAAAAAGAGTGACGGATTTGCGTGCCTTTATTGCGCCGGCCCCCCAGGGCTGGCGCATTGAGATTTTGCGCAAACAGATCCGCCATATTTATTTCAGGGTATTCCAGGATAAAAAGCTGGTAAGGGTTTCGGCACCGCTCCGGGTCAGGCAGGCTGTTCTGGATGCCGCCATTGCCGCCAAAGCGCCATGGCTTCTCAAGCAGGTGCATACCCGAAAAACACGTCCCCGGATTTCCACGGAAATGCAGGCCGGAGACACGGCCTGGTATAAAGGCCGGGCCTGTCCGATCGTATACATGGAAACATCCGGCCCCGGCCGGGTGGTGATGGATCCCGACCGGAGATTACGGGTATATGCCCGGCCCGGTGCGACCCCTGAAAAGAAACAACACCTTCTGTCCCAATGGTACAGGAACCGGCTTAAAGTTGAAATCCGGCTGCTGCTGGACAAATGGGAACCTGTGATCGGGGTTACGGCCCGGGAGTTCGGTGTCAAAAAGATGAAAACAAGATGGGGTAGCTGCAACACCCGGGCGCAACGGATATGGCTCAATGCCGCCCTGATCCGCCTGTCTCCCTGCTACCTGGAATATGTGCTGGTCCATGAACTGGTCCATCTGCTGGAACGGGGCCACAATCCCCGGTTTTATGGATTTATGGACCGGTTTCTTCCCGGGTGGAAACGCCTGAAAGATGCCTTGAACCAATACATTCTCTAAACAGAAGTTCTGGGGCGATGTATCCGGAAGTCAGGGAAATAACTCTTACCCGGTCATCCCAGCCGGGGTGCAATCCATTCGTACATGTCTGAAAAGACCCGGTCATATCCGGGGTCGTTGAATATCTCATGGAACTTGTCGGGATAAACAATCAACCGTTTGTCCCGGGAACCGGCCTTGTCATGGAACTGCCGGGCCCCTTCCGGGTCCACCAGGGCGTCTGCCCCGCCCTGGAGAATGAGCAGGGGCAGGTGGATGTTCCGGGCTTCTGCCATGACGCGGCCGCATGTGTCCAGAATCTGGGCGGCCAGTCTGGCGGTAAGCCTGCCGCTTGAGGCAAGGGGATCATTCAGATAGGCCCTGACCACGGCCGGGTCCCGGCTGATGGCATTGGGATCCAGCCGGGAGATTCCCATACCCGGGACAAGCCATGACAACATCCTGGCAGCCCAAATGGTCACCCTGGAAATATGGTCCGGGATTTTGACGGCGGGACCGGAAAGGATTGCTCCGTCCACCCTGTCCTGGCGGTCCAGAAGATAAGCAGAGGTGATGAGCCCGCCCATGCTGTGCCCCACCAGGAAAATTTTTTTCCCTGGCTCCCATTCCCTGACCCGGGCCACAAAATGGTCAAGGGTATCCGTGTACACCCGAAAATCCCGGACAAAGAGGCGTTTACCCACGGACCGGCCATGGCCGTAATGGTCCAGCCCGTAAATCCCAAACCCTTCAGGGACCATGCGGTTCACCAGGTTCATATACCTGCCGCTGTGCTCGGCCACCCCGTGAACCAGTATGAGCACGGCCCGGGAAGCGGTTTCGGGCAGCCAGCACTGGTAAAAGATTTCCGTATTTTCCGGCCCTTTAAAATATCCCTGTTCCCTGGGCATCAGATTCCCCTTGCAATCTCATCCGTGTCAATGACACGGATGTGTTGTTCCCCGGGCAGGGTCAGGTTTTCCCAGGACCAGTTGTGGTGGGTGATAATGGAAACCGCATCCAGGTGGGGCCGGTCCGCCGTGGTATGGGCGTCCCGGGCCACGGTCACGGAAAACCCTTTTGCGGCGGCGGACCTCACGGTGGTGTCCACACAGAAATCCGTGGCACACCCGGTGATCACGACACGGGTTTCCCCCATATCGTGGATGGTATCGGCAAGTCCGGTATCGAGAAAGGCGTCGCAGGCCTGCTTGCGGACAATTGGGTCATCCGGTTGCCGGTCCAGGGAATCAAGGATTTCCCATCCGGGCGTATGGGGGGCCAGGGCATTGTTTTCCGGTTCGTCATGCTGGATGAACATTACGGGGTGTCCGGCTTGCCGGAACGTTGATATCAACAGGTTGATCCGCTGCACAACACCTCCGGCATCATGCCGGGGGGTGTCTTCGGTAAACAGTCCTTTTTGCATGTCCACAACCAGGAGCAGCATGGTGGTTTTCCTTTTTTAACATTGGGTGACGTATGCGTTTTGATTGCCAATGGGTATCAGAAAGCGGTTTGGATTGCAAACCTTCATGAAGGGGTGACCATTCAAATCCCTGTTGTTTTGAAGTTGATTTTCTGATACCGATGAAAATTCACTGAAACAGGTACGTGAAACGCGAAACACTTTACCGGCGGATGCTGCCGGGCCGGGAGATATGATGGAACTGCTGATTGCACAAGCAAAAGATATTAAAGATACCTTGGCATTGCACTATACATACCAGGTGGATTCGATCGCGGACGAGGACAGGGCGGACGGGTTTGTGACCACACCATTCACCAGGGAACAGCTTGAATTGCTTGTTCAAAAAGAGCAGGGCTTATTTATTGCCAGGCAAGGCCGTGACGTTGTCGGATATGTGATGGCGGCATCCTGGGAATTCTGGTCGGCCTGGCCCATGTTTGCCTATATGATCAAGGGGCTGCCGGAACTGTCTTACAAGGGAACGGCTCTCAGTGTGGACAATTCCTTTCAGTACGGGCCGGCTTGCATTCATAAGCAGATGCGGGGCACAGGGGTGTTCCAGGACCTTTTTGTCTTTTCCTGCAGGGCAATGGCAAAGCGGTATCCCATCCTGGTGACATTTATAAATAAAAATAACCCGAGATCTTACGCGGCCCATACCCGGAAGTTGGGGTTGGATGTGATCCGGGAGTTTGAATACAACAATAACACGTATTATGAACTGGCCTGCGAGGTATCAACATACAATCCGTCCGGCCGCCATCCTGTCGGGTGATAGAAGGTTTTGGCTGTCAATTCCCGGCAGCCAGGACTGCCGCTCCCACAGCCCCGTTCTCCTGGGGCAGTTTATTGACACGGATTTCAATGCCGAGCCGTTTTTCCAGGGCCTTGACCAGTCCGATGTTTTTAGCAACACCGCCTGTCATGACCACGGGCGTACGGATGTTGATTTTTGCGGCAAGACCGGCCACCCGTGCGGCCGTGGCCTCATGAATGCCTGCAATGATGTTTGCCCGGCTTTCCCGGCCGGCAATCATGGAGATGACTTCGGACTCGGCAAATACCGTGCAGATGCTTGATATCCCGGCGGGATTGTCTGCTGTCAGGCTGATGGGGCCAAGTTCTTCCAGGCCCAGTTCCAGGGCCCCGGCCATGACTTCCAGGAACCGGCCGGTGCCGGCTGCGCACTTGTCGTTCATGGCAAAGTTTTCCACATGTCCTTGGGCATCCAGTGCAATGGCTTTTGAATCCTGGCCGCCCACATCAATAATACCCCGGACGCCCGGGGCGGAAAAGTGGGCGCCTGCCCCGTGGCAGATGATCTCGGTCATGGCCTTGTCTGCAAACCCGACTGCGTTTCTGCCGTAGCCTGTGGCCACAATGCCGGATACAGCCTCCCGGGATATCCCGGTCTGATCCAGCAGTTCACTGAAAACAAGTTCACCTGCTGCGGCAGGGTCGTAGCCTGTGGGAATCACCCGGGTGCCTGCCACTGAGATCGTGTTGTCCTTGTATTTCCGGACCAGGGCGGCTTTCGCCGTGATCGAACCGATGTCAATACCGGCAAATATCCTGTGGTTTTCTGCGGGCTTGCCCATGGGCAGGGGCGTGCCGTCCCGTGGGGTTTTGTCGTTAGGGTCAAGATTCATCCGGCGCTCCTAGGGGGTTATCCCACTCTTTTGTTTTACGATTTCCATGAATGCGTCAATCCGTGTCTCTGCCTGGGATTCGGAAAAGTTTCTGGGGTCCACCATGTCGGCCTCCAGGAGGAGCACGGGAATACCGGTTTTTTCCCGGACAATACGCATAATGTCCATCTGGCCGAAAGAATAGGGTTTGCAGGACCGGTTGGAATGCATGACAAACCCGTCAACATCGTAGAAGCGGATCATTTCAAGCACCTGGTCTGCCATCTGGTCCACCCCGATGTTCAGGTAGATCCGGGTATACGCCTGGGCCATGGAATCCAGGAAGTTGTCCGGATCAATATACTGGATGGCCGAGCACCAGGCCGAGGTGTAGGTGTCGGCCACTAGGCAGGCGTTGTGGGAGGAGAATTTCTTGGACAGCCACTTGAGCCGGTACCAGACCGGCAGGTTGTCCCAGAGCAGGCGGTGACGTTCATCCGGAACAACGGAAACACCACGGGTTACGCGCTCCTCCATTTCAGCCAGCAGTTCCGTATAAAAATCCACGGCAGTTTGTGTTCCCCTGAGGGTGACAATGAGGGCGAGAAAGAAAAACGCGTCAAACGCGGACATGGGAGAGGGTTTGCTGGCCGTGGTATTAAGGACTTTCTGCCAGAGTTGCTGGCCTGCCAGGGAAAGCTGCCCCACCTCTGTCATTTTATCATGGTCAAAGGGACGGCCCGCTGCATTTTCCAGGAAAGTGACGTACTCTTCCATCTGGCTGCGGACATAGGATGCGATCTCCGGGGTGTACCCGGTATGGCAGACCGGGGTGTCCAGAATAAACAGGGGAACATTGAAATGACGGGCCTGGATTTCATACCATTTGAGCACGGTACCGCAGATATTGTTGCAGCAGACCAGCATGTCGGGTTTGGGCAGGCCGCCTAAGGGGCCGCCCCCGGCAACCGCGCAGGAGATGTCGGACCGGGCATAGGAGCAGAGGTCCGAACTGTAGCCCATGTCTTCGGCCTTGATGCAGAGGTCTTCGCCCATTTTGGAAGCGCCGATCATGGCACCGTGGTTTTCCGGGTACACCGGGATGATGTCCATGGCAACCAGGGGCTCCACAGGGCCGCCCGAAGTGATCCAGGCCACGGTTTTGTTGTTTTCTCGGGCGGTGAGGGCATCCATGTAATACCCGGTCATAATCTCCCGCATTTTTTTAGCGGATTTGATTTTAACGCTTGTCTTGTCCCGGTCTGCACCGGCTGTTTTTTGGGGGGATGCTGTTTTATCTGTATGGGTCATGGGGCCTCTCATATCATATGGATAAAGGTTTCCATCCGGGTGGCGGTTTGGCCGGTTCCTGATTGCCGGCCGTCCATTTCCAGAACAAGGTGGGGAATGCCTTTTTCGTCCAGGAATTTCCCGAGATAAGGCGCATCAAAGGCATGGGGATCGCAGAATTTAAGCAGGGTAAAAACAACGCCGTCGGCCCGGGTTTCCTCTACCAGGGAGGCCAGGGCCTCTGCCCGGGCTGTGGTGCCGCTGTGCTTGGCCGGGCACACCACCCGGTCCGCATACCTTGTGGTCAGCCCGTCCATGGGGGGAGTATCTTCGGGAATGGCCCCTTCGAACCAGCGCCGGCCCGAGCAAAGATCATCCCCCACCACAGCCCCCCCGGCGGTTTCAATCTGGGTGTGAAGATCGGGCATGTCACAGACCGATCCGGAAAGGATGATCCGCTTGGGGGCGGTTTCCGGCGGGGTGGCCTGTTCCATGGCTTTTTTCAGGGCGGCCAGGGCATTGTCCAGAGCCTCCCGGTCCATGATCATGGCGGCCTTGATTACGGTGAACAGGTCTTTTCCCGGGATAATGCCGGGGTGGCGGCTCTTCAGGGTGTATATCCGACCCAGGCGCTCCCGGATCCGGTTGAACAGGCGGATGGACTCTGCAAGGGCATGGTCCGTGACAGGGGTTCCCGTATAGGTTTCAAGATCGGTTTTAAATTTTTCCAGTACATGTGCCATGTAAGCCCTGGCCGAATCCGTTGTGAGTTTGGCAGGCATGATCACATCTGCAAAAAAGGCTTGGTTCATATTCAGCCGCCAGATATCAGACAGGCGCTGGATGGAGTCGCAGGTGTGGGGAAACACCATCCCGTCCAGATAATCCAGGCGGCCGGCAAGCCCGTCTTCCAGTATGCCCCGGACAAGGGCGCAGCAATAGGCCTGGAGATGGTTCTCGGCCAAACTGATGTCCGTGGCCGAGGAAAAAATTCGCATGGGATGGCAGCCTGCCGCATGGATCAGTTCTTCCGGGGCATAGGAGCACAGGTAGCCGATAATTTTCTTGGGGCCGGTGTTTCGTGTTCCGGCCTTGGCTGCGGTTTCTTCCACAGCCGTATAAAAAGGAGTGAGTTCCGGTATCATGAATGGTCTCCTGTTGAATTGCCTGTATCGTTGCCGCCCTGTCGCAACTGCTCCCGTTCCTTGTCTTCAAGGATTTTGAATGCCACCTTGCCGGCCAAGATGGAGGGGGAGGTTAGGCCTGAATTCAATCTCACTGGGGCAGCTCCAGTTGATCAGGGTTTCCCGGCAGCAGCGGATGCGCTCCTGCTCCAGCAAGGGGCGGTGAGCGATCATCTTGCCTCCTTTTTATGGTTTGCATCAAAGGGCAACCATCAGGCGGCTTGGCGTCTGGTGGTTTTTATATCGAACGGTGGTCGATGTGTCAACCGCTGCTTGTTGTTTTTTAGGTACTGTGGTAAAACTTCCATTTAAAATAAAATCCATGACACAGGATCCCATGCGAAAAAAAAATACGTTGGACCGGCTCAAGGCGGAAGAGAGGAAGATGCGGCAGCAGATCATTATTGATGCGGCCCGTGAAGTGTTCGGACAGACGACCTATGACAAGGCAAGTATGTCGGAAATCGCAAAGACCGCCGGGATTGCCAAGTCTTCCATTTATACCTATTTCAACTCCCAGGAAGATTTGTATGCCAGGATTGCCTATATGGATGCCTGCGGATTCATTGAAGAGCTTGGGCGCCGCATTGACCTGCCCCCCGATACCGCACTGGAAACAAGTATTTCGTATTTTCTGGAATATTATATTTCACATACGGCCCAGTGGCGGATGATCACCCACTTTGCCCTGCACGGCAACAAGGAGATGGGGGCGGTGGAGCAGCTCAATGAGATCGGCAGACGGCTCATGGACCTGTTTGAAACGGTGTTCAAATCCCTGGGAGCGGGCGGTGATGCCAGACTTCTTGCCCATACGCTTTTTTCCTGCCTTTCCGGCATTCTCATTGCGTTCAGGAATTACCCGGGCAGAAGCGAAGCCGACCGGATCGATCACATGAAACGGATCGGGAAAGTGGTGGAGTCCATGATCCTCGCCCTGGTCCGGCAGTCCGGTGGGCAGGCCAAGTAATAACAGTACGCACCCGGTTGGCCTGCCCTGAAAGTCGTGACGCTGATGATTACGGGTGCAAGTAGGGGTAAACGCCATTGTTTCTTTTTATTTTTGCACCCAGGTATTTTATAATTTTGCATAGCCTTTCATTGCGCTTGTAAAGGCTTCCTGTTTCATTTAATGATTCTCCGGCACAACTGCCTGCACAATTTGTCAAGAAATCACATGTCTGGCATTCCTCTAAATTATCAATGGTTCTGCTCTTAATGGTTTTGATTTTTTCCGTATCATAGGTAATGATTTTTTTATCTTCATCCCATTTTCCGTAAATGAAGACATCCAGTGGAGACCCTTCTTCATAACACATCTCACATGCACTGACGAATCCGTCCGGGGTGAGGTGTGGCACCGGAATAAGAGATCTGCAGGCGATTGTCACGGGTTCATCAAAATTCATGGTTGCCAGCGTACCGTAAAAAACCCCCAATTCCCTGGCATGACAATATGCCTCGTAAAATTTTTCAGCAAATATCATGGAATCAACCGTGCCGGTTAAAAAATCATCTTGTTGCTCTAGTACCGGCGCACAGATTTGATCAACATAGATCGCGGTTATGCCCAGGTCATAATAGTAGTTGATCAACTCTTTCTGTTTAAATACATTAAAGTTTCCAATGGTTGAACGAATCCCGACAGAAAGATCACTCCCATTTTTGTTTTTGAGGTCAAAAAGGCCATGAATATTGCGCTCTATGATTGCACCGGACCCTCCGCCTCTGACAGTTTTTCTGTTCAGGTCATTGACGGCCGGCGGTCCGTCGGCCGAGATCCACAGGATGTCAACATTATCGTGGATCCATGTCAGAGCATTTTTATTGAAACATCCATTGGTTTGTAATTCGACTTTGACATCCCCGATGAGCGTTCTGGCATAGTCCAAAATTTCTGCCATTATTTCAAGTTCCAAAGTCGGTTCTCCCGAGGCAAAAAAACCGATATAATTGGAGCCTGTTTCCCGGTAAAAGTCATATAATCCTTTTTTGGCGAAGTCGATGTCGATCACTTTTTTCTGGTAGTTCGGTGCTTCAAATTTAACCCAGCAATAGTTGCATGATAAGTTGCACTTGTTTGATAGAATAAAAGTGCACAGTTTTTTTCTATAGTGTCCCATGGTAAGCCTCCTTTTTTTCAGCGATTCCCAACGCGCGATAAACAGGTTGATAATACTTTTTATATGATTTGTTCTTTTTGAAGAATTTTTGGGCATGGGCCAGAGATAACAACCAGATGGAGTAAATTTCGAACTGTGACATCTGTTTGGTTTCATACGGGGGAACGCCGCTGCCCCATAAATCACAATTCATATAATACTTGTTTGGATCTGTTTCCAGAATTCTGATATTTTCATCTTTCATATATAATGGAGAGCCAGGATAAGGAACCAGTGTTGAAAAGTGGACGACATCAATGAGTTGTTTATCCAGTAGTTCCCCGATGTATTTTATGGTCTCTATACTTGAATTCAACGTTTCACCGGGCAAACCCAGCATGATATACGCCTGAATCTGGATATCGTGTTTTTTTATGATATCAATGGCGTGCAGAATATCATTTGAGTCCATTTTTTTATTCATCGCATTTAACGACTCCGGCCTCTGATTTTCAATCCCTAACGCAATTTGTATATTTCCTGCGTCTTTCATCAGGATTACGAGTTCTTCTGTCACATTCGGCGGAAACACCTGGCACCACCATTTGACATCAAGGTTACGCGCTATGATCTCGTTGCATATGTCTTTTGCATGTCGGGGATCATTTAAAAATTCTAAATCCCCCATGACAAAAAAGTTTTTGCCATATTGCGTCTTAATATGGCTGATCTCGTCAACAACCCGCTTGTAATTTTTTTTCCGGTATATCCGGTGGGTTGAATTGTCTGCCGTGCAGTATAAACAACGGTTGCTGCACCCCCGGGCTGAAAATACCCTGGGAACGAGCACATCCAGAAGTTGCCTGTCATACAGGGAGTAGTCTACAAACGGCAGCCCGTCCAGGTCTTCAATCAACATACCGTCTTCATTGCGGAAGACCCTCCCGTTTTCCATGTAGGTAATGCCATTGACGCTTGAAAATGATTGTTCTTTGCAGGATGAAGACCGGTCTAAAACATCTTTTACAATGACTTCACCTTCATTTCTTACAATAAAATCGACGTTACGATTCTTTTTAAGAATGGATTCATCATTTTTTGTTGGAAAGTATCCTCCCCAGAAGACGTATGCACCAGGTGATAACTCTCTGATAATATTTGTAATGACATTGCTCCACTTTTCAGCGATTGTAAGAACCGACAAGCCGTAAAATTGTGATTTGCTTTTTAATAAAATTTCAACCACGTCTTGTTTTTCGATCTGCCTGTTCTGTTCCCGCCTCAGCATCAGGTCAATCAGATGGAAATCGATTATTTTTACTTGGTACCCATGTGTTTTTAGATACGTGCCGATTGATAAAATGCCATGACTTGCCTCTGTGGGCAGGTCTCCCAAGAGTCGTCCTGAGTAAGTCTCCATCTCGGCCCAGAAATTTTTTTCGATATGGCCACTGTCGCCATCGTCAGCAATAGGTTGAAGTAAAGGGGGTTGGATTAAAATCACATCATACGCGACAGACTCGTTTATTAAGGGTTTAGACATTTACGACCTCCTCATTGTTAATGCCAATGGCGTAAAAATGATTCACAAGGGGTATATGGCTTCTATATTGCGTAAACTTGGAATGGGGCTGCGCCTGGTTAAGCGCATAATTGACTGCCCCGGAGAATAGATCGTTCCTTTGCTCAACATCACTGGGCATGCCGCAAGGCAATTTTTCCAGAGAGGCCGATTGAGATTTTGTAAGAAACGATGCGTGTAAGACGTGTTCAGCCCTGGGAATATCCCCTCGCAAGGTGAATATGGAATTGTTTGTCTGGGTCTCTTTCTGACAGCAGGTGGTCCCACCCTGAATTGATAAGCAATTGCTGCATCTCTTTGTTGCTAGGTTTCATGGAATTGGCCAGAACATAGTTTTCACCCTCTACTGCTCTTACGGTTGCCTGCTCACTTGTAAAACAATTGGTTATTCTGAATGATTGTGTTTTCGTGGCTGTAAATACGTGTTCTATGGTACTGTTCCGCCCGTTCCAGCAAGGCTCGTAGATAAACGCCTCAGGATCGAAATCATGGGCTAATAGGTCTCTTTTTAACTTGAATACAACACTTTTGAAGCAATTTGCCGCATCGGGGTGGGCGTAAATATCCAACATATCCTGAGTCGCTTCTTTTTTTCCATCCATTAAGAGAACCAGGTATCGTGTGTGGCGTTTTCCATTTTCCAGGTCCTGTTGAGCGCCTTTTAATAAACCCAGGTGGTTGGCTGCAAATTTGTTTTCTAAAAATGTCTGGCCGGGCAATGAAGACAAATTACCGAATGTTGATCCTGAGTACCAGATAATGGATGTCTCTGTTTCAGGTTCCGGCAAAATTTCTTTGTGGAAGTTCATGGCAAGACGCCTCACGTTCATGTCTGGAAACTCCTGTGAAATCACGTTGTAGGCATCTTCCGTGAATTCAGATTCAATATCAACCGGAATGTACAGTGACGGGGCCAACACTTTCAACGCAGGAATCGTATTTTTTCTTATCGAGTACTCCGGACCTGGGCCGAGATCAAAAAAGCTCGCTCCCGGTTTAACGATGTCCTTGATGCGCCTTGCAAATTGTTCTAATAACGCGGGCTGTCTTTGGGGGATAACAGACGTTTCAGATTTTGCATATTTGTCATAGTGAAGACCGCCTTTGACAAGGTCCCCGGGAAACTGGGGGACGTCAAATATATAGCCTCCCAATGCACCGTTGATCCGCTCGTCCGGATTTTCCGTGAATGAATGAAGAACAGAATCAAAATTCATGCAGCAAGACGGCCCTAAAGCTGCCGGGTCAAAGTCCTCGGCTCTGGCAAAATTGTAGTTGTACATGATGGGGTTCCTTTCCTCTTATTCATTTATCTTATGATATCCGTTTATGAAGTGAAATTATTTGGAAATAAAATAGCAGCCCACGAGTAAAAGAAGGCCGCCAATAAGACGGGATAGGTCAAGGTGCCGGACCTCAACACCCAATAGCCCAAAATGGTCAATGAGTATACCTACCAATAACTGGCCAGTAACGATCAAGGCCAGCATCATCGCACTTCCCAGGCAGGGCATTGTGATATTAACCGTAAGATAAAATATCAGGGCAAGACCACCGGATGCCAACATATACCAGGGTAGGTTGGACCAGTTCTGGATATTCTCCCCCCCACGTATTGCAAGGAACAGACCGGACCATATCATTCCGCTCAACTGGAGAATAAAACTGCTGGCGATCCCACCGACTTTCTGCCCCATGGCCCCGGCAATAGGGGATTGGATGCCTATGGTTACGCCACCGATTAAGCCGATCAAAATCACTACCCAATAACTCATTAAACATTCCTTAATTGATAATATTTACATTGATGCGTCAGTTCAAAATCAAAGTGCCTGCATGTCAGCAACGCAATTTTACCTTTAGCCGCTATGTGGATTGGCGCCTGGTCCCAAAATCAAAAACATTTAGTTAATGCGAGGAGCGCGGAGCGTTTATTTAGTTGTTTTTTATAGTGGATATATTCATATGGGCATATTTGAATGAGAACATCGTTGAGAATATCTATTTGAGAAAATATATTTGAAGAGAGTATATTTGACCGGAATCTCCCTCCGTTGCGTGTGTTGGTAGTAATACGTTAAGTAACTATCGTATATTCAACAACAAATCCGTTCTTTCAGTAAACTGTGTATTTGGTTTTGTCAAGGAAAAATAAATAGTCGATGCTGAAAAAAATTTTACTCATTGATTTTACGGGAATTGGCCAATTGAATCGGCCAGGTACATGAAAAGAGCCTGGTATAAAGGATCACATCCCGCTGTTTCTTGATCATGAAATCGACCGAAACTCCTGTGACCTAAAAGATTGTGGTAGATGCAAAAGGCGTGTCCCTTTTTGGGGGGAGTTAATCGGATAATGAAGTGATGGAAACGTCGAACCACCAGAAAAAGGTTTGCGCGGACCTGGTAATTTGATAAAAATTCCGGATGTATGATGTTATTATTATAGGAGCGGGGCCGGCAGGGACTGCTACGGGATATGACCTGTCCATGGCAGGGCTTTCCGTGTTGATTCTCGACAGGCGGACCTTTCCCCGGAAAAAGGCCTGTGCCGGTGGAATTACCCCAAAGGCCATGAATGTATTTGCCTATGATATTTCCGGACAGATCGAAAGGGTGTGCCGCGAGGTCAGGGTTTGCAGACCGGGGGGGCGGTCTTTTACCGTCAGGGAGAAAGTCCCCCTTTGTTATATGACCCGGCGGGAGCGGCTTGATTCGTTTTCTTTAAACAAAGCGGTTTCGGTCGGCAGCCGTTTTCTTGCGGTTTCCCGTCTCTGCCGCATTTCCCAGACAGATCGATCTGTGGCGGTTCATACGTCCGACAGTTGTTTTACGGGCAGATATCTTATCGGTGCGGACGGTGCCAACTCAAAGGTGAGGCAACTTGCGGCCCGGCCCGGAAACCCTTACCGGGTAAGGAAGTATCCTGCACTGGAAGCGGATGTGGCAGTCGATCCGGAACACTTTCCCATGGAGTTTGACTTTTCCCAAGGTCTTCCCGGTTATTACTGGATATTTCCAAAGAAAGACTATGTGAACATTGGTATTTTTGCGGCACCGGGAAGCAGGGCCGTCACCACCGGACATTTGGCCGCTTATGCCCAGAAGCGGCTGGGCAATGACCGGTTGTGCAATATCAAGGGATATCCCATCGGCAGTGGTGGATCTTATGGTTTTCCGGCCCAGCGGCCCGGGACCGGAAGGATTTTGCTGGCAGGGGATGCGGCCGGGTTTGCAGAACCCTTGTTGGGAGAGGGAATTTACTTTGCCCTTAAATCCGGCCGTTTGGCTGCCGCATCCATTATCCGGGCAATCCAAGACGGCGGCAATGCCCTTGACGCATATCATCTTTCCCTGGCCCGGACCCGCACTGACCTGCGCCTTTATGGCCTTGCGGCGAGTATTCTCTATCGTTTCCCCGGCCCAAGCCTTGGCCTGGCCCGCCACAGGTTGATGCACAGCCGCTTTTCAAAGGGATATGCGGCCGGGCTTCCACTTTCCCGAATCCTCTTCCCATTTTAAAATTCATTTCGTTTTTATTGATTGCTTTGTTGCTTAGTAACAAAATTGTGTTAAAAACCGCGTTCCCATCTTTGATTATTTCCTAAAAATACATTATTGTTATTTAATTAATAACAATAATGTATTTTATGGGTGTTTGGCTTGAAATTTTGAACTGTATTTATCGTTAATTATTTTAAATGGTTATGTAGAAATAAGCGATTTTTTTTTCTTTGGCACCCCTATTGCTCTATGGGTAAGGCAAGTAGTTTTTGAACGAACCTCAAAGCAAGGGAGAAAAAATGAAAAAAATTCTGGCAGTAATCAAACCGTTCAAGGTGGATGAAGTGAAAGACGCATTGGCCAAGATCAATATCAACGGGATGACAATTTCAGAAGTCAAGGGGTTTGGCCGCCAGAAAGGCCATAAAGAAGTATACCGGGGGGCGGAATACCAGACAGACTTTGTTCCCAAGGTGGAATTGAAGATTTGTGTGGATGACGACCAGGCCGACGCTGTGGTTGAAACCATTGTTGAAACGGCCAGAACCGGAAAAATCGGCGATGGCAAAATATTTATTCTTCCCGTGGAAGAGGTGGTCCGGATCCGTACCAGTGAAACAGGTGTTGAGGCCTTATAAATAGTTGGAATTTCCCAAGGAGAAAGTGAAAATGAAATATATATGGATGATAATTGTAACGTTGATCCTGGGCCTGCCGGTGGCATGGGCCGGTGACGAGGCCCCGACCATTTTAACCAACAAAGATGCCATTGCCCTTGTCCAGTCACATGCCGATTATATCTGGACCCTGGTCTGTGCCGTACTTGTGTTTTTTATGCAGGCCGGATTTGCCATGGTTGAGGCAGGATTTACCCGGGCCAAAAACGCCGTGAACATCATGATGAAAAACCTGATGGACTTTTCCATGGGAACCCTTTCGTTCTGGGCCATTGGATTCGGCCTGATGTTCGGGGCATCCAAGACCGGTTTTTTCGGCACCACAGGGTTTTTTCTCAGTGATTTTGAAATGGGGGGAGACCCCTGGGTTCTGGCGTTCTGGATGTTCCAGGTGGTGTTTGCCGCCACGGCAGCCACCATTGTCTCCGGTGCCATGGCCGAGCGGACGAAGTTTACCGCGTACCTCGTGTATACGGCATTTGTGACCGGCCTGATCTATCCTATTTTCGGCTCTTGGGCATGGGGCTCGCTGCTGAACGGCTCGGGATGGCTTGAAGGGCTCGGATTCATTGATTTCGCAGGGTCAACTGTGGTGCATTCGGTTGGGGGATGGGCTGCACTGGCCGGTGCCATCGTACTTGGGCCCCGTCTGGGCAAATACACAAAAGACGGTGGCGTCAAGCCCATTCTGGGCCACAACATTCCTTTGGCCGCCCTTGGCGTGTTCATTCTCTGGGTGGGCTGGTTCGGGTTTAACCCGGGGTCTACCACTGCGGCGACCAAGGATATTGCCATGATTTTCGTAAATACCAATTTGGCGGCTGCTGCCGGGGCTGTATTGGCCATGATCGTCTCCTGGATGAAGTTTGGAAAGCCCGAGGTAGGCATGAGCCTGAACGGCGCGCTTGCCGGGCTCGTGGGGATTACTGCCGGATGTGCCAATGTCAGCCCCGGCAGCGCCGTCATTATCGGCGCCATTGCCGGCATGCTTGTGGTGTTTTCCGTTCTTTTCTTTGAGCGGTTGCACATTGATGATCCCGTGGGCGCGATTTCCGTACACGGCGTCTGCGGTGCCTGGGGAACCCTTGGTGCGGGGATTTTCAATATCGGCGGCACCTCGTTTAAAATACTGTCGGTACAGTGTATCGGTATTCTGGCCTGCTTTATCTGGACCTTTGCGGCCGCCTATGTCCTGTTCAGGGTCATTGACGCCACCATGGGATTGAGGGTTTCCCCGGAAGAAGAGCTGGAAGGGCTGGATGCCACGGAACACGGCGGCAATGCCTATCCCGATTTTACCACCATCAACCATGCCAGCGGATACAGCAGTGGTGCCCCGGGCAGTGGAGAACCGTCTTCGGCCGCCTATTCATCCAAACTGGCGAACCAGGCATAGTACTGATCCCGCCGGGCTGTCCCGTACAGCCTTTTAACACCCCTGCCGCCCCATACCTCCGGGCGGCAGGGGTATTTTTGCCGCCTCTACATTTCCGGGTTTTACCTTTCAGGTTTGGCTGGTTCATGGTATGATCATCCTTTTTAAGGCAAGACCTGTAAAAGGAAAAGGATGCATCTGCGCCGCAATCTGATTAAGTCTGTGTTGTTTATCGCCTTCCTGGCAGCCGTATTGACACTTGGATATCAAAATCTTGAGTATAACTGGCAATGGTACAGGCTTAAGGCCTATTTCTTTTCAGGGCAGGGTATGGACATCGTTCCCGGCCTGCTGATGCAGGGGCTGGCGGTCACCCTGAAGATTTCCGGTATCGGCCTTGTACTTTCTCTTTTCCTGGGCGGCGTGTCGGCCGTTGCCAGGCTTTCCCCGTTTCCCGTACTCAGGATACTGGCATGGCTTTATGTGGAGACCATCCGGAACACGCCTTTGCTGATTCAGATTTTCCTGGTGTATTTTGTCATTTCGCCGGTCCTGGATATTTCTGCGTTCTGGTCCGCGGTCTGGGCCCTGAGCCTGTTCGAAGGCGCCTATGCCTCCGAGATTATCCGGTCCGGTATCCTGGGCATTCCAAAAGGCCAGGTTGAGGCGGCTCTGGGCCTGGGGCTGTCCAGGCCCGTGATCTATTATAAAGTGATCATTCCCCAGATGCTGAGAACAACTCTGCCCATGCTGGCCGGCCAAAGTGTTTCCCTGATCAAGGATTCCGCACTTGTTTCGACCATCTCCATTTATGACCTGACCATGCAGGCCCAGAAAATCGTATCGGAAACATTTTTGACTTTTGAAATCTGGTTTGCTGTGGCATTATGCTACCTGATTATCACGGCAAGCCTTTCGTTTTTTATCAGGAAACTGGAAATCCGGATGAAATTTATCCATTAAACGCATTTACATATCAGAGGAGATCTGTATGAAAAGACTCACAGCCATATTTGTTGTGCTCATGCTTGCGGCGGGAACGGCGTTTGCCGGGCAAACCGGCGCCATGCTGTCCAAGGAAAGCATTGTTGAAAAAATCCAGAAACAAGGGGTGCTCCGGGTGGGGATGTCCACTTTTGTGCCTTGGGCAATGAAAGATAAAAACGGCGAACTGATCGGGTTTGAGATTGATGTGGCCAAAAAACTGGCCAAGGACATGGGGGTGAAGATCGAGTTTGTTCCCACGGCATGGTCCGGCATTATCCCGGCCCTGCTGACGGGAAAATTTGATGTGATCATCGGCGGCATGGGTATTACACCGGAACGGAACCTTAAGGTGAACTTTACCATGCCTTACGAGTTTTCCGGCATGTCCATGGTGGCGCATAAGAAAAAAGCCGACGGGTTTTCCGGGGTTGAGGATTTTAACAAAAAAGAGGTAACCATTGCGGTCCGCATGGGCACCACCGCAGAACAGGCCGCCCGGAAATTCATGCCCAAAGCCCAGTTCAAACTCTTTGAAAACGAAAGCCAGGCCCTTCAGGAACTGAACCTGGGGCGGGTGCATGCCGTGGTTTCCTCAGCCCCCATGCCGGCGTTCCATGCGCTGAAATTCCCGGACAAACTCTTTGTGCCCATCAAGGAAAATTTCACCAAGGAACCCATTGGGTTTGCCCTTCGCAAAGGGGATTACGATGCCCTGAATTTTTTCAACAACTGGATTCTCATCAACCATGCGTCAGGCTTTTTAAAAGAACGCCAGACCTATTGGTTTGAAACCAAAGAATGGGAACGCCTTGTTCAATAAGCCCTCCAACAGGATAACCCTCGTGGATATGGTGGCCCTGGCCCTTGTGGCGGCCGCCATATCCTTTTTTTTGTCCCGCATGGGGTCGGTGCTGGCATATGAGTGGGACTGGTCTGCCATTCCCCGGTACTTCATGTTCCGGGACGGGGAAACCGGACGCCTGGTTCCCAATATACTGCTCAAGGGGTTTTTCACCACCATTAAGCTGAGCATCTGGGCAACGGTCCTGGCGTTTGTCCTGGGCACCCTTTCCGGGATCATGGGCGCCCGGGGAGACGGATTCCAGCGGTTTGTCAGCCGGACCTATGTGGAAACCGTAAGGAATGTGCCGTCACTGGTACTGCTGATTATTTTTTACTACTTTGTGTCAAGCCAGTTCCTGGACATCCTGGGGTTGGATGAATGGCTGCGCCGCCAAAGCCCCGGAGTGCGTGAATTTACGGGTTTCATACTGGCAGACCCGGGCAGCATTAATGCCTTTGCCTCTGCTGTGGCTGCCCTGGCCCTTTACGAAGGGGCCTATATCTCTGAGATTGTCAGGGGCGGTATTCTGGGGCTGCCGAGGGGACAGTGGGAGGCAGCCTATTCCATCGGGTTGTCCGGGCCGAAAACGTTCCGGCTGGTGATCCTTCCCCAGGCGTTCCGCCAGGTGGCCTTTCCGCTTGCCGGCCAGTTTATTTCGACCATCAAGGACTCTGCTATTGTCTCGGTGATTTCCATCCAGGAGCTGACCTTCCAGGGTATGGAACTCATGTCGGCAACCTTTCTGACCTTTGAGGTCTGGATTACGGTCACCCTGCTGTATTTTGCCCTTACCTTTCCCCTGTCACGCGCTATCTCTCTTCTGGAGAAACGGTCTGCCCCGAGAGAATAGCGGGCAGTGCCACGGCCTCTTGCCGGAGACACGCAAAGCGGTTCCGGACCTTGATAAAAAAGAAAAATCATGGCATGGTATCGGGCTGTGATGCGTTCCTTTACCCGAAAAGCTGTGGATGTTATCAAGTCCATTCCCCATGGAAAAGTGCTTTCCTACGGGCGGGTGGCTGCGTTGGCAGGAAATCCGCGCGGGGCACGGCAGGTGTCCAGGCTTCTTCATTCCATGTCTGAAAAGCATGATTTACCCTGGCACAGAGTGGTCAATGCCTCGGGTAAAATTTCCCTGCCCAGGGGCAGGGGATATGAGCTTCAGCGGGCATTGCTGGAATCCGAAGGCATTGTCTTTTCAAAAAGGCGGGTCATTGATTTTTCAACCTTTCTCTGGATGCCGGAAACCGGGTGGGACGGTGAGATCATTCCTGATCTTTAATTCCTTTGGTTTTCAGGGTTGAGCATTTCCAGTATCTGCCTGTGCCTGGGCCCGTCTTTTTTCCACATTCTGCAGGAATCAATCAAATAGTCTGCTGCGTTGAGCGGTGCTGCGGCAACCTGCGGCTGGTCCTTATGCTGGTGCCGCTGCCATGCAAGCCATCCATGGACGATTTCCGTACCCATGGCCTTGACCAGGGTACAAAGATGGGCGCAACCGTCGGGCCCGCCGACCAGGGACCTGATCTGCTGGGAAAAACCGGGCCTGACTTCCAGGCCCACGATTTTTTCCATACGGTCCAGGGTTTCCGGACACTGGTCCATGGGAATGGTCATCATATCCGCTTCTGCCTGGATGATCCGCAACGGCTCCGGTGCAATCAGCAGGGTGGCGGACATATGGTGGACCGTACCCGGGGGCTTGGCCCTGCCGAGGATGTCGATGATGGGCAGCCTGCGTTCATCCCTGAGTTCCCCGTGGACAATGATCTGGTCCGGACCATGGGCAACGGCGGAAAGTGATATCTGCCGCGTATGGACAGGGGCCTTGTTCTTTATGATTTCCTTGAGCATGGACATTCCTTTGTCTGGCGTTTTACGGGCAACCTATCCCATTTGGGCGGGCAAATCAAACAATAGCTGTTCTCAACATTCCGTTTCGATTCAATTTTTAACCCTAGTGGTTGCACAGCATAATGACGCTTAAGTTTTGAGTGTTTTTTTTTACTGATTCGGTATTCTCGCCAGCGTTTTTTCGAAACATATTTTTGTCATTTGCCATTTGCTATATGGGGCATATGGCCGGGGGATCACTTTTTTTCTTGACCTGGTGCGGGGAAACATTTACCGTCACCTTTTTTACCCCTAGGAACCAGACCCATGTTTAATTTTTTGATACACCCGGTATCCGGCGTTTTTTTCGGTGCGCTAATTATCAGCTTTTCCGGCGTGTTTGTCGCGTTGTCCCAGGTGCATCCCATGGTGTCGGCCTTCTACCGTGTTTTTTTCGGCTGTTTTTTTATGGTGTTGACATGTGTGGTGAGAAAAGAATTTAAAATCCAGTCATTGAAGCATAATCTGCTCGCAATGGCCTGCGGACTGGTATTCGCCCTGGATCTTCTGTTCTGGCACTTCAGTATTGCGTATATTGGCCCGGGGCTGGCAACCATCCTGAGCAATTGCCAGGTTTTTATCCTGGCTGTTGCCGGCTGGTTGTTTTACAAGGAGCGGCTCAACGGGCTTTTTATTCTTTCCCTGCCCCTGGCGCTGGCAGGACTCTATATGATTATCAGCCTTGACGGGGTTGCGCTCTCTTCCAGATATCTGGCAGGAATTGGATTCGGCCTGCTTACAGCGCTGTGTTACGGCGTTTTTCTCTTGTTGATCCGTCATGTCCAGTCCAAAGGCCCAGGCACGCTCTTCTATTACCAGGTTATTGTAACGGGTTCTGCCAGCGTTTTTCTGGGGCTTGTGATTCTTGTATCCGGTCATTCATTTGCCATCCCCGGCTGGGAATCGCTGGCTGCACTCCTGGGGTTGGGTGGGGTGTCCCAGGCCCTGGCATGGGCAGTCATTGCCTATTCCCTGCCCGGGGTTGAGGCGTCCAGGGCCGGCCTGATTCTCCTGCTTCAACCCGCACTTTCCTTTGTCTGGGATGTGCTTTTTTTCAGCCGTGCGACAGGGGGGATGGGATGGCTTGGCGTGGCCGTCGTCCTGGCTGCCATTTATATGGGCATGTCCCGCAGGAAATGATGCCGGCAGTGTGTCGGGACGATATACGCTGGCGATGGCCTGTTGCGGCGGATGACCTGCCGGTGGCAATATCGGAGGCGTGGCGGATCACCGCCTGCAACCGGGCATCATATATGTCGGGTCAATGGTCTGCCGGCTGGCGAAATTTTTGAGAATATCCATGACATTGCCTGTGACGAAGGAGATCAACCGGATCCGGCTTTCTGCAATGGTATCTGTGGGTTTGGCGGAAATAGCACCGCAGATCAGTGTGGATACATTCATCTGTGCCAGGCGGGCGGTGAGTTCCTGAAGATCGCCGGGCCGGAATTCCACATATGTTTTATCTTTAATGGTTTGCTCTTCAATTTCGGCAATGAGCAGGGTACGGGCAGAGTCAAACACAGGAGAAACCCGGTTTCCCCAGGCCGTAATTGCAATTTTCAATGGGATTCCTCTCTGTTTGGTGACGGAAAATGATTTTTCAGATATTATTTGCAAAGCTTGTGCCTTTGCATTTTGTTTTCTTTTCGATTGATTATCTTTTATGATTTCAGACTGTTGTTTGTTTTTGGGCAAGAAAGGTATACCGCTGTTTTACCAAAAATCATGAAACAGGTGTTGCAAAAATGAGGCTGTTTCAAAGATTAGGTCGCAAAACCAAGACTTGCCATGGGATGGTCGTTTATAATTTGATGCCCAGTTTTTTGATGCGCCTGAACAGGGTGCTTTTATGGATCCCCATATCCCGTGCCGCTGCATTGCGGTTGTAATTATTGCGGGCCAGGGCATCCATGATCATTTTGATTTGTGCCGCTTTTACAGGGTCGGTACTGGGCTTATGGTCCGGCACCTGGGATGTGGCCAGGAAACCGGGCAGGTGGCTGGTATTGATATACCCTTCAGGGCACAGGACAAAGGCATGCTCAATGATGTTTTCAAGCTCCCTGATGTTGCCCGGGAATTCGTGGGTCATGAATGCGGCCAGCACATCCTGGTCAATGCCCTGGATATACTTGTTCCGGCGCAGGTTCAATTTTGAGATAAACCGGTCCACCAGGGGGGGGATGTCTTCCATACGCTGGCGAAGGGGAGGCAGGGAAAGGCGGATGACATTGATCCTGTAGTAAAGGTCCTGGCGGAATTCTTTGTTGTCCACCAATGTATTCAGGTCCTTGTTGGTGGCCGCGATAATCCGTACATCCGAATTCTCCTTGGAAATACCACCCAGGGGGGTGTATTCATGCTCCTGGAGCACCCTGAGCAGGCGGACCTGGAATGCCGGGCTGGTATCACCGATTTCATCGAGAAAGACCGTGCCGCCCTCGGCCAGTGCAAATTGCCCAGGTTTGTCTTTTACCGCATGGGTAAAGGCCCCTTTTTTATACCCGAACAATTCGGATTCCAGAAGGGTGTCCGGCAGGGCTCCGCAATTGATGGCAATGAAGGGCTTGTCTTTCCGGTGGCTCATATTATGGATGGCCCTGGCCATAAGCTCTTTTCCCGTGCCGGTTTCCCCTTCAATGAGAACAGAGGCGTCACTGTCTGAAATCTGGGGGAGGATGTCGAAAATGTTTTTCATGGCACTGGAGTTGGATATGATGTCTTCCACCTGCACGCCCCGGGTCAACTCTTTCCGGAGTGCCTCGACCAGGGAGTGGTCCCTGAATGTTTCCACACCGCCGATGACATCCCCGTTTTTATCAATGAGCAAAGAGGTGGACGCGGTGATGGGGATTTTTTCCTGCTCGGCATTGATGATGTACGCTGAAGTCGAAATAAAGGGCTTTCCCTCTTCCATTGTTTTTTTCAGGGCGCACTCGGCTTCGCACATGTTGGACCGGAACACTTCCCAGCAGTGGCGGCCCAGGGCTTCTTTTGCCGGGATTCCGGTAATCTCTTCGGCAGCCTTGTTGAATGAGGTGATTTCCCAGTTGTAATCAATGGTAAAGACACCATCTGAAATCGAGTCCAGAATGACTTTGGTCGTATCTTCGGTCAGGGGGCCGAATATTTTATTTTTGTCCATACGGCATATCCTTTTTTAAAAGGGTTAAATCAAAATAATCGCAGGGATGCAACCCTTTTTTTGATTTTTATATCTGGCGTGGTCATGAAATGTATTGTTTGCCGCTTTCTATTTTAAATCTTTTGTTTTTAGTGTGTTAGATGTGTCTTGATGCTTTTTGGTTGCATGTTTGCGACTGAAAAAATGATTTGTAATGCATTGAAATGCGACTATTTGTCGTCGCCGCGGGGCGTAGGGTGCATCCGGACGGGTGTTCCGGGGCGGCTCGGGCCGGAATTTTTTACGAAAATTATGCTTTTTTTCTCAAGAAAGTACCTGGCAGCGCCGAAAAGGAGTTTAAATAATAATACGAATCAAATTTTCAGGTATTGTGCCTGTTAATTTTCGTAGTGAAGGAGACACCCCATGAATATGACAGCGATGAAAATCAATACCCAGGACCCCCCTGACATTGCTCCGCTCCGTCCTGTTGAGCCGCCTGAAAGTGTAAACAGGCAGGTGAAAGCAGACCAGGCGGAAGGGCGCGTTGCCAGAGATGATGAAAAAATTTCCGTTAAGGAAGTCAAAGAGATGCTTGATGCGTTTCAGGATTTGTCTGAAACCATCCAGACGAAATTAAGTTTTACGGTGGACGATACGAACAACGAAATCGTGGTCAAAGTGTTTGACAAGGAATCCAATGAACTGATACGGCAGTTCCCTTCGGAAGAGATGCTGGCGCTTCAGGACAAAATGACGGATCTGGCCGGTTTTTTGTTTAACGAAAACGTGTAAGTTCTGGTTGTATTTCGTAACACCCCCTATTGTTCTCTTTCCTGTATCAGGGGGTGAGATTCTCTTTGCAAGTGCGGCGAAAAGATTCTGAAGTCCGGGAATACCGGTCTTGTTTCATGAAAATTAGCTTCTCAAACGATTGATCTCGCCGATATACATCTGCCTGCATCGGGTTTCCACATCCAGAAGGGTGGAAAATGCCTGCCTGAAGTCGGTTTCGCCAAGGGTAAACAGGCCGTGGCCGTAGACAATGGCGCTGTCCGACTGTTCAAAGGCTTTGGGCAGGGTGTTGCACAGGCCTGTCGGGCCTGTGCCGACCTCCCCGGGAACAATGGGAACCCCGTCAACAGACCGCTGCTCTGGACAATGGGTATGGCAGCGGTCGTTGAAGCGGCAGGTTTTTTTTTGTCCGGGGGGGCAGTCCATGGACAAAATCACCGAAAATTTAGGATGGCCGTGAAGAATGGCTTTCGCCCCTGTCCTGGCGATGGTTTCCAGGTGGGCGGTGAGTTCGCTTGATGCGGTCAGCCCTGCGCTGGAAGAGCCATCCAGGGGAACCGGGTCAATGCATCCCTGGAGTTCATCCAGGGAACTTCCGGTCTGGCTGATGTACAATATGCCGTTGCGGCAATAGGATATATTACCGAAATAAGAGTCGACCAGCCCGTATTCAACGGTTTTCCGTCCGGTCTGTACCATGGCTGCATATACGGCTTCTTCCGATGCCAGCGGGCCTTTGGCCAGGTCGGGCAGTGCTGGTGCGGGATGGCAAAGTTCGGGCAGCATCGCATCATAAAGTTGATGCATCTCACCGGATGCGGAGCCGGTCCGGAGAAAAGAAAGATAGTCCGTAAAGAATTTGACAAAACAGGCAAACACCACAGAACTCGCCACCACAAAGCCTTGTTCGGGACTGACGGTGCCATGGGCGATAATGGCGGGTTGCGAATTCCCTTCCGGGTCCTGCCGGGCATCGCCCGCCACAAGAACGCATTTCCTCCGTTTCAATGCATGGATGATATCCGGGGTTGACATGTTCTGTATCACGGGCAGGTCATGAAGAAAGGTGCGTGTTTCGCAGTCTTTGGGCTGAATGGGAGTGTTGCCGGCAAGGGCTTGGTTCGCCAGAAAACCGATGATGCGGTCATAAGGCGGCCTGGGCCTGAGGAACACCAGCGAATTGATGGCCATGGAGGAAAACAGGGGTTCAAGAATCCTGGTTTCAGGGCCGGTGCGATTCCAGGCCAGGGCATGGTCGAGTCCGCCGACAATGGGGCGGTGGGGGCCTTTGGCGTCGGCAAGGCCTGCCTGGATCAATTTAGTTTCATATTTTGCTATGAGTTGGTCCATCAGTCCAGTCCCAGTTCTTTTGTCTTTTCTTCCAGGGGGCGTCCCCGGGAATCCAGTCCCCGGATATGGTAATAGGTTTTACGGGTGTTCAGGAACGCTTCCCTGTCCAGGGGAGGGATGTCGATCTGGTTACCGCCGGTGCCGGGTTCCAGGAAAAATCGCATGGGCAGATCGTCCTTATCTGCATCAAATCCGTTTGCATGGTTGATCAGGCGCTCATTGTAATAGATGCGCTCTCCTGCGGCAAGCAGATCCTGGGCGGATGAGGGCAGACCTGTCACCGCCGTATACGCCTTGGCATACTCTTCAAGCCCTGCGGCGAAAAAGGTGAACTTGCATGCGATCAGGGCATCCACCACCGCATTCAGGTCCTCGGCGATTTTGATGATCCTTGCTTTTCCGCTGAATGTGAACCGGTCTGTGGCAACGGGTTTGCGGAAGATTTCATGGCTGATGGGGTAAGCACGCAAGTGGCATCCCCCGCGGGTGGACATGGCATAGGCCAGGGCCATGCCGTAAGCGCCCCTGGGATCATAGGCCGGCAGTTCAAGCCCCTTGACGGCCATGGCTGTTTCCGGCCGTCCCCGGGAGGCGGCATATGCCGCAGCCCCGTGTTTCAGGAGACAGCCTTCGCCCCGGTCCATGGCCATGTCCTCAAGCAGGGAGAGAACTTTTCGGGGCGTGTACGTCTCACCTGTAATTTCCCTGCGGCAGGCCAGGGTGGAGGCGGCGGAAATCGTATCCATGCCCAGACGGTTGCACAGGTCGTTTGCCGCCACAACAAGACCAGTGTCCATGCTGCCGATCAGGGCGGTAAAATGGGACATGGTTTCAAATTCGGGCATGGCAACCCCAGACATCTCCCTGGTGCTGATTTTCTTGCACAGGATATGGCAGCCTTTGCAACCGTATTTTTTAGGGGCATATGCCGTTGCATAGGCGGCGGCATTGAGGCGGGCGGCCGGTTCAAACCGGGTGGCCCTGAAGTTGTCCGTGGGCATCATCCGCCTGTTGTCCATGAGATCGTAGACCGCACCGGTGCCAAGACAGGTAAACCCGTATTGTCCCATGAGTGCCGGGGACGCTGCGGTGAGGCGGATGATCTCCTCCCGGGCCTCTTTTAATTGCTTCATGTCTTTGACACGGGTTTTGCCGGTGCCCCGGACCAGGATGTACTTGAGGTTCTTGGTCGCAAAGCTGAGCCCCAGGCCGGTCCGTCCGGCAGAGTGGTGGTTGTCCGTGGTCAAAGAGGCAAACCTGACACCGTTTTCAGCGGCCGGGCCAATACATGCGAGCCCTGCCTTTCCGGGCGCAAGTGTTCCGGATACTTCGCGGGTATCTTTGCCCCACAGATGGTCTGCACCTGGGAATTTCACCTGGTTGTCCCGGATTTCAATTCCAACGGGACAGGGGCTTTTGCCAGTAATAACCATCCCGTCCCACCCGGCTCGTTTGAGCTGGGTGGCCAATTTCCCGCCCACCGAAGAATCTCCCACACAGCCGGTGAGCGGAGATTTGGATACCAGGTGGGCCCTGCCCGAGGTCGGGGCGATGGTTCCGGTGAGCGGGCCGGTGAACAGGGATATGGGCATTTGGGGATGGTCCCAGTCAAGGGCTGCGACAGGCTTCAGGTAATGGCCGCCCATGCCTTTACCGCCGATCAGGCGGCTGTAAAATGCTGCTTCCGGGGTTTCCACCCGGGTTTTACCGGTGCCCAGGTCGATGTGAAGTATTTTTCCAGTCCAGCCGTACATGGTTTTCAGTCTATCGCTGTTCTCAAAATTCGATTCCGATTCAATTTTTAACTTGGGTGGTTGCACAGCAAATGACACTTAAGTTCTCAGCATTTTTTACTGAATTGGTATTCTTATTAGCGGTTTCTTTCAGAACATATTTTTATCATTTGCTATATATAGTGAATCGCATTTTAAATCAAGGCGGAGACGAACCCGGAGCAGGCCGGGCAAAACACACCGGCCGGCCGGGTATGCCCCGGCCGGCCGGAAAATGTCTTACGGTGTCGGTGGGTTAGAAGTAAACCGGGTGCCAGCACATGTTTTCGATCAGGGTGTTGAGCCGTTCCTGATCATTTTCGTGATTAAAGGTTGAAAAGGGACAGTCATTACCGGTCACCCCGGCTTTAATGGCTTCCGCTCCCACCCGTTTGGCCACGGCAATGGATACCTCGCGGAGCTGATCCAGTGGCGGGCAGAGGATACCGTCGCTGATATCCCGTTCATTAATGAATTCCGCGACGGCGTGGGCAGCGGCGGAAAAGAAAACGGGCAGCACTTCTGTGGCGCCCGATGCCACGACTCCCAGGCCAACGCCCGGGAAGACAAAGGCGTTGTTCATCTGGCCGATGCGATAGGCCTTGCCGCCGTGTTCCACATCGTCAAAAGGAGAGCCGGTTGCCACAAGTGCCTTGCCGTCTGTCCACTTGTAAATGTCAACGGGAAGGGCCTCGGTCTGGGTGGTGGGATTGCTTAGGGGCAGCACTACCGGGCGCTCCGTGTGTTAGGAGACCGCATCAACCACTTCCTGGGTGAAACAGCCGGGCTGGCCGGATGTGCCGATGAGAACCGTCACTTTTTCGTTTTTGACCACGTTGAGCAGGGTATTGTCTGCCGGGGTTTTGAGCCATGGCAGGGCCGAAGGATCCTTGGCATATTTTATCTTGTAGGGTTCAAGATCCCGGTCAGATGTGACCACTCCTCTGGAATCCAGGGTGAAGATCCTGGCAATGGCATCCTCTTCGCCCATGCCCAGTTCCATCAATTCGGTCTGGATCTGTTCGGCAATCCCCACACCGCCTGCCCCGGCGCCGTGAACCAGGTAAACCTGATCGGTCATGCGTTCTTTTTTTACCTTCATGGCGGCAACGATGCCGGCCAGGGCAATGGAGCCGGTTCCCTGGATATCGTCATTAAAGGAGACCACCTCTTTCAGGTATTTATCCCTCACGGTGAAGGCGGTCTGTTTTGAAAAGTCTTCCCACTGGCACAGGGCTTTGGGAAATACTTTTTTGAAGGCGGTGACGAATTTTTCAATAAATTCGTCGTACGCGTCCCCGGTAAGGCGCTGTTCACGCCAGCCCAGGTAGTTGGGATCGTTGAGCAGGGCCTGGTTATCCGTACCCACGTCCAGGGAGATGGGCAGGCAGTGCCAGGGAGCGATTCCCGCACCCTGGGTGTAAAGCATGAGTTTGCCCAGGCAGATGGGGATGCCTCCGGCACCCTGGTCCCCGATGCCCAGAATGCCCTGGTTATCCGTGACAACAGCCACCCGGATGTCCCGGTCCGTGTAATGATGGAGGATGTGTTCGGCATGATCAATGTTGCCGGGATAAAAATGGATGCCGTTGGCCCGCCGGAACATGGAGGAGTACTGCTGGCAGGCAAGGCCCACGGTGGGCGTGTAAATAATGGGCAAAAAGCGCGTCACGTCGGACGCGATAACGGCATGGGCCAGGACCACGTTTCTATCGTAAAGGCTTCGTAAATAAATGAATTTTTCAATATCATTTTCTTTGTTTTCAAGAATTTTCAGACTTGACTCGACCTGGTCCTCAAGGGTTTTCACCCGCGGGGGCAGGTAACCGCTGAGTTTGAGCTTGCGCCGCTCTTCAACGGTGAAGGCGGTTCCCTTGCTGATGTTGTTGTAGCGGAGAATGTCAAATCCCCTTAAATTGATCTGGACACCCGTGGTTTCTCCGTACTCGCCGTACTCAAACTCGTAATGATTAATTTCCATCATAATTACAATCCCTAAAAAAATAAAAATTAGACACAAAACACCAAAAAACAGCAAAACGGAGTATAGCACAGAAATTTTTGAGAAACACAAAGAAAAGTGAATTATTTTAATTAGTTGAAGCTAATTTACCGTGACCAAATACTGTTTCGTCATATGAAACAAACAGGGCGGATAATTAGGACTATAATGGTGTTTTTCTAAAAGAACAAGAAAAAAAGCAAAGCATCAAATATTAGCAGGCAATGGTAAACCGTACTGATCAAAAGTGAGAATAAACAGGGAGTTAAATTACTTTTTACTAATAAATTTTTGCAGTCTTGGACAGGTGCGTCACTGCCGCGTACAGACGGATAAGCCGGGGTCCAAAAACAGAATGGCCCCGGTCTGCCGGACCGGGGCCATTCTGTTGAACATTTTAATGGATGTGTTATCCGGAAATCATCTGTCGCAGCACATAGTGGAGAATCCCCTGGTTTTTAATGTACTGGACTTCAATATCCGTATTCAGTTTCACCTGGACCTCGAACGTTTTTTCTGAGCCGTTTGCCGTTACTTTCACCGGGATGAGGGCATTGGGCTTGATGGCTTCCAGTCCGTCAATGTCAAAGGTTTCTTCGCCTGTCAGGCCGAGGCTGTCAAAGGAATCCCCCTTGCAAAATACCAGGGGAAGCACCCCCATGCCCACCAGGTTGGACCTGTGGATCCGTTCAAAGGACTCGGCAATGACGGCCCGGACTCCCAGCAGACAGGTGCCCTTGGCAGCCCAGTCCCGGGATGAGCCGGTACCGTATTCCTTGCCCCCGAAGACCATCAGATCCGTGCCGGATGCCTGGTAGGAAGAGGAGGCATCAAATACGTAACCGGTCTTTTTGTCCGGAAAGGTCCGGGTGAACCCGCCGGTGTCATCTGCCAGCTTGTTCTGGATGCGGATATTGGCAAAGGTGCCCCGCATCATGACCTCGTGATTGCCCCTTCTGGACCCGTACGAGTTGAATTCCCAGGGTTTGACCCCGTTATCCGTAAGGTATTTCCCGGCCGGATAATCCACGGGTATTGCGCCTGCCGGAGAAATATGGTCGGTGGTGACGGAGTCTCCCAGAACCAGCAGCGGCCGGGCATTCTTTATATCCTTGAGCGGTGCCGTGGTTACGGAAAAATCCGTGAAGAACGGGGGCTTGCGGATATAGGTGGATGCCTTGTCAAACTGGAAGGTGGTGGTCTCCTCCACATCCAGTTCCTGCCACAGGGTGTCGCCCTGGAAAATATTGGCATACTGCTCTTTGTAGAATTTTTGTTGGACATAGGTTTCCACAAAGTGGTTGGTCTCTTGCGGTTCTGGCCAGATATCTTTCATAAATACGGGCTTGCCGTCGGGGCCGGTGCCTAGGGGCTCTGTTGAGAAATCGATATCAATTCGGCCGGCAATGGCGTAAATCACCACAAGAATGGGGGAGCACAGGAAGTTGCCCTTGACATCCTGGTGGATCCGGGCCTCAAAGTTGCGATTTCCGGACAGGACGGAGGTGACATCCAGGTCATTGGCCTTGATGGCTTCCTCAATATAGGGATCTAAGGGGCCGCTGTTTCCGATACAGGTCATGCAGCCGAACCCGGTGTTATTGAAACCTAAATCCTCAAAATAGGTCATCAATCCCGAACCGTTGAGGTAATCCAAGACCACCCTGGACCCCGGCGACAGGGAGGTCTTGACATACCAGGGAATGCCAAGCCCCTTTTCAACGGCTTTTTTGGCCACAAGGCCCGCGCCGATCATGGTGTAGGGGTTGGAGGTGTTGGTGCAGGAGGTAATGGCCGCGATGACAACGGAGCCGTTGGTCATGGCCGACTGGTGCTGGGCCTCATCCTCGCTTTCCTGTGGCGGAATCTGGATATCCTTGCGGTTGCCCAGATCGTAGATGGCTGTTGTTCTTTCCTTTACCCGGGAGAGGGGGATCCTGTCCTGGGGCCGGGTGGGCCCGGCAACAGAGGTTTCCATGGCGGACAGGTCCACATCAACGGTCTTGGAAAAGGTCAGTTGCCGGTCATAGGTATTGAAAAAGCCTGCTGTGCGGCAGTAGGTTTCCACAAAAGCGGCGGCATCTTCGCGATTGGTCTTTTTCAGGTAGTCCAGGGTATGGTCATCCACCGGGAAAAAGCCTGCGGTGGCCCCGTATTCAGGGGACATATTGGCAATGGTGGCCCGGTCGGTCAGGGTGAGATTTTTCAAGCCTTCACCCGTATATTCGACAATTTTTTCCACCACATTTTCTTCCCTGAGAATATTGGTGACGTAAAGGGCAATATCCGTGGAAGTAATCTGTTTTTTGGGTTTGCCGGTGAAGTTGACCCCGATGATATGGGGCAGATTCATATAATACGGCTGTCCCAGCATCACAGCTTCAGCCTCGATACCGCCAACCCCCCACCCCAGAACGCCAAGGGCATTGATCATGGTGGTGTGGGAGTCGGTTCCCACCAGGGTGTCGGGGTAGGCCAGTGTACCGTTTTCGGTTTGACGGGTGGCCACCACCGTGGCCAGGTATTCAAGGTTGACCTGGTGGCAGATCCCGGATTCCGGCGGCACCACCCTGAAGTTGTCAAAGCTTTTCTGGGCCCATTTCAGCAGCTTGTACCGCTCGGCATTTCTTTCGTATTCTTTTTTGGCATTGAGGAAAAAGGAGTTTTTTTCCTTGAAATGATCGACCTGGATGGAGTGGTCAATGACCAGGTCCACCGGCACCAGGGGGTTGATTTTCCTGGGATCAAGGCCTGCTTCGTGAACGGCATCCCGCATGGCGGCGAAGTCCACGACGGCCGGAACCCCGGTAAAGTCCTGCATTAATACCCGGGCCGGGTAAAAGGGAATCAGCCGGTCTTCGGAAGAGGCGGTTTCGTAAAATTTTGCCGCGGCAATCACATCTTCCCATTGCACTGTGCCGTTGCCCACGTTCCGGGCCAGGTTTTCAATCAGCACTCTGGCCGCAAACGGAAGTGTACTGACCTTGGCAAGCCCTTCCTGTTCAAGGCATTGGAGATTTTGTATGACAAGGGAGGTGTTTTGAAAAGACATCTGTTGCTGAATGCTTTGAACGGTCATGGTCTGCTCCTTAAGGCTGTTGTGGTGGTGAATTGATGAAAGTCGGTACCTACTAAGATATTATTAAAACCCCAATAGATCAAGTCGGAATCACTGAAAACAAAGCATGCCTGCATGGCGTGGAAATGTGGGCCGGGGCTTTTCCTCCTGTGGTTTGGGAACTCTCCTGCAGTGTCAGGCGTATGCAACCGCCGTAAACGGGTGCGGGCACAACAGCAAACGGTCCGGAGAAAAGGCTCCGGACCGTTGCTGAACGTAGTTTCTGGGTGGGGAAACAGACGGCTTGCGGATTATGTCGCCTCTTCCTGAGCCCGCAGATCTTTTCTCAGAATTTTGCCCACATTGGACTTGGGCAGTTCCTGTCTGAATTCAACTGCCACGGGCAGTTTGTATTTGGCCAGTTTGCCGTTGCAATAGTCAATGACCTCTTTTTCCGTCATGGTCCGGCCTTCCTTAAGGATGACAAATGCTTTGACCGCTTCCCCGCGTTTGGGGTGAGGGATGCCGATACAGCAGGCTTCCAGGATATCGGGATGCTCAAACAGCACCTCGTCGATATCCCTGGGATAGACGTTATATCCACCGGAAATGATCATATCCTTGATCCGGTCCACAATGTAGAAGTATCCGTCTTCATCCATCTTTGCTACATCACCGGTGCAAAGGTATCCGTCTTCGGTCAGGGTTTTGGCGGTTTCGTCGGGATTGTTCAAGTAGCCTTTCATGATCTGGGGGCCTTTGATCAGCAGTTCTCCGGGTTCGCCCACTGGCATTTCCCTGGTATTGTCTTCCAGATCAGCGATTTTGCAGACAGTGTCGGCAATGGGAACTCCGATACTGCCCTGTTTCCGGTTGCCTTGAAAGGGGTTGATATGGGTAACCGGGGTGGATTCAGTGAGGCCGAATCCCTCTACGATAATAGAACCTGTTTTTTCCTGGAAGTTGTTGATCACATCCAGGGGCAGGGGAGCAGAGCCTGAAAAGCATCCCTTGACCGAGGTCAGGTCCGTATTCTCGATATCCGGGTGCTCAAGGATGCCGATATACATGGTGGGCACCATGGGGGCAAAGGTGACCTTGAATTTGGATATGGCCTCCAGAAGCGGCTGGGGCTGGGGCTTGGGAACCAGGACATTGGCCCAGCCCATGCGGATGGCGAAATTCATGGAAGTGGACATCCCGAATACATGGAAGATGGGCAGTGCGCCCAGCATCACTTCTTCTCCTTTTTTGAACGAGGGGAACCAGGCCTCAATCTGCTGGATCTGGTATGAAACGTTCCTGTGGGTGAGCATGACGCCTTTGGAGAGCCCTGTGGTGCCGCCGGTATACTGGTACATGGCAATATCATCTATGTCAACTTCGGCCTGGGTGTGGTCCGGTTCGAACCGGGCAATGACATCCTTGAATTTAAACAGGTCTCGGGCCGGTGTGACATCGGCGGCCAGCCCTTTCTTTTTGGCCACCAGGGGAAAGAGCAGACGCTTGACCAGTGGAAGGTAATCCCCTATGGATGTATAGACGATGGTTTTTATCTCTGTTTTTTCCCTCAGCTTCACCATCCGGTTGGCCAAAAGGTCGAGGGTGATGAGGAATTTTGCGTTTGAATCCGTAAACTGGTGCTCCAGTTCCCTGTCCGAGTAGAGCGGGTTGTTCAGCACCACAACCCCTCCGATTTTCAGAATAGCGTAATAGGCCACCACACAGGGAATCATATTGGGCAGCAGAATGGCGACACTGTCTCCCTTTTGAATGCCGTAAGACTTGAGGGCAGCGGCAAATCTTCCCACCATATCGTGGAGTTCGCCAAAGGTTTGGGTATACCCCTGAAAAATCAGGGCCGGGTTGTCGGGAAAGGCGTTCACAGACTCTTCAAGGTACTGGGTCACCAGGACATCCTGGTAATCCACATGGTCTGTGATTCCCTTTTCATAGGCATTGGTCCAGATTTTTTGGGTGTAGATGCTTTGATCGGACAAGGTCATCTCCTTTCAGGGGTTTTGTGTTTAATAAAGGGGTATTTCACCTGATTTGATAAAAAGAATACCCATGATCTGTCAAGAAAAAAATGAAAACCTTAGGGCGGCGTTTCCCGCGCCGGTGGCTCCATTGTCTCCCAATCGGGTGCATCGGTAATACATGTCGGCTGGCCGCCCTTGAAACCTTGGGGCTGCTATGGTAATTTGCCGCCCATGAAAGTCATCAAAATAGGCGGCGGCTGCCTTAAAGACGGACCGGCTGCAAAGGTTATTATCGATTTGATCACCCAGCGGGGCAAGGGGGATGTTTTTGTGCTGTCCGCCTTTTACGGGGTTACGGATATCCTGATATCCGGGATTGACCGGGCCCTGGCTGCCGAGGAAAATATTCCGGATATTATCAATCACCTGAAAGGGCGCCACCACACCATCATCAAGGACCTGGTCACAGATGCAACCGTGAAAAAGCAGTTGTCAAAAACCCTGGGTGATATCTACGCTAAACTGGAGCGGTATTATTTCGGTATCAGTTTTACCCGGGAGGCCACACCGCGAATGCAGGATATGGTGGCTACATTTGGCGAGCGGATTTCAGCGGCCATTCTTTCCAAGGCCGTTGCCGCCCGGGGCTGTGACAGCCAGTATGTGCTGCCCGAGGACCTGGGAATCGTTTCCGACGGCAAATTCACCGATGCCTCTGCCTTGATGGAAAAAACAGCGGGAAATATCCGGAAGTGGCTGGACAGCTCCATGACTCCGGAGAAAATTCTCTTTATACCGGGATTTTATGGGATCAGTGAAGCCGGTGAGGTCACCACCTTTGGCAGGGGCGGTTCCGACTATTCTGCGGCCGTGGTTGCTGCCGGTGCCGGTGCCGGTGTGCTTGAAATCTGGAAAGATACCGAAGGCTTTATGACTGCAGACCCGGACAATATTCCCCATTGCCGCCTGATTCCCAAGCTGACTTACGAGGAAGCGGCCGAACTTGCTTACACTGGGGCGGGAATTCTTCATCCGAGAACGGTTGAGCCGGTAAAAAACGCCGGAATCGACATCGCCATTAAAAATACCTATAACCCGGATGCCCCGGGCAGCCTGATCACTCGTGACGTGCCTGTTTCCGAGAATATCATCAAAAGCGTTTCATACAGCACGGATGTGGCGGTTTTGAAAATTTATGCTCCGGGCGTGGGCGCCAGGTTCGGGTTTCTGTCACAGATTCTTGAACCCCTGGGCCGGGCCGGGATCAATGTGAAATCCGTGGTCACCTCCCAGACCTGCATCAGCCTGATTCTGTCCCGGAATGATATCCATGCGGGACATGCTGCGGTCCAGGCCATCCGGCCGGTGCCGTTCAGAAAATCCGTTGTGGTCAATGACGTGGCTTTGGTCAGTATTGTGGGAGAAGGACTTCATACCAACCGGGGTATTGCGGCAAAGTGCTTTTCAGCCGTGTCCGGCGCCAATGTAAACATTGAAATGATTTCTTCGGGAACATCCAACGCCGCACTTTACTTCCTGGTTAAGAAAGAGCGCCTGGATGACACCATCCAGGCACTGCACAGGATTTTTTTTGATACGTGAACGAATCCAGATACGTGAGCTAATCCAGAAGTGAACTGCCTCTTCTCCGCTTGGAAGAAACACTCTGGCCGATCACCCATCCCAGAAGCAACACGCCCACACCTGCAAGAAACCATTTGATCATACCGGTTCTGAACAGGTGGGTGGTTTCGTTTTCCAGCCGGGCGATATCTGCGGTCAGTTTTTTGTTTGCCGCCACCAGAATTTTGTTCTGCTCCAGGGTGGCGGTGATATCCTTTGATGCTTCGGTTAAGCTGTCAAAGGCCTTTTGGGATTCCGTCAACCGGGCATCCAGCCGTTTGTTTTCCTGCTGGAGCCGCACCACTTCCGCTTCCAGTTCCGATGTTGTTTCAACGGATGTTGTTTTTTGTTCTGCCAGGCGGGTTTTCAGGCCGGCGGATGTTTCCGCCAGAATTTTGAGCTGGTTTTCCAGATCCGCCTTTTCCCGGTTCAGCTTTTCGATCATGTGGGCTTTGGGCGTCTCAAATACCACGAATTGCTTGTCCACCCATCCCTGGTCCCCCGACGTCAGGGTTACCTTATAGAACCCGTCCTGTTCTTCCAGAATGGTGATAGGGGTATTGCTTCTCAGGGTCTGGATTACAGGGAAATTAGTGCCCGGTCCTTCCCTGAAGGTAAGAATCAGCATGTCGGAAACATATGCCTGTCTGGCATGGGCAGAAGAAACTGTCAGAATAATTAACAGGGTCGCTGCCCATACCCCTGTAAAGAACGTTCTCATTTTTTGTTTTGCCTCCTCAATATTTTTTATGTTTCAATAGCAATCCTCATGGTATTTTTCAACACTTGGCCCATGAAACCCCAAAAAAAACTTGTCAAACGGCGTGGAACATGGGTATCAATTGACTAAAAAATACCGGGCCGGATAACATGAATCAGAAGTCGTATAAAAAGCTGTGCATTGCCAATATTCTCAATGGTGTCTCCGATGGGTTGTACAAATACTCCAACCCTAGCCGGGTGGCGGTCCTGTTTGCCCCGGGACCGGACGATCCCATCCAGGTCTTTGACCCCCAGGATTTGCTCAGGGGGCATGAATCCAAACTTGAAGAAGTCTTCATCACAAACGAAGGCACCTGGCGGGACCGGATCAAAACACAAATTAACACCCAGCCAAGTGGCCATTTGATACCGGATCAGGACCTGGACATGTCCGGCCTGATTTCTTTTGCCGGGGCATGCAGTGAATTCTTTTACCAGATCTGGTTCACCGAGCACCATCCGGACCTGTGTTCGATAAAGCCGACTGAAAAATGGCTTGAGCAGGCAGCAACCCTGCTGGCCCATGACTATAACTCCACGAACACTCCGATTAATTCTTCGGATTATGTGCTAAAAAATTATTCCCTCCAGGCCATTGCCGACCACCTGGTGGATGAACGGAACCAGCATCTTGGATTTGACACCAAGATCCAGGTGCCAAGTATTTTAAACCATATTCTTGCAATTTCCAAGACAAAGGAAGAAGGGGCATGGGCCAGGGGCATTCTTTTTTTTACCGACCCCCAGACCATACGCCATATTGATTTCCTGACGAAGATCCAGCGTCATGAACGTCCCCTGGTGAGCAATATAAAGCATATCCGCAAGCTGTTGGTCGGTGTGGAGCGTTCGGACAGGAAACTGGTGTCGGACGGGAATGCCATTATCGGTATCACAGATACGGATGTGCCTGATTATGCCATTGCCGCCCATTTTAAAGGGGATTACGGATTCCTGAAAATGGGGCGGCAAAAGGTGGCCTCCTTTTCCGACGGCAATTTCCACTCGTCCACCCGGGAAGCCAAAATGGTTGAACTGGATGAACTGCTCCTGGATTCTAAACTGGACACCGAATCTGCCGGCACCCTGTTCAATGTGATATCGCGGCTGGTACATAAGGCCAGCCATGCCCGGCACGGCTGCACCCTGGTCATTGATTTGAACGACACGCCGCTGCACCTGTCCGGCCATGTTCTGGAACCGCCCTTAAGCCTTCTGGAGTCTAAGAATTTTGATTTGGCCTCGGCGTTGATGCGGATTGACGGTGCCGTGCATATCAATTCGGACACGCGGATTCACGGGTTTGCCTGTCTGCTGGACGGCAGCACCATTTCCTGGGAAAACATGGCCAGGGGGGCAAGGTACAACTCCGCCCTGCGGTTTTCCGCAGCCACCCCAAAGGTTATTGTGGTGGTGGTGTCCGCAGACCGGCCCGTATCGATTATCTATAACGGCATAGAACTGAATGCATTTTGCCGGTGGAAGCCGGTTTACCAGTATATGCCCGAAATTATAAACCTGGACAAACATCTTAACGGAGTTCTGATATGACACACGACCACGGACATTCCCACGGCCACAGCCATTCCCATGATCATACCCATTCTCACACCCATGACAATGAGATGTCCATGGTGGAAAAACTGCAAACCCTTTTTGCCCACTGGATCGACCATAATGACAGCCATATGGATAACTTTGTCTCCTGGGCGGCCAAAGCCAGGGCGGAAGGCCTTGACGGCGTGGCTGATTCCCTGGAGCAGGCCGGAACCCTGTCCCGTGACGTCACGGAAAAGCTGAGGGAAGCCCTGGCAAAACTGAACAGTTGAAGCGCATTCGTAAAGATTCGCGAAAGACAGTCATGACAAAACAATCCATAGACGATATGGCGGGCCAGCGCCTGATGCTGGGATTTGACGGCCATCGACTGGATACCGGCTTAAAGCGCCTGATCCGGGACTATAGGGCCGGTGGTATTATCCTGTTCAAGAATAATATTGACTCCCCGGCCCAGTTAAAGGCGCTCTGTGCCGATGCCCGGCAGTTCGCCAGAGATTGCGGGCTGCCCGGGCTTTTTATCGCCGTTGACCAGGAAGGTGGCGTGGTGGCCCGGCTGCGGCGGCCTTTTACCGAATTTCCGGGCAATCCCCACATCCGCACCCGGGACGAGGCTGCACATTTCGCCAGGGTAACTGCAGGTGAGCTTCTGGATATGGGAATCAACATGAACATGGCTCCGGTAATGGATGTGGCACCCAAAGGGGTGGAAAGCATCATGAAGGACCGGGTCTTTCCGGGTGATGAAACCCTGGTGGCAACCCTGGGCACTGCCATGATCGACACATTCCAGGAAAACGGAATCATGGCCGTGGCCAAGCATTTTCCGGGCATCGGCAGAACGGTCAGGGATTCCCATTTTTCCCTGCCGGTTCTGGATGCAGATCCTGACACACTAAGGCAGAGCGATATCAGGCCGTTCGAAGCGGCCAGGGATGCAGGAGTGGCCGGGATCATGATCTCGCATATTTCCTACCCCCGGCTTGACAATACATGGCAGGCCAGTCTGTCCCCTGCCATTGCCGGGGACCTTCTTCGCCGGGAACTGGGATTCCAGGGCCTGGTCATGACGGATGATCTGGATATGAAGGCCATCACCCATGACATGGATACCTGTATCCGCCAGATCATGCTCTCGGAGATCGACCTGGCCCTGGTATGCCATGCCGGGCCCAATATTCAAACCGCCAGGGATGCGGTTGTCCGGTTCCTGGAGACCGATACAGAGTTGTTTGAATTGGGAAAGGTGTCGGTTAAAAGGATACTGGCGGCAAAAAAGCGGTTTATCCGTGGGTGAAGGCGGGACTTAGATCTTTTCTTGGATTTATATCGGGGCTCTGGAATAGACGTCATCATCCAGGGCGCACAGGTCATTGTTCTGGATCATGGTAAATCCCCGGGCGGCGATCATGGCGGCATTGTCCCCGCACAGGGACAGGGGAGGGGAGAATACGGAAATGCCCTTTTTCCCGGCCTGCTGCCTGAGTGCCGACACAAAGGTCTGGTTGGCGGAAACTCCACCGGCAACACCGATACGGCGGCACTGTTTTGATTCGGCCGCAGCCATTAACTTTGCGGACAACACCTCAATGACCGCTGCCTGAAATCCGGCGGCCACAGATGTCTGAAGGGTCTCATCCATTTCCGGGTGCTCGTGGAGAAAACGGGCGACGGCAGATTTTAATCCACTGAAACTGAAATCAAAGCTTCCTTTTTCCAGCATGCTTCTGGGGAATTTGGTCCGTCCAGGGTCTCCCTTCCGCGCCAGTTGTTCGATCACAGGCCCCCCGGGGTAGCCAAGTCCCATCATTTTTGAGACTTTGTCAAACGCTTCTCCTGCAGCATCGTCCCTTGTCTGGCCCATCAGCTCGAATTCGTGGGCCGAGGCCACATGGTAAATATTGGTATGGCCGCCGGACACCACCAGGGCGATAAAGGGGAATTCAGGCGAGTCTTCCAGGAGCAGGAGAGAGTAAATATGAGCCTCCAGGTGGTTGACGCCGGCCAGAGGCAGTTTCCTGGCCCAGGCCAATGCCTTGGCAAAGGAAAATCCCACAAGCAGGGCCCCGATAAGGCCCGGCCCGCGTGTGGCGGCAATGCCGCCGACCTGATCAAGGGAGATCCCTGCCTCTGCCATGGCTTTGTCCACCACCGGTTCTATGGCTTCGATATGCATGCGGGACGCCAGTTCGGGCACCACACCCCCGTACCGGGCATGGGTGTCGACCTGGGAAGCAATAACGGAAGAGTGAATCCGGGTGCCGCTTTCAACCACAGCAGCAGCGGTTTCATCACAGGAGGATTCGATCCCGAGAATGAACATAAAGGGGCAATCCTGAATAATTTACGTGTTTGAAAACCGTATCGTCCGGCGCAGGAGCATCAGACGTACTGGGTCTGGATTTCGTTGTTTTCCCTGGCCAGGATTTCCCCGATCAGATAGGCTTTTTCATCCATGGCGCCCAACCGGTCCATCACCTCCTGGGCCGATTTTTCCGGCACAACAACCACCATGCCGATGCCGTTGTTGAATGTCCGCCGCATGTCCTGCTCAGGCACCTTACCCTCCCGCTGGAGAATCTGGAACACCTGGGGAACTTCCCAGGAGCCGCTGTGGATAACCGCCTTACAGGCATCGGGAATCACTCTGATGATGTTTTCATCGATCCCGCCGCCCGTGACATGGACCAGGCCATGGACAGGCAGGTCACGTAAAAGGCTAAGGATGGTAGACACATAGATGATGGTCGGTTTGAGCAGTTCTTCACCAAGAGTGGTGCCCAGATCCGGAATTTTTGTGGTGACATCGTATTTGCATTTATCGAAAAAGATTTTCCGTACCAGGGAGAACCCGTTTGAATGGATGCCGGAGGAGGCAATCCCGATCAGTCTGTGGCCGGGCCGGATATAAGATCCGTCAATGATTTTGTCGTTGTCCACAATGCCCACGGAAAATCCGGAAAGGTCGTATTCTCCATCCTGGTACATGCCAGGCATTTCAGCGGTTTCTCCACCGATCAGGGCGCAGCCGGCCGCATTGCATCCGTCTGCAATGCCTTTGACGATCTGTTCGGCCACAGCGTTGTTAAGAGCGCCCATGGCCAGGTAATCCAGGAAAAAAAGCGGCTTTGCCCCCTGGACAATGATGTCGTTGACACACATGGCCACAAGGTCGATCCCTATGGTGTCGTGTTTGTCCATCTGAAAGGCGATTTTCAGCTTGGTGCCGACACCGTCAGTGGAACTGACCAGTACCGGGTTGGAAATATTGGAAAGATTCAGGGAAAAAAGCCCGCCGAACCCCCCGATTTCCCCCATGACGCCGGATCTGGGTGTGGATTTTGCTATGTCTTTAATCCGGTCAACCAACTGGTTTGCCTTGTCGATATCAACACCGGAATCTGCGTATGTCAAAGAATCATTCATTTAAATTCACCTTAATGGAATATAAAAAGAATTAACGTTCTCTAAAATCTATCAATAGTAAACCCAAAAGCCCCTAAAAGTCAAAAGCTTTTTGACATGCCAGCCCATATGCTGTATCTAAAATAAATTTAAACCATGACTATTTATTTAGGGACGAATTTGATGAAAACAATCAATATTGGAATACTGGGATATGGTGTTGTGGGTGCTGGTGTTGCAACGCTGCTCAAGCTGAAACAAGAACTGTTGGAAGCCCGCACCGGAGCCCTGTTGAATCTTAAAACCATTGCTGATATTGATACTGAAACCGACAGGGGCCTGGATCTCGGGGATACCCTTCTGGTCAATGATGCCATGCAGGTGATTGATGACCCTGATATCGATATCGTGGTGGAACTCATCGGCGGAGAAACCATTGCCAAAGACTTTACCCTTAAGGCCCTGGAAAACAAGAAGCATGTGGTTACAGCCAACAAAGCACTCCTTGCAGGCCACGGCAATGCACTGGTAAAGGCTGCCAGGACCAACCAGGTGGACCTGGCCTTTGAAGCATCCTGCGGAGGGTGCATGCCTATCATCAAATCCTTGCGGGAATCCCTGGTCGCCAATGACATCAACGCCATGTCCGCCATTCTCAACGGCACCTGCAACTATATCCTGACCAAAATCTCACAGGACGGATCGGAGTTCGAGGATGCCCTGAAAAAAGCCCAGGAACTCGGATTTGCCGAGGCAGAGCCTTCCCTTGACGTGGACGGCCACGACACCGCCCATAAGCTGGCCATTCTCAATTCCCTGGCCCATGGCATGGAAATTAACCTTAATGATATTCATGTGGAGGGGATCCGCAACATCACTCCGGTGGACATCGCCTTTGCCCGTGATTTCGGGTATACCATCAAGCTGCTGGCCATCGGGAAGATCCACGACAGCCATGTGGAGGCCCGGGTTCACCCCACCATGATCGCCAATTCAAATCCTCTGTCACATGTGGACCATTCCATGAACGCCATTGCAATTGATGCCGATGCCACGGGCAAAACCATGCTTTACGGCCACGGGGCCGGTATGATGCCCACTGCTTCTGCCGTACTCAGCGACATTGCGGATATCGCCAGGAACATCATCGCAGGTACCAAACGGCGGGTACCCATCCTGGGGTATCCGGAAGACAATATCAAACCTATGCCGATTCTGCCCATGTCAGAACTGTACACCCGGTATTACCTCAGGTTTGAGGCCCAGGATCACCCGGGCGTGCTTGCCAGGATTTCGGGCATCCTTGGGGAAAATCGCATCAGTATCAAGTCCGTCCACCAGAAAGGCCGCCAGAGCAACGGCAAGGTGCCTGTGGTTATGATCACCCACCTGGCAAAGGAGCACTGGGTCCAGACTGCCCTGTCCCGGATCGCGGCCACAGATTCCGTTGTCGGCACTCCCGTGGTAATCCGCATCGAAGAGGATGATAAAGAGTAGGCCCGGGGGATTATTATATTACCAGGGTGCGGACACAAACGATCAAATGTAACCAACCCGAACAAAAAACGAAAATAGCCGGAGTAAGAGATGAAAATACTTGTTGCGGATCTGGAAGGGGTGTTCCTGCCCGAGATCTGGATTAATGTGGCACTGAAAACCGGAATTGAAGAGCTTAAACTGACCACAAGGGATATCAGTGATTATGACGTGCTCATGACAAAACGGCTGGCCATCCTGGAGGAAAACAACCTGACACTCAAGGATATCCAGGACGTTATCGCCACCCTGGATCCCCTGGATGGGGCAAGGGAGACCCTGGACTGGATCCGGGAAAAGACCCAGATTATTATCCTTTCAGATACCTTTGAGGAGTTTGCAGGACCGCTCATGGCCAAGTTGGGATACCCGGCCCTTCTCTGCCACAGTCTCACCGTGGACGGCAAGGGAAAGATAACCGATTACAACCTCAGGATTGACAATCAGAAAACCCGGGCTGTAAAGGCCCTGAAAAGCCTCAACTACCACGTCATTGCATTTGGGGATTCCTACAATGACACCGGTATGATCCAGGCTGCGGACCAGGGCTTTTTCTTTAAACCGCCCGAATCCATTAAAACGGATTTCCCCGGTATTCCCATTACCCGGAATTATGATGAACTCAAGTCCATGATTTCAGGCCTGTTATAGCAAATGACAAAAATATGTTCCGAAAAAAACGCTGACGAGAGTATCGAATCAGTAAAAAACACTGAAAACTCAGCGTCATTTGCTGTGCAACCACCCGAGTTAAAAATCGAATCGGAACGGAATTTTGAGAACAGCTATAGATGAATAAGCAGGAAAAGCCAATGATTGATATTGACAGTTTTAAACATCTGAGGGCCCTGGTGATCGGGGACCTGATGATTGATGAATACCTGTGGGGAAACGTTGACCGGATTTCCCCGGAGGCCCCTGTACCGGTGGTGGCGGTTGAGACCGAAAGCCAGACCCTGGGTGGGGCAGGCAATGTCATCAACAACCTTGTGGCCATGGGAGCTGATGTTTCTGCCATTGGTACGGCCGGAACCGGCAAGGCCGGGCAGATGATTTTTGACCGCCTGGAAGAGCTTGGCGTGGAAACTTCCGGGATCATCAGTGAGCCGGACCGTCCCACCACCCGGAAAACCCGTGTAATCGCCTCCAACCAACAGGTGCTCCGCATTGATAAGGAAATCCGGCGAAAGATCAGCACCCAAACCCTGGAGAAACTGGTTAAGATCATTGCCTCCCGCATTTCCAACGTGGATCTGATCATCATATCGGATTATGACAAGGGGCTGGTAACCCGGGAGCTTGTGGCCCGTACGGTTGAACTGGCGCAAAAGCAAAAGGTACTGACCCTGGCAGATCCCAAATCCCTTGATTTCGGCAAATACAGCGGGGTTTCCGTATTAACCCCCAACAAGAAAGAGGCCGGGCTGGCAGCCAACATGGATATCGTGACCGCCCAAGATCTTGAGGCCGCCGCCGGGAAGATTATGGCCCAGGCGTCTCTGGAGCGCCTTTTAATCACCTGCGGCAAGGACGGTATGGTTTTGTTTGAGACGGGCAAACCTTCCAGGACCATTGCTTCAAAAGCCCGCCAGGTCTTTGATGTTTCAGGCGCCGGGGATACGGTTATTTCCCTGCTGGGCCTGGGGCTGGCCGGTGGGGCTGGATTTTATGCCGCTGCCGGGGCAGCCAATGCCGCCGCCGGAATTGTCGTGGCCAAACTCGGTACGGCAACTGCATCTATTGGTGAGTTAAAACAGGTGCTTGAAATAAATGTTTGATTTGCGTAAAAAAAGTGCTTGACTTGATCGGGTCTCCGGTCTATATTACCCGACGTTGTTGCGGGGTGGAGCAGTCTGGTAGCTCGTCGGGCTCATAACCCGAAGGTCGTTGGTTCAAATCCTTCCCCCGCTACCAAAGAAACTAAGGGGTTCAGCGTTCGGCGCTGCCCCTTTTTGTGTTTTTAAAGTGTTTGTGTAAGCACTCTGTAAGCAAATTTGATAAAAACAAAAAGGCCTTCGGCAAATACGCCAAAGGCCTTTTAATTTTTCATGTGCTGTTGAATTTAAACGAATTGTCAGAGATCAAGCCTTGTTGCGTTGGTCATGTTGCTGAACAAGACACTTTACCCGGTTCAAAAAACACCGGATTTCCGGATTGATTGCGCATTCAGCCTGTGCTATCTTGATCATCATACCCTCATCAAGACACAGGAGGTTCTATGCAAATAGCTGTTAATTTTAAGAACATTGACTCATCAGATGCGCTAAAATCCCACATTCATGACAAGTTTGACAGGCTGGACAAGATGCTTGATGCACCTGGTGATGCCCATATTGTGCTGTCCGTGGAGAAGTTGCGGAATATTGCCGAGATAAACCTGACAAGCGACAAGATCAAAATCCATGCAAAAGAAGAAGCTGAAAACAATATGTATGCAGCCATTGATGCATTGTCGGACAAGGTAAAGCTGCAGATCAGAAAATTCAAGGATAAACAGCGGCGGCACCTGGCAGGTGACAAACAGAGTCTTACCGATCTGATGGATGACAGGGTGAATGCCTGAATAAAAGGGTGCTTCCGTTTTCGTGGTTCCGGTGATGACCCGGTGGGGAACGGGTGACCATGGCGAAGTCTGATGCCAATCCGGGGTCGGAAATAGTTTTTGCCTGCCGCTTTGCTGCAGAATTGGTATTTTTTCTGCGTCGAAAAGTGCGATGTAGAGATGTATTTTGCCGGGATGTCCGGAGGCGGGCATTTGTCAAAGATCATATCGAATCCTTTGGCGTTCCCCATACCGAAGTGGGACGGATCCTGTTTAACAAAACCGAGGTTGATTTTTCGTTTATACCGTTTTGCGGCGGGACTTTGGACGTATTTGCCGTTGTGCCGCCGTTTAATGTATTGGCCGAAAGCCTGTTGCGTCCCACCCCCTTTGAAAAGATCAGGTTTATTGCGGACCTGAATGTGCTCAGGCTTGGCCGGTATCTATTGTTGATCGGGTTTGATGTTGCTTTGGCACGGGATATGGATGATACCGGAATCGCGCGTGTTGCAGCGGATGAACAGCGTATTGTACTGACCCGGGATACCCGGCTTCTCTGCCGCAGGAATATTTCCTTTACCCGCCGGATCAGGGCTTCAAATCCATTGGAACAATTAAGGGAAGTGATTGATTTTTTCGGACTGTCTCCGGAACCCGGCCGCTTTTTTTCCAGATGTATTCATTGTAACCGCTCCTTTGTTCCGGTTGAAAAAAAGCGGATTCTGCACCGCCTTGAGCCCAAAACCCGGATCTATTTCCATGATTTTCTGCACTGCCCGGACTGCGGTAGGATTTTCTGGAAAGGATCGCATCATGATGCGGTCATGGAGAGGTTCCGGGCCTTTGGCATTTTATAAAGCCATTGATTTTAAAAGAGGCGTTGTTATATTAAGTGCTTACGTATTCCAATTTGAATGAGGCCGTATGAAGATTATTTCAACGCACAAGGGCACGGATTTCGATGCCCTGGCCAGCCTTGTGGCGGCCACGCTTATCTATCCTGATGCCAAACCCGTACTCCCGGGATCTGTAAATGCCAACCTGAAGGCGTTTTTATCCATTCACAAAGATCTTTTTGATTTTTACGCGCCCAATGAAGTTGATCTGGACGATGTGGATACACTCATCGTGGTGGACACCCATACATGGAAGCGGCTTGACCAGCGGTTGATGCCCCTTTCAGAAAAGCGAGACCTGGATATTATTATATGGGACCATCATACCAAGGGAGATATGGAAGCCGGGGAAACGCATATCCGGGAAATCGGCGCCACCGTAACCATGATGGTCCAGGAGATTGAACGGCTCAGGAAACTGATCACTCCCATTCAGTCCACCCTGTTTCTGATGGGGCTGTACGAAGATACTGGCAGTCTTTCCTTTCCATCCACCCTTGCGGAGGATGCTTATGCTGCCGGATTCCTCCTGGACCGGAAGGCTGACCTCAATATCCTGTCCACCTTTCTGAAGCCGGCATACGGCAAAAAACAGAAAGATATTCTTTTTGATATGATCCAGCTGGCGGAGCGTACCGAGATCAACGGGTTTACCATGAGCCTGTCCGAGATGGAAATCACCGGCAGGGTTCAGAACCTGGCCATGGTGCTCCAGATGTACCGTGAGATCGTGAATGTAGATGTGGCATTTGGTATTTTCAGGGATACGGAGCGGGACAAGTGCATGGTTATCGGCCGCAGCGGAGTGGATGAGGTCAACATCGGCTTTATGATGCGGAGCATGGGCGGCGGTGGCCATCCCGGTGCCGGATCTGCCCTGCTCAAGGGCGTCAACCCGGCAACCGTCCGTGAGATGATCATGGAGCTGATCCAGGGGAACCAGTACTCGTCGGTCATGCTCTCGGATATCATGTCCTATCCGGTGGTTACGGTCAATGCGACCACCCCGGTGGAAGAGGTGGCAATGCTGCTCAGGGATATCGGGTGTACAGGCATGCCTGTGGTGGATGATGATGATGTGCCTGTGGGCGTGGTATCACGGCGAGACTTTAAGAAAGTGAAAAAACCTAAGCAGATGCAGTCTCCGGTCAAATCCATCATGAACCGGAACCTGGTTACCATCACCCATGATAAAAGCGCCATTGAAGCGGCCCGTCTTATGATCAAGCACGATGTGGGCCGTATACCGGTCATGAAAGACGGTAGGATTATCGGGATTATCACCCGGTCCGATGCAATGCTGTACTTTTATGACCTGTTGCCGGATTAGCCTGCTCATTACCCCAACACATACCCGGGGGAGTACCTGTGCGATGACAGGGTATGAAGTGCCTGTTTTATTGCCTGTCAGCGTTTAAGTTTTGACTTTGCTTTTTCTGCCAGTTTTTCCCTGAAAATCTTGGAGTTGTGACGGATATCAACGGGAAACGCCTTCTCAATAAAGATATGTTCAATCTTTTGGGTCAGGGGATTTGACCGGGCAAGGGCCTCAAGTTCCCGGATCAGGGCTTTTTCGTCGGAAACCGTTTCAAAGGGTTCGATGAACATGACCGGGGTTTGACGCTTTTTGGGGCCGACTCCGGCCAGAGCACTTCTGAATACTTTTTCATGGGTGTTGAAAATCGATTCCACCGGTATGGTGAACATGGTCTCGGCACCGGTTTCCACCCGGTGGGATTTGCGGCCGCAAAACCATATCCTTCCTTTGGAGTCTTTCCATCCCAGGTCTCCCATCCGGTGCCAGAACGTGCCGTCAGGATCCTGGATTTTGGCCAAAAGGTCTGCCTCCCTGTTGTTGAAATAATTCTGGGTCACCAGGTTTGCTTTTACCGTAATTTCCCCGACCTGGTTGTCGGGCACGATCAGGCTGTCCCGGATCTGGGTAATGGGCTCATCCTTGATTGCCAGCAGCTTGACCCGGGTACTGCAGATGGGGCGCCCCACACACATGCCAAATCCCTGTTCGGACAGTTTTTTGGTCTCGGAAAGAATTTCATGGGAACCGATGGAAATCACGGGCACCGCTTCCGTAGCCCCGTAAGGGGTGTGGACCTGGGCCGTATCCGAGAGCATGGTTGAGAATTGTTCGATATTGGCGGGAGTGACCGGCGCGCCTGCAGACACCACCCGTCTCAGAGATGGCAGCTTGATCTTGTTTTCCCTGCCGTATTTTCCCACCCGGTTGAGCAGGGCCGGAGAGCCGAACATATTGGTGACCCCGTGATTCTCAATGGCTTCGATAATTTTTACCGGATCCACCTGGGCCGGTTTTGTGGGGTCCATATCCGGAATCACGGCAGTCATGCCCAGGGCCGGATCAAACAGGGCGAACAGAGGAAAGGTAGGCAGGTCGACTTCATCCGGCTCAATTTTAAAATGCTCCTGGATCTGGCGGATCTGGGCGTCAAAATTGCCATGGGTATAAATCACGCCCTTGGCCGGGCCGGTGGAGCCGGTGGTAAATACAATGGCTGCTGTTTCATCCCGCGTGGTCTGGGCTTTGGGAAACGGGTCTTTACGATCGGTCTCCATGAGTTGAGAAAGGGTATGCCCTCCCCAGAACCAGCGTTTTCCCGCGGTGACCCAATATTTCACTGTTTTGAAATATCCGGGTTTCAGAGATCTGAGCACATGGGCCTTTTCAATGCCGATAAACGCCTTGGGACGGCTTTGCCGGAGGCATTCAAGCATCCTGCCGATGCCCATACCCGGGTCAACCACCACAGGCACTGCACCCACCTTGAACATGGCAAAAATGGTGATAAAAAAGTCCATCCCGGGCGTGACCATTAAAATGGTCCGGGTGCCCCGGGTGATGCCGACGCGCTCAAGGCCAAAGGCAAGGGTGTCGGACTGCCGGTCAAGCTGGCTGAAGGTCAGGTGGCTGTAAAGCACCCTGCCGGCTTTGTCCCGGCCCGCAGGATAGACCACTGCTTTTTTATAGGGGGTTTTTTCAACGGTTTTTTTTAAACTGAGGGAGATATTGGTGTAGTGTGTCATGAAAAAATCTTTTTTATTTTATAAACAGTACCTTTGATCATGCCTTCGGGTACCTTAGGAGCCCTGTCCTTCAACTCCTGGGTCATTTCCTGGGCTGTTTTCAGGGCTGCCTGGGCTGCATCCGACAATTCCGCTGATTTTGCATCAACCTGTGCCTGGCCCTGCGCCTGGTTGACCCGGTAAAGGACATAGGTCTCTTTTATGGGTTTTTCGAATTTTTTAAACTCTTTTAATAACGTACTTTTGCCCTTTTCCCAGATTTTGATCTGGCTGTCGGCAATTTTTTTCTGTTCGGGATATTGAGTGGCAATGGCGTTGATCCGGGCAATTTCATTGTCAAAAAGAATGACTTCGGCATTGTATACCACCAGGGCATCGTAAAGATCCGGGAACATGTCAAAGGAAAACTTCAGCATTTCAGGCGGCAGGTTGACATGTTCAAGGGCGGCAGGTTTGTATTCCCGGGTGCCCGGAGCCGGGCCTGCAAAATACATGGTATAAACAAAAAAGCCTGCCCCGCCGACAACAGCAAGGATTAAAACAATGAAGATTATTTTTTTTAGCCCGCCCCCTTTTTTCCGGGACTTTTCAGAGGTGTCAGAGCCATCTGCCTGGGAGGTATCCGCTCCTTTTTTGCCGGACTTTTTTCCTTTTTTGTCCGCTCCTGCTGGCGCCTTTTCCGAAGCGTCCCCGTCTTTTTTTTTCTTTTTCAGGAATCCAACCATAGGTCTTGTTTACCTGCCCCGGATCAAAAAGTCAAAACAGATGTACAACGGATGTTATGCCAGGAACTGTCTGATCAGATCCAGGGTTTCTTTGGGTTTGTCTTCAAACAGATAGTGTCCTGCATCGTGGAATATGCTTGCCCTGGCTTGGGGAAAACGGCGCTGGAATTCCTTAAGAACGCTTTTGTCAAACACAAAGTCGCGGGTTCCCCATAGGAACATGAGCTTGTCCTGGTCCAGTTCGGACAGGTGCCGGTCAACGTTTTCCACCACGGCATAGCTTTGGTCTTTACTGGTTATCGGAATATCCTGGACAAATTTTAAGGTGGCGATCCGGTTTTTCCACGAGTTATACGGGGCGATCAATCCTTTTTTCACCCCGGGCTGCAGCCGGGTTTCAGAGCCCAGATACAGGGCAGCGCGGGCAAATACGTTGCCTCCCAGCACTGCGGGCACGGCAAACCATGTCAGGTATTTGATCATCCAAAGGGCCGGGGGAAATCGTTTTTCTCCGGGCAGGAAAAAGCCTGCGGTATTGGTGATCACGATTTTGTCGATGCGGTCCAGGTTGTCCAGGGCCCATGCCAGTCCGATCATCCCGCCCCAGTCATGGACGATAAGTGAGATTTTACCCTTAAGATCCAGGTGGCGGATCAAAGCATCCAGGTCTGCCACCCGGTTTTCGAGGGTATAGCTGTAAGCATCCGGGCCGGGCTTGTCTGAAAATCCGCACCCGATGTGGTCGGGTACGATAGCGCGGTGGGTGTTTGACAGGGCCGTGATCAGGTTGCGGTAGTAAAACGACCAGGTGGGGTTGCCGTGCACCATGACTACGGCACTGCCACGGCCCTCATCCACGTAGTGAAGCTTGTGCCCGTTGATATCGAGGAAATTGGCGGCAAAAGGGTAAAGGTCCTCGAACCCCCTGGTGGAGGTGTCTTGTGCATTGATGCGCCGCTGTGTCATATGGCCCCCGTATAATATATGTCCGGCCCCGGGGCCGGTGCGCAACGTACCGGCAGGTATCCGTGACCGCTGTGATAAAGGGTGGATCTCATCTGTTGCTCCAAAAGTCTAAAAGTTCCTGCTGGCTTGTTCCGGCCAGTTTCATTCCCATGTCTTTGTACAATACGATCCTCAGGTCGTCGGAAAACATATGGGCATCGGCAATGATATAAGGTTCCGGGCCGTATCCCATCTCCTTGATTTCTATGTCATACCGGGCCTTGCGGGTTTCCGGCGTTACAGGCCCCCGGCATTTCAGATCGCTTTCATTGCCCGGAAGGACATCATAGTGGGCCTCAGGTGATGGCGATACCCATCCCATGCGCTGGACAAAAACCCTGAGGGTGTGGGCGCAGCACTCGTACATCAGGGTGCCGGGCATGACCATGTCATCGATAAAATGACAGGTCAGGAACCAGTCATCCGGGTGGATGTCCGCCTCGGCCACGATGCGCCCCAGACCGAAACGGCCGCCCTGGGGGGCAAGGGTCAATACCCTGTGGATCAGGGTCATCCGTCCGTCCGGCAGCCATTGATTCCTGCCGGGAACAACTCCTTTAAAGGCCGGTCCGAAAGCGGTTTCAAGATTTCCATGCCGCAGTGCGTCCACCTGGGCGTCGGTAAACCCCTGGGTTTCCATGGGCACCAGGGCAGGGACTCTGCCTGCAGGCGTTTCTTGCTGCCGGTCCTCTTTTTTGAGTATGATGCCCCCGGAGTTTTTGACCTCGTCTTCTGTGAAAAATCCGGCGCAGCCGTCACGCATGGAAATCAAAAGACGGCCGTCAATATACCCCTTGTAATGGAAAAAGAAAAGATAGATATCTCCCTGCCTGAGAAAGCGTTCAATCTCAATATGGTATTCAATGGTTTCCCCGGCAGATGGCAGGGACCGGTGAAAGGTGACCCTGGCATCAAGGAGCCTGTACTTGCGTGATCCCTTGACCTTATGGTCAATGCCCAGGTAGGCACAGAGAAAAAGGTCTGCCTGACCCGCTTCAATGGAGATGGATACCGGTGCTTTGCCCCCGTCCAGATACCAGGCGTTTTCCCTTACATCGTGCTGGGTGATGATCTTACCGGGCCCCAGGGAAAGGGGCTTCCCCTGGATTTCCATGATCCGGTCCACCAGCATCAGGGGCTCGTCCGGCAGCCGGACCCGCACAGGGTAGGTATCAATGATGTCAAAATCAGGGCCCAGTACATTGCCGGCCTTGCCGACAGCGTATTCCAGGCATTTGTCCCGGTCCAGGAACACGTCCGGAGAGAGCGGGGCAGGGCCGCCGGCATCGACATTGGCAAGTGCCTGCATTTGTTTGCCCATTTCCGCCATATTCCGGCTGGAAAGGGCCAGGAACTTTTCATGTGCCCTGGCGGTAATGCCCTGGGTGCGGCCGAGCAGATCAGGGTCTGCCAGGGCCGGAAACGGCATTTGCGTGTGTGCGTTTTTTATTGCCACCTTTTGCGCCGTATACCGGTCTGAAATCATCCCTACAAGATCTTCCGGGATTTTGGGGCGCGTGACCGGGACGATAATCCCGGGAGCTTTTTGTTCGCGGTATTCTGCTGCGTTGTCTTTGCCGGGTATCTGATCCGGGCGGGTCTGGGCGGAGAGGATCACATGGGCAGAGGCACCGTCCGATGTCAGGCTGCCCACGGCAGCGTGCTGCATGCCGCTGTCCGCCCCGGCCGGTGTGCCCGGCATTGTCCCGGATGACGGCTTCCGGCCGTGATACAGGCAAAGGGCGGCTGCAATCATGGAAAACATGCCGGATGCTGCGCCCGTATCGCCCAAAACTGCTGCCGGGCAGAAAACGGGCAGGGAGGACTCCGGCGTGTCAACGCCGGTTGTCGTTTTGGAAAGACTGGCAATTCCCGTACATTCTGCCCGGCCGCCCGTTCCGGTGGGAGATCCCTGTACCGAGACCAGGGACATTTCTTCCAGAGGGAGATTTGTACGCGTCAGGGCCTGCTCAAGAGATGCCGCATACATCTCTTCAATGCCGGCGGCGTCCCGGGAACTGTCAGATAAAGGCTCGGCTGTTGCAGACACTCCGCCGGCACTTCCGGTGGCGTTGATCACACCGTAGATCCGGTCCTGGTCTTCAAGGGCCCTGTCCAATGGCTTGAGCACAATGGCGGCAGCTCCTTCCGAAGGCACGTGTGTGTCATCACTGTTGTCTAGGGTGTGATTGAGGGTAAAGCTGCGGATGTCCCCGGCCAGGTCCACCGCCCCGCATAAAAACAGGTCTGTCTCACCGCTGCCAAGGGACTGCACAGCGGTTTCCACCGCTTTGATGCCCGAGGCCGCACCCGCAGAAAGGGTAAAGCAGGGTCCGCCCAGCTTGAATTCCCTGGCTACCCTGGAGGCCACAATACCGCCCAAAGCGCCCAGGGTCCGGTCAAAACTCAATCCGGGACAGATCTGGTCAAGAAGATCCGGGGGAAGTTCATGAAGGTGCCAGCGCAGGTAAAAGTCCGTGGCACCGAAATCAAAGTCAATGCCGATGGCGCACCCTGTCCGGTAACGGGGGGCGTCGGCCGTATCCGGACGGGGCCGGATTCCGGCGTCTGCAAGTGCCCCCCGGGCTGCCTTGAGCATAACAAGATGCTGGGGCAGGATGTCCGCCATTTGCTTGGGCGGAATATGAAACTCTTTCAGGTCCAGGCCCAGGGTGTCCATGAAAAGGGTGGCGGTATCCTGTGTGGCAGGGTCAAGATGGGCGGTTCTCCGCCACCGTTGGCTGGCAACGGCCGGCTGGTGTTTTGTTTCACCGAACACAAGGTCTTTCAGATCATCCAGGTCCCGGGCCGCCCCGGATAATGCTGCCATGCCTACAATGGCGCAGGGAACCGGGGGAGATTGCTGTGCAGAGGGCAGGGTAGCCGGAACCGCGTGAGCAGAAGTGGCAGGCCGGAATTCCTCCACTAGGAGATGGGCGTTGATGCCGCCAAATCCAAAGGCGGACACACCAGCCCTGCGCGGTGCATCTCCCGCCCCTTCCCAGGGCTGGGAATCGGACTGGACACGAATTGCCGACCGCTGCAGAGGGCTGTTGTCAGGGGCCCGTGTATAATTCAGAGACGGAGGCAGGGTTTTGCGGTCCATGGCCATGAGGGTCTTGATAAACCCGGCCGCGCCCGCCGCCGTGAGCAGGTGCCCGACGGATGATTTTACCGATCCGATGGACAAGGGAATATCCCTGCACTGGAACCGGTCCCTGAGGGTGGTGATGCTGGCCAGTTCCACCTGGTCGCCCTTGGGGGTGCCCGAGCCGTGGCACTCCATATACTGGAGATCCCCGGGCGACCACCCCGCCATATCATAGGCCGCTGTCATGGCCCGGACCTGTCCTTCGGATGCCGGCGCCACCAGGTTGCCTTCAATATCGTTGGAGACTCCCCATCCGGTAATCACCCCATGGATGGGGTCCCCGCAGACCAGGGCATCATCCAGGCGCTTGAGCACCACGAGACCAGTGCCTTCCCCCACAACCAGGCCATCCGCATTTTTATCAAAGGGCGCGCATCTGCCCGTGGGGGAGAGGGCCTGGAGCTGGGTAAAACCGACCTGGGTATAGAGAGAGTCCGGCCTGGACACCCCGCCGGCCACCATGGCATCTGCCCGGTTCTGCACCAGGTGCTCACAGGCCAGTTTGATGGCAAATAATGATGAGGCACAGGCCGCGTCCAGGGTAAAACTGCCACCTTTCAGGCCAAGAGCCCCAGCAGCAATGGCTGCAGGAGCCGACACCACTGTGGCGCCAAAAGCATTGGCCCGGGAAAGGGGGGCAGGGGGCGATCCAAGATAGATCTCCCGGCTGAATGCCGTGGACAAGGCTGTGGGCAGGGCAATAGCCGCCAGGATAACCCCGGTCCTTTTTTTAAGGTCCGGGGGCAGGCTGCACTGGCCGACTGCCTCTCTGCATGCGGATAACACCAGGTGGTGCATGGGATCCAGATTGTCCAGGATCTCCCTGTCCGCTTCCAGCCCGTGGGGGTCAAAATGGAAGTCCGTGATCAGGCCGGCCCGGTCCGAGGCGGCCCGGTCCGGGATCGGCGATCGGTCCGTATGCGTAACCATGACCTCTGCCGGTGCTGCCCACCGGTGTTCCGGCACCCTGACAATGGACTCTTTTTTTTCCAGGATATTGGTGATGAACCGCCCTGTATCCGGTGCGCCGGGGAAGATGCCGGCCATGGATACAACCGCGATTCCGGGTTGTTTCGTACTCATGGACTTCATATAGAGGAGCGGCGCGACGATTTCAAGACGGCTGTGTAATATTAGTGTAAAAACCGGCTCAAAGAGCGGCGTTTGGGCATATGTGCCGGATCATGGAAGACTTAGTAGAAAAATTTTTATCAGATTCCAGGATAAGATCGACGCCGTGATAAAGACTAAGGCACTACTTAGGATATGATCTGCGATCGATATTTTCCGCTGTTCCTGATATCCCATGAGCCATCCCAGGGCCATGCCGGCCAGAAAACCACCGCCGTGTCCCCAGTTGTTGATGTTAGGCACCAGGAAACCAAAAAGCACCAGGCTGATGATCCAGGCCTTTGTCTGCTCAAAAACCCGTCCTCCCCAGTCTCCGCCCCTGGATTTGCCAAAGTAGAGCAGGGCACCGATGAGTCCGCAGAGCCCGGAAGATGCCCCGATGGTCAGGGAAACCTGGCCCAGGTAGGACAGGTAAAAACCGGCAACCCCGGACAGGGTATAGATGGAAAACATGCGGGACATGCCGAATTCGTGGATCACCAGCGGAGCCACCGTTCGCACAGCCATCATATTGAACAGGATATGTAACAGACTGCCGTGAAGCCAATTGGCTGTGAACAGGCTACTCCAGTCATGATATCTGTCAATGGGCAGTGTGCCGGAACCTCCCAAAAGAACGAGAGCGCCATGGGAAGGGGAAAGGGCAAATAAAGGATTCAGCGTTAACCCGATATTGGGCCATGAAATAACAAGGGCAACGGCAAACAGCACCACATTGGTCCAGATAATGGATTTGATCATAGTCTGGGGTGTCAGCAGTTTCATATCATCCCGGCGTCAGGCATTTACTGCTGCGGTTCAAGGGGCAGGGCTTTTTCCAGCACCTCGGCCAGGGTATCGTTGAAAAAGGATTCCACTTTTTTCCGGGTAAAATTCACATCGGTCCGTTCCAGGGCCAGGGCCACGGGGATGGTGGTCAGGCTGCCCTTGCCCGGTGCGGCCAGGAAAATGGTCAGATCGATTTCCAGGGTCATTTCCGTGATGGCGCCTTTTTTAACGGCCCTGCAGTCAAACCGGTTGATATTTGCGGTCAGCAGCCGGTCCTTGTCTGAGCCTGCCTGTGCCAGGCCTTCCAGGGTCGGGGACCAGGCCGGTACCGTCATCACGGCAAAGCCCTTTTTTTCAAGGTAAACCTGGGTCAGGTCGGTCAGGGTGCCGGCCAGGTCCAGGCCCTGGACCAGAAAGACTTCCCTGGACTTGTCGTTGAGCACCCGGTATCCGATGCCACCCCGGGTCTGGTCCGGGCGCATGTCTGAAAACCGGCTGATCCCAAGGGTGCCGGACCGGTTTTTTTCCGGCTGCCCCGTATATGCAAGGTCAATATATTTGGGGCCTGAAGTGGCGCAGCCCCCGGCAAGGGCTGCCAAAATCATGAAAACCGTAAAAATTGCCGGAAATCTAAAAAATTTCATAACGTATCTCAATGGTGGGCAAGGGTTAATGGATGGTGATATCCTCGATATTGACAGCAGCCAGGTACTCTTTGACAGCACCCAGGGTCAGGGTAAACATCTTGGTGCCCGTGAGAATGGCCATGGGGTCGTCCGGGCTCTTACAGGCACGGGCAAAGACAGGGCCCATAACAGCCGTGGGCTCGGACGCCCGGGTGGGGTTGGACTGCATCTGTCCGACATAAATGTCCAGCCGTTCCTTGAGGATGTTGAAGTAATCAATCCGGTTGCCTGTGGTGGTTTCGGTCAGAACGGAAATGTTTTGGGAAATCTCCCGGATGGTTTCCCAGTATGCTTCGGTCAGTGGGGCCTTGTTCTTGTCTGTTGCCGCCATGTAAAAGGCGATTCCCCAGCCCACGGAAAGGATTTTCAGTATACCCAGCTCATATTCGACCGTGGTCATGTTCAGGGTGTTTTCCTCCGGGATTGCAGCCATGAGTTCTTTGAGGTCCGTGCGGTCTATGGCAAAACCGGCAAGGTTCTGGGCCAGTTTTTCCACACTTATTTTGTCCTCTGTCATATTCCCCTGGGGCGTCTGGTTTTTTGAAGCGTTCATGGGTGTAATTTTGCCTTAAAGTCATATACAAATGGGCTGATGTATTTTATACTATGCCAATAGATAACAGCCAGAGAGAAAAGTGTAAACCCAAATGATTCAGATTGATCTCAAGCTTTTCGTCACCCTGTCCAAATACCATCCCCGGGGTGGCGGGGCATATGATGTGGCGGAAAATACAAGCGTGGCGCAGTTGATCGGTGATCTGGGCATTCCCGTGGAAACGGTAAAGCTTGTCTTCATCAACGGCAAGCGTGCGTTGCCGGACCAGGTCCTTTTGGACGGTGACCGGCTCGGCCTTTTTCCGCCGGTGGGTGGAGGATAAATCGTGACGATTGATCCGGACCAGAGATATGTAAGAAACTTCAATACCCTGACCCGTGCGGAGCAGGACCGGCTGTCAAAGTCCCATGTGGCGGTGATCGGCCTTGGCGGCCTTGGCGGGGGGGTGTGCGAGTTCCTGGCCAGGACCGGTGTGGGCTGCCTCACCCTGGTCGACGGGGACTGCTTTGACGCCACCAATCTGAACCGGCAACTGTTGAGCCGGGAGGACTGTATCGGCAGCCCCAAGGCAACAGAGGCCGGCAAACGGATCAACACCATCAACTCAAGCATCCGGGTGCATCTGTACCAGGCATTTATCCGGGAGGAGAATATCCTGGAAATGATTCGCGGAGCAGATCTGGTGGTGGACTGTCTGGATACCATCCGGGACCGGTTTTTACTCCAGGCTGCGGCCAGGTCATTGGGGGTTCCCCTGGTGTCCGGGGCCATTGCCGGGGTAACCGGCCAGGTCTCCGTGATTTTTCCGGGTGACCGGGGGTTTGAACTGATTTACGGCAGCCAGCCGGAAAGCGTTGGTACAGGGCCTGATCAGGGGCGTGGCATTGAAACCCGTACCGGCAATATCTCTTATTGCGCCGGCCTTATTGCCGCACTCCAGGCATCGGAAACCGTCAAGGTGCTTCTGGGGCGGGGCGAGGTACTGCGCAACAAGCTTCTTGTTGCAGATCTGTGGACCAATACGATCGAGGTGATGGACCTGGTATGAGCGATTACAAAAAGGCTGCGGAAATGATTGTCCGGGCCCGGGAATGTGTGGCATTCACCGGTGCCGGAATCTCTGTGGAGAGCGGCATCCCGCCGTTCCGGGGGGAAAACGGCCTGTGGAATAAATACGATCCCATGACATTTGAAATTGATTATTTCATGGATAACACAGCCGGAGCATGGGCTGCGATCCGGGATATCTTTTATGAATTGTTCGGCCGGGTCCTTCCCAATGCCGCCCATTATGCCCTGGCTGAAATGGAGGCCAGGGGCATTCTCAAGGCCGTTGTCACCCAGAATGTGGACAACCTGCACAGTGATGCGGGCAGCCACACGGTTTATGAATTCCACGGGTCTCTTAAAAAAGTCGTCTGCCTGGGGTGCGGCAGCCGGTTTCCCGTGGCCGGGGTGGATATGAACCGCCTGCCTCCGGTGTGCGCCGATTGCGGCGGTGTGCTTAAACCGGATGTGATCTTTTTTGGCGAACCCATTCCCGAGGCCGCCGCCACCAGTTCTTTTGAGGCCGCGGAAAAAACCGACTGCATGATCCTGATCGGCACCACAGGCACGGTGGCGCCGGCCAACCTGATCCCCTCCCGGGCCAAGGCGGCCAAGGCCTGTATCATTGAAATCAATCCCGTACCTTCGGAGTACACGGCCGGGGTGACGGACCTGTTCCTGAAAGATAACGCCACTGTGGCCATGGAAAGACTTATGGACGAAATCGACCGGCTGGACGGTCATTGAGAATTCAATATCTAAGGAGAAAGGCAATGCCTGAAGACTGTTTGTTCTGTAAAATTGTAAACCGGGAAATCCCGAGCGAATTTTTATACGAAGATGATAATTACGTTGTATTCAGGGATATCAATCCCGCCGCACCGGTTCACCTGCTCCTGGTTCCCAAAATGCATATCCGCAGCATCAACGACCTGGCAGCCGATCAAGAACCGCTTGTGGGCGGCTTGTTTACCCTTGCCGCCCGCATGGCCGAACAGGAAGGCGTGAATGCGTCCGGGTACAAGCTGCTGTTCAACGTGGAAAAGGGCGGCGGCCAGGAAATTTTTCATCTCCACCTCCATCTCATGGGCGGGTGGCAAAAAAAATAAACAATTCAGAGAGGTTCTTTTCATACTGCACAATTGCGCACGTCCGCACCAGCCTGATACCGTTGACTACTAAAAGGACAGACCTGTTTGCTCATACCTGTCGGCTTCAACCGGAAAGAGAAGAAAAGAATTTATTGAAACATCTGGGGAGGCGTTTATGCTCAAAGGTTTCAGTCTTGCAAAAAAAATTGCAGGCGGATTTACAATTATTCTGGTGCTTCTGGTGCTCCTGGCGTTCGTGGGGCGGGACGGCCTGACCCGTGTGGTGGACCGGGTCGAGGTGTCCAACCAGTTTCAGTCCCTTGTCAGCCTGATTCTTGATGCCAGGCAGCATGAAAAACAATTTATCCTGACCAACGACACCACGGCCGTTGACATGGTCCGTAAAGATGTTTCCGCGCTTAAGCAAGAGATCGGAAAAATCGCGGAAGATACCGGCGACAGCCGTACGAAAGCGGATATCCAAAAAATATCCGACGGTCTGGATGCCTATGGTGCCGCCTTTGACCGGTATGCGGACATGGCCCGGCAAAAAGACACCCTGATGGCGGAGATGAATCTCAAGGCCAGCACAGCCCTTGAGATCACCGCAGGCATCCGGGACGACGAGAAGGCCAGGTATGACGCCCTGATGGCCGAAAGCGAATCCCGGCTGTCGGACATGCGGCTGCGGGTGCTTTACGCCAACCGCATCAAGGAAAACTTTCTCCAGGCCAAGGGGTTCCGGCTGGTGATTTCGGAAAGCCGTGGAGACAGTGTCTCCAACATGATCCAGTGGAGAGGCCATCATGCCGACATCAAGCGTGACCTTGAGGAGGCAGCTCCCCTGATGACCGAGGAGATTGCCAAAAAACGCCATGCCAGGGTGGTGGCGGACCAGGATGCCCTGATTCGTGCGGCGGAGCGTTTTTTCAGCAACAAAAGCCAGGCCAACAACCAGGCCGTGATCCAGGCTGTCAAGGCCATGCACATGGCCACCCTGACATTCCAGCAGGAAGTCCAGGAGCTTCTGGAGTTTTATGTTGAGGATGTCCAGATTTTTTCCGGCCAGATCATGGGGTTGTCATCAGGGGCAGACCAGGTGGCAAAAATTCTTTTAAATACCCGGATCCTGGAAAAGGACTATATCCGGAATGAAAATGAAGAGACATTTTCCCGGATTATCCAAAACATCAGTGAAATCGACGTCCTGGTGTCCGACATCAAGGCGGAAATCGACGATGCGGAGAAAACCCGGCCCCTGGACGGCATCCAGGAGGTGGTAAACAATTACATCCGTTCCTTTAAGGCATATGCCGAACTTATGAAAGAACAGACGGCCGTGAAAACCGCCATGGAAAATGCGGCCGCAGCCATTGAATCCACAAGCCTTTCGGCCAAGGACAGGGTGGCGTCACAGATGAACGCCCAGATCACCACCTCCACTGCCGTGATCTCCGCGGTCAGCCTTGCCGCCATCATTGCCGGTATTGTCATTGCCCTTTTTCTTGCCCGGATCATTATCCGGCCCATCAAACAGGTGGTGGCTGCATTAAAGGACATTTCACAGGGTGACGGAGACCTGACCCAGCGGATCATTATCAACACCAGGGATGAAATCGGTGAACTGGCAAAATGGTTCAACACCTTTATTGCCAGGCTCAACAACATCATCGTGGATATCGGGTCCAACTCGGAAACCGTGACGGCAGCGTCCGGAGAACTCCTGGCCGCTTCCGAACACATGGCCGAAGACTCCGGAAGCCTTGCAGGCCGCTCCAACTCGGTTGCCGCGGCTGCCGAAGAGATGAGCGCCAGCATGAATACGGTTGCTGCAGCCAGTGAACAGGCCTCCACAAACCTGGTCCGGGTCACGGATGCAGCCGGCCAGATGAGGCAGACCCTGGGCGAAGTGGCCCAGAACTGCGACAAGGCCAGGATGATCTCGGGCAATGCCGCCGAAAAGGTGGAAAGCGCATCCCGGCGCGTGGAGCTTCTGGGGTCGTCCGCACGGGATATCTCCCAGGTCACCGGGGTGATCACCGACATTGCCGAACAGACCAACCTCCTGGCGCTGAACGCCACCATTGAGGCGGCCCGGGCCGGGGAGTCCGGAAAAGGGTTTGCCGTTGTGGCCGGTGAGATAAAGGACCTGGCTGCCCAGACCGCCGCCGCTACCCTGGATATCAAGGAAAAGGTCAAGGGGATCCAGGATTCCACGGATGATACGGTCCGGGACGTGACCGGCATTACCCAAGTCATTTCCGAGGTGACGGACATCGTCTCCATGATTGCAGCGGCTGTTGAGGAACAGTCTGCATCGGCAAGCGAGGTGGCCGAGAACATTGAACAGGCATCGGCAGGCATCGGCGAGGTCAACGAAAATGTGGCCCAGAGTTCCCGGGCCTCCGCTGAAATTGCCGAGGATATTTCCAGGGTCAATGATGTTTCCCTTGAGATGACCGGCCAGAGCGACAAGATGAAACAGAGCGCCAGGGAGCTTTCCGCTCTTTCCGCCAAGCTCAGGGATATGATCGGGGTGTTCAAGGTCTCAATCGAGGACACGGACGTTGACCGGGACACCGGCCTGAACGCCGAAGATATTCCGGATCTCATGCCATGGGGGGACCGGCTTAAAATCGGCCTTGCCTCCGTGGATGACCAGCACAGGGAACTGGTGGCCATGGTCAATGAGCTGCATAAGGCCATGAAGCTGCAGGCCGGTGCCAGAGAGGCAGGCCAGATTCTTGAGCGTCTTGCCGATTACACGGTCTACCATTTCAAGTTTGAAGAAGACCTGTTTGAGGCCCACGGGTATCCGGAGCGGGAGGCCCATCAAAAAATCCATGAGGATCTCGTGGCCAGGGTTGTGGAATTCAAAACCGCGTTTGAACAGGGAAAAGCTGCCCTGTCCATGGAGCTGATGGATTTTCTGACCGACTGGCTCAGGACGCACATCCTCAAAAAGGACGTGGCCTATGTCCCCTTTCTCAAGGAAAAAGGGGTGGAGTAATTCCCGGGGCTGTTTTTTTGTCTTGACATCCGCATGCCATGGCGTTACCGTTGGGACTCATAATTTATGAAGTATAACGTTTTTTATGAAGGCAGATACACCGCTTTGAATTTACAGAAAACATATTTTTTCTTTTTTAGCTTTGGACGCTTCTTCTTTTTTAGGAGCGTTCATCCGGTGTAGCCCGATATAATACTTAAATTATACAGGCCCCGGGTGGACGATGAGACCACCCGGGGCCTTTGTGTTTCCAGCCTGCGGCCCCGGGGAATCCTTCGGGGCCGTTTGTTTTTTTGCTATGGATAAAATAAATCAAAACAAATGAAAAACAAATCAACAGGCAATGTGCCAAATTAAAGGAGACAGCAACATGATACTTGTTCTTGAGACCGGAATCACCGGGGAACAGCGCAACAATCTTGAATCCGTACTGGACGGGGACGGGTGTATTACCCGGGAAATCACGGATGCCGGAAAGCAATTGATCTGCATCACCGGCGCCAGGGTGAAAAAAAGCATTGACGAATACCGGCAACTGGACGGGGTGGCAGATGTGAGAACCATTTCCACGGCCCATAAACTGGTCAGCCGCGAGTTTAAAACCGAGGATACCCGGGTCAAGATCGGGAATGTGGTTGTGGGCGGGGACCGGATTGTTGTGGTGGCAGGTCCCTGTGCCGTGGAGAGCCGGGAGCAAGCCATGGCCATTGCCAAAGAGGTCAAAAAGTACGGGGCGGTCCTGTTCCGGGGCGGGGCGTACAAACCCAGGTCTTCCCCATACTCGTTCCAGGGGCTTGAAGAAGAGGGGCTCAAGATCCTGGCCGCAGTCAGGGAGGAAACCGGGCTGGGCGTGGTCACGGAAATCACCTCTCCGGCCCAGGCCGAACTCATGGAGCGATACGTGGATGTGGTCCAGATCGGGGCCAGAAATATGCAGAATTTCGAGCTTCTCAAATGCGTGGGCAAAATGACCAAACCCGTGGTCCTGAAGCGGGGACTGGCTTCGACCATCCAGGAATGGCTCATGTCTGCCGAGTATATTGCCGCGGGCGGCAACACCAATGTCATCCTGTGCGAACGCGGCATCCGGACATTTGAGCCCTATACCCGGAATACCCTGGACCTGTCTGCCATACCGGTACTCAAGCAACTCACCCACCTGCCCATTATCATTGACCCGAGCCATGCCACAGGCATCCGGGAAAAAGTGGCTCCCATGGCCAGGGCCGCCGTGGCCGCCGGTGCTGACGCCCTCATGATCGAAGTGCACAACAACCCGGACCAGGCATTGTCCGACGGCCCCCAGAGCCTTTACCCGGACCAGTTCGGGGACCTGACCCGGGATCTCTATGTGATTGCGCCGGTGGTGGGCAAGCAGATGGATTTTGATTACCTGAAAAAATCAGAGGTCATTGCAAACCTCGGCACCGGCACCACCCGGACTGCCGCATTCATCGGTGAAAACGGGGCCCACAGTCACAAGGCCAGCCTTTCCTATTTCGGGGATGAAGTGACGTCCGTGCCCATGAAAAGCTTCCGGGATATTTTCAATGCCGTGGAGAGCGGGTCTGTGGAGTACGGGGTGGTCCCGGTTGAAAATTCCCTTTCCGGGTCCATCCATGAGAATTTCGATCTGCTCCAGGAATATGACCTTCACATCATCGGCGAAGTCACCATCCGGATCAAGCATGCCCTGATTACCCATCCTGAAGCAGATCCCAAGGCAATTACCCGGATACTGGGCCCTGCCCATGCCTTTGCCCAGTGCCGCAACTACCTGGAGCAGTATCCGGATGCCGAGCTTGTACCGGTGAAGGCGGCTGCCTCTGCCGTCCGCAGGGTCAGGGAATCGGACGACATACATACGGCAGCCATCGGTTCTGCCATGGCTGCGGATATTTTCGACATGCAGGTGGTGGCGGAATCCATTGAAGACAACCCCAGGAATTATACCCGGTTTGCAGTGATCGCCAGGGAGTACAAGGGAAACAAGAAAGTGGCCAAATCCTCTATCATTTTCTCCACCGGCAATAAACCCGGGGCCCTGTTCGAAGTCATGAAGGTCTTTTCCGGGTACCAGATCAACCTGGTCAAGCTGGAATCCAGGCCTGTGATCGGAAAACCCTGGGAGTACATGTTTTATGCCGACCTTGAGGCCGATATCATGACCCCTGACCTGGCCCCTATGATGGAAGAGCTTAAAGACAAATCCGAAGTCCTGAGAATACTGGGGCGGTATTAACGTAGGTTCGATATCAGTTCAGGGTGGGGCGGACCTGTCCCGGGACAGGTATCCGGCTGCAATGGTGGTGCCGATGATAATGGTGCCGCCGGCAAGGGTGTTGGGTGCCGGAACTTCATTGAGCAGTAAAAACGCCAGGGCAATCCCGTATACGGGTTCCAGACCGGCAATGACGCTGGCGGTCTGGGCCCGGATGACGGAAAGGGCGCTGATAAAGCAGGTATGGGCCAGGGCCGTGAACACAATGCCCAGGGCCGCCAGCACGGGCAGGTCTGCCATCCCGGGTGGCTCCGGATTCAGGAGTATTACCGGGAAAACAAGAAAGAGGCAGGCAAAAAGGTTCTGGTAAAAGGCCACGGCAACGGCATGGGTCTGCCGGGCGTTTTTCCGGTTGACCAGGGCCAGCATGGCAAATGTCAGGCCGGACAAGATGCCGTAAACCGCCCCCAGGGTGGTGGTGTCCGACAGATCTGTCCCGGGCACCACCAGGACAATCCCGGTAAAGACTGCCACGGCTGTGGCCACGTCGGCAAGTTTGAGCCGTTCCCTGAAAAACACGGGCTCCATAAAGGTGACAAACAAGGGGAAACTGGAAAAGGTGACCAGTCCCACGGCCACGGACGACACCTGTATGGAAAGGAAAAACAGGACCCAGTGGCAGGCCAGCAAAACCCCCTGGGCAAGAAAAAGGGCCAGTGTCACAGGGGTAAACCCGGACAGTCTTGTTTTTGAAATGGTTTTTGCAAATACAACCAATGCCAGGGCCCCGAAAGCGGTCCGGCCCAGGACAATATAAAAGGGCGAACAGGACAGGAACTTGCCGAACAGGCCTGCGGCCCCGAACAGGAATACCGCCGTGTGGATCCGGAGCAGGCTTCCGGAATGGCCTGGGCGGTCTGGAGCGGATACAGACGGTTTCATAGACACCCCTGTCAATATGCAATTCAATGGAGGTTGTATGTGAGGGGGGGGCTGCCTCACCATTGGAATTCCCCCCTGGACAGACACCGGACGGGACCGGACCGGTGTGCCGTACGGTGCCTGTCATGGCAACAGAACCGGTTTACCGGGTCAGTTGTCTGTACTTGATCCGTGTGGGCTGGTTTTCCTTGATACCCAGTCGTTTTTTCCTGTCTTTTTCATAATCCGAGTAAGATCCTTCAAAGAACAGGGTCTGGCTGTCACCTTCAAACGCCAGGATATGGGTGGCGATCCGGTCCAGGAACCAGCGGTCATGACTGATGATCACCGCGCATCCGGCAAAGCTTTCCAGGGCTTCTTCCAGGGCGCGCATGGTGTTCACATCCAGGTCGTTGGTGGGTTCGTCAAGGAGCAGCAGGTTGGCTTCCTGCTGGAGCATGGTGGCCAGATGGACCCGGTTCCGCTCACCCCCGGAAATATCTTTGACTTTTTTCTGCTGGTCTGAGCCGGAAAAGTTGAACTTGCCCACATATGCCCTGGCATTGATTTCGCTGCCGCCGATGAGCAGCTTGTCACTGCCCCCTGAGATGACCTCGTAAATGGTTTTTTCCGGGTCCAGGGTATCCCGCTCCTGGTCCACATAAGCTGCCTTTACGCTCTGGCCCAGTTCGATCTCGCCGCTGTCCGGCGTCTCTTTTCCCGTGATCATCTTGAACAGGGTAGTCTTACCGGCGCCGTTGGGTCCCACCACACCGATAATGGCACCGGGCGGAATCACAAAATCCATGTTTTCCACCAGCAGCTTGTCTTCGAAGGCCTTGGCCACCTTTTGGGCGACAATCACCTTGTTGCCGAGCCTGGGGCCGGGCGGAATAAAGATTTCCATCTCCTGTTCCTGCTGCTTCACGTCTTTTTTCAGCAGGTCCTCATAGGCCTTGATCCTGGCCTTGGATTTGCTCCGCTTGCCCTTGGGAGACATGTTGATCCACTCCAGCTCCCGCTGCAGGGTCTGCTGGCGTTTGCTTTCGCTCTTCTGTTCCGTGGCCAGCCGCCGTTGCTTCTGGTCCAGCCAGGACGAATAGTTGCCCTTCCAGGGAATGCCTTCCCCCCTGTCCAGCTCAAGAATCCACCCGGCCACATTGTCCAGGAAGTACCGGTCATGGGTCACGGCGATAATCGTGCCTTCAAACCGGCTCAAATGCTCTTCCAGCCAGGCCACGGACTCGGCATCCAGATGGTTGGTGGGCTCGTCCAGCAGGAGGATGTCCGGTTTCTGGAGCAAAAGGCGGCACAGGGCCACCCGGCGTTTCTCACCACCGGAAATCACATTCACCGGCGTGTCGCCGGGCGGGCAGCGCAGGGCGTCCATGGCCATTTTCAGCCGGGAGTCCAGGTCCCAGGCATCCGTATGGTCCAATTGCTCCTGGAGGCGGCCCTGTTTTGCGATCAGGGCATCCATCTCATCATCGGACATGGGTTCGGCAAAGGCTTCGGACACTTTTTCATATTCATTGAGCAGGTCCACGGTTTCCTGGACCCCTTCCTCAACCACTTCGCGCACGGTTTTGGTGGAATCCACCAGGGGTTCCTGCTCCAGGTATCCCACGGTAAAGCCCTTGGATAAAATGGTCTCTCCCACAAATTCCGTGTCCACCCCTGCCAGGATTTTCAGCAGGGAGGATTTACCCGAGCCGTTCAGGCCCAGGACACCGATTTTGGCCCCGTAAAAGTAGGACAGGGAAATATCTTTGAGCACCTGGCGCTTGCCATGGAACTTGCTCACGTTGATCATGGAATAGATTACTTTTTTGGTATCTTCGGTCATATCGACTCCTTAAGGTTCGGGCCGGATCAGTTCAAGGCCGCAATGCATTCAATTTCCACCAGGGCGTCCTTGGGCAGACGGCCCACCTCAAAGGCGGACCGGGCAGGCTTGTGCCCGCCCAGGGCGGCTTCGTACACCTTGTTCATGCCCATGAAATCATCCATGGTATCCAGGAATATGGTGGCTTTGACAATACGGCCAAGGCTTGAGCCGCAAGCGTCAAGCACTGTTGCCAGGTTGTCCATGACCTGCTGGGTCTGTTCTTCAACCGTGGCGCCTTTGATGTCCATGGTTTCCGGGTCCAGGGGGATCTGGCCGGAGCAATACACCATGTCGTTGTGAATCACGGCATGGCAGTAAGGGCCGATGGCGGCGGGTGCCTTGTCTGCGATAATGGGTTTCATATGGTTCTCCTGTAGTTGTATTGGTATGGGGATTAATTGTACTGGGTGACCACGGGTTCCTTGAGAATGAGGTCAATGGCCTCCCGGGCCGTTTTGGCAATGACGGGAAAATGGTCGCCCAGTTTGGTCATCTGTCTTAAATTTTCAGCGGTTCTCAATATAAGCCGGGCAAAATCGCCCTCGGCATAATCCGATCCCCGCATCAGCTCGTCCCAGGGTGTATCATGGGCCCAGGCATTGAGAAGGATTGCCGGCTGGATATAGAGATTGGGCGCGGGAAATCCGCTTTTCAGCATGGTCATGGCAAAGGGCTTCAGGCCCATGCGAAGGTCCAGAAAGGTCTCTTTAAGGCGTTTGGGCAGGGCGGCCTGGTACAGGGGATCGTCCTTAAATTCTTTTTCATTTACAAACGCCCCCATGATGGCTGCCAGAAGCGCGGGGTCCCGTTCGGGCAGCAACTTCTGGCGAAGCCCCTGGGCCACCAGGAGCGGGGAATCAATGCGCAGCTTGGATGCCCATATGCCGTCCTCGGTCAGGGAGGCGGGTTTGGCATCACCGGCACTGACAAATCCTTCCTGGATCAGGAAATCCATGTGGTCGATAAAGTCCAGCCAGAGGTGCTCCATGTCTGTCCCGTATTTTTTCCTGGCCTTTTTGCCGCTCTTCCCGCTTTCATGCCCGGCAGCGATCAGGTAAGAGGCAAAGGATTTTTCCAGGAGGGTCCTGACCTGCTCCGGGGTATGGGAGAGCAAAAGGTTCAGCACCATGGAAAAATCAATTTTAATCTGGCTGTCCACATTCAGGGGCGGGGCATTCACCAGCTTGGCAATCAGGGACAGATCCATGAATTTTCCGGGCAGCACCATGCCGAACCCGATCTTGTCCATTCCCCTGCGGCCGGCCCGGCCGGCCATCTGCTGGAATTCGCTCGGGGTCAGGGAGATGAAATCCCGCCCGTTAAACCGGTCCGAGTTGAGGATCACCACGGACCGGGCCGGAAAATTCACCCCGGCCGCCACCGTGGAAGTGGCAAACATGGCATCCAGGAGCCCCTCGGCCATCAGGGTTTCCACCACGACTTTCCAGGCCGGCAGATGCCCGCTGTGATGTCCCGCCGTCCCGGTTTCCTCCAGGTATTGGCGCTGGGGATGGGCCGCCAGGTGGGGATTGTCCCGGGTCAGTTCATCCAGCCGGTCAACAAGGGCCTGTTTCCGGGCCGGATCTTTTTTCATCAGACTGTTGTTGCACAAACGGACCGCCTGGTCGCACTCTGCCCGGGATTTCAGGAAAAAAATGGCCGGAAGCAGGTCAAAATGGGCCATGACCTTGAGCACATCCGCAAACCTGGGCAGTTTGCCGGGCGGGGCCAGCATGGGCTGGCGCTTGCTGTTCACAAACTTGTACACCTTTTTGTGGAGCCTGGGTTTGCCGTGCTCCGTGGGCTGGAGCAGAGGAAACAAGGTGCCTGACGGGTGGAAAAAAATCGGGTGAAGCGGCACCGGCCTGTTGGTGTTTTCAACAATTTCACACGGTTTTCCCCGGATCTCGGCCAGCCATCCCGCGATCTGGTCCGGGTTGCCGATGGTTGCCGACAGCAGCAGCAGGGGGATGCGGACAGGCAGGTAGATCATGATTTCTTCCCAGACCACCCCGCGTTCGGCATCGCCCAGGTAGTGGGCCTCATCCAGAATGATGAGGTCGCAGGCCATGTTTTCACCCGTATACATGGCATCGTAAAGCTGGTTTCTCAGGATTTCGGTGGTGCCGATGATAATTGACGCGCTGGTGTTTTCCTTGATATCCCCGGTCAGTATACCGACGTGTTCCCTGCCGAAGATTTTTGAAAATCCGGCATGGATGGAATTGGTCAGGGCCTTGAGCGGGGTGGCGTACCAGACGTTTCCCCCGTTTTCCAGGACGGTCCGGGCCGCCTGTTCCGCGATCCAGGTTTTGCCTGCGCCCGTGGGTGCCGTAACCAGGCAGTCCGATGTTTTAATGGCCTCAAGGGCCTGGAGCTGGAAAGGGTCCGGCGTAAACGGCTTTTTTTCCGGTATCCCGATCTTCGTGAATGTTTTTTTAAGACCTTTGTCCACCCCCGGTGTGATATCGGGGCGGTTACCGGACCTGCGGGTGTTGCTGCCGCTTTTGGAAGACTTGCGTCCGGAGCGGTAATATCGTTTTTTCATGGACCAGAATAAACCACAAATTCGCTGAATAAGCAATACGGTTCAGCAAACCGGGCAATCTTACCCGCGAAATTAACACCGGCCTAACCATTGGGGCGGACCTGGCCTGTCCGGTCCGCAAACCAGGCTTTCAGATACCGGACCACCTGGACGGCGGAAGACATGCAGAATTGCGATGGATCCAACTCATCCATGGGGATAAAGGTATATCCGGCCACATCGTCCCCGGCCTTGATCGTGCCAAATCCCTCTGTTTCGCAGACAAAGGCCATGTCCGTCACCGGATATACAACAGATTCGTACGGGTAATGGTTGGCAAAAGAACACAGATAGGTCAGCTTGGTGAGGGCCAGGTTCAACTCTTCCATGACCTCCCGCCTCAGGCTCTCTTCAATGCCTTCCCCCGGTTCTGCAAAACCGCCGGGCAGATCAAACGCGCCTTTGGCCGGCTCATGCCGCCGGATGGTGACAAGCAGCCTGTTTTTATCGTCCATGATCAGGGCCATGGCTGCGGCAGCGCAATTGATGAAAAACAGGAATCCGCAACTCCCGCAGCAAAAGGATTTAACGCTTTTGGGGGCAAGGGTGCTGCGTCCGCAGGCAGGGCAATGGGTAAAGCACCCGGTATTGGGGTTGGCAGACAGATCAGGGCCGTGGCTGGTGTCGGGCATGGCAGGCCTCCTCAGCAGGTCAGATGAAAACAGGCACTGAACCCGGCAATGGTCTTTTCCCTGACAAGCCTGTTATACAGTGCAACAGCGTCTGCCGTGGGGGCGGCATGAAAGTCGATCCTTAGGGCGCTGAGGGACGATGCCAGGTCTGCTGACGGCACCATGCGGTTGTATGCGCCTGTACCGGCAATGATCAGGGACGGTTTTTCCCGGACCAGGGCGTCCAGATCCGCCATGTCCAGAGTATGGCCGGCCGCTCGGTACCAGTTGTCCCGGACCCGGCCGTCCGGGAAGATCATCAGGTCCGAGGAATATGCCCGGGAACCGATCTTCATTTTTCCAAAGGCATATGATGTAATCACAACCGCCTCCTCCATTCATTGAACATTGAAAATAGTGGGGCCGTTACCGGCACTTTGGTATCCTGTTCTTTTACCCCATGGGCAAGATAAAAAGCAAGATCAAGGCCGCCGTATTGTTATGGCAAGGCGCGGTATCACCCGGATACGTATGATTTTTACTGTTGAAATGTTCGAATGGAAAAAGGTACTGTCTGGTGCCGGCCCGGCATTTTCACCGGGCCGGATGTCACCGGGTGTCAAGATCTGCGGGCGCGCCGCGCCCCATATGCCCATACCGGATGTGCATTCATGTGCCGGTATATACAAAAGGAGATTCTAATGGAAATTAAACAGACAAAACTCATCTATTTCTCACCCACAGGAACCACCCGAAACGTACTGGAAGGTGTTGCGCAAGGTATTGGTGTTGAACATGCCGAACATGTGGATTTGACACTTCCGGAAGAAACCCCCCGGTCCGCTCCGCCATGTCCGGATGAACTGGTCCTCATCGGGGCCCCGGTCTACGCCGGACGCCTGCCCGTTGATGCGGTCAAGCGGTTCAAACAACTGGAGGCCGACGCCACCCCGGCGGTTCTTATTGTGGTATATGGGAACCGGGAGTTTGAAGATGCACTCATGGAGTTAAAGCAGCTTGCACTTGAACTGGGATTTCGCCCGGTGGCAGGGGCGGCATTTATCGGCGAACACTCGTTTGCAACAGATGCGCTGCCCATTGCAAACGGCCGCCCGGATAACCGGGATATACAGGCGGCAGTGGATTTCGGCAGGCAGGTGAGGGGTAAGATCACAGCATTGGAATCGCCTGATGTCCTTACAGACCTGGAAGTTCCAGGCCATTTTCCCTATAAAGCCGACGGTGTGCCAAAGATACATTGCGCCCCGGTCACCCATGAAGAAAAATGCACACAATGCGGCACCTGTGAGGCCGTATGTCCCACTGCCGCCGTTTTTATGGACGCCGGGATTGCCACGCACACAGAACGATGCATCAAGTGCTGTGCCTGTATTAAAAACTGCCCTGAAAACGCAAGAACCATGGAAGACGATACCGTGAAGAATATCGCCGGGTGGCTGAATGAAAATTTCAGTGCGCGCAAAGAGCCTGAAATATTCGGGGTGGATGCATTTTAATGCACATTGGTGCATATAAATACGTGTTAATATCGGAAACACTTGGTAAAAGCGGGTTTCCGGTGTTGCAGGATGGTGCATATCGGGCCGGTTTGGGTTTTGGGACTTGACTTTTGGGGTCTTAAGACTTTAGTATGAAGAAACAATCCGGGCAGGTCATCACGTTCTCTTCATTACACTCGTCAGTAAGTACCCGTCAATACTTACCAGGGCCTGTCATTTACCCAAAACCGTTAAGGAGGGACATCATGTCCAATGAATATTGCAAGTGTAAGGATTGCGGTGTTTCCCTGAAGTCTGACGCGGAAGTCTGTCCTGTTTGTGGTGTGCGCACCACTTCTGAGCCTGATGTTGATCTGATGCTTCATGAGGAATACCTGAATCCGGTCGGCAACCAGGTTCCCGAAACTTATCCGGGCTACTGAAAACACGTCGGCACAGGCGTGACACATGATGGAGGGGGGCGGCTTCCCCCTCCGGAGTGGTACGGCCCGGCCCATATGCCTGCCGCCAAACCCATTTCCTCTCCACCGGTCTGTTTGACCGGTGATCTTCTCACCCCGTTTGCGACACCTTGTTCAATGCCAGGCCGCTGCCCAGGATCAGCAGGGCGCCGGCGAAAAATCGCCACGATACCGGGTCATCCAACAGGAAAATACCCACCATTGCCGTAAAAACGGTTTCCGTGGACATATACACCCCGCCTTCAAATCCTTTGCAGAAAAAGAATCCTTGGTTCATCATGAGCTGTGCCGTGGCAGAGGCCAGGACAATCAGGGAAATCATGATCCACTCTGTTGCACTTGCCGGAAAAATCGGGTGCTGGATACAATACGGGAGTGTAAACAGGGTGCCCACGGCGCAAAAGTAAAGATAAATGACCACAACACCGTTGCGCTCGCGCAACGACCGGATCAGCGTTACCGTGAGCCCGGCAAACAATGCCCCTGCAATTGCCATTGCCTGGCCGAACAAACTGCCTGTGAGGCTGAAATCAAATAATACCCCCACACCCGCGATCAGTGTCAGCATGCAGATCACCTGCCTGATGTTAACCGCCTCTTTATAGATCAAAAGACCGCATACTGCCGCAAATACCGGGTAGGAATAAAAAAGGACGCATGCCGTTGATATGGGAAGGGTGCGCAGGGCGGCCATGGCGCACAGAAATGCCAGTGTACCGGCCAGCCCCCTGAAAACCAGGAGAGGGATGTTGTGCCCGGCAAAGGGATTTTTTCTGCGCGGGGTAAAGGCAAGCAGGAGCACCAGACCGCCCATGCACCGGATAAGGCCGATATGCCATACCGTATACCCTTGGGGCAAAAGCTTTACCAGGACGCTCATCAATGTAAATAAAAGGGCTGCCCCCAGCATGAAAAAGGGGCCGGCCAGCCGCGCACCGGAAGTGAGCCGCTTTATGAGTCGTGGCAGGGATTGCATAACCGGAGTCTCCATGGATGAAAATCCTTCCATATCACCGGCAGACCGAATGCACAAGATTTCTCTTGCCGGCCCTGCTTCCCGGCCCGGCCAAAAAAGCATCAAGCAAGGTGCAACCCTGTTATGGAATGGGGGTGTCCGGAACCCTACCTGATCCCCACAGCGCAATAACAGGTAAAATCCACCTCTTTTTTTTCACGGATATCCACCCGTCTGAAATTCCCGGACAAAAGCTCTGCCACATCCTGTGTGGTGTAATAGGTGAACACCTCGGTATCCAGTGCTTTTTTTTGCATGTCTGCCTTGCCGTGAAAGCCGATCACCAGCCTGCCGCCGGGTGTTAACATGCCATGGATCTTTTCCAGGGTCTGTTCCGGTGTTTTCCAGAAATAGATTGTATTCACGGTAAACACGCAGTCAAAGGACCCGGGCGCATAGGGTTCCCCGTCAAAATCCCCGTACCTGAGGCAGACCCGCCCGGCCCTGATGTGTTCCCTGTTCTTTTTCCGGGCCAGGTCTGCCATGGCAGCTGAACTGTCTATGCCGTGGATCTCACAGGCATCTCCCTTATCTGCAAGGGATTGGATGAGAAATCCGGTGCCGTATCCGATTTCCAGGGCTTTTTCACCGTTCCTCAGGTCCAGGCATTCCCTGACAAACCCGTTTAGCCTGACATTACCCTTGTTAAATATCCGCGACATGAAAAACCGCCCGAAAAGCCCTTTGGGATGTCTGGCCTGGCGTGAGAAAAAACGGTTGTAACAGGATCGGATATAATGAAACCGGCTGTAACTGGACATGGATGACTCCTTTGGCTTGTTTTCTATTTCAGGACCGGCGGCCCGGCCGTGCTGAACATCTGTTTTCTTGCAACAAAAGCCCATTAGAGCAGGTTTTTTCCCCGGATTCATCCCCCAATCGGGGGAGATGGTGTAATTTGTTCTTCTTTTTCGGGCTGTGATCTGGTATTGGCAGCACACATCCGGGAGATTGGATCATCCCGGCAAAACATTGCAACGCATTTGGAAACAGAATAAAGGAGGCGTATGAAAGCCATACCATATGCCGGGCCATCGGAAACGGTCCGGGGCTACCTGTTTGCCCTGGCTGCAACCGCCATATGGTCGGGAAACTTTATTGTGGCCAGGGGACTCAGCGACCAGATACCGCCGGTCAGCCTTGCCTTTTACCGGTGGCTCGTTGCCGTGGTGGCACTGGCCCCGTTTGCCGCCGGGGGAGCCATCCGTGAGTGGGGCGTTATCCGCCGGCATCCATGGTATTTCAGCCTGACCGCGTTTCTCGGCATCACCTGCTTCAACACCTTTATCTACATTGCCGGCCATACCACTTCCGCCACCAATCTTGCCCTGATCGCCATCTCCTTTCCCGTATTTGTGATTCTCATGGGCCGGATATTTTACAGGGAGCTTTTATACCCGGCAAAAATTTTCGGGGTGTTCATGGTGCTGGCCGGTGTGGTCTGCCTGATTACCCGGGGGCACCTGTCCGCACTAATCCATATTTCCTTTGCCCGGGGAGATCTCTGGATGCTGGCCGCATCAATGATTTTTGCAGTATACAGCATTCTGCTGAAACACAAACCCCGGGACATTTCCCTGCTCAGCTTCCAGTTTGCCTGCTTCTGCCTGGGGCTTTTGTTTTTATTGCCGTTTTACCTGTGGGAACTGGCCGGCAGCGGCCCGGTGCACATCAATGCCACCATGGTTTGGGCCATTTTTTACGTGGGCGTGTTTGCATCTCTGGCTGCATTTTTGTTCTGGAACCAGGCCGTTGCCATACTCGGCCCCTCCACGGCCGGGATGATCTATTATACCGTTCCCCTGTTCAGCGGGGCCCTTGGTGCATTGTTCCTGGGCGAACGCCCCGGGCTTGTCCATGCGGCCAGCCTGGCGCTCATACTCGGCGGCATTCTGCTCACCAACACCGCCGGAAGAAAAACCGGATAACAGCATACCCCTCCCTTGCCCGGGAGACTGTGATGCTGCATGGCATTCCGTAACGGGTGGCCCCTGGCCGTTCTATGCGGTTGTCCGGGCTGTTGTCCGGGTATTTGGCCGGAAGTGTAGAATATCCTTCAGTTGTGTAGACTATTCTTCATTATGCAACGCGGTCAGGGGACTGGGGAATATCCTTTTTCAAGTGATTACAAAATGTTGTGATACCGCTTGTCCGACTGGCACAGTAAGTGCTCACTTAAGTTGCTTCATGAACGAAAAAGGATATTGTCATGAAGCTGCTGATAAAAACAACCCTCATGGGAGCACTGGTCTGGCTGGGGCTTGCATGGCCTGTAAATGCCGGGAAAGAGCCCGCGCCCGAGACCGGCAAAACCGTTGGCCGGAATATCGAAGTCCGGGCTTCCTTGGCCGACCTTTTGACCTATGCCTATGAAACCAATCCGTCCGTGACCGCCTCCCGGCAGTCCTGGAAGGCGTTTATTGAGAACTACCGGCTCGGCACAAGCTATCCAGACCCCCAACTGGCCGCCACATACTTTCCCTCACCCATTGAAACCCGGCTCGGCCCCCAGGACTGGAACCTGACCCTGTCCCAGGCCGTACCGTTTCCCGGCACCCTGTCCCGCAAAGGAGAGGTCCTGGCGTCTGATGTGGCCATTTCGCGGCTCAAGGTGGACAAGACCGTAAAGCTGCTTGTCCGGGACCTTTCCATTGCATATTACGAACTCCTGTACATCCGGGACGCCATGGAGATCGCCCGGGCAAACCAGGGTCTGAACCAGCGCCTGGGCCAAATCGGGGACAATGCCTATGCCCTGGACAGGGCAAAGTTGTACGACATCTCCAAGGCCAGGGCACAGGCCGCCCAGATCCGGTATGATATCCATTTGCTTGAAGAACGGGAACAGACGGAAAAGGCCCGGATCAACACACTTCTCAACCGGCCGCCCTCAGCCGCACTTGGGCCGGCAGTGCCCCTGGGCACCCGCGACCCTGTATATTCCCTGGAGGCGGTATATGAGTTGGCCATGGCCCACCAGGAAGACATCCGCATGGCTGATCTTGCATTTGAACGCTCAAAGGCAGCGGTGCGGCTGGCAGCATTTGAGAATCTTCCGTCGTTTAAATTCGGGCTGTTTTACGCCGGTATCGGCCGGCCGGATACCACATCCCAGCCACCCGGGGCAGGGGACGATGCCGTGGGCATCCAGTTCGGCCTTAATCTGCCCATCCAATTCGGAAAAAACAGCAGCAGAAAGGCCAAAGCCCTGGCCCTGAAAGAAAAAGCCAGGGCAGACAGGGCTGCCGCCGCCAATAAAATCAAGGAAGAAATCAGCCGCCTCTGGTTCAAGCTGGAAAATTCAAAACGCCTGGTTTCCCTGTATCAAAATGAAATGCTGCCCCAAGCCCTGGACCAGGTATCCACAGCCGGCACCTGGGTTGAACAGGGACTGGGCAGTTTTTCCGACTTCCTGGAAATCCAGTCCACAGCATATAACTTCCAATTGGCCCTGGCCCGGGCCAGGGCGGATTACGGCCAGACCCTGGTCCGCCTGGAGCAGCTGGCTGGGGTGGTCCTGGACAGGAAACAGGCCGTGCCGGAAGAACAGGAAAACAGGAGGGCGGATCAATGAAGGCGCCGGCTTTTGGAAAAAGGTGGAAAACGGGTATCCGTGCGGCAGTTCTTGCGCTGAGCCTGTGTATTGCTACCCCTGCATGGGGGGATTACAACCGGATGCAGGACGCGTTTGATAACTACAGCCCGCCCGAATTGCTGGAAAGGCGCGCAGCACAAGAGACCGGGGACCATAACCCGGAAAAGGTCCGGGAAAGAGTCCCGGAATCCCGGATGCCGGAAGCATTCCAAAAGGCCCTGGACAGGATCAAGGCCATGAAGGCAGACCAGGAAAAGGAAATCGTTTTCGGCCCGCAATATGGGAGCGAAACGCTGGCCAGAACTGCTGCCGATGACGCAGCTGTGGCAGACCGGCTTAAAGACGCTGTTGATCTTGACGGGATCATGGCCCTGGCAGTGCTCAGGAACCCTGATGTGGCTGCTGCCCGGCAAGCGGTCCTGGCTGCCTTGAACGCCTATGACCAGGTCACGGGCCTGGACGAGACCATTCTGGCCTACCAGGGGGTGACCCGCGGGCTGACGCCCAAGGCCGGCCCCGGGACCATGGCGGTAAATACCCGTAATGTATGGCCCCTTCCCGGACGGACCGCCCTCAAGGGAAATATTGTGGCCGCAGATGTTGCCGTGGCACGGCTGGCCCGGGCCATTACCGAAAAAAAGACGGCAGCACGCGGGGCCGTTTATTTCTGGGACCTGGCACTGGCTGACGCCTCCCTGGACATCACCCGGGAAACCATGGCCGTGCTTGAACGGCTCGGCCAGGTCGCCACATCCCTGTATCAGAGCGGGAAAAAAGGATTCCAGGATATTGCCGGGATCAATATTCGCCTGGCCCGTCTCAGGGAGCGCCTGAACACCCTCAGTACCGCGCGGGATACGGTTTCGGTCCGTCTGGCGCAACTCCTGGCCCTGCCCCCGGGCACGCGGATTGGCGCCACAGTTGCCACCCGGATTCCGGATCCCGGCAGCATACCAGGGCCTGATGCCCTGTATTCCCTGGCCCTGGAACACCGCCAGGAACTGAAACAGGTCCGGCAAAAAATCATCAGGCTCTCGCATATGGTGGAACTGGGAGAATCCATGGCAAACACCGGGTTTACACAAGGCCTCTCATCTTACGACGCCAACCCCGTCACTCTCCCGGAACCAGGAAACCCCATGGCCACCTTTCCCGTAACTTCCATGGCAGGAATGAAAAACGGCCACCCCTCCCAGGCATTCAACGCCCTTGCCCAGCCCTGGCTGGCCCAGGTCCGCCAGACCCTGGAAAGCATGAAGCTGCGTCTTGACGCCAGGGAACGGGCAACAATTACTATGGTCCGGGACGCCTGGGCCTCCCTGGACAAAAACCAGAGAGAGGCTGCCCTTTACGCCCGGGAAATCATCCCCCTGACCAAGTCCGCCCTAGATGTGGCCACCCGGGAATATGAGTCCGGTGCCATTGGGTTTGCCGATGCCATGGCCGCATACACGGACTGGCTTGAAGCCCGGCTGGCACTGGCAAAAAAACAGGCCGGGGCAGGCAAGGCCCTGGCCGCACTGGAACAGGTAATGGGGATACGGCTTAACACTTCTTTGACCGAACGGACAGGATCATGAACGCAACCAGAGGATTCAGGCAGAAACTAGTCATGGCAATTGCGGCCACCGCATTGATCACGGGAACCGCTGTTTTTTTCACGGTCAGTTTTTTCAAAGGGGAAGGCAGCACCAATGCCGTAACAGCCCCGGCATCAGATGCACAACCCGGGGATACCGCCGGCACGGAACGGGAGATCATCTACTGGCGGGCACCCATGGATCCCATGGAAATCTACGATGAGCCCGGCAAAAGCAAAATGGGCATGGACCTGGTGCCGGTGTATGCGGATGAAGCCGGCGGCGGCTCCGGGGATGGGGGAGAAAGAACCATTGTTTACTGGCGCGCTCCCATGGACCCGACAGAAATTTATGACCAGCCCGGTAAAAGTAAAATGGGCATGGATCTTGTGCCGGTATACGAGGATGAACTGGTAGGCGGGGTGGACATCAAAATCGATCCCGTGGTCCGGCAGAATATGGGGCTCCGGGCCGCCACGGTCCGGAAAGGCCTGCTGGACAACTTCATCCGCACCTATGGCAATGTGACCTATGACGACACCCGCACCTATGTGGTATCGGCCAGGGCAGGGGGGTGGGTCGAGCATTTATATGCGGGGTACACCGGCTTTTTCGTGAAAAAGGGCGACCCATTGTATGAAATTTATTCCCCGGCCCTGGTGGCGGCCCAGGAAGAGTACCTTACCGCGCTCAGGAATCATGATCGCCACAACAACACCATCAATGCAGGGCTTGTGGCGGCTGCGGCAAAGCGCCTTGCCTATTTTGATATCGGGGAACGGGAGGTTCAAGAAATCAAGGCATCGGGCAGCGTGTCCAGGCGCCTTGTGGTCCGGTCTGCGGTCACAGGGGTGGTCACCCGGAAAAACGTGCTTGAAGGGGCATATGTGACCCCGGGCACCTCACTGTTTACCGTGTCTGACCTGTCCCGGGTCTGGGTGGAAGCCCATATTTTTGAATATGAGCAGGACCGGGTGCGTCTGGGCCAGATCGCAGAAATGACCCTGGCCTACCAGCCCGGCAAGGTATACACGGGAAAGATCACTTATATTTTTCCCTATCTCCAGCCCAAAACCCGGGATGTGGTCATCCGCCTTGTATTTGACAACCCCGGGTTTGACCTCAAGCCGGACATGTTTGCAACCATCCGGATCAACACCGGGGACGGCGGCCAGGGACTGCTCATTCCGGCCGAGGCCGTGATCCATTCCGGCAGGGAAAAGCTTGTGTTTATACAGAAAGACAGCGGCACCTTTTCTCCCCGGCAGATCACCACGGGCACAGCTCTGGAGAGCGGCGAGATCCAGGTGGTCACGGGATTGAACCAGGGGGAAACCGTTGTGGTATCGGGCCAGTTTCTCCTGGACTCCGAGTCCAGGCTCAAAGAGGCCATCCGGAAAATGATGGAAGCCCAGGACCCGGCAGACAGTGACGGGGAAGACCCGGATGACTTTTTTGAGGACATGATGCCTGAAGATCCGGGTGGTGCGTATGAAACCGACTTTTTCACTGACATGGAAGCGGAGGCCGGGTCATGATCGACAGAGTGATTGAGTGGTCCGTGAACAACCGGTTCATGGTGGTCCTGGCCACCCTGTTCATTATTGCCGGGGGCACGCTGGCAATGGTCAACACCCCCCTGGACGCCATTCCCGACCTGTCGGACGTCCAGGTGATCATTTATACGGAATACCCGGGCCAGGCCCCCCAGGTGGTGGAAGACCAGGTCACCTACCCCCTGACCACAGCCATGCTCAGTGTGCCCTTTGCCAAGGTGGTCCGGGGATATTCGTTTTTCGGATATTCCTTTGTATACCTGATTTTTGAGGACGGCACCGATATTTACTGGGCGCGGTCCCGGGTCATGGAATACCTCAATTTTGTTTCGGGCCGCCTGCCCGAGGGCGTAACCCCCAGCCTGGGGCCGGATGCCACCGGTGTGGGCTGGGTATACCAGTATGTACTGGAAGACACCAGCGGCACCCAGGACCTGTCAACCCTGAGATCCCTCCAGGACTGGTTTTTGCGGTATGAACTCACAGCCGTACCCGGGGTGTCGGAAGTGGCCAGTATCGGCGGGTTTGTCAAGCAATACCAGGTGGAGGTCGACCCGAATAAACTGCGCTCCTACGGGATTTCCATCAAAAAAATCAAACAGGCCATCCAGCAGGCCAACAGGGATGTGGGTGGAAAGCTCATTGAAATGGGGGAAACCGAGTTCATGGTCCGGGGCCTGGGATATATCAGTTCCCAGGCGGATATTGAGCAGATTGCCGTTGCCGTGGATGCCAAAGGCATCCCGGTCCTGCTCCGGGATATTGCCGATGTGGTCATCGGCCCTGAACTGCGCAGGGGCGTTCTGGAATGGAACGGGGAGGGCGAGGTGGTCGGCGGCATTGTGGTCATGCGGTACGGTGAAAACGCCCTGGAGGTGATTTCCCGGGTCCGGGAAAAACTCAAGGAACTGGAAAAGGGGCTGCCCCCCGGCGTAAAGATGGTTTCCGGGTATGACCGGTCCTCCCTGATCCAGCGGGCCGTGGACACGCTCACGGCCCGGCTGACCGAAGAGATGATCGTGGTCGCCCTGATCTGCATTGTATTCCTGCTTCATTTCAGGTCCGCATTTGTGGCGATTTTCACCCTGCCCGTGGGGATACTCATGTCCTTTCTCATCATGTATCCCATGGGAATCAACGCCAACATCATGAGCCTGGGCGGTATTGCCATTGCCATCGGCGTGATGGTGGATGCGTCCATTGTGATGGTGGAAAACGCCCACAAGCATCTGGAGCGGGACAAAGGGCAGAAGCCCCATACCCAAATCATTATCGAGGCGTCCAAAGAGGTCGGCCCGGCCCTGTTTTTCAGCCTGCTCATCATCACGGTGTCTTTTTTACCCGTATTCAGCCTCATGGAACAGTCCGGCCGCCTGTTCCGTCCCCTGGCCTATACCAAAACCACGGCCATGGCTGCCTCTTCAATCCTGGCCATTACCATTATCCCGGTATTGATGACCTTTTTTGTCAAAACTTCGGTCATGGAGCCGGACACCGCCGGTAAAAAAAGGCTGTCGCCAGTGAAACGCTTCTGGATACGGACGGCGGGCGTGGCAGGGCCGCCCGCTCTGGTCCTGGGCTTTGGTGCTGCTGGCGTGCCCATGCACAAATATGCACTTGCCGCTGCCCTGGTATTGTCCGTTTTTATCTGGGCCTGCCTGGTGCGGCAGAAAATTCTGCCGGAAAAAAACAACCCCCTTAACCGCTGGCTGATCCGGGTCTACATGCCGGTGATCCAGGCGGTTCTCACCTGGCGTAAAACCACCGTCATCCTTGCCGTGGCTGTTGTGGCCGCCACCTGGGTGCCCATGAACCGGGTGGGCAGCGAGTTCATGCCGCCCCTCAACGAAGGTGATCTGCTGTACATGCCCACCACCCTTCCCGGGATCTCCATCACAAAGGCCAGGGAACTGCTCCAGCAGACCGACAGGATCATCCAGCGTTTTCCGGAAGTCCTGAGCACCATGGGCAAGGTCGGCCGGGCCGAAACCTCCACAGACCCTGCACCTCTGTCCATGATCGAGACCGTGATCATGCTCCGGCCCCAGGTGGAATATGAAATGATTCCCAAAGCGCGGTTTTTCTCTGCCTGGCCGGAGTGGGTAAAACTCCCCCTGACATGGATCTGGCCCGAACAGGTACGCGGCAGGGTCATCCATGAATGGCGGAAAAAAGAGATCCCCCGGTTTTTCAGCACCTGGCCGGGATTCCTTCGCAAGCCCCTCTCCCTGATTCTGCCTGTGGAGCGGTATATCACCATTGACGAGCTTACTGTAGACCTGGAGCAGGCCGTGACCTTTCCCGGACTCACCAATGCCTGGACCATGCCCATCAAAACCCGGATCGACATGCTGTCCACGGGCATTAAAACCCCTGTGGGCATCAAGATCATGGGGCCGGACCTTTCCGTCCTGGCCGATGTCGGCGAGCAGATCGAAGGGCTGCTCCGCCATACGGAAGGGACCCTTTCGGTGTTTTCCGAACGGGTCACGGGCGGCAATTACCTTGACATTGAGATCAAGCGGGAAAACATCGCCCGGTACGGCCTGTCCGTCGCAGATGTCCAGGATGTCATCAAAACCGCCATCGGCGGCATGAATGTCACCTATACCATTGAAGGGCTTGAGAGGTATCCCGTCAACCTCAGATACAACCGGGAATTCCGGGACAGCCCCGACATGATCCAGCGGGTTGTGGTTCCCACCCCAAAAGGCGGACAGGTGCCCCTGGCCCATCTGGCTGATATCCGTATCCGCAAGGGACCGGCCGGCATCAAAAGTGAAAATTCCAAACGGACCGCCTGGGTGTTCGTGGATATCAGGGGCGTGGATATCGGGTCTTATGTATCCCGGGCCAAGGCCCTTGTGGATGAAAACATCAATCTTCCCGTTGGATATTCCCTGGTCTGGTCCGGCCAGTACGAATACATGGAAAAGGCCCGGAAAACCCTCAATATCATTATCCCGGCCACTCTCATGGTGATTTTCATCCTGTTGTACCTTCATTTCAAGAATATCTCAGAAGTGGTCATTGTCATGGCCTGCCTGCCCTTTTCCCTGGTGGGGGGCTTCTGGCTCATCTATCTGCTGGGATACAACATGTCCGTGGCCGTGGGGGTCGGGTTTATCGCCCTGGCCGGACTGGCCACGGAAACCGGCATTGTCATGCTGGTTTACCTGGACGAAGTCTATTACCGCCGGAAGGCCCAGGGCCGGATGAACACATCTGCGGATCTGCGCCATGCCATTATTGAAGGGGCGGTGGAGCGGGTCCGTCCCAAGATCATGACTGTTGCCACCACCCTGATCGGACTGCTGCCGGTCATGGCGGGCAGTGGCGCAGGATCACAGATCATGAAGCGGATCGCCGCTCCCATGGTCGGGGGCCTGGTCTCCTCCACCATCATGACCCTGATCATTATTCCCGTCATCTATGATCTTTGGAAAACATTTACCCATGAAAGGAAGTAACGTATGAAACCCATTTATTCTTTACTCATCACCCTGGTTGCCCTTTTTTCCCTGGCCGGCACCGGCCTTGCCTCGGACAGCGCCCACAACATGGCCGGCCACGACCACAGCAGCGGTGACAGCGACCGCATCGGCACCCTGTTCCATGAATCCATGAAACAGGGATACATGCTCTCCTATTATCTCATGGATATGCGGGACAACCATGGAGACCATATCGCAGGCCATGGCAGCCACGGCGGGGAAAAAATGGAAAAGCCCCACCACATCATGGTCTATATCATGGACAAGGCCCACAACGTCGTTGAAAAGGCAAAGGTCGGCTTTTTAATCAAAGGCGGGGACAAAGGCACCCAGAAACTCATGGCCATGTATATGAGCAAGGGATTCGGCATTACCGCAGACATGAAGGCAAAAGGAACCTACACCATTGTGGCCAAAGCCGTCATCAACGGTACAAAAATCATGGATACGTTTGACCATGAAATGAAATAAAAATACCCGGGGCAGGGCGTCAAAGGCAGGTAAGACAGAAGGTTAAATCCGTTTTTCAAGGATTGCTGCCAACTCCTGGACGCCAAGCCTGGCAGGCGTGTTTTTCTGCCCTGTTTTTTGGGCAATGGGCAATACCTGGTCTTTTGTGATTCCGTATGCCCCCAGTCCGGGCATGGCTGTTTTTTCCGTCCATAAAAACAGGGCGTCAATCAGGGCCGTGCATGCCCGGTCGTGGGAAAGATCCGGGGCCGCCAGTCCGGCAGCCTTTGCCGCTGCCGCATACCTGGCAAGCCCGGGATGGTCCTTGCCGGATAATCCAAGGCGGTCAATCACCGCTTTGGTGGTTTCCGCCAGCAGTGTGCCGCACACATGGCCGTGGGACATGCGGGTCAGGCCGCCGATCACCGAGGCAAACCCGTGGACCGTTCCAAGGCCGGCATTGGCCAGGGCAAGCCCGGACATGTATGCCCCGTAACTGAGCCGGGTTCTGGCATGGATGTCTTCCGGATCGTTTTCAACAGCCCTGAGCAGTGCCGGGCCAAAGTCTTTAAGGCCGCTCAGGCACAGGGCATCTGTCACGGGCGAGGCCTTCACCGACACATACGCTTCCAAAAGCTGGGTCAGGGCATCCATGCCGCAGGCCGCTGTGATATCCGGGGGACAGGTCAGGGTCAGGGCAGGGTCCACCACGGCAATATCCGGCACAAAGTTGTTATGCCGCAGCGATTTTTTAAACCCGTCCGGCCCGGGCCGGCTGATCACGGCGTTTTTCGTGGCTTCGGAACCCGTTCCCGATGTGGTGGGAACCGCGATAAAGGGCAGCTTTTTCCCGTCAGGAGAGCAGGTGCCCACCCCTTCGAGAAAATCCATTACCGGACCGGTCTCGCACATCATTGCGGAAATGGCTTTTCCCGCATCCAGCACACTGCCTCCGCCAATGGCCACAACCATATCAATATCCCGGTTCCGGTGCATGGCAACAGCAGAATCAACATCGTCAGGACAAGGTTCGCCAGACACAGATACCTGGTAAACCCCGCATCCTTTTTCCTGCCACCCCTTTTCCAGGGACTGCCAGGCAGGTGTGGAAAGAAACGAAGATTTGCCGGTCACCACAAGGATCTGTCTGCCAAATCCCAGGCATATACCAGGCAGTTGCGCCAGGGTCCCGGCCCCGAATACCAGCCGCTGCGGTGTGAAAAAATTAAATGCATCTGTTTTCATGGCGTTGTCTATATCATATCCGGATGATGCGAATCCACCCATAAGTCCAGGGCAAACGCATTTACATCTGGCATGATTTTTTAATCCATATGGTTTCAAATACTTAAAAAGTTCGCATACTTTTCCTTGCGTTTGCGACAATGTCTAAACCACTGAAATCATTCATCCCGATTTTTATATGCGTTGACCCTGACCATGAGTCCCTTATTCATTGCCCGGGCACTTTCCCATCCAGCCTTTCCTCTGTTTTAACTCGTGGTACCAGGATTCATGTCCATAGATCTCATCCATGCACTCCGGGCAGATGCTGTGGCTGAACGATGCATGGGAGTGGCTTTCAATATAAGATTCAATCAGGTTCCAATACCCTTTATCATCCCTGATTTTTTTGCAGGATGCGCAGATCGGGATCAGTCCGCTCAGCGTTTTGATCCGTGTCAGGGCCTGTTTCAGCTCTTTTACGAGAATTTTCCGCTCGTTCTGGACCAGGATCCGCCGGGTGATATCCCTGGTAATATGCGCTGCCCCGCAGATGTCTCCCCTGGCATCCCGTATGGGATCCACCGTCACAAGCACCCAGGTGCCGTTGTCCAGTTCCATTTCAGCACTTTCCCGCTTCCCTGTATCCAGCATCCGGGGAAGGGGGCACTGGTCAACAGGGGTGCCCTTGTGATGGACCAGGCTGCAGCATTGCCGTCCCACAGCCTTGCGCACAGGTGTATTGAACTTTTGTTCCACCACCATATTGGACCTGAGAATGGTGGACCGGGTGTCAATGATGCATATCCAGTCATCAATGGCATTCAGGGTTGTTTCCCAATCCCCCGGAGGTTCTCTTCCCGCAGGAAGATAAAACGCCTTTTTAATGAACTTGTCAGCAAACCGGCCCATGGCCATTGTCCAATGGGATGTTATTTCCTGGAAAAGCATAACATTTACCTCCTTTTTATCGGGTTAATTGTATTTCATGATGAAATAAGCCCAAAATGACGAAATATAGGGTTGTGTAGGAGGTGAAAACGTTTGGAAGTGTCATTCAAAGAATGGTCAGGACTGGTGTGAAATACGGTTCCGCCCTGGGTCTCATCCCTTTGCTACCGCATATATGTTGTTTTTAAAATGCAAAATATATTCCACAGAAATATGAATTTGCACATCAGGCTGGTTTCCGGATTCAACAGGCGTGATTGCCGCATCATCAGCCTCACATGCTTCTCCAGTAAGGATTTTAAGGTGTAACAGGCATGACCCGGAAATCCATGAAATTTCAAACAGATCAGCATTGTGTCATCCTTTTCAGCACAGATAAAAAACAGGGAGTGGATAATTCTTGCTTGACAGCCCAAATCTAAAGTGATAAAACCCCCCTGTTTTGTTCGGGGCGTAGCGCAGTCTGGTAGCGCACTTGTCTGGGGGACAAGTGGTCGCAAGTTCAAATCTTGCCGTCCCGACCACTGAAAAATAAAGGCTTTCATCGTTTTCGATGAGAGCTTTTTTGCTTTTTGGTTGCGGCTTTTGGTTGCGGTTTTACTTTTTTCGGAGTGAATTTTCCCGAAATCGAGTTCATTGTAACGTGTCACGCAATCTCAGGAAATGTGTCAGCCAATCTCAGATATTTAAAATTTAAAAAGATAATCTTTATATGAAAAAGTTAAGATCTTCCCGGACAGTTTGACGTTGCCACGGGCGTAGCCATCCTTCTCTGGGGACCAACAAAAAATCCCCAGAGAAGGATGGCGGTGATAATGCCTCTCAGGTATAGTTTTTACGCCAATAA
>JBAJNJ010000024.1:0-102638 GCA_036881925.1 Desulfobacter sp.
CACCCCCTATGCCAAACGGGGCAAAATCACCGGCATGTCCAAAAAGTCATCCCTTCGGCTGCGCAAACGCGCTGCCCGTATTGATGACCTGGCCCTGTGGATAGACTTCACCTTTGCCGATGATGTCATGGAAACCAAAACAATCACAGAACGCGCCGAATTCTCCTACTACTGCCTCAAACGGCTCATGAAATACACAAAGGAAACCTTTGGCCTTCACCTGATATGGAAACGCGAATATAAAGCACGCAGATCCGGTAAGAACAAAGGAGAAATCATCCCCCATTTTCATGTCCTGTTCGGTGGCCTCACTCCCAAACAGGATAAAGTGTGGCTCAGCATCTGCACACAACTCCTGATTAAATGGGTTGAAATCACCGGCACACAGAACGATAACGCCTACGTGGTCGCCATCAATAAAAAGTCCTTCCGCCGCATCCACAACCCCAAACACGCCACCTGTTACATATCCAAGTACTTTTCTAAGGATGAACCCCTGGAAATCCCCGAAGATGAAAGCATCGGCCGTTGTTGGGGGAAAACAGCCAATTGCCCGGATGTAAAGCCATACGTCATATCGTTATCTCAAAGAGAATCGTTCCAGCTCACACGCCACTTGATCCGGAAAAAGAACCTGACCACAAAAAAGAGCAAGTTCCTTAAATACCAGCTCCAAAACGGTCACCCAACGTTCCTCTTTGAGGATGAATGCGATATCGGCCGGTTCCTGCTGTTTATCGATGTCAACATGTTCCCGCATTTAGATCCGGTTCCATTCTGATACGATGAAAGACCAGGCCATAACATTCAAACGCTTGAAACACAGTAAAGATTGCAGCGGTGTATATAAAGAGATAGCGAACGGATACGTTTCAATCTCTCGGAGGACGTTTTGACCGAATCAATTTCAAATCTATTAACCCCGTCTGATGTGGCAGAAATGTTAAAAATATCAGAACAAACCGTATACAAACACCGTAGACGGTTTTACGGCTTCAAACCTGCCGGATTAGGCATATTAAGATTCAGGAAAGAGATTATCAATGGGATTATGGAAGGACAAGACCCGGAAGCACTGGTGTTACAGTTTCCAATATCAGAACGCTTCATATGCGGCAAGAGGGTTCAAGACAAGAAGAGAAGCAGCAGCGGCCAGGGCAAAAAGAAGAGAAGAGCTAAAAAAGATTCCGACATCAACCGCCATGGGTTACTTGACAGTCTGTAATGCTTATCTTGATACTTCAAAAAGAAAACACGCATTACAGACGTTCAAATATAAAAAGAGCGTTTTCCGGTCTTTCTATAAGTTCCTGAAAAAAGATTTCCAGATAGATGATATCACCCCGCAAATGATTGCAAAGTATCTTGAGACACGTCCCAGTAACAACAACTATAATGTTCATCGGAAGGAATTGTCTTCGCTGTTCACATATGCCAAGGATACATTGGAAGTCATCGACCGGAACCCTGTAAAAAAGCTTGATAAGCTTCCCCACACGGTGACCCGGAAACGAGTCCCCCAGGAAAGTGATATTGTTAAGTTGCTTCAAGCCGCAGATCCCGAGACGGACGAAAAGGATCTGTTGATTGTTTTACTCCATACCCTGGCCCGGATAGATGAGGCCTTGCGGCTTACCTGGGATGATATCAACTTTGAAAAGCGCGTGTTGACCAAATGGACCCGGAAGACCAGAGACGGATCATATAAAGCTATCCGGATTTCAATCAACGACGAATTGTGCGAAACCCTTCTGAAAATATGGAATAACCGAAAGCAGGACCAGTGGGTCTTCTATAATGAAAAAACCGAAGATCGTTTTTACCACCGTCCTAAGTTCATGAAAGGCCTGTGTAAAAGGGCAGGGGTTGTACCACATTTTGGCTTCCATACATTGCGTCACCTTATGGCTTCAATCTTGGCGGATGATCCAAACGTCTCCATTAAAACGATTCAAAAGGTTTTAGGACATTCAGAGGCCAGAACAACAGAAATATACATTCATTCCATTGACGGTGCTATTGAATCTGCCATGAATTCGATTTCAGGAAAATTTACGATTGAAAATGGTCAGCCGCAACCAAAATCCACAACCAGTAAGGGGGGTGATTCGTGAAATGTGGTCGGGGCGGAGAGATTCGAACTCCCGACATCCTGCTCCCAAAGCAGGCGCGCTACCAGACTGCGCTACGCCCCGTGTGGCTCTTCTTCAATAAAGACAAATAGACTTTATATTATCGAAAGGCTTGAAAGTCAAGTCAATTTCCGAGGCCAGCGAAGTGGTTCCGTATTGCCCGGGCAAGGGCTTGAGCATATCTGGAGAGAAACGTTTTTTTGTCAGGCGGAGTGCTGGGGACCTGGGAAATGGAAAAGGGCTCTATGAGGATGCCGGGCATAAGGAGGCCTTCAAGTGCACTTGCCGGCGCTTGCCTGATCTGGATGTTGCCACCGGAGAATTCCTGGAAGTGCTCTGCTGCAAGTTTTGCCATTTGTTTTGACTGGGAAAGGGATAGGTTTGACCGGGCTTGCCAACTGCCAGGCGCCGGGCGCGTTGTGGGGGCAAAAAAGAACAGGTATGTGTCATTTGCACGGCGGGTGTGCAAATGAAGGCTGATAAACAGGTCGGCCCTGTGACGGTTGGCAAAAGCAACTCTGTTTTCACGGGTGGGTGGAGCCGTTCTGATAGGCTGTTCTTCTGCGGTGCGGGTCAATAATACCTTGAAGGTTTCATCCAGTTCTGCGGCCGTGAGTTTTGCAAGTTCCATGGCGACTTGTGACTCCCGGATACCTTCAGGGGACTGGATCCCATAATCATTGCCGCCATGGCCGGAGTCAAGAACAATCAGCTTCTGGTGGGTGCGAATTGAAGCGCCGTGGGCTGGAAGAACAGAGAGAATTGCCAGAGCAAGGAACGTCAGAAACATCCGGATGATTTCTTTGGGCAATTTGCTTGACACCTTTATATATAAGCGTTATTTTATTAAACTTTGTGTAAAGTGTTTATGCCGTACAGTTGAACAGTTATGGCATATTTTTTTAATTTTTTGAAGCGGTGTTTGTCAAAAGCGCTCATATAATCGAAGACAACAGGACAGAATCATGCAGGTAAAAATAGAAGACCAGAGCAGCGTAAAAAAGGTGCTCTCTTTTGAAATTCCCAAAGAAAAAGTCGCAAAAGAACTCAATAAAGCCTATAATGAACTCAAAAAGAAAGCCGATATCAAAGGATTCAGAAAAGGCAAGATTCCCAGAAAAGTTCTTGAAAACCGCTTTGCCGAAGATGTTCACGCAGATGTTGCTCCCCGCCTGATCCAGGAGGTGTTTATCCAGGCCATTCAGGAGCATGAACTCAACATTGTCGGCGGCCCTCAGATGGACCCGCCGGAGTTGAATCCGGACGCAGACTATGTCTTTGATATTTCTGTGGAAGTAAAACCGGAACTGGATGATATCGCGTTTGAAGGGATTGAAATCGAGAAGACCAAGTACGAAGTCTCTGATGAAGAAATCGACAGTCAGATCTTCATGATTCAGAAAACCATGGCCAAAAAAGAAACCGTGACTGAAGAACGTCCGGTTAAAGATACGGATTTTGTTCTGATTGATTATGAGGGATTCCTTGACGGAGGAGCCTTTGATCAGACCCCCAAAGTTGAGAATTATGTGATGGGAATCAACCAGGGAAATCTGCCCAAGGAATTCTCTGAAAAACTTGTGGGTGCCATTCCGGTTCAGGAACTTGAGATTGAAGTGCCTTATGCCGAAGATTATCATGATGACAACCTCAAGGGAAAAACCATTTTGTACAAAGTCACCCTAAAGGAAATTCAGGAGGAAATCCTTCCCGAAGCCAATGACGATCTGGTCAAGGATCTGGGGAAGTTTGAAAGTCTTCAGGAAGTCAAGGATTCCATCCGTGAAAATCTCGAGAAGGGCATTGCACAGCGGGTGAAGCATGAGATGAGCGAGCAGATTTTTCAGAATCTTCTGGGAAAAATGACATTTGAGGTGCCTGATGCGTTGATCGAAGGAGAACTCAACGGGATTATCGCGGAAACCGAGCAGGCGTACGCCCAGAACAACACTTCTCTTGAAGAAGCAGGGCTTTCCAAGGAAGAAATGAAAACCCGGTACAGAGATGTTGCTGAAAAGCAGGCCAGGCGGCACTTGATTCTGGATAAGCTGATTGCCCAGGAAAAATTGGAGTTGAGTGAGGAAGAGCTGGATGCCAGTTTTGAGGAGATGGCCAAAGGGATGAATGCATCCAAGGACGCGGTCAAAAATTATTTTAACATGGACCCGAAACAGCTTGAATATTATAAACACACCCAGCTTGAAAAAAAGGCTGTTGACCTTATAATAGAAAAAGGCAGTGTCACCGAGGTTGAGCCCAAAACTGCCGATGCGGACGCAGAATCCGAAGTGTCTGAACAAACAGAAGCATAATCATTGATTCCGCTGGGCCCGGATAATGACATACACATAATGACAAGGAGTTGAATCGTGCCTCTTATTCCGATGGTTGTTGAACAGAGCAACAGGGGAGAACGTGCTTACGATATTTATTCGCGGCTTTTGAAAGACAGGATTATTTTCCTGGGATCAGCCATTGACAATGAGATCGCCAATCTCATTGTTGCCCAGTTGCTTTTTCTTGAATCCGAAGATCCTGAAAAAGATATCAGCTTTTATATTAATTCTCCGGGCGGCGTTGTGACGGCGGGCATGGCGATCTATGATACCATCCAGTACATCAAACCGGATGTATCTACGGCATGTATCGGCCAGGCTGCCAGTATGGGAGCATTGCTCCTGGCTGCCGGAACCGAAGGCAAGCGGTTTGCCCTTCCCAATTCCAGGATTATGATTCACCAGCCCCTGGGAGGCGCTCAGGGGCAGGCCACGGATATTAAAATCCAGGCCAACGAGATCCTCCGGATGAAAGATACCCTTAACGAAATCCTGGCAAACCATACCCACCAGGATGTTGAAAAAATTGCCAAGGATACGGACCGTGATTTTTTCATGTCAGGTTCAGAGGCAATGTCATACGGCATTGTGGACCGGGTGGTTGCAGACAGGAGCGAGTTGGAAAAACAAGCACCCGAGGAGGCTTCAAAGGAGTCGTAAAATATGGCCAAAAAAGATGATACCAATGATCAGTTTTTCTGCTCTTTTTGCGGAAAAAACCAGAAAGAAGTCAAAAAGCTGATAGCCGGGCCAAGTGTTTACATCTGCAATGAGTGTATTAAACTTTGCGGTGAAATTATTGAAGATGAAGAAAAAGAACAGGCTGCTGAAACCGAAGGCGTTAAAGAATTCATGGTGCCCAAGCAGATCAAGGAACAACTGGATTCTTATGTGATTGAGCAGGACAGGGCCAAAAAGGTCCTGTCCGTTGCTGTATACAACCACTATAAACGCCTGGCATCCCATCTGGAGAAATCCAAGGATGATGTGGAGATTCAGAAGAGCAACATCCTGATCATTGGGCCCACCGGATGCGGTAAAACCCTTTTGGCCCAGACGCTTGCCAGGTTCCTGGATGTCCCCTTTGCCATTGCGGATGCCACTGCACTGACCGAGGCCGGATACGTCGGCGAGGATGTTGAGAATATTGTCCTGTCCCTGGTGCAAAATGCCGATTACGACATTGAAAAAGCACAAAAGGGAATCATCTATATTGATGAAATTGATAAGATTTCCCAACGGGGTGACAATCCATCCATCACCAGGGATGTCTCGGGAGAGGGGGTTCAACAGGCCCTGCTGAAGATTATCGAAGGCACTGTTGCCAGTATTCCTCCCAAAGGCGGGAGAAAGCATCCCCAGCAGGATTATGTCAAGGTTGACACTTCTAATATCCTTTTTGTCTGCGGTGGCACATTCACAGGTTTAGAGAAAGTGGTTGAGCGTCGGCTTACCCAGAAGACCATGGGGTTTGGTGCCAAGATCGCCGACAAAAAGGATGTTAACATCGGGGAACTCCTTGAGCAGGTTAAGCCTGAGGATCTGATTAAATTCGGTTTGATTCCCGAATTCCTGGGCCGTCTGCCTATCATTACCTCCATTGGCGAATTGAATGAAAAATCCCTGGTCAAGATTCTGACCGAGCCCAAGAATGCCTTGGTTAGGCAATACCAGCAGTTGTTCCGTATTGAAGGGGTTGATCTGCAGTACACGGACGAGGCTCTGGAGGCCATGGCCAAGGAAGCTGTGGCCAGGAAGTCTGGTGCCAGAGGTTTACGCGCCATTATGGAAGAGACCATGCTGAATATCATGTATGAAATTCCCTCCAAGAAAGATGTGGTGGAATGCGTGGTCGGCGAAGAGGTCGTGCTGAAAAACGAAGATCCCATACTTTTGTACGAACAGCCGAAAAAGCAAGCCTAAACACGAAAGTGTCATAATGATCAAAATTTCCAAGTTCTTTCATCCGGACGGATCAGAGCCTGAGAAAAAGACCCTGCCGCTGGTGCCGTTGAGGGATATGGTACTTTTCCCTTATGTGACCACTTCGGTATTTGTGGGTCGTGAGAAATCCATCAAAGCTCTGTCTGAAGCCATGGCTGCGGACAAACGGATTTTCCTGACGACTCAGAAAGATCCGGAAGTGTTAAAGCCCAATATCCAGGATATTTTTCAGGTCGGCACGGAGGCGAATATCACCCAGTTGCTCCGTTTGCCTGATGGTACGGTAAAAGCCCTGGTGGAAGGGGCGGTGCGGGGGCGAATCGTTAAAATGGTTGATGAGGGGAGTTTCCAGGCCGTGGAATATGTCCCGGTTTTGGAGACACCCATGGTAGAGGCTGCATCCGAAGCTGCCGTCCGTACGGTTTTCGAAGCGTTTCAGCATTATGCCAATCTGTCCGGTGTGGTATCCAAAAGCTTTTTCAAAGGCCTTGATGCCTTGGAGGAAGATCTGTCAAGGTATGCCGATACCATCGCCTCACAGCTTCCGCTTAAGGTGGCGGACAAGCAGACGCTTCTGGAGTGTGGTGATATTGAGGAGCGGTTTTTCCTGTTGCTTAAGATGATCCAGAAAGAGACTGAGGTCTTTTCCATGTCCCAGAAAATCAAGGGACGGGTCAAAGAACAGATGGAAAAGCTCCAGAAAAAGCACTACCTCAACGAGCAGATGCGGGCCATTCAAAAGGAAATGGGTGAAGACAGCGATGTCGGCGAGTTTGCGGATCTTGAAAAGAAGATCAGGCAAAAGCGGATGCCCAAGGAGGCTGCCGGTGCTGTGAGGCGGGAGCTTGACAAGCTGAAGATGATGTCGCCCATGTCTTCCGAAGCAACCGTGGTCCGCAACTATATTGACTGGCTGGTTTCCCTACCCTGGTATCGGAAAAAGAGGGCCAAAGGGGATCTGAAGAAAGCGGAGCAGATTCTGGACAGGGATCATTACGGGTTGAAAAAACCCAAAGAGCGCATACTTGAATATCTTGCCGTCCAGATTCTTGTTAAAAAGATAAAAGGGCCGATTCTATGTTTGGTCGGACCGCCCGGGGTTGGTAAGACCTCGCTGGCAAGATCTGTTGCCGCTGCTACAGGAAGAGCGTTTGCAAGGATTTCTCTGGGAGGGGTCCGGGATGAGGCTGAAATCCGGGGGCACCGGAGAACCTATGTCGGCGCGATGCCCGGTAAGATTATCCAGACCCTCAAAAAGGTGGGGTACAACAATCCGGTGTTCTGCCTTGATGAAATCGACAAAATGACATCTGATTTCAGGGGAGATCCGTCTTCCGCCCTGCTGGAGGCCCTTGATCCGGAGCAGAACAAAAATTTCAACGATCATTATCTGGAAGTGGATTATGATCTGTCGGAGATCCTTTTCATTACAACGGCAAATACCCTTTATGACATACCGGCCCCGCTGCGGGACCGCATGGAGATCATCCAGATTCCAGGGTATACCAGATATGAAAAGGAGAAGATCGCCAATGGGTATCTGATCCCGAAGCAGCTCAAGGAAAACGGCCTTGATGAATCTGATGTGGTCTTTTCCAAAAATGCCATCCATGCGGTTATCAAACAATATACCAAAGAGGCTGGAGTCAGGAGTCTTGAACGCGAAATTTCATCGATTCTCAGAAAAATTGCCACCCAAATTGTCCGGACCGATGTCCGGAAAAAGCGCCAGGTGACCGCCACAACTGTTGCCGGTTTTCTCGGCCAACCCAAATTCCGGGATTCTGCACTGGAAACAGAGGACAAGACCGGTATTGTCACCGGTCTGGCCTGGACCCAGGCAGGCGGAGAGTTGCTGACCATTGAGGCGGTGACCATGCCAGGAAAAGGTAATGTCATGGTGACAGGAAAGCTGGGCGAGGTGATGAAAGAAAGCTCACAGGCCGCGGTTTCCTATGTTCGTTCCAGAAGTGAGGCACTGGCTATCCGGGAGGACTTTTACAAGGATACGGATATTCATATCCATGTGCCCGAAGGCGCCATACCCAAAGATGGGCCTTCTGCCGGTATTGCCATGTGTACGGCAGTGGTTTCGGTTTTGACCGGCCGGCCTGTGAAGCGTACTGTCGCCATGACCGGCGAGATTACGCTCAGGGGGCGTGTGCTTCCCATTGGGGGGCTCAAGGAGAAATTGCTGGCTGCCCATGCCAACGGCATCAGTGCTGTTATTGTTTGTGAAGAAAACAGAAAAGATATTCGTGAGGTTCCCAAAGCCATTCAAAAGCAGCTTGAGATCATTTTTGTGGATGATATGGCCCAGGTGCTGGAGCATGCCCTGACACCCTGATTTTTAATGACGTGTACAAAGCGTCTTTGTTGTGCATAAAAAAACGCCCCTTGTTGTTACTGTTACAGGGGCGTTTTTTTATTTAGAAGCTTGGTGTTGTCTTGCCGGTGGATCAGTTATCTTCGACCATTCTCAGGAACTCGCTCATGGCCGTAACTTCATCCTTGGTGGAGATGCTGCGCCTTGCCTGGACAATATGTTCGTATTCATCTTTGTCCATGAGCAGATCCTCTTTGCGGGTGCCGGATTTATTGATGTTGATGGCCGGCCAGATCCGGTGCTCTGCACATTCCCGTGACAGGTAAAGGTCCATATTGCCGGTGCCTTTGAATTCCTGGAATATGACATCATCCATGCGGCTGCCGGTTTCAACCAGGATTGTGGCGATAATGGTCAGGGAACCGCCATTTTCGAGCTTCCGGGCTGCCCCGAATATTTTCCTGGGGAATTCCATGGCATTTGCACCCAGGCCGCCGCTCATGGTCTTGCCGTAGCTGTCTGTGTCAATATTAAACGCCCGGGTCATCCGGGTCAGGGAGTCGATGAAAACCACGGCATCCTGTCCGATTTCTGCGCACCTGATTGCTGTATGCATTGCCATACGGGTCATCCGCATGTGCTGTCCGATCTGCTGGTCGGCAGAGGAATAAAGGACATGGGCATCGGTGAGGCCACGCTGGAAGTCGGTTACCTCTTCGGGGCGCTCATCAACCAGCAGTACAAAAACGTTTGAATCGGGATGGTTGGCGACTACTGAGTTGGCCATGTGTCTCAGGATGGTTGTTTTTCCGGATTTGGGAGGGGCAATGATCAGGCCCCGTTGTCCCATGCCAATGGGTACAACCAAGTCAAGTGCCTTGCCTGTAATGTCCTCCTCGCTTTGTGTCAGATGGTACCGTTCATAGGGGTTGACGCTGATCTGGTCCTGCAGCATGGGGGTGCTCAGGAACTCGTCAAAGGGAAGGTGGTTGATTGTTTCAATGCGAATCAGGGCTAAATTAAGATTCCGCGGTCCTTTTTTTTCGCCGTATCCCTGGATAAAACTGCCTTCTCTGAGGTTGAGTTTCCGAATCAGGCTGTTGGGTACATAGGGATTTTCAGGTCTGGGTTGGAAGTTTTCTTCGATATTCCTTAAAAAACCGAACCCTTTGTCCATAATTTCCAGGTATCCCTGAACTGGTTCCATCGTTGACTCCTAAGCTGTGAGATGTTGCAAATCCATAAAGCAAGTACCATGATCTGCTTGTTCCCTTATCTGTTGGTGTGTATCCAAGAGGAGAGAGAAGTAGAAATGTCTTGCATTAAGTTTTAATTTTATTAGGTATCTTATATTGTTTCTCGTTTTGCAAATATACCACTAATATCCAAGTCTTGCAAGGATCTCTGGTAAGAATAAATACGCAATTTTAATAGAAAATAAAAATGTGGATTCTTAGCTAAATTCTTCTTGACACCCATTTGTAATATTGATATAACCCCTTCTGTTTTTGGGCGATTAACTCAGTTGGGAGAGTGCAACCCTTACAAGGTTGAAGTCGCAGGTTCAAGCCCTGCATCGCCCACCAAAATTTGGGGGTGTAGTTCAGTTTGGTTAGAACGCTTGCCTGTCACGCAAGAGGCCGCGAGTTCGAGTCTCGTCACTCCCGCCACAGAATGTTGAGGGTTTCAGTTGTTTGCTGAAGCCCTTTTTTTATTTGAGCAGATCTCTTTCCAAATCTTGGAACGGTCCTGTCTGTATAGACATCAAAATCCCGCTGGCGATCCGGCATTATGCCGGCAACCAGCGGGATTTTATTTTTCAAATTGCTTGCTTGGGGGTTAATTAACTGCTGAGCGCTCCAGTTCTTCCACAATGGCGTCTCCCATTTGTGCGGTATTTACGGCCAAATCCTTTTGGGCAGTAAGGTCTGCTGTGAAGATACCTTTGTCCAGAACCCCGGAGATTGCCGCCTCAATCGCGTCTGCGGCCCGGGTTTGGCCCAGCGTGTATTTTAACATCATGGCGCCGGATAAAATCTGGGCAATGGGGTTGGCAATTCCCTTGCCAGCAATGTCCGGGGCAGAACCACCCGCAGGCTCATACAGCCCGAAATTTTTTTCGTTCAGGCTGGCGGAGGCCAAAAGGCCCATGGAGCCGGTGATCATGGCACACTCATCTGAAATAATATCACCGAACATATTGCCGCAGAGTAGAACATCGAACTGGTGGGGATCCCGGACCAGCTGCATGGTAGCATTGTCTACATAGATGTGATTCAGGGTGACGTCCGGATAGGCTTTGGCAATTTCGGTAACGGTTTCCCGCCATAGAACCATTGAGAATAATACATTGGCCTTATCTACAGAGGTGACAATTCCCCGCCGCTTCCTGGCCGCCTCAAAAGCCATTCTGGCGATTCGCTCAATTTCGAACCTGGAATAGACCATGGTATCAAAGGCGGTCTCATTTGCTCCTTCACCGGTCCGTCCCTTGGGCTCTCCAAAATAGATCCCTCCGGTCAATTCGCGCATGCATAGGATATCAAATCCGTTCTTTACGATTTCTGGTTTGAGTGGCGAGGCAGATGCCAGTGTGGGGAACACTTTGGCCGGCCTCAGGTTGCAATAGAGTCCGAAATGTTTTCTCAACGGCAGTAGCGCCCCTCTTTCGGGCTGCTGTTCCGGGGGCAGGTGTTCCCATTGGGGGCCGCCGACAGAGCCGAAAAGGATGGCATCGCTCTGCTCGCACAGGGAAAGTGTGGTATCGGGAAGGGCGGTGCCATGGTTGTCAATGGCCGCCCCACCGATATCTGCAAATTCATAAGCAAGCCGAAATCCGTGGATTTCCGCTATCCTGTCCAGCACCTTTACGGCCTGCTCCATAACCTCCGGGCCAATGCCGTCACCGGGTAATACCGCGATTTTATCCAATTATTCAATCTCCTCAATGGGTTAATGCTAATGGCCCATCATAAAGGAAATTGGCGTTTATGCAAGAATTTTATTTATAAATAGTAAAGTTTGTTTATAAATACTGGATCGTGCACGCGCATATTCATTCATGCTGTAAATTGGCACACCTCGCCATTGGTATCTGTGGTGAGAAGCGAATCCGGGTGAAAGGGTGTCTGGGTCCAAAACCGGAGCAGTTTTGTCCAGACGTTGCCAGGCTATACTTTTACAACTTTGGCTGCGGACAGACCTTTTTCATTTTCACGGAGTTCAAATTGAACCTGTTCGCCTTCATTGAGGGTTTTGAACCCGGGCATATCAATGGCTGAATAATGGACAAAAACATCCTCACCGTTATCCTGTTTGATGAACCCGAAGCCTTTTTTGGAATTAAACCATTTGATAGTTCCGATCTGCAAGATTAATTCTCCTTGTTAGAGATGATTAAGACGCTGAACAAATTGATTTTTTGATTTTGATGACATTCAGCGATTCGCAATTATGGAAATATTATTGATTCCTAAAAAAGGCAAGAAAAAAAAGGGGGAGACTGAAAAAAAAACAGTCTCCCCCTGCTAAGCGCTTGTTTTAATTGTATGTTATTTTCTGTTTCCGTAATCCGAATATGCCATGGCGACCAGTCGGTAAACCAGGTGGGCCATCTTGGAAAAGGGAAGGAAAGCAAACAGGTTGAATATAGCGATCAAATGCAGCCAGTAAAAGAAGTAGGATGTCCACTCCATATGCGCCAGACGGGTCATTTGGGCCAACATACCGGTCAGGCCCAGGGCAAATACAACACCAAGGATAAACCAGTCTTTATAAGTGGTTCTCTGGACTTTATCGGCCATGCGATTTTTGATCATCATGCCGGAACCGATCACCAACGCCACCCCGGAGATATTGGCAAGCCACTTGATGGGGTTTAGCTGGGGATAAGGACCGGGGTATCCGCCGACGTAAAGCATGGTGCCGGCAACCGCAGTGACGATGAAAAGTCCGATAAAAGAATAGAGGACCATCATATGCGGGGTGGCCCTGTCTTTGTTGGTTTCGCATTCATTGAACTTTTCGTGCTTCAGCACCGTCGGAATGACATTTATGATGGACTGTCCCAGTGCCTTATAGTCAATACCGGTTTTGTCGGTTTTGCCTTCAAGGACTGCATTGTTGTGGATATCCGCGATAAACCGCTTTAGTGCGAGCAGGAAGACAATGGTGGCAAAGCCGGCAAGGGGCACAAAGGTAATGTCCACAAACCAGGTGGAGAAGAAGTCGGCATGGGCAATGACATGTTCCGCACCCTCATGGGTATGGGACCAGGCAATGCCGAATACGTTGAAGATTTTGGTCATGATGTCGCCGTGGGCCATGGTGATATATGCCAGGATGGCGAACCAGATGCCCGGAATAGCAATCAGGAACGGCAGTTTGGCAGGGTCGTTAACCGCTTTTGCCAATGCCTTGGGTGTGGCATATTCGGTAATGGCCGCCGACCGGACAGCCGCAAGAACATCACCCGGATCAGCGCCCCTGGGGCAGAGATCCGAGCAATCACCGCAGTGATGGCACAGCCAGATATCGCCGTTGCCGATGAGCTTGTCTTTCAGTCCCCAAGACGCGGCGATCATCTCTTTCCTGGGAAAGGGGCTGTCTTCGGGTGAAATCGGACAAGCCACGGAGCAGGTGGCGCATTGGTAGCATTTTTTCAGCGTTTCTGCACCAAGACCTCTAACCTCGGCAATAAACCCGAGATCTGGTTGAGCAAGATATTTTGCACTCATATTATGATACCTCCATATGATTTTGGTATACCGATATTAGAAACCTTTGAACGGGTTGGGGCCAAGGGCGTCAACCTCTTCAACAAAGTCATTGATAATCTGTGGCAGCTTGTCATATTCGTCGATGGCAACTTCTGCAAAGGCTACGCGTTCTTCTTCAAGGGCCAGGGATGACAGGGCATCTCCGATCTTTTTCACGCGGATCTCGGCAAGCTCCGAGCCTTTGACAAAATGACACTGGTAATCGTCACCATGCTTGCAGCCAATCAGGATAACGCCGTCCATGCCCTGGGCCAGGGCGTCCTTAATCCAGATGGTGTTCACGGAACCCAGGCACCGGACCGGTATGAACCGGACATCAGGGGAATAGTCTATGCGATTCATGCCCACCATATCCAGGGCCGGGGAGGCGTCGTTTTCGCAGATCAGGGCCAGGAAGCGCAGGGGCGGTTCGTCATAGTCATCTTCGGAAGGCACGCCAATGGCTTTGACCTGGGAACCGATGGAATCGATGGAGTAATCGGCAAAAGAAATGATCCGTTCAGGACAGGCGCCCATGCATGTTCCGCAGCGGCGGCAGCGGGTCGGATTGCCCTTGGGAGTACCTCTTTCGTCGTCATCCAATGCCCCGAACGGGCATTCCACCGTACATCTCTTACACTGGGTGCATCTCTGGAAGAAGAAATCCGGGTAGGTCATGTCGCCGGACCGGGGATGGACAGCCATGCCGCGATTGGCACTTTCCACACACTGGATAGCTTTGAGAGCGGCACCTGTCGCATCTTCTATGGATTCCTCAATGGTCATGGCCCGGCGGATGGCGCCGGCGGCGTAGATGCCGGTTCTCTGGGTTTCGTAGGGGAAGCAGATGTAGTTGGAGTCTGCATACTGGCCGAAAATGTCATTGTCGCGGAAGCCCGGTCCCTGGCGGTACGCCAGGTTCACCACGGGGTCATCCTTGGTAACGGGAACCATACCGCCGGCCACAACAACCAGGTCAGCCTTCAGGGCCAGGTTGTCACCCAACAGGGTGTTGATGGCAGTGACGGCAAGGCCGTCACCCTGGGCAGCGACTTCGGTAACAGCACCTTTGGTCATAAAGATGCCGTCTTCCTGCTGCATGCTTTTGTAAAAGTATTCCTGCAGTCCCGGGGTCCTCATATGCTGATAAATAATGTAGGATTTGCCGTCGGCATAGTCATCCCGGACATAGCGGGCCTGTTTCAGGGCCACCTGGGAAGTAACGGAACCGGTGTATTCAAAATCGGCATCATCTTCATCTTTTCCGGGAGACTGGATGAAAACCACGTTCTTGGCTTCTTTCCCGTCTGACGGGCGGACAATTTTACCTTTGCCGGCAATCAGTTCAAACTCGTCGTTGGTCACAACGTCGGGATTGTCAAGGCTCAGGTGCTCGTAATCTTCGCCTTCCAGAGTATCGGGACGCCATCCTGCAGCCAGGATAACAGCACCGTAAAGCTCTCCGTCCGGGTCCAACTGGAGGATGTCGTTTTTGCCTTCGTTGTATTCCAGATATTTGGCATGGGCGGTGTCGGCGTCCAGTTCCTTGCCGTTTTCGTCAACCAGCATTTCTTCGGGCAGGGGAAAGGGAACGTCAAAGGGAATTTTTTCACCGGGTGTTTTCATCGTTACGGTGAATTCGCCGGGCTGCCCCGCAATACGGGCAACTTCGCAGCTGGTCCGTACGTCAATGTTGGGGTTGGCTTCCACTTCCTGAATCAGGGCGTCAACCACAGGTGCCTGGAGTGTTTCAAAAGGCTCGGCCACAGGCATCTGGCTTCTCATCTTGGCTGCATAACCGCCAAGGGCATCGGTTTTTTCAACAATGGTCGCCTCATAGCCGGCCTTGGCCGCGTCAAGAGCAGAAGTCATACCGGTCACGCCCCCACCCAGCACCAGGATTTTTTTGGAGAAAGATTCTGTTTTGTACGGTTCGGGCAAGGTGACTTTTTCCAGGCGGATCATTCCCATTTTGATATAATCTTCCGCCTTCATCTGGATCTGGTCAAAGTGCTCTTCATCATCTTTCTGGTCTTCGGTCAGGGCGGGATAGGTTTCCCTGGAATGAGGCCATACCACACCTTCTCTCAGATTAGCACGCTCCACGATGCAGCCGTTGAAATTGAATACGTCAAAGTTCACCCGCCTGGAGCAGGCGCCGATGACCATGGCATTTACCTTTTCGTCATCAATGTCCTTCTGGATGAGGGCAACCCCTTCTTTGGAGCACAGGAAGGGATGAGTGGTGCAGTTGATCCCCTCTTCCTCGGGAACTTCAACAAGATCTTCCATATCCAGGGTGTCGCCGATGCCGCAGCCTGTGCAGATATATACGCCGTATTTTTTATCCATGGTTCTTGTTACCTCCTAAGGGTCTGAATGGCTTTAAGGGCCATGCCGGTTGCGTTCTGATTCGATGTTACAACGTCGGCAGGTTTATTGGCACACCCTGCTGCGAACAGGCCGCCTTTGGAAAAGTCATTTACAATGAAGCCTTCGTCGTTGAATTGAAGATCTGCGGAAGGCTTCTCAATCGCTGCCGTCGGCTGCATACCGGTGGCAAGAACGAGCATGTCAACGGTCTGGCTGAGTTTTTCGCCTGAGATGGTATCCTCGGCCACCAGTTTGACATTACCGGTGCCGGCTTCTTCACTGACCTCGGCCACCTTGCCTTTGACAAAGAAGATATTTTCATCTGCTTTGAGTTTGGCGTAGAAGTTTTCGTATTTTCTGCCCGGGGTCCGCAGATCAATATAGTAAATGTAGATCTTGGCATCCGGGTACTGTTCCCTGAGGTAGGTGGCATGCTTGAGGGATGCCATGCAGCAGATGTAAGAGCAGTATGCCAGATGGTTTTCATCCCTGGAGCCTGCGCATTGGGCAAATGCAATGGTTTCAGGTGCCTTGTCATCGGAAGGCCTCAGGATTTTTCCGTCGGTGGGGCCATTGCTTGATGCCATCCGCTCCAGCATCATGTTGGTGACGACATTCTGGTAGCGGCCGAATCCCAGGTTGTCGATCCGGGTGGCATCATAGGGCTGCCATCCCGTATTAAAAACAACGGCACCGACCTTAAGGTCAAAGGTTTTTTCTTCCATGTCAAAGTCAACCGCATCATATTTGCAGGCCTCTTTGACACGGTCTCGATCATCGGTGCTCATGGCAGGGTCCATTACATAACGCTGGGGATATGCCATGTTGTGGGGCAGGTATGCGGCTTTACGCCTGTCCATGCCGAAGTTGAAGTCATTGGAAACTTCGGTCTCGCAAACCTTGGCGCATTCGCCGCAGGCCGTGCAGTTTTCATTGACATATCTGGGAGCGGTTTTTACGGTAACCGTATAGTCTCCGGGAGTCCCTTCCACGTTCTGTACCTCGGACATGGTGAGAACTTTGATGTTGGTATTATCTTTGAGTCGCTTGTAATTGATCTCAAGCCCGCAAGTGGGCGGGCAAAGTTTGGGGAAGTAGTGCTTGAGCTGTGATACTCTTCCGCCAAGGGATGCTTCCTTTTCCACCAGGAAGACCTCATACCCCACTTCGGCAGCTTCCAGGGCAGTTGTAAGGCCGCTGATTCCACCACCAACCACCATGATGCTTCCACTAACCGGGGCTGAATTTTCTGTTGTCATGCTGTCCCTCCGTGCATTTGAGTTATATCATTAAGGGTTTTGTTGTTCGGGTTTATGCCCACATTCGACGAGAACCGGACAAAGGATTCGCATCGGATGATTCCGGCATCCTCTCTCCTTATTTATAGGGCAGCAAAGCTGTCGATCCTGAAACAGGTTTACTGTCTTACAAAAAAGGAGACAGGAAGAAGGCCGGCGCATGGGCTGTAATCTGAAAAACCTCCAGGCGCCGGACAGCCGGCACCTGGAGGTTAATATCACACAACGCGTACGTTAATTACGTCTGTCAACACTAATCAGAGATAATTTTGACATACGGTTCTTTTTTCAGTGACCATTCATTGGTTTCTTTGTTGTATGTAGAGTTAACAAAGCAGAACCATTCTTCGTCATTCTGGCCCATGAAGTCGCCTCTGTAGTAGAAACCAGGGAAGCGGGATTCTTCACGGAACTGGATGTGACGGGTATGGGCCTGAACTGTGTAGAGGCGATGGTCGATTTCCCAAGCTCTCATCAGTTCATGCAGATCACCGGCAGCAATGTTCTCAAGGTCTTCGCGGAACATTTCGAACAGTCCCATGAGGATTTCAAGGGATTTGCCGTTGGTCATGTAGAATGTACCTGTACCTGCGCCGTACTCATTGGTCATCTTCATCAGGCGCATGGCCATACCGGCAGGCTTGCAGTATTTCGGGTTAACATCCTGGGCTGTGGTGTATTCGCAGTTGTCCAGGTAGTTGTAAACCGGTTTGTATACGAAGTCTACCAGTTCCTGGTCAGTTTCTTTGAAACCGGTAACCTTGTCGCCTTCGGCTTTCAGGTACTGAATCATGGATTTGGCGATGATACGACCTTCGGCATGGGAACCGGAGGAGAACTTATGACCGGAGCAGCCAACGCCGTCACCGGCAGTAAACAGACCTTTGACGGTGGTCATTCTGTTGTAGCCCCATTTGTAGCTATCGGGAACCCAGTCTTCTTCGGGGCCGGAGCACCAAATGCCGCAGCAGCCGGAATGGGACCCCAGCAGGTACGGTTCGGTGGGCATGATCTCAGAGTCTTTTTTCTCAGGTTCGGTGTTGGTGGCGCACCAGAGACCGGCCTGGCCAACAGACATGTCAAGGAAATCTTCCCAAGCTTCAGATTCAAGGTGCTTGAGCTCTTTTTTGCTCATGGTTTCACCCAGTTTCTGGAGTGCGTCGGAAGTCTTCATGTTGATGGGACCGCGACCTTCTTTGTACTCTTTCATCATGAGATGGTTTCTCAGGCATGTCGGAGTTACGGCTGCAGTTCCGTAAGGTGCGTATTTTTCCAGCTCGGCTTTTGCGTCGTCGGAACCGGCATAGTTTTCACCAAGGCCGTTAACGGTCTGAGCTTTGAACAGCAGGAACCAGGCGCCAACAGGGCCGTAACCATCTTTAAAACGGGCAGGGGTGAACCGGTTTTCCATCATGGAAAGCTCAGCACCTGCTCTAAGAGCCATGGTGTAAGTGGAGCCGGCGTTCCATACGGGGTACCATGCACGACCCTTACCTTCAGCAACGGAACGGGGCTGGTAAATATTAACCGCACCACCGCAAGCACACATCATAACCTTGGCGTTGATGATGTAAACTTTGTTTTCACGTACGGAGAAACCAACGGCGCCGGCAACTCTTGTGGGATCTTCTTTGTCGTTGAGAATTTCAACGATGAAGCATCTTTCCAGGATATTTTCGTCGCCAAGGGCTTTTTTACCGGCTTCGGCAACGATTCTCTTGTAGGATTCACCGTTGATCATGATCTGCCATTTACCGGTACGTACAGGTGTGGCACCTTCTTTCAGGGAACCGGCTTTCTGGCCTTTTTTACCGTCGAGGTTTTTGCCGTCGTCGGTTTTTTTCCAGATGGGAAGTCCCCACTCTTCGAACAGGTGTACGGAATCGTCAACGTGACGGCCAAGGTCAAAGATCAAGTCTTCACGAACAATACCCATCAGGTCGTTACGAACCATGCGTACGTAATCTTCGGGTTTGTTTTCGCCGATGTAAGTGTTGATGGCGGACAGACCCTGGGCAACCGCGCCGGACCGTTCAAGGGCGGCTTTGTCGACCAAAAGGATTTTTGTGTCGTCATCAGCCCATTTTTTAATTTCAAATGCTGTACCGCAGGCAGCCATACCGCCACCGATGATCAGAACATCAACGTCTCTTTTTTCTACCTCTGGCTCTCTGACAACTTTCAGCTCTCCAATAGGTTTGTTAGGTAATGCCATTATATACCTCCAAAATGTTTATTATAATATCGAATACTCTTGTGATGCCTGTGAATTATGCCAGTTCAGTCGGAGCTACCAGTTCGTAGCCGTCTGCTTCCTGAGTACACAGCAGGCCGGAAGACAGGTCTTTACCTTTGAGATCATCATAGGAGTTGGCTTCGCCTTCAGGAGTAGTTCTGATGGGGAACTTGAAGCGCTTTACAACGCCGTTTCTGAATTTACAGGTCCACATGATGTCTTCGGTACCCATCATCGGCTGAACAGATGCACCCATGGGTACGAAGTCAGAGTAACCTCTTACTTCAATTGCCTGGGAGGGGCAAATTTTAACGCAGGAATAACATTCCCAGCACTGATCCGGTTCCTGGTTGTATGCTTTCATTTCATTGGCGTCCAGAACCATCAGGTCATTGGGGCAGATGTACATACATGCTGTTTTGTCCCCGCCTTTGCAGCCGTCACATTTTTCTGTGATTACAAAAGATGGCATTTAAAATACCTCCATAAATTAAGTTAATAATTGCACAAATACCGTTGTGCTCTGTTTCATATCAACAAGTTGGCCAGACCGAAACGCTTCGGCTGACCTGTTAATCCTAAGTTTTGGAGCATTTATTTGTATGGTACAACTACCTCATGCTCCGAATAAATGATATGGGAATAGCACCCTCCCAAGGCTGTTGTCAAGAAAATTCAAAAAAAAGGATTTAACAGTTCATTCAATTTTATTGATGACTTTTTCCGTTGACAATATGTATAGTGTTCCACGAAATCAGATACAATATGTAGTGACTTTCCATGGCACAAAATCATCTGGAAAAATCCGCCGGTTCCTGGTAATTTAGCGACGTCCTGTTTTAAAAACCATTATTTAAACGTTAGCATATAATAAGGATATACCATGAGTGATGATATGGTGCCTGTGGACCCGGATGGTCCCATGAAATTCGGCTGCGGCCCTGCCAACGCCTGCTTCAACGAATGCTGCAGAGACCTGAACCAGGCCCTGACACCCTATGACATCCTGCGGATGAAAACCGCTTTGGGAATCAGTTCCCAAACGTTTCTGAAAACATACACCTCCTTGCACAACGGGCCTGAGTCCGGGTTCCCGGTGGTGACCTTCAAGCCGAACCCGGCCACAGGGCATGCCTGCCCCCTGGTGACAGAGGCGGGGTGTTCGGTTTACCGGGACAGGCCGGCTTCATGCCGGATGTACCCCCTGGCAAGAGCGATTGCCAGGGACAGGGCCACGGGAGCGATCCGCGAGTTTTTTGCCATGATCAGGGAGGATCACTGCAAAGGATGGGACCAGGCACATACAGCCACGGTCAGGGAATGGCTCGACGGCCAGGAAGTGGACGAGCATAACCGTCAGAATGACAAACTCATGGCTTTGATCAGCCTGAAGAACCAGATTATGCCCGGTGCCCTGGACGGCGCACAATCCGATCTTTTTTACACGGCCCTTTACGACCTGGATGCATTCCGGGATCAAATCCTGAACCAGGGTCTGCTGGGTGAACTGGACATCCCTGATCGCGTCATGAAAGCGCTTGCTGAAGACGATCTGGCCTTGCTGGACTTCGGCATTGGCTGGGTAAAGTACATGCTGTTCGGCAGAGACTTGGAGGTGGATGTCTAATATGGATATTCAGAGACGCATTGCCCTGGTGCTGGGCGCGGTCAAGGGGATCGGAAAAGGGATCGGCCTTGCACTGGCCAGGCAGGGTGCACGCCTGGTGCTGACCCGCCATGACTGGGAAGATGATTTTGCCCGCATGGAAACGGAGTTCTCAGAGACCGGGGCCGACCACCATATTGTCTCAGCCGACCTGCGGAAGCTGGAAGATGTTGAACGGGTTGCCGGTATTATCCGTGACCGCTACGGCCGCCTGGACATCCTGATCAATAATATCGAGCGGGGCGGATGGCCCACGGTCCACGGCGCTTACGTGGAAGACCAGTGGGACCTGGAGATTGAAACCACCCTCAAGGCCAAACGCTGGGTGTTTGATGCGGTGTTTCCCCTGCTCGGCAAATCCGATGATGCCGTTGTGATCAACCTTTCCTCGGTTGCCGGTATGGTGGGCCGCACAGGGCCGGCTGCCCTGGTATTTAACGACGGATATGCCGCTGCAAACCGGGCCGTCACCACCCTGACCGAAACCTGGGCCCGGATGGGAGCGCCCAATATCCGGGTGAACGAACTGATGCTGGGGATTTTTGAGACCCGCCACGCCCAGGGGACCCGTGGATGGCGGGAGGTGCTCACAAAAGCGGAAAAAGCCGCCTTGATAAACCACACCCTGGCCGGCCGTACCGGGACCATAGACGATGTTGTCAACGCTGTTAACTTTATCATCAGGGACGCACCTTATATGACCGGAAGCGTTCTGCGTCTGGACGGCGGTTTTGTCCTGGCCGGTGAAAAAGTCCCCCCCATGCCTGACGGTATTGTGTAAGGCACTGCATTACATTGCTGTATCTGTTAACATAAAACAACCCCCTTGCCCGTATCCTTAATATAAATGATTGGAATTGCAGAGGTGATGTTGCCTCCCCTTTTGCAGGGAGTTGTCTGCGACCGGTTGTTTCCCACAGCTAAGCTGTGTTGGCCAAGAGACGTGCAAAAAATTAAACCCGGACAAATTGTGAGTGGATATCTATTAAATTGAATGATATAATAAATTTTTCTGAACGATTTTATTGGCGCAAGCGTCCTTCCATGATATGGTCCCAGGCAGTTCTAAAACAGGATAAGGAGAAATTTCGTGACATTACGGCAGCTTGAATTGTTTCTGGCCCTGGTGAAAACCCCGCATCTGAGTAAGGTGGCAAAAGACAACGACCTGACTCAGTCCGCCGTGTCCATGGCCATTAAGGCACTTGAAGATACCCTTGGAAAGCAATTGTTCGACCGGATCAACAAACGCCTGGTTGTCAATGAGAACGGCCGGTATTTTTATCGTATCGTCGAACCCCTGGTCGTGGGGCTTAAGGAAAGCGAGACCATGTTCAGGGATCTGGATTTGGTGGGAGATATTCGTGTGGGCGCCAGTTCATCCATTGCCAACTACATCCTGCCCCAGATCATGTATGAGTTTGTAGAGCAGTACGAAGGGGTCCGGCTTGAAAAAATTACCGGCAACACCATAGAGATCGGGCAGCTCATTGAAAGCGGGGAAGTGGATATCGGTTTTGTGGAAGGGGACTATAACAGCACGGACATTGAACGGGAGGTGCTGGGCAAGGATGAGCTTTACGTCGTCACCGGGGACCCGTCCCTGGTCTGTGAAAATGCCTGCAAAATGGATGAACTATTGTCAAAACGATGGATTTTCAGGGAAGAGGGGTCCGGCACCCGGGATGTTTTTCTCCACTATATGGAGCGGTATAGAAAACGGTTTAAACCTTTCCTGGAAGTCGGGCATACCGAGGCGGTAAAATCGGTCCTGCGGAATAAGGGGACGCTCAGTTGCCTGTCCCGGATCTCCGTTATGAACGAACTGAATGCCGGCCAGTTGTTCCGGCTGAAAATAAAAGATTTTAAGTTTTCCCGGTCATTTTATACGATCTGGCATAAAAATAAATATTTCAGTTCCGTGCTCCAGGAGTTTATCTATTATACCAAAGAGCGGTATAAAGCAGTGTATGAAAGCCAGGCCACAACCCAGTGAGGCAGTGGTATAAAAGCCTTTCTCCACCGCTTGTCAGCATTCGCGGTCTGACGACTCCACACGGTTTCTTCCCTTGGCCTTTGCCAAATAAAGCCGTCTGTCCGCCATGGTGAAAAAATCTTCCGGATTGTCTCCGGGAGCCGGTACTTTGCACACCAGTCCCAGTGAAATGGTAATCTGCGGATGCTCGGCACTGTGATCGTGGGAAATATTGAGGCCGGCAATCTCTTCCCGGATGATTTCCGCAAATTGGGCGGCCTGCTGTTCATCAAGCCCGGCCGCAAGTATTCCGAACTCCTCCCCGCCGAGACGGAACGCCATGTCCGACGACCTGCGGCAGGCGCCTGCCAGACATTTGCCGACCTGCTTAAGGGCGGCGTCCCCTGCCAGGTGGCCGTAGGTATCATTGTAATGCTTGAAAAAATCAATGTCGATCAGCATATAAGTTAAGGGGAGCTCTTCCCGCTTGGCCCGCTGTAATTCTGTCGGGAAAACCGTATTGAAAAATCTGCGGTTGTACAGGGCAGTGAGTTGGTCCGTGACGGCCAGTTCTTCCAGTTTTTTATTTGCCTGTTTCAGCCGCCGCTCCGCCTCTATCCTTGCCCGCCTCTCCCGCATGAGGTCAATGGCTTTTGACGAAAGATCGTCATACATATTCAGAATGGTATCAATGAGCACACGCATGGAACCGCTCATTTTTTCGTCAGCATCCGCCTTTGCCTTATCCAGATGGCTCCCTGACGCTAAGCCTTCCACAACCAGGGCCATGCGTTTATCATTGTCGATAATATGGAAGGCCAGCCACCGGATCAGGAACTTGATGATTTCTTCCACGACCTCCGGCAGCGGCTTTCGGACCTCTTGTTGTTTCATTTCAAGCACTTTGGGCATGAAAGACGCATGGCTTTTCCGATGCGCCTTAAGCCAGGCATCATCGCCGAAAGATTCCAGCCATATGGCATCTTCCGTATCAAAATGCTGGTCTGCATATGCCGCGAGTTCGTCAAATGCACGGTTTATGTGGATGGGTTCATTGTTAATGAGTGTCTTGGCAAGTGCGTTGAGCAGATCGACCAGTTTCCGGTGCTGCCGGTCAATGACCGCATGCCCGGTTTCGAAATTCCTGTTCCAGGGAAATACCTCAAAAGGGTAGGGATCTGTATGATATGTGTCAGTTTCCAATATAGAGTCACTTTATAATCGTGGTAAAGAGAAAATTAGGGTCCAATATAGGCAACCCGCATGTATTTATCAATAAAAATCGGAATGTATCCGGAGCCAACGCATATGAAATTCGGGATGAATGCCTTCGGCCGATTAGACGCAGTTATACACGCAGGGTTCGCGTATGTAAACATCACAAGAACCTGAAGTTTTATGGAGTAAAAAAATGTGGCGGGCTTTCCCTGGAAGGCGTCTTCTTCTTTTATACCGGGTTTTGTGTTATGATTCCTGAATCGTGCAATCGGCACAGATATCTTTATTCCAGATGGAGGTCTCAATCCCATGCTCAAAGAAACGACCGTCAATCTCTGCAATTTTTTGTTGTCACTTTCCGATGCTGTGGAGCTGGCCTGCTCATCCATTGCCGCCCACCAGATCCGGACCGCGTTTATTGCCTGGCAGATGGCAAAGCAGGCATGCCTTTCACAGGATGCTGTCGAGCGGATTTTTATTGCCGCCCTTTTCCACGATATCGGGGCCATGTCTCCCGAGGACAAAATCGACCTTCACAAGTTTGAACTCAACAATGTGAGTGACCACTGCATCAGGGGAGAGGCCATCTTCCGGCTCAGTCCTTTATTCGCCCCCTCCGCAGAGATTGTAAGATATCACCACACCCCCTGGATAAGATGGACTGAGAGTATTGACACGCCTTATGTGCTGGAATCCCAGATCCTGAACCTGGCGGACAATGTTGAACGGAAAATCCGGCGGGACGTTTATATTCTTCACCAGGAAGAGAAACTGACCGACACCATCACAAAGCTGTCCGGCAGGATGTTTCATCCCGATGTGGTTGCCTTGTTCCGGGCCCTTGCCGTGCGCGAAGATTTCTGGCTTGATATTGTGTCTCCCCGGCTCTGTTCGATCATGCCCGACTCCGGCCCGTTAAAGCAGGGGCGGCTGAAGATTGATGAGGTCCGGTCGCTGGCATTGATATTCCGAAGCGTTATTGATTTCCGGTCCAGTTTTACAGCCACCCACTCCACAGGTGTGGCGGAATGCGCCAAAACCCTTGCCCTGATGTTTGGTTTTAATGAGAGCGAAGCCGCTAAAATGGAGTTTGCAGGCAACTTCCACGATATCGGGAAAATGGCCATTCCCAACGCCATCCTGAACAAGCCGGGCAAACTGACCCGGGAGGAATTCGCCATTGTCAGGCAGCATACCTATTTTACATATAATATTCTGAACACCATCGGCGACCTTGGGGAAATCCCGGCCTGGGCTGCTTTTCACCATGAAAAACTGGACGGTTCCGGATATCCCTTTCACCTGACCTCGGATGCCATTGACACCGGAGGCAAGATCATGGCCGTAGCGGATATCTTTACAGCCCTGAGCGAAGACAGGCCTTACCGCAAGGGAATGGCAAGAGGGCCAATCGAAAACATCCTCTCCACCCATGCCGGGGACAACCTCTTGGACAGTGAGATCACCACCCTTCTGCTGGACAACTACGATGATATTTTCTTGAAGATCAACGAGGCCCGGGACGTTTCCAAAACAATGTTTGAAAGTGAATTTGCCACCTTGCCATAAGCTTTTTTACGGTTTGGCAGCAAGGGGCGGGGAATTGTCCGGCCGGGCCGCCCTGTTCGGGCAACCCGGCCGGACCTCTTATCATATCATCCCGGCAGCCGACGGCTTACTTGGGAAGCATTTCCATGATGTCCGGGTGCTGTGCCAGAAATGCGGGGGAACGGGATACAAAGTCCGCGATTTCAGGAATCTGGACAAGCCATGTATCGGTGAGCAGCATGTCTGAAAACCGGGGACTGGCAAACACATATGACGTGAATTCCTGGCTTGCGGACAACATCTCCGCCACAGGGGCCTTGGCAAAGATATTCATGAAATTTCCCGAATTGAACAGCAGATCCGGGTTTGCAATCAGCACCTTGACCAGGCTGGGATACTCCAATATGGTGTCGATCCTGCCGAACAAAAGGTCCGGGTGCAGTTTCATCTGGAGATAGTCAAAGAGAAGCCCGGGCAGCCACAAGGTGATCTGTGGAAATGCCACCAGGACAACCAGCCCGACAAACTGCAGCCCCAGGAAGGGAACAATGGACCGGTAAATATCACCCAGGGAGATTTCCTTGGGTGCCACCGCTTTCATGTAAAACAGGTTCAGGCCGTAGGGCGGGGTGATATAGGCCATCTGCATGTTGACCACGTAAAGGATGGCAAACCAGACCGGATCAAACCCGAGTGCCTTGATAATGGGGACATAAATGGGCATGCATAAAAACAGGATGGCAATATCGTCCAGGAACATGCCCAGCATGAAAAAACTAAGCTGCATCAGGATAAGAATAATCCAGGGATTGACATCCAGGCCCGTGATGGTCTCCCGGATCATGGCCGAGGCTCCCAGGCCGCTGTAAACAGCGCTGAAGGTAATGGCTCCGAAAATGATAAAAGCATTGAACCCGGAAAGGTTCAGGGTCCTGATGGCCGAATCCCAGAATGTTTTGGCCGTCATTTTCCCCCGGGCAGCCGCGCAGATCATGGCACCCACAGCTCCTACAGCCGCCGCTTCCGTAGGAGAAGTCACCCCTGTAAAAATGCACCCCAGCACCGAGATGATCAACAGCCCCGGCAGGACTAAAAAGCGGATCGCAGCGATTTTTTCTGTTGTGGTCGCCCGCTGCTCCGGGGGCAGGGCGGGTGCCAGGTCCGGGTTCAGGTAGGCCCGCACGGCAATATAAAGGATATACATGCCGGCCAGCATCATACCGGGGACCACGCCTGCGGCAAAAAGCCTGCCCGGGGATTCCTGGGCCACAAATGCGTACATGATCATCATCATGCTGGGCGGGATCAGAAACCCCAGCGCCCCCCCGGCCTGGACCATGCCTGTTGCCAGGCGCTTGTCATAATCCCTGGCCAGCATGGCAGGTACGGCAATGATGCCCATGGACAGGGTGGCAGCACTGCTCACCCCGATCATGGCCGCCATGACCGCACAGATCAGGATGGTGCCCATGCCGAGCCCCCCGCGAAGTCCTCCGGCCCACAGGTACACCGCATCAAACAGGTTCTTTGCAATCTGTGAATTGTGCAGGATAAACCCCATGAAAATAAACAACGGGATGGCGATCAGGGTTTTGCCCGATTCCAGGGTAAAGGCCTTGAACTGGAATAAAAGCATGTTCACCAGGGACGGCTGCCAGATCAGGGCCGTGACAATGGCGATTGTAGATAATGAAAAGGCAATGGGAAGACCTGTGGCCATGAGCAGCAGCATGCTGCTGAACATAAAAAAGGTGATGGCGAATTTATGATCCGGGGAAAAATAGCCCATGAAATAAAAATATCCCATCACCCCCAGGTATCCCAAAAATACCAGGCCCAGGACTTTCAGGGAAAAGTTGCCGGATGGATTTTCCGCCGGCCCGGTATCTTTTGCGGCCTGGGCCGGCAGAACGGCCGTACCTGTCGTATCGCTAACGCTGTTCATTTGAGTTCTTCTCCATAAACGGCAAACCAGAAGTTCCGGATAAAGTGGGCCAGGCCCTGGAAAGCAAGCAGGACAATGCCGATGACAAGGCTTGCCCGCCAATGGTAAAGGGGCTGGCTCAGTGTTGAGTTGGATGTTTCCCTGATGGACACGGAAAATGCGGCATCCCCTCCCACCTTCTGCAGAAGCAGGGCAATAAAAAGGATAAAGCAGACAAAGGTGGCACTGTCCATGGCCGCCTTTGCCCTCGGGGTCCATCGGTCGTAAAACAGGTCCATGCTGATATGTTCTTTGTAGAGCATGGCGTGGGCGCCCGCCCATATCATGTAAAATCCGAAAACCATCTTGGAAATTTCGCTTGCCCATGCGGTGGGACTCTGGAAAAAATGCCTGGCCACGGCTTCATAAAGCATGATGCCCGCCATAACCAGAACAAGGGTTGCCAGGAACCGCCCGATAAGGCCGTTGGTCCTGTCAATAACGCTGACCAAAGCGGTCAGCCACTGCTTCCGGGGTTTCATTGGGTGTTTCTCTCCTTGCGCCAGGCCGCCCATTGACGCCTGCCCCGGTAAGGGCAGACGGCAACAGGCGGTTTGGTTTTACCTTTTGTAATTACAGCCGGCCCGACGCTTTGGCCGCTTTTTTGATCAATTCAATGGCTGCCTTGTTGCGGGGGCTTTTTGCCGCTTCGTCATTCCATACATTCAGGGCTGCCCGGGTCATTTCCTTCATATCGCTGTCGGAAAATGTTGTGGTGGTGTTTTTAAACAATTCGTTCAGGGTTTTTTTATCCTCGCCGGAAATCCATTTGTAGTAGCTCCAGCGCAGTACATCCGCAGCGTCCTGGACGACGTTCTGCTGCCCGGGTGAAAATGCGTTCCAGATTGCCTGGTTGATCACCAGGGTATCCACGATGGGATCAAGGATCGGCGTATTATTGAAAAACCGGGCACCTTCATAAAATTTGGTTTCCTTGTACTCAAAGGCCGAACCATAGAGCACGCCGTCAATCTGCCCGGTTGTCAGGGACAGGTAAATGTCTTCCACCGGTACGTTCACCGGATTGACCCCGACTTTTTTCAGCATCTTGGCAGATGCGCCCACCGCCCGGACCTTCATGGTCCGCATGGCATCAATGCCCGTGATGGGGCGTTTTCCAAGGAAATGGTAGGGGGCCGCCCATACCGGTCCCAGGTATTTCACGCCGAGCTGGCCGTACTCCTGTGCAATAATATCTTTCAGGCCGTATGTTTCGTAAATCTCCTGGGCCTCCTGGGCGCTTGTCCAGGACATGGGAAGCCCGGATTCAATGGAACCGATTTTGCTTTCGGTAAAATGGTGGCCCATGCCCCTGCCAAGTTCAATGGTACCGGTTTTCACCGCATTCAAAATCTGGCTGGAGGGTACCAGTTCTCCACCGGAGTATACCTCGATCTTGATACTGCCGTTGGATTTTTTTTCAACGGTTGCGGCAAACTCTTTTTCAGCATTCAGCATATTGGTGCCGTAATAGCTCTGGAGTTTCAGGTTAAAGATCTTGGATTGGGCCGTGACGTTTGGAACGGCTGTAAAAAGCACCAACACCAACAGGATAAATAAATTTTTCATGGAATCGTCTCCGTTTTTATAAAAATTGCGGGCATCTGCCCGTTTATTTTAATTGTGTCGTGAATATGCATGAGACCGGGTGAGGCCGTGGATTATCTCAGGTATTTTCCCTCTTTCTTATTAAACGCGATCAGGGAAATAAAATCAAATACGATCCCGGCAGCGGCAAATGCCGTGATCTTACCCGGGGAATCGCCTGACGGCAGGACTTCCACCAGGTCAAAGCCGACAAAATCAGCTCCCTTAAGACCTTCAAGTACAAGCTGCTGGGCCTCCCAGGTGGAGAACCCGCAGATCTCGGGAGTACCGGTTCCCGGTGCGTAGGCCGCGTCCAGGAAATCAATGTCAAAGGTGACAAACACCGGTCCGTTTTTGATTCTGTCGCGAATCCGGGCAATGGTGTTCTCCATTCCCATTTGCCGCACCTGCCAGTTGGTCAGCAGTTCCACGCCCGCATCTTCGGCAAATTTGAATTGTTCGCTGTCATACAGCGGACCCCTGAGCCCCACCTGAATGGCGTTTTCAGGCCGGATCAGGTTTTCCTCAATGGCCCGTCTGAAAAAGGTGCCGTGGTTATAAGGTTTGCCAAAATAGGAATCCCCGGTATCGCTGTGGGCATCAAAATGCACGATGGCCATGGGGCCGTAAACCCGGGCCGCCGCCCGCAGCTCCGCCAGGGTCACGGAATGGTCGCCCCCCAGGCAGACCGGGATAACCTTTTTCTCAAATACCGGGAACAATCCCTGCTCGATTTTTTCGTAAGTCTCTTCGATAAATCCGGGGATCGTGGTGATATCCCCGTAATCCACCCCCGAGCAGTGCTCAAACACATTCACATCCAGCACTGGATGAAAAGACTTGAGTATCCCGGATACTTCCCGGATGGCCTGGGGGCCGAAGCGGCTCCCGGTGCCGTATGTGCATCCCGTGTCAAACGGAATGCCCGCCACAATAAAGTCGACATCCGTCAGGGTTTCCAGGTTGGGCAGGCGCATAAAGGTGCGCACGCCTGAAAACCTGGGAGATTCAAGGGGGTCGACGGGCTGGTATTTTGTCACGTAAATTCCTCCTGTTTGCTCTGCCGCTGTGGTTTGGCGGCTGTTTTTCATGGTTCTGAATTTCGGTTGTATCGTATATGACAGGGGTAATTGAGCAATAAGGATGCCAACATCTAAAGCCTTTTGTTTCCAATATGTTAGGCGTTTTGGGGGATGTGGTTGTCTATTCATTTTTGGGTAATTGGGGGCAGAAAATTGATGAAACACGGAACTTACAAGTAGTTAACCTCATAATTGGCAAGGCGTTTGACAGGTCTGCCCAAAAATGGTTACGATTACCCAATAATGGGTAGGTAGTTGTATCAAGGAGGCCTTTTGAAAAACACACACAACACCAGTGAAAATCATCTTGAGGAAGACAATCAACTCTACACCCTCATGGAAACCATCCATGACAATGTGGTGGTGACGGACCGGGACGGTATTATCCAATGGGTCAGTCCGTCATGCGAAAAAACCTACGGCATGTCCAGGGACGCTTTTATCGGCCGGAATACATTTGAAATGGAGCGGCTCAGGATCTGGTATCCGGCAGTGGCGCCCATGGTGCTCAGGAGCAAGGAAAAGGTCACCATTCTTGAGCAGACCCAGAAAGGGGAAAAATTGGTGGTCACCGGTATTCCCATCCTGGACCGCAACAACAATATTAAGCGGGTGGTCAGCTATTCGTTTGACCCTTCTTACCTGCTTGAGCTTAGTGAGCAGTACCGGAATATGAAAGATCTCGTATCTCGGTACTCCGCTGAAATCAGGGAGCTGCGCGACAAGGAGATGCACCTGCCCGGGGTGATTGCAAATAGCAGTGCCATGAACGGGATTCTTACCCTGGTCTCCAAAGTGGCCCATGTGGATACCACCCTTTTGATTACGGGCGAATCCGGGGTCGGGAAAAGCCTTATCGCCCGGAAAATACACCAGAACAGTACCCGGAGCAAAGGTCCATTCATTGAGATTAACTGCGGCAGCATCCCGGATAACCTTCTGGAATCCGAGCTTTTCGGGTATGTACCCGGTGCGTACACAGGAGCCAGGGAAGCCGGAAAGATCGGCATGATCCAACTGGCCCACGAAGGTACCCTGCTGCTGGACGAAATCGGCGAACTTCCCCTCAATCTCCAGGTGAAACTGCTTAGAGTCATCCAGGATAAAACCGTCAAAAAGATCGGCAGCACAACAGAGGAAAACGTAGATTTCAGGCTGGTGGCCGCCACCAACCAGGATCTGAAACTTTTGGTCCGGAAGGGGCAATTCCGTGAGGATTTGTTTTACCGCCTCAATGTCGTGCCCCTTCATGTCCCCCCGTTAAGGGAGCGAACCGACGATATCCTTCCCCTCATCATGCATTTTCTAAAAAACGCCAATAAAAAGTACGGGAAAAACAAGACCATTTCCGACAATGCCGTTAACACACTCATTTCCTATGAATGGCCCGGCAACATCCGCCAATTGAAGAATATCGTCGAACGCCTGGTCATCCTTTCGGACCGGGACCATATCCGCCGGGACAGTGTGTTGGGCAAAACCACCAATAAACCTGCCATTCGCCCTGATGAGAACATGCCCCTCAAAGCCGCCCTCCAGATGGTGGAAAAACAGATCATCCAAAAAGCTTATGAAGCGCACGGCACCACCGTGGGAGTGGCCAAGGCCCTTAACATAAGCCAGTCTTCGGCTGCCAGGAAGGTCAAGCAATATGTTGCGCCGTAACCGCATTTTCGCAATATCGCAGGGGCCGTCTTTGGAATTGCCAACATGATACAGATGTTAGTGCCAAAAAAGTTGCACTATTTTGTGGGGTGATAGAAATGGTAAAATTTTTTAAAAATAAAATGGTTTTTAAAAACAGGGTATTATGTTCGATTTGTGAGATTTGTTTTGATTCTTTTTAAGGTGCCTGGTATGATGCTTGCTGTTTAAAATCCCCAAGACAAACACCAGACTGGAAACCACAGCAAGATTATATATAAAGCATAAGTAAAGGAGGCACCATGCCGTTAAAACCCGCATTAATGCAACCCATGAAATCCCCTTGGAGAAAAAAGCTGAACAAAGGCCATGGTAAACAAGGAGGCTCATGCCCGGGATGCTGCGTAGAAGATTTGATCGAGGAAGGAGCCAAAATAGAGGGGGCGTTTAAAGCATTGTTCGCCCACTTCGTACAAAAAACAAACTGTGATACCGGTGAATACGAACTTTGGGGCAAAGATGATGAAGAAGGGAACAGGCATTACAGCCCGAGCCAGAAACTCATCATGATCAGCAGGAAACGTCCGGTCACAGGTCCGGCCAAAAAACTCAAAGGTGCCCCGCGAATCGAACAGAAGTGCAACACAAAGTATAAATACCGGATATCCAAGACCCATGAGGTTCCCACCCGCTATATCAATGATGTTGTCAGGGGAACCATGACATTTAGAAATTGCACGGATATGCTGGCGGCAATCAATTTTATCAAAGAGAAGCAAAACACCATTATCAACGTGGCCAAGTTCAACGTTCTCAAGTATAAGGTTGTCAGAATCAAACAGATCTACATGCCCAGAAGCGAATTGCTTTACGGGGATGTCAAGCTGAACCTCCAGGTCTCTTCCGACGGCTACAAACACAATTGCGAACTGCAGTTGAACCATATTGAAATGGTCAAGGCAAAGGGAACCAAAGAAGGACACGGCGCTTACGAGGTGTGGCGTGAACTGGACGACGAATGCTGGAAGACGCATCACAAGTCATTGCCCTCTTCGGTGGCTGCGATGCCTTCCGAATTTCAGGGCAAGGCCCAGAAAGCCATTCATGCATCCCACCAGGCCTACCATAAAGCGGACATGGCGCTTCACAACGATGCAAAATTCCAGACAATGCTGGAAAATGTCAAAACCTGGAGCGATGATATAAAGACCAAAGTAGCCGGCAAGACCATCACTCCCTATGATAATCCCGCTAAAGGGGCATAAGATCGCCACGAGAAGCCGCCCGCCCCATGAAAATGGGGCGGGCTTTATTTTTTGCCATTTGTTATGAATGATACAGGTTGGGACAATGCTGTTTCTTTTGGCCGCTTTGGAAGCGTTGGGTTCAAAACGTAAATGCCTGTGTCTGTGGCGGATAAAAAAAGGGGTTTTTGCAATTCTCTGTTGACAGTTTAAAAAAGTTTGATGTATTGATTCAATCCGATTGATTGAAGTGTTGACAGGCGACATCGGTGTTAAGATCTCGTCTGTCTTTTTTTGGAAACCACAAATGTCGACATTCGACATTTGTGGTTTCCCGGAAACTCCGGCACCCGGAGATGGATGCGGCATTCTCCGAAAAGGGAGCAGGCTCTCGTGACATCCCGTTTTGCAGGAGGAAGAGAAACATTGTTTAAGTTCGGATCATGTATCCGATGTTCACTCCATGATTTTATTAATGATGATAAAGGAAACCCTATGAATTTTGCAAAATTCCCCCGGCGCGGATATCTCCAGGGGCCCACTCCCATTGAAGCCATGCCTGCCCTAAGTAAAACACTGGGCGGTGAGGTAAATCTGTACATCAAGCGCGACGACCTGCTCCCCGGGGCGTCGGGCGGCAACAAGACCCGGAAGCTCGATTTCTGCATTGCCGAAGGGATGGAAGAGGGTGCGGATACCCTGATTACCTGTGGCGCCGTACAATCCAACCATTGCAGGCTGACTGCCGCCTGGGCCGCCAAGGAAGGGCTGGAATGCCACCTGGTCCTGGAGGAACGTGTGAAAGGATCTTACAAGAAGGAAGGCAGCGGCAACAACTTTCTGTTCGAACTTCTTGGCGTAAAATCCATCCGTGTGGTTGAGGGCGGTTCCGACATGCCGGCCGAAATGGCAAAGACCGCCGAAGAGCTGAGAGCCAAAGGCAAGACCCCCTTCATCATTCCCGGCGGCGCTTCCAACGCCACAGGTGCCATGGGATATGCTGCCTGTGCCGAGGAGATCATGGGGCAGCTTAACGATGCCCAGCTTGCCATCGACCATATTGTGGTCCCCTCGGGTTCTGCAGGCACCCATGCCGGCATGGCCGTGGGCATGAAAGGGGTGAGCGCCGGGATACCCGTGAGTGGCGTGAACGTGTCCCGGGCAAAGAATGTCCAGGAAGAGATCGTCTTCGGCCTTGCTGAAAAGACCGCTGAAAAACTTGGCGTCTCCGGCGTGGCCTGTGAGGATATTGAGTGTTTTGACCAGTATGTGGGTCCCGGCTATTCCATCCCCACCGATGCCATGGTGGAGGCGGTGAAGCTGTTTGCCGCCGAGGAAGCCATCCTGCTGGACCCTGTTTATTCGGGAAAGGCTGCTGCCGGTCTCATTGACCTGGTGCGCAAGGGGCATTTCCCCAAAGGCGCCAATGTGCTGTTCCTCCACACCGGAGGTTCCCCTGCACTGTACGCTTACCTGGATACCTTCAGATAGGATCGTTTTTCTGAACGACGGGGCGGTGCTTGTTCAGGAGGACCGTCCCGGTTTCAGCAAAGCCTTCCGCAATCCAAGCAACCGGTTCCACATGGCGGGGCCGGATGAAAATGCCACAAATAAACCAAAGGAAAAAAATATGAATACGATTAAACTGGTTCTAACGACCCTGCTCATCACCCTGATCGTGGGAACATCCGCCACAATGGCCGGTCCCACCGTGATCAAACTGGCCCACCCCAACGTCCCCCAGCATCCCATGGGACAGGCGTTTGAAAAATTCAAGGAACTTGTGGAAAGCCGCAGCAACGGGAACTTCCGTGTGGATATTTTTGACAGCTCCAAGTTCGGCAACTTTGACAGCGTGGTACAGGGCCTCCAGTTCAACATGCTGCAGATGGGATCTGCGGCAACACCCAACCTGGCACCTTTTTCCGACGATTTTTTGATCTTTGACCTGCCGTTTCTGTTTCCCGATTATGAATCCTCCGATCTGATCACCGACGGCCCCATCGGCATGAATGCGGCCAAGGCCCTTGAAAAAAGCGGTATCGTGGGGCTCGGCTATATCGAGATCGGGTTCCGGAACCTCTGGAACAACAAAAAGACCGTGAAGACCATGGCGGACGCCAAAGGACTCAAGATCCGTTCCACGCCCTCCAAGGCTCACATTGCCACCCTTAAAAGTCTGGGCATGAACCCCACTCCCATTTCCTGGGGAGAAGTGTATACAGCGCTCCAGCAAAAAACCGTGGACGGCATTGATATCGACCTGAACCTTGCATGGTACAACAACTTCCCTGAAGTGAACAGCAATGTCACCATTGTGGACAGCCTTTACAGCCCCCACCTGGTGATGATTTCCAAGCGTTTTCTGGACAGCCTGGCCGATGCGGACCGTGAAATGATCCTGACCGCATTTGAAGAGATGAAACTGTATGAGCGGAAATTGATCCGTGACGGTGAAAAAGAGATTCTGGCAAAGCTCAAGGAAAAGGGGGTGAATGTTACGGTTCTGACACCCGAAGAGCGGGCGGCATGGGCTGAAGCCACCAAAAGCGTATATGAGAAGTTTGAAAAGCGTATCGGCAAAGACCTGATTGATCAGGCGCGCGCCACCATGGCCAAATAAGCCCGGAACGGTGTTGCACCCGTATGATGGGCCATGCTGAAGTTATGGCCGGAAAGCGGACTCGGAATATCCTTCCGGGACCGCTTTCATGGCTTTGCAACCGGCCCGCTCGGTTCGAAAAAGAGGAGAATACACACATGAACGAATCCAAAGGAAGCCTCATCGGCAGGGTGGAGGAAATCTTTTCGTCCGTATCCCTGGCACTGATGACCCTGATTACCGCCGTACAGGTCTTTAACCGCTACGTGCTGCAAAATTCACTGGACTGGTCCGAGGAGTTCGCCCGGTATCTGTTCATCTGGGCCGTATACGTGGGATGCAGCTATGCCACCCAAAAGGACCGCCACCTGGAGGTAACCGTGCTCCGCCACGCCTTTGGCGGAAAAGTCGCCAGATACGTGACCATCCTGGCCTACCTTGCCACTATTGTATTTTGCGTATGCGCTACGGTGTGGGGGGCTAAAATGGTGGCATTCCTGGCCCAGACCGGCCAGAAGACACCTGCCCTTGAGATTTCCGCCTATTGGGTGTTTCTCAGTGTGCCCGTTGGCATGGGCCTGATGGCCCTTCGGACCTTGGAACGCCTGTGGGGCGTTCTCACCGGAAAAATCAAGACCGGTGTTTTTGAAATCAAGTAAGGAGCAGCAACCATGGATTTGACGATTATCCTGACCTTTGTGTCCCTGGCTGTATTTTTGATCCTGAGTGTGCCCATTGGTGTGGCCATCGGGATCAGCGTGGCCGTGGGGATGGCCGTGGGCAATACGCTGCCCTATGAATTTTTGATCCAGAAGATGGTCACCTCTCTGGATGTGTTTCCGCTCATGGCGGTTCCCTTTTTCATCATGGCCGGGGAAATCATGCAAAAGGGAAGCATGGCCCAGCGCCTTCTGGCGGTGTCCCGCTGCCTGGTGGGACATGTCACCGGTGGAATGGCGCACATCTCTGTCCTGACCAGTATGTTTTACGGGGCGCTTTCCGGCTCCGCGCCTGCCACCGTGGCAGCGGTTGGCGGTATCATGGTGCCCTCCATGGAAAAGGAGGGATACAGCCGTTCTTTTGCCACCGGTGTGAATACGGCTGCGGGCTGCCTTGGCGTGATCATTCCCCCCAGCGTACCCCTGATCATTTACGGCACCACGGCGGGTGTTTCCGTGGGGGACCTGTTCATCGCCGGCGTGGCGCCCGGGCTTTTTGTCGGGGCCTGCCTGATGCTTTGCAGCTACGTGCTGTCACGAAAATACGGATACACCGGCAACGGCAAGCGTGCCCCGCTGAAGGAAACCCTTATCGCATTAAAGGACGCCATGCCGGCCCTGATGGTTCCCCTGATCGTGCTCGGCGGCATTTACGGCGGATTTACCACGCCCACCGAGGCCGGTGTTATTGCCGTGCTTTACTCCCTGGTGGTGGAGGGGCTGGTCCTGCGTACCCTGAACCTGAAAAAAGTAATTGACGTGTTCCGGGGCACCTCCCTGACCACCGCTTCAATTTTCCTGGTGGTGGCCACGGCAACGGCCTTGGGGCAGATTCTTCTGTTTTACAATCTGCCCACCCAACTGGTGGATATTCTTGCAGGGATTTCAGACAATAAATACGTACTGATCCCCATCATTCTCATATTTTTGCTGGTCATGGGTACGTTTATGGATGCCCTGGCAAATATTCTGATCCTTACGCCCCTGCTGCTTCCCGTGGTGACGCATCTGGGCATGGACCCCATCCATTTTGGGATCGTGATGATTATCTGCTCTTCCATGGGATTTCTGACGCCTCCTGTGGGGGTGAATCTGTTTGTGGGGTGCAGCATCAGCGGCCTGTCCATTGAGAAATTGAGCGTGGCTGTGGTGCCCTTCCTTTTCACCATGGTGATCGCGCTTCTCACCATCGTGTTTGTTCCCCAGCTGACCCTTTGGCTGCCCGGGCTTTAATGTTTGGGAAAGGAGGCGGTTGATGACGCAGTCAAAACAGACGAACCGCCGGAAAGGCGTAATCGGAATCATGGGTCACGCCGGAGCAGGCCACGTCCACAGCCATTGCGGCTTTGTCCAGGACGACTCCGCAGGGTTTGCCGCCGCCATTGCCTTGATCCGGCGAACATATCCCGCAGACACGGTGATCCGGGAAGTTTCTCTGGATGTGGATGCAGCTACCGGGGCAGAGCAGGTGGTTGTGGAAACAGGGGGCGGGGGCCGGGGTATGGCCCGGGTGCGGCGGGGGATCACCCCTTATGAAATGGCCGGTGCCCGGCGAATCGCAGGCATGGACGGGATTTTCAGCCAGCCCGCCGCCTTTGCCGCCTGCGGCCGGATTTACGGGCAGGGGGTGCTGGAGTTCCCTGTGGCCCTGCAAACTGCAGTTTGCCTGGCAGTAATGGACACCTTTATCCGCACCCACCCCGGGGTGTTTGCCACCGGGAGGGAGACCTCTTCGGGCCGGATGGATCAAATGCTCGGTGCTGTCGTCCCCATCGGCGGGCACCCCGTTTCGGTTCTGGCAACCCTGAACGCGGTTGACGGCGGCCTGGGGCCGGACGAAGACCTGGAAGGGAACGTCATGCTCGGGGAAAAAGGGCGGGTGATGGCGGCGCTGGGGCTTCATCGCATCCCCACACTGATTCTTGAAAGCAAAGCTTATGTACCTGCCGTGTGCCGGGGAACCCGTGAAAACCGGTTCTGGGTACGTATCAACGGGGAAGTGGACAACTGCACAGTGTACGATGCCCTGAACGCCGGTGCAAAAGCGGCCGGCGTCTCCGTGTTTGCGTCGGATACCGCCTATCCCCGGGGCGGAGGGGATATGGCCCGGGCCACAAGAGCGCTGGGGGATCGCATCGTGGAGCTGGGGCATTGCCTTGCGGAAAGCAAAACCGCAGCGGAAAAAGTGGCGGTGGCAGGCGAACTGGCCCTGCTGGTGAGCCAGGACGCCGGTGGTGTCACCTTTATGTCGGATGATCTCAACGATGTGGTCGGGGGCGGCGGCCTTGTTCCCGGAACCGGTGCAGTGCTTTCCATGGCCGTATCAGAACCGGAAATCCGGAAGTGGAAAATTCCCGTGTACACGGAACAGGATCTTGAAGATACCCTGCGGGTGGTGGACCGGACCATTCCGATTCTTGCCGCACACCTTGCCGAAGCTGAAAAAGAGATTGAAGAAAAGTGGAATTTTCAACCCGAATCCTTTGCACGGCTTGTGGGCAGGCAGCTTATGGGCAAACATTGATCGGAATCGAAAATATGGTATGATACATTGTTCGAAAGAGGTGCCCCGGACACCCATGGTTGACATGTTCGGGCCCAGGCGTGAGGAACTGGATGATAGAGATCAAAAAGCAGACATACAGTGAACAGGTTGCCGACCACATCCGGCAAGGTATCCTGAACGGGGAGTACAGGCCCGGGGACCAGATCAAGGAAGTGGTGCTGGCGGCCAGGCTGTCCATCAGTCGTGCCCCCATCCGGGAAGCCCTCCAGATTCTTTCCCAGGAAGGACTGATCGTGTCAGAGCCCCAAAAAGGCAAGCATGTCACCGCCCTCACCGCCAAGGAGATCAAGGACAGCTATTTCACCGGGGGAGTGCTGGAGGCCGCCGCAGTTGCCCGGGCCCTGCCGGATTATGCCCCGGAAGACATCCGGAAGCTGGAAGAGATCGTGGACGCCATGAAGCACGTGGCAGACCAAGGCCTTCCCGTGGAGCGTGTGGCCGAACTGGACAACCGGTTCCACCGGGTATTGTTTTCCCGGGTGGACAACGAATTGCTGGTGGAGCTCTGCCGCAGGTCCTGCCAGGGAATTTCCAAATTTCTTCTGTTCCGTCACTGGATCAAGCTGTTTCCGGTGCACGAGATCCACATGCGCCATCAAGCCATCCTGGACGCTGTCCGGTCAGGAGAGCCTCTGCAGCTGGAGGCGTGCATCCGGAAGCACTACATTGACGCCGGAGAAAAAATGGCATATTTCGGCGTGGACGTGTACCAGCCATAGACGGCACCGTCTGCCTTTGCCGTCCGGCAAAGGCGCATACCTGTATATATCCTATCTCTTTCTGATGTCGTGTTGAACGTCAACGTTTCTACCATCAGGATCTTTTCCAGAATTTATCACCGGCTTTTTAAAGCGGACATGCGGATTAAAAATTTTGATCGCAGAAAAGGAAAGACATAAGCCTTGGCAGTGCCATCTGTATCAAATGGATCTGCACATGACAAAAAATATGTTTACAACTCAGAATCCCACATTATGGTTTAGGATAAAATAAACGTGGGGGCAAAACAATCATTACTGCTGCCTCCCGTTCCATAAAAGGAGAAACGTCCAATGATTCATGTGGAAGATCAATTTAAAGTAAAGGATATGACCGTCAGAAATCGCCTGGTACTGCCGCCCCTGACCACCAATTACGGGGATGAAAACGGTCATGTCACCCCGGATGTGCTGCAATTTTACAAGGCCAGATCCGGTCATGTGGGGCTTGTGATTGTGGAATCGGCAGCCGTCCGTCCCGAAGGCCGGATCATCCCCGGCAGTATCGGGGTGTGGGAAGACGGCCATGTCCCGGGCATGGCTGAACTGGCACGGACCATTCAGGCGGCCGGGGCAAAAGCCGTGGTCCAGATCAACCATGCCGGGGCAAAGGCATGGCCTTTTGAAAGCATGGATGCCTGGATTTCACCGTCCGGTATTGCCTGCCGTCCGGGTGTCCGTGCGACAGAAGCCGGGCCGGATGATATTGCGGATCTGGTACAGGCCTTTGTGGATGCAGCGGTCAGGGTCAAAGAGGCCGGATTTGACGGGGTTGAAATCCATGGTGCCCACCTGTACCTGCTCAGCCAGTTTCTGTCGCCCCTGACCAATCTTCGGACGGATCAATACGGGGGCAGTGTTGAAAAGCGGGCCGCACTGCCTGTGGAAATCACGGCTGCTGTCCGGGAAAAACTGGGTCCGGATTACCCGATTTTCTTTCGCCTCAACAGTCTTGAAAAGCTGGAAGGTGGCATTACACCGGATGATGCCGTGACCACGGGAAAACTCCTGGCCGCTGCCGGGGTGGATGTGCTGGATCTGTCCCTGGCGGCAAACGGGGCATGGCAGGATGACGGGGATCAAAAGATTCTTGCAACCCTGTCTGCATATGGCAAAGACCAGGTTGCCGGTGATGTGGTTGAGCTGGCTGCCAGGTTCCGCAGTGAATGCGGCCTGCCCGTGATGGTCGTTGGTAAGCTTGGGTCATTGGCCGCTACCCGGAATGCCCTTGGTGCAGGTGCGGATCTTGTGGGCGTGGGGCGGCAGATGATCTGTGACCCTGATACGGCTGAGAAAATCCTGTCGGGACGGGATGAGGACATCGTGGAATGCGAGGCCTGCCAGGCCTGCTTTGCCTGTCTTGGAAAAGGCAAGCCCATACAATGCAAACGGAATAAAAATCTGCCGGGATAAGATACGGCAGGGCCCTGGGGGGGGCAGGCGTTTCGCCTGCCTCCGGGATACCGTTGTCCTGGTGCTACTTGATGATTTCCAGAGGTTTGGGCTGGTTGAGCCAGTCCTGTTCCGCCGCCTGGATAGCGGTAATGGCAACGGTGTTGATGATGTCCGCCACAAGACATCCCCGGCTCAGGTCGTTGACCGGTTTGTTCAACCCCTGGAGCACCGGGCCGATGGCAACGGCGCCCGAAGACCGCTGGACGGCCTTATAGGTATTGTTCCCGGTATTCAGATCCGGGAATATGAACACAGTGGCTTTTCCCGCAACAGAAGAGTTGGGCAGTTTGGTTTTGGCCACGTTGGGTTCCACAGCGGCATCATACTGGATCGGGCCTTCAATGAGCAGGTCCGGCCGTTTTTCCCTGACACGTTCGGTGGCTTCCCTGACCTTGTCCACATCCTTGCCTTTGCCTGATGAACCCGTGGAATAAGAGAGCATGGCGATTCTGGGCTCAACCCCGAACATGCTGGCTGTTTCCGCCGACGTAATGGCGATTTCCGCCAGTTCCCGGGCATCCGGGTCCGGGTTGATGGCGCAGTCTCCGTAAGCCAGTACTTTATCCGAAAGACACATGAAAAACAGGCTGGATACGGGCGCGGATTTCTGCTTGGCCTTGATGATTTCAAACGAAGGCTTGATGGTCGCGGCCGTACTGTGGGCGGAACCGGACACCATCCCGTCCACATCGCCCATGTGAACCATCATGGTGCCGAAATAGTTGACGTCGCAGATGCGGTCCCGGGCGTTTTCAAGGGTGATGCCTTTATGCTTTCTCAGCTTGTGGTATTCCTCGGCATAGACTTCCAGGTACGGGGACCGCAACGGGTCGATAATCTCTAATTCGCCCATGCGGAGCCCCAGTTTGTTGATTTTGCTCCGGATCTTTTTTTCGTTCCCCAGCAGGGTGATGTCCACGATTTCCCGGCGAAGAAGGGTTTCAACCGCCCGGAGTACCCGGTCTTCATGGCCTTCGGGAAGCACGATCCGCTTTTTAAATGTCCTGGCTTTCCGGATCAGCTCAAATTCAAACATTTTCGGGGTGACAATGCTGGAATCCGTGGTAATGACCTTGTCCACCAGTTTGTCAATGTCGATATGCTGTTCGAACAATGCCAGTGCCCGGGTGATCTTCCGTTCGTCATAGGGGGAGATATCCGCCCGCAGCTTTTCAACACGGACGGCGGTCTGAAAGGTGTCGTCCTCCACACTCAGCAGGGGAACCATGCCGGAAAATCCCTGTATCAGATCCCATACCGGTTCTTCGGGGGTTAGTCCGCCCGTGAGAATGACACCGGAAATATTTTCAATGGATGCGGATGACAGGGTGGCCATGCAGGCCACGATCACATCGGCCCGGTCTCCGGGCGTGATGACCAGGGTGCCGTGGGAAATACGGGTCAAAAGGTTCCTGAGCTGCATGGCTGCCACAGTGAACTGGCGGGCGTGGCGGTAAAGCTGCTTGTGGCCGCAGAGCACCTTGGCATCCAGGGCATCGGCCACCTCGGAAAGGGTGGGTTTGGCCAGCACTTCTTCTTCGGGCACGGCATATACGAGTTGCTTTTTAAAGAGACCGGTTTCCCGGAAATGGTCGATGATGCCGTCCAGGTCACTGGGGGACACACGGTTGACAATTGTTCCGATGACGTCGCATCCTTTGCTGACAAGGGACTCCAGGGTAAGGCCGGTCAGCAGCGACACCTCTTTCATGGGTTTGCGGAAGGCATCCGCCACCAGGAGTACGGGACAGGACAGGTTCTTAATGATGGTGGCGTTGATGTCGAATTCCACCCCGGCCGTGGAGGAAACAAAATCGGTTCCCTCACAAAGAATAAATTCGCATTCCTGCTGGGCTTCATTGTACTTTTCAATGATCCGCTCCAGGACTTCTTCTTTTTTGCCCAACGTCAGGAGGCGGTCCGCTTCCGCCTGGGTAATGCCGTACATTTTTGCATAGGGCCGGTCAAGGTTGAACTGGCTGGACATCAGTTCGATATCCAGATCCCAGGACTCTTCCGGGTCCCTTCGGATAATGGGCCTGAAAAAACCAACGCAGTCCAGTTTCCTGAACAGCATCTCCATTACCCCCAGTGCAATGGCGGATTTTCCCGAGCCGGACTCGGTGGCAGTGATATATAAACCGTTTGACATTGGTTTTCCTCCTAATATACGAATAGAGGCCTCAGGGTGTCGTACCTGCACCCTCCGGCCCCATGCGCTGGCGACGTCATATGTTGAATATCCTCACGGGATATAGATGCAAACCGGTGGAGTTTATAGAAAAAAACGTTAAATGGCAATTTATTTTGTATAAAAATAAGGTTAGGCTATCCTATATAAAATTCGCAGGTTCCGCAGAGAATATGCTGCTGTGTATCTGAATAAAATAGAATAATTTCAGGGAAATTGTCAATGGCAGATGATCAGAACCAACAGCGCCGGGCCAAAATCCGGGACAAAGACGACAACGGGTGTGACCCTCGAATCGCATCGCTTGAAAAAGAGAACAGGCGATTGCGCAGGGAAAACCGGGCCTGTATCGCCCAGGGGCTTTTGTTTGAGAACCTGCTGGAAATGGTGGGGTCCGTGTCTGAGAAAAAAGTGCTCAGGCACACCATGGAAAAAGCTCTGGACATCACTGCAAGGCTTTCCGGGGCCGAAACCGGCAGCCTGTTTCTTCTGGATGATGCTGGCGTGGTCACGGACAGCATCCTGACCCGGGGAAAGGTGGACCCGGAGATCCGCTCCGCCCTGATCGGGACCGTTTTGGACAAAGGACTTGCCGGATGGGTCCGGGCTCGGCAACAGGTCGGCCTGGTCAGCGACACCCTCACGGATGACCGGTGGATTTCCCTGCCTGATGAGCCTTACCGGGTCCGGTCGGCCCTGGCCGTTCCGATTATCAAGCATCAATCATTGTTTGGTATTTTGACCCTGATGCATTCGGAACCCGTGTTTTTTACCCGGGAATCCGTGGAAACGGTGGAGTTGACTGCCGGGCACATGGCCCTGGCCATAGAAGGTGCCCAGATATATCTGAAAAACGAAGAACTGAACCGCATCCAGCGCCAGGCTTTTGATCGTGATCTTACCCTGGCACGCCAGGTCCAGGAAAGCTTTCTGCCTGCCCGGATGCCGGATGTGCAAGGGTATGCGTTTGCTGCGGTCAACCAGCCTGCCCAAGCTGTGGGCGGCGACTTTTACCATTTTTATACCCTGCCCGGAAACAGGCTGGGGATTGCCCTTGGGGATGTGTCCGGTAAGGGCATTGCCGCTTCTTTATTTATGGCCAGGCTGAGCAGCGAACTTCAGCATTATGCACCGATATTCATTGAGCCGGGGCGGCTGATGGCCAAAATCAACCGGGTATTGTGCGGACGGGCAAAACAGGGAATGTTCGTCACCCTCATTTATATGGTTGTGGACCTTGATACGGGAATCGTGCTGTTTGCCAATGCCGGCCATATCCCGCCGGTCCATATGGATGGCGGTAAAGTGGTGCCCTTACAGGACAGAGGATTTAAAGGACCGCCACTGGGAATTGTGCCGGAAGCCGCCTATGGGCAGGAAAGTATTGTGCTTGGTGAGCATTCAAGTGTGCTTCTGTGTACGGACGGTGTGCTGGAGGCCAGGAACAAGGCCGGAGAAATCTACGGCATGGAACGGCTCTGCAAGGCTGTTAAAACCATGGCAGTGCCAGGGACAAATTTTTTGCCGGGCTCCATTCTGCCGGACCCAGACGGCCTGGTCAACGGGATCGTCAGAGATGTGGACCGGTTCTCACAAGGCCGGGGAGGGCATGATGACCTTACCCTGGCTTGTGTTCGCCGCACTTCGGTCCCTTAAGGGGATATCTCCATAAGGATCTGGGCAATGGTCTGTTTGATTTTGCCGCTTTGATTCGTTTGTATTCTGAATCCCATTTCGATTTCTGCCATCTGCCGGTAAAACGGTGTCCGGTCAAAGGGGCGGCCGTTTTTTTCGTCAAATCTGCCGGCATGGCATCCCGGCCCGGTGACGGCCGGAAACCCGGGGCGCTGGATTTCATGTGGCAGGCCGTGCATCCGGCAGATCATGGGGCGGTAAAGGTAAAGGCGGCAACGGCCGTCAACAAGCAGGGGGCAGGGAATTTTTTTGGATGACGCATCCGTGTCCCTGTCGAGATCGAAGGTTTCATCGCAATACGCCCTGGCTCTGGCCAGGATTTCGTTTTTTTCCGCCGTGTCCAGCCCGTTGAATCCGTGGACCAGGTATGCCTTTTCAATATGGGTATGGTGAAAGAACAAGGAAAGGCAGCAGTTGTCCTCGCAGCCCGTGCACTCGAAGTCATACTGCCGTGCTGTTTCGTTCCATGCCCTGTCCATATCCTGGAACAGGGCTGCCAGTTGTTGAAAAAAATCCGGGGTATGGGTCATGGTTTCCTTTGGGGTGGGAATGTTTTTGGGCTCGCCTATACCAGGGGATTGGGAAAAAACAGCCGGGTATAGAGTTTGAGGGCATATCTGTCCGTCATGCTGGCGATAACGTCGCAAACCGACCGCTTTAAGTTGTTTTTGCTTGAATCCCAGGGCGCCATCTCCATTTTTTCCAACTCCTGCTGCATGGCGTCCGGGTGATCTGTGAGATACGTGTACAGGCCCGCGATAACCTTTTTGGCTTTGACAAACTCCCCGTGAACCGCAGGGGAGCGGTACACTTTTTCATAGAGGAACCGTCTGAGAAGGGTCATGGCCTGAAAGGTCTCTTCCCCCATGCTCAGGATGAATTTGCCGTTTTGCGGCCCGCTGTTGTAAACCAATTGTTCCATCATGGTGGAGGCACGCATGGAATGCGAATCTCCCAGCTTCCGGATACAGGTGTCGGGCACATCATCCATGGACACGACGCGTCCCCTTAGGGCATCGTCCAGGTCATGGTTGAGGTAAGCGATGATGTCTGCCACCCGGACGATCCTGCCCTCGATGGTGGCAGCGGTTTCCCCGGGGGTTGACGGGATAATATTTCCAAATCCCTTGGAGTGTTTCAGAATACCGTCCCTGACTTCCCGGGTCAGGTTCAGGCCCCGTCCCCTGTTTTCAAGGACATCCACCACCCGCAGGCTCTGGTCGGAATGGGAAAAGTGTGAGGAATGAACCTGAATCAGCGCGGTCTCCCCGCCATGGCCGAAAGGGGTGTGGCCCAGGTCGTGGCCCAGGGCAATGGCTTCGGCAAGGTCTTCATTCAGCCGCATGGCCCGGGCAATGTTTCTTGCGATTTCAGAGACTTCAAGAGTGTGGGTGAGCCGGGTGCGGTAATGGTCTCCTAGGGGGGATAAAAATACCTGGGTTTTGTATTTCAGCCGTCTGAAAGCATTGGAATAAACGATTCTGTCGCGGTCCAGTTGAAACGGCGTCCGGATGTTGCAGGTGCTGACTTCCGGGTGCCGACGACGGGATTCTGCGCTGGGGGTACCGTATTCGGACAGGAAGCTTTGTTCCCGTTGTTGGAAAATTTCCCGGATGCACATGCTTTTTTCTGAATTTTCTAATGCTTTCATAAAATCATCATTGAATATTTATCAGAAATAAATAAAATACAGGATTCAATGAAAAAAGCAAGCGCCGGGACGAATCCCACCCCGGGGGGAAGCGTATGAAAGGGGAGCGTGTGGACTACGAAAAATTTATGGAAAAAGCCCTGGAGCAAGCCCGGGCGGCCTATGCGGCAGACCAGTTTCCTGTGGGATGTGTGATTGCCCAGGACGGCAGGGTGATTGCCTCGGGCCGGCGAGCAGGGACCTCTGCGGAACTGCCGTTTTTCAGTGAAATCGACCATGCCGAGATTCGTGCGCTGAAATCCCTTGAATCCTGCAAGGTAGAATTCATGCCGGAGAAGGCCGTGCTGTTTTCCACCATGGAACCTTGCCTGATGTGCTTTTCCGCCATTATCCTTTCCGGGATTAAAACCGTTGTGTTTGCCTACGAGGATGTCATGGGCGGAGGCACCTCCTGTGATTTGTCCTCTCTGGCACCCCTTTACCGGGACTCCGGCGTCAGGGTCGTTCCCCATGTGCTTCGTGAAAAAAGTCTTGATCTTTTTTATGATTTTTTTAATAAAGAGGCTAACTTATACTGGAAGGGCAGTCTTTTGGAAACATATACGCTGGATCAACGGTAAAATGCAGAGTGAGTTTAAATATTGCTTGCATTTATTTTCTTCGGTAGTTATAATTCCAAGGTTATGCTTGTTATATTGACATGATTTTTATTTAGATGCCTAGGCAGGAGGTGTGAAAATATCTAAGCGAGGACGGCAGAATCAAACAAAGGTGAATAAGGGGATCAGGGCCAGTGAAGTACGGGTGATTGGTTCTGACGGTGAACAGATAGGGATTGTGCCCATTGCAGAGGCATTGCGGATCGCCCAGAATGATGCGCTGGACTTGGTTGAAGTTTCTCCGGATGCCAATCCGCCTGTCTGTAAGATAATGGATCATGGAAAGTATAAGTACGAGCTGACCAAGAAAAAGCAAGAGGCCAAGAGAAAGCAGAAGAGTTCTCAGATCAAGGAGATCAAGGTCCGTCCTAAAACCGACGACCATGATCTGGCGACCAAGGTCAGGCACGTTGAGAAGTTTATCAACAACAATGATAAGGTGAAAATTACACTGGTTTTCCGCGGACGGGAATTCATGCTCAAAGAGCAGGCCAACGCGGTGCTGGAAAAAGTGGTGGAGATGACCAAAGAGTTTGCCCAGGTCGAACAATATCCCAAGTTCGAAGGGCGGGTCATCACAATGCTTCTCGGCCCCAAGTAATCTTCTCAAATAGCCCTGAGGGCCTTTGGTGCAGCACTCTGTTTGAATACATGAGTTAATGTATGGTGGTATATTGCGTGTATACCACCTTTAGTTTTTAGTAACTGCAATGATAGAGAGGGTATTATGCCTAAAATTAAAACCAGCCGCGCAGCAGCCAAGCGGTTTAAGAAAACCGGATCCGGAAAATATAAGTTCCGTAAATCCCACGCCAGTCATATCCTGACCAAGAAGACCACCAAGCGGAAACGCGGATTCCGTCAGGACCAGATCATTGACGCTTCCGATATGAAAGAAATCCGCCGCTTGCTGCCCAACGGCTAAGTTTTGCTGCGGACCGGTGCGGCATATGCCGGCCGGATGGGTGTGGATAACATGACATGATCCGGAATCTGGTGATCCCGGAAAAATAAACGAAGGAGTAGATGTAAAATGAGAGTTCAAAGAGGGTTCAAGGCAAGGAGACGCCGCAACAAGGTGCTTAAGCTTGCAAAAGGATTCAGAGGCGGCAGGAGCAAACTGTACAGAACCGCTGCAGACGCCGTGGACAAGGCGTTGATGTATGCATACCGGGACAGGCGTACCCGTAAGAGAGACTTTAGAAAGCTTTGGATTGTTCGCATCAACGCGGGTGCCCGCATGAACGAACTGTCCTATTCCCGCTTCATGAGCGGGTTGAAGCTTGCCGGAAGCGAACTGGACCGTAAAGTGCTGGCCGACTTGGCCATCACCGATCCCGCCGGCTTTTCCCAGTTGGCATCCCAGGCGTCAGCCAAACTCAACTAGCCTGTAAAACACACTGGGGGAGAAGTTGGAAAACAATATTGCTGATATTGAAAAAGAAGCCCTGGACCATATTTCCAATGCAGACTCCAAAGAAGCCCTGGAAGAGGTTTCCATCCGTTTTCTGGGAAGAAAAGGGGTTCTGACCGGATTTCTGCGGAATATTTCATCGCTTCCCGATGATGAGCGTCCGGCTGCGGGCAAAAATGCCAACATACTCAAAGGGCGCCTTGAAAAGCTGATCCTGGAGGCTGAGGCTGGCCTGAATGCCGGGGATGATGAAGCGTCCGCCGGCATAGACGTGACCCTGCCCGGCCGCCCGGCTGTCCGGGGCGCGCTGCATCCCATCACCCAGGTGCTGGATGAAATCTGCGGCATTTTCATGCGTCTGGGGTTTGATATTGCCGAAGGGCCTGAAGTTGAGACCGATTATTACAACTTTGAGGCCTTGAATATTCCAAAGTACCATCCGGCAAGGGATATGCAGGACACGTTTTACGTGTCCGACAATATTGTTTTAAGAACCCATACCTCCGGTTCCCAGCCCAGGGTCATGGAAAAAACCAAGCCGCCGGTAAGGATTATTTCTCCCGGAAAAGTTTTTCGCTGTGACTCGGATCTCACCCATACGCCCATGTTTCATCAGGTAGAAGGTCTGATGGTGGATGAGGGCATTTCTTTCGGCGACCTTAAAGGGGTGCTGACCACATTTGTCCACCAGTTTTTTGATGCGGAGACCTCTTTGCGGTTCCGGCCAAGCTTTTTTCCCTTTACCGAGCCCAGCGCGGAAGTGGATATCCGTTGCGTCATGTGCCGCGGCAAAGGATGTCGGGTCTGCTCAAAAACAGGCTGGTTAGAGGTGTTGGGGTCCGGGATGGTTCATCCGGCCGTATTTGAAAATGTGGCGTATGATACGGACAGGTACACCGGGTTTGCCTTTGGTGTGGGCATTGAGCGTATGGCTATGCTCAAGTACGGTATCGACGATATCAGGAAATATTTTGAAAACGATATGCGTTTTTTAGGGCAGTTTTAAAATGAAAGTCAGTTTAAGCTGGTTACGCGAATATATTCCCGTTGACCTGGATCCCCAGGAAATGTCCGACCGACTGACCATGGCCGGTCTTGAAGTGGATGGTGTTGAAAACCTTTACGACTACCTGGATAAGGTGGTGGTAGGCCAGGTGACAGAGGCCCGGCAGCATCCCAATGCAGACAAGCTGACCTGCTGTGCAGTGGATATCGGTGCGGGGGAACTTGCACCCATCGTATGCGGTGCGCCCAATGTCAGGGAGGGAATGTATGTGGCCTGTGCCCTGCCGGGCGCGGTGCTGCCCGGTGACTTCAAAATCAAGAAAAGCAAGCTGCGGGGAGAAAAATCCTGCGGAATGCTCTGCTCTGCTGCTGAACTCCGCCTGGATGCAGATGCCGCCGGTATTATGGATCTGGAAGGGGATTTGGTGGCCGGAACTCCTCTGATTGACGCCCTTGCCCTGACCGATGCCGTTTTTGAAATCGACCTGACGCCCAACCGGCCGGACTGTCTGAGTGTTGTCGGTGTGGCCAGGGAGGTAGGTGCATTTAGCGAACCCCGGAATCACGTGGCTCTTCCCGATGCGGCGCTGCCCAAAGACAAAACAGGTGCTGAATCTATCCATGACTATGCAAGGGTGGAAATCCGGGACCCGGAACTCTGCCCACGGTATACTGCGGGCATGCTTTTTGACGTCAAGGTAAGCCCCTCGCCGCTCTGGCTGCAGCAGCGGCTGGAATCCGTCGGACTGACACCCATCAACAATGTTGTGGATATCACCAACTTTGTAATGATGGAAACCGGCCAGCCCCTTCATGCCTTTGACTATGACAATCTTGCCGGGGGAAAAATCATTGTCAAAACTGCGGGCAGCCCCATTGAATTCACTACCCTGGATTCAAAAGTCCATAAAATGGACCCTGAAATGCTCATGATCTGTGACGGGGAAAAGCCCGTGGGAATTGCCGGTGTCATGGGCGGTGAGAATTCAGAAATTTCAGACGCCACTACCCGGGTGCTGGTGGAAAGCGCATATTTTAACCCGGTGTCCGTACGCCGGACAGCCAAACGGACTGGCATCGGAACCGATGCATCCCACCGTTTTGAACGGGGGGTTGATCCCGAAGGGGCCCTGTTTGCCATGAAACGGGCGGTCGGGTTGATGGCCGAACTCTGTGACGCCAGAATTGCAGCGGGCGTCATTGACGAACATCCCGTCAAAGCAGAATCCAGGCAAATCGAACTGCGGGTGGATGCATTGAACACCCGTCTGGGTACGGCGTTCAGTGCGGATGCAATTGTCGACATTCTGGCATCTGTGGAATTTGCCGTTGAAAAAATTGATGATACCCGCCTTAATATAGGGGTGCCCTCTTTCCGGGTGGATGTGACGCGACCCGAGGACCTTTCCGAAGAGGTGGCAAGACTCTGGGGTTACAATAATATTGAAACCAGCTATCCGCCGGTACCGGCGGAAGGCCGCCCCCTGGACCCGAGGTTGCAGCTCCGTGCCGGAATCCGCCGGGCCATGACCGGGTTTTCCTTTTACGAGGCCATCAACTACAACTTTATTCATGAAGATTCCTGCGAACGCCTTGATCTGGAGGACGCAGATCCGAGACGGTCCGTTGAAAAAATCCTGAATCCCATTTCCGACCAGATGTCTGTCCTGCGCTCCTCTGTTATCCCGGGACTGCTTGAAACCATGCGCAGAAATACTGCCCAGCAGATCGACACCCTCCGGATTTTTGAAATCGGCAAGATCTTTTTTGCCACTGCCCCGGGCCAACAGCCCAGAGAGACTGAAGTGGTCGGTGGCCTGATGACCGGAAACCGTTCCGGCCAGACCTGGTTTTCCAAAAGTGAACCCCTGGATTTCTTTGATCTCAAAGGGGTGGTGCAGGGATTGCTGGACGACCTTTTTGTCACCGATGTCCGGTATGAGAAGATTGATGATGAGACCTGTCCGTATTTTGAACCGGGCTACGGGGCCCGGGTTGTTAAGGCAGGCAAGACCATCTGCACTCTTGGGAAAATCAGCAGCCGTGTCCTCAAAACCTATGGGCTGAAGCAGGATGCCTTTGTGTTTGACATGGATATGGAACTTCTTCAGGATGTCATACCCGAGGCAATCAAAGCCGTTCCATTGCCCAGGTTCCCGGCGGTGTCCAGGGATATGACCCTGATCGTGGACAACGGGGTCGAGGTGGGCGCCATTCTTGAAGATATCAAGGCGTTTTCCGCAAAGCAGGCCCTGATTGAAGACTATTTTCTGTTTGACGTGTTCCAGGGGGAGGCCATCGGCCAGGGGAAAAAATCCCTGTCGTTCCGTGTGGTTTACCGCTCTGCCAATAAAACCCTGACCGAGAAGAATATCAAGAAAATACATGCACTCCTGTCCGGCCGGGTTCTGGAAAAATTCAACGCCAGTCTGCCTGGATAGCTCCTGGTTTCAGCAGGTGCCGCATCCCGGATTCCGTCGCTTTTCAGTCCGGTGTAAAGAGTGTTGACAAACGGAAAATGGGTTGTTATATTGTGCCGCTAATGCGGGCATAACTCAGTTGGTAGAGTGCAAGCTTCCCAAGCTTGATGTCGCGAGTTCGAGCCTCGTTGCCCGCTCCATCTTTTTGTGTACGGGATGGCAGATTTGTTCCATTTTATGGGGAAAAATATGATCTGAGCCGACGTGTAAAGGTGATGATTTTGTTGAGAGTTGTATTACTAGGAACGGGCATCTGCCCGTTTTTGTGTTTGTGGCATATATTTAAACAGGGTTGCAGGTAACTATGGGATTTATCAGGGGAAAAGAGTTAGACGGGATTGTGCGCCGGGTTGAAGGCGTGGCAACGCCCCTGTTCAGGGCTGAAAATTTTGAACTGGTCCATATCGAGTGCATCACCAGCAACCGGGAAAAAATTGTTCGGCTTTACATGGACAAGTCCGGCGGGGTCACCCTGGATGACTGCGTGACGGTCAGCCGGCAGCTTGGGGATTTGATTGATGTGCATATTGAGGACATCGGCAGCTACCGGCTTGAGGTGTCTTCCCCGGGTCCCAACCGGCCTTTGAGCAAACGAGAGGATTTTATCCGGTTTACCGGGGAAAGGATCAAAGTAGAAACCCATGAGCCGATCAACGGCCAGAGGAAGTTCACCGGGATTCTTGAGAAGACTAACGATGATTCTGTTGTGATTGCAGTTGATGGTAACGAGGTTGAAATCACAGGCCTCATGATCAGCAAAGCAATGCTTGCAGGTCAGTAATATGGAGAACGCTTAGCATGTTTATCACAGATATAAAAAGGGTAATTGACCAGGTAAGCCGTGAAAAGGGTATTGATGCGGAAATACTTATTAATACCTTGAAAGAGGCCATTATTTCGGCTGCCCGGAAAAAAATCGGACCCAGGGCTGATATCGAAGTCCATTATGATGAAAAAAGCGGTGATGTTGAAGTCTTCCATTTTAAAGAGGTGGTCGAAGAGGTTGAATACCACGACAGTGAGCTGACCCTTGATGAGGGCATGGAATATGATCCCGAGTGCGAGATCGGTGACAGCCTGGGTATCCGGATAGATACCGAGGAATTCGGCCGCATTGCCGCCCAGTCCGCCAAACAGGTGATTATCCAGAAAATGCGCGAGGCCGAGCGCAATGCCGTGTATGAAAATTTTATCCATAAAAAGGGAAAAATCATCAATGGTATTGTTCAGCGGTTTGACCGGGGCAGTATCATTGTAAACCTGGGGCAGGCCGATGCGGTATTGCGGCCCAGGGAACAGATGCCCAAAGAAAACTACAAGCGGGGAGACCGGATCCGGGCTTATGTGGTGGATGTGCTAGAAGAGTCCAAAGGGGCACAGATTATCCTTTCCAGAACCCATCCCGAGTTCCTGGTCGAACTGTTTAAAACCGAGGTGCCGGAAGTGGCTGAGGGGATTGTTTCTATCCGCGGTGCGGCACGGGTGCCGGGTGTCAGGGCCAAGATCGCCGTCTCTTCCATTGATTCGGATGTGGATCCTGTCGGTGCCTGCGTGGGAATGAAAGGAAACCGGGTCCAGAATATTGTCCAGGAACTCCGGGGAGAGAAAATCGATATTGTCCAGTGGAGCCCGGACATTGCCAGATTTGTCTGCAATGCCCTGTCACCTGCTGAGATCGCCAGGGTGATCATTGACGAGGATAACCAGTCCATGGAAGTGATTGTCAATGATGAATATCTTTCCATTGCCATTGGTAAGGGCGGCCAGAATGTATCACTGGCATGTGAAATTACAGGATGGCACCTGGAGGTGACCAGCGAGGAGGATTACAGCCGCGAGGTCAAGGAAGGCTATGACAGCCTGATGAAACTCTCCAACGTGGGGCTGCCCATGGCTGAGGTTCTTTTTAAAGCCGGATATGCGTCACTTCTGGATATTATGGATGCCATGGCTGAAGACGTTGCCGCTGTGATGGATATCAGCGTTGAAGACGCTGTGTACATCATTGAAGAAGCCGGCCAGATCCTGGAAGCCGAGCGACTCCAGGCCCAGCAGGCAGCCGCTGATGAAGCGGCCGGGTTGGAAATGGCGGAAGATGCCCAAGATGATACTCATGGAGAAGAACCGGCAGATGTTGCCGGGGAGCAGGAAACCCAGGAAGATACAGATCCCGACGGGATCAGTGACTAGGTTGCATCGGTAAGGCGACAGGTAAACGATTAGAATAATTAAAAGAGGATTACTGGGGGCAACGAATGGCGAAGGTCAGAGTATATGAGTTGGCTAAAGATCTGAATATGACAAATAAGCAGCTTCTCAATAAGATGAAGGAATTGAAAATCGAAGTTAAAAGCCACATGAGTTCTCTGGAAGACAGCGCTGTCATCGCTATCAAAAGATCTATGTTTGGCAAAAAGAAGCAGCATAGCGATGTTAAAGTCAGACCCTCTGTGATCCGCAGGCGGAAAGCAAAGTCCGATCCTGAAGCTTCGGCAGACACAGATGAAATGGCAGAGGAAGATGTTGTCTCCGAAACAGAGGTGCCTGATGCGGCGGATGACGCTGAAGCTGTTGCACCGGAGCTACGGGTGTCTGAATCCGAACCGGCAGAGGACGCTGCCGGGCCTGAGCTGGAAGAAACTGCTACCAAGGCTGTTGTGCGTAAGCGCTCTGCAAAAAAAGCTGCGTCTAAACCCTCCGAGCCGGCGAAAATAATTAAACCGGTAATTACCGAAGTTCCTGAAGAGGAGCTTGAACCGGCACCGGATGCGTCTGAGGAAGATGTAGAAACGCAGACGCCTGTTGCTGTTGAAGAGAAAAAGGAAGATAAGGTTGTGGAGACTGTAACTGCAGAACCGCCGGCGCCTGAAGCGCCGGTTCAAGAGACGACTGCCGAGGTTGAAGAAACACCTGAGACGACTGCTGCCGAAGATACCGATGCCGATAAGGCACAGGCAAAAAAGAAAAAGAAAAAGAAAAAATCCACTCCGGCCAAAATTGTCCGGGTTGTCGATCCTGCCGTGCTGGAAAATCTCAAGCGGAGGAAGCCGTCTGGCGACAAACGCCCTGCCGGCGGACGCGGTGCTCAGGATACGCCCGGCAGAAGGCCTGCCAGGGACAGCAGGCCGGGTGCCCCTAACAGGCCGGGTGCCCCTGCCGCAGCCATGCCGGGGCCAGATATGATGATGCCGCCGAGTCCGGGTGCGGACAACCGGAAAAAAGGCTGGGGAAAGGACTTGCCCGCCTCTGATACGCCGGGTACCGGTAAGAAAAAACGGCGCAAAAGAAAATCCGTTGTGGAAGGAAATGACCTTTACAGGGGCCGGGGCCGTAAGAAACGGGGCAGAAAAGATAACAGAGGCAAAAAGGGCAACTTCCAAAAAACCCAGATTACGACACCCAAGGCCATTAAGCGCCGCGTCAAAATCGACGAGGCCATTGAGCTGGCCGAACTCGCAAAGCGCATGGGCATCAAAGCCAATGAGATGATTGCCAAGCTTATGGGCATGGGGGTCATGGCCACAGTGAACCAGACCATTGATTTCGATACGGCTGCACTTGTGGCGGCGGAGTTTGAATTCGAAGTGGAAAAGGCCTCGTTCGAGGAAGAGGCGTTGCTCAATGTGCCTGAGCCAACGAAAGATGATGAAAATATGGTGGAATGTCCGCCGGTTGTCACCATCATGGGCCATGTCGACCACGGTAAAACCTCATTGCTGGACGTGATCAGGGAATCCAAGATCACCAGTGGTGAAGCCGGGGGGATTACCCAGCATATCGGTGCATACAATGTTGAAACTCCCAACGGCGGCCGGATTACCTTTCTTGATACACCGGGCCATGCCGCCTTTACCGCCATGCGGTCCAGGGGAGCCAAAGTCACGGATATCGTTATCCTGGTTGTGGCGGCTGACGACGGTGTCATGCCCCAGACCATTGAGGCCATCAACCATGCCAAGGCCGCAGATGTGCCGGTTGTGGTGGCGGTCAACAAAATGGATAAGGCCGGTGCGGATCCGGACCGGATCATGCGTGAGTTGTCCGAACATGATCTTTTGGCGGAAGATTGGGGCGGCAACGTGATTTTTGTAAAAGTCTCCGCCAAGACCGGCGAGGGTATAGACGATTTGCTTGAAATGGTGCTGCTCCAGTCCGAAGTGCTTGAGCTGAGGGCCAATCCCGACCGGAATGCATCGGGATACGTGGTCGAGTCCCGCCTGGATACCGGCCGGGGTTCCGTTGCCACGGTACTGGTAAAACAGGGAACTCTCAAAGACGGTGATCCCATTGTATGCGGCCTTCACTCCGGCCGCATCCGTGCCATGATTGATGATTCCGGTTCCAGGATTGACTCTGCCGGGCCGAGTATGCCTGTGGAGATCGTAGGACTTACCGGTGTGCCTGATGCCGGTGACGAGTTCATTGCCGTGGCATCCGATAAAGATGCCAAGCAGATCGCCGGCCACCGGATGCAGAAGCAGCGGGCCAAGGAATTGGCCAAAAAGAGCCGGGCCAACCTTGAAAAAATGTTTGAAAATCTGGGCACAGCCGAGATCAAGGAACTCAAGCTCATTGTCAAGGCAGATGTGCAAGGGTCCATTGAAGCCCTTAACGATTCTCTCAAAGACCTGGCCAAGGAAGAGGTGGATGTCAAAATCGTTCACTCCGGCGCCGGCACCATCAATGAGTCTGACGTTGCCCTGGCTGCAGTATCCGATGCCATTATCGTCGGGTTTAATGTCCGGCCGTCTCCCCAGATCCGTAGACTGGCCAAGGATGAAAATGTGGATATGCGCTTCTATGATATCATCTATGATGTTATCAATGATATCAAGGCGGCCCTGGACGGCATGATGCCCTCCACGTTCCACGAGATCATCGTCGGCCGGGCCGACGTCCGGGATACCTTTGTGGTTCCCAAAATGGGCACGATTGCCGGTTGCGCCATCACCGAAGGCAAGGTGGTCAGAGGTAAAAAGGTCCGCCTGCTCAGGGACGGCGTTATCAAATGCGATACCGAGCTTTCCGCGCTGCGCCGGTTCAAGGACGATGTCAAAGAGGTGGAACAGGGATTTGAGTGCGGTATCGGCCTTGAAAAATATAACGATATTAAAGTCGGCGATGCCATTGAGTGCTATGAAGTCGAAGAAAGAAAATATAAGGGGTAGCAGGTAAACACATGAAACCCTATGCACGGGCCGAGCGGGTCAGTACCAAAATCCAGGCTGCTATTACCGACCTGCTCTCCAAAAAAATGCAGGACCCAAGGGTGGAAATGGCCACGATCAGCGCGGTCAAGATGTCCCCGGATCTCCGGGTCGCCGATGTCTATATCACGGTATTCGGTGATAAAAAACGAATCCGGGAAACCCTGAACGGGTTTAAAAAATCCAAGGGATTCATCAAAAAGAGTATTGCCCCCAAGCTGGGGTTGAAATACATGCCGGACCTGAGATTTGTCCATGACAAATCCTTTGACCGTGCCGCACGCCTGGATGCACTGATCGAGGCCGCACCCAAGGGGGATGACCGTGAAGAAGACGGTATGGAACCGTCTGTTTCCTCGCCTGAAGGAAACGGCGGGGAAGCTTCCACACCCCCGACCACGGAAAATCCGCATTGACCCGGGGAGATCACTCTTTTTCCATGACAGACGGTATTCTTGTTGTCCGCAAACCTGACGGGATATCCTCTGCAGCTGTTGTGGCACGTCTGAAACGGCATCTCAAGGTAAAGAAAATCGGCCATACCGGCACCCTTGATCCTTTTGCCACCGGCGTGCTTCTGATTGCCGTTCAAAAAGCCACACGGATTTCCCGGTTTTTTCTGGACGGCAGCAAAGGATATTTGGCCCAGGTCACCCTGGGGGTTGAGACCGATACCTATGACTGTACCGGAAAAATCGTATCTACAGCAGCACCGGAACAACTTGCAAACATTACCCGCGAAAAAATCGACCGCGCCGTGGCCGGATTTTCAGGTCCCCAGGAGCAGGTAGCTCCGGCATTCTCCGCTTTAAAGCACCAGGGACAGCCCTTGTACAAGCTGGCCCGCCAGGGAAAAATGGTGCAGAAACCACCCAGGCAGATCGATATTTACAGTATTCGTGCAGAACACGTGAGGATTTCCGAAACAGGCCTGCCTGTTTTTGACATGCGCGTCCATTGTTCCGGCGGCACCTATATCCGGAGTCTGGCCTATGATATCGGCAAGGTACTGGGTTGCGGGGCCCATCTGTCGGGACTGTGCCGGACCCGGTCCGGACAGTTCCATATTGAAGATGCCGTTGATCTGGCGGACCTGGAAGCCATGGACCGCTCCCAAATCAATACGCTGATCATCCCCATGTCCGAGTGCCTGGCTTTCCTGCCGGCCATCCGGGCGGACAAGGCCATGACCGAAACAATCCGTTACGGACAGCGGCTTGAGGTCAAGCCGGGGGATGTGGAAGCAGGTGCCGGGGCTGCAGATTCCCCTTACGTCCGCATCATTGATGCCTCAAATCATCTACTGGCTCTTGTCACACCGGATGAATCCGGCCGAACCTATAATTATTGTTGCGTTTTTATCGCTTAACTGATAAATAAATACGGTTATTTTTTAATGGTACATTGGCTGGTATAGTACCTTCTCGTCTGAATGGAATATTGGATGGAAGGCCGTTAACATACCGGCAGTCAAGCGTACCGGTTTTAATTTATTCCAAATAAAGGAGTGTTACAGTGGTTTTATTAGCAGAAAACAAAGAGGAGATGATTGAAAAATTCAAGCTCCACGAATCCGACACCGGTTCACCTGAAGTCCAGGTGGCCATTTTAACCCATAGAATCAGCTACCTGACCGAGCATTTAAAGTCCCATAAAAAGGACCACCATTCCCGGCGGGGGCTGCTGATTCTGGTTGGTCGGCGCAGAAGCCTGCTGGATTACGTCAAGAAAAAAGACGTAAACAGATACCGTTCTTTGATCGAGAAGCTCGGACTCAGAAGGTAACATGACCTTAAACCGGTTTTTGGCATCTTGCGGGTCAAAAACCGGTTTTTTTATTTGTATTGGGCGGCGTCTTGGGAAAAGCCTCACTATAAGTTCGCATCTTTGCTATCAAACCGGTTGGCATCAGAATCACCTGCTGCTGCACCGAGGGGTTTGATGGTAAATATGCGGGTTTATGATCTTTACGGCAGTTCCCCGAATTTCCGCCCTTTTTATTCATGATTGAATCAGAAATTCTATTAGGAGACATTATGGAAAAGATCGTATCGGCCGAAATCGGCGGAAAAGAGTTGTCCATCAGTACCGGAAAGATTGCCAAGCAGGCCTCCGGGTCCGTTGTGGTCACTTACGGTGAAACCGTTGTGCTTGTCACGGCAGTGGCTGCCAAAGACCCCAAGGAAGACATCAGCTTCCTGCCCCTGTCCGTTGAATACCAGGAACGGATTTATGCGGCCGGCAGGATTCCGGGCAATTATTTCAGGCGGGAAATCGGAAGACCCTCTGAGGCAGAAACCCTGAATGCACGATTGATTGACCGTCCCATCCGTCCGTTGTTCGAAGATGACTACAATTTTGAAACCCAGGTGATTGCAACGGTCATGTCCACGGACAAGGCCTGTGAGCCCGGTATTCTGGCCATGATCGGTGCCTCTACCGCCCTGGAGATATCAGACATTCCTTTCAGCGGTCCTATTGCCGGTATCAAAGTCGGCCGGGTCAATGGCGAATTCATTGCCAACCCCACGCCCGAGCAGATGGAAGAAAGCGATATCGACCTGACCGTGGCCGGGTCCAAAACCGGTGTTGTCATGGTAGAAGGCGGTGCGGAAGTCGTATCGGAAAAAGATATGCTGGATGCCATTTTCTTCGGCCATGAGGCCATGCAGCCGGCCATTGACCTCCAGATTGAGCTTAAAGCCGCCGTGGGCAAAGAAAAACGCCCCTTTACCCCCCCGGCCCGGGATGAAGCCCTGGCTGAAAAAGTAAAAGCCTTTGCCTGGGACAATGTCCGGGACACTGTACAGATCAAAACCAAGATTGAGCGCCAGAAGGCCATTGCCAATCTTAAAGACGAGACCCTGGCGCATTTTGCAGCGGACTATCCCGAGCAGGCCAAGGAAATCAAGGAGGTTTTTGGCAAAACCGTGAAGGCTGTTTCCAGGGACATTGTCCTCAAGGAAGACAAACGGATTGACGGCCGTGCCTTTGATGAAATTCGGCAAATCGACTGTGAAGCGGGCTGTCTGCCCAGACCCCACGGTTCCGCTCTGTTTACCCGTGGCGAGACCCAGGTGATCGGCACCCTGACCCTGGGATCCGGTCTGGATGAGCAGCGCCTTGAGACACTGAATTCCAATAATGAAACCCGGGCGTTCATGCTGCACTACAATTTCCCTCCCTATTCCGTGGGCGAGGTAAAACGCCCCGGCGGACCGAGCCGCAGGGATATCGGCCATGGCAACCTGGCCCACAGGGCGCTTGCCAAGGTGATTCCTTCCCCGGAAGATTTTGAGTACACGATCCGCCTGGTCGGCGAAGTGACCGAATCCAACGGATCTTCTTCCATGGGAACCGTATGCTCGGGCTGCCTGGCCCTGATGGACGGCGGGGTGCCCATTAAAGCGCCGGTTTCCGGGATTGCCATGGGTCTGATCAAAGACGGTGAAAAAACCGTTGTCCTTTCGGATATCCTGGGGGATGAGGACCATTTCGGGGACATGGATTTCAAGGTGGCCGGTACCCGTGAGGGGATCACCGCTCTCCAGATGGATATCAAGATCAAGGAATTGTCCAAAGAGATCATGGAAACCGCCCTGAACCAGGCCAATGGGGGCCGGATTCACATCCTGGACAAAATGCTTGAAACCCTGGATAAATCCAGAGACGAGGTTTCTCCCCATGCGCCCAAGATTGTCAGCGTCCAGATCAACAAAGATAAGATCCGCGACATTATCGGCCCCGGCGGCAAGGTGATCCGTGCACTCCAGGCAGACACCAACACCACCATTGAGGTGGATGACTCGGGTATTGTCAAAATCGCGGCTGAAAACGAAGAAGATTCCGCCAAGGCCGTTGCCATGGTCAAGGACATTGCCATGGATCCGGAGATCGGCACCATTTACGAAGGTGCCGTGGTCAAGATCACAGACTTCGGTGCATTTGTAAACATTAAATCCGGCACCGACGGTCTGGTTCATATCTCTGAACTGGCCGACTACCGGGTGAAAAAAGTCACCGATGTGGTCAAGGAAGGCGAGGTCATTGCGGTCAAGGTGCTTGATATCACCAGGGACGGAAAGATCAAACTCAGCTACAAAGCTGCCAAGAAAGATGCCGAAAAAGAGTAATTCTTTCTGCTTGTGTCCCCTTGCCAGCGGCAGCAAGGGGAACGCTGTTTTCGTATCCACTCCGGATGCGGCCGTACTTGTTGATGCCGGGCTTTCAGGCATTGAGACCGAGCGACGCCTGTCACAGGTGGGGGAAACCCCGGACCGCCTGAAAGCCATCATCATCACCCATGAACATACCGATCATGTAAAAGGAGCGGGGATATTAAGCCGGCGGTTTGATATCCCCGTTTATATTACGCCGGACACCTACCGGGCCTGCAAAAACCTGGGGAAAATAGACCGTCTTGAATTTTTCGAATGCGGTACTGCCTTTGAGGTGGCCGGCCTTTGCGTGAACCCTTTTTCCGTGTCCCACGATGCCCGGGATCCTGCCGGGCTGACCCTGAGTTACGGGGGGAAAAAAATAGGCATTGCCACGGACCTGGGCATTGCCAATACGCTTGTAAAGTTTCACCTCAGCCAGAGCAACGCCCTTTACCTGGAGGCCAACCATGATCCCCAAATGCTGGAAAACGGCCCCTATCCCTGGCATCTGAAACAACGGATCAAATCCAGGACCGGCCACCTGTCAAACCAGGACACCCGGGACCTGGTGGGGGAAATTTCTCACCAGAACCTTTCCCACCTGGTGCTGGCCCATCTGAGCGAAGAAAACAACTGCCCGGAAAAGGCTGCCCATGAGGTGGCCAAAGTGCTGAATGGATCCGGGACAGCCCTTTATGTCGCAGGCCCGGACCGCCCGGGTCAAATGATCCGTCTTTAACCCGTCTTTCGGCAGAGTTTCAACCGCCGCCGGCAGGAATCTCCGAATCTCCCGATCCTGTCCTGATATTGCGAAGTGCCGGTCATACGTCTATACTACAGGTCAAGGAGGCTATCCCATGCGTTGTTCACTCAACCAGTACCTGCGTAATTCCGGGGCGGACATCGCCGGCCGATCCATTGACCTTCTGGTGATGGGAAACCAGTCGGCCGACCTGGACTCCATGGTTTCGGCCATTGTGTTTGCCTATATCCGGTCTGCTGCACAGCCTGAAAAAAACATTATTCCCCTCATGCCCATTGCCAGGGCAGATTTTAAACTCAGAACCGAAGCAGTCTATGTGTTTGAGCAGGCTGGCATTGATCCGGTACACCTGGTTTTTCTGGATGATGTCCCGCTCCGGTGTCTCATGGAGCGGGTACGCGGACTGGCGCTGGTGGACCACAACCGGTTATCCCCCATGTTTGCGGATTACGCGGACAAAGTCAGGGCCATTCTGGACCACCACAAAGACGAGGGGCTATACACCCATGCATCCCCCCGGACCATTGAACCGATGGGGTCAACAGCCACCCTGGTGGGCGAACTCCTGGTCCGGGATTCTCCCGGTCTGCTGGATCCTTCTGTTGCCGCACTCCTGACAGGGGCCATTCTCCTGGATACGGTCAACCTGGCCCCGGAAGCCGGACGGGTCACGGCCAGGGATACTGCCGCCGCCTTCAGGCTCATGGGCACCTGCACCCTTGACCGCAACCAATACTTTGAGGCAATACAACAGGCCAAATTTCATACCGCAGGCCTGGGCACCTTTGATCTGTTGCGCAAGGACTATAAAGAGTTTGTGTTCGGCATGTCCAGGTGCGGCATCGCATCGGTTTTCCATTCTGTGCAGCAGTGGGCGGAAACCGACCCATCTCTCTGTGCCGGATTTGCCGCCTATGCCCGGCAACAAAATCTGGATGTGCTGCTCTCCATGAATGCCTATGAAGACCCGGAATTCAAACGTGACCTTGCCGTTTACTGTGCTGATCCGTTGCTCCACGATCGTTTGGTCACCTTTTTCCAGGCAAACAATCTGGGGCTGACCTCTCTTTCTCTGTCCGGCCAACAGTCTTGTTCACAGGGTAAAATTTCTTTTTACAACCAGTCAAATACCGGGGTTTCCAGAAAAAAAATTTCTCCGTTGCTGGATACGTATTTTACGGATTGAGGGCACCTCTAATAATCAAGATTTTGGTTTGAGTTCAAGGCGCGGCAAAATTTTAACCGGAGGAATACATTGAGTATTTCGAGGATTAAAATTTTGGGCTTCTGCCCTTTAGGGTATGCAACACAGAAATCGGACCAAAAGACCATTACAAACCAGGAAATCATAGATCAAAACGGCATTTCCTTACCAGAAAAGGTCATCCAAAGAAATTTAGGGGTCAAAGTGCGACGGGTTGCCGCTCCGGGCACTGCAGATTCGGATCTTCTGGCAGCTGCCGGAAGATCCTGCCTGGCCAGGGCGGGCGTTGAGCCGGACCGGTTAAGCCGTATTCTTGTCACCAAATTTTTGGGGGACCGGCTGTTGCCCATGACTGCCGCCCAGGTCCAGAAAAAAACAGGCTGCACCACAGCGATCCCTGGGTTTGACGTGGACGGCGGCATCAACGGGTTTCTCCAGGCGCTGGACATGGGGCTGCACTATATCAATTCGGGTGAGGAGTATGTCCTGATTCTGTCCGGCGGTGTGATCCGGTGCCTGACCGGCCAGACAGATCCCAGGACTGCGTTTCTATTCGGCGATGGTGCTGCCGCCGTCCTGCTGGAGAAAAGCGACCGGCCACATTTCATGGGAGGGTATTTTTACGCCAACCCGTCTTACTATGACCTGTCAATCGCTTTTGGCAAGCTGACCGAGATCAAGGGAGAGAGTTTCCGGAACAAGGATTTTTCATTTGCCCACGACCTGTATGCCCCGGGCAACTGGAAAGACATCGCTCCGTTTTACCGGGAAGCGGCCTGTGTGATCAAAGACCGGCTCATGCAGAATCCCGGGGTGGAAGACCGGCCCCCGGACTGGGTGCTGGTGACGGAAAACAATCATCAGATCCGGCAGATGACACTGGAAGCATTGGATGTCAGTCCTGACAAAAGCCTTTCCGTGATTGCCCAATATGGAAATACCATGTCGGCGATGCTCCCCATATTGCTCAACAAAGGGTTTGATGAGAATCTTTTCAGGCCCGGGGACAATATCATGTTGATCTCCCACGGAGAGGGGGCCAGCGGCGGCGGCATGATCTATTCGGTTTGAACCGGCTTTACAGGGCGGCAATCGTGAACACCAAGGAGTTAAAACGGGTAAAATATGATGACAGACGTTAAAGACACCACATTGGAATATCCTGAGGTTGCGCCTTTGGACGTCACCCGGTTCGGCCGGGTGATATCCACGGGAAAGTTTCTGCCGGAAAACAGGATGACAAACCAGGATATGATTGATAAATACGACCTTTTTGCCACGGCCAGGGCCGTGGAATATTCCACCGGCATCAAGGAACGGCGCTGGGATGACCAAAACCTTTCCCCCTCGGAGTTCCTGGCACGGGCTGCCCGGACATGCCTCAACCGGGCAGGCATCTTCCCGGAGCAACTCGATAAAATATTTTATGCCAAGCTGATCGGGGACCATATCGTTCCGGGCACGGCCTTAAAGGTGTTGCAGAGGCTTGGGGTGACCAACGGCGTTCCTTCCTATGACATGACAATGGCATGCAGCGGCCTTACCCATGCCCTGGATCTGGCGCTCCGCTATATTGACGGGGGAGACGACTATATCCTGATACTGACCGGTGCAAAAAGCAGCAGGGAGTACAACAAAGAGGTCCACCGGGATACCCAGACGATTTTCCTCATGGGGGACGGCGCTGCCGCTATACTCGTGGGGCCGGCAGAGCGCCGCCATTTTTATAATTCCTATTTGTATATGAACAGCGATTATTTTGATATTGCCTATGTCCCTTTTGGTTCCGCCCTGATGAACGGCAGCCGTGACTATAGCAATGTCATGCTGAACATGAACATGATCAACGGCAAGCTGGTTAACCAGTCTGCCCTGGATTCCGCCGTGGTGACAGGGCAAAAACTGCTGGACCATGCCGGTATGACCATTGCCGATATTGATTTTCTGATCACCAGTGACCAGACGCCCCTGCTGTGGGCCGAGATTCTGAAGGGATTGAACTGTCCCCCGGAAAAAAGCCTCAGCCTGTCTTCTCGCTACGGCAACACTGTGGCGGCCATGACGCCGCTGATTCTGGATGAGTTGATCAGTTCCGGTAAGCTCAAAAGGGGAATGCGGGTGCTCATGATGGCCCACGGCGCCGGCTCTGCCGGCGGCGGCTTTATTTTTGAGTATTAGGCATATTTCCCGACACCGGCCCAAATGGGCCGGTGTCGGGAAATGGTTGTGCAGGGGCCGGATGATCCGGCCTGGTAAATATTTTTTGTGAGGCGCTATATATTAAACCGGCTGACCATCTCACTCAAATCTTTCGCCAGTACGGACAATTTTGCCGCACTGGATTTCACCTGGAGCCCGCCTGATTTCATTTCCTCGGCCGCCTGGTTCACATGCCCGATATCCATGTTGACCTCGCCGACCACGGCAGATGTCTGATTGATGTTGTCATTGACTTCCTGAACACCCATGGCCGCCTGGTTGACACTGTTGGAAATTTCCCGGGTTGTCACGGACTGCTCCTCAATAGTTGTTGCCACTGTTGCGACGATACCATTGATTTCATCAATAACTTTGACAATGGATTCAATGGCGCTGACGGACTCCTGGGTAGTTGTCTGAATGCCGGCGATCCTGGAGCTGATCTCCTTGGTTGCTTTCGCTGTCTGCTGGGCAAGGGTTTTAATCTCCTCTGCGACGACATTAAAGCCTTTGCCTGCTTCACCGGCCCTTGCTGCCTCTATTGTGGCGTTCAGCGCCAGAAGGTTTGTCTGTTCGGAGATATCGGCAATGGCTTCCGTGACCTTACTGATTTGAGATGCAGCCTTGCCCAGTTCATCTACTTTCCGGGATACGTGTTCGGCCGTTTCAACCGCATGGGCCGTTGTTTCACTGCCTTTGGCGGTATTGCCGGCAATGCCGGTGATGGTGGAGGACATCTCTTCAACAGCCGCGACAATGGACTGGATATTTGCGGTGGTCTGCTCTGTTGACGCGGCAGTGCTGTTCATGGTTTTTGACATCTCGTCAGCGGCGGAGGCGACATTACCCGACCTTTCAGAGGTCTGGTCCAGGTTGGATGCCATCTTTTCGGATACTTGTGACAACTCCCCGGAAGATGCGTCAAGGGTCCCGACACCCTTGGCAATATCCCTGAACATACTGGAAAGGTTCTCGGTCATGTTTTTCATATCGGCATATACACCGGTGATTTTTGACGCGTCCTTGTCAAACCGGACGGCAAGGTCGCCGTTGGCAATACTGTTGGCAATATCAGCGATTTCAGTCGGATCTCCGCCCAATTGCTGCCTGACGCTTCTTGTGATCTGCACGCTGAACAGGACGGAAATGCCTATACCTAAGAGGATACACAGGATAATGGCCATCATGGCTGTCGCGACTTTTTCCCCGGCCAGTTCGTCTGCCTGGTCACTGATCCTGTCAGCAGTGTCTGCAACAACGTTCAGTGCCTGGGCGGCATTGTCTACATCGCCTTCGAAAACAGTGGCCAGCTCATCCACCCTGGTTTCCGCCTTCAGCATTTGAGAGTGGGAGTCAAACAGGCCGTCTTTGGCGATTACCGCGTCGTCCCACGCATTTAAAAGAGTGGTAAGATCCCTGGCATCCTGCCTGTCTTCATCGGTTTCCGCCAGATCACTTAACACCTTGATAAATTCGCCTGCTTTTCCGAAAAGGGTTTGAAACTCTTCACGAATGGAGTCAAGCTTGGTGATGTCTTCCTCGGCAAGGTACTCCCCGCAGGTGTCCTGGATGTTGAAAATCAGTGCCTGAAGTTTCAGGCTCGCTTCAACCACGGGATAATCCTTTTCAAAAAGCTCACCCAGGATGTCGTTGATCTGGTCTGCGGTTGCATTGCCTCTTGCCACCAGCTCGTCTCCGTAATCCTCGGCTTTCTGCATTTCCATCTCATTTTCAATGGCAAACTCATCCAGCATTGTATTCAGTTGTGCGCCGGTCTGATCAAACTTTACGAGCAAGGCTTCCGAATCCGCTTCTTTCCGGAGCATGAGCAACTGCTGTTCAATGCCCTGGACAGAGTGTTCCACAAATTGCTGCTGCTCTGTTTTCGCCGTTTCAAGATCATCCAGAAGGTTTTTATCGTCCACAAGGTCCTGCAATTCCTTGTAGGTCTCATCAAATTTTTGGTCCAGTTCGGTGAATTCCGCCTTGAGTTCCTGGATCTCCGAAGGGATTTCCGATATCAATACCTCTTCCACCACTTTATTGGCTTCCCAGATGTTGGCAATAAGATCGTCGCTGGTCTCCACAATGGGGGCTGCCTTATCCGTGATATTGTTCAGCATGGTTTCAATGGATTTTACAAAATACAGGCCAATAATGCCGGAAAAACTGACAATGAAGGACACCGCCATAAAACTCAGGATTAATTTGATCTCCAATGTCATCTTTTTTTTTGCCATTTCTCTTCCCCTTTTTTGTTTACTGATTCTCCTGTCGGCCCATGCATTGATAATGCGCCATTCCGGTTCGTAAAAGCATATCGCCAAACTGTTATAACTGCATTTTTATTGTGCAGATGCCTGTACTTTAAGAAAAGACAACGCCATACGGCATCCGGCCATTTTTCAGGTCATGTGTGGATCGCTTACCGGACATGTCCCCGGGGCGCTATCCGGGATGCTGCGCAATACGAATCCTTTCTGATTCATCGCCAAAGCCCCTTTGCCGGGAAGTCACTGTCTGGTATAGCAAATGACAAAAATATGTTCCGAAAAAACCGCTGATGAGAATACCGATTCAGTAAGAAATACTGAAAACTTAAGCGTCATTTGCTGTGCACCCACCCAAGTTAAAAATTGAATCGGAACGGAATTTTGAGAACAGCTATATTTCATTTTACTTCAAGGAATGAGCCTATAATTTAACACAATATTCGTGCCTTGGGTAGAGAGGGGGGGGGGTTATATATATCCCGCAGTGGAGCCTAACGGTCCGATTTGAAATATTTTCTAAATCAAGGTCGCTTCGGGAATTCTCAATCAGTCCTTTTGCTCACTCCGAATATTGATTATACTTGGAACCGGCCACTACCGGATTTTTTCACGCACCCCATTCCCCTATGATCTCGGCCCCGGAGTCGGACCTGCCCCAGCACTCACATTCCGGTGTTCCGGATTTTGGGATAACGGCAGCCCTCCCGGATACGGGTATGTACCTATGCCCCTTATGGCTGATTATCGGGGGCTGTCCGGCAGACGATGTGAGCAGGCCGGGTTGAATACCCGCAATACAGATTCCACAGGGCTGTCCGGGGAATATCTTGCGTATTGAAAGGCAGGGGCCCCGGTGGTATATACATAAGAGGGGTAAATTCCAAATTTTACGGGAGTGCAGTGAATCATATACCGTTGCATAAGGCACTGCTTGTCGGGGACAAGTCAAAGGTCATGGGATTTCTGGACATTGACACAGCCGAACTTTCCCTGTCCCTTGTATTTGCCGGCAATGGCGAGGCAGCACTGGAAATGATCCGGTCCGGTGCAGTTGATCCGGCCCTGGTCATATCGGACCAGCGTCTTGCGGGAATGGCCGGGACGGATTTTCTGGAAACCGTAAAAGAGATATCGCCGGATACGGTCCGCCTTCTGCTCACCCGGTATTCGGACATGGATATTATCAAGGAGTCCGTGAACAGGGGCGCGGTTCACCGGTATATCCTCAAGGCGAAAAACCGGCAGGATACCCTGGAGGAACTCCGGATGGGGCTGAACCAGTATGAGATGCAGATGGAAGCAAAGGCAGATCTGGAAAAAGCCAAACACGTGAACCGGCAGCTTTACCAGCTCGACAGCGAACTGATTGATTCCAGGAAATCTCTTGAACAGGCCCATGAGGAAATCGACAGGGAAATTGAAAGCCTTGACGCCCGGGTCCGGGACGCATCCGAAAGGATCGGCCTGACCCCGGACCAGGTTGTCCGGATGGCTGAGATTCATTTGGACGCAGACACCATTCCCGGGATAACACCAGACAAAATCAACCGGCTTTACGCCCATGCCGTGACATATATCTTTGACCGGTTTGAAGAGTTTTCAAAGCGAAACGGGTTTAAAATGCAAAAACCAGGTCTGACGGAACCCCATGACAGAAAATAAAAAACCAAAGGTCTTCATTGTCGAGGATGACGATGCCGCTTCCAAAAGTGCTGAAACCGCGCTTTCCGGGGCCGGATGGGATGTGGTCCGGGAACCGGTTCCCACAGAAGCCCTGCGTCGCCTTGAACAGGAAGGCACCTTTGGTGTTACCCTTTTCATCAGCGGGTTCAGCGTCGGCGACACGGACGGGATTTCCCTGCTTGGATCCGTGCTGGACATCTCTCCCCATACCCAGCGCATGCTGTGGGTACCCCATGACCGGCCCGATGCATTAATCGAAGCGGTAAATACCGCCAGCATTCACGCCTGCATGACCTATCCCGTGGATCCCGGGGAGTTGCCGGAGCAGGCCGGCGCCTGCCTGGAGCAGTTCCGTAAGGATTTGAAACAATCCCAGTTCAGAGCCCTGATTTCCCGGCACAATAAAAAGATGTTCCAGGTGGCCAAAAATTTAAAGAAGAAAGACCAGACCGACCGGCTTCTCCTGGATGAAAAGCAGTCACAGCGGTCCCGCCTGGAGTTTCATCTGAGGCAACTGGAACGGAACGAGGAAGAGCAGTCCAGTATTTCCCTTGCCGATCTTGTTGCCGGCAGGGAGATTGAGGCTGCTCCGGATGCATTCGGACAACTCTTTATGACCGTGGCCGGACAGGTGAAAGAGCTGGCAACTCTCCTGGCTGTCTCCCGGGACCTGGAATGGACACCCCGCAGCATGGATGACATCCTCCGGGAAGAGCCTGACGGGTTTGTGCATCCCGAACTTTTGGACAGCCTTGTGAAGACGGCATACCTTTCCGTGCTGGAACTTCCGGAAACCAGCGAAGACACCTCTCCGGAAGGTGCCGGGCCGGATGCCGAAAATGTTGAACTCTCCGAGGAAGAAGCCATTGAAAAATACCTGGAACTGACCATTGAGGAAGACGGCAGAGGCGCATGGCTGAAAAAGAAAAATAATTTTTCCGCCACCTCTTTTGCCACCCTGGATGCGGTGCTCGGCTTTTTAAGGGACCATGGTGTTTATTTCGGGATTGTTGACGACGAGGCCATTGAGGCATGGATCAAAAAAGGAGGAAAACAGGACGAGCCGTTTGCCGTGGCCCTGGCCCAGCAACCGGTGGAAAGCCGTGACGGCAGCGTTACCTATCATTTTACAACCGAGTACACCAACCCGGGAGAGCTCAGGGAAGACGGATCCATTGACTTCAGGGAACGGGGCGAGGTGCCGTTTGTGAAAAAAGGCACCCTTCTGGCTGAAAAACAGGCCCCGGTGGAAGGAAAAAAAGGTGTCAACGTCATGGGCGAAGAGATTTTCTGTGAAGAACCCCTGGATCCTGCGTTTGTATCCGGCCACGGTACGGAATTGTCCGAGGACGGATTGAGCATGTTTGCCGCAGATGACGGACGGCCGCACCTGGACCCGCTGGGAGAAATAACGGTCAATCCGGAATTTATGGTCAACGGGGATGTGGACTTTAAAACCGGCAACATTGATTTCAAAGGGAATATTGTTGTCAAGGGCACCATAAAACAGGGATTTCACGTTACCGGGGTGAACCTGACTGCCAATGAGGTTGAAGGGGCGACCATTTCCCTGACCGGGGACCTGGAGGTCGCTTCAGGCATCACAGATGCCAACATCAAAACCGTGGGCAACATCCATGCAAAATTCATCCATAACTCAACCATCATGGGGTTTGGCAACTTTTACGTGCTCAAGGAAGTGATTGATTCCAAGATTCTTCTCAGCGGCTCCTGCCAGTTGCAGACCGGCCATATTATTGCGTCGACCATCAGTGCAAAACAGGGCATTCACGCCGGCAAAATCGGAACCCCTTCCAGCACGCCCGCCCTGCTGAAAGTCGGCAGGGAAAAACATATTGTGGAGCTGCTGCGCAAAAACAAGAAACGGCTGGCCAGCTCCCTTGAAACCATAGAAGATCTGCGCGAAGAGATTCGTGCGTGGAAAGACGAGGACAAAATCCTTGAGGCGCTTGCCGCTGAAATGGCCAAAATCCAGGAAGGCCACCAGGACCAGATCAGAGCCCTGAAAAAGAACTACCTGGAACTCAAGGATGATGTGGCCCCGGAAGAACTGGTCCGGCTGACCCGCAACCTGAAAAAGTGCCTGGCCCTGACAAAACAGTCTGCCGAGGAGCTTCAGGACCTCTTTGCCCGCCAGGACCGGTTCCGGCAAAAAATCCGCAAGGCCCGCAAAGAGATTGACCAGTGTGAAAAGGAAAACATCAAGCTGGTTGACGAGAAAAAGTATCTTGTGGAATATGCGGGAAGCCGGGAACCCGACCCCTCCGTCTCTGTTTACCGGTCCGCCATCCAGGGCACACGGATCCAGGGACCCTTCTCGGAAATGGTCCTTGATGAGGATAAAGGCCCAAGCCTGATTGAAGAGATCCATTCAAAAAAAGGCGACCGGTCTTACTACGAAATGTGTATCCGCCCCCTTCTGTAACCAATCCAAAATACAATCTAACGAAACGGCTTCCGTCCAAATTCGAAAACATGCCGGTGTAACGGGAAGGAACGTGTCTGCTTACGGCAAGCGTACCATTTTGCTGTAGGTTTCGTTGATGATATCCAGGCCGTTCTTGATGTTGGTTTCCAGATGTTGTCTTACCGCAACCGGGTCTTTTTTCTTGAGGGCATTCAGAATGGCCCGGTGCTCGGTGTTGAATTTTTTGCAGTGAACCGCTTCCCAGCGGTAGATGTTGAGCACACTTTCCACAGACAGGGTCAGGGTCTGGGAAATGGCGCACAAGTGTGGCAGGTGGGATGCTTCGTAAATATGGTTGTGAAACTGCCTGTCGTAGTGATAATGGTTTTTGGGCAGGGTTTCCATGGTGTCCAGAAGGGATTCCAAAAGGGAAAAATCCGCTTCCTTAAGGTTTTCCATGGCTTCAATGGCCAGTTTGGTTTCCAGGTCGACCCTGAGGTCATAGATGTGGTGAATTTCCTTGCGGGTCGGAGGAGTGGCCACCACAGCCCCTTTATAAGGGATGTTCTTGACCAGGCCGGACCGGTCCAGGCGCATCAGGGCCTCCCGGATGGGGCCGCGCCCGATTTCCAGTTCGGTTTCCAGTTCCGAAAGGATGAGCCGGGTGCCCGGGCGTTTAACGCCGCTGAGGATCATGTCCCGAATCTTCTCATAAGCCCTGAGGGATTTCATGGAAGACTTGTTTTCTGCCAAAATCACATCTCCTGTGGAAGTGTTCATGCTCATTGCTGGCACGTAGGAATAAAAGGAATTCTTACCGCCGGAATAGCCCCTTCAATTAGCGCAAACAGGGTTTTTTGTCAATATATTATGGCGGATCCGGACAGATAGAGACAGAAGGATTACCCGTGGAAAAAGGGGCCCTGGACAACGGGCCCCGGCGTTACGGGCCAATGTTACGGATTAGGGTCACGGACTGGTGTTACCGTCCGGCGTTACGCGTTGGTGGAGTAAGAAGTGATCTTTTTCCTGTTTTTGGCCGCGTCAACGATTTCACGGGCCAGGATCTGGGCCGCATCAACCGCCTGGACAGGCAGGTTCGCATCCAGGGCACTCAGTTCCGTGCAGGCCACCACGGCAAGCCCGGCTCCTTTGTCCCTGAGGTGGGCGCATACATCCTGGTATGCCTTGACAACCCCGGAACCGGTATCTCCTTTTTTAACGGATTTGATCACGCCAAGGAGCTGGTCCTGAACATCCGGCTCCGGCCAGATATCGGTCAGGCCGGCCGGGGCGAATTTTTGTGCATAGAGCCCGGTCATGTTCACGGCTGGAGAGGCAAGAATTCCGATCTCCCGGTGGTCCGGAAAATGACGGCGAATATGGTCGGTGACCAGGCCGATCAGGTGAATCACCGGGATGTCCACGGCCTCCCGGACCGCATCATAATAATAGTGGGCCGTGTTGCAGGCGATCACCAGAAAGTCCGCGCCCCAGGACTCCAGGCGGCGTCCCATGTCTGCCATGCAGGGGCCCGGATCTTCCCCGTCCCCTTCGATAATGGCCTTGATCCGGGACGGCACCTTGGGGTTATTGTCCACGATACAGCGGACATGGTCGGCATCGTCCATGGCCGGTGTCAGGCGGATGATCCGCTGCATCAGGTCCACGGTGGCATCCGGGCCCATACCGCCCAATATGCCTGCAATTTTTTCCTGTTCTGTGGTCATTGGTTTTTTCCTGGAAAAGTGGCGCCTTCCCTTTCCGGAACAGGTCCGGAAAGGGAAGGGCAGGTGTTTTTATGCCCTGAACGTGTCAAGGTATGCAAACAGGGCCGGGGAACCGCCGGTGTGCAGGAAGAGTACGTTGGACCCTTCGGCGAAATGGCCATTGCGGACCAGGTCGATAAGACCGGCAGCCGCCTTGCCTGAATACACGGGATCCAGAAGGATGGCCTCGGTTTTGGCAAAGAGTTTTACCGCTTCCACCATTCCATCCGTGGGAATGGAATATCCCGGTCCCACATACTGGTCAAAGCAGACAAATTCTTCACGGTCCACACCGGCCTTGATGCCGAGTTTGGCCGCCAGTTCCTTGGCCAGGGTGTATACGATTTCTTCCTGAACATCCTTGGGCCTGGATACGTTCACCCCAGATACCGGGATATTGGCATTGGTACCGGTGATGCCCACGACCATACCGGCATGGGTGCCTGCAGAGCCGGAGGGCACCACAATGTGCTCAATGGTCAGGCCCATGGTGTTAAGCTGGTTCATGGTCTCTTCGGCGCACGCCGCATATCCCAGTGCTCCGATGGCGTTGGATGCCCCGCCCGGAACAATGTAGGGTTTTTTACCCTGGGAGGCCAGTTCGTCCATCTTTTCGGTCATCCGGGCCATCATGTCGGAACCGCCCGGAACCACATTGATGGATTTGACATCCAGAAGTTCGAACAAAAAGTTGTTGCCGGATGCTTCTTTTTTATACGATCCTTCCACACGCTCTTCCAGGATCAGGTGGCAGTCCAGGCCTTCTTTCGCAGCCCAGGCAGCCGTGAGACGGCAGTGGTTGGACTGGACCGCGCCGCAGGTGATGATGGTGTCAGCCCCCTGTGCCATGGCGTCGGCAATGCAGAATTCAAGCTTACGGGTCTTGTTGCCACCGGCCGCGCCCGGGAGCAGGTCGTCGCGTTTGATATACAGGTTGACCTTGCCGCCCAGGGCTGCGCTCAGTGACGGCATGGCCTCAATGGGAGTGGGGCCGTTCAGGTAGGGACGTCTGGGAAATTGGGTAAAGTTCATTGGATGGTCTCCTTGTTTTTAAATTTCAAATACCGCTTCCACTTCCAGATCTGCACCCAGGGGCAGGGCAGCCACCTGGAACGCGGACCGGGCCGGGAACGGTTCTTTAAAGTAGTCGGCATACACGGCATTTACAGCCGCAAAATCGGCAATATCCGCCAGGAAAACAGTGGTTTTAACCGCCTTGTCAAGGCTGGTGCCGGCAGATGCGGCAATGGCGGAAAGGTTTTTAAACACGATGTGGGCCCGGTCTTCAATGGGACCTTCCGGGATCTTGCCCGTGGCCGGGTCAATGGGGAGCTGGCCCGAGGTGAACAACAGGTTCCCGGTCACCACGGCCTGGGAATAAGGGCCGATGGCCGCAGGCGCCTTATCTGTGCTGATAATGGTTTTGGACATGGGTACTTCCTTTATAAATGATCAGGTTAATATGTCTTTTGCCGTGTCCGCGATGACCTCGAGGATCAGGTCGCAGTCTTCAATGCTGAAGGTCAGGGGGATGCGCATGTCGCACATCACGGCAAGGATGCGTTTGGTATTGGGCAGGTCGGGCAGGTCCCCCAGGTATTTCCAGGACTCGTAAGCACTGGTGAAGCCCACAGGCTCTTTGTTGCCGAACCATTTGAGTTCCACCCCCCGTGCCATGCACTGGTCCAGAAAGGCCCGGATTTCGGTCTCGGTCCGGCCGTTCAGGGAAAACTGGATGGAAGAGCCCACATAGGCCTCTTTGTCACTGCGCTCGGGCACAAAAATTCCCGGGATGCTGGACAGCCCTGCTGCCAGGTGATCGTACCGTTTGTTCCAGCGTTCGCACTGGCGGTCCAGGCCGGCAAGCTGGGGCCGGAGCAGGCCCGCCCTCAGGTTGTCCATGCGTGACGAATAGTTGGGCACCATGGTCTTGAGGGATTCGAACACGGCCATTTCCGGCCGGGCCGTGTGCCGTTCGTACAGCATATAGGAGCCGGAATGGATGATGGCACGGGCCATGAGATCCGGGTCATCCGTGACCAGGAGGCCGCCTTCCCCGGAGTTCATGTGCTTGTAGGTCTGGGTGGAAAAACACCCGGCCTTACCGAAGCTGCCGGATTTTTTCCCGTCCCAGGTGGCGCCCATGGTGTGGGCGCAATCTTCAATGAGCACAAGGCCGTGTTTTTCACAGATTTCCATGACCCGGTCCATGTCCGTGATATGGCCCCGCATATGGGAGAGAAGGAACCAGCGGACATTTTCCGGGACAGCCTTTTTCTCAAGGTCGTCCAGGTCAATGGTGTAGTCGTCTACAATATCCACCAGTTCAATACTGGCGCCGGTATTTTCAATGGCGCCCGGCACCGGGGCCAGGGTATAGGCGTTGCAGAGGATCTTGTCCCCGGGTTTGACCCCGGCGCTTTTCAGGGCAATGTACATGGCAGCGCCGCAGGAGGATAAGGCCAGGCAAAATGGCTTGCCCATGTATGCGGCAAATTCCTCTTCCAGCAGGGCAGCCTCTCCTTTTTCCCCCGGGGCCACGTTGTACCGGTGGAGTTTGCCTGTGGCCATGACGGCCATGGCCTTTTCAATACCGGCGTCGGGGATGGGTTCCTGTAGCGTAAAATCCTTGGTAAAGCGTTTCTCGGTCATGACGCCTCCTTAGTATTTTGTCTGGTCGTAAACCTCAAAATCCCATTCCTGGCCGGGGAAGTATTTTCTCAGGCGCCAGTCGCAGGCCCTGGCATGGCCTTCCATGCCTTCCACACGGGACAGGCGGGATGCGGCCGCGCTGACGGTGAGGTTGGCCTGTTCCGAAATTTCCTGGTAGGTGTAGATTTTCAGGAACTTGTGCACATTGAGCCCGCCCGAGTAATACCCGGCCTTTTTGGTGGGCAGGATGTGATTGGTGCCCGAGCATTTGTCGCCGTGGGGCACGGTGCTGCCTTCGCCCAGGAACAGCGACCCGTAAGCCGTGAGGTTTTTTACCCACCAGTCCAGGTCTTCGGCGATGACCTGGACATGCTCGGCCGCATATTGGTCATTGACCCGGCACATCTCTTCCCGGTCCTCGCAGAGGATGATTTCCCCGTAATCCCGCCATGAGGATTCCGGTACATCCGGGTTGGGCATATCCGCGATGATTTTGGGCATGGTTTCCATGACCTTGTCCGCCAGCTCCCTGGAGTCCGTATAAAGCCATACCGGGGAATCATACCCGTGTTCGGCCTGGGATACAAGGTCGATGGCAACGGTCATATAATCTGCTGTTTTGTCTGCAATAATGGCGGATTCCGTGGGGCCTGCAAATACATCAATGGTGCAGCGGCCCTGTGAAGACAGGATGCTCTTGGCCTCGGCCACATAGGCGTTGCCCGGACCTGCCAGGATATTGGCGGGCTTGCCGGTGAACAGGCCGAACGCCATGGTGGCAATGGCCTGGACCCCGCCCATTTCAATAATGATATCCGCGCCTGCCACATCCAGGGCATAGGCCACGGCAGGGTCAATGGCATCCCCCCGGGGCGGGGAACAGGCGATCACGGTTTCAACACCGGCCGCCTTGGCCGTGGCCACGCTCATGACGGCGGAACAGGCATGGGCAAACCGGCCGCCCGGAATATAACAGCCTGCCACATCCATGGGAATGATGCGCTGGCCCAGGCGGACACCGTCCATGGGCGTGGTCTCGAATTCTTTCATGCTGTCCCGCTGGGCGTTGGCAAAGGCCGATACCTGCTCGTGGGCATACCGGATATCCGCCTTGACCTGTTCAGGCACCTGGGCGATCAGCGCTTGCTTTTTTTCCGGGCTGAGGATGAACTCCCCTTCCCAGTCATCAAATTTTTTGGCCAGTTCAACCACGGCAGCTTCGCCCCGGTTTTCAATATCGGCAAGGATCTCTTTTACAGTGCCGCGGATACGTTCTGAGTTGCCCTCAGCCGTTTTTTCCGCTTTTTTAATATATTCCATTTTATCTCCTTATTTTAATGTCCGGACCATCTCTTAAGATGGCTTTTAATACAAGAAGCACATCTGTGGATCAAGTCTTTTATAAAAGATTTTATAAAATATTAAAATCCAAAAAAATTATATACGTTTATAGGCCAGCGCGGTTTCAAACATGGCTTCCACGTTTTCCGGGGGAACGTCAATCTGCATGTTATGGACGGAACCCAGAACATATCCTCCGCCCGGACTCAGATCTTTAATCCGCAGGTTGACCTCCTTGCGCACATCATCAACACTGCCGTTGGGCAGCACCTCAAAAGTATCTATGGCTCCCCAGAAGGTCAGCCGGTCGCCAAACCGTTTTTTCAACTGGTCGGTTTCCATGCCCGCAGCCGTTGCCTGGACCGGGTTCAGAATTTCGATCCCGATCTCGATCATGTCATCCAGCAGGTTGGTAATGCTGCCGCAACTGTGGTGATAGACCTTTGCTTTGGTGAATTGCCGCATGTGGGCGATCAGTTCCGCCTGGTAGGGTTTGATGATCTCCCGATAGGATTCCGGCGACATCAGGGAAGTGTTCTGGGCCCCAAGGTCGTCTGCCATCTGGATCACGTCAATGAACTCTCCCACCTCTTTGAGGTAGAGTTCCGCACTCCGTTTCCTGTGGTCTGTTACTTTTCTCATCAGGGCATGGGCCAGGTCTTTGTGCATGACCATGTCCAGGAAAAATTCAGACAATCCCCTCAGATACCAGGCCTGTTCATAGGTGTTGCCGGGTGATCCCATACATCCGACCAGGGCGTATTCCCCTTGTTCGTAAAGGGTCCGGGCATGCGCTTTAAGACCGGTATAATCAAATTCCCGGTCCGGGTCCGGCCATGAATGGGCCTCGATTTCCTCCAGTGTTTTGATCTTCTGCAAGGGGTGGTGGCAGAGATTGGCATACCCGCCGCTGATTTTCCGCCCCACGCCCCAGGAGTCAATAAATACCTCTTCGTCCTTAAAGGGGGCGTCCGGGGCAAACGCTTTGTTTTTGGGGCGGATATGCCGGGTGTCAATGGAGAAGTGCTCCAGTATTTTTTCGTCCACATAAACGGTCTGCCAGATATGGGACATGATCTGCGTGGGAACATCCGTAAATCCCAGGTAGGATTTCAGTCTTTCATATGCCGGGATCATCAGGGTCGTCTGCCGGCCCCCCAGATCAAGGGGAACCCGGTCGGGTTCCGAATGATCCAGGGCTGTTAACACACGTTCTTTACCGTTCAAGAGAAGTTCCTCCTAAAACTCATTTATTGAAATATCGCTTCCAGAACATTGGGAAGCCACAGCGTCAGCGACGGGAAATAGGCAATGAGAAACACCACCAGTACACTGACGAAAACAAAGGGCAGTGCATTGACCGATATCTCTTCCAGGGTTGTTTTGGCGACCCCTGACGCAATAAACATATTTTCGCCTAGGGGCGGAGTGGCAAAACCGATTTCGCAGCAGCAAACCAGAACCACGCCAAAGTGGATGGGGTCCACACCCAGGGAAACCATGACCGGCAGGAGCACCGGTGTGACCAGCATGATGGTGGCCAGCGTTTCCATGAACATGCCCATGAACAACAGGAAAAAGATGATCAGGGCCCAGATCAGATACAGGTTGTCCGTGAGGTTGAGCAGGCCCTGGGCAATGAGGTCCGGGATCTTGTTGATGGTCAGAAGATGGCCGAACGCCAGGGCGGTGAACATGATGATCAATACCCGGCCCGTGATCCAGGTCGTGCTTTCCAGGGCTTTCATGGCCCCTTTCAGCTCGATTTCCTTATAAATAAAGATGCCCACGAACAAGGTATAAAAAATGGACACGATGGCCGCTTCGGTGGGTGTGAAAAATCCCGTGTAAATTCCCCCCAGGATGATGATGGGGGTCAGCAGGGCCCAGAACCCTTCTTTAAGGGTTCGGGAAATCGTACCCACTGAAATGGTTTTGCCGTCACCCTGGTAATTCTTCTTTTTGGCCCGGATGTAGTTCATGGTCATGAGGCCTACGGCCAGCATGATCCCGGGGATAAACCCGGCAATAAACAGGTCGGCAATAGACTGGGACGCCGTCACACCGTAAATGACCATGGGAATAGACGGCGGGATGACCACACCGAGTCCGCCCGAAGAAGAGGTTACCGCACCGGCATAGCCCCGGTGGTATCCGTGGCGCATCATAGCCGGGATCATGAGCATGCCCACAGCCGCCGTGGTGGCGGGGCCTGATCCTGAAATGGCGCCGAAAAAAAGACAGGACAAAATGGTGGACGCAGCCATGCCGCCGGTAAAGGGGCCGGCCAGGGCTTCGGCCACTGCCACCAGCCGCCGGGAGATCCCGGCCGATTCCATGAGTGCGCCGGACAGGATAAAGGCGGGCAGGGCCATGATGGGAAAGGAGTTGACCGAGGTATATGCAATCTCGACCAGTCCTTCCAGGGGTTTTCCCGATACGATCATGCCGCCCATGGCAGCCGCGCCAAGGGAGAGGGTAATGGGAGCGCCCATGATGAGCAGGGCCACAAAGGTAATAAAAATAATGGCGGTTACACTCATGATGTTACCCCGCTTTCAGGCGCGTCGTCCGGCCCGTCCGTATCAATATGGTCAACATCGGCCAGTTCGATATGGAAAATATATTTCATAATGTTCACCTGGATGATCCGTATGGTCATCAGGGTAAAGGCAATGGGAAAAATTAAAAAGATATAGGCCATGATCCAGTCAAGGGTGGGGGAATATTCCGGAAATTCAAATCCCTCCCTGACCACATTGATGCTGTAGTAAACCATGACGCAGTTGAACACGATCCAGACCAGATCGGACGCCAGGGTGGACAGGTTGCCCACGATTTTCGGAAAGAGTTTGAACTGGAAGGTCACCCGGTTGTGGGCTGCCAGCCGTGCCGCATAGGTGGCGCCGAAAAAGACAAACCAAACAAAGGCGAACCTGGACAGCTCTTCGCCCCAGGGCAGGGACGCGGGCAGGGGATAATGCTCGAGAAAGGGGAGAAATTCAGACATAAAATCCACCCCGCCGAACACGATCCGCAGCACGATCTGTAAAAAGAGCAGGCAGACGAAAAACACCAGCAGGATCTGGCAGATATAGCTTTCCAGGTTGTCCAGGATGCTTAAAAATTTTTTTGCTTGCATAAAAGGCTCCAGCTAAAGAGTGTTCCTGCCCGGCAGGGGCGCACCGTACCGAGCAGGCGGATCCGACTTAGCGGCCCAGTGCTTTCACAACTTCATCCACAGCGGCTTTTCCACCCACTGTGTCATAAAATTTCGGCCATACTTTTTCCATGGCAAGCTTTGCCCACTGGTCTTCATCTTCGATTTCCATATGCTCGACGCCGTTTTTAATCATGTTCTGCTTGGCGGTTTCCGCTTCGGTGACGGAAAAGAGCAGGTTGTATTGCTGGGCTTCAATACCGGCCCGGGTGAACATGGCCTGGTCTTCGGCAGACAGGGATTTAAAGAATTTTTCGCCAAAAATCAGGGGCTGGAGAGAGAACAGGTAATGCACCTCTGATGTGTATTTCTGAACTTCGTAAAACTTCATGGTGTAATTGGCCACATGGGGGTTATCCTGGCCGTCCACAACCCGCTGCTGGAGCGCGGTGAAGGTCTCGGGCCACGCCATGGGAACCGGCTCTGCGCCCAGGGCTTTCCAGGTTTCGATCATGATGGCGTTTTTAGGAACTCTCAATTTCAGGCCCTTGAGGTCTGCCAGGGTTTTCACAGGTTTTTTGGAGTTGGTCAGGACGCGGAAGTTGGAGTATCCCCATCCCATCAGGCGGACACCGGCTTCCTTGACCAGGTTGGCGCGCCATTTGTCGCCCAGATCCCCGGTGGTGACCTTGACCGCATCGTTAAAGTTCTGCATCAGGTACGGAAGGGTGAGCACGCCGATGGATTTGGCAAAGGGGGTGATGTTGTTGATGGCAACAACAGCGCCGTCAATGGAGCCCCTGCGGGCATCCTTTACCATTTTCTGCTCGTCACCCAGCTGGCCGGCAGGAAAAATATCCACTTTGTATTTGCCCTGGCTTGTTTTTTCCACGATCTCCTTGAACCGGAGCGCCAGCACGCCCTGGTCGGAATCAATGGGATCGCCGAGACCGATTTTCAGGGTCTTCTGGGCAGCAGCCATGCCCGGAACCATCAGGGCGGCCAGAAAAAATACCAAAACACTCAACATTGTAAAACGTTTCATAAGTCCTCCTTAGAAAACATGTAAAAAAAGCGCATTTCCTGACACCGGAAATGCGTCGTAAACCCGAAGTGCGTCGTAAAACCGTGAACCGGATATAAAAGGGCCGGACATAAAAAAACCGGAAGGCTGTTCAGCCTCCGGTTTCTTATCAAAACGGACGGGACGATTTTTCCACCCTGGGTGGTGGTACATATGACAGTATTTTTGCCTGGTAATGCCGGGCATAATCGTCTCCCAATCCAATTCGTAACTTAATGATAGCTTTAAGTCTTAGCGGTTCGGAAATGGGATGTCAAGAATTTTATAAAATATATTTAAACAAATTTTATAAAATTAAAATGCCCGCAAAAACGGGTTGAAACGGCATGGAAAACCGGGTCGGAGACTATCCCATGATACCGGGCAGGAACAGGGCGATCTGGGGAAAGACGGTGACCAGGACGACCACGGCAAGGATGGCGACCAGGAAAAACAGGGCACCTTTAAATACCGTTTCCATGGGCACCTCAGCCACACCTGAGATCACAAAGATATTCAGTCCCAGGGGAGGGGTGATCAGGCCGGCTTCCATCATGAGTACGGAAATCACCCCGAACCAGATGGGGTTGAACCCGAGCTGCAGGATGGTGGGAAAGATGACCGGCAGGGTCAGCACCATCATGGAGGTGGCATCGAGAAAACAGCCTAGGATCAGGTAACCGACAAGGATGACGGCCAGGATGGCGTACCTGGACAGATCCAGCCCGGAAAGATACAGGGACAGGTCCATGGGAATCATGGTCAATGCCATGAAATAGGTAAATACATAGGCGCCTGCCAGGATCATGAAAATCATCACCGATACCCGGGTGGTGGAGGTCATGGCCGTTACCAGGGACGCCCAGGTCAGCTTGCGCCGCATCAGGGTGACGATAAAGAGAAAAAACGCCCCGACCGCGCCAGCTTCCGTGGGAGTGAACAACCCCAGGTAAATGCCGCCCATGACCATAAGGAACACAACAATCAGTTCCCATATCATCTTCAGGGAACGGAGTTTTTCCCGGAACGGCACGGTTTCCGGGTTGGACGGGGTGGCCTCCGGCCGGATCGTGACCCATGCCACAATAATCAGGACGTATGCCAGGGTGAGGATAAACCCCGGGATAAATCCCGAGATCAGGAGTTTGCCGATGGATTGTTCGGTCAGAATACCGTAGACCACAAAACCGATGCTGGGGGGGATCAGGAATCCCAGGGTGCCCCCGGCCGCAACACTGCCCGTGGACAAACGGGTATCGTATCGGTACCGTTCCATTTCAGGCAGAGCCACGCGGCCCAGGGTGGCGGCCGTGGCAACCGAAGATCCGCAAATGGCTGAAAACCCGGCGCAGGCACCAATGGTGGCAATGCCAAGGCCGCCGGGAAGGCGCCGCAGCCATTTGTCCGCCACCTGGTAGATCCCCTGGCTTAAGCCCGAGACCGATGCCAGCTCTCCCATGATCACGAATAAGGGAATCACGGTAAAGGAATAGGTGGTGAACGTGCCGTAAAAGGACCGGACCAGCGTGGGCAGGGCCACGTGGATATCCGTGATCATACTGATCCCGGCAAACCCCACAAAGGCCAGGGAAAAGCCGATGGGCATACCGATGATCAACAGTAAAAACAAGGTTGCAATGCCAATAATGCCGATGGTTTGCGGGTCCATATCAAGGTCCTTTTAATTGTGTTCCAAGCGGAAAGGAGCCGGAGACGTAAGGGTTACCGGCAGGTTTCTTCCGTATGTCCTGTCAGGAGTGTACGGGCGCACGCCGCAAACTCTGCCGCCAGCGCCAGGCATACCAGGCCTGCCCCGGCACAGAGCAGGAAATAAAGGGGGAACAGGGGGATGCTGAGTGTATCCGTGGTGGTGCCGGCATGGAATTCTTCAATGCCGTATACGCTTGCATACCAGGCCAGCAGGGCCATTACCAGGAGGCTTAAACCTGTTGTCAGGCAGCCGGCCAGTCCGCTCAGGCGCGGCGGCAGGAGCCGGGTAAACATGGTGACACGGATGTTGGCCCCGGCATGGTGGGTATAGGCCATGCCCAAAATGCCGAAAACCGCCAGCATGATTTCGCTCATTTCAATGGCCCCGGGCACGGGCCGGGAGAAAAAATACCGGCCGGCCACATCAACGGTGGTGAGCATCATCATCACAAGAACCCAGCCCATTCCGGCGGCCAGGGCAATATGGATCAGGCGGTCCACGCCGCGTTTAAACCTGGGGAAACGTTCCGGGGAATCGTGCATCAGTTCTCCATTATCAAAGGGAATTCCCTGGGGCAGGGAAGTGTCGTGTGCAGGGCCGGGAGATTTGTTTCGTCTCCCGGCCCGTGGGGTGTCAAACCGGGTGCTTCTGCTTAAAAATGAACCGGGCAGGAGTTAAATGCAATTCCGACCTTGTTCAGCTCTTCCTTAAAGGCGGCAAGTGCTTTTTTGGCCATCAGCCCTTTGGCTTCCATTTCCTCGGCCCATTTCACAAGCATTTCTTCGAACTTTTTATCCCACCGGGCCTGTTCGTCCGCTGAAAGCGTTGTGAGTTCGACATTTTCCTCAAACTTGGACAAGGTATGGGCATACCAGTGTTCGTCAAAGATTCCGGCAACTTTATAGGCATTTTTACCCACATCTTCGATAATGGGCTTTAAATCGTCCGGCACCCGTTTCCAGAACCGCTCGTTGACAAACAGCCCTTCGGAAACACAGCCAAATGAAGTGGGAACACCGAACTTGGCCACTTCGTTGAGTTTGAATGCCTTGACCAGGGCCGGGCAGGTCACGACCCCTTCGATCACACCGGTTTCCATGGACAGGTACACATCGCCCAGGGGCATGAATACCGGGGTGGCGCCGAGGGCTTCAATGGCACGGGTCTGGAGTCCGCCGGGGCTCCTGATTTTCATGCCTTTCAGGTCTTCCATGGTGGTGACTTTTTTGGTGGTCCACAAATGGGCCATGACGCAATTGTTGATGTGAAGGACCTTGATGCCTTTGAACTCCGGCTTGAGCAGCCTTTCATACATGGCTTTGCCGGCTTCGGCAGCCTTCCATTTGGCAGGGGCTTCAATGGGGGAGGAGAGAACATCCGTGAGGGGAAAGCGGCCCGGGGTCCAGCTCAGGGTGGCATATCCCATGTCCGACAGCCCGGTTTTGACGATGTCGTAATGGTCCGGCCCCTTGCCCAGCGCCCCGCCCGCATACATTTTATAAGTGATGCGGCCGTTGCTCCTTTTTTTCATCTCTTCCAGCATGGGGATCCAGAGTTTCTGGACATCTGCCCCGGTGGGGACATGCCAGGTGCTGAAGCGGATGGTGACGGTTTTTCCTCCTGCCATGGATTGGGGAATAAAAAACAGGCAGCAAAAAAGTACGGCCGCCGCTACCATCAGACACATCCTGATTGTTTTGCTTGTCTCAATCATTTCTTCAACTCCTTTTTTTAATCACGTAAAGGGTTATATGTTACGTATAATGAATCTGTTTTTTCAAGGCCTGGGTTGCCTTACACCTCCTTATACGGTAACCGTATCTTGATACATGAAAAGCCGCATAGAATCAAATCCGGTTTGTTTTCAGAGCAGGGGCAGGGGGCATGATCCGGTATCTTTCTGCAGGCAACGGCGGCGATATGTTGTTCGGGATGGCGGCATGTGCACAACACACCGGCTCTTGTATCCGGGTGAACCACGGCAGTATAAGCGGCAACAGGCATATGGCTATGACTCCTGGGTGTTGTGCGTTGTGAAAATATTTGTCTATTGTATACAATAGACTTTTTTTTATTGTCAAGGCCCTCCCGTCATTTTTTATGTGTGTTTTAAATACGGGCAGGCAAGGCAGCACTGGTGCCCAAAAAAACTTTGTTGCACAGGCGGCTCCCCTGTAAATCGGCTCCCGTATTCATGGGCGTGATCAGAAACCCGTGGGATTTTTAAAATTTTTATCCAGGAAACTTCCCTTGATATTGTCCGCCATTTCAACAAACCGGTTGGTCGGCAGGGAAAAGGCCATCATGTCTTTGGGAACAAAATGCCGGACCAGGGGCTCCATCAGCCCGACAATACTTTTGGGTTGGGCCCTGAACCTTTCGTTATAAGGAATTGAGAACACGGACTGGCAGCCCGAAAGGTTCGGAATCAATACATTGTCCATAATGCCGGTGGTATTGTCATAGCCTGACAGGGTGACAAGGTTTGTCAGGTTGGTGAGATCCGCCGGGAACATATTGACCACTTCGACTTCCCTGGCGTCGTCTATATCTTCAAGCCTTTCCATATACAGGTACCTGGCCTTGGGCGGATGGATAAATGCCGCCGACTCCCGGGTATAGGCCTTTGAGATATCCAGGTTTTTAAAGAACCGTTCGGTTTCCGCCAGAAACACCCCGCCGTCATCTATCAGGTCAATAAAGCCGAAGTACTCTGCAGGACCGGTACAGGCCTTGCCGTAATCTTTTGAAAACCGGATTCTTTTTCCTTTCTTCATCATCATCCGCAGGTACATGAACATGCATACCCATTTGTCTTTTTTAAAGATAAAGGTATTGTCCATTTCCGCGTCGGAAAAGTACCAGCCCACGGCAGGGTAGTTAAAAGAAACGGTTTCTGAAAATTTTTTAAGGCTTTGTTTTACGACTTCTGCATTCATGGCGTTCTCCATTAAAAGATCTGAAAAAGATGAACCGGAACTTTTTTGATTGCCGCGGCAGCGTTCCGGTGCAAACCGCAGGGTTACGGATGGGGGGTGTCCAGCTCCAGTTTTGCAAGAAATCCCCCGTCTTCAGCACTGATGCATTTTTCCACGGTCCACCCGCATGAGAGGGCGTGTGATGTCAATGTGTCAATGTCCACATGGAGCCAGCGCATCCACGGACCGGTCTCTCCCCCGTGGGAAAGGCGGAATTCCAGCTCCCCGGGATAGCCGTCATTGCCTCCCGGGCCGGGGGATGAGGGTTCTTCCACCGAATTCACCAGCACCCGGCCGCCCGGGTTCAGCAGCAGCGCACACCTGCCGAGCAGTTTTTTTATGCCGTCCAGGGTTTCGCACATGCCGATGTTATGCCCGAGTATCAATACCGTGTCATAGGATTCTCCTTTAAATTCAAAGAAATCCTCTTGCCGGACATCCCTGACGCCCCGTTCTTTCATAATCCGGACCGCCTGGGAATTGACTTCCACGGCAGTCACGTCATGGCCCTGGCGCTCAAGTACAAGGGCATGGACACCGGTGCCGGCGCCCACAACCAGAACACGGCCCCGGCAATAGGCCATGGCCATGTCAGTGGGAAAGAAATCCTCCACATCCCTGAAAAAAACAGACACAGGAAGTGTCAGCGTCCGTCCGGATCTGAATTCGTGGTGCAGCACTGCTGCCTTGTTTCCCCGCCAATATGCCATCAGGGCCCGGCCAAACGGGTCAAGGGCCGGAACATTTGTATTTTTCATTGAGTTTCCCCTGCCCATCAAAGCTGGAATACAGAACCGATTTTTTGATATCCTTTTTTCTCATAATAAAGATCTTCGTCAGACAGTGCATAAACCGTCAGGTCGGGGAAATCCGCACGGAATTGTTCCAGCAGGGCGTGCCCGATATTCCGGTTGCGCCATTCCGGCACCACAAAAAGCTCACTGATATAAAGCGCAAAACCAGGGTCCGGAAGCGCCCTGACATAACCGCAGAAGTCACTGCCGCTGTGGCAGACATAGGTGACATCATTGCCAAGTGCTTTTTTGTAGGCATCAATGGCGGTATCCCTGGTAAACATATCCCAGTAGGGATCTTTGCCGATTGCCGTTAAAATATCTTTTTCATACCGGGGGGCATATGCTGATATTTTCATTTTCCTGATTTCTCCAACACGATCCGCCCACAGGGCAGCAAGTTTCCGGTTTCCCGGATAAATATAGAAACGCTCCCCATGGATTGAAAACATTGAGTTCCGGCATTTGAATCAAGGCATATCACGGAAAACCGCACAGCGCCATAAAAAACGCCCGGTGTTTTCTGACCGGCAGTACCATTTCCTGATGCCGGGCGGAACGCTGCAGCGGAGAACTTAACAGCATGAATGTTTCTGGCCTGATTTGGTTTTTTGCCTTGACAATATTTTACAAATCTGTGTTGTATTCGGGCATATTTATGCCATGTCCTTAACTCTGCGGTATAAAACCTGAAACTGAAAGAGGTTGAAAGAGGAACAAATGGACCACCCCGTAAAAATAGGATGTATCGGACCGTCAGATTCCATCGGGATCATCATGGATGTGGTCCGCCAATACGATCCCGGGGTGATTCTCACGCCCTATGTGGAAGAAGAGATCTGCAACGCCCACAAACGCCTGGACCAATGCCAGGCGGAAAATGCAGGTATCCTGTTTACCGGGATCGGTGTCCAGGAGGCTGCAAGGGCCGGCGGGGAGATCCGGCTGCCCTGCGCCCATATTCCCAGGGGCGGATACAGCCTGATACGGGCGCTTTGGGACATGGATGCCCAAAACCGGAAACAGGGCCGGAAAATTCGTTGTATCAGCATGGATGTCGTCACCCGCAATACCGTCTCGGACGTTACCGGGGAACTGGGCATGGTGTTTGACGATATTTACGTCCAGTCCTTTGACGCGGAACTGACCGAACCGGATTATGAACACTGGCACCGGGAACTTTATGCCCAGGGCAGGACCCAGGCCATGATTTCAGGGTTCGGGGCCGTGTACGACCAACTGAAAAAAGACGGGCTGCCCGTGTTCCGCCTCTATCCCAGCCGGTTTGAGATCCGGGAAAACCTGGACCGGCTCAAGGCCGGTATCACCGCGGAAAATCTCCGCTCGGCAGGCATTGCCGTCCAGATCATTCATTTGGCCAGCCTGCGCAGGGATGTGGGCCTCCAGTACGATATCCTCAAGAAACAAGGCCTGTTTTACCTGGAACTGCTGGAGTATGTCCGGGCGCTCCGGGGCAGTGTGTTCCAGACCGGGCGGGAGTATGTGATCTATTCCACCCGGGGCGGCGTGGAAGATCCGGCGCATATGGAGGGGTTCAAAGCCCTCCTGGGCTGGGGGGAAAAGCAGAAGATCCGCATTGCTTCGGGAATCGGCGTGGGCAGGACCGCGTTTGAAGCGGAAAAATCCGCCAGAAAAGCTCTGGGACATGCCCGGAAAATAAAGGAAAACGCCTTTTTTATCGTGAACAGGGACCAGGTCCGGGGCCCCCTGCTCAGCTCCGGGGAACTGAGCTATCCCATGTGTCCGGAACGGGCAGGGGATGTTGACATCGCCCGCCGTATCGGCATCACCCCGGGCTACCTGGCCCGGGTCCGGGCCCTGATCGACAAAACCGGGCAGACTGTATTTGACGCCCAGGATCTGGCCTCCTGTCTGGGGGTGAGCCAGCGCAGCGCCAGGAGAATCCTTAAAAAGTTTACAGACAGCGGCTACGGACGCAGGGCGTCCACGGAAACCGCGGGTCGGGCCGGAAGGCCCAAACAATTGATTGAATTGAATATTTAAAATTTTTTATTTTATTTCGGACATATTTTAGCCGTGTCCGAAAAATAACACCCATAACCCCATGATTTAGAAAAGGAGAGTCCATTATGTCAGAAACAGATCCGGGCCGCCCCCTGACCGAGGCGGAAATTCTCAGCACCCGCAACCGGCTGTCCGTCTTCTTAAACCTGTTTTTAACCGTGACGGCCATTGTCATGCTATCCGAGATCCTGGGCATCAAAAAAATTCCCATCGGTCCCGGGGCCGTGGTCCTTTTGCCCATGCTTTACGCTGTTATCATCGGTCTGGTCATCACCCCGGATCTTCTGGGGCGCCCCGTACGGGTCCTGAGAAAACTTCTGGGAAAGGATGAAATCGAGCTGGCCGGGGTCATGGTCATGATCGCTCTGCTCCCTCTGGGCGTCAAGTACGGCACCCTGGTGGGGCCCAACATCGTGAAGATCATCCAGGCAGGGCCTGCCTTTCTGCTCCAGGAACTGGGAAATCTGGGCACCATTTTCATTGCCCTGCCCGTGGCATTGCTCCTGGGAATGAAGCGGGAAGCTGTGGGCGCCACGGTGAGTATCTGCCGGGAGCCCACCCTGGGGGTGATCGGGGAGCGCTACGGCATGAATTCCCCCGAGGGCACCGGGGTGCTGGGCACCTACATGATGGGCACGGTGTTCGGCACCATCTTTTTCGGGCTTCTCGGATCGTTTGCCACGGGAACGGGCCTTCACCCTTACGCCCTGGCCATGGCCTCGGGCATGGGGTCCGGCTCCATGATGACGGCGGCGTCTTCCTCTCTGTCCATGGCTGCGGATCCTTCCATGAAAGAGACCATCCTGGCCTATGCCGCCACATCCAATATGCTCACCGGCGTGACCGGCATGTATTCGGTGATTTTCCTGGCCCTGCCCGCCACCAACTTTTTTTATGAAAAATTCAACACCCTGTTCAACAGGAAATAAGGAGGCCCCATGCTGGATATCGCCAAAACAACCAACCAACTCAAGATGATGATCCTGGTGGGAATGATGATCCTGGCCGGCCAGAAAATCGGATTTGATTATCCCGTGGTCGATGCCCTTCCCGGGATCGTGTTCATCATCATCATTGCCATGCTTTCCCTGGTCATCAAGGACCTGACCCCCAAGCTCAAGTTTCCGGCATTTGCCTGGGCCACCATGATCGGCCTTGTCCTGAGCATGCCTTTTATGCCCACGGCAGGCGTTTTCCTGGAACAGACCAACAAGGTCCACTTCCTGGCCACCACCACGCCCATCCTGGCCTTTGCAGGGATTTCCGTGGGAAATAAAATCGACGAACTCAAACAGATCAGCTGGAAAATCGTGATTGTGGCCATGACCGTATTCTGCGGCACCTTTTTCGGGTCGGCCATCATTGCCCAGCTTGTCCTTAAATTCCAGGGGATCATCTGACACATGGACAGACAAACGCTCAAACGAAAGATTCTGGACGCCGTGGACAACCTGGCAGCCACTATCATTGACACGGGCAGGTATCTCTACGACCACCCGGAACTGGGGTACAAGGAAGAAAAAGGCACCGCCCATGTGGCCGGCCTTCTCGGAAATGCCGGATATGATGTCCGGTCCGGCATCGCCCGCACCGGCCTGATGGCCAGGGACACCTCCCGAAATTCCGGACCCACACTGGCCGTGATGGGAGAGCTGGATGCGATTATCTGCAAGGAACACCCGGATGCAGTGCCCGGCGGGGCGGTCCATGCCTGCGGCCACAATATCCAGACCGCGGTCATGTCCGGGATTGCCCTGGCCCTGAAACAAGCCGGGGCCCTTGAACATCTGGGCGGGAACCTGGTGTTCATGGCGGTTCCGGCAGAGGAATTCGTGGAAATGGAGTTCCGTTCCCGGCTCAAGGCCCGGCAGGAAATCCAATATTTCGGGGGAAAGCAGGAAATGGTGGCCCGGGGCCTGATGGACGGCATTGACATGGCCATGATGATGCATGCGCTGAATCTTGGTCCGGGAAAGCGAATCTTTTCCGCGTCCAGCGGCAACGGGTTCATCGGTAAAACCGTTGTTTTCAAGGGAAAGGAAGCCCATGCCGGGTCTGCCCCCCATGAAGGGGTCAATGCCCTGAATGCAGCCATGCTGGCCATGAACAACATCCATGCCCAGCGGGAAGTGTTCCGGGATGGTGACCGGGTCCGGGTCCATCCCATCATTACCCGGGGCGGGGACGTGGTCAATGTGGTCCCGGCCCGGGTGGAAATGGAATGCTATGTCCGAGCCGCTGCCATGGAGAGCCTGATCCGGGCCAACGCCATGGTGGACCGGGCCCTGAAGGCCGGTGCTGCCGCTGTCGGTGCCGGGATTGAGATCCGGGACATGCCCGGATACCTGCCCCTGCGAAATGATCCGGGCATGGAATCCCTGTTCCTGGAAAATGCAGATGTGCTGTGCCGCGCCCAGGGCACTGCCGACGCCATTGTCAAAGGGGGAGACTTTTCAGGGTCTCTGGATTTCGGGGACATTTCCCATCTGATCCCGGGGCTTCACCCGTTTTTCGGCGGGGTGTCGGGCAGCCTGCATTCAAAGGAATTCCGGCTCACAGACCCGGATACCGCCTATCTTCTGCCGGTGAAAACCCTGGCCCTGACCCTGGTGGACCTGCTCTGGGACGATGGCAAAGAAGCACGCAGGATTATCACGGATTTTACCCCGGCCATGGACAAAACCGCCTATCTTGGCTGGCTGGAGAAGACGGAAAGAAAAACGGTCCTGGATATGGAACCCTGTTGTCCCAAATAGGTATCAGGACCTGATTCACCCCGGGCAGACAGGGCCGCTGGGGCGGCTCTGCCTGCATACGGCACTATTCTTTCAGGTAGGCGGTGATTTGCCTGAGTTCCGGGAACTCTTTGATGGCGGGAATGGCAGCCTCTTTCCCGGCCCATGGGTACGGCAGTGTTTCCTGGAGGGCTTTTAAAAGCCCGGCGTGTGGATCGGCCAGTACAATCATGTCATGAATATGAATCTTATGGGCCTGGATTTTCAATTCATGCCTGCCATGAGAAAGTGTCCAGTTGTAATATCCCGTCCCAACCCGGGTATGCCCGGTCTGTATCTCCTGCATGATTACCAGCCATTTTTGGCCGGTGATATACATCTGATCGGGTTCCGGAAGGGACAGGTAATACGTTTTCACATTTTCATAGGCCTGGTTGAAATCCGCGGACAATGTTTTTGCGATTGCCCGATTGCCGGATATTTCAGCGGGAAATCGTATGTTTTTTGAGTTAACCTCAAACTCCACGGTTGCATTTTCTGCATAAATACCTTCAAGTATTTTATACTTATCCCTGTCTTTTCCCTCAATGTAGCTGTTCAGGATATCTATGGATGTCACTGTATTCAATGCCTTTACTCCGTTCAATGATTGGGGTAAACCAAATGCCGTTGTCCCGTTGCCGGATTCAGGAGATACCCATTACTGGGAAAAAGTTCAAGCCCCAATATATACGGCACTGGTGCTTGCGCTATCCGTTGAGGAATCTTGCAGTGAGATTTTCCCGGAAGATGCCGGGCAAGTTGCCGTATATATCAGACACCAGTTCCTCGCCGTCAGCCGTCCTAAGTCCTGTGCGGTTTTCACGGCCAAGAAAAAAGGCAAGGGGGTTGGCCTGGGGCTTTTCGTGGTGTATTGTATTATAAAGGAACGCGGCGGCACATTGTATGTGGATTCGGAACCGGGAAAGTGAGGGAGCCTCACCCCTGTATCCCCCCGGCCTTCACACCCGGAAAAATAACCAAACAGTTTTCAGGAAAACGGAGCATCTCCGGATAAGCGCCTTGAAAAGGAAACACCCATGCATCGGACAGACCAGACATTGATGGAACAAATGAAAATATCCAACCGGGAGATCCGGGAGAGAAAGGCATTGCTGGGGTTTGGACCGGGTGATGTCAAGGCACTCAAAGCGTTGAAGTCCAGGGTGACCGACACCATTGACGTCATTGTGGGCAATTTTTACGAAATGATTTTAAATTTCGACGAGATGGATCGCCTCATCGGCGACGCCGGCAGTCTGTCCCGGCTGAAAAATTACCAGCGCAATTATATCCTGACCCTGTTTGATGGGGAGTATGAAGCCGAATATGTCCATTCCCGGCTCCGGGTGGGCGTGGTCCACCGCCGTATCGGGCTGGACCCCAAATATTATATCGCAGCGGTCCACCACCTGAAATCCATTCTTCAGGAAGTCGTGGTCCAGGGTGTGGGCAAGGAGCCTAGGAGAAATCCGACCGGCATGGCCGCCCTGGACAAAATCATTATGTTCGACCTGAGCCTGATCGTGGACACCTATATTGACAGTCTCATGGAAGATGCCCGCCACAGCCGGCACAAACTGTCCGAATATATCCAGTCTCTGGAGGAGACCGTTGCCCAGAGAACCAAGCGCCTGGCAGAACAGGCCCGGCACGACGGCCTGACCCAGTTGTTGAACCACCATGCCTTTTTCCAGGAACTCAAGCGGGAACTGATCCGCAGCAACCGGTTGAATCATTCCATCACCCTGCTTTATTTTGACTTGGACGGGTTCAAGCAGCTCAATGACACCCGGGGCCATCTGGCCGGGGATGAGCTTTTGAAAAACGTGGCCAATGCCGTGACCGGCATCACCCGGGAAAATGAAATCACGGCCAGGTACGGTGGGGACGAATTCTGCGTCATCCTGCCCGAAAGTGTGGAAAACCAGGGAAAAACCGTTGCCAAACGCATACTGGAGGTGGTGGAGCCTGTGCTGGACGGCACCGGTGTCTGTTGCAGCATCGGGATTGCCGCATCCACCCCGGACCGGCCTCTGGATGCGGATGCACTGGTTAATGCGGCAGATGCCGCCATGTACAAGGCCAAAAAAAGCCCCGGGTTTACCATCTGTTCCCAGGACGACCTTATCAATTGATCCCGTGGATCATCCAATCTGCTCTTTTTTCAGGAGCATGGCATATTCTCCGTGTTGGGCCGCAAGTGATGTATGGCTGCCCTGTTCAATGATTTTCCCCTGTTTCAGCACCAGGATGTGATCGCAGTCCCGGACCGTGGACAACCGGTGGGCAATGATAATGGAAAGCCTGCCGCGCATCAGTTTTTTCATGGCGTCGTGGACCCGGATTTCAGACTGGGAATCCATATAAGAGGTGGCTTCGTCAAAAATGATCAGGTCCGGATCAAAGGCAAATGCCCTGGCAATGCAGACGAGTTGCTTCTCTCCAGAGGACAGGGGACGGCCGCCTTCCCTGAGGCGGGTATCCAGGCCCTGGAACTTTTCAAACAAAAATCCGCAGTTGGCCCTGTCCAGGGCCGATTCAAGGGCGATATCAAGGGAAGGCCTTTCCGGGCAGTCCGTTCCCGCGCCTGCCGGGGAGATATTCTCCCGGACCGTACCCGAGAAAAGAATGGGGTCCTGCATGACCAGGGCGGTGCGGTGGCGGATATCCCGGATATCCATGGTATCGTGGCCAAGGCCGTTGATGAGAATCCTGCCGCTGTCCGGCCGGTAAAATCCCGTGATCAGGTTGATGATCGAACTTTTGCCCGATCCGGTCTGGCCCACGATGCCCAGGGATCTGCCCGTTTCAAGGGAAAAATCAATATGGTCCAGCACCCGGACATCCCCGGTATAGGAAAATCCCACCCCATCAAAGGCTAGGCGGTTGATCCGTTCCACCGGGGTCCTGTCTTGGGTGAGCCGCTGCCGGGCCCCGGGGGTCTGGAGCACGGTAATGATCCGTTCCGCAGAGGCCAGGGCGTTCTGGAGAAGGTTGAATTTTTCAGACAGCTCCCTTAAGGGTCTGAAAAAGAGTTTCATATAGGTGAGAAAGGCCACGAGCTGCCCCAGGGTCAGGTCCTGCTGCGCCACGGAAAAGCTCCCGGCCCAGATGATGACGGCTGTACACAATATCCCCAGAAACCCGATAAAGGGCATAAATACGGCAAACACCCGGATCTGGGACATGGCTGCCTTGAAATGTTCGTGGTTAAGCTGCTTGAATTCCCGGATAAAGCGCGTCCTGGCCGAGGTGGTCTGTATCACCTTGATGCCTGTGATCCCTTCGGAAAACCGATGGTTGATCTCGGCGATCTTTTGGCGGATGGTCCTGAACACCTGCCGCAAGATCCGTGAAAAATAAACAATGCCCAGGGCGATAAACGGGAGAATCAGACTCAGATAAAGGGTCAGCCGGGCATTGATGGTGAACAGCACGGCAAATATCCCGGCCATGAGAACAATATCCTTGAAAATAAAGACCAGGATACTGGTGAACATCTCGTTCATGTTTTCGATATCGCCCGCCACCCGTGCCACGAGCCTGCCCGAAGCGTTTTTGTCGTAATAGGAGACGGGCAGCCCGGTCATATGGCTGAACAGGGCGCATCTCAGGTTGAGGATTATTTTCTGGCCAGTATATTCCATGAACATGTTCTGGCAGAAATCCACGAGAAAACCTGCAACAATGACCCCGGCAAACAAGAGGCAGAAGCTTGTGAATTTCGTGATCTCCACACCGGCAAGCGTGACCCCGGATTGGCCCCGGGCCGGAATGATAAACCCGTCAATGGCCTGCTGGGTGAGGAGGGGCAGCAGCAGTTCAAACCCGGTCACCAGGGTGACCAGGAAGGTGGTCAACCCCAGCATCCAGGCATAAGGACGCACATAAGGAATCAGGGCTTTGGCCAGGGTGAGGTCGGCCAGGCGGACCCGTTTTTCCTCGGATGCCATAAAGGCCTGGGATTCAGACATGGGCCACCTCCTCAAACTGCTGGACCCTGAAGGCGTTGCGGTAAAATGCGTTGGTCTCTTTGAGGTGGTGGTGGCTGCCCTGGGCCGTGATTTTTCCCTTGTCCAGGACATAGATCCGGTCGCAGGCGGCCAGGGCGGACAGGCGGTGGGAGACCATGACCATGGTGGCCCCGGGATTCATCCGGCTGATCCGCTGCATCACACGGCCGGCGGTCTGGGTGTCGAGCTGGCTGACCGGGTCGTCCAGGAGGACCACCGGTTTTGGCGCAACCAGGGTCCTGGCCAGGGCCACCCGTTGTTTCTGGCCCCCGGACAGGGTCACGCCCCGTTCCCCCACCACCGTGTCCAGGCCGTCGGCCATGTCTGCAATGGTGGATTCAAGGTCGCAGGCCCGGATCACATCTGCCAGCCGCTGGCCATCTGTGTGGCGGCCCATGAGGATGTTCTCTTCAAGGGTGCCGGAAAAAAGAAAAGGTTCCTGGGGCATCAGGGCGATCTGTTGCCTTAAAAATTCCGGGTCCATGTCCGTAAGCATTTGTCTGTCAAGGGTAACAGCCCCCCGGTCCGGGTCATAAAGCCTGGGAATCATCTGGACCAGGCTGGTCTTTCCCGATCCGGGCGGGCCCGTGATCCCGATGTGCATGCCCGGATCGATTTCCATGGAGATATCCGAGAGCACGGACATATCATTGTCATAGGAAAACCCCACATCCTTGAAGCGGATGCGGCCGGATATCCGGCCCGGGGTTTTGGGGTCGCTGGGGGGGGCAATCCGGGGGCGGGTGTCCAAAAGGGCCCGGACCCGTTTCAGGGAGGCCATGCCCCGCTGGAAAAGATTGGTCATCCATCCGATGGCGATCACCGGCCAGGCCAGGATGCCCAGATACTGGAGAAAGGCCACCAGTTCCCCCGGGGTCAGGGTCTGCTTCATGACCAGGTAGCCCCCGTAAAAAATAATAATCACCGTGGACACGTTAAAGAAAAATCCGAGCATGGGCCGGAGCAGGGCATTGATAAAGGCCCGTTTCAGGTTTTTCCTGAAATAGTTGTGGGCCGCGCCTTCCACCTTGTCCTGGATCACCGGCTCAAAGTTGAACACCTTGATCACACGGATGCCGAAAAATCCTTCCCGGATCTGCTCGGTGAGTGTGGAAAATGCTTCCTGGGCGGTTTTGTGGTAATTGTGCATCTTTTTGCCCAGGATCTTGGTGGCCAGGACCAGGAAGGGCATGGGAATCAGGGTCAGGGCCGTGAGCCCCGGGTTGGTCCAGATCATGATACCGATGCAGGCCCCTCCCAGGAGGATGGTGTCCACAAGTACGATCAGGCCGAACCCGAATGCCATGCGGATATGGTTGATGTCCGAGGTGGCATGGGCCATGATATCCCCGGTTTTGGTCTTGTCGTAATAGGCCATGTCCAGGGAGAGTATATGGGCGTAAAGACTGTTCCGAAGGCCTTTTTCAAGATCCCGGGCAGACCCCATGAGCAGGATCCGCCATCCGCTCCGGAGCACGGCCATGAAAATGCCCAGGCCCACGATATAAAGGCATTGGACCATGAGGTCCTGCCGGTCCAGGCCTGATGCCGCAAGGGTGTCCACGGCCTGTTTGATGATCTGGGGAACCAGAAGCTGGGCCAGGTCCACCACGATCATGCAGACCACACCAATGAGAATTTTCAGGAAGTTTTTTTTGAAGTGGGGAAGAATGAGTTCCAAATAAGGGCTCCTGAAGATCGGTAAGATCCGTGTCATCAATTAAGGTAATGGTAACGTAACGGCCACCATAACGCCAAACGTTTCAATGATAAGGCCTTGTCCGGCAAATTTCAATGGCCGGGCCCGGGTAAAATCATTTCCCCGGGCCAGCCAGACCCTCCTGCGTATGGCATTAAATCCCCTGATATGGTAAATGACAGGAACAATTCATTTCAAATCACGCACGCAAAAGAGAGGCACATTGGCAACATTCAACACCCCCCCGGACAGGGACTGGATCAAGCAGCGCCTGATCGGTGTCAGCATCTGTATCCTGCTTGTATTTACCCTGCTGTTTCTCCGGTTGGTTTACCTCCAGATGATCAAGGGCGAAGAGTTCCGGCGCCAATCCGAAAAAAACGCGGTTCGGCTCAAAAGCATCACACCCCCCCGCGGACTGATATTTGACCGGGACAAAACCCTGCTGGTGGACAACCGGCCTGCATTCAACCTTAAAATCGTCCGGGAAGACGCCGGGGATGTGGACGCGGTTCTTGAAAAAGTGGCCGGGCTGATCGGGGTGGAACCGGGTGAATTGTCCGCGGCCCTGTCCAAGGCAGGCAGAAGGGCGTTTTATACGCCTGTAACAATCAGGCATGCCATTTCCCGGGACCAGGTGGCCGTGATTGAGGCCCATAAGTTTGAGCTTCCCGGTATTCATATCGATATTGAACCGACCCGCCATTATATTCACAAAAAGAGCGCGGCCCACCTGCTCGGGTATCTCGGGGAAATCAACGCAAAAGAGCTGAAGAGCGGGAAGTACCCCCATGCCAGGTCCGGGGATGCCATCGGGCGGTACGGGGTGGAAAAAAGCTTTGAAACCTACCTCCAGGGGCGGCGCGGGGGCCGCCAGGTGGAAGTGGATGCCAGCGGCCGGACCATCAAGGTGCTCAAAACCGTTGAGCCGGTTTCCGGCCACGACATCAACCTGACCCTGGATTTGGATCTCCAGCTCCAGGCCGAACGCATGCTGGAGAACAAAGAAGGGGCAGTGGTCGCCATTGACCCCAACAACGGGGATGTCCTGGTCATGGCTTCCAACCCCACCTTTGACCAGAACGATTTTATCGGCGGCATTTCCAGCAAAAAATGGAAGGCCCTGATGGAAAACCCGGGCAAACCCATGATCAACAAGACCATACAGGGGGAATATCCGCCCGCCTCCCCCTATAAGATCATTACCTCGTTTGCCGCCCTGGAGGAAAAACATGTGGATATCCACACCACATCGTTCTGCCCGGGGTTTTACAAATACGGCAACCGGGTATACCGGTGCTGGCAGAAACACGGGCATGGCGAAGTGGATATTAACGAGGCCCTGGCCCAGTCCTGCGATGTTTACTATTACCAGGCCGGGGAAAAGACAGGCGTGGATACCATTGCCCGTTACGCCACAGGATCGGGATTCGGGAAAAAAACCGGCATCTCCCTTGAAAATGAGCGCAAAGGACTTGTGCCCACGGCAGCCTGGAAGAAAAAACGATACGGCGAATCCTGGCAGAGCGGGGAAACCCTGTCCATTGCCATCGGCCAGGGATACAATCTTGCCACCCCCCTGCAAGTGGCCATGCTCACGGCAGCCGTGGGAAACGGCGGCACCCTGTACCGGCCCAGGATCGTTCGTTCCATACAGGATGCGGACGGTACTCCGGTTAAAGAGGTTGGACCGGAAATCACAGGCCGCCTGCCCGTGAGCAAAGAAACCCTGGACATCGTGAAAAAGGGCTTGTTAGACGTGGTCCATGGCAAGCGGGGAAGTGCCCGGCAGATCCGGGTCAAAGACCTGGCGATTTCGGGAAAAACCGGTACGGCCCAGGTATTCACGGTCAAGAACCGCGACAAAATCGACACGGATAACCTGGAATATTCCCTCAGGCCCCATGCCTGGTTCATTGGATACGCCCCTGCCGTCAACCCGGTGATCGCCGTGGCTGTCATCATTGAGCACGGGGAAAGCGGTTCCCGTGCCGCTGCTCCGGTTGCAGGCGCGTTGTTAAAAACATATGCGGAACGGTTCAAGAGTTCCGCTGCCGTACCTGAATAGCAACAGGACCGCCCACCCGTCATCCGGGCAAAGCGCCGCAGGGGACCATTCCCCTGCGGCCGTGCTGAGGGTCCAAAACAGGTCTTGGGCCGGGGTTATTCCGTTACCTGGATGGCACCGATGTCATAACCTGCCCCTGGTGTGCGGGGATTGGACAGGAAATCATCCGTGACAACAGGGGATACGGATGATGATCCCGCACCTGCCACCGGGCTTGACGGATCCAGGGCCACATCAAAGTTCACAAGATCAATGGTAAACAAAGGATCTCCCAGGACCGTGTTGGTGGCGGCCGGGGAAATCAAGGTATCATCCCCGCCGAAATACAGGTTGCTGTCCTCGGTGGTGACGCCAAACCATTCATCATCCGTGACATATGCCGTACTGCCGTCCCTCTGGACAAAAATATTGTTCACCACCGTGGTGCTGATCACCGGGGTATCGCCCTTGCTGTAGATCTGTAGTCCCGGTCCCTGGCTGTCATACACCGTGTTGTTGTAGAATTCGGCATGGCCGTTGTGGTGGTACATGGCCCCGTAGCCACCCTGCCCGCAGGCATTGATAATATTGTTGTATACATAGGCGGGCTCGGGTTCATTGGCCTCTCCCACATCCCATGACATGTCGTAGATCCCGATGGCCCGGCTTTTGTAAACCGAACAATCCACCAGGTTGTTGTAGATATAGTGGGATTTCAGGTATTGGTGCGCGGGGCATCTGTCTTTCTGGTGGTTCACGACAATATGGGGGCCCCGGTCAATGTTGCTGTCATAGGAATAATTGTACGCTGCTTCAGCACCTTCCACCGGGTTGCACCCGCCCAGGTAGATCGTGTGGTCCAGACGGTTGCCTGTCCGGCCTCCGTGGAGCGTGTTGCCGAAAAGTTTTGCCCCGTCAGATCCCGAGTAGATAATGCCGGTGCCGCCTGTGAATTCCTTGAGCCCTTCCAGGTCGTTGCCCACGGTCCTGCCGTAAAGGCCCATTTCAATGGCGGATGATCTGGCATTCACGGTCATTTTGGCAATGGTGATATGGGCAACATCCACTTTAAAGCCCCTTGTAAAATTCACACTGCCGTTGGCCACGGAATCAAACACAGGGGTTTCGCCGGGATAGGCCACAAAGGCGATGGGCTGTTCCGCCGTGCCCGGGGACAGGTTCTCCTTGATCCAGATATTGGATTTGCCGTAATTGTACATCTCATCATAAAGGCCCTGACGAAAATACCCGATATCGCCGGGCTGCATGGCGTTGAGAAAATCCTTGGGATCGTCCCAGGGCGACTGGAGCGTACCGCTGCCGTTGTTTGCCGCATCAATATCAATAAAGTAGATATTGCCCGCCCCAATACGGAAATCAACGGGATCGGAGGTGACCCCGTTCACCGTTACCGTGATCTGTCCCGGTCCCTGGGGCATAGTATTGTTCAGCCAGAAACTGATCCGCTGCAGAAAGGGAACCGGCTTGCCGGCCTCTCCCCAGGGTTCTGCATAATCCGCATCACTGGTCAGGTCCACCCCGCTGACACTCACATAGCTTGTGCCCCTTACCGTACCGAAATTCCGTCCCCAGATGGTGACCACTGCCCCTTTTGCCGGTGATTCAAGGCTCCAGCCGCTGTTGGGCGCGGCAATAAGATCGGAAAAATTAATGACCGGACCGCTGGCTGCCCATGCATGGGAGGCCAATGCCAGGCCGAGAACAACACAAATGAAACATACAAATGATTTAAAGGTGTTCATGATGAATCTCCTGAATTGTCTTGATTGAAAAGCGTGAAAACGCTGAACGAAAACATTGGATTGAAAGAATTGCCGGAATACCGTCCTGGATGTTCCCGGGACCATGAAAACGGTTTCATGAAACCAATGCGCACATTCTAACGGGGATTTTCAGGCCTGTATTTGTCCTGGCGCAAATAACTCTGAAAAATATATTTTTTTACATAAAAGGAGGGTAAATGAGACGGTAATCATCCCATTTTTAGCAGGTCTCAAAAGTAGAGTCTATGCGGCCATATTTATCTTTTGTTTTGGCGTAATTCCACCAATACCCATGTTGGGTCGTTCGTTATTATATTCCCAAAGCCATTTTGTAGCACAATC
>JBAJNJ010000025.1:0-101462 GCA_036881925.1 Desulfobacter sp.
CAATACATCCGTAACCAAGAACAACACGAACAACAGATGGAACTTGACTTGAGATAGCCCCAACGGGGCTTTCCTAACCCAAACGCCCCCTTTTAGGGGGCTACTTGAGGCCACCCGCTATGCGGGTGTGAGATTCACTGAAACATAACAATATAGTGTTGTGATTCTGTATATTATATCTTCATATCACATGAACGCGAAGGGTATACAATTCCGGACATAAACATGGTTTCAGAGAAAATGCAATGGATCATACATGATTATCATCGCTGCAGCAGGCTCCGGTTTACAGAATAACGTACGGGTGTTGAAACAATTTAACAATCCGGGATCGTGTAGCACGTTATATCCGGACAGGCTTTTGTTGCCAATGAATGTCCATAATTTTTGATCGCCTGCTTGACAAAAAACAAATACCTGTCCTATCAAAGGAGGAAGTCGATCAATTATTTCCTTTCCACTCTCAACATCATAGGAAACGACATCATGACAGATCTCCATCAAATCAATTCCATCAAATTTTTTTTCAACCGTAACAACAGATGCATGATTGCGTTGGCCATTTTCATATCGCTGCTTGTGTTTGCCCCTTCCAGTACGGCAAAACCCGGCAAGGTGCTTGAAAAGTGGGTCTTACATGAGGTGGACGGGTTAAAACGCCCGGGCAGGATTCTGATTGATACATGGGGAATTCCGCACATGTATGCCGGGAATCAGCATGATGCGTTTTTTCTCCAGGGGTTTAATGCGGCACGGGACCGGCTGTGGCAGATTGACCTGTGGCGCAAGCGGGGCCTGGGGCTGTTATCAGAAGCCTTTGGGCCGGGGTTTGTTGAAAAGGACAGGGCATCCCGGCTGTTTTTATACCGCGGGGACATGGGTACGGAATGGGCGGCTTACGGCCAGGATGCACAGGTGATCGCCGCCGCCTTTGTCAAAGGCATCAACGCTTATGTCTCCCTTGTGCGGAATACACCCGGTTTGATGCCGCCGGAGTTTGAATTGCTCGGGTATGAACCGGATTTCTGGGAACCGGAGGATGTGGTCCGTATCAGGAGCCATGGGCTGAACCGGAATGTCACCTCCGAAGTTGCCCGTTCCCGGGTGGTTCGTGATTTTGGGATTGAGGTGGAAAAGATACGGCAGAAGCTGGATCCCCCCTGGGAAATGCAGGTGCCTGAAGGCCTGGACCTTTCGGTTGTTCCCGATGGTGTCCTGGCCGTGTATGATCTGGCCACTGCAAGCGTTAAATTCACCCCGGATCTCCTGGACCTGGCAAAAAAAGACCCCGGCCGGTTTCGGGACACCGTGGCTGCCCGGCTGCTTAAAGGCCCTGTGGTGGATATGCGTATCATGGAGGGCAGCAACAACTGGGTGATTGCACCGGAACTCACCCGCAGCGGACGGCCTATTCTTGCCAATGATCCTCACCGGATGCACTCGGTACCGGCATTGCGCTACATTGCCCATCTGAATGCGCCCGGATTAAACGTGATCGGGGCGGGTGAGCCTTTCCTGCCGGGAATTTCCATCGGACATAACGAAGAGATTGCGTTCGGGCTGACGATTTTTTCAATGGACCAGGAAGATCTTTATGTGTATGAGACCCATCCGGAAGACCCGGATCAATACCGGTATAATGGCGGATGGGAATCCATGACGGTCATGCGCAGGCAGATCCCGGTAAAGAGCGGTGCATCTGCGGAGGTCACGCTGAAATTCACCCGGCATGGCCCGGTGATTTATGAAGACAGTACAACGCATGCGGCCTTTGCCGTGCGGGCGGCGTGGCTGGAGCCGGGCATGGCTCCGTATTTCGGCAGCATCGACTATATGCGGGCCCAGAACTGGGAGCAGTTCCTGGCAGCAATGAAACGGTGGGGATCACCCTCTGAAAACCAGGTATATGCGGATATACACGGTAATATCGGATGGAAACCCGGGGGCAAGGCACCGGTCCGGCCGAACTGGGCCGGGCTGTTCCCGGTTCCCGGGGATGGGCGGTATGAATGGGACGGGTTCCGGGATATGGATGAGTTGCCCGTGGCCTATAACCCGAACCGGGGGTGGATTGCCACGGCAAATGAAATGAACCTGCCCGAAGATCATCCCTACCAGGAAACCAAGCTTGGATTCGAGTGGATGGACCCGTCCCGGTATCAGCGTATTGCCGAGGTCCTGTCCGGTACGGGCAACGCCACTGTGGAAGATTCCCTGGACCTGCAGGGCGATCATTTGTCCATCCCTGCAAGGCGGGTGGCCGCACTTCTGGACGGCCTTTCCTCAGACAACCCGGAAGTGCAGCAGGCCCTCGACACCCTGGGGGCATGGGACCATGTCCTGTCACGGGATTCAACCGCAGCGGCCCTGTTCGAGGTATGGTGGCACCAGTTCCTAAGGCCTGCGGTGGTCACCGCAGTGGTGCCGCCGGAAGCTGTCTTTTCAATGTGGTCCTATCTGGGGTGGGGGGATTCCCAGGTGATTCTGGATCTGCTTGAAAATCCCGATCACCGGCTGGGAACGGGTCCCGGACGCATCCGGGACGGTATTCTGCTGGACAGCCTGGCCGCTGCCGTGGTGAAGATAAAAGATGTTGCCGCCCAGGGCGTCCATTCCTGGGGAGAGATGCACCAGGCCTATTTTACCCACCCGCTGTCAGGAGTTGCGGGGGATGCGCATCGTGAATTGCTTGATATCGGTCCCCCAATGCCCAAGGGCGGCAGCGGGGATACCGTGAATGCCACCTTCCATGTCGGCAGCATGGATATTTTCGGGGTATTGGCCGGGGCCTCCTACCGGATGGTTGTTGATGTGGGGGACTGGGACAATTCGATCACGATGAATACACCGGGCCAGTCCGGCGATCCTCACAGCCCCCATTATCGTGACCTGTTTGGCCCCTGGGCCGGGGACCAGGCCGTTCCCCTGCTGTTCAGCCGTCAAAAAATCAGGTCCGCCGCCAAACAGGTCATCCTGCTCAAACCATTGCACCGCGGCCGCAGCGGCACTGCCGATTGAACTTCCGGTGCAGGATGGCGGCGGGCGGCACCTATAATAGGAAATGGCCCCGGAAATTCCATCCCGGGGCTGTTCCGGCCTTTATTTTGCCCCGTATTTTTGTCCATATTTTTATTCTGGCCTTTTTTCAGGATTCCCATGGCTATTAAAATTTGATACGGTGTAAAAAATTACATAAAAAATCAATAAATATACTCGGATGAATCTCGATCCAGGTTCAGGAAAGGTTCAAGAAAAATCCCCATCCAAGGAGGCTTTCAATGGTTTGCCAGGTCAATGTCCGGCAATTGGTTCATGCACTTTCAGATACACTTGATCTGGTTGGTCTTGAAGAGGAGCAGCACTGCAAACGGGTGGCGTTCATGACCCGGGCCTGCGGTGAAGCCCTTGGATATGAAGACACCTTTCTGGACAGGCTTTACAATGCTGCCCTTCTTCATGATTGCGGGGTGTCGTCCAGCGAGGTACACCGAAAGCTATCGTCGGAGCTGGACTGGGAAGGCGCCCAGGAACATTGCATCAGAGGGGAAGAACTCCTGGCCGGTTGCCGCCTGTTCAACGACATTGCCCCTCTGATCCGGTACCACCATACCCACTGGCAGGATATGCCGGGCCATCTGGACCGGGAGGTTGCCCTGGGAAGCAACCTGATTTACCTGATCGACCGTGTGGATGCCCTGATCTGCCAGAACAGTGGCCAGAACATCCTGATGGTGCGCCACCAGATCTGTGATACGGTGAATGCCCACCGGGACCGCTTTTTTGCCCCGGGCCTGGTGGATGCGTTTCTGGAGGCGGCCCGGAATGAATTTTTCTGGCTGGCCCTGGGGTCCAGGCATCTGCTCCGGTACCTGGCAGAGATGGAGCGGGCCGGTGAGCCGGAAACCGCAGACCGGGAAACCCTTCTGGCAGTTGCCGGCATCTTTGCCGATATTGTGGATACCAAAAGCCGGTTTACCCATGCCCACTCAAAAGGGGTGGCCAGTCTGGCCCGGTTTATCGGCACCTGCGTGGACCTGCCCGGCGACACCCTGGACGACCTTGAAATTGCCGGGCTTCTCCACGATCTGGGCAAGCTGAATGTCCCGGACGAAATCCTTGAAAAACCCGGCCCCTTGGACGAAGTCGAACGTGCGGTCATGCTGAGGCACAGCTTTGAAAGCTTTCAGATCCTGAGCCGGATCGGCGGGTTTGAACATATTGCCCAATGGGCGGCCTTCCACCATGAGGATATGTCCGGCACCGGATACCCGTTCCGTAAAACCCGGCATAACCTCTCCATTGAAGCCCGGATTGTGGCTGTGGCCGATGTGTTCCAGGCCCTGGCGCAAAAACGGCCCTACAGGGACGCTCTTGCGCCCGGAGAAATCCTGCCCATCCTGTCGGACATGGCTGCGGCCGGCAAGCTGGACCAGCGCCTGGTTTCCCTGGTTGCCCGGCAAACCGATGCCTGCTGGCAGCATGCTGCCCTGCCGGAACAAGAGGCGTCCTGATTTTTCTTCCCGATTCATGGGGTATCACAGCTCCTGCCGTGTGATCAGGCGGCTTTCCGGGGCTTCCCGGGCACAGGGCGTTGTGCTGCCCGTGGCCGGCCCGGAGATGCCGGCGGGTTATCAGGGGCCTTGTCCCGGTTGGGATCGGTTTCCGCTTCAAGGCGGTCCAGAAGGGCAAACAATTCGTCCGTGACCTGTGTAAACTCACGGTTCATTTGCCTGGCCGTCTTGATATCCCCGTCCCGGACATGCATGGTGATTTCCCTTGCCATGGCATGGACCTTCCGGTGCCGGTCGTCAATCTCCTTAAAGGTATTGGAATGCCCGAAGTCTGCCTTGCCGTCTCCAAAATACCATTTGCCGAAATCGCAGTTCCGGTGATCCACGACCTCTTCGGGGGCAAGGGTGATCTTGCCGGTGATCAGGTCTGCCATTTTTTTCTTCCACAGGCTGTGGGCGGATTTCACAGGCCCGGCCAGAAAGCGGTCCCGGGTGGTCCTGAACCGGCTTCCCATCTGGTTGAGCCGGGAGGCGGTCCTGTTCAGTTCATCTGCGCTCCGGCTGACGATCCTGCTGTTTTCAGCCATATCCTCGGCGGTTTCATGGACAACGGCAATGTCCCGGGCAATTCCCCTGGCCGTGTCGGTTGTCCTGGAAATGGCCTGGTTGACATGGTCAATGCCTGAAGAGGTTTCCAGAATACGGTTCCGGATTTCATCCGTGGCCTGGGCCTGTTCGCTCAGGGCGGTTTTCACCGTTCCCATGGATTTGCTGGCCTGGGCCACCCGGGTTTCCACCCGGGTGATGTCTGTTATGGCGCTGGCGGTCCGTTCCCGGATGTCGTCTATTTTCCGGGTGATGGCAATGGTGGAGCCTGCGGTCTGGTCGGCCAGGGCCTTGATCTCCCCGGCCACCACATTAAAGCCTTTGCCTGCCTGGCCGGCCCGGGCCGCTTCAATGGTGGCGTTCAGGGCCAGAAGGTTGGTCTGTTCGCTGATCTCCCGGATGGTATTGGTAACCTGGCTGATGTCCCGGACAAATTTACCGAGTTCGGTCATGCCGGCCACGGCGGTTTTGGATTCCTCGGCCGCCTGGTTGGCAATGGCGTCGGCCTGTTCGGTATTGGTGGTGATTTCCTTGATGGTCACGGCCATCTCTTCGGTGGCTGCAGCAACAAGATGGGTGTTTTCCGCGGCCTGGGACATCAGGGCGGCAGCCTCATCCATATCCCGGCTCATGGCCCCGGCTTCCCGGGCCGCGTTCCCGGACTGTTGGGCGGTCAGGCCGGTATCCGCCTCCATCTGGCCGGAGACCCCTGTCAGGTTCACGGAAAGGGCATCCATGGTGTGGGACTGGTTGGTGACATCCGCCATCATGGTATCCAGGTTTTGGGTAAATCCGTCAAAGGATTTGGCAAGGAGGCCCAACTCGTCGCTGGACCGGGAGTTGAACCGGCGGGTAAAGTCCCCGTTTAAAATATCCTGGAACAAGGCGGACATGGCGTTGATGGCCTGTGTGATGCCCCGGACGATGGAGAACGAGACCGTAAGGATCACGGCCAGAAGAACGCCTGACGCAACCAGGAGCCAGATCAGCATCTGCTTGATGGTATCTGAAATAATGGCGCTGGTCCGGGCCTTGCCCGCAGCGATATTATCCAGGTAAACCCCTGTGCCGATCCAGAAGTCTGTGCCCGGGATCATGGTGGCGTAGGCCAGTTTCCGGGTGAGGCCGCTGCCGGGTTTTTCCCAGGAATACACGGAAAATCCCCCGCCGTTGGAGGCGGCGGTGAAAAGCTCCTGTATAGGGTAAACCTGGTTGACGTCCTGGAGATCGATCAGGTTTTTACCGACCAGGGAGGCGTTCATGGGGTGCGCCAGATTCACCCCTTCCCGGTAGACAAAATAGTACCCGGATTTGTCGGGTTCAAACCGGATGTTGCCGATGGTCGAACGGATATAGGCGATTTTTTGGTCGTCGCCTTCCAGTGTGGCGATATGGTTTCCAAGTGTGGTGGCAATGGTGGTGACAGCGGTTTCCAGGCGGCTTTCCTGGTTTTCCATGATAATGGATTCAACCGTTTCCAGGGTCTGGGAGCGAATCCCGGAGACCTCGACGATATTCAGGGTCACCAGGATGACGGAAAAAAAGACCAGCATGGCAATGATGGCATACAGTCTGGATTTAATCGTAAATCGGTTTAGCATAGGGGTGTTCCTTTGGGTTGTATGGTTCGGGGATGGTGGTGCAAACCGGGGCGATTATAAATTTGAAAAACGTGGGTGTCAACAAAATTAAGCCTCGCCTAACTCGATACTAGCCGATTTGTAGAACATTTCTAACATTCGCTATAGCGGCGCTTCGGGGGGGAATGCCGGGCCAGAGATTTTTTCAATGGCATGTCTCTGTTGTGATTCGGATTTTCAATTTGACCCGGGCCTTGTGAGAACGTAAATTCCCCCTTTTAACCCTGATTTTTAACCCCTGGATTTTGGAGATCTGCCTGATGCCGCGATTTTTTGTAAGGGTTGTTGCCGTGTTGACTGTTGTTTTGATGACCGCCTGGGGCCCTGCCCGGGCCGCATCCCCGGTGCCGGACATTGACACCGGCGCTGTTGCCGCTGCCATGGACAAGCCGGACTGGGTGATTGTGGACACTCGGTTGAACAGCGCCTTTAACGGGTGGAAGCTGGACCGTGTCAGCCGGGGCGGGCATATTCCCGGCGCAGTTGATTTTTCTGCCAACTGGCTGCGGGTAGATGAAAAAGGGCTGGAAAAAAATTTGGAAAAGATCCTGGCAGCCAAGGGCATCCTTCCTGAAAAACATGTTGTCCTTTACGATGCCAACGGTCGGGATGCCCGGGCCGTTGCCGCATTTCTATCCGCAAAAGGATATTCCCGTCTTTATCTCTACGATATCCATGCATGGGCCAACACCCCCGGCCGTTCCCTGGTTCAATATCCCAATTATCACCGGGTGGTGCCTGCGGCTGTGGTCAAGGCGGTCATCGACGGACAGCCCGCTGAGACTTTTGATCCGGGCAGGCCCGTCAAAATAGTGGAAGCCAGTTGGGGGGCTGAAAAGACCTCCTATGCCAAAGGCCATATCCCGGGCGCCTTCCACATCAACACCGACCGGATGGAACCGCCCACCACCCAGGACCCGGTGATGTGGATGCTGGCCGATGACAAGACCCTGGCCGCGTTTGCCCTGGCGTTCGGTTTTACCCGGGATGATACGGTGATTGTTACATCAGAAGAACCCCTGGCTGCATACCGGGTGGCCACGGTGCTCCGGTATATCGGGGTGAATGATGTCCGGGTGCTCAACGGCGGTACCCTTGCCTGGACCCTGGCCGGATTCGACCTTGAAACCAGGCGGCACGACCCTGTTCCGGTGACGGACTTCGGCGGCCCCATACCGGGCAATCCGGATGTCATCGACACTATTGACGAGGTCAAGGCCGGGCTCAAGGCCAAAGAACGGTTTACCCTGGTGGACAACCGGACCTGGAGGGAATACATCGGCGAGGTTTCCGGGTACTCCTATCATAAGAAAAAGGGGCGCATTCCCGGGGCCGTATACGGATATGCGGGCAGGGACAGCGCCTATGGCATGGAGCATTACCGAAATCCGGACAAGACCATGCGCAATGCCCGTGAGTTCCTTGCCTTATGGGCAGGGCAGGGCATTGATACGGCCACCCGCCTTTCCTTTATGTGCGGGAGCGGGTGGCGGGCCGCAGAAGTGTATTATTATGCCGATGTCATCGGGTTGAAAGAGATTGCCGTGTTCAGCGACGGGTGGATCGGCTGGAGCAACACCCCGGGCAATCCCGTTGAGATGGGGACGCCTGACAGGGTCAACGCATATAAAATTCAGGATTAATGATTTCAATTGGTTAGACACCGCCGCAAACGCAGGAAAACGTATGCAAACATCATAACGATCTTAAATTTTGGGATTAAAAACGTATGCCAGATGTAAATACGTTTGCCCTGGGACGCCTGAAAATTAAACGGTACAAGGCCATAAAAACGCTGCATTGCCTGATCACAGGGGTTGAACTTTTAATGATACCGGCCCTGGCCGGGCTTGAATTCCTTTCTGGATACCGGGCCGGGATTATGCACCACCTGTATTATCAAAAGGTGATTTACCTGGGCGGGATCTATAATCCCCGATACTTCTGGGTGCATCTGGGATTGGTCCTGGCCTGTTCGGCCATTGTCCTTGTTGCGGGACGGCGCCGGGCGGCCCGTTCCGTTGCGGGATCACAATATCCGGGGCCGGTGGTTTACGCCCTGGTCTGCGTGATGCTGGCAGGGATCTATCTGATACCCTGGTTCAGCCGCCTCAACATATACGCCCATATGATTATCTGCCTGGAATGCTGTCTGGTGCTGGAGCTGATCCGGGCCTTGTCCGGCCTTTTCCTGCCCGGATCTTTCCTGTCGGGGCATTCGGGAGACTTGCCAGAGGACGCCCAACACGCCCGCACCACCCCGTCCCCGTGACAGGAACTATCCCCTGCCGCCTCTGAAAAATCCGTAAGCTGCGCCGATGCATCCCCCGGCCAAATGGCTGAACTGGGAAATCCTGTCGATTTTAAGGATGGACACCACTTCCGCCCCGATAAAAATCACGGCCACCAGGATAAAAGTCAGGGGGATCTCCCTGGCCCTGAAATTGGAAAACGAGCTTAATAAGATCATCATGAACGCCAGGCCGCTGCCCCCGACCAGGGAGCTGTGAAACAGTCCCGCGTTGAGTATCCCCGTGGCCGCAGCCGTCACAGCCATCATTTCAAACAGTTTCCATGACCGATACTTTTCCTCGAGAAGCGGTCCCACCAGGAGAATGATCATCAGATTGCCCATAAGATGGGTCCAGCCGGCATGGGCAAACACATAAGAGAACAGGCGGAAATAAAACTCGGGACTGGTAAAGGCCAGGCGCGCCGGGGAGGAAAAGGGCATGCCTATGGTTTTGGACACGGGCAGGGCAATGCAGGCCAGGGCAATCAGGGCATAGGTCAGGACAACAGGGGCATTGTATTTGATTTTCATCCGGGAAATCTCCTTGGGTCATTTTCCAGGCGTTATACCCGGGCAAGGGGCCTTCGTCAAGTCCGGGGGTTTTCCCCTGTGTTGGAAAATCCATGGGATGGCTGGAGCCTTTAGGGCTATATCATTCCTTTTTTCCGGTAGCTGCGCATCAAAGACAGATCCAGGACCAGGAACAGGAATACGGGCAGGAAAAGGAAGATCAGGGTGAGGATGGCGGCCAGGGACCGGTTGGATGAAGAGAGCAAGGGAAACAGGGTGCCGGTGAACGAGGGCACGCTGCCCCCGCCGATGAGAAAGACCAGGAAGTATTCGGAAAAGGCCACCAGGAAAACCACACTGCCCCCGGCAATCATGGCCGGGACCAGCAACGGCAGCTCCACCCGGAACAGTACGGCCAGGGGACCGGCCCCCAGGTTCCGGGCGCAGATCCGGTACTCGTCTCCCATGGTCTGGAAGCCTGCCACCAGGGCCCGGAACATATAGGGGTAGCTGAACATGGCCAGGATCAGGACCACCCCTGCCAGGGTATCTGCCAGGGATGCCTTGATAAACAGGAAGTGAAGGCCCATGGCAAATGTCATGGGCGGCACCAGGGCTGGAGCCAGGAGCAGCCCTTCCAGCAAGGGTTTTCCTGGAAAATGGTTCCGGGCAAATACCGCTGCCGGCACAAGGCACATGGCCAGGGTGGCGGCCACGGTGAGCAGGGAAAACCCAAAGGACGCCCCCAGGGCCCCCAGGATCTGTCCCTGGTGGCGCATGAAAAATGCCGCGCCTTTCATGGAAAACGCATCGGGCCAGACCTGGGGAAACCGCCAGGCCGGGGCCAGGCTTACCAGAACCAGGATCACGGCGGGCACAAGAAAAAGCAGGACCAGCAAGGCCAGGGTGGAACCATGCTTCATAATTTACGTCCCCCGTTTTCCAGCCGGGCCACGGCCCTGGAATAGGCCACGATAAATACCACGGCAAAGCAGAACATCAGGGTCAGGATGGCCATGGCTTCGGGTCGCCGGGCCAGGTCATGCTTGAAGTACAGGTTGTATACATGGATGCTGAGCATGCCCGGACGGCTTTCGCTGAGGATATAAGGGATGTCGAACGCCCCGAAGCTGTAAAGAAATAGGATGATGAACCCGGTATGCAGGGCAGGGGCCAGGCGGGGCAGGACAATGGCGAAAAAAATCCTGGGGCCTGATGCACCCAGCATGGCAGCGGTCTGGATCTGCCGGACATCAAACCGGGCCAGCAGGGCCAGGGCCAGGAGCATGGCAAAGGGGGTGCCCTTAAGGGTGTAGGCCAGGATCATGCCCATGCCCCACCCGGAATACAGGATATTGGGAAATTCGTGCATGCCCTGGATCAGCCCGAGGCTGTGGGCGGCCGATGCCACAATGCCGGACCGGCTCCAGAAGATCAGCACCAGGAAGGCCACGGCAATATGGGGCAGGATCAACGGGATTTTATAGACCAGGGACAGGGGGGCGAGCTGCCGGGGCAGCTTCCAGACCCGGTAGGCCAGGAATGCGCCGGTTGCCACGGAAAGGGATGCCGATGCGCCTGCCACCCACAGGGAAAACCCAAAGGATGCAAAAAAAGCAGGATCGGAGATGAGTCCGGCATAGGCATCCCAAAGCCCGCCCGGGTGGGGCAGGGGGGTGGCAATACCCAAAGACTGGCACACGGTCAGGGCCACACCGCCGCAGAACAATACCAGGTAGGGGACCAGCAGGGGAGAGAGTCCGAGCAACAGCCGGGCCCCCTTGCCGCTTCCGGGGTTAACGGTCAAGGACATGGGCCTTCCAGCCCTGTTCCAGGGCTTCAAGATAGGCGGACGGGATTTCCGGAACAGCCAGGGGGCCGAGGACATCAGATCCCAGGGTGGCAGGCCCCAGGTCCACGGCCCGGAAGCGTTCCCTCTCCTTTTCCGGCAGGCGTTCCAAATCCAGGGCCGGGAAATCGCCCCAGTTGTCCGGCTGGTATTTGGACAACTGGGCATCGGCGGAGATCAGGAAGTCGGCCAGTACCATGGCCCCGGCCTTGTTCGGGGCATTAAAGGGAATGGCCGTGAAATGGGTGTTGAAAATGGACCCGTCCCTGAGCACAAAGGTCCGGGCGGTGTCCGGGTAACTGCCTTCAATGATTTTGTTCTGGGCATGGGAGGGATGGTAGGACATGCCAAAGGCCACCTCCCCCCTGGAAAACAGGGTGTCCAGAAAGGCCGAATCCTTGGGATAGGTCCTGCCTTTCTGCCAGAGATAGGGTTCGATATCGTTGAGCCATTTCCAGAGCAAGGGCGACTTTTCGGCAAACAGGTCCGGGTCCCATCCGGCCATGTATTGATCGTGGCCCCCGGTGACTGCGTAAAGCACCTGGCGGATAAAGGCCGAACCCGTAAAATCCGGGGGCTGGGGGTAGGTGAACCTGCCCGGGTTTTCCATGATCCATGCCTTGAGGGCGGCCAGGTCGGCAGGCGGTGTCCCGGCCTGGGCGGTATCATATTCAAAGACAAACTGGGCCCGGCCGTAGGGGGCCTCGTACCCATCAACAGGATAGCCGAAATCATGGGAAACACTGGCAGGATCCACAAATTTTTCTACATTGGGCAGGCGGTCTGCAAACGGTCCGAACAGCAGGCCGGCTTCCCTGGCGTTTTTAAAATTTTCCCCGTTGATCCAGAGCAGGTCGATATTTCCCACGGCTTTGCCGGCGGCCTTTTCATTGAGCAGCTTGTTGACAAAAACCCCGGCATCCATGGGCACCCGCACCAGGTTGATGTTGTAGCGCTTTTTCATTTCCCCGGCCACATAGGTGTCCACCCAGTCATTGACATGGGCCCACCCGCCGTACATATACCACCGGACTTGTGTGCCCCGGGCACGTTCCGCCACATCGGCAAAGGGCAGGGTGGCAGGGGCGTTGTCCGGGGTGTGGTCTGCAGACAGGCACGGCGTTGCTGCGGCAAGGCAAAGGACCAGGGAAAAGGCAAGGCCGGTTAAAAGCATCAGAGGGCGTTGCAAAAGGGGGATCATGGGTTCTCCTTTGGTATCGGAACAGCCCCGGTGTTTATACCACACCGGGGCCCAGTTTTAAGGACACTGTCTGGCCGGTCTTGAATCGGCCGTCCTGGCAGTAGACCATCAGTTTAAGGGTGTCGAGTTCAACCGTGTAGGCAAAATAATGGCCGGCAAATGTTTTTTCCGTAATGCGGCCCGGTCCGCTGCCGGGTGTAATCTTTATATTTTCGGGCCGGACGGCCAGTTCCTGATCCGGGTTTTCCCCGGCCGCACCGGTATCCGGCCCGAGCTGGCGGGCCAGGGCGGCGGGAATGCGGTTGACCGGCCCTAAAAATTCCGCGGCTGCCCGGGAGGCCGGTGAAAAATAGACCTGCTCCGGGGTGTCAAACTGTTCCATGCGCTGGTTCAGGAGAATGCCGATGCGGTCGGACATGGCAAAAGCTTCGGCCAGATCATGGGTTACGCTCACCGTGGGGATGCCGAATTCCTTCTGGGTGTTGCGGATAAACCGGGCGGTTTCCATTTTCAGGTTCCGGTCCAGGTTGGCAAAGGGCTCGTCCAGCAGGAGCACGGCCGGGTTGACCACCATGGCCCGGGCAATGGCCACCCGCTGTTTCTGGCCTGCGGACAACTGGGCCGGGTATTGGTCGGCCTGGGCCGCAAGCTGGAAGTATTCCAGCATTTGGTCTGTTTTTTTCCGGATGAGATCGCGATCCATTTTCCGGGCCCTGAGGCCGAAGCCGATATTGGCCCGGACCGTCATGGACGGAAACAGGACATAATCCTGGAACACTATGATCACGGGATTTTCCCGGGTGGGCGGGGAAGAAAACACCACCTGGCCGGTATCGGGCTGTTCAAGGCCGGCAATGATTTTCAGCAGGGTGGTTTTGCCTGCCCCGGAAGGCCCCACAACCGAGACCAGTTCCCTGGGGCCAACCCCGAAGCTGATATCCTCCAGGATGGTCCGGCGTTTGTATTGTTTGCCTATGTGGCGGAGTTCAAGATCCATGGAATATCGGAAAGGTATTGTTCGATTTTCAGGAAGGTGTCCCGGTTTTGCAATGCCCTGTCCTGCCGGGTGTATTCATACCAGGCCATAAAGCACCAGGACAGGGCCCGGAGCAGGATGGCCCGTTCCATGACTTGGGTTTTCCGGATCATTTCGTCAATGTCCATCTCCGGGCAGGCCGCCCTGTGGTAGGCGGTTAAAAACCGCTGCCTATCTTCGGGCGTGAGGCGGACATCGGTTTTCCACAGGGTCGTGGTGGGCACCATAAAGTGGCCCAGATCCTGGTAACGGTAAGAGACCACCGCCTTTTCCCAGTCCACCAGGAATGCCCCGGCATCACCGATCAAAAAGTTGCCGGAGTTGACCTCGGTGTTCACGATGCACATTTCTTCGGTTTTGAACAGGTCCCGGGTTTGATCGGCCAGGGTTGTGACCTCGTCACGGTAGGCGAGGATCAGGGCCTTTTCCTGTTCAAGAGGGTGGGCGGGGAACCTCTGGAGCAGGCCTGTGCTTTCCCGGGCAATGTCCATGACCGGATCCGCCTGGATTATCAGGGTGTCCGGAGCGGGCACGGCATGGACCCGGGAGAAAATATGCGCGGCCTTGTCCAGGTCCTGCCGGTAATCCAGGGGCTTTCCCGGGAGAAACTCCATAAGCATGGCTCCACCGTCAAGGGGACCGGGATTGGGGTGGCAGGCCAGGGGGCGGGGGGTGACCCCGGAGTTTGCCAGGGCCTCAAGCACCTGGTATTCATAAGCGATCTGGCGGTCGCCCAGGCCCAGCTGGCTGCCGTGGTTGATGCGCAGCACCCGGGTGCCCTGGGGCGTTTCCACCCGCCAGTTGGCATTGTATTCCCCGGCCGCAAGAAAGGATACGGAAAACGGGGATTCCACCCATCCGGAGGTATTCAGAAACCGGGTTATGTCTTGTAATCTATCTGGATCTGCCATTGCGTTTCCTGGTCCGGAGTCCGTTCGGAAGTCCGCGTCCGTCCGTTTGAAGGCTTATAGCATTTTTCCGCGCCAAGGTAAATTTGTTTGACAAGAGGCCCCCTGCATGTTTCCCGTTTATCTGTTCCATCTGATTCGGTGAGTCGCTGCGTTCCGGGATATCTTACACGCCGGCCGGGCAAATAAAAAAAAAGATGACATTTTCCCCCAGAACCTCTATAAATTAGGAAAGACTCTTATTACTCGTATCGTTCGTAAACTTTCAATCATTGCCCGGCGCAGCGTTCGTCTCCGGAACGTAATAAACGGATGTCGCTATGAAAAGAAACAGTCTGACATGGCTCGTGGCAGCCGCAGGAATCGCCTTTTCCCTGGCTTTCTTTTCCACTTACCGGTCCTGGGAATCTGCATATGTCCAGACGGAACTGGATGTGATCGGCGGCCGCAAAGCCTATTCCATTGACGAAACATTGCACAATGACTTTGTGGTGGTCATGGCCATGAAGGCTTTTTTCGAATCCTCCAGCAGGGTTGATCCCGACGAATTTTATTCCTTTACCCGGGGGTTTCTGGAAAAAAATCCGGCCATACAGGCACTGGCCTGGGCCCCAAGGGTCAGCCACGGGGACAGAGCCGGGTTTGAAGCGAAACAAAAAGAACAGGCGCCCGGGTATCGGATGACCGAACGGGACGATGGGAACGGCATGGTCTCCCGCAACCGGGGCCGGGAGTATTATCCGGTCACCCTGATTGAGCCCCTGGCCGGCAATGAAAACGCCATGGGGTTTGACATGGCGTCAAACCCGGTCCGCCGGGCCGCGATCCTGGCGTCAAGGGAAAAGGGCGAAATGGTGGTCACCGAAAAGGTCACACTGGTAAATGAAGCGGAAAACATGAGCGGAGTGCTCCTGTTTGTGCCCGTATACCGCGATCCCGTGGCCAGGGAGGAATTCCTGGGGTTTGTGATCGGGGCATTCCGGGTGGCGGATATCGTGGAGAAATCCATTCTTCATTATTTGAATACCGAGACCCGGGAGTCGGAAATCCGGCTGACCGATATCACGGATCCGGCCTCCCCGGAGGTGTTGTATGTATCCTCCGGGTTTTGGGATGCACCGGAATTTTATTACGAAACGAACTTTGATCTGGGCGGCCGCCGGTGGGCAATCCGGATTGTTCCCACACCGGGATTCCTGGCCGAACACAAGTCCAATATTGCCGTTGTGGGACTGGGGGCCGGCCTGATGTTCACCCTGCTGTTGTTTGTCTATCTCCGGGCCATGGCCGGGCAGTCCGAAGAGATCCGCCGCCAGGTGGTGGACCGGACCCGGGAGCTCAGCCGGCATAAAGACGAACTGGACAACCTGATCAATACCATCAAGTCCGGGATCATCATGATTGATTCAAACCGGATCATCCAACTCTTTAATCCGTCGGCGGAAAAGATATTCCAGTACTGCCCGGGCGAGGTGGTGGGGAAAAATGTCAACCTGCTCATGCCCGAACCCTTTCACAGCAACCATGACGATTATGTGACGAATTATGTCCGGACCGGCGAGTCCAAGATTATCGGCATCGGCAGGGAAGTGCGGGGCCGGCGTAAAGACGGCACGGAATTTCCCATGTTCCTGGCCATCAGCGAAATGAAGATTGAAAATACCCGGTATTTTGTGGGATCGGTGAGCGACATCAGCCATCAAAAGGAGACTGAGGAGCGGCTGAGGTTTGCCAGGGATACGGCGGAAAAGGCCAATACCATCAAGTCCGACTTCATGAATACCATGAGCCATGAACTGCGAACCCCCCTGACCATTATCCTGGGCAATATCGAAGAACTGGTGGATGAAGATGAACTGCCGGATGCCGACGAAATTGCGGAAATCGCCAGGGACTGCTCCAATGCCGGCGAAATGCTCATGCTCCTGATCAACGACATCCTGGACCTGTCCAAGATTGAGGCCGGGAAAATGGATCTGCACAAGGAACCGGTCCTGTCCTCAACCCTGATCGCGGATGTGGCCAAAACCGCCAGTGTCCTGGCGAACAATAAAGGCCTGGAGCTGCGCATCCAGGGGGATGAGGTGGAGATTGAGATCGACGCCATCCGGATCAAGCAGACCCTGTTCAACCTGTTGAGCAATGCGGTCAAGTTTACGGACGAGGGATCTGTGTCCATTATCACGCGGATTGAAGGCGGCTGGTTTGTGATTACGGTGGCCGACACCGGCTGCGGCATGGACAGCGACAGCCTTAAATATATTTTTGATCCGTTCAGGCAGGTGGACAACTCCGCCACCCGCAAAACCGGGGGGACAGGCCTGGGGCTGGCCATCACCAGAAAACTGGTGGAACTGCACCACGGGAACATCCGCGTGGAGAGCGTTGTGGGCGAAGGCAGTGCATTTACGATGAAACTTCCATTATAATCAAGGGGCAAGGCATGAAAATTCTAATGGTTGACGACAATGACGACATCCGGAAAATGCTCAAACGCAAATTCAAGAAAACCGGCTGGGAAATTCTTGAAGCCGTAAATGGCAAGGAAGGGGTGGATATGGCGTTTGAACATACGCCGGACCTGGTGCTCATGGACATGCACATGCCGGTCATGGATGGCCACGAGGCCACGACCACACTCCGGGAAAGGGGGTATCCCGGCACCATTGTGGCCCTGACCGCATCGGTGATGCGGTCGGATACGGACAGCGCCCTGAACCACGGGTGCGACCACTTTATTCCCAAGCCCATTACCAAGGATTTTCTAAACCAGATAAAAGACATCTTAAATGTTGAATAGGGGATCGGCATGGACAGACACGAACTGATTATCGACGCGGATTTCCAGGACCTTGTGCCGGATTATCTTGCACGGCGGAAAACAGAACTGGAAACCATCGGGGAGCGGGTCGAAGAGAGTGATTTCACCTATTTGAAGCGCCTGTCCCATGACTGGCACGGCACCGGGGAGAGCTACGGGATTCCGTTTGTCTCGGAGATCGGGGAAGCCCTGAACCGGGCGGCAAAGGCCGAGGACAAGGCAACGATCCTGTCCCTGGCTGAAAAGCTTGAGCAATACCTTGCCCACCTGGATATCAGGTATGAATAGCATATAACGGGTAACCGGATTCAATGATAAAGGAGAGACAGCGCCCATGAAAATTCTTATTATCGACGACAATCCGGACATCAGAAATCTGATCAAGGTGATTCTGCGTCCCTATGATATTGACGTCCTGCTGGCCGATTCCGGCAAGGCCGGGTTTGAGGTACTTGAAAAAGAGGATATCGAGTTGATCATCCTTGATATTATCATGCCGGATATGGACGGGTTCGAGGTCTGCAAAACACTCAAGGGGGATCCCCAGACCGCTGAAATTCCAGTGATATTCCTGTCGGTTAAGGATGAGACCACTTCGCTGGTGAGCGGGTTGAAGCTGGGGGCTGTGGATTATATCTCCAAACCCTTTCACCAGGATGAATTCATCGCCCGGATCAAGGTGCACCTGGCGCTCCACGAAAGCCGGACCCTTCTCAGGAGCCGGTTGGAAGAAAACAAGCAGCTCATCCATATCCTTTCCCATGACCTGAAAAATCCCATCGGGTGCGCCCAGTCCTTTGTGGAGCTGATGAACGAGGACCCGGACAACACCGAAGAGTACATGGACTATATCAAGCTCTCCCTGGAGCAGGGACTCCAGATCATTGACCTGGTCCGGCATTTTATGGCCATCAAGGATAAAAAGGCCAAGCTGGAGCTGAAAAAAAGAAACCTCAGACAGCTCATCGACATTGCCCTGAGCATCATTATGAATAAGGCCCGGGAAAAAGACATCAGCGTTGACGTAAATGTTGACTCCGGCATTTACATTGAGGTGGATGAAGTCAGTTTTATTAACTCGGTCCTCAACAATCTGATGACAAACGCCATTAAGTTTTCCTTTCCCGGTTCTGTTATTGAAATCAATGCGGAACAGATCCCGGGTGGGAAAAACGGCCAGGACCCGGGCCTGGAAAAGGACCTGATACGGATATGCGTGGTGGACCAGGGCATGGGCATGCCCGAAGATATCCGTCAGAACCTGTTTGACCTGAAAAAATCCGTGAGCCGGTCGGGCACCGAAGGAGAACTGGGCACCGGGTTTGGCATGCCCCTTGTGAAAAAATTTGTGGAGGCCTATGGCGGCACCATTGAAATCCTTTCCGTGGAAAAAAAGGAGGGCCGGGACAACCACGGGACAACCGCTGTGATTTCATTGTAAAGCAGGCCGCATATATGTGTTTGGCTGGTTTTATCCCGCTTGGCCATGGCCCGATACGATCCGATCCGATCATTGGAAAAGGAAAACATCCACCACCCCTTTGCGGGAACCGCGCGCCCCGGATCGGCAAACCCACTGGGACGCCGTTGGAAATACACCGCCCGCACGGCTCCACACCCAAAAAATGTACTGCGCAAACCGGCCGGAACCGGTACGGGGAGATGATCCAGGGGATTTTCCCGGTGCAGATGCCCGTGGAATCCCGGGGGCAGCAATGAACGGCTATTGAAAATCGCCGCTTCGGTGGTTTTGTGACAGAAATCTGTGTCACCAAAAGCGTGGAGGAATCTTGAACATGAACAAAAAACGCGTTGCGCTGAAAAAAGTTCCCATGCATGTCAAAGGACTGGACCTGGTCCTGAACGGCGGCATCCCCATTGAAAAGACAACGGTGATCAAAGGCGGTGCCGGCTGCGGGAAATCCGTCCTGGCAATGGAGTTTGCCCATCGCAAGGTGCTGGAGAAAGCGCCCTGCATTGTGGTGAACTTTGAAGAGTCGAAAACAGAGATCCAGAACAACTACCTGACCCTGGGCTGGGATTTTAAAAAAGCGGAACAGGACGGCCTTTTATTCCTGCTCTGCCCTGAAATGAAACCCGTGGTCATGGCCGGCGGGGCGTTTGATCCCCAGGCCTTTAAGTCCATTATCGAGGACCGGGCGAAAAAAATGGGGGCAAAGTACCTGGTTATGGATGCCATGGACATCCTGCTGGTGCTTTTTGCGGATATCCGGCGGCAAAGGGAGATCCTCTGCGATATTGAACAATGGGTCCGGGAAAATAAATTTACCTGTATCATTACGGCCAAAATCTGGCACAACAGCCAGGACCATATATTTGATCCTGAAATTTTGGATTATATGGTCAGTTGCCTGATCGAACTGGACCAGAGAGTGGTGGACCAGAACCTGATCCGGAGCCTGACCGTCCGCAAGTACCGGGGATCCAGCTACAAATCCAACGAACACCCCTTTGTGATCACGGACAAGGGGATTGGCCTGGTGCCTGTGTCCGGTACGGAGTTCCGCACAGGGGCGCTGGGTAAGCATGAAAGCGTGGGGGTCAGCGAATTTGACACGGCCCTGGGCGGGGGTATCCGCGAGAAGGCCTGTACCATCATTGCAGGGCCTACAGGGTCCGGGAAAAGCACGCTTGCGGCATTGTATGCCAAACAAAGAACAGACGAGAAAAAAAAGGTGATCTATTTCAGTTTTGACCAGTCCGAAGGGGAAACCACCAACAATATGGCCGCGGTGGGCATTGACCTGAAAACGCCCATCCAGGACGGCCGGCTCCTGATCCGGGCCGCCATGATCGAGTCCCGGGACACGGAGCAGCATCTGGTGGATGCGGTGCATGCCATTGAAGCGTTTGTACCGGCCTACGTGATCGTCGACACCATATCCGCCTGCCAGCGGATGGGGTCCTCCCTGTCCGCGTTCAACTATGTCATCCGCCTGGTCTCTTACTGCAATAAAAGCGGCATCACCACCATTCTGGTCAACCAGACCGACAGCCAGACCATTGAAGGCCTGGCCGGGATCATGACCTTTTCAATGGTCGATACCATCATACGGCTCTCCATGCGGGAACTTGCCAGTGAGATCAACCGGTTGTTCATGGTCATCAAATCCAGGGGATCGGCCCATTCCAACCAGTCCCTGGAGTTTTTTATCACCGGCGGCGGCATTGCGGTCAGACCGCCCTATGACGGCGTGGGAGATCCCCTGACCGGATCGGCCCGGGCCAGCCAGGAGATGAAAGACAAACTCGAAGAACTGGAACTCAGACTGGAAAAGAGTGAGCTTGAACGTCAGATCCTGATCGTCAAATCGGAAAGGAACCTGGATATGCTGAAATCCCAGAACCGTATCGACAACCTGGAAGCCAAAATACGGGATGCGGAAACCATGGAGAAAATCATGCAGTCCAACAAAGAAGAGATGCGCCAGCAGCGGAGGTAACTATGAAACAAGAGCCCAGCAGCCCGGAAACTCCCGACAGCAACCCCTCCCTTGGCCCCCCGGGTTATTACGTGGGAATCGGTGCGTCTGCCGGGGGCCTGGAAGCCATTGAACTGTTTATCAAGAACGTGCCGAAAAACAGCGGCCTTGCCTTTATCATCATCCAGCACCTGTCGCCGGAATACAAAAGTTATATGGTGGAGCTGCTTTCGGCCAAGACAACCATGCCGGTCAGGCGGGCCGAGGACGGGATGACAGTCGAAGCAGATACGGTCTATCTGATTCCGCCCAAAAAGAACCTCTCCATTTACCAGGGCGACCTGGTGCTCAAGGAGCAGGATTTTTCCAGGGGGCTGAACCTTCCCATTGATGTGTTTTTGCGTGCCCTGGCCGAAGACCAGGACGGGCGGTCCATCGGGGTGATCCTGTCGGGAACCGGCAGCGACGGCATGCGGGGTATCCGGACCATCAAAGACCGGGGCGGCATGGTCATGGTCCAGGACGAGGCATCGGCCAAATTTGACGGCATGCCCAGGAGCGCCATTTCAACCGGGCTGGTGGACTTTATTCTCACGCCTGAAAAAATGCCCGGACAGATCCTGTCCTATATCATGCATCCCTATGTTGCCGGGGAAGAGTGTGCGGACAACCTGCTTACCGATGAGGACGGCATGACCCGCATTTTTTCCATCCTCAGGGAAAACAGCAAGGTGGATTTTACCTTTTACAAGCCCACCACCGTGGTCCGGCGGATCGAGCGGCGGATGACGGTCAACCAGACCCAGGAACTCTGGGATTATGTCCGGTATCTTGAAACCGTTCCCGGTGAAGTCAATGCCCTGTACAGGGAGCTTTTAATCGGGGTGACCAGCTTTTTCAGGGACCCGGAGGTGTTCAGCCAGATCCAGGACAAATGGCTGCCCCAGCTCCTGGAAAGTAAGGCGGGCCGGCAGGTCCGGTTCTGGGTGGCGGGCTGCTCCACGGGTGAGGAAGCCTATACCCTTGCCATTCTCTGCCAGGAGTGCATGGCAAGGATGGGCAAGGCCTTTGATGTAAAGATTTTCGCCACCGACATTGACAAGGATGCGATCCAGCGGGCCGGAAACGGCGAATACCCCGAGAGTATTGCTGCGGATTTGTCAAATGACCTGCTGGTTAAATATTTTTACCGGGAGTCGGAATATTTCAAGGTGGGCCGGAGCATCCGGGAGATGGTGGTATTTGCCCGCCATAACATCGTAAAGGATCCGCCGTTTACAAACATTGATCTGATCAGTTGCCGGAACCTGCTGATTTACCTGCAGCCGGTGCTCCAGAGAAAGGCCCTGGAACTGTTCAATTTTTCACTGAAGACCAATGGCATTCTACTTTTGGGCACCAGCGAAACCACAGGGGGCATGGCCGAGTATTTCGAACCCCTGTTCCAGAAGTGGAAAATTTACCGGGCAAAAGGCATCCGCCGGCCCAGGGAGACCAGTGCCGGCGAAGCCCTGGTGAACCTGCGGGACCAGCATGTGCCACGCTCCCATGTTCCCCGGCGGGGCGGCAGAATTATGAAAACCTTTGAGGAGGAACGTTCGTTAAGCCGCCTGCTACAGGCCCTGGCCGGGGATTATATTCCCCTGGTGGTGCTGGTGGATGAAAATCTCCAGGTCCTTTACGTATCCGGAAGTACAGAGGGCTATTTCAGCCTGCCAGCAGGGAAAATGGATACAGATATATCCAAAATGGCGGCCCAGGAGTTGTCCATTCCCATTTCCACGGGCATCACAAAAATATTCAAGACCCAGCAGGACATCAACTATACCAATATCCGGGTGACCCAGGAGGGCCACCATAAAAAGGTGAACCTGCGGATCAAGCTGCTGCCCCGGAAAAAAGGACAGGTACCCCTTGCGGCCGTGCTGCTGGCGGAAGTCCGGGAGACCGGTAAAAAAACGGCAAGCGCCTCCCATACCTTTGATGTGGAAAAAGAAGCGGCCCAGCGCATCATTGATCTGGAACAGGAGCTCCAGTTCACCAAGGAAAATCTCCAGGCCACCATTGAAGAGCTGGAAACCTCCAACGAAGAACTCCAGGCCACCAACGAGGAACTCATGGCAAGCAATGAGGAACTCCAGAGCACCAATGAGGAACTCCAGTCGGTCAATGAAGAGTTGTACACGGTCAATGCCGAGCACCAGGGAAAAATCCTGGAACTGACCGAACTGAATAATGACATGGACAATTTGCTCACCTCCACCAATATCGGCACCCTGTTTCTGGACGAGGAACTGGAGATCCGGAAATTCACTCCCAAGGTCGAGGAAGTCTACAACATCAGGGGCAGTGACCTGGGCCGGCCCATCAATCACCTGAAGCACAGGATTGAGAATCTTGATCCCCATGAGATTTTTAAACAGGTCCAGGAAACCAACGCATCCACAGAGTCGGAAGTCCGGTCGGAAAAAGGACAATGGTACCTGATGCGGACCCTGCCCTATAAAATCGGCCCTGAAACCTTCCTGGGTATTGTGGTTACATTCATTGAGATCTCCCAGGTGAAAAACGCCCAGAACAAAGCGTGTTCATGATGATGCCGGGATGTCAGACAAACCGGTTCCGGCAACGGGTTTCCCGGACCCGGAACGCCCCGGCCAGGGCCAGCACGGAAAAGGCAAACATTGCCAGGAACCCGTTCTGGTAATCCCCGGCCGCATATACCCGGACGCCGCCGGCCAGGGTGCCGTCCCAGGTCAGGTCCGCAATATACCCGAACAGGGGCTGGATCAGGGCCGTGCCGATGAAACAGCCGGTATTGACCACGCTGACCGCCATGCCCGAAAGGTGCGGGTGGATAATCTCCTTGGCCGCCGCAAAGGTGATCACGAAGGCCGCGCCTGAAAATCCCATCAGGGCGAACAGGGCAAACCCCTGGATGCCGGGGGCCCAGGGCAGGTACATGAGAATCAGCCAGGCCAGCATATATCCGGCAACGCCAAAGAGCAAAAAAGGTTTTCTCAGGCCTGCCCTGTCTGACAGCCAGCCCCAGAACAGCGCGCCCAGGGCGAAGCTCAGGAGCATCGCCGTCATATGGTCTGCGGCAAACGCCCGGTCAAGGCCGTGGACATCCCTTAGAAAAGGCATGCCCCAAAGTCCCATAAAGGCATAAAGTCCCCCGATCATGCCCAGTTGCACCCAGAATCCCGGCCAGACCCTCAGGGCTGTAACCACGCTTTTCAGGTCTGCCGTCCAGTTCCCGGGAGAGGCAGGAGGCTGTCTTGCGTAAGTATTGGGGGGGGCAAACCCGATATCTTCGGGCCGGTTCCTGACCACGAGATAGCCGGCCAGGGCCAGGCAGAGGGAAAGCCCGCCAATGCCCAGAAACACGGTGCGCCAGGCAAACACGGTCAGGATCTGGGCAAGGGGGCCTGCGGCCATGACCGATCCCAGGTTCCCGATGAACAGGGTCAGCCCGCTCATGATGCCGAACACTTTTTCATGGAACCATACCGAGTTGTTTTTCATGATGGAGACAAAGACCACCGAAACCCCGAGTCCCACCAGGAAACGCCCGGCACAGGCGGCTTCAAAACCGGGCGCCAGCCCGAAAAGAATCGAGCCGGTACCGGCCACAAGGTTGCCCGAAATAACCGATGTCCGGGTGCCCAGGGTGTCTGCGATCACGCCTGAGGGGATCTGCATCAGGGCGTACACGGCAAAATAGATGGCTGACAGGGCCCCGAGCCTGGTACCGCTGGCGTTGAAATCCGCCATGAGAAATTCGGAAACCACACCGGGCGCCATCCGGTGGAAATAGACCAGGATATAGGTCAGGATCAGGATGAGAAAAATGGACCATCTGGCCAGTTCGAACCGAAGGGGTGCCGTACCGGTATTGTCAACTGCGGCCTGCTTCATGTCTTGAACTCCTTTGGGTTGCGCCGAAATATCAACAGATTAGCCATACCGGTTTGGCATGGGCCTGTCAATAGGGCTGTGGTCCGGCCGGGGAAAGGGCGAGGGCCGGTTTGATTAATTTGGATGGTATCTGTATGATGCGAACGAAAATGTTAAATTTTGTAAGCGCACCACCCCTGCCATGAATATCACCGAACATGATTTGACCATACTGGAACAGCGGTTCCGCGCCTATACCGGCTCCTTTACGGCCGGGGCCCCGGACCCGGAACCCTACCGGCTCAAGCAGGCCCACACGGCAAGGGTCTGTGAAAACATCATTATGCTGGCCCAATCCCTGGGCCTGGACCGGGAAACCGTGAACACGGCAAAGGCCGCAGCCCTGGTCCATGATACGGGCCGGTTTGTCCAGTTCCGGGAATTCGGCACGTTTTCAGATGCCCGGTCCAAAAACCATGCCGCCCTCGGCGTCGGGGTGATCCTGGCCCAGGGCATGCTCAAAGGGATGCCGAGACAAACCCGGAAGCGCATTCTCAGGGCGGTGGCCCTGCACAACCGCCCCGTCCTTCCCCGGAATATTGCCCCGGACCTGTCCGTATTGTCCCGGCTGCTCAGGGATGCGGACAAGCTGGATATTTTCAAGGTCATGCTGGACCTTTACCAGGGTCCGGAAAACGGCCGGCAAAGCTTTATCACCCATGACCAAGAGGATAACGGTGCGGTTTCCGGGGACCTGGCAGCGTGTATCATTGCCGGGCAAATGTTCGGATACGATAAGATCCGCACCCTCAACGACATGAAGCTCTTCCAGATCGGGATGATTTTTGACCTGAATGTGCCGGCGGCGTTCAAGGCCGTACAAGACCTATGTGTGGTCAACGGGATCCTGGATTCCATGCCCGGGTTTCCGGAACGGGACCGGCTGGTCCGGACCATGGATGCGTATATTACGTCCGGGATACAGGCGGATTTCCAAAGCTGAACAGGTACCGGGGGCAAGTGTCCGCCCGGGCGGATCAGGTAAAATCGGATCAGGTAAAAATGGTCAGATAAGCCCCGGTCACAGCCAGGCATATGGCGAAAAGTTTCCTGCGGGTGATCTTTTCCTTGAGCCACACCGCTGCCATGATAAAGATGAAAATCGTAGACATCTGGTTGAGTGTGCCTGCCTGGGACGCCGTCGTGTACTTCATGCCGGCCACCCAGCAGAGCAGGGCAATGTAATTGCCGGACACGGATGCGGGAAAGGCCGTATACCAGGCCTTTGAATACTTGAGTTCCGCCAGGAACCGTTTTCGTGCGGGATGGACAAGAACAATGGCAAACAGGGAAATGCAGCCGGATACCACCCGGACAAGAGTGGCCCAGAATACATCGGTATGTTCGAGCACACCCTTGATCATCACAATTCCCAGGGCGAGAAAAACCATGGCCAGCACCCCGGCGGCGATGCCCGGCAGCATGTTTTCCCGGGCCGGGGTGCCCGGGCGGTGTTTCCCGGAAGGCAGGGCACCTACCACCACGGCGGAAAGCACCAGCATGCTGCCGATGATGCCCCCGGTGCTCAGGCGCTCGTCTAGGAGAACAAAAGAGAACAAAAGTACATTGGGCAGGTAAAGGCACTCTACCACGGCCACCATCCCGGCGCCCAGGCGGTTCAGGGCCGTGAAAAAACAGATGTCCGCCAGGGTGATGCCGATAAAGCCGGAAAGGGCCAGGAGCAGCCAGTCCCGGAGCCCCACATCCGGGAAAAACGGGATGCCCAGAAGGATCATGGTGATGCTGATCAGGCAGAACGCCACCACACTTTTGTAAATGTTAAGGGAGATCGGGGAAAAAGTGTCCCCGGCCTTTTTGAACAAAATCACGGCCAGGGCCCAGAAAAACGCCGAGCAAAGGGCAAATGCGGGTCCCATCATGGACAGTTTTGCCCCGGCCGGGACCGGAAGTTTCCTTTGAGGTGGGGGAGGCCGGTTTCAGACCCCCTGAGTTCAAAAGCAATTGCGTTATCCCGGGCCTCATATCCAAGGGTGACGGTACCGGGCAGGAAGATGGGAAGTTTCAGGGCCCCTTCCATATGAACGTGTTCCGGGTATCCCCATTCCCGTTCAAGGCTGGCGCAGGTCCTTGCCAGGCTCCACATGCCGTGGGCAATGGCCTGCTTGAATCCGATAAACCGGGCGGTCCATGCGTAAAGGTGGTGGGGATTGTAATCCCCGGAAACCCCGGCATACTGCCTGCCGGTATTCTCAGGCACCCGGATGGTTTCCCGGGCCGGCAGGGGCGTGTCGTCCGGTACCGGCTTTTTCGCCTTTGGCGGCGGGTTCTTGGCCCGGGTAAAATAGGTGGCTGTGCCTTCCCAGACCAACGCGTCGGCATCTCTGGCCTCCATGAGGAAGCGGGTGTAAATGCCGCGGTCCGTGCGGGCCATATCCAGGATCCGGCAGAACAGGTCCAGGGGCGTATCAACACCCAGGGGCTGTTTCAGGGTAAAGGACTGGCCCACCTGGATCAGCCCCATGGGGGTGATCGGGAACCTTCCGGATCCGATAAACTTGGAAATCACCCGGATAAAAAGGGTCTGGACAAACGGGGCCGGCACTTCCGGGCCATTGTTTCCATACCCGCAGACCTGTTTGAAGCGGTCCAGTTTTTCCGCATCCATCCTGAAGTTGCGGAAGACCAGGCCTTTGTTCTCAAGGACAGTATCATCGGGCAGCCAGGCGGGTTTGACCATGGACAAACCGATGAGTCTTGCAAAAAGCCCAACGGTCCCGGGCAGGGTGGTCACGGGATCAAATGTCAGGGGGCCTGAAGGGATGAAATTTTGGGCATCCGGGGTCATGGAATTTTCCTCAGTGTTAGCAATGACAGGGTGCCATCCTACCATGCCTGCCCGGGAAGTCAACACGCACCACTGCCCCCGGCGGCCTTTTGATACAAAGGATTTTCGCCGGGCAATGTATGAATTCCTGCCTGGAAACGCCTGGCCAAGCTTCTGTCCGGTAGTTAATAAAGCGGTTTAAAAACAATGGGTTGTCCATTGTGTAAAATAGTGAATGCTTTTTATGCAAATATGCATATTTGGGGTTGACCCGGCCCTGTTTAGGGTATAAGAGCATGGGCGAATTAGGAAATAACAAAAGGATTTAGGATTTACGAAATTTTGAGTTCAGTGAATGATTAAAATATTGTAAGGCACCTGAAAAAAATGTTATTTTACCTCTTATTCATAAGCCAAGAAACTTAATGACAATACCCGTACTTCAATACGATATTCACCCCGCAATCTTGCAATTCATATTTAGGAGACCCCATGGAAACCCGCTCCGAAGGCCCTGTTTCTGCAGGGACCTTTATTATCACCCAGGCCAACCGTGTTAACCTGAACCCCAGTCTGCTGTACGAAGCGGTCATTGACCTGTCTTCAGAGGGACTGATCACCGCCAACTGCATCAACCGCGCCGCAGGCATCCTGCTCAACGACCTGGGCCTTCCCCACTACTTTTTTGAAACCCTGACCAAAGACTCGCTCAAGCATATTCTCGCCTCCATCGCCAAAAGTCTGAAAATTCAGGATGACAAGGTCCTGCTGAGTTCATGGGTGGCGGATATTGACTTTGACCTGACCCAGGGCAGCCAGGTGCAGCGGGTCCGCATTGCCACCCGGGAGACCCGGGACAATGTGGAAACGCTTCTGGATACCCAGCTTGTGGGCCATCGCAGGGAATATTACTACAACCCGGATAAAGCGTATTATACCTATATCTTCCGGCCCGAGACCGTGGCGGATTTTTCCGCGGACCGGTTTTCCGGCACCCGGTTCCTGTTCGGCCTGGACCAGGATTACATCCAGACCCCGCGCCTGACCCGGAACCGGTATGAAAGTTTTCTTGAAACCATTTCAGGGTCGGTGATTCCCGTGGTCGAGGTGTTCAACCTCTCGGACATCGGCGAGATCCGGTTCATGTTTAATTCGGATTTTGAGCGGCCCCAGCTCCCGGTGCTGCGCCAGCTCTTTGCCGACCACGGCCTGACCATTACCCGGGCATACTGGGAACCCTATGCAACCGATGCGGGCGTGCCCTCGTCCGTCTGTTCCCTTTACGTCAAGGGCGAGTTGTCCCGGCGCAAGGAAAATGCGCTCTTGGATGACCTGAGAGCGTTTTTGAGTTTTTCCGTGAACCGGGCCACCCGCCTGTACGTGGACGGGCACCTCAGTTTCAAGGAAATGCTCTTTGCCGGCAATGCCATTGATTTTGCCCATATGTTTATTTACAAGGAACGGGGCACCCAGACCGACCGGGATATCATGGAAAGCCTGGACAGCGCCGACCATAAAGCGGCCTTTGCCGGGCGGGTCCACGAGTCCAACAAATTCACCTATGTGTCCAGGACCATTATGGACACGGCCTGTGAGCATCCCGACCTGCTGGCGTTCCTGTACCGGCTTTTCGACAAAAAGTTCAATCCGGCCGGCCCCTGTGAACTGGCTTCCGAAGACCTGGACAGGGAGTGGGAATCCTTTGAGCGGATGCTGGCGGTCCGGTTCATGGAGTTTCCCCTGGGCCATGACATTTTTGCATTCATGTTCAAGTTCATTCCAGCCACCCTGAAAACCAACTTTTACAAACCCGAAAAACGGTCGTTCTCCTTCCGGATGGACAACCGGATCCTGGATCCCCTGGTGTTTGAGCAGTTTGTTTACGGGATTTTCTTTGTCAACGGCCACTATGCCTGCGGCACCCACCTGAGGGCCGATGACATTGCCAGGGGCGGGCTGCGCATGATCCGGGTCACGCCCGGGAACCATGCCTCGGAGCTGGACAATGCCGTGCTGCTCAACTATGCCCTGGGACCCAAGGCCCAGCGGCTCAAACACAAGGATATCTGCGAGAGCGGTTCCAAAGGGGTTGTCGTACCCCATCCCCTTTATGCCATTTACGGCATGGAAGCGCTCTATGATTATACCGAAGGCATCATGGACCTGATGCTGCCGGATCCCGATGTCAAAGACCACTGGGGACGCCCTGAAATGGTCTTTTTCGGACCGGACGAAGGCACAGCCCCCTTTATGGACGCCGTGGCCTTCCGGGCAAGGGAGCGGGGATATGCCTACTGGCGGACCATCACCACGGGCAAGAGTTTCGGCATTCCCCACGACACTTACGGCATTCTGGACAACGGTGATGTTTTCGGTCTTTCCGCCCATGACGGCGATACCACGGAACTGGCTGTGAACGGGGAATCCAGGGCCATTACTGCGGACATGGACGAGATCTGGAACCAGATCGGCGGCAGGGTCGAGATCAGCGGCATGACCACCACCTCGGTCATGGGGGCCTTTCGCAGCCTTATCAGCCATTACGGGGCAAAAGAAGAAGACCTGAACCTCATGATGACCGGCGGGCCTGACGGGGACCTGGGCGCCAACGAGATCCAGTGCTACAAGGGCAAGATCTGCCTGGTCATTGACGGCGGGTCCATCCTGTTTGATCCGGACGGCCTGGACAAGGAAGCCCTGATGAAAATCGGGTTCATGCGTCATACCTCCCCCCGGGTCAATACCCTTGGCTATCCCGTTGAAAAGCTGGGCAAGAACGGGTTTCAGGTACCGCTCAAGGGAAAAAACATCACCCTGCCCGACGGCACCCTGGTGGAAGACGGCGCCATATTCCACAGGAACTTCATTACCGATCCGGCCAACCGGAAGTATATTGCCCAGGCCGACATCCAGGCCTTTATTCCCTGCGGCGGGTTCAAGGATACGGTGAACCATGCCAATGTCCGGGCGTTCACCGGGTTATTCAAAGAGTTGCGGTTTATCGTGGAAGGGGCCAATGTCTATTTTGACGATGCCGCCCGCCGCTATATTGCCGGTTCCACGGAAATCCGCCAGATCAAGGACAGTTCCGCCAACAAGGGCGGAGTGTTTTCCTCGGCTGTGGCAGAGGTGCTCACGGCCTTCCTGTTTGAAGAAGATTATGAAAAACGGCTTTTGGAAGATGTTGATACCCGCTGGGCCCTGATTCGTGATATAATGAATCTGGTTTCCACGTATGCGGCGGCAGAGACCGATATGTTGATCCGGATCCACGAAGCCGATCCGGATGTGCCGCTTTTTGCCCTGTCGGAAAAAACCAGTGAACAGATCTTTGATTTCCAAGGGCTTGTGGCGGCCAATATCGGCGTAGTCACTGCCGATCAGGATCTGCTGTGGCAGGCGCTGAAATCCTATATTCCCAAGGTGCTTGTCCAGAATCTGGGACGGGAGGCCATCCTGAATATTATGAATACGCAAAAATTGAGTGCATACAGGGATGCGATCATCACGAAAAAAATCGCATCCCGGGCCTTTTACCGCCACGGCCTTGACTGGGAGAGCTATGCGGCAGGTGCGGCATCCGACTTTACCGGTGCCATGGCCGCCTTGTTTGAGAGCAACTAACACCAAAGATACCGGCCTGAGGGCTCAGGCCGGTTCTGTATATTGGAACGGGCAGTTCAGTTATCTTTTAACAGGAAACAGGAGTGGAGAACATGGGTACGATAATGGACGTTGTTAATGCAAGGGATCCTTTTGAAAAGGAATTTCATCAGGCGGTTCACGAGGTGGTGGAATCTGTCAAGCCGGTTCTGGACAAAAACCCCGAATACCGCCATGCCGGTATCATGGAGCGGATTGTTGAGCCCGAGCGGGTCATCCAGTTCCGGGTACCCTGGGTGAACGACCAGGGAAAGGTCCAGGTCAACCGGGGATTCAGAATCCAGATGAACTCGGCCATCGGCCCTTACAAGGGCGGGTTGCGTTTTCACCCCTCGGTCAATCTGTCCATCCTTAAGTTTCTTGCCTTTGAGCAGGTATTTAAAAACGCGTTGACCACCCTGCCCATCGGCGGGGGCAAAGGGGGCTCCGATTTCGACCCCAAGGGCAAGTCCGACTTTGAAGTCATGCGGTTCTGCCAGAGCTTCATGTCCGAACTTTACCGCCACATCGGCCAGGACACGGATGTGCCGGCCGGCGATATCGGGGTGGGCGGCCGTGAAATCGGCTATTTATTCGGCATGTACAGAAAGCTTAACAACGAATTCACAGGCATTCTCACCGGCAAGAGCCTCAACTGGGGCGGCAGCCTGATCCGGCCCGAAGCCACGGGATACGGGGCGGTATTTTTTGCCGATGAAATGCTGGCCACCCGGGGGGAAAGCCTGAAAGACAAGATCTGCCTGGTGTCCGGCTCCGGCAACGTGGCCCAGTACACCACGGAAAAGATCAACCAGCTTGGCGGCAAGGTCGTGACCCTGTCCGACTCTTCCGGGTATATCTATGATGAGGCCGGCATAGACGAAAGCAAGCTCCAGTGGGTGATGTACCTGAAAAACGTCAAACGGGGCAGGATCAAGGAGTATGCGGGCAAGTACAGTTCTGCGGTGTACACCGCGCTTGACGGGTCCGAGGCGGAGAATCCCCTGTGGAACCACAAGGCCCAGTGCGCCTTTCCCTGCGCCACCCAGAATGAGCTCAATGAAAAAGATGCCCAGAACCTGGTGAACAACGGAGCTTACCTGGTCAGTGAAGGGGCCAACATGCCCACCACGCCCGAAGGCGTTGAAGTCTTCCTGGAAAACAAGACCCTGTTCGCGCCGGGCAAGGCGGCCAATGCGGGCGGTGTTGCGGTTTCCGGCCTTGAAATGTCCCAGAACTCCATGCGGATCAAGTGGTCCAGGGAAGAGGTGGAAGCCAAACTCAAGGGCATCATGAAGAGCATCCATGAGTCCTGCATCTCCGCATCCGAAGAGTACGGCACACCGGGCAACTATGTGAACGGCGCCAATATCGCCGGGTTCACAAAAGTGGCCGATGCCATGATGGATCAGGGGATTGTGTAACGGGCACCACCCTTGTTGATGTAAAGCGGGGTAAGATATAGAAAAAGCTGCCGGACCCGGGTCAGGCAGCTTTTTTTATTGGGGCATCCGTTCAGGCCCGGGGCCGGGGATGCATGCCGAGCTGCCGTATCATTTCGAGATCTTCCTCCATCTGGTTGCCCGGGGTGGTCAGGTAGCTGCCGGTCATGATACCGCTGGCACCGGCAAAAAAGACCAGGGAATGAAGATGTTTCAGGCTGGCCAGACGGCCCCCGCAGACAATGATCTCTTTGGCCGGCAGGATAAACCTGAGAAGCGAAATGATCCTGAGGCAGGCCAGGGGAGACAGGGCCGGCTGGTTTTCAAACGGGGTGCCCGGGGCCGGGGTCAGAAAGTTGACCGGGACAGCATCCACATCCAGGCCTTTTAAAACCATGACCAACTCAATGACCTGGTCCATGGTTTCTCCGACACCGAAAATACCGCCGGCGCATACGGACATGCCCGCATCCTTGGCTTTTTTGATGGTCCGGACCCGCTCCTCAAACGTATGGGTGGTGCAGATGTTGCCGAAATGGCTGGGAGCGGTCTCCAGGTTGTGGTGGTACCGGTTGATTCCCGCCGCTTTTAACACATTAAACTCTTCTGTTTCCAGAATACCCAGTGAAGCGCAGTAACTCTGGGGAAAATCCCCGCCCCGGGCCGCAGCACCCGCAATGGCCGACACTTCACCGGACGGCAGGCCTTTGCCGCTGGTCACCATGGAATACCGGTGCAGCGGGGTTGGTGCCTGGGCTTCCATGGCCCGGTAAAGCCGTTCCCCGGATTTCAGGGGGTAGGTATCAATGCCGGTGTCAAAAGCACTTGACTGGGCGCAGAAACTGCATTTTTCGGAACATTTTCCGGATTTGGCATTATTGATGGCGCAGAGGTGGACCCCGGTGCCGAAGTGGTGCCGGCGGATGAGATCCGCACCGGCCATCATCCGGAACACCATGTGGTCCGGGGTCTGTGCCAGGTCGGCCAGGGTGTCCTTGGCCGGGAGGCGGCCGGAGATAATCTCCCGGGCAAGGGTCGTGAAAAGGTCGGGTGTTTCAAGGGGAGCGTGGCTGTCCGGTGTCAATGCTAAAAATCCTCCAGGTTAAAAATCCTTCAGGTAAGGACCGATCATTTCCAGTTCATTGGGCCTGGCATCCCGCCAGGAAAAAGAAAACAGGGTTCTTTCGGTCAGGCGTCTGTCCGGGTTGAGATGGGCTATTCTGACCTTGTCCCTCAGTTCCGCCCAAAGGGTTTTGTCGATGTCCAGGTCATAGTCTTCGGACAGGCGTTCGGCAAAATTGTGGATATAATTTTTCAGCGACGTATTCATGACCGCATCGGTTTTCACGGATTTTAAAATAACGGCAACAGGAAACAGGTATTGGATTCCGCCGGTATCAGCCCCCAGCTTGACGATCTTGACCCGGTACGCGCCCGGCCACCAGGAAATCGGGGTTTCCCCGGACTTGCTTTTTCCATCCCATTCATAGGTAAAATCATGAAGAATCACGGCTCCTCCTTGTTGGTTGTAACGGCCCTGCGGCAGGCCCGGGCAAAATCTTCGGGATAGCATCCGCTGATCCACCTGAGCTGGGCCTCTGAAAACGTGGCCGGTGCATAGGGCAGGCGCGGTATAAAAGAGTAGACCAGGTGCTGGCCGGTGGCAGGCGCGTCAAACCGTCCTGAAAACTCAATACCGGTCACCATGTCCGCGCCCAGGGATTCAAGGGTCTGCACCGCCGTGAGCATGGCCCGGTCCAGGCTCTGCCGCATCCGGGTGTCGGCATCCAAGATATGGGCGCAGGCGGTTTTTGTCATCAATTGGAGTTCCCATTCACAGATCTGGGCTTTGGGCGCAAACAGGACAACCCGGTCATCCTCATCTACAATGAGTGAGGAAGGCCCTTGTGTTATTCCGTCGGTCCGTTGATTTGTCCGGATTGCCTCAAGATAGGCCGGAAAAAAATCCCTGTTGTGTGCGGCTTTGAATTCCCGGATAAATTCGGTGACAAGATCGCCGCAGGAAAAGCAGTCATACGGGGTTCCGTTTTGGTCGGCCACTGTTCCCGGCACCATGGCGTTCTGCTGGTGGATCATCTGGTGGGAGGCATGGAGGCGGTGGCCGGACTGGGCAAACCCGAACCCGAAGTTCCATCCCCACAGGGCTGAGTTGAACCGCAGCGCGCCGGCGTTTGCCTTGGAGATCTGCCGGCAAAGGTCCTGCCGCAGGGTTTCCAGTTCCTCCGGGGCCAGGGGCCTGTCCGTGGCGGGCAGGTCAAGGTTCAATTGTCCGGCCAGCCGGACGTAGATCCGCTGGTAATACAGGTGGCGGATACCGGCCATATCGGCCGGACTCAGGTCCCTTGCCCGGTAGCGGATCTGGTCATTGGCCATGTTGGCGGCAAAATGGCCCCAGGGAATATAGGAGTTGCGTCTTAAGTATTCAAACACATGGGTGTCTGTGGCCGCTTCCCCGACAATTTCACTGTTGCCCTGGATGCCGGGCCTCAGGACCATGACCTCTTTATATGCGTCCGGCAGAAACGGGTTGTTGCCCAGGATATCGTAAAGGTCATGGTCATGGATTTGGGGGATATACTTTCCGTTTTTATCTTCCCGGAAGGCCAGGCCTGTGGGCTGTCCGTCATTGTTCTCAAAAAGAAGGGTGCAGGCTTTTGCGGCCATTGCCGCCAGTTCATCAGGATCTGTGGAGGCCTGGGCCAGGGCCAGCATAAGGGGGCGGGGCAGGATGTCTGCCAGGGGCGGCAGGTTGGATGCGTCCGTGCCCGCGGCATTTTGCCAGTCTGCCAGGTTTTTTCGCAGGGAACATTCCGGTGCTTCCGGAACAACAACGGTATCTGGTTTTCCGGCATGGCGGTCTGCCCAGGCCGAGTTGATAAATGTGGCGCCCCTGAACGGAAAGGGATTGGCCACCTCATATATCCGGTCGGTCTGGTCTGCCTGCACCGCAGAGGGCGGGAAGTTGACATGGTTTTCCACCGGCCTGCCGTCGGGAAGCCTTCCCAGCACGGAATGAAAACAATTTTGCCTTAAGTTCTCCACACGGAATCCCGGATCATGGACTCCCACGCGGAACCGGCCGTCGGGTGTCACGCAGGTTCTGGGGGCCATGTTAGATCTCCGGTGCGGTTGAGGGAACAAGGCAGAGAAAGGCAAAATTGCCGTCCGAGGTGTTCCTGAACTGGTGCTCGGTATCCAGGGGCACATAAACGGCTGTGCCTTCTTTTAATTCATGCCATTGGTCTTTGATGAACACTTCTCCACGGCCGCTTAAAATCCAGACTTCATGTTCCCAGTCATGGCGGTGCCTGGGCGTAAATCCATCCGGGCCGATGTCAAACCGCCGCATGCAGAAGTTGCCGGCCCCGTCCTCTTTCCCGATCAGCACCCTGCCGGCCACATGTTTCACCTGGGCGTTGTCAACGGCAATGGGGGGAATGTCCGAATAGTGTACGACTTTCATATGAAGCCCTCCTTTTGGAAAATTTGGGTTGCACCCTTATGCCACGGGCATCACAGGAACCCTGGCGGTTGAAAAGCGGCATGCCAGCATTATGGGGACGGATGCAGGGCTTGTCAATGGGGGGCGGGTGGACAGGGGTGCCGGTGCACGGAAAAAAATTCCCGCCCCGGAAAAATTGGGCCGGTTTTGCCGGAAGATGATCGGAGGGGTGGATATTTTTTCTGAGCAATGTGCTTTGATATCAACGGGTTTGGATTTTTGACAGGGATGGTATGTATTATGCTTTTACTTATGGCAATTCGGAATTTCATTGATAATCATACGAATCAGACAGGAAACAGCCATGAATACGATTGCCAACACCGCTTTATACACCTCGAACAATCCTTATCTGCAGGCAGGCGAGACCCGTTCCGCCGCATCCACGGTATTGTCGTCAACTGCCGATCCTGAAAAAGAAGAAAAAAAAGTGTCCGGAAACGGGGTGTCCGTATTTCTTTCCGACGGCGTGGCCGAAGCCCGGGTCCGGGAGAACATGGGGCTGGAACCCACGGGTCGACTGAAGCTGGGGGATTTCAATGAGGCTGCCGACGCCCAGGAAAAAGCCGTTCAATCCAGGCTTGAGCAGGCCATGGAAACACTGGGTATTGACCCTGACCAGGAGATCAGCCTTTCCCTGGATGCCGATTTCAACATCACCATTGCCGAATCCTTTGACGGCAAAGCCGCCCTTGAAAAAGCCCTGAACAATGATCCTGAATTTGAAAAGACATTCAAGCAGATGAGCGCCAACAAGGAAGTGGTCAACTATGTGGATTCCCTGGTCAACCGGGGAAGCAGTTCCCTGGCCAGTTTCATGGACGACAACACAAGCTGGGACGACATCCTTTCCATGGCCAAAAAGTACGGTGACATCACGTCCGGTGATGCCGACCTTGTGGGCGTACTCGGACTGAGCAAGATGTCTGTCCCGTACACCTATGTTTACGCGCCTGACGCGGAAGTTGCCTGAAAGCAGGTTTTAGGGTGACAGAAAGGCTTCACCGGTACGCGTCGCCGCCCGGCAGCAGGTATGGTCAGATAAACCGTTCATACCCGGTATGGGCGGCTTTGAATCCTGCCAGGTCGCCGGGTGTATCTGCCAGGAATGAGAAATCGGTAAAGTCAAATCCCGGGGCCACGGTACATCCCACAAAACTGTATTGGCCTGTGGTTTCCGCGGCCTGCCATGTATTTCCAGGCACCACGGCCGTGTAGTCTTCTCCCGGACCGATGACCTGTGTGTCAAGGGTATTGCCGTCATATCGGACCAGCGTCAGGGGGGCTCCCTGGTAGAAATGCCAGATTTCATCATGCACCACCCGGTGGAACCGGCTCACCTGGCCGGCCCCAAGCAAAAAGTAGATCTGGGTGACGGCATGGCGCAGGGTCCGGGTTTCCGGGGAGACAAGGCGCAGGCCGGACCGGTAGATTTCCTTGAAATACCCGCCTTCCGGATGGGGGATAAGCCCGTATTTTTCGATCAGTTCTTTCATGGCGGCCCTGTTTTACAAAACCTTTCTGACGGCAGCCATTCTCAGACCCTTGTCATTGTCGGATAATTCATCCCAGGGCGTGTCGAAAAACGGATCAAAAGACCGGGGATTGTCTTCCAGTTCAAGATCCAGCCAGGACATGGGATTGAAATAGCCGGTTGTATCTTCCCGGGCGGCGGTTTCGGCTGCTTCCCGGACATATGCCATGAGGCGTTCTTCGTTGCTCCCGGTCTCTTGGGACGTGGCAAAAGGATCGTATCCGGGTTTTTTATACAAAACGCCCGGGCCGTCGCATATATCCGGCCGGTAGACCTTTTCCGTCCAGTCTTCGGGTGCGAATTCTTCAAACGCCACTGAAACGGACCGCTCCTTGCAGCCGGTCACCTCAACGACATCCCGGGCAATCCTTGTGGCCAGTTCCTGTTTCTGTTCTTCTGTCCTGCCGTTATAAAGCTTTACAATGATATGGGGCATGCGTTTACTTCCTTATTTGGTTTTTAGGGGAGCCGTTCGTCAATGGCATCCATGGCGTCATCTGCCGCATCTTGAAGATCTTCGTGGGCCAGTGTTTCTTTACACGTCCGGATCCAGGCCTTTGTTTCAAGATCCCCGATTTCTCCCAAGGCATAGAGAATGTCCCCCTGGACCGGAATATCCCGGCCGTCAAACCGGTCGATGAGAACCGGGGCGAGGGTGAGGCCGAGTACCGGGGCCCTGGCAGCCAGATCTTCAACCACCACCATGGCCCCCAGCCGGACCGACCATGTCTCGTGGAGCAGCAGTCCGATAAACCCGTTGAATATTTTTTCTTCCCGGATCATCTGATCGGTGATCCACTCCGCCTCTCCCTGTTCAAGTATGTTTTTGAGGGTGTCCGTGCCCAGTTCGGCCGGGTCCCGGTTGTGTATCATGGACAGGATTTCGGTTTCCGGCACGGCGCCGGTCCATCGGAACCCCTTGTCCAGGATCAGGCAGGGCGCGGCCATGACCTTGTCCGCCTCGGCCTGTTTCGGGAACAGGGTGCCGTCGATGATATGGAGGCGGATTTTGTCCGACCCGGCGGCCAGGGAAATCAGGGTGTTTACCATGCCCGGGCAATGGGGGCACTGCAGGGCAATGTAAAGGGTCAGTTCACAGGGTAGGCTGACTTTGTCCAGCATGTCTGCCGCTTCCGGGGACGGCGACGGGGCGGATATTTCTTTAAGGCCTGCCAGGAACGGGGCAAGTTCCCGTTCCAGGGGAAGGGCGGAATAGGTAATGTTGCGGCTGAGCCGGAAACCGGGCAGCGGAGATCCTTCTTCCGGGTCCCCGGCTGTCCATTGGATAGCGGGAGAAATTGCCGACCATGCATCTGCAAAGCGTGTAAAGGTGTCCTGTTCTGGATGGGTGGTGGTAAGGACCGAGATGGAAGCCTCTTGGGGGGCATCCCAGTCGTGGATCATTTTTTCAGCATCCCTGTCAATCATGAAACGTCCTTTTTGCGTTGTGTTCCCCTCTCTTTATCAGAATCCGGCTTTTAAATTAAGGGGAAATCATGTATAGCAAATGACAAACTCATTTTCCGAAAAAGACGACAATGGGAACACTTTATATAATAAAAAACTGCTGAACACCTGAACGTCATTTGCCGAGCAATCATTAGAGTTGAAAATTGAATCAAGGCGGAATTTTGAGAAAAGCTTCAGATAAGTATCTGTCAGCAACCTTTAAACACGACAGGCAAAAAAATATATGAGATTTATTGCGGACCTGCACATCCACTCCAAGTATTCCAGGGCAACTGCCAAGAACCTGGACCTTGAAAACGTATACCATGCTGCCCGGCTCAAAGGAATTTCCCTGGTGGGCACCGGCGATTTCACCCATCCGGCCTGGATGGAGGAACTGGAAACAAAACTTGTGGAAACCGAGCCCGGGCTGTTTTCCCTGAAACCGGAAATTGTCGCGGCTATCGAGCCGGATATTCCCGCTTCCTGCGGCGGCGATGTCCGGTTTATCCTCCAGGCGGAGATTTCCAATATATATAAAAAGGACGACCGCGTCCGGAAGAACCATAATCTCATATATATGCCGGACATTGAGACAGCCAAAAAGTTCAATGCCCGCCTGGACGCCATCGGCAACATCAAATCCGACGGACGGCCCATTCTGGGGCTGGATGCCCGTGATCTTCTGGAAATCATGCTGGAAACCAGCGACCAGGGATTCCTGGTGCCCGCCCATATCTGGACCCCGTGGTTTTCCATGTTCGGTTCCAAATCCGGTTTTGACACCATTGAAGAATGCTTTGACGACCTGTCCGCCCATATTTTTGCCTGTGAAACCGGGCTGTCGTCGGACCCGCCTATGAACTGGCGGGTGAAAGACCTGGACCGTGTCCGTCTGATTTCCAATTCCGATGCCCATTCCCCGGGATTCCTGGGGCGGAACGCGTCGGTTTTTGATACGGACATGGACTACTGGGCCATTCGCAGGGCCCTGGAAACCCATGACCTGTCCGCTTACCAGGGGACCCTGGACATGTACCCGGACCAGGGCAAGTATCATTATGACGGCCATAGGAAGTGCAATGTCCGGCTCAATCCGGATGATACTGCTTCGCTTGGCGGGATATGTCCGGAATGCGGCAAAGCCCTGACCCTGGGGGTGCTTTACCGGGTCAGGGAACTGGCAAACCGGCCCGAGGGCTTTGTACCGGAAAACCGGCATCCCAATTCCTATGTGGTGCCACTGGCGGATATCCTGTCTGAAATCTTCGAGGTCGGACCCAAGACCAAAAAAGTCAGCGGCTATTACAACAAGGCCATCAATGCCCTGGGACCGGAGCTGGGGATATTGACTGACCTGTCCGCCCGGGAGATTGAGTCCGCAGGCGTGCCCCTGCTGGCGGAAGCCATCAAAAAAATGCGTGCCGGAGACCTTCATATCGACCCGGGATATGACGGGGAATACGGCAAGGTCAATATCTTTACCCGGGAGGAAAAAGAACAGATCCGGGGAGAGAAGAACCTGCTGTTTGACCTGCCCAAAAAACGGAAACGGACCACAAAAGCCCCACAGGCCCGGGCATTATCTGGCGGTGGCAAAGAGAAAACGCCGGTCTCTTCCACCCCCCGGCAAGTGCTGAGAAAAAAGAAAGCATCTGTGGTGCCCAAACCTCCTGCAGGACTGCTGGACGGATTGAACCCGGAGCAGGAGCAGGCAGTGAAATCATCTGCCAAAGCTGTTTTGATCCAGGCCGGTCCCGGGACTGGAAAGACCCGGACCCTGACCGCCAGGATTGCCTGGCTGGTCTCGGAACAGGCCGTGGCACCGGGAAATATACTGGCCCTGACCTTTACCAACAAGGCAGCCCGGGAACTGACCCAGCGGATCCGGACCTTTATGCCCCCGGAGGGGGAGCCGGTATGGGCCGCCACCTTTCACGGGTTCTGCCTGAAAATCCTTAAAACGTATACGGGGTTCACCCGGGGGCTGATGGAGGATGATTTGCGGCTGGCGCTTTTGAAAGAGGCAGCCGGCACCGTTGCCGCAGCGTCGGGGGAACCGGAACTGCCCAAACGGAAACTGAGGCAGATGGATGAGTGGATTTCCCTTTGCAAGCAGCAGCTCCTGGCGCCTGGTGATGATCTGGAACCTGTTGCCGGTGAGCAGGCCGGTCTCCTGTCTCAGATCTATGAGGCCTATAACGGGATTTGCCGGGACCGGGAACTGGCGGATTTCGAAGACCTGATTTTTTTATGCTTTGACCGCCTGAACCGGGATGCCGAACTGCTCGGAAAGATCCGGGACCGGTTTGCTTACCTTTTTGTGGATGAATACCAGGACTTGAACCTGGGGCAGTACGAACTGGTCAAACTGATGGCCGGAAACAGCCATATCTTTGTGATCGGTGATCCGGACCAGTCCATCTACGGGTTCCGGGGATCGGACAACCGTTTTTTTAAGCGGTTCGCCCTGGATTACCCCGGGTGTGAGCAGATCCGGCTGCGCCGGAACTACCGGTCCACCCAGACCATACTGGACGCCTCCTTTCAGATGATCTCGACATCCGGGGACGACACCGGTAATGCCGAGGAACGCAAGATTTTTTCCAGCGTGGAGACCTCACAGAAGTTAATCATCAAAGAAACCGCCTCAGAAAGCGCCGAGGCCGTGGCCGTGGGCAAAATGATCGAATCTCTGGTGGGCGGCCTTTCCTTTTTGTCCATGGATGCGGGAAAAGCAGGGGACGGGAGCTTTGGAGCGGACAAGGAATATGCGTTTTCCGATTTTGCCGTACTGTACCGGACCCGGAGGCAGTGCGAGGCCTTTGCCCGGGCGTTTGAGTCGGCAGGCATCCCCTTTCAGACGGCGGACCGGGAAGACTGGATGGGGACGGCCGGCGTGCGGGAAGCCCTGGGTGCCCTGAGAATCGTTTTAAACCGGGGAAGCACGGCTGACACCCGTGCCCTGGAAGCCTGGAGGGAAGAGGACAAGACTGGAGAGTCGTCATTTGACACGGTCTGGGCATCTGATTTGTCCGCCCTGGCCCAGGGGCCGGATGCCAATGACAGCACACGGCTTGTCACGGCTGTGGGCGATCTGCTGGGCATCCCTGAAAAGGCGGCCCGGGACGAGCGCCTGGCCGCAGCGTGGGAGCGCCTGGCAGCACTTGCCGGGGTCTATCCGGAGCCGCCGGCATTGCTGGACGGGCTGCGTCTGAACCAGGACCAGGATCTTTTGGCTCAGGGTGTGGAAAAAGTCTCCCTGATGACCATGCATGCGGCCAAGGGGCTGGAGTTTCCCGTGGTGTTTGTCACCGGGTGTGAAACCGGTATGATTCCCTATGCCAGGGACGGGGAAACCATTGATGACCCTGATGAGGAGCGTCGCTTATTTTACGTGGCCATGACCCGTGCCATGGATATCCTCTGTTTGACATATGCCAGAAAAAGACGCATATTCGGCCGTGATACATCCAGGAAACGTTCCTGTTTTATTGAGGATATTGAAAAAGAACTGGCACAATACGAAGTTGCCCGTGCCGCTGCCGGGAAAAAAAAGAAAACCGAAGTCCAGTTAGAGCTATTCTGATTTGAAACTCGTTGTAAGGAAAAAGACAGACCCCATGGAAAGAGAGACGTATAAACACATCCCGCTTGAAAACGGCCATTGCCTTGACATTTTTGACGATTCCAGGAAAATCGGTGCAGACGCCTATGTGGTCATCATGACGGCCAGGATGGAAATCCCGGTGGAAAAAGAACTGTTTGCCACGGAAAATATATCTGACAAGACATTCCGGGATATTGCCGACACCCTCGGCAGCCCGGTTGTTTACGAGTACCGGGTGGAGCGGAACATGATCATGGACCGTGAAAAAGACGCGGTGCTGGAAGGCCTGGTCAACACTTTCCTGGAAAACACGGGACAATACGTGACCCGGGCTGTTTTTCCGGAAAAGCTGGTATTGAAGGAATACAGGGAAAGGATTGAAAAACGCCGCACATAAGACGTTCGTAAACTTCCGGGCCTTATTCAGATGCATAAGGCTCCCGGCAGCCGGGATTTTTCTCTTTCTGACGGCAGGGGCGGGCGCGTCCCTGGCGGATATTTACAAGTATATTGATTCGGACGGGGTGGTGCATTTCACCAATACTCCGACCTCTACGGATTATATCCTCTATCTCAAAGAAGAGCGGGCGCGCGGGAAAAAAATGCACCTGCCGCCCCAAACTTACGACACCATTATCCAGGAGGCTGTCCGGGCCTACGGGGTGGAGGCGGCCCTGATCAAGGCCGTGATCCAGGCGGAATCCAGCTTCGACCCAAAGGCCGTGTCCCGGGCCGGGGCACGGGGACTGATGCAGATCATGCCGGAAAACGATTCCGCCCTGGATATTTCCAACCCTTTTGACCCCTCACAGAACATCATGGGCGGCACCCGGTACCTGAAGCAGTTGCTCACACGCTACGACAAGAAACTGCCCCTGGCCCTGGCCGCCTATAATGCCGGGCCCGATGCCGTGGATCGCTACCGGCGGATTCCCCCGTTCAAGGAAACCCAGGCCTATGTCCGGAAAGTGATGGCCCTTTACAGCAAATATAAGAAAATCTAACCGTCCCGGGGTGGCCGGTCCATCCGTAGGGACTGTCTAAGACTTATCAACAACTCCCCGGATAAAGGCCAGCAGTTTGTCCCGCATATCCGGCCGTTCCAGGGCAAAGGAGAGGTTGGCCATCTGGAATCCGGCCTTGTCACCGCAGTCGAACCGGGTGCCCTGGAATTTATAGCCGAATATGGGCTGTTCCTTGAGCAGGGCCTTCATGGCGTCGGTGAGCTGGATTTCACCGCCCGCCCCTTTTTCTTTTCTGCCCAGGTAATCCCAGATTCTCGGGGTGAGGATATACCGGCCCACAATGGCCAGGTTGGAAGGGGCGTCTTCCGGGGCGGGTTTTTCAATCATATCATTGATCCGGACCATATTCTCTTCCAGGGGGCCGGCATCCAGAATGCCGTACTTGTCGGTCTGGTCCTTTTCGATCTCCATGACCGCAGCAATGGATGCCCTGAACCGGTCAAATTTTTCAACCATCTCAGTGAGCACGGGCCTGCCCCCGGTCTGGATCATATCGTCGGCCAGGAGCACGGCAAAAGGCTCGTCGCCCACAATATCCCTGGCGCACCAGATGGCATGGCCCAGGCCCAGGGGCTGGTGCTGGCGGGTATATACAATGGTCCCGGTTCTGGGAACCAGTTCCTGGATCTGCTTGAGCAGGTCGGTCTTTCCCTTGGCTGCCAGGTTGTCTTCAATTTCAAAACACCGGTCAAAATGGTCTTCCAGGGCTTTTTTGCCCCGGCCGGTGACAAATATGATTTGTTCGATGCCTGCGGCAAATGCTTCTTCAACCGCATACTGGATGATGGGTTTATCCACCACGGGCAGCATTTCCTTGGCCATGGCCTTGGTGGCCGGGATAAACCGGGTGCCCAGCCCGGCCACGGGAAAAACCGCTTTTCTTACCTTCATAATCACTCCTTGTGTACCGCAGATTCTGCAGATGGATTTATATTGATCTCTTTATTTAGGTTGGGAACGGCGGGGATGTCAAATTTATTTTATCACGGCCTGATCTCCGGGGTGTCTGTTTTACATGCTATCCGTTTGACATTATTATGCTTTTTATGTATATTCCACACCTTTGAATGATTTATTATAAAATAATGAGGAACTTCCATGACCGACGATATAAAGAGCGCCGCCCCGGCAAAAGGATCTGAAATACCACCCGAACAGATGAGCTTGAGTAGCAAGTTCCGTTTCAAATGCCACAAGGGCGTGAAGTGCTTTACCGACTGCTGCAGGGGCATCGACATCATGCTGACCCCTTACGACATCCTGACCATGCGCAAAAAACTGGATCTAAGCTCGGAAGAATTCCTGGCCGTATTCACCACACCCCAGATTCTTGAAAAGGCGGATATGCCCGTGGTCACACTCAAGCTACTGGATGACGAGCGCAACTCCTGCCCGTTTGTGGAAGACAAAGACGGATGTGCCATTTATGAGGACAGGCCCACGACCTGCCGGTACTATCCCCTGGGTGTCGGTTCCCTGTCTTATTCGGGTGAACAGGGTGAAAAAGATGAATTCTTTTTCACGGTCAAGGAAGCCCATTGTCTCGGGTTTGAAGAAGACCAGGAGTGGACTGTCGCGGAATGGCGGCAAGACCAGGGCGTTGATCTCAGGGACGAGGTTAATGACGGCTGGCTGGATCTCATGGTCAGGAAAAAATCCCTGCCGCCGAGCATGCAGCTCTCGGAACAAGCCAAGCAGATGTTTTTCATGGTCTGTTACAATATCGACAAGTTCAAGTCATTTGTTTTTGACTCTTCGTTCCTGGACCGGTACGAGATTGACGAAAAAAGACTGGAAGAGATCAAAGGCGATGACGTCAAGCTGCTCCAGTTCGGATTTGAGTGGCTGAAGGCCACCTTTTTTAATACCGGCCAGGAACAGTTCAAGGTAAAAGAGGGCTGAAAACGGCGGTCAGCATCCGGGCTGCGCGGCGCCTGCTGTGGGGCACTCTTTGGTCCATAGGAGAGAGCATGACAATGGCGGGATGGTGGAGACGCTTATTTTGGTGCGCACTCATGGTCATGTTGCTGACCGGTAACGCCTTTACAGGAACGCTGAGGGTACCGGCGGAATGGGAGCCCCATGCCGCGACCTGGATGCAGTGGCCGGGGCCTGAAGAAGCTGCCATGAGACCGGCGTTTGCGGACATTATCGCTGTGGTCCGGGCGTATGAACCTGTCCATATCCTGGCGGCAAACGCATCTGAAATAGAAGGGGCCCGGCGCTTCCTGGCAGGCCGGGCCATCCCTTCCGACCGCATCTCCTTTCACATTGTGCCCAAGGACAATGCCTGGCTCAGGGACAACGGTCCTGTTTACGTGGCGGACGGCAGCGGACTCCGGGTTCAGAACTGGGGATTTGACGGCTGGGGCGGTAACTTCGGGGAAGACACCGGATACCAAAGGGATGATAAGGTGCCGGATTACATCGGGACCTACCTTGGGGTAAAGGTGGCAGACAGGTCGGACTATATCCTTGAGAGGGGAAATCTTGAGTTCAACGGTGCAGGCATTCTGGTACTCAACTGGGATTGTCAGAACGACCGGAATCCCGGGATGACCCGGTCCCTACATGAGGCGCTTCTTAAGGAGGCCTTTGGTCTCGACCGTATCATCTGGGCATTCGGCCATGATCCCGAAGATCTCACCACCGGTCACATTGACGGCATTGCCCGGTTCATCAATACCACAACCATTGTGATTGCCGATTACGGTACGGACACGGAGATGGATCTTGCCGACGAGTGCCGTGCCGGGGGACTGACGGTGCTGCGTTATCCCGGCTATCCCAACTGGCTTGTGGGTAACGGTTTTGTGGCTGCCATGGGGGATGGAAGTCCCCGTGACAAAATTCTCAAATCCCACCTGGCCTCTTATTTCCCGGGGCGTGACATCCATATGATTGATGCCCGGGCCATTGCCCGTTCCGGCGGGGGGATCCACTGCGTCACCAATGACCAGCCAGGCCCGGAAACATACCGGAATAAATAAAAACCGGGACAAATAAAAAAGGAAAGAGGTGTCGCCCCCTTTCCTTATTTATATTTGAATGCTCTGCCCGGCTTCACCCGTTTTCACGGGCAAGCCTGTTTCAGGCAGCGCCGTGGGGTGTTAATAATCGTACCACAGTTCCTCATGGGCCTTGGTGTCTGCCAGCCTTGCCTCGACATCCACATTGAAGAATTTTGCGATGGGTGCGAAAATTTCAGGATTGTTCGCCTGGACCTGTTTCATGGCTCCGAGAACCACCTCGTAGCCCTTGCGGGTCATTCTGCCGAGGGGCTGCCTGCAGGGGCCCGAAGGCATACCCAGGATCTGCATCATGGTTTTCAGGGGCAGGGGGTTCCTGGCGCGACATGACACCGGCCCGAATTCACAGGTTTCCTCGGTGGTGACCACGACCAGTTCCAGCAGTGGGGTCAGCGCAGTCTGGATCTTTTGTGCCGCTTCGGTTTCTCCTTGGTTGGCCAGGTCCACCATTTGGGTCATGAATGCCGGGGCAATGTTGGACATTACGGAAATGGAGCCGCAGGCACGGATATCCGGATCGGTCATCATGGTATACACCAGACCGTCGTCACCCGAAAGAATGTTGAATTTATCTCCGCAGTATTTCCGGGTCAGGCGCATATTTTCCAGATTGCCTGTGGCTTCCTTGACCGATGCCACGTTCGGGCATGTCTTTGCCAGGATGGCCAGGTCCTGGGGAAGCATCTGGGCGCCGGTCCGGCCCGGAATAATATAGGGAATTATATCCATATCAGGGTATTCCCTGGCCAGGACTTCGTAGTATTCACGACGGATCTCAAGTGAAGAGGGGCCGTTGTAATAGGGGTCCACAACCAGTACGGCATCCACCCCTTCACGGACGGCGTGGCCTGTGGCCACAACGGCTTCTTCCGTATTGTTGGAACCGGTTCCCGCGATGCACTTGCACTTGCCTTTGGTCTGCTTGGCTGTCAGGGCGATGACATGGTCATGTTCTTTCCATTTGAAGGTGGGGCTTTCTCCGGTAGTGCCGGTGGCCAGAATACCGGTGATGCCGTTTTCCATCTGAAAATCAATGAGCCGGGCCAGTCCTTCCCGGTCCAGCTCCCCCGCCGGTGTGAACGGGGTGACGAGTGCGGTGTAGCATCCTTGTTCCATAATTTAAAAACTCCTGAAAAATAATCGTGTGATGCCCGCTTCGGGGCAGGCCAAAGTCAGGTGCTATCATAGTTTGGGTATGGTCTTCAAGTAGTAATTGCATGGGCCGGAAAGTTAAAGACCTTGACACCTGTGCCGGGTAGACTATTATATAAGATTTACGTCGAAAGACAATATATAAAACGACAATATTTTGAGGAGTTATAAATGTCCAATCCCAACCTGCCGAAAAGCGCGGATGAACATATTGCACGGTTACGGTATGCCCTGACCCAGAATGATGAGTGCGGCACCACCCATTACAACCTTGCCGTGGCACTGATGGGAAAACAGGAATTTTCCGAGGCAGAAAAAGAACTGCACGAAGCCATTGACAACAGCCCGACCTTGGCCGAGGCCTATACTTTGCTGGGTGGGATCTGCCTCCAGCGGGGAGATCTGGAGGGGTGTTACCGTTACAACCACCAGGCCACAAAAGCCCGTGCCGGCTTTGCAGAAGGCTACGCCAACATGGGATTTGTCCTGCTTCAACTCATTGACGGCAAAAACGAAAAAGAAGACCAGGAAAAGTGGGATAAGGCGATCAAGTTCCTGAAAAAGGCAGTCATTCACAACAAGCATTTCATCCAGGCTTACACCACCCTGGGTACTGCATATTTCATGAAAGGGCTTGTGGAAGAAGGCATAAAAGCCAATCTGGAAGCCCTGGAAGTAGAACCCAATTTTCCTGTGGCTCACAACAACCTGGCCGTGGCCTACCTGGAAAAGGAAGAATTTGCAAAGGCCATTGTACATTGTGACAAAGCCCTGGCGCTGGGATATGAAGTGGCCAGTGAACTCCAGAAAGAACTGGCTTCACACAGAACTGCATAACCATTTCTGAATGAACCCCTACCAATCCCTATCCTTATATATTACTGGCGAGCCCGGTGCCATTGCACCGGGCTCTGCATTGTGGGACCTTACCCTAACCGGAAAGTCCGGCAGTTTTGGCCGCGGCAGGACCGCCAATGCATCTATGGATACGAAACTATCCTGGACCGTGGGAGAGTATCTTTCCGCAGCAGGCCGGTTTCTCTGTAAAAACACCTCTGCCAACGCCATGATGGCTGCCATGGGTGCGCGGCCTAAAGACGCCCGGGAGGTGGCACTTTCCCTTTTTCTTGAAAAGCACGGCGCCTACTATCATCCTGTCCGGGTGGTTGCTTCCAGGGACAATACTTCTGCTACCTTTGTCTTAAACGGGGCCGTGTCTGACCGCGGCCTGGCATTGATGGAAAAAGAAGTAACGCTTCTGGCAGAGCTGTCTTCCGGGTTTGACCGGCCGGTGATACCCGAGGTTTACGCCTGGGGCAGAACAAGTGCTTCCCCGGGAACGGCCGGTTTTTTCCTGGGACAATGGTTCCGGGGCTTTCATGAGTTTCACATCGCCGGCAGGGGAGATGAGGTGGTGATCTGGCGTCCGGGTGACACCGACCTGCTCCTGCCCCTGAACGGAATGTTGCCGGCATATGAGAATATCGCCCGGATTCTGACCCTTGCCTATGATCTGGATACAGGGCGCGAGATTTATCCCTGGCACCACGCGGCCGGGGATTTTATTGTGGATCCCTCATCAGAGGACATGCCGGTCCGCCTGATTACGGTCCGGGGATTTGATAATCCGTCAGGCATGGATATGCCGGATGCAGGTCCCTATCCCGGCCTGTTGCTCTTTTTACTCAATTTGACCCTGCGCATGCGCCTGGACCGGATTGACGGGGTCGGCAAGCCGGTATTCCTTGGAGACTCTGTGTTGAACGCCGCACTGAAAGGCTTTTACAGGGGACTTGGGGAAAAGGGCTCGGCCAAACCCGGGTTTTTGAAAGGCTTTACTGAGTTTTTGCGCCGGTTCGGTGAAGAACAGCTTTTGGGGATACTGATCCACATCATGGAAGCCTGGCCTCCGGGGGCATCGGAGGAGGAAATAATCCGGGAAAATCTGGCCTGCCATTGCGCTAAAATCAGCGCCCTGTTTAATTCCCGGGATATTCTCGATTTTTATTGACATGTGGAAACAGAAATTCTATATCTGCAATGTTATTTTGCTTAAGTTGTTTCTTTTAGATTGATAAATGATTTTTAACTATTTGAAATAACAAGAAAATAGACTTTTGATGAAAAGTTTAGATAAAACCTTTTCATTGTTGATTGTAAATTAACTTTTAACGGAGGTAAGTAAATGGCTAAGCATGAAACTCCTTTACTGGACCAGTTGGAATCCGGGCCCTGGCCTAGCTTTGTCTCTGACCTGAAAGCTCAGGCGGAAAAGAGAACAAAGAATGAGGAAGGTATTGAATTCCAGATTCCGGTGGATGTAGTTGATGACCTTCTGGGCATCATGGAACTCTCTTACAAACACGGTAGAACCCACTGGAAACATGGCGGTATCGTAGGCGTTTTCGGTTATGGCGGCGGTGTTATCGGTCGCTACTGCGACCAGCCGGAAAATTATCCCGGCGTAGAAGCCTTCCATACCATGCGTATCAACCAGCCTGCAGGTAAATACTACACCACTGAGTACCTGAGACAGCTCTGCGATCTCTGGGATCTGCGCGGTTCCGGTATCACCAACATGCACGGTTCCACCGGTGACATCATCCTTTTGGGTACCACCACTCCCCAGCTGGAAGAAATCTTTCACACCCTGACCCACGATATGAACCAGGATCTCGGCGGCTCCGGCTCCAACCTGAGAACCCCGGCCAACTGCCTGGGTACTTCCCGTTGCCAGTACTCCTGCTACGACACCAGTGCACTGACTCACTTCCTGACCAACGAGTACCAGGATGAGCTGCACCGTCCGGCATTCCCCTACAAGTTTAAGTTCAAACTTGACGGTTGCCCCAACGGTTGTGTCGCATCTATCGCCCGTTCCGATATGTCCTTCATCGGAACCTGGAAAGACGATATCAAAGTTGACCAGGATGCTGTTGCAAAATATATTGAAAACGATCCTGCATATCCTGCAAACGGTGGATCTTTCAGAGGTTCCAGAGACTGGGGCCCCTTTGATCTGGAAAAAGAAATTCTCGCACTCTGCCCCACCAAATGCATGAAGTACGAAAACAAAAAGTTGATGATTGACAATGCCAATTGTACTCGCTGCATGCATTGTATCAACGCAATGCCTCGTGCTTTGAGAATCGGCGATGACAGAGGGCTGTCCATCCTGGTCGGTGCAAAAGCCCCGATCCTGGACGGTGCCCAGATGGGTTCCCTCCTGGCTCCCTTTGTTCCTGTCAATGCGGACAATGATTATGAAGAAATTACCGAAATCATTGAAAATATTTGGGACTGGTGGATGGAAGAAGGTAAAAACCGTGAACGTCTCGGTGAGTTGATCATGCGTCAGGGTTTCCAGAAACTTCTCGAAGTCACTGGTATTGATCCCATGCCGCAGCACGTTGAATATCCCAGAACCAACCCCTACATCTTCTGGAAAGAAGACGAAGTAGAAGGCGGCTGGGAACGTGATGTTGAAGAATACAGAAAACACCACCAGAGATAATTAAGGGAGATTAATAATGGCTTTTATTTCTACTGGTTATAATCCAGAAAAACCGATGGAAAACAGAATTACTGACATCGGCCCCAGAGACTATAATGACTTTTATCCTGAAGTTATCAAGAACAACGCAGGCAAATGGTCTCATCATGAAATCCTGGAACCCGGCGTACTTGTTCACGTTGGTGAGTCCGGAGACGAATGCTACACCGTAAGAGTCGGTGGCGCCCGTCTGATGTCCACCATGCTGATCAACGAGATCTGCGACATCGCCGACAAACATTGCGATGGTTACGTGCGGTTTACCACCCGTAACAATGTCGAGTTCATGGTTGACTCCAAGGACAAGGTTGAGCCCCTGAAAAACGATCTGGCCTCCAGAAAGTTTGACGGCGGTTCCTTCAAGTTCCCCGTCGGCGGTACCGGTGCCGGTATCTCCAATATCGTTCATACCCAGGGTTGGGCGCATTGCCATACACCTGCAACTGACGCTTCCGGTACGGTCAAGGCTGCAATGGACGAATTGTTCGCAGACTTCCAGGACCACAGAATGCCTGCTCAGCTGCGTGTTTCCATGGCTTGCTGCCTGAACATGTGCGGTGCGGTTCACTGCTCCGATATCGCCATTCTCGGTTACCACAGAAAACCGCCCATGCTGGACCACGAATACCTTGACAAAGTCTGCGAAATTCCGCTGGCAGTATCTTCCTGCCCCACCGCAGCTATCAAGCCTGCCAAGGTTAAACTGGAAAACGGTACTGAAGTAAAGTCCGTAGCCGTTAAAAACGAACGCTGCATGTACTGCGGTAACTGCTACACCATGTGCCCCTCCATGCCGCTGGCCGACACCGAAGGTGACGGCATTGTACTGATGGCTGGTGGTAAGGTGTCCAACCGGATTTCCGATCCCAAGTTCTCCAAGGTTGTTGTCGGGTTCTTGCCCAACGATATGCCCAGATGGCCGGCCATGACCGACGCCATCAACAGAATGGTAGAAGCTTACTGCAAAGGCGCCGATAAGTACGAACGTCTCGGTGACTGGGCAGAAAGAATCGGATGGGAGAAATTCTTTGAGGTTTGTGAACTTGAGTTCACCCATCACCTGATTGACGACTTCCGTCAGCAGGCTTACATGAGCTGGCGTCAGTCCACTCAGTTCAAATTCTAATTTCGATTAGAGTGTTGAACATTAGCCTAAACTAAGGATGAGCCGGAGCGCATTCGTGTTCTCCGGCTCATCTGCTTTAACCAAAGGAGAATAACATGAGCGAACTTCTGGACAACAAAGAAGCGGCGACTAAAGCTGTTGTTGACTGGCTGACCAAAAAGTCCAAAAACAAAACCAAATTCTACATCAAAGATTTCTACAAAGTCTTCCCGGATGACAAACCCCGCGCCATCAAAAAGGTTGTCAACAAGATGGTGGAAGAAGAAATCCTTGAGTTCTGGTCTTCCGGATCAACCACCATGTACGGTTTGAAGGGTGTTGGTATCCAGCATTCCTCCGAAGGCGAAGAATAAAAAAGAGAAAGCATCTGTCCATGACCGTCAGTAGGGAAAACGTCCCTGGAGTTGTCATTGCCGGACTCAGGGGTGGTTCAGGCAAGACAATAATATCCCTCGGGATAGCTGCAGCATGGAAGAGCAACGGTATAAAGGTCTCTCCGTTTAAGAAGGGGCCCGATTATATTGATGCCGGCTGGCTATCCCGGGCAGCCGGCCGCCCCTGTTATAATCTTGACACCTACCTGTGTGCATCCGACGTTGTTCGTGATTCATATCGCACCCATTCTGCTTTCGGCGATATCGCGGTTGTCGAAGGCAACCGGGGCCTTTACGACGGCATTGACACCGCAGGCTCCACATCCACATCCGAACTGGCCAAGCTGCTGAACCTGCCCGTATTACTGGTGCTGGACTGTACCAAAAGCACGAGGACGATTGCCGCGCTTCTCATGGGTTGTGTCCAGTTCGATCCGGATATCAATATCTGCGGCGTGATTCTCAACCGGATCGCCGGCCGGCGCCATGAGAACAAAGTCAGGACCAATATCGATAAATTCTGCGGGGTTCCCGTGTTCGGTTCGGTTCCCAAGCTGAAACAGGAAGACTTTCCTGAACGCCACATGGGGCTGGTGACATCCGAAGAACACTCTTTTTCCGGTAAAGCCATTGAAGCGGCCGAGCGGGTGGCCAGGGAATATATTGATCTGGATGCGCTGTTCAAAGCCGTCACAGGGGCGGATCAAAATGGTGCTGGCGTGTCAGCAGGAAATGCCTCTGACAGTATTGAAATAACCGGCCCCGCTTCCCGGGTCCGCATCGGTGTTGTCAGGGATTCCGCATTTCAGTTTTATTATCCGGATAACCTGGAAGCCCTTGAAAAGTGCGGTGCAGATATCACCTTTATCAGCCCGTTGACACAGGATCATATTCCCGAGGTGGATGCGATATACATGGGCGGAGGGTTTCCTGAAACCCATGCCCCGCAACTGGCCCGGAACCAGGCGTTCCGTGATAACCTGAAGGCCCTCTCTGCAAAAGGCCTTCCCATTTACGCTGAGTGCGGCGGCCTGATCTTCCTTGGAGAAAGCATTCAATTGGGTGATCAGACCTATCCCATGTCCGGCATTCTGCCGGTCCGCTTCGGCCTGTCCCGAAAACCCCAGGGGCACGGGTACACCGAGGTTGAGGTGATGCGGGAAAACCCGTTTTACAGCATCGGGGAAGTCCTAAGAGGCCACGAGTTCAGGTATTCCAGGATTCTCTCCATTGACTATACTGACGATCATATGGCGTTCCGGATGAAACGGGGCAAGGGGATTCTTGAGAAAAAAGACGGATTTTTCAAAGATAATACCTTTGGTACCTATACCCATCTCCATGCACTGGGCTCTCCTGCCTGGGCACCTTCCCTGGTGGCAAGCGCCAGGGCGTATCAACTGAAAAATCAACCATAGCTGACTCCGGCACTGTCGGCTGCGATAACCGGCAGACTGCCACCATATGCAGCGATGATATATGCAGATGGAACGTTAATACGCACCACAATTCACCTTGGTTACCTGTTTTCGCTAACCACCGTAAGTTTGGGAGACTCGTTTTTATTAAGAAGCAACCCGCTTTTTTTTCGTGCTGGCTTTCTATGCTCTGCGTAGTGGAGCAGGCAGTTCTGAGGACAGGCCTCTACACAGATGCCGCAGTAAACGCAGGAGAACGGGTCGACTTCCCAATACTGGTCTTTTCTGGATACCGTAATGCACTGGGAAGGGCATTTCCTGGCGCATATCCCGCAAAGGGTGCATTCGCCGATTTTATTGGCCAGTTCCCCCCTGGCATCTTTGAAGCCGGGACGAACTTCAATGGGGTAGGGGCGTGTGGCGCTTCCGGATACAAAATTTCTGAAAATATTTTTAATCATCTTAGCGCTCCGTACAGCTGATGCAGGGATCTATGGAAAGAATTAAAACAGGCACATCTGCCAGTTCCATACCCGGCAGCATGGCGGCCAGGGGAGGAATGTTGGCAAATGTCGGGGTGCGGATGCGCAGGCGATCCAGGAATTTTGTCTTGTTGGCCTTGATATAGTAAAGGCATTCCCCCCGGGGTTGTTCCACCCGCTGAACCACTTCCCCTTCGGGCTTTCCTTTGACCTTGACGAACGTATCACCCTGGGGCATCCGGGCAATGGCCTGGCGGACCAGATCAATAGACTGGAAGGTTTCCCTGAACCGGACCACGCCTCTGGCATACGCATCACCGCCGGTTTCCACCACAGGTGCGAAATCCAGTTCATCAAAGGCTTCATATGCAAGCTGGCGCATATCCTGGGCAATTCCCGAAGCCCTGAGGGTGGGGCCTGCAGCGCCAAGTTCATATGCCGCTTCCTGTGTAAGTACTCCTTTGCCGACGGTTCTCTTTTTCACCGTATAATTATTGAGCATTGTAGATTCAAGGTCTTTCATCTCTTGCTCGACATGAGCCAGCTCGGCGAGAATCCATTCACATTTGGAAGGGGAAAGATCCCTGCGGACACCACCCACCTGGTTCACGGAAACAATCACCCGGTTGCCTGCCGTGGCCTCGTTGATATCCATGATCCGTTCGCGTATTTTCCAAAACTGCATAAACACGGATTCAAACCCGAATGCATCCGCATAAAGTCCGAGCCAGAGCAGGTGGCTGTGGATCCTGTGAAGCTCTGACCAGATGACTCTCAAAAACTGCCCCCGTCTGGGAACATCAACGTTCATAAGGGTTTCAAGTCCCTGGCAGTAACACATGGCATGGATCATGGAACAAATGCCGCAGACCCGCTCCACCACCTGGATCATCTGATGGAAGTCTCTTTTTTCAGCCAGTTTTTCAAGGCCCCGGTGGACATAGCCGAATGCAGGGACAGCTTCCTTGACGATTTCGTCTTCAACGGTCAGGGAGAGATGAATGGGTTCGGGCAGTACCGGATGCTGGGGGCCGAAGGGGACAATTGTTTTTGACATGGTATGGGGTTCCGTTTCTTTGGGGTTCCGGCCGTTGCTATTCCCGGCCCTGGCCTGATGGCTTTTCTGCCTGTTTCACGCCGAACTTGCAGAACGGGGTGGCGGTAATATCGTCGTCATCATCCAGGTACAGGGTGCCGCCGAAATCCAGGACAAGATCGGTAAATTTCACCCCGAACTGGTCGTAGATCTCGTTTTCCACCAGGAACGCGGCGAAAAATAACGGGGAAAGGCTGGGCATGGGGTCGTTTTTCAGGACCTGCATCCGGTAATGGACCAGTTCAAGGTCCCTGTCAAAATGATAAATCAGTTCCAGGGTGGTTTCCCCGGTTTCAAGACAGGTGATGGTGACAAAGCGGTAGCCGTCTGATTTAAGCCGCCGGCATTCTGCGATCAGAGTCTCTTTTGTGATATCTAAGGTTTCCATGGCGTGATCTTTCTCTTTTCTGCCGTTAGCTGGCAATGGCGTCCGTATCGGGCGTTGATGCCTGCTGAAGTTCCTTGAGTTTGGCCAACCCTTCCACAACGCCGTCAATGATGGCTTCGGGCTTGGCCGGGCATCCGGGCACATAAACATCCACGGGGATGACTTTGTCCACGCCGCCGACCACATTATAGGCTTCCCTGAAAATTCCGCCGGACAGGCCGCAGGCGCCGATGGCAATGATAATTTTCGGCGACGGCATCTGGTCGTAAATCTGCTTGAGCACCTTTTTGTTCCGTTTGTTGACAGTGCCTGTGACAATGAGAACGTCCGCATGTTTGGGATTACCGATGTTAAGCACGCCGAACCGTTCCACATCGTAAAGCGGAGTCAGACAGGCCAGGGTTTCAATATCGCAGCCATTGCATGAGCCGCAGTCATAATGGACCAGCCATGGCGATTTCACTTGTGAGTGTTCAATGATTTTTTTCAGCATAATGTGTATTATATCCGGCGAATTTAGATTCGCCCTCCTGAATAGAGCCAGATCAGGTTAATGGCGGAAAGTACAAGGCCGGTGCTCCAGACGGATTTGAGCATCCATCTGAAGGACATCCGGGCCGATATATTATCCACGACGATTTCAGCCAAATAGGTCAGGGCCAGCAGTACAACCATGCCAAGAACACTGGTGGTCCAGAACAGGGAGCAGAGGCCGAGAATGAGAATGGTTTCATAAAGATGGGCAATCTCGACAATGGCGAGTGTACGGCCCGAATATTCCGTAAGCACTCCCCTGACCAGTTCCTGGTGAGCGTGGTGGGAAGCGGAAATGTCAAACGGTGATTTTCTCAGCTTGATGGTCAGGGCGTATCCGAACACGATGAACAGCAGGGGCAGGTTCAAGAGCAGGGGCTTGTCCATGGCATAGATGGCGGAAATTTTAAAACTGCCTGTGTACAGGTGGATGCCCGCAAGGACAATGATAATAAGGGGTTCATAGGTCAGGATCTGTATCAGTTCCCGGTTGGCGCCTGCCTGGCTGAACGGAGACGGAACAAGGAATGCTCCGATCACAAGGAATACCGCTCCGACCGCCTGGACAAAAAAGATGAGCAACAGGTCGGACTGGGCAAAGAACAGTCCCACCGACACCATGGCTGCCGCCAGGTAGATGTATGCGCAAAGCGGCTGGAACCTGTGGGCAATCATGGGTTCTTTTCCCCAAAGTTTGCCGATGTCGTACAGGGGCTGAAGCAGGGGCGGTCCGGTCCTTGACTGGAACCTGGCCGTCAGGATGCGGTCCAGCCCGGCAATGAGAATACCGGCAAACGGGGCAAAAATTACCCCCAGTGTTGCGTATACAAGGGTCATTAAATCGATGCTCCTATCATGATGAGAATCAGGATTCCGGCGGTGGCGTTTACGATTCCCGAGAGTTTCTTTTCCCCGAAAAAGCCGGACAGGTAATAGTTGCTCTGGGCACTGCCCATGATTTTATTCATGGGGCCGATATAGGTGCCGTTCTCCTGTCCGCTGATGCCGGACATATAGGGGCCGGACAATCGGGTCCGCCTGCCCGGCTTTGATTTGGCCAGGGCAAACAGGAAAACCCCGATGGCGATCAGGAACAACGGGATAACGGCAAAGGATCCGCTGGCGTTGGCCATCACCCCGTTGGACACGCTGAACGCGGCTGTGGTGCCGGAAAAATCCGTCAGGATCATTTTGGCATAAATAAACGGTGCAGACATGCTCAGCACCACTGCGGAAACCAGAAGGGAAACCAGAGGCAGCCTGGCAAGACCCGGCAGGTGTTCGGGGCGGGAATCCCCCTTAAAATCGGAGCCCATGAGAATACCGGCCCATCTGGCCCAGTATACCACGGTCAGGGCGGAACCCATGGCCAGCATGAGCAGGGTGAACAAATTGCCGGCTGCGGATTCAATGGCCATCCACTTGCCCAGCAGCATGCCAAAAGGCGGAAGAATCATGGTCAGGATGCCCAGGGTGATAATGAGTGCGGTTTTGGGCATTTCGCCGAAAAGGCCGCGCATATCTTCAATATCCCGGCTGCCGATGTGTTGTTCTATTGATCCCATGCATAGGAAGAGCAGGGCCTTGGATATGGCATGGAAAATTACCAGCAGGATTGCCGCGGTAATGGCGGCATGGGTGTTGATACCGGCACAGGCCAGGATCAGTCCCAGATTGGAGACGGTAGAGTAGGCAAGTACTTTCTTGCCGTTGCTCTGGCCGATGGCAAGGGCGGCGGCGGACAGAAAGGTGAATGCGCCGCAGACGGCAACGCCCGCACTCAGCGGAGTGCCCTCAAACGCCGGTGCAAAACGGATGACCAGGTAAACACCGGCCTTGACCATGGTTGATGAGTGGAGCAGGGCAGATGTCGGGGTCGGTGCCACCATGGCGCCGAGCAGCCATTTCTGGAACGGCATCTGGGCTGCTTTGGTAAAGCCGGCCACACAGAGCAGGCCCAGGGGAATCAGCAGGGCATCAAGGCCCTTGGCCTGGCTGATAACAACCTGGATATCAAGGGTGTGCAATTGGGTATAAATCAATACAATGCCCAACAGCAGGGCAAGGCCGCCAAGGGAATTGATCCACAGGGCTGTCAGGGCGTTCTGCCTGGCCTCCCGGGTCTTATCGTGACCGATGAGCAGAAAGGAGCACAGGGTGGTGATTTCAAAGCAAAAGTAAAAGAGCATGAGGTCGTTGACCAGAACCAGGGCATTCATGGCGCCGATAAACAGGAACAGCAGGGCAAAGAATCTGGGTTGCCTGGAGGTCTTCAGCTTTAAATGGTGTTCATGATGCTCCATATATGGCAAGGCGTAAAACACAATCAGGGAACCGGCAATGGAAATGATGAGCACCATGATCAGGGACAGGTTGTCACAGAACAACCCCGCAGGTTCGGCATGTCCGCCCTTGAGCACCACAAATTCAAAAAAGGCGAGCAGAGCGATCTGGGCCAGGGAGAGGCCGGCAATGATCCAGTTTTTGAATTTGATACCGAAAAAAAGGATCAGGCCCAGCAGTGCGAAATCTGCAACCTGGATAGATGTTGTAAATGCGGAGCTGGCGAAAAGTGCGGGAGCCGAGCTTGCCGGTGCTGTTCCGATCAAAAGGACGGAACCGGCCATCAGGATTGCACCTGTTAGGGTTACAAGTGCAGATCTTATTGATTTACCAGGTAAAATCAGGCAGGCCAGGGCGGCTACAATCGGAAACAGTGTCAGGGATATAATTAAATTTTCAAACATAAACAGGGATATTGAAGAAAGAAATTTCTCCTGTCAAGAAAAAATTTGGAAAAATCAAAAACAAGTATTGATTAATAAACTAAATAATGATAATTATTAAGTTTTTCATAAATAAAAATTCATTTTTTGTAACACAAGCGTAACGGTGTTACACTTTCCAGATACCATCCGGCAAGCGATATTTCCCCGGCCTCCTGCAGATTTAAATTCCGTTTTGCCTCAGGGGATAACTCTAGTGGGGAGGCCGCAAAGAGTGCTTAAGCTCCGGCTGTTTTAACAGTAACCGTCTTTAATTTTGTTTCCACAAGTGTTGCAGGGGGGATGGGGTGGCGTCGCTGGCGTTGTCCGGTTCTTTGGCGTCGGGTGACGTGTCGATAATTGCTTTGGGAAGGGGAAAGGGGATTTCACACTGCATCTGTTGAATAAAAACGGGGATGTATGCGACATACATCCCCGTTTTCTTATAAATAATACGCTGAGATCAGCGGTCTTATTTCTTTTTCATTTTGATATGGCATTTGCCGCAGGATGCGGGGGCAGGGCCCTTCATGCCTTTTTTGTCTTTGGGGTTCTGCTTTTTATTGAAATCCTTGTGGCAGGTGATGCAGTTGCCGTGCAGGGCGTTTTCATGAACCATGATATCTTTTTTGTTCTTTTTGTCTTTTTTGAATTTGTTGTGACAATCCGAACACTTCTGCACATCGTCACCCATTTTCAGGCCTTCAATGGGTTTGCCTTCATTGTCATGGTGGCATGCGCCACAGGAGATATCGTAATCCTCGGCATGTTTTTTATGGGTGAATTCCACCAGCTTAAATTTGGGGGGTGCTTTTTTCCGTTTTTTGTAACCTTCGGTTTCCAGGGTAATGACGTCGTCTACCGCCGTACCCGCCTGGAGACCGGTTGCAACAAAAATCACAGCAATTCCTGCAGCCAACAGTAGCGTGATCAGTCTTTTGTTCATAACCTTTCTGCTCCTTCTAATAATTAACAATATATTTTGCCTTGTTTACCGGTGGTACCACCGGATGATTCCAAACTGTACTCAGGCTTTTATACCGAAGGCCGGGAAAATGTCAATACCAAACACCGGAATCAGGCCTCTCCGGCCTCGCTTCCGGCTTCTGCCTTCCGGTCTTCGCCGCTGTTTTCGCCGTCCTCCTGGTCTGTTTCGCCTTCATCGTCATCAGTTCTCTTTCCAAAAATCCTGGCGCCGATGATGCTGATTTCGTAGAGGATCATCAGGGGCAATGCCATCATGATCTGGGTGACCACATCCGGCGGCGTAATCAGGGCTGCCCCTACAAAGAAGACTAACAATGCATACTTTCTGTTCTTTTTCAGGAAATCAACGCTCACAAGCCCCATCTTTGCCATGAATGTCAGGACCAGGGGCAATTCAAACACGAATCCAAATGCGAGCAGCATTTTTGATGCAAAGGACAGGTACTCTTTCATGGAGGGCATGGCATGGATGGTGTCTGTGGCAAATCCCAGGAAAAATTTAAACCCGTAAGGGAAAACTATAAAATAACCAAACGAGGACCCCAGGGCAAAAAAGCAGATGGAGAGAAGCACAATGGGGATCAGGTATTTTTTCTCTTCCCTGTAAAGCCCGGGTGATACAAACATCCAGAATTCGTAAAAAAGTACAGGAGTGGCCGCGATAATACCCGTGAGCAGGGAAACCTTGAGGTAGGTGAAAAACGCCTCGGGCAGGCCGGTAAAAATCAGTTTGGCGTTGCCCGCCTCTGACATGGCTTCTACCAAGGGGGCGGTCAGGATTTCAAAAAGCTTTTCTTTGAAAAAATACGCACATACAAACCCGATCCCCACGGCGATAAAAGCACGGACCAGCCGATCCCTCAACTCTCCCAGGTGTTCCGTAAACGGGCTTTTTCCCTCATTCTCGCTCATGATGGTTCCGTATAGACTCTCTTATTTTTTAGGGGATGCATCCGGAGCGGGAGGTGTTTCCGTGTCTGACGGGGTGCCGGCTGTATCGGCCTTCCCCGTATCCGCAGCATCCGGGGCTCCCTCTGCAGGCCGGTATGGCGCGCCGTTGTCTTCTGTGGCAGTGCCGGATTCCTGTGCGGCCTCCTTGTTGACATCTCTAACAATATCTTTGAGATCTTTTGTCGAGGGCGGGGTAATATCTTTGGCAGAGTCCCTGACCGTTGTTTCAATGTCAATGGACCGCTTGAAATCCTGGGCTGACCGTTTGAATTCCCCCATGGCCCGGCCAAGGGTTTTGGCCAGCTCGGGAAGCTTCTTGGGCCCGATGACAATCAGGGCAATGGCCAGGATTAACAGAATTTCCGGCATTCCAAGACCAAACATATAAAATCAGACTCCTTGATATTCTGTTCGTGTTTACATCTCTATCATAAGAAAATAGGTTTTACACTGAACCGGTTTCAGTGTCAACCGGATCAGTCCTTTTTCGGCCCGCGTTTTCCCTGGGGCCTGCGCCGTCTGCGGTAGGTTTTCTTTTTGCCGGAACCGCTGTGATTCCCTTTTTTGGCGTTGGTATGCTTCGGTTTCGGGGCCGGTTTGGGCAAGGGGGCTTCCAGGGCTTCCGTGGGATATTCACAGGAGACTTTATGTCCGAGCACCTCTTCGATCTTGGGAATCTGGAAAGAACTCATCTCATCGGCAAAGCTGATGGAGGTGCCTGTGGCACCGGCCCGGCCGGTTCTGCCGATGCGGTGAATATAGTGTTCGGGTTCAATGGGAAGGTCGTAGTTGACCACGTGGCTGATGTTTTCAATATGAAGGCCCCGGGCAGCGACATCCGTGGCCACCAGTACATTGATCGTTCCCTTTTTAAAATTGTTCAGCACCCGGAACCGTTTGTCCTGGGACACATCGCCGGACAATACCCCGGCCCGCTGGCCGTATCTGGACAATTTGTCTGACAGATACCTGGCTGTGTCCTTTCTATTGACAAAGATGATGACCCGTTCCAGCTTTTCGCTGATCAGCAGGTTGCAGACATTTTTGAACTTATCGTCTTCGGTGGTCAGGTAGACGATCTGTTCTATGGAGTCCGCTGCCGCCTGCTCCGGATCGATTTCAATGCGAACCGCATCCTTTGTCCAGGAATCTGCCAGCCGCAGCACTTCGTCCGTGAGGGTGGCCGAAAAGAACAGGGTTTGCCGCTTGTCCTTGTGGGGGGTCATATACACCAGGCGGCGGACATCCGGGATAAACCCCATGTCCAGCATCCGGTCTGCCTCGTCAATAACAACGATTTCAACCCGGGACAGGTTGATGAGCTTTTTGGATATAAAGTCCAGCAGGCGGCCCGGTGTGGCGGCGATCACGTCCACGGGCTTTTCCGTCAGCAGTGTTTGCTGTTTATGGTATCCTGTACCGCCGAAAACAGATATGATCCGCAGATGGGAGTATTTGGCCAGCCCCTTAAAGTCCTTTTCGATCTGGTGAACCAGTTCCCGGGTCGGGGCCAGGATCAGGGCCCTTGGAAATCCCTTTTCCCGCTTGATGGACTTGCGGGTAAACCGGTTGATCAGCGTGACGATAAAGGTTGCGCTTTTTCCCGTCCCGGTCTGAGCCTTGGCCGTTGCATCCCGGCCTTCAAGGGTATGGGGAAGGAGTTTTGCCTGGATATCCGTACAAAACATGAATTTCAGATCGCAGACCGCATGCATCAGTCCAAGGGGCAGTTTCAGGTCGTGAAACCGGGTCTTACCTTCTTCAGGGGCTACCTGGAAGTCTTCCAGGCTCCAGCGTTTCTTTTTCGGCCGGGGCGGCTGCGCTTCTTTGGTCTGCTTGGAAAGGTTCTCCGTTGTTGTCTCAACGTGTTTTTCCGGCGTTGCCGGCACCGGCGATTCAGATAAGGGCGCCGGAGTGTTTTCCGGGATGAGATTTCGACAAAATTGAAGTAAGCGTTTGAATAAAGTCAAGGGTGTGTTGTGCTCTTTAGTTAAGTGAATAAAGTGTAAAATTCTTAATCAATTACACTATGGTGTAGCAGACAGGCCACCGTTTGTGAAGCAAAATCTGGCCTTCCGCCCATATCCGGCGAATTCGCTGTGTATCGCCAGGACTGGCAAACCAGACGGGCCATGTCTTTTTTGACCCTGGAACCAGGCGCTTCCATTGCTTTGTAAACATCGACAATGCCCGCCTGGCCGGCAACTGCGTGGAACATCCCTGGATCAATCACCCCGGCCCAAGGCGCCTTTCGCCGCCGTTGCGACCGCTGCACTTTGCTGGATGCCGCCGCTCTGTTGCTTGTGTCCCTGACGTGACAAGGGCAAGAAATGGCTGAACCATTATCGGGAAATTCGGTCGGCCCTGCCGGACAACGGCGCTGGGCAAAAAGTGCCTGTGAGGCAAAAAAGCTTGACTTTTCAAGTGTTTCACGCTATTACACACCTGAAAATAACCTGTAACCAAGGTGGTTGTGAATGTTGATTGTTGCCAACTTTTTCCAGGCTGTTGCCGTGGTTTTGGATTATGCCCTGACCTTATATATGTGGATCGTCATTGCAGGTGCCGTGTTGTCCTGGGTAAGTCCGGATCCTTATAATCCGATTGTCCGGTTTATCCACCGCGCCACAGAACCTGTGTATTACCAGATCAGAAAACGGTTGCCCGTGAATTTCGGCGGGCTGGATATATCTCCGGTTATTGTGATTATGGCGATTATTTTTCTTCAGACCTTTGTCGTGAACAGTCTGCACGGACTGGCACGGACCGTTGTTTAACCGATAAAAGGGAGTGCCTATGGGGGTTACACCACTGGTTGTCAAACAAAAGGAATTTTCCACCCGTTTCAGGGGGTTTGATGTACAGGAAGTGGATAACTTTCTTGAGGAAGTTGCCAGGGAACTGGAAGCCCAGGACCTGTCCATTGAAACGCTGAAACAGGAACGTCACCGCCTGGAACTGGAAAACCAGGGATACCGGAAGCGGGAAGATTCCATGAAAAATGCCATGATCCAGTCACAGAAAGTCCTGGATCATATGAAGGATAATGCCAGGAAATCCGCCGAGGTGGTGATTGCCAATGCCGAGGTGGAGGCGGAAAAAATCCTGAATCGTGCACACAAAAGGCTGTCCCAGCTTCACAGCGATATTACAGAACTCAAACGGCAGCGGATCCAGCTTGAGATGCAGATCAGTTCGGTTCTGGAATCCCACTCCAAACTCCTTGAAATGACCAAGGAAGAAAACAAGGCAGTGGACGAGTCCGATGCCTCTTTGCGGTTTATCAGGCCGGCCTAACTTCCGCACATTGGCAGCCTGACCATATACCGGCGGGTAAAAAGCAGGCCCGGCAGCAACCGGCCTGTTATATATCCCGGCGGATTCTGTTTCCGCATGAATAATCCCGGCATATGGGATGCCGTCTTCAACCCAAACGCCGGACAGTCCTTCTGTCCGGACGCATGATATCCATTGTTCCTGGATTAATCCCACGATTTTTTCAGGCCCGTCCCAACCTTAACAACCTAAAGTAAAAAGGTGTGCCAATGGCTGAGATTGATGCGTTTTTTAAACTCATGCATGACCAGGGGGCTTCGGATCTCCACCTTGTTGCCGGACAGCAGCCGGCATTGAGACTCCACGGGGATATCGAACGGATCAAGTATGACCGGCTGACATCCGACCGGCTCAGGGGGATGCTCTATGAAATCACCTCCCAGGAAAAGATCAAGGTGTTTGAGGAAACCGGTGATGTGGATTTCGGGTATGAAATACCCGGGCTGGCCCGCTACAGGGCCAATTATTTCATGCAGAAAAACGGTATTGCTGCAGTATTTCGTGAAATTCCCTCCAATATCCTCACGGCCGAGCAACTGGGACTGCCGCCGGTGATCTCAAAGCTGGCCGAGCTGCCCAGGGGGCTGGTGCTGGTGACCGGACCCACAGGTTCGGGTAAATCCACCACCCTGGCCGCCATTATCGATCAGGCCAACAGGACCCGGAAAGACCATATCATTACCGTGGAAGATCCTATAGAGTTTGTCCATAAAAGCCGCAATTGTATTGTCAACCACAGGGAAGTCGGCCTTCACACCGAAACCTTTTCCTCGGCCCTGCGCGGCGCCCTGCGGGAAGACCCGGATATCATCCTGGTGGGGGAGCTTCGGGACCTGGAGACCATTTCACTGGCTGTTGAGGCCGCCTCCACGGGTCATCTGGTTTTCGGCACCCTGCATACGTCCAGTGCCGCAAAAACCGTGGACAGGATCATTGAGGTATTTCCCCATTCGGAACAGGCCCAGATCCGTTCCACCCTGTCCGACGGACTCCGGGCGGTGGTGGCCCAGGTGCTGTTTAAACGGGTGGACAAAAAGGGACGATGCGCGGCCCTTGAGATCCTGGTGGCCACACCTGCGGTCCGGAACCTGATCCGCGAGGCCAAGACCCATCAGATTCCTTCCATGATTCAGACCGGGAAACAATACGGAATGCAATTGCTGGACGACGCCATCATGGGGCTGTATAAGAAAGGGTGGATCAGTCCGGATGAAGCATATTCGAAAGCCAATAACAAGGGCGTTTTCAGGCCGTTTCTGAAACATCCCCCGTCGGATTTTACCGAGGCCTGATCCATGCATAACCCGGAAAACGCCCTGGCGGGCCTCCCAGGAGGATATAATGAAAAAACAGCAGATTGACCATATCCTGAATCGGATGCTGGATTCCCACGACAATGTGTCCGACCTGAACCTGACACCGGGCAAACCCCTTCAGGTGGAAAGTTCGGGCCAGCTGGTGCCGGTGGACATTGATCCGGATTATAAGATTCTCACCCCCTTTCAGACCGAAATCATCGCCCTGAACCTTATCGGTAACGACCGGAAGTTGACCGAAACCCTTCTCCGGGAAGGAAGCTGCGATCTGTCCTACCAGCTGGGGACACGGGCACGGTTCCGGGTGAATATCTTTTCACGGTCCGGCAAATACGCGGTGGTCCTCAGAAAGCTTGAGACCGAAATTCCCACCATTGAAAGCCTGAACCTGCCCGAGGCCTTTATCCCCATGGCAGAAGAGAAGAACGGGATCATCTTTGTCACCGGTGCCACCGGATCGGGTAAATCCACATCCCTGGCCGCCCTCCTGGACCGGATCAACAATACCAAATCCGTTCATGTCATCACCCTGGAAGATCCCATTGAGTATCAGCATCCCCAGAAGCAGTCCACATTCAACCAGCGGGAACTGGGTATGGATTTTGACACCTTTGCTTCCGGCCTCAGGGCTGCCCTGCGCCAAGCCCCCAAAGTCATCCTTGTGGGAGAGATGCGGGATCGTGAAACCGTTGAAATCGGACTGTCTGCGGCAGAAACCGGACACCTGGTGCTTTCCACCCTTCATACCGTGGATGCGGGCCAGACGATCAACCGTGTCCTGGGCATGTTTTCCACGGAAGAAGAAAAACAGATCCGCATCCGTCTGGCCGACACGGTACGCTGGGTTGTTGCCCAGCGTCTGCTGCCCAAAACCGGCGGCGGCCGGGTGGCGGCCTTTGAAATCATGGGAACCAACCTCAGGGTCAGGGATTCCATACTCAACGGGGAATCCGAGGGCAAGACCTTTAACGACATCATCACGGCGGGCAAAGCCCAGGGCATGATTACCTTTGACGAATTCATCATTTCCCTTTATGAAGAGGGTAAGATTGACGAGGCCACGGCCACGGCATATGCATCCAGAAAGGACATCGTGGGCCGGGGCCTGGATGCCATCAAAAGTTCGCGGGGCGAATCCACTACGGGAATCGATACCCTGGAAATCGACCGGGGATATGAGGGGGAAAGTTAAATGAACGTCACCTGTCCGCATTGCAAAATCAAACTGAACCTTCCGGAGGACAAAATCCCCAGGCACAGGGACGCCTCTTTCCGATGTCCGAAATGCAGGGAAATGGTGCCGGTCAAAGCGGCCGGAGATGCACCAGGCCCCACAGGAGCCGCACCTGCCCTGCCTGATACCGGTTCCACCCGTCCGAAAAGTGCCGGCCGGGATGCAGCCCTGGTCTGTATGCTGCCGTCAGCCCTGAAGAAATTGATGCTTGCTGCGGTCCGGGATACGGGGTTTGCTGCCGAAGCCCCCGAAACAAAGTCCCAGGCCCTTAAATTGCTCGAATACCGGGCATTCCCCCTGATGATTATTGAAGATGCCTTTGACAACAACGCGGAAGTCGGGCAATACATGAACGAAATGGACATGAGCCTGCGCCGGCGTATCTGCCTGGTCCGGATCAGTCCGGATGTGACCACGGGAGACCCCATGGCAGCCCTGCATTCCAGTGTCAACCATGTGATCAATGCCCGGGACCTGGAACAGACTTCCGTGGGCAGTATCCTTGCACCGGGCCTGTTGGCGGCCGCCCTGGAAGACCATGAAAACAGGTATGCTGTTTTCAACGATTCCCTGAAAAGGGCAGGCAAGGCCTGAGGCATAATGATTCGAAACTGGTACGATCCCGTAACCCGCGGGGAAAAAATAAAACGCAGCTTTTCCGTATTAAACCTCGGCGTGATGGTGCTGACGCTTGTGCTGGTGGCGTCCGAGTTCCGGTTTGACTGGGTTGAAACCCTTGCCGGCCGGTATCTCATGTCCACCAACCATATCCGCCCCGAGATCGGGGCGATCTGGGAAACCGGCCATCACGCAGTCAATGCACACCAGTCCCTGAACCGGATTATCCTGAAAAAGGAAATTGCCCGCAAAGCCGTCCGGGAATCAGACTCCTTTGTGTCCCTTGCCAAAGGCCTAGGGGCCGGCGAATGGGCCAACCTGGACAAGGAACAGTTTAAAACCCTGTATCTGGGGCTCTCCCGGGAGGACCGCCGATGGATCATGGAGCCGGCCCGGCTGGTCTGGCTGCTCAACGGGGACCTTACGGACCGGATATTTTGTGAAGGCCGGGTGGGCGGCATAAAAATCTACTTTATTGATGCCGGAAACCGGGTGATCGAACAGATCGACCTGGATACCGGAAACATCGGTGAGGCCGCTTCTGAAAATGACCTTTCATCGGCAAGCCTTGATACGTTCCAGGGATTTTCCGGCAGAATATATCCGGCAGACCGTTTTTTCAACGCGGTGTTTCAATTGCCCCCGGACGTACTGCCGGACCTGGTCCGGGATGCGGAGACGCTCTTAAACCAGACCGGAACCATTGACCGGGTAGGCATCTGGAATACAAGCGAAGACGGATATATCCGCCTGGGATTTGAATTTTCCCTGCTGGGGGAAAAACAGGTGGTCCAGGTCCGGGCCAGGGAATGGGCGGTATGGCAGTTGGGCCTTGTGCTCAAAGGTGACGATCCTGTTTTTGGGGAGGAAGACCGATGAGACTGGTCCGTTTCTGCCTGGCCACCTTTCGCGCGGCTTTTTTTACCGGGTTGCTTCTGGCTGGTATCGGCCTTGCCGGGGGCAGCCTGCTTGTGTTTTACATTTCAAAAGATCTGCCCAAGCTGCCCTCGCCCCTGAGCCGGATCATTGAAACACCCCAGAGCCTCATTTATGCGGCAGATGGCCAGGTGCTCATGGGACTTGGGGAACGCCGTGCCGTTCCCCTGGACATGGTGTCCCTGGATTTTATCAACGCCATTGTGGCCACGGAAGACCATCGGTTTTTCGACCACCGGGGCATCAACAAACTCCGGATATTCAAAGGCCTTTACATCACCCTGTTCAAGCCCGGCCAGGTCCAGGGCGCATCCACCATTACCCAGCAACTGGCCAAAAACCTTTTTTTCAGTTTTGAACAGACCTGGCAGCGGAAATTCAAGGAACTCCTGGTGGCGCTCCAGATCGAAGCCGCCAATACCAAGGAGGAGATCCTTGAGGCCTATATCAACCAGATCCATTTCGGGGCAGGAGCTCAGGGCATTGAAAAAGCCGCCCGGACCTTTTTCGGCAAATCCGCACTGGACCTGGACCTGGCTGAGGCCACCCTTTTGGCGGGGCTGCCCAAATCCCCCACCCAGTATAATCCTTTCCGCCATTACGACAGGGCCCTGAAGCGCCGCCAGGCCGTCCTGGCACGAATGACGGCCTCGGGATTCATCTCATCGGAAACTGCGGAACAGGTGGGCCTGACCCGGCCGGCACTTCACCAGGGAAGAACAGATACCCGGAGCGGCAGTTATTTTGTGGATGCCCTGATCCAGGAACTGGTACGGACCTATGGGGAAGATGTGGTGTTCCACGGCGGCATCCGGGTGTATTCCACCCTGGATCCAAAGCTCCAGGCCATGGCGGAAACCGCAGTCCGCAACGGGATGAATCGCCTTGACAAGCTGCTCGGACTTGATCCGGATGCCACGGAAAAACCCCAGGCAGCACTGGTCTCCGTTGATACGGCCAGTGGTGCGGTGAAAACCATGGTCGGGGGCCGGGACTATTATGCCAGCGAATTCAACCGGGCCGTGAACGGGCGTCGCCAGGCCGGTTCCGGATTCAAGCCTTTTCTCTATTATGCGGCCTTTCAAAAGGGCGGATTCCAGCCGGCCAGCCTGATGGTGGACCAGCCGGTGTCTATTCCGGTTGTGGGCGCCCCGGACTGGGCGCCCCAGAACTTTGAGCGCAGCTTCCGCGGCTCCATGGTTCTGAAACAGGCCCTGACCGGGTCGGTGAACACCATTGCCGCCCAACTGGTGGAACACATCGGGCCGGAAGCCGTCATCGACACGGCCCGGGCCTGCGGGATCAAAAGTCCTTTGAACAATGTCTACTCGGTTGCCCTGGGAACTTCCGGGGTGACGGTATATGAAATGGCCGCCGGGTTTTCGACCTTTGCAAACATGGGAACCCGCCGTGACCCGTTCATGTTCTGGCGGGTGGAAGATGCCCGGGGGCGGGTGATTTTTGAGCGGATTGTCCAGGACCGCAAAGTACTGGATCCTGCCCTGGCTTTCCAGGTGGTGGATATGATGGAAGCTGTTGTGGATGAAGGGTCGGGACGATCTGTACGGCGGCTGGGCTTCAAGCGGCCTGCCGCCGGAAAAACCGGGACCACGGACAATTACAACGATGCCTGGTTTACCGGATTCACCCCTGCCCTATGTACATCGGTGTGGACCGGATTCGACAAAAAACAGAAACTGAAAGACAAGCGGGGCGTCGGTATTACCGGGGGCAGGGGGGCTGCGCCCATCTGGACTGATTTCATGATCCAGGCCTTAAAAGGGGAGCCGGAACGGGCTTTCCTCGTCCCCTCGAATATCCGTTTTGAAACCGTGGACACAACCACCGGATGTCCTCCGGAACCTGAAATCTTCCTGACGCCCGGCGCGGAAAAACCATGGGGAGAAAATCCGGACCAGGAGCCGCCTGCACCGCCCGAACCAGGGCCGGATGAGAAGATATCGACCATTTCCGTAGCCGTTAAGGATGGCCGGCCACCTTGCCCGGAGGATGCACAATGATACGCATCCTTAGACATCTCAGCGTACGCCTGTGGCTGGCACTCCTGGTTGCCCTGCCCCTGAGTTTCCGGGTAATGCCCGGCATGACCGCATGGTTCCCGGGAATTCCGGCGCCAATTGCGGCTGCCGGGTTTTTAGTTGCCCTGGGCGCAGGACTGGGGCTTATGCTTGACCTGCTGGGCGCCTACCGGATCAGGAGCCTGATCAGGGAAGGGGAGCTTTGGGAACGGGCCGGCATCCGGAACCGGGCTGAAAAGAAATATATTCACGCTGTCAGGATTTTCGACAGTATCTGGATCTCGCCTTGGGCGGCCCGGCGTCTGGGGCCTTTGCTGACAAGAGTGCTGGCCCGGTTCTACCTGACCTGCGGCAGCGAACATCCGGGATTCCGGATGGCCGCAGCCATGTATCTTAAGGCCAATCCGGAAGATGAAACCCTGGCGGTTCTGTGGCTGGGGCAACTCAGAAAAGAAGGCAGGGCCGATACCATGGCCCAGTCCGTCCTGACAGCATTGGCAGATACCCATTTTGCCAATCCCAAGCTGGCCCGGTCACTGATTCGCCCTTTTCTGGATCTGGGCCGGGTGGATTTTTCCGCCAAACGGCTGTACCGGAATTTCCTGGACCATCCGGATGAAAGCGTAGAATCTTCTGAAAACGGCGGGAAGCGTTCGCTTTACACATCACGCATCCATGAACTGATGGGACAGCCCGATGATCCGGATGACGAGGGTGCACCTATTGTTCCGGAAGTCCCGGAAACCCAGGCATCCCTGGGCCGCACCCTGGGAGACCGTCTTTCCGGGAGGCATCCGGCAGCATCTGATATCCCCATCCGGGACAGGGCACAACCCCACCTGTCCCGCCGGTATCTCGAACAAATCGGCCGGCTGCCTGCCAGGGGCATTGAAATCCTTGCACCGCTTGCCGGACATGTGGCAGCTGCCGTCTGTTTCCTGGCGCGCCGCCTGGCGGCCTGGGGGGTGGCATCCCTGGTATTCCTCAGGAACCTGTTACGGGAAAAGGAACGGCTCGGCTTTTATCTCAGGGCTGGTGTGATGGGGCTTGTGGGTATCTGGCTGATGTTTTTTGTCTGGAACACCCTGACGCATATGTTTAAGAGCGGAAGCCCGGAGGAACCGGCACAGAAGATTGATGTCCGGATTCCCAAGCCGTTTACCATACAGGTGGCGGCGTATCTGAAGCAGTCCCATGCCGACCGGTACGTGGCCGTACTGGAGGAGAAGGGCATTACGGCGGATATCAAGAAAACCGGGGGCGGCGGAAAAACATGGTACCTGGTCAGAGTTTCCGAATTTCCAGACAAAAAGAGCGCTGCCGATTTCGGCAACGCCCTTAAGCAGAAAAAAATCATAGACGATTTTTTTGTCAGCAACAAGTAGCCCGGCACCTAAGCTAAAGATTGATCACCTTGTCCGCATATTCCATTGAGGTTACCACATCCAGCATGTTGGTGGTCTGGCCTACGGCTTTTTCACCCATCAATTCCAGATGGGTCAGGCAGGCCCCGCAAACCAGGATACTTACCCCGTCCTGCTCAAGATCCTTCAGTTCCTCCAGGACAGGAGATTGCTTTATGGCGAGTCTGACCCCGTGATTGACAAACACCAGCCGCCAGAGGCTCTCACCCATTTCCTTCAGTGTCTTGATGAAATTGACCATCAGTTTCCCGCCCAGTTCGTCATCTCCCCGGCCCAGGGTATCGGCCGAGACCAGAATCATGGTTTTGCCGGAGGTTTCGGGAACAGGACAGTTGATCTCAGGAGCGTCATGGCCTGATGCCAGTTTTTTGGCGGCTGCCGCATCACGGGTGCCTTCAACCGCAGACATGACACCGTCCGAGTCCACGCCCACTTCAAACCCATTGTAGGTCAGAAAGCGGCTGACGTTTTCAACCGCGGCGTCATTGTCCACCAGGACCCTGATCCGTGCCAGGCCCTCCTGTTCAAGGCATTTTTTGGTTTCCAGCACCGGTGCGGGGCAGTCCATGTTCCGGCAGTCAATTTCTCTTTCCATCATATCTGTTTCTCCTGGATGCAGGCATGTGACCGGCATCTATAGCAAATGATAAAAATATGTTCCGAAAAAACCGCTGATACGAATACCGATTCAGTAGAAATGCTAAAAACTTAAGCGGCATTTGCTGTGCAACCACCCAAGTTAAAAATTGAATCGGAACGGAATTTTGAGAACCGCTATATGCTTAAAATTTGAAGACCCATGGTAAAGCCGGGTAAAAATGAAGTCAAATCGGGATATTCAATGGAGTTGCGGGTGTGTTATTGAAATTGTGGATACGCAGGATTGCCGGGTGCCGGGTGGAATGAATAGAATTCAGTTGACTTGGCGGTCCGGTATGTCCATAATTCCCCAAAACCGCCTGCCCAGGGCAGGAAACAGATATTTTAACGGAGGAACACCATGATTGTTATTTCAAATGTACACTATCCCCCTGAAAGCACCCGGGAAATCGCCAAACGTTATCTCACCGCACCGGCCCTGCCGGACTATATCACCAAAAAGGGGCCCTATGTTTCCTCCAGCACGGAAATGGGAATCCATTCCATCACTTATTATGAAATGGAAAACCACAGACTTCCCGAAGCGCTCCAGGCCATAGGGGAAAGCCTTTCCATCTACTTTGGTGTCCCGGGATATACCTATGACATCAAACCGTATTTTGAACTGGAGGAAGGCCTGGGAATCCTTGGCATGTAATCCCGGTTTCCCAAGAGAACGATTTTTGTATTAAGGCTGCCGGGAACGGCGCGCCTTTGCCCATCCGCAGATATTTTCAAATTCCGAAAATTTCCATTTGTGGGGAAACGTCCTGCACTGAAGGGGTTTGGCCGACTGAATCCGGCACCCTTCAGTGGTCAGGAAAATACATGCCCCGTCCGGCTGCTCAATCAGTGACAGGGTCTGCCTGTCACGGGTCAGCCGGGTATACCTGTCAATAAAATCGTACACATCCATGTCCAGTATTTTGGCAATGGCATCGGGTTCGTCCGGGTGAAGGCGGACATAACCGCTCTGTCTGCAGCAGGCCTGGCACCGGATGCACTGGAAATCCGAAAGGGCTGTGTCTTCGGGCAGGCTCTGTTCCGGGCGTTCGGTCATGCGGCATCCGCTCCCGGCCGGCCCCCCATATCCCGGTGTTCCCGGGAATGGCCTGCCGATTCTCCCATGATAAGGGCCACCAGGTCTTCAGGTGTCAGCCGTTTCCTTGACAGGCGGAATGTATTGTTTTCCACCACCACCTCCGCGGGCATGGGCCTGAGATTGTAGGTGCCGCCCATGGCGTAGCAATATGCACCGGCATCCCTGGCAGCCAGGAGGTCGTTTTCCCGGATCTCGGGCATGGGCCTGTCCTTGGCAAACAGATCCCCGGTTTCACAGATGTTGCCGCAGATGTCATACCGTCCGGGTGCACCGTCCGGATTGGTGATGTTGTCAATGCGGTGGTAAGCGTCGTAAAACATGGGGCGAATTAACTGGGGGAAGCCGGAATCCGTGCCGCAGATGGTCCGGGTTCGGTTGTGCTTGATGGTATTGACCCGCACCAGGAGATAGCCGGCCTGGGCAGTCAGGTATTTCCCCGGCTCGAACCAGAGCCCCAGATCCCGGCCGTAATCCTTGCAAAATGCGGAAAAAAGATCCGTGACCTGCCGGCCGATGTCCGCAAGGTCAATGGGCGTCTCTTCAGGCCCGTACGGCACCTTGAATCCCCCCCCGAAATCCAGGAATTCCAGGTCCGGAAAATTGTCCGGTGTGGCAATCCCCATGACCTGTTTCATGGCCCGGGTAATTGAGTCCGGCTTCTGGAGTCCGGACCCGGTATGCTCGTGAAGTCCCACTACCTTAAGGCCTGCGGCCCGGGTGATGGTTGTGACCTTGTCCACATCTTCCATTAATATACCGAATTTGGTCAGGTCGCCCCCGGTCTTGATTTTATCGTGGGCCCCGTCCACCACATCCGGGTTGATGCGCAGGCAGACCCGGGTACCGGGAAAGGCGTTGGCATATTTTTCCAGCCTGGACAGGGACCCGATGTTCATCAGCACACCGGTGGCGGCGATTTCGTGCATCTCCGCATCCGTGATGTTGTTGGCCGTGTAGATGATATTTTTGATATCGATCCCGCAGGACCGGGCCATCACAAGATCCCCGGGGCTGACCGCATCAATTCCGGAACCCAGGGCATTCAGGGTTGCCAGGATATCCCGGTTGTAATTGGCCTTCATGGCGTAGCAGATTTTCAGGTTGTCCCATGAAAACGCGGATTTAAAGGCATGGTATTGGGCTTTGACCTGATCCAGGTCATATACGTAAGTCGGGGTGCCGAACTGGTCGGCAATGGCCGTCAGGATATCAGGTGTCATAATATTGTATTCTCCTTTGTGGTTTAAGAAGAAATATGTATCGTGTGGGTAACTTTGTCAAGAATATAATTCTTAAAAATTTATTTTTTAAAGAATAAAATTCTTTTTTGCTCATACAAAAAGATTAATGTTCGGTATGGTCAGGACCTGGGGCGGTGTTTCCAAGAGCCGGTCCAGGGTATCCCGCAACTGGTCCATGGTGTCGGCCTTCATCATTTGTTTCAGGATGGATTGGGAGAATTTGAAGTTGGCGCAAAAGTACGGGGCAAATTTTTTAAACATCTTCACGGCAAAAAAATCCTCGTAATGGCGACCCAGCAGGTCGGCCATCTGTAAGGCCGTCTGGTGGTAAATATCGGGGCCGGGTTCAAATCCTTTGGTCCACTCTGCAAATATCCAGGGGCGGGCAACCGCCATCCGCCCCAGGGAAAGCCCCTGGCAATCCGTCATACCGATCATCCGGATACCGTCTTCGGCCCGGAAAAGGTTGCCGTTGCCGAACACCGGGATGTTTACAGCGTCTTTTACCTGTCCGATGATTTCCCAGCGCGGAGCCCGGCTTCTCCGGTCCGGAGCGACCCTGGGGTGGAAGGTGAGGGCGTCTGCACCAGCCTGCTCAAAGATTTGGCCCATACGGACGGCAAAATCCGGATCATTTTCCCATCCGGTTCTGTACTTGACAAACACCGGGCAGGAAACTGTCCGGCGCACGGCAGCGACAATGTCCGCGGCACGTTCCGGGGTTTTAAGCAGGGCCGCTCCGCATCCTTTTTTGCATATGGCGGCTACGGAACATCCGAAATTCAGATCCACACCGAAAAACCCCTCCGCCTCGATCCGCTGGGCCGCTCTGGCCATGACGCCGGGTTCTGCCCCGAATATCTGGCAGACCGTATAGGGCAGTTCTTCGGGGCGCCAGGTAAACACATGGGACACCCTGGGATTTTCATGGGGAACGGCTTTGGCAGAGCACATCCCGGTAAAAAGAAGGCCGAATCCCCCGAATGTTGCCACCAGATGCCTGAACGCAATATGGCCCAGCCCGGCCATGGGGGCCAGCACCATCCGGTTTGGAATTTCCCTGTCTCCAATGGACAAGGGGGCGGTTAAATAAGTTTTCAGCTCCTCAGGAGAGGTGATATGCATTGGTGGTTCCGTTTTATTTGGTATTCAAGGTCCAGATATATAGCCGGAATACCGGGGAAATGTCAATTGCCCGGCGGCACCCGGCGCATCCAGAGCCAACCGGCCAGGGGACCTACTGCCAGGGGAAGGAACGCAAACCGGATGCCCCAGGCACTGACAAGAGCGCTTGTTAGCTCAATGGCCAGGATGGTGATCAAAAATCCGATACAATTGACAATGGTAAGGGCAGACCCCACATACGCCTTGGGCGCAAACCGGACATTGAGCGATGAAAACTGAGGCGAATCCATGGCAACGGCAGCTCCCCAGAACAAGAAAACTCCCAGAGCGGCAAACAGGGGCATTTGGCTGAGAAACGGGGAGAACAGGCAGCAGAGCCCGGATCCGGCAAGCGCACACCTGGCAACAGCCCGGCTGCCCCGGGAAAGGGACGCCAGTCCGCCCAAGATACATCCCAGAAAACCGGCTCCGAAAAAGGCAAATGAGAGCAGGTCTGCAGAGCCGGGCATCAGCGTGCGGCAGAGCATGGGAATAAACGCCCAAAGGGCGTAAAGCTCCCACATATGGCCGAAATATCCCAAAGACGATGCTCTGAAACCGGGATGGGAGAATGCCTCCCGGATGGCCCTAAGATTAAATGCAGATCCTTTGGGCAGAGCAGGCCCGTCCCTGACCAGCAGGAACTGGATAACTCCCCCGCTGATACAGAGCAGAGTGGTAGTCAACAGGATAATCCCGGGATCCCCCTGCCAGGAAACCACCCGTATAAAATAAGGAAACCCGGATGCCAGCACAAGGGCACCTACCAGAAATCCAAGAGCATTCCCCAGAGTATCGGGATACCATGAGGCCGCGATTTTCATCCCCACCGGATAAATACCGGCAAGACAGATGCCGCACAAAAATCTGGATATCAGCAGCAGGTCCGTACCATGACCGGCAAAAAGCGGGAGCACATTAAACAGGGCCCCGAGAAGGGAAGAGATAAAAAAAAGCCGGGCCGGTGAAAACCGGTCCGCCAGGTTTAAAAAGGCAAATCCAAGGGTGCCGGCAATGAATCCGGCCTGGACCGCGGACAGCAGAAATGCCTGGTCCTGAAAAGCGGCATTGGCTGCAAACCAGATCGATCCGGACAGGAACTGGGCCAGTATGATCATCAACAAACGCATCCCGCCTTGTATCACAGCCCGGCCCGGATGCACAGGGGATATGGTGAATTTGCCGGTACGGGAACTGACAATTATCAGCCCCGTACCGGCCGTTGAGTTCAGAAACGTTTTCAGCGCGTTATCCCGCTGACGTATCGCTGCCAACACGGACATTCGTCAATGCGGTTGACGCATTCAGCTTCTATCGTTTTATTGCCGGTTTATAATTGATCGCCGAAACTGCCCGACAGGATCACAAGGTCATCTCCATCAACCGGCCCTGTCCGGTCCAGATTGGCCTGACAATTATAATCCGCATGGCCTGGATCGCTGCCAAACGCCCTGGCCAGGATGGTCAGATCCCTGCCGTCCACCCGGCCATCTTTATTGATGTCTCCGGCCAGGCCGGCAGCAGAGCCGGATGCTTCACTCGAGAACTCCCCGGTGCTGCTGCCGGTGGAGGAAATGGCTTTAAGCTTGTAAATATAAGATACACTGGTCAGGATACAATCCGCGTCCTGGTAGGTGGTGGCGGTTGTCGTGCCAAGCAGTTCAAAGGTGCCGCCCGAACTGGTGGCGCGGTAGATCTCATATCCTGACGCGTCTGGGGCAGCATCCCATGCCAGATCCAGGCGATCCCGGGTGCCGGGATCCGTGACCGTCAGGTTCTGAGGAACCCCGATCTCAACAGGGATGACCGGATCATCCCCCTCGGTCACGTCAATAACACTGCCTTGTTCTTCTCCCTCAAACTGCCCATTGTCTATGCCGACGGTAATGTCTCCCCCGCTGCCCCCAATCACTGAAAAGCAGACGGTTGCAATGGTACCGGAACCGGAAACCGTTCCAATGTCGGCAACCCTGGAGACACCCACAACCAAAGTTCCGTTGGCCTCATCCCCGTTTAAAAGTGCTGCCTCAAAAAAGGTAGCACCGCTGTCAGCATTCAGAAAATTGCCTTCCGATGCTGACAGATATGTTAAAACACCAGGATCATAGATCATGTCAAAGGCTGCGGAATAAAGGCCTTGGGCATCGGCGACGTCCACATCAATGCAAAGCGTGTCCCCGATCACAGGATCTGTGGTATCCGGAGTAAGGCTGATTGTTGTATCTGAACTGAGGCCGAGGTCATAAATATAGGCGGAGCCGGAATCTGTACCTTTGGGGTCATCATAATGTGCACCGATGAGGACAACATCCCCGGAGATTGTGGCACGGACGCCAAAACGATCGTCATCGGTCCCATCTGATGAAATCAATTTGGTTTGTTGGCGCCAGATTTCGTCATTATCAAGCTCAAAAACATACGCTGCCCCGGTATTGTCGACAATACCGCTGGCCTTAAATGCGCCGATCACAGCGAGATTCCCCTGAATGGCTCCGGAATGGCCAAAAAGATCTCCCTGAACTCCGTCGCTGGAAGTTAGTTTGGCCTGCTGGGGCCAGTTTATGCCCACCCGCTTGAAGATATACGCCTCTCCTTTTCCATCATAGTTAACCGTACCGATTAAGGCATGATCCCCGTCAATTGAAACATTATTTCCAAAATAAGGACTCGAAGAACTCAATTTTGTCTGCTGAGACCAGGTTGTTCCGTTTCGTGTGAAAACATATGCTCTACTGTGCGCTCCGATGAGGACTGTATCCCCGCTGATTGAAACCGATAAACCAAAATGTTCTTCGGGAACTACGTTACTGGCCGTCAGCTTGGCCTGCTGGGTCCAAATGTCCACATCTCTTTTAAAAATATAGGCAGCTTCATCAAGATGAGCTTCTTTATAACTACCGACTACAAGATATTCGCCTTCTATTTCAAGATCGTAGCCAAAAAGGCTGCCACTGATGGCATCGGATGCGGTCAGTTTGGTCTGTTGGGTCCATGTAGTGCCGTTATTTTTAAAAATATAGACAGCTCCGGTTTGACTGTTATCTCCATGCGCGCCCACGGCAAGGTAGTCTCCGGACAGGGAAACGGTAAAGCCGAAATTAGCAACTCCTGCGCCATCACTCGCCGTTAGTTTCTGGGTTTGCGTCCATGAAGTGTCATCTCGTTTATAAATGTAGACGGCGCCGCTACCCTCTCTGTATGCGCCGACCACGGCATAATCGCCTTCCACTGACATGCCCAACCCAAAATAATCTGCAGCAGAACCGTCTCCGGCAACAAGTTTAACTTCTGAAATCTCTGCATTTGCAAAACCCATGGTTAAAAATAAGAGAAAAACTGAAAAAGATACTATGATTTTTTTGAACATTTTGAACTCCTCGATCAATGTTGGAACTCGGATTTTATCCGAATTTGAAATGTCCGGCACCGGGTATTGACGCCGGGAAACAACTTCACTGGAAAATGAACAAAATACTGATATTTGTCAATAAGAATATAAACAATATCGTATTCCCGTAAATCTTCTTTTCTAACTATAAGAATTTGATTTTATTTTTAATATTTCTATACGATGCATATAGCTGTCAACGTCGCGATTCGAGCAAAGAACATCTAATTGTTAGTGAATTATGTCTATGTCGGATTATGATGTTTTTAATGCTGATATGAGGGGACAATGTGTAAAAGATCAGGGCTGCCAGAATGTTATCCAGCATCGACTGGTGGGTTATCTTGTCTGACTACATAATGGAAAACCAGTATTTTAAGAGAAATAGCGGAATAAAGCCCTTGTGCATCAGTGACATCTATATCAATGCAAAGCGTGTCCCCGATTGTCGGAGCTACAGTATCCGGAGAAAGGTTGACCGCTGTGCCTGAGGTAGGATCAAGATCATGAATATAAATTAGGTATAAAGTTTAACTATTTGAGATTAAAGTGTTGTCTTGAGTTTTTTGCTCAGTGTTGGAACTCGGATTTCATCCGAATTTAAAATATCAGGCGTTATATATTGATGCCGGGAAAAAAATGCCGATCAAATTTATTGGAAAATGAATAAGGCGTTTCTGGTTATCAAAAAACACATCAAAAATCATCTGATGGCTGAAACATGCTTTGATGTGTTTTTTATTTATGTGGTCAGAATTATTTGTTTTTAAGTTTATTTGCAGAGGGCGTTGTTAATGCGTCAGCGTCGTGATTGCTTTTTCCAGGTGCCAATATTGCATGATTTGATTCATTAAAGGCCTTTTTCCATTACAAAAGGAAAATTCTTCTCAGCGCCTTTCTGAATTCAGTATTTGGTCGACCGCTAATCAATTGTCAGTATCTATCCATCATAAAACAAAGGAGGATGTAGGAAAATTGACCGGCTCGTATTCGGTTTGGTCAAAACGTAATGTATTCCAACTCAACAAAGGAGCTTAAAATGAAATTAAACCATGCGTTACTCTGTCTTTTGTCTCCATTCCTTTTTGTTGCAATCATTTCCACCATGGCCGTGTCCGGCCCTTTAGGTCCGTCCTCGGTGCCGGATAAACTTATAGGTGTTATTATCGGGGAGCCTTTGAATAATAACAGCCTCGGTGACTTGATCCAGGAGATCCGAAGCATAACGGAAATAAGAAATGACAATTGCTGTCTCCGCCTTAGGGTCACAGGTGTTTATAATGCGATCAGTGCGTCCAAGAATTCAACGCGTGTTCCTTCGGTCGAATTCCTCCCCATGTTTGGACTTACTCCCGCATCCGGGGGGCCGGAGCCTGTAAAGGCATATGTGGGCCAACGGGTTGTGATCAAACCGGTTACGGTTAATAGCTATGGAGCATTTAATTTGGCCTATACATCTCGCTGGGATGTAATGGAACTGCGTGTCTTTGAGCTTGATCTGAGTTTTGACTCGCGCACCGACGGATATACGGAAAGCATTTATTTTCCAATAAAGCAGAAGGAAGGAGAATATGTTGTATTGACTGTGACCTGGAACAATGGGACATGGGAGTATCATTACAATTTATAGGGGCGTCAAAGCACACTGGTTTAAATCTAACATAAGGAGTTTAAAATGAAACTGAATCACGTTTTACTTTATCTTATATGTACAGCGATTTTCTTTTCAACCGGTTCCGCAGCCATCTCCGAGCTCAGGATAATGCCGGATAGCGTTAATCCGGAACCGGATAAACTTGTGGGGTTTATCGGTCACCGTACGCACAGCAATTTCATCCGGGAAATCAGTAACATAAAAGAGCTCAGTAATGACGAAAATTATCTCTGCCTTAGAATAACAGGGATATATGGCGCCAGAACCTGTGATCACTCGCCTTTTGTGATATCGGAGCCCACGCGTATTCTTTCGGTTGAATTTTCCCGCCAGGATGGCAATCTCATTCCCGAAGGTGATTATAAAGGTCTGGATGTTGCCATCAAGCCGGTCACCATTCAACCCAGAAGCTATGATATGACACCACCGGTCTCCTGCACGCCGATGGTCGAACATCGGAACTTTGAATTTGATCTGGCTTTTAAAAACCCTTGGGAGGGATACATGGAAGTTATTCATTTTAACGTATTACCGACAGGGGGAAGCAGCAGCCATAGCGTTGTACTGACCGTGACCTGGAATAACGGCATATGGGATTATCGCTATAATCTATAACAGGTGCTGTGATTGAAAATCCGCTGCAGGTAAAAAAAAATCCTGCAGCGGAAAAATTTCTTATAAACGCCAGGGACAAATCATATTTTGATTCAAAAATCACCACAACTTCAGTTCGCCATGCTCTTGGGGCGGGTCGGCAATCCTATCGCCGGGATGACCAAAACCTGTCTGCCCCTTAACGGGCCGGGGCGTTAATTCTTGCCTTTTTTCGCACCTCTCTGACGGCTGGATACGGAGCCGGACATATTGATTACTGTCAGTGGCGTAAGCCGCTTCCCGTGGTGGCATCCGGGGCATAAAAGCTGACGGGGTGTTTTGACTGCTCCATCTTTCCGGCCCTGCCATGCACGGGAAAAAACTGCCTGGGATATCATCCGTTTCCGTTGCGAAAACCCGAGGTAAATGATCGAACTATGCCTCCTGCATCAGGTCAAGCCGCCATTCCAGGGTTGGTGCGAAATTCTCCTTGATGGTTCTGGGGTTCATCCATCTGGAGATGTTCTGTTTGCTGCCGACCTTTTCATTGGTGCCGGAACCCCTGGCACCTCCAAATGGCTGGAGGCCCACAAAAGCGCCTGTTGTTTTATCGTTGATGTAAAGGTTGCCGGCGGCGTAGGCCAGGTGCTGCTCCATCCGGGCAATGGCCTGGCGGTCCCGGGCAAAAATCGCCCCGGTCAGGGCGTATTCCGATGTGGATTCGCAAAGATCCAGGGCGGCGTCAACATCCTGGTCTGCATAAACATACACTGTGACCACCGGGCCGAAAATTTCCTCTTCCATGGTTTTGAAATGGGGATCTGTGGTGAGAATGATTGTCGGTTCTATGAAATAGCCTGTTGTGTCGTCGCAGGTCCCGCCGAAAATGATCTCAGCCGATCCGGAAGTCCGGGCATGATCAATGTATGAAGCAATGGACTCAAATGCTGCCCTGTCAATGACCGCTCCCATATAATGGGTAAAGTCCTCGACATCCCCTGCCTTGACATCGGCAAGTTCTGTTTCAAGATGGGTGCGGATCCCGGGCCAGAGGGATTCGGGCAGGTATACCCGGGAGGTGGCAGAGCACTTCTGGCCCTGGTAGGAGAAACCGCCGCCGATGATGGCCTGGGCAACTGTTTTGGGGTCTGCAGAGGCATGGGCGAACAAAAAGTCTTTTCCGCCGGTTTCGCCGACAATCCTGGGATAGCTATGATAGGTTTCCAGGTGTTCGCCCATATACCGCCACAGGGTATTGAAGGTGGCGGTTGAACCGGTGAAATGAACGCCGGCAAGCATCTTATCTTCCATGATCATAGGCCCTATAACACTGCCGGGGCCGGGCAGGAAATTAATGACGCCGTCGGGCAGACCTGCTTCCCGGAGAAGGCGCATCACGTAATAGTTGGAAAAAATGGCTGTGGAAGCGGGTTTCCAGATCACGGTGTTGCCGGCCATGGCCGGGGAAGAGGGCAGGTTGCCGCCGATGGCCGTAAAGTTAAAAGGCGTGACGGCAAAGACAAAACCTTCCAGAGGACGGTACTCCATGCGGTTCAGGGTGCCGGGAACGCACCCGGGCTGCTCTTCGAGAATCCGGCGGATAAAATAGGCGTTGTACCGGAAAAAATCCATGAGTTCACAGGCGGCATCCGCATCTGCCTCATACACGGTTTTGCTCTGCCCGAGCATGGTGGCGGCATTGAGGGTATCCCGCCAGGGACCGGAAATCAACTCCGCTGCTTTGAGGAAAATGGCCAGGCGGTGGTCCCAGGGCAGGGCTGTCCAGGTTTTTTGGGCGGTGGTTGCCGCGTCAATTGCCATGCGGACCTGTTCCGGGCCTGCCATGTGATAGGTGGCCAGGACATGGCCGTGGTTGTGGGGGATGACGCAGGTGCCGGTATTACCGGTTCGGATCTCTTGCCCGTTGATGATCAGGGGGATTTCTATTTCCCGGGCTTTCATTTGAGTGAGTTTCGCCTTTAAGCTTTCCCGCTCGGGACTGCCGGGAAGGTAGGAGCGAACCGCCTCATTGGCCGGGCGCTGGATGGTGTAAATGGCGTTTGACATGGGAACTTCCTTTCTTTTATGGGGTTCGGCTAAGTCCTTTTTTTCATATCAAAACAGTGCTATATAAGTAAAATTCATAATATTCAAATTTGATTTGAATTTTTTTCATATAGATGCCCATAAAGAGTGACGGCATGGACCTGAATAAACTGAAAACCTTTTATACCCTGGCCCGGACACGGAATTATTCAAAATGCGCTGAAAAACTGTTTGTGACCCAGTCGGCGGTGAGCCATGCCATTAAGGCCCTTGAGACCAGTGTGGGTATGGCACTGACCGAGAAGCGGAAAAACGGATTTGCCCTGACCCCGGAAGGGCAGGTGCTGTTCCAGGGGTGCCGGGCCATATTTGCAGAAGTGGAAAAAACCAAGGCCCGGATCAGGGACACCCGGAACATTCCGGAAACCATACACCTGGGGGCCACTGTGGAGTTTGGCATCAATGTGGTGATTCCGCAGCTGGCGACGTTTCTTGACGACCACCCCATGATCCATATTGACTTTACCCTGAGCCACCATCTGCTCCGGGGCCTGCTGGATGATGAGCTGGATATCATCGTGGACTGTAGTCCCCACAACCGGCCCGAACTTGTGTCTGTGCCTCTGCTCAGGGAGGAGTATGCAGTGATCGCGTCAAAAGACTATATCCGCCGTTACCGGATCAAGGATGTGGCGGATCTTGAACGCTGCAGGGCCCTATCCCTGGACAAGGAAATGGCCTGGTGGCGGAACTTTGTCAATGCACTGCCTGCAAATGCGCAGGTGCGGTTCGGAAGGATCATGAAAATCAACCACATCAGGGGGATTATCAAGGCCTGCCTGGCATCGGCAGGGGTGGGGTTCGTGCCCAGGTATGCCGTACTGGACCACCTGGAAACGGGGCGCCTGGTGTCCCTGTTTGATGACATCGGGGTACTGGCGGATCAGATCTGCATCTATATGAAACAGAGAGCTGCGGGTCGACCGTCCATGGAGGCATTGGTCAGCCGGCTGCAGCATCTCCGATTTCAGTGATGAGTATTGTAAAGGCCGCTTTCCCGGCATTGTACCGGGAACGGCCGTTTATTATTCCCGGCCGATTTTCAGGACCTCACGTGCATAGTTGATACTCCTGATGCAGGCATCCATCTCTTTTTCCCGGGCCACCTCAATGGGATCGTCGCCCATGTCCCACTCGATTTCAAAGGTGATCCGGTCCGTGGGGGATTGGTCACGGATGATGCGGTAGGTTTTGAAACAGTCGATGTCCCCATCGCCCAGGGCCACCCCATGGAACCGGATGCCGAACTGGTCACGGCTCAGCTTGTGGTCGCAGAAATGGTTGCAGAACGCGTAAGGGGCCAGTTTTTCAACCGCGGTTTCCGGGTTTTCAAGCACTCCCATTGAATTGACCGTGTCCACACATGCCCCCACCAGGGGATGGTTGATCTGGTTGATCAGCCAGATGATTTCATCGGCAAATGTTTCGGTATGGTTTTCCAGGGCCAGACGGATGCCGGTCTCTTCCAGGAGGGGAAGGACGCCTAAAAGGTCGTCGTAAATATCACAGAGCTGGCGCATGACCTTGGGGTGGAAGCAACTGCCGTAAAGGGGGCGGGGCCGCCGGATATCCAGGCTGAGTTTGGCCAGGTCCGCCCCGATTTTACGGGTGATGGCAATGCCGTCGGCAAAACTGTCCGTGAGCCTGGGGTCAAACTCTTCGTCCCTGGAGAAATTATACTCCAGGTAGAGGCGGCGTTCTGCCGCGGCCTGCCTTACCTGTTCAAGACGGTGGTCATCTTTGGTTTCCAGGTCGCAGCCGGTAATGTGGAGGCCGTCCAGCCCCCATTCCACAGCTTTGTCCATGAGATCCTCCAGGGTCATGACCTTGGGCCTGGGATCTGCCTGGATGCCCCAGTTCTGGCCCAGTCCCCAGGTGTGGAGGGTGTAGGTATGAAGTCCGAGTTTCATTTGTTTTGCCATTGCGCTGCCTCCGAAAGAAAGGTCCGGGGCATTTGGCCGGATTGGACCTGGATACGGCCCCGGACAGGGTTGCATGAATGATACCGGGCTATTTTAGAAAGGTGTCGCCCGGTTTGACATCGCCTTGTTTGAACCGCGTGTACCGCAGGGGGTTGTCCTTATTTACCATCTTTCCGGTGGCAAGGTCTGCCACGCGCTTGCCCGCCTGGGGAGACATCATGACACCGCACCAGTAGCCGCAATTCAAATGAAACCCCTTGATCTCTTCACTGGGACCGATGGCGGGCTTCTCATCCGGGGTATAAACGTAAAATCCTGCGGATACGTTTACATCTTCGGCCTTGAGATCTTCTGAAACCCCTTCAAAAAAAGGGCTGAGCCTGGAACTCCGGTAGATGGATTCCGCAGCGAAATCCCAGTCCGTGGGTGGTTCGTCATCCGGGCGGGTTTCCGGTTCATCCGGGTCCACCCAGGCGCAGAGCAGGCCGCCGGCTTCGGGCCGCCAGTAGCTGTGGTTGACCAGGTCAACGGTAAAGGGAGCGTCCGGCTGCAGGTCCGGGTGGGCAGACTTGATATAGGCTTTCTGGCGGCGGACAGTCCTGAACGGCATGTCCAGCCCGGCCATCCGGCCGATGTCTCTGGCATAGGGCCCGGCACAGTTGACCACCAGGCGGGTGGAAATGTTTCCCTTGTCTGTTTCAACCATACAGACGCCCTGGGCATCGGTATGGATGTCCGTAACCCGGGTTTTCATAAAAAAGGCGGCGTCATCCGCCCCCTTGGCAAATCCGTAGGTGGCTTCATGGGTGGACAGCCAGCCGTCACGGTTGTTGAAACTTGCTGCCACCGCATCCGGGGAGAGAAACGGGAACCGGGCATGCAGGTCCGGTCCCATGATCAGCTCGGACCCTTTGACCCCGCATTGCTCGTATTGTTGGATGGCCTTTTCCAGGTCGGGAATCTGGGACTCAAGATCCGTAACAAACAGATATCCCCGCTGGGTCAGGTGGATATCGATGTCAGACCGTTTGATCACATCGTTGAAGTTCTCAAACATTTCCACGGAGGGCAGGGCAATGTCGGCCATGGCCTGTTCCGTGAACTGGGTGCGGAAGCATTCGGCGCTGGCTGCCGTGGTTAGGCTGGACAACCCGTCCCGCTTTTCAACAAGAACGGTTTTCATCCCGGCTCTGGAGAGCCAGAACGCCGTGGCCGTGCCCACGATGCCGCCGCCGACAACCACGGCGTCTGCCGTAATGGTGCCAAAATCTGTAGGGATCTGAATATCACTCATGGTAATTTCCTTTCATATGCCGCCGGGACAGGTTCCCGGATACGGGTGTCGGGGTTATCCTCTGCGGACGGTTTCCATATAATCGTCAAGCGCCTTTTGGACATTGCCGTCCATCAGGGGCGGTGAATAAGTTTCCAGGATTTCCTTGTATCTTGCGTTGGCCCGGTCTTCGATGCCCACGGACCCTTTGGCCGTCCAGGCATCAAAGTTGTCTTTTTCCTCGAGTATGGGGGCGTAAATCTCCTGCTTGAAATGGGTAAAGGTATGCATGTTGGTCAGAAATTCCCCGCCCGGGCCGACCTGGGAAATGGCATCTACGGCCAGTTTCTCCGGGGTCAGGTCCTGGCCCCGCTTGATTCGTTTGCACATGCCGCAGATTTCCGCATCAATAATGAATTTTTCATAGGATGCGGTCATATACCCCTCCAGGATGCCTGCTGAGTGGAGCACGAAATTGATGCCGCTGAGGGTGGCCATCTGCATGCTCATCATGGATTCGTAAGCGGCCTGGGCATCAACCTGCTTGGCATCTGTGAGCGCGCCGCCGCCCCGGCAGGGAAGGTTGTAAAACCGTGCCATCTGGGCTGTGGCCGCCGTGTTGACCGCCATTTCAGGGGCGCCGATGCTCAGGGTGCCGTAACGCATGGCAGCAGCGGACGAGGAGCCTGCAAAGACCACAGGGGTGCCTTCCCTGACCAGCTGGGCCAGTACGATGCCGGCCAGAACTTCAGCATTCTGAACCACCAGTGTGCCTTCCATGGTCACAGGAGCCGTGGCACCGGCAATGGACAGGGAAGAGATGAGCTGGGGCATGCCGGCCTCGGCATATGCCATGATGGCGCCGGCCATTTTATCGTCGTACCCCAGGGGGGTAAGGGAGGTCAAAATGGAGACAAAGGGCGGTTTTTCGGCCATCTCGGTTCTTGAACCAAATACCCGGGAGGCCATCTCAATGGTTTCTTCGGCATCTTGGGCGCTGGTGCCCGCTCCCATAAAAGGCTTGTCCGAAAGGGTCATGGCCGCATAGATGCGTTCGGCATTCCGCTGCACCACAGGGATATCGTTGGGTTCGGTCATCATCCCGCCGGTGATGTCGATATGGGGAATGGCATAGGCCAGTTTGGCGAAATTCTCAAAATCCTCAAGCGTGCCCTGCCGCCGCCCCCTGTCCCTGCAATTGACAAACGGGGCCCCGTAGCAGGGCATAAAGGCAATGTGGTCTCCGCCGATGATCACGTTTTTTTCCGGATCCCTGGCATAAAGGGTAAATTGGGAGGGTGCCTTCTTAATCTGGGATTCCACCACCTGCCTGGGAATGTAAACCCGCAGGCCGTCAACTTTACAGCCTGCCTTGGCGTACAGTACCCGGGCGGGTTCGTACTTGATATCCAGACCTGTCGTCTCAAGAACCGTCATTGTTGCGTCATGGATCCTGTTCATCTCGTCCCGGGAAAAGTATTCAAAAAACCTCATGTGGCTCTCCTTTGATATTGGCCTGTAAAAAGATCGGTTTGTGTAAATTGCATCTTCCATGCCATGAACCGGAATGAAGGAGTATGGCAGATGGTGTGCGTTTAATATTCTGAATTTAAAGCGTTTTGGGCTTTTCGTCGTGTTATCTGGAGCGACAACAACGTGTAAAAATAGGTGAAAAAATAAAAAAAGTTTTATATGTCTTGCAATTTTCTCCGGAATCAGTCATTGATGCGCTCAGACGCTGACAGGGGAAAAAACCGATAAAAAAAATTTGATGTTTTGGGAGGTGTCATGGATATTGATAAGTTTGACGATATTGATATATACCGGGTCCTTGATTTCCTCCATGAAGGTGTGGTGATTTCCGATATCACCGGGAAAATCGTCTTTTTCAACGCCGCCCAGGGCAGGATTGACGATTTTACCCGGGACGAAGCCATCGGCAGGCAGATCACCGATGTCTACAAGCTGAACAATAAGACCAGTCCGACCATGCGGTGTCTCCGCTCGGGCGAACCCATCATCAACGAAACCCTGGTTTACCGGACCCGCCTGGGCCGGGTCTCCAATATTATTTCCAATGCCTACCCTTTATATAAGGGCGGCACCCTGATCGGGGCGATTAATTTTTCCAAGGATTACCAGGTGCTTGAAAAAATCATGGTGGCCGATACCAGGACCGGGAAAAAGGCCCGCTCCGGAAACGGCACCCGGTTTTCGTTCAGGGATATCATTGCATCGGATCCGGATATGCTCAATGCCATGCATATCGCAAAAATGGCGTCGGGTTCTCCTTCGCCTATCATGATTTCCGGGGAGACCGGCACGGGAAAAGAGCTGTTTGCACAGTCCATCCACAACCACAGCCACCGGAAAAAGAAGCCGTTTATTCCGGTCAACTGCGCTGCCATTCCCGAACACCTGCTGGAAGGCATTCTTTTCGGCACCTCAAAGGGGTCGTTCACAGGCGCCATTGACAAGCATGGGCTATTTGAGCAGGCAGACGGGGGGACTATCTTCCTGGACGAACTGGACTCCATGCCCCTGACCCTCCAGGCCAAACTGCTGAGGGTGATCCAGGAGAAAAAGGTAAGAAAACTGGGTTCCCTGGTGGAAAAGGAGCTGGATGTAAAAATCATTTCCTCGGTGTCAAAGCCGCCGCTTGACATTATCCAGACCGGTGCCCTGCGCATGGATCTTTTTTACCGCATGGGGGTGGTGTCCATCCTCCTGCCGCCCCTGAGGGAGCGAAAAGGCGGGTTCAACGCCCTGGTGGCCGCCTTTATCGAAAAGTGCAACACGACCCTGGGTGAAAAGGTGGCCGGGATATCAGACCGGGTGGACGACCTGTTCCGCCATTACCACTGGCCCGGCAACGTCCGGGAGCTTGAGCACATTATTGAGGCGGCCATGAATATGGTGGCCGGGGAAACCATCATCCGCCTGCCCCACCTGCCGCCCCATATTTTTGCCTTTGCCGGAGACAGGACTCCTGGCCGGGACAATACGGTTTCCCCGGAAGCATGGCCCGGGGCGGACAAGGCTACCGGCAATATCCCGGTGGGCCATGTCCCGGGCACAAGGCTTGCCGACACCCAGGCACTCAACGAAAAGTCCATGATCTGCAAGGCTTTGGAGCGGTCCGGCGGGAACGCGGCCAGAGCCGCCCGGCAGCTGGGCGTGTCTCCCCAGTCCCTTCACTATAAACTCAAAAAATACCGGATCGATAAAAAGACCTATGCCGGCCAGGCAGAGTAAACACATGTAAGATGTAAAAGTGTTTACAGTAAATATAAAAAAAATTGGATATTTTAACGCGGCCTCAGTGGACCGCCGTTGCGATTCCAATACTTTTTTCGCATTCGGTTTACATTCGCCATCTCCCTGCTCCCTGCACTTTTCCAAAATTTTCACAGGGATACAGGCCTGCCTCCAGACACCGCTGCCCTGAATCTGGTACATAATCTGCATCTTAAGGGCAGGTGTACATGCTTCATCTGAATTTTTATTTTTAATTTTGGAGGGAAGATTCATGAGTACGAAAAAAGTTCAATTTATCGCCGCTTTAATCGTAGCAATACTTCTATGCGCAGGCCAGGGGTTCGCAGCAAACAAAACCCTGAAGGTCGGCATCCTGGGGCCGTTTACAGGACCTTCTGCACAAAACGGTAAAGAGTTCAAAGCCTCGGTAAACATGGCCATGGAAGCAATTGACTATACAGTGGGCGATTACAAAATTGACGTGGTATGGGTGGATTCCCAGTCGGATCCGGCAAAGGCGGCCGGGGCCTACGCCGAAGCAGTCGAAGGCAAAGGGATCCAGGCCGGCGTACTCAACTGGCACTCCTCGGTGGCCGTGGCGGTCATGGATGTGGCGGCACAATACAAAGTCCCCCATATGTTCGGATTCGGAGCATCGGAAGTGGTCAATGAAAAATGGCAGGCAGACCCTGAAAAGTATTCTTACTGGGGCGGCAAAGGCTGGCCGGTGCCGGCAAAGCTGGAAGGCAACTATATCGAATGCATCAATAATGTGATCAAGTCGGGCAAATGGACTCCGAAAAAGAAACTGGCCGCTATTTACGGCGAAGACACGGACTGGGGACGATCTGCTGGCGGCGCTTACAAGGCTGCCCTGGAAGCCAGCGGCTGGGAAATTTATGCGGAGGAGTATTTCCCCATTACCCAGACCGATTTTTACCCCCTGCTGGCCAAGTTCAAGAAAGCAGGCGTCCAGCTCCTGGCCGGAACGTCCACGGCCGCTCCTTCCCTGACGGCGTTTGTGAAACAATATGCCGAAGTCGGAAACAAAGGCGTTCTTATTTCATCGGGCCTGGGATGGATCGGCGACTGGTACAAAATGACCGGGCCCGGTTCCAATTACGTGCTTGACTCCATTCCCCAGCTTACCACCCCGGAAGCCCAGCAATGGGCCAAGGATATCAAGGCAAAATACGGATTCAACCCCAGCCCTTCGTCAGGCGGTCTGTCCTATGACGGCATCCGGATGTTCATCAAAATACTCAACCGGGCCAATGAACTTCACGGCAAACTGGACAAGGAAACCATCCACAAGACCATGGTGGAAGAGGTAAACACCGGCAAACTCACCTATGGGAAAAAAGACGGGGCCATCATCATGAACGAGTACAAATACACCCCGGAAACCATGCCGGATATGGTTGTGGCGCCGGATGCCTATTTCTTCCCCATTCTCCAGTACAAGAACGGCAAAGGACATATTATCTTCCCGGAAATCTGGAAACAAAAGGAGTTTGAAGCAAAATAAGATGATCGCAGCCAGGGGATTGAATATCATTTCAATCCCCTGGCTGGTTATATCCTGAAGATTCAACATAGGAAGATAGAGACGTGATTGTACTGGAAACCAACGAAGTAACCAAAAAGTTTGGTGGACTGACGGCTGTAAATGCAGTCTCTATGACGATCAACCAGGGAGATATCGTCGGATTAATCGGGCCCAACGGGGCGGGCAAAACAACATTCATCAACGCCATCACCGGGCTGAACCCGCCCACGTCGGGACGGGTGCGGTTTTTCGGAAAAAACACCACAGGCTTTCCTCCTGAAAAGATGTGCCGCCTGGGCATGTCCCGGACCTTTCAGATCCCCAGCCCCTTCCCCAAAATGACGGCCATTGAAAGCGTGATGACCGCTGCGATTTTCGGAAACGAATCCGGCAAGGTCAAGGACCCTGCGGCCCATGCCAGACAGATGCTGGAATTTGTGGAGTTTCCCATGGCGGAAACCGTTGTGGCGGAGCAGCTCAACACGGTACAGCTCAAACGGCTGGACCTGGCAAGGGCCCTTGCTTCGGATCCGAAACTGCTGTTCATGGACGAAATGGCGTCGGGACTGAGCGAAGGGGAACTCAAGGACATCATGAGAATCATTGACAAGATCAGCCAAAAGGGGATCTCCATTCTCATGATCGAGCATATCATGCAGTTGATTATGGCGGTGTGCAACAAGCTGTTGTGCATTCAGTTCGGCACTAAAATCGCGGAAGGCCCGACAGACGAGGTGGCAAATGACCCCCGTGTAGCCCGGGCTTATCTCGGTGACGAAGCGGATTAACCCTGAACCCCCAGGAATTATGGAGGCGTTATGCTGTTAGAAGTTAAAAACCTGAATGCCGGGTATGGGTATCTGCAGATTTTGCGGGATGTGTCGCTGAATATCGACACCGGGGAATATGTCTGCATTGTCGGGCCCAACGGCGCCGGAAAAAGCACCACCATGAAAACCATTGCCGGGCTGCTCTCCCCCATGAGCGGGACCGTGATGTTCAACGGAGAGGATATCACGGGATTGCCAGCCTCTGTCATTGCCAAAAAAGGCATTGCCTTTGTCTCCGAAGAGATGAACCTCTTTGTCAACATGTCGGTACAGGAAAACCTTTACATGGGTGCCTATACCATCAAAGAGAAGAAGGTGCAGAACGAACGCCTGGAATTTGTATATGACCTGTTTCCCCGCCTGGCCGAGCGGAAAAAGCAGCTGGCCGGCACCATGTCCGGGGGCGAGCGTAAAATGCTGGCCATCGGCCGGGGCATGATGTCCGATCCTTCCCTGATGCTGGTGGACGAGCCCTCTTTCGGCCTGGCGCCCCAGTTGACCAGCAATGTATTCCAGTCCCTGGATGTGCTTGTGGACAACGGAGTCACCATATTGCTGGTGGAACAGAATGTGACCAAAACCCTGAGTGTGACCGGCCGCGGCTATGTGCTTGAAAACGGGAGGATCGGCCTGGAGGGCAGCAGCGCCGACCTGGCCGAAGACAGCCATGTCCGCAAGGTGTTTTTAGGCGTTTAAACCGATCATTTCCATGGGATAATGGAGAAAAAGATATATGCCACAGAATTTCATATCACAGACCATTGACCGGATGCGGTCGGCAGCCGGCATGTCCATTGTCATATCGATTGCCGTTGCTGTGTTCGCAACCGTGCACTCCGGCCCCTACCTGCTGATCAACACCGTTGTCACCGGCGGGATGCTGGCACTTGTGGCCACAGGGCTCACCCTGATGCTGGGCGTTTTGAACATTGCCATGTTCGCCCATGGCGAGTTCTTTATGGTGGGGTCCCTTGCCGCATTCTACGTATTTACACCCATCAGCGAATTTATCAGTGAAAATCCCGAATCCTGGCTGGTGAACTTTGGTCCGCTGGTGGCCATTTTCGCTGCGATGGTAGCGGGCGCCGCCGCCGGGATCGTTTCTGAAAAACTGGTATTCGGCCCCTTGCGCCGCCGCTCCACGGACAACTGGGTGATGAACTCCTTTTTGCTCACCGTGGGCTTGAGCGTTCTTCTGGTGAACCTTCACCAACTCATTTTCGGAGCGGATTTCAAAGGGATCGTGGGATACTGGTCCGGGATGCCGGTGTCCATTGCAGACGTGTATATTTCCAGGGACCGGGCCATGGCGTTTGTGATTTCCGTGGTTATCGTGGCCCTGTTTTACCTGTTTATGACCTATACCCGCACCGGCATGGCCATCCGTGCCGTGTCCCAGGATATTACCGGTGCGGAAATCGTGGGCATCGACATTGAAAAGATCGTCCTGCTGACCATTTCCCTGGCCTGCGCCCTGGCGGCCGTGGCCGGGGGCAGCCTGCTGTTCATGTATCCTTCTTACCCCACAGTGGGGCTGGAGCCCCTGTATATGGCATGGTTCGTTGTGATCCTCTCGGGCCTGGGCAACATCCTGGGGGCCGTGGCCGGGGCCTTTATGGTGGCCCTGCTCAAGGTCATCACGGTGGAGTATGTGGGGGCGGGATGGGATTTTGTCGTGCCGTCGGCATTGATCATGTTCATCCTGATTTTCAAACCCTCGGGCATTTTCGGTTCTGATGTCCGCGGGGTCCTGGACCAGTAAGGGGAGAGGATATGGCATCTGTGACGCAACACATGGCTGAAACCAATGGCAACACAGGAGATCGCATGGAATTAAATAAAAATACTGCAGCACTGAACCCGTTTGATCGGTTGCTGGACCGGCTCTGCCTGACGCCGGCCGGGCTTGCCGGCGTGGTTTTGCTCCTGCTGCTGCCGTTCATCCCGCCCTTTAACCAGGAATATATGCTCCGGTGGCTGATTTACTGCGGGTTTATTGCGGCCATGAGTGTGAGCTTTGATTTTACGGCGGGCTTTATCAATATCGTGAATTTCGGATTCGCCGCAGTCTCCGGATTCGGAGGATACACCTCGGCCCTGCTGGTCATCAACGCGGGACTGTCTCCCTGGATCGGGATGATTGCCGGCGGGGTCACTGCCGCGCTCATGGGACTGATCATCGGCATGATCAGTCTGAGGCTTAGGGGCATATTTGCGGCCTGTCTGTCCTGGTTTTTCGGACTGGCCATCATGGGGCTGGCCATCAAGTTGGTGTGGCTGACCCGCGGTCCCCTGGGGCTGCGGACCCCCAGGCTGTTTGAGACCGAATCCAATTTCCCCTTCTACTTTGTGATCGTTATCCTGTTGTTTTTAATATATCTGGCCTGCAAGTGGGTGGTCCGGTCCAAGATGGGGCTGGCCTTCCAGGCCATTGGCCAGAACATGGACGCGGCAAGGACATCGGGAATTGATCCGGTGTTCTACAGAGTCTTCAACTTTACCATGTCCTGTTCTATTGCCGGCATCCTGGGCGGTTTTTACGCCCATTTTTACGGTATCCTGACCCCGGACGTCATGCATACGGCCAAAACGGTGGAAGTGCTTGCCGTGGCCTATATCGGTGGACGGGGAAGCCTCTGGGGCGGTGCAGTGGTGGCCTTTCCCTTTATTTTCATGATGGAGATCGTCCGCTCCACCCTGTCCCATCTTCCGGGCTTAAACCTGATCATCTACGCCCTGGTACTTATACTGGTGATGATTTATTACCCGGGCGGGTTTTCTTATTTTTACGACACCCGCATCCGGCAGACCAAAAACAAGGCGCTGAGATATTTCTTAAACGGCAGAGACTAGTTAAACATGAACGAAGGAGAGTTAATCTTATGAAAACCAATGCAAGAGCGGTTGTGATCGGTGGCGGTGCCATCGGCGTCAGTGTGGCGTACCACCTGGCAAAATACGGATGGAACGATGATGTGGTTCTTCTTGAAAAGCATGAGTTAACATCCGGGTCCACCTGGATGGCAGCCGGCAACGTGTCCTTTTTTCACTCCAACTTCTACGGCACCCAGGTCAATATGAAGAGTATCGAGATCTTCAAAGAGCTGGAAAAGGAGACCGGCCAGAATGTGGGCTGGCACACCACAGGCTCCATCCGCACCGCCGACAACCCCGGCCGTATGGATGAGCTGGGATATGCCTATTCCATGAACCGCTGTCTTGGGCTGGATGTTTCCTGGCTCACCCCTGAAGAAATTGGGAAAATGCATCCCTTTATCCAGACCGAGGGGCTTTTGGGCGGTTTGTACTGGCCGGATGACGGGGATGTGGATCCCAATTCCGTGACCCAGGCCATGGCCAAGGGTGCCCGGAACCATGGGGTTGAAATCAACCTTCACACACTGGTCCAGGACATTGAACAAAAAGAAAACGGGGAATGGCTGATCAAAACCGACAAAGGGGACATCACCTGCGAGCATGTCATCAATGCCGCAGGGCTCTGGGCCCCTGAGGTTGCACGCATGGTGGGCCTTGAAATCCCGTCCATCGCCATTGCCCATACCCATATCCTTTATGAAAAGATCCAGGCCATTGACGAAGCCGACGGATACCTTCCCCTGATGCGCGACCCGGACAAATCCATCTACCTGCGCCAGGAAATGGATTCCCTGATCCTGGGGATGTATGAGGCCAACGGCCAGCAGTGGAAGCGCCGCGGGGTGCCCTGGGATTATGCCCAGGAAGAGATCAACCCGGACCTGGACAACATCTCCGACTGCATTGAAGCGGGCATGGAACGGTTCCCCATCCTCGGTGAAACCGGGTTCAAGCATGTGACGGCAGGCCCCATTACCTATACCCCCAACGGGGACCCCCTGGTGGGACCGGCAGCACCCCTGAAGAATTTTTACCATGCCTGCGGTTATTCCTTCGGCATTACCCAGGCCGGCGGCATCGGCCATTACCTGGCCGGATGGATCATGAACGGCGAACCTGAAATCGATCTGTGGCCCATGGACTCCAGGCGCTATGGCTCCTATGCCAACTGGGCGTACAACACGGAAAAGATCGCCGACACCTACCCCAGGCTTTACGCCCATATTTATCCCAATGAATTCAGGGATGCGGCAAGGCCCAACCGGACCAGCCCCATCTACGAATACCAGAAACAGGCCAACGCCGTATTCGGCGACTACTACGGCTGGGAGTGCCCCAATTATTTCCCGCCCGAAGGCGAAGACGGATACGAAGACCCCTCATGGCGGCGCACCAATGCATTCACACATGTGGCGGCCGAATGCCGGCATGCCATGGAAAAGGTCGGTATCATCGACCTGACCCGGTTTGCCAAAACCATGATTTCAGGGCCGGGGGCCAAGGCCTGGCTGGACAATATGACCTGCCAGAAGGTGCCTGAAACGGACGGCCGCATTGCCCTGAGCCCCATGCTGGACCACAACGGCAATTTCAAGTCCGACATGACCATCACCCGGATTAATTCAGACACCTTTTTCTGTGTCACGGCCTCGGTGGGCAAAAAGCACGATCAGCACTGGATGCTTGAAAACCTGCCCAAAGACGGCTCCGTCACCATGGAAGACATCACTTATGAGAACGGCTGCCTGGTTCTGGTGGGGCCGGACGCAAGAAAGGTGCTTGAAAAAATATCCTATGATGATGTGTCCAACGATGCCTTTAAATTCGGCACCTCCAGGGAAATTTACGTGGGCCGCACCAAGTGCCGTGTGAACCGCATGAACTACGTGGGTGAGCTTGGATATGAGATTTTCCATCCCGTCCAGCATCAGATCGCCCTCTACCATGCCCTGATGGATGCCGGCGCGGAGTTTGACATCAAACTCATCGGCATGCATGCCATGGATTCCATGCGCCTTGAAAAAGGATACCTGGCCTGGAAATCCGAGATGAACGTTCATCACACCCCCCTTGAGACCAATGTGGCCTGGACCGTAAAAATGGACAAGGACTTCATCGGCAAGGCCGGTGTTGAAAAACAGAAAAACGCGGGTGTTCCCCGCAAGCTGGTCTGCATGGTTGTGGAAGCCAAGGATGCCGACGCCTGGGGATACAACCCGATTTTTGCCGGGGAAGAGCGCATCGGTATGACCTCTTCGGGCGGATACGGCCACCGGGTGGAAAAAAGCATTGCACTGGGGTATGTACCGCCGGAGTTTGCAGCACCCGGCACCGCGCTTGAGGTGGAGATCCTGGGGCGTAAGCGATCTGCCCAGGTGGTGGCCATGCCGCTTTACGATCCCAAAAACGAACGGATGAAAAGCTAACCCAAAAGGGAGAGGCGATGCAAGAAAAGCTGGCCAAGCCGTTTTTTCCGCTGCCCGCCTTTCCCGCAACATTTGATAGAGGAAAGACATGAAAATATTTGTTTGCGTAAAACATGTTCCGGACACGGCAGCCACCATCAAGATTGCCGGCGATGCCGGGTTTGAAGATGGCGAAATCAAGTTTGTCGTAAACCCCTACGATGAGTTCGGCGTTGAAGAGGCGGTCAGCCTGGTTGAAAAAGACGGCGGGGAAGTCGTCATTGTCACCGTGGGCAAGGCCGCGGCTGCCGCGACCATCCGGGGCGCCATGGCCATGGGCGCCCACAGGGCCATCCTGGTAAAAACCGACGGCCAGTTTCTGGATTCCGCACTGACGGCAAAAGCCCTGAAAGCGGCCATGGAGCAGGACGGCCTGGGGGATATGGTGTTTACCGGCAAAGGCTCTGTGGATACGGAAAGTTTCCAGACCCAGTACCGCCTGGCCAAATCCCTTGGCCTGCCGGTTGCCAATGAGATCAGCGCTCTGAGTATTGACGGCGGAAAGGCCGTGGCCGAACGCGAGATCGGGGGCGGGGACAAACAGGTCGTTGAAATGGGACTTCCCTGCGTGATCGGGGCCACCAAGGGACTGAATGAACCCAGGTATCCCAAATTTCCGGATATCATGAAGGCCAAGAAAAAAGAGATCAAGGAAGTGGCCCTGGGCGACCTGGGAATTGATGAAAATTCAGGCAGCATCGCCATTGAGACACTTGAAACCGTTCCCGAGCGCTCCGGTGCGAAAATGATTGAGGGTTCTGTGGACGACCAGGTTACCGAGCTTGTCCGTATTCTGAAAGAAGATGAAAAGGTTTTATAACATAAGGAGAACGATACAATGGCCAAAACCGGCATTTTAATAGAAACGGAGAACGGAGCGGTTAAAGACACCACCCTTGGGGTGATGACCGCGGCCGCCGGCCAGGAGATTGTTGCCCTGGTCATGGATGCAAACCCCGCAGACCTCAAAGATAAACTGGCCGAGTACGGCGCTGCAACCATTGTGGCGGTTAAGGCCGGCGCCGGCGACATTGAAGCGTCCCCGGACCTGGCCGCCGAATGCCTGGCAGCTGCCGTGGGGGAGTGCGGGCTGACCGCTCTTTTAGGAACTGCTTCGGCCACGGGCAGGGACCTGTTCGCGCGCCTTGCCGCTATTTTGGACGCGCCCATGGTCTCTGATTGCGTTTCCGTGGACCTGGCAGCCAAAACCGCGAAAAAATCCCATTTTTCAGGCAAAACTTTTGCCACCCTCAAGGTCAACGCCGATCTTTTCCTGGCAACGGTCCGTCCCAATGCCATTGAAGCGGTTGCCGCACCTGCGGGCGGTGAGATCGTTGAATTTACCGCAGATGTGGCCGACCCGGGCCTTGTGACCGTCAAAGAGGTCAAACGCGGCGAATCCGGCAAGATGGACCTGACCGAAGCACCGGTGATCATCACGGGCGGCCGGGCCATCAAGGCGGCTGAAAACTATAAGATGCTGGAAGACTGCGCCGCCAGGCTGGGTGCTGCGGTCGGTGCGTCCAGGGCCGCCGTGGATGCGGGGTATGCCCCCCATTCCATGCAGGTGGGCCAGACCGGTAAAACCGTTTCCCCGAAACTCTACATTGCCTGCGGGGTTTCCGGTGCGGTTCAGCATTTTGCCGGCATGAAAACCGCCAAGGTGATCGTGGCCATCAACGAAGACAAAGACGCCCCTATTTTTGCCAAGTGCGACTACGGCATTGTGGGGGATATTTTCGATGTGGTGCCCAAGCTCACCGAAAAATTGTAATCCGGCAGCCCGGTGGGATACACCTTCCGGGCGGCAACGATAAAAGAACAACATGCCGGCGTCCCGGGAACCGCCATCTGCCGTTCCCGGGATCCGGCCCCGGGAGAATATGTAAGCGAAATGGAAAAGTATCTTATATTTAAATCTGTGCTCATGTTGATTGCACTTGGCGGTGCATTTGGTTATTTTTTCATTCGGGTGAACCGGCTTTATAAGATCATGATGGCCGTGGACGGCGAGTCCGCCACTGCCCTGGACCGGGTCAGCGAGAGAATCAAGGTATTGTTCACCGATGTCCTTGGCCAGGCCAATGTCCGGCGCAAAATGATGCCCGGGCTGGCCCACACCCTTATTTTTTTCGGGTTCCTGGCCATCCAGCCCCATTCCCTGGAACTCATGGTCAATGGGGTGATCCCCGCCTTTTCCCCGGGTCATCTGTTTCCCGGGCTGTATACGGCCTATTTGTTTGCGGCGGACATCCTGGGATTTTTTGTCTTGGTGGGGTTTGCCTATGCCCTGTACCGGCGCCTGGTGGTCCGGCCGGATTACCTGACCCTGGGCCGGGACGCCAACCTCATTATTTTGTTCACCTCGGTGATTGTGCTCTCCTTTCACCTGATCAATGCCTTTACCCTGGCCATGCCCCCGGCAGATGGATTTTCCTATGCGGCGGCCTTTCCCGTGTCCGGGATCTTTGCTGCCGTCTTTGGGATCCATGCCCTGTCCCCCCAGGGCCTGAGCATCGGGTATGAGGTGTTTTATTACATCCACATCGGCACCATCCTGGGGTTTTTGATCTATATCCCAAGCTCCAAGCATCTTCATCTGCTGGCGGCCGCACCCAATGTGTTTTTCAAGCGGCTGGACACGGAAAAAGCCATCATTAAAACCGATATTGAAGATGAAGAGGCCGAAACATTCGGCCTGGGCAAATGCGCGGAGTTCAACTGGCACAATGTGCTCAACCTCTATGCCTGCACCGAATGCGGCCGGTGCGAGGAACTCTGCCCTGCCTCCAACACAGGCAAGCCCCTGTCTCCCAAAAAGATCCTCCATGATTTCAAGGTGGATCTCCTGGAC
>JBAJNJ010000026.1:0-101448 GCA_036881925.1 Desulfobacter sp.
CGGATGATAAACAGGTATGTTGCTGATACACGGTTGATTCCTTATGTTCAATTCAGAGTTTATATTTTCGGCAACTTCACAATGCTGATAATCCATTGATTTAAATGGTCTTTTTCACAATCCCCCTTATGGCCGGTGCCGGACGCACCTCAACATGTCACGTTATCATCTGATAACGGGATCTTTCCTCCGGCACGGCCCCGGGAATACAGCCCCGGTTCAGGGCCAGCGCTTATACCGGCTTAAACGGAAATCTGGACGGCAAGAATCCTGACATCCCTGTCCCCCACCACCCGGGAGGTGTGGGGAACATTGCCGTTAAAACAGGCACAGTCCCCCGGCTCAAGGAGAATCAGCCGTTCCCCGTAGGAGAACTCGATACTGCCGTCAAGGATATAAAGCATCTCCTGCATGTTGCTGTGGCAAAAGGGCTTGTGAAAGCGGTCCTTGTCTGCCGGATAGTGTATCAGGTAAGGCACAAAGGTTTTTCCGAAAAAATGGTTGGCCAGGTTGTACGCGTCATACACACCGTTTGACACGGCATCCCGCTCCCCGGCCTTTACAATGGAGATATCATCTTTCGGGGCATCTTCAGCCACAACTTCACTCAGGCTCATTCCCAGCCCCCGGGCAATATTGGCATAGGTGGATATCGGGGGAAGGGACTGCCCTTTCTCAATTTTGGAAATCATGGAAACAGACACCCCCGATATTTCCGAAAGCTGTGCCAGGGAATGGCCGTTCAATTGACGGCGGTTGCGAATTCTTTCCCCGATGCGCCTGGGCAGGGCATCGTCATTTTTTTTCTCGGGTTTGATAACACATCTCCTTTTATTTTTTCCCGATTTTAGTTTGACATCATTACCCTGTCAAGAATTTTTATCTTAAAAGAATAAAAAATAATTTATTTTAATTTAATTATTTGAAATAATTCATTTTATTTTTTTCTTTAAAAGAAAATATAAAACCGGAAAAACAAATCTGGAGAACCGGTCCTTGAAACCAATGGCAGAAACATGAAAGGCCGGGATACGAGAACGGCCCTGAAAAAAAGGAATGTGTATAATGAAGAGACAACCGGTTATTTCAGTTTTTTCCACCGGTAACGGAAGGTGTGATGGTTCATGTTGAGCAGCTTGGCAGCCCGGCTTTCATTGCCTTTTGCCTTTTCCACGGCCAGGGACATATACCGTCGCTCAATACCGGTAAGCAGGTCGGTCAGGTGAATCCCCTGTTCGGGGATTTCGATTTTTTCCGCATCCGGTACGGCAACCGGTATGCCGGGGGAAGATACCGCTCCGGGGCTGAGTCCGAGGTCCGGAACGGATACAAGGTCTGTCCCGGCCACAAGAACACTGCGCTCCACAATGTTTTTCAGTTCCCGGACATTCCCGGTAAAATGATGCGCGAGCAGGAGTTCTTTGGCTTCATTGGAAAAGCCCTTGAGGGTTTTGCCGAATTTCCGGTTGAATTCATGGAGAAAATGCTTGGCCAGGGGCAGGATGTCATCGGGCCGCTGGTTCAGGGAGGGGATGTCCGCCTTGACCACGCAGAGCCTGAAGTAAAGATCATTCCTGAACTTCTCCCGTTTCACCAGATCTTCCAGGTCTTTGTTGGTGGCCGAGACCACCCGTGTCCGGACGGTCTGCTTGCGGGTGCCGCCCACTTTATAGAACTCCCCGCTTTCCAGGAACCGGAGCAGCTTGGCCTGTCCGGCAAGACTCAGGTCCGCCACCTCGTCCAGAAACAGGGTGCCCTTATGGGCCTCTTCAATAAACCCTTTCTTGCCCTGGGGCCTGGCCCCGGAAAAGGCCCCGGGTTCATACCCGAACAACTCCGACTCCAGCAGGTCCTCGGGAAAGGCAGAACAGTTCACCGCCACGAACGGCCCCTGGAATACCGGGCTCCGGGCATGGATGGCCTTGGCGATCAGCTCTTTTCCCGTGCCGGTTTCCCCCAGGATCATGATGGGGGTATCCGGACTTTTGGACACCATGTTGATGAAATCCATGACGTTTTCAATGTTTTTGCTGTTGCCGATAAAGCAGGGTTCATTTTCCCTGAGGAATTTTTCCTGGAGAAGTTTGACCTCTTTGACCAGGGCAATGGAGGCAATTGCTTTGCCGATGGTAAGTTCAAGGATATCCGGGTTGATGGGTTTGAGAATAAAATCAAACGCCCCGTTTTTCATGGACCGAATCACCATTGAAATATCTTCGTAGGCCGTGATCATGATCACGGGCACATCCGGATGCTCTGTTTTGAACCGCTCCAGGGCATCAATCCCGCTCATCTCGGGCAGCCCGATATCCATGAGCACCAGGTCAGGTACGGCATCGGACAGGGAAGCCAGAAAGGACTCCGCATCTTTGTGCAGATCTACGGCATAGGTGGCGGAAAGCACCATATCCAGAGAATCCCGGATGGTCTCCTCATCATCGACAATGGCAATGCTGTATTGAATCATTTTTGTTCGGTCCTGCCGGGAGGGGCCAGGGGCAGCGAAATGACAAACTCGGCCCCCTGGTCGTCCGGGGTATTGAATTTAAGGGTGCCCCCGTGGTCCAGGATGATCCTGTGGCAGATGGAAAGCCCGATGCCCGAGCTGTTGGCCTTGGTGGTGTAAAACGGATCAAATATCTTGGACTGATGGGCATGGGGAATGCCCGGCCCATTGTCCCGGACACGGATGATAATGTGTTTTTGTTCCCGTCCCAATGCAGTGGACAGCTCAATGACCTTTTCCCCTTCCAGCCCTTTCATGGCTTCGGCGGCATTGGTCACCAGGTTGAGAATCACCTGCTCGATCAGATGGGGTTCGGCATAACATTCCGGCAGTGCCGGATCAAGGTGTTTGACCAGGCGGATGCTGTGCTTTCTCAGGGTTACGGCGGTGAGTTTGGTGACCTCGTCAATATACCGGTTCAGGTCGGCCATCACGAACTGGGGACGACTCGGCCTTGAAAAGTCCATGACCCGCTGGATAATGGATTCGATTTTGTTGGAAGCCAGTTCGATCTTGTCAATGATGGAGACCACCCGGGTGATATCCCCCATCTGGTTGTAGATCTGCTTAAGGGCTTTGAGATAGATATAGATGCCGGACAGGGGATTCCGGATCTCATGGGCGATCCCGGCCGTGACCCGGCCCAGTGAGGTCATCTTGTCCTGGATTCGCAAAAAGCTCTGGACCTCTTTGGCGTCTGTAATGTCCATGATATTGGTCAGCACCGAGGATACTCCCAGGTAGTTAATTTTACAGGCCGAAAGCAGTGCCCAGCGCAGGGTGGTGTTCCCGTCTCCGTCCAGGGCGGGATAATACTGGAAATCCGCCTCGATCCGGGTGATTTTCCCGTCCAGGAGATCATGGTACCGGCGCTGAATCCGCTCCCGGTCCCCTTCAAACACCTGGAGAAACCCGGGCGGCTCAAAGACCTGGTCCATAAGTTTGTGGACCTTCCGGAGCCCGTGGCTTTTATAAACAATGGCATGGTCCTGGATAATGGAAATATAGTTCAGGGAGTTTTCAATCAGGGTTTTAAACCGAACCTGGCTGCGCTCCCTGGCGGTTTCCGCCTGCTGCCGCTTCTCTTCCAGTTCCATGCGGTAGAGGCCCATGGCAATATCATCGGCCACTTCCTTGATGATGCTTTTCTCGGTATCGTCCATGGCCAGGCGCTTGGGGGTGGAAAGTACCATGAACCCGTAACGGGTGGTTTCATAGGCCAGGGTCACGGCAATGGCCCCCCGGTCCGCATAGTTTTCAGCCAGCACGCAGTCCGTACATTCAACCACCGGATCTCTCACGGAAAACACATCCCTGGAATCCAGGGTGGCCCGGATGCACCGGGTGAATTCCCCGGTCTCCAAGCGTTTTTTCATGGCGTCAAATCGATGGTCGAATCCCGAATCCGCCACCAGGCTGACATTCCGGTCTTCATCAAACAGGCCGATCCAGGCGTTGAAATACCCCCGCCTGGCCACCAGGATGTCGCAGATGCCCTTGATCAGGCGTTCCCTGTCGTTTTCCTTGACCAGGAGCCGGCCCACCTCCCGGATGGCGTTCAGGACCAGGTTCAGCCGTTCGATCTTTTCTATCTTGCTGTCGTTTTCCACCCCAACCCCATTTCACGATTCTTCATTACACCCAATGCGAATTCAACCCATTGATATATCCTTTTTTTTACCATGCCTGACAAGTAAAAAAATAATTCCCTGGATTCACACTTGCTGCGGGACGATCATTCCCGATCTCAATCCATCCCTATATTTTCGGAAAGCCATTTTTTAAAAAAGTCCGCAGTGGAACGGCTTTTATTTTTTTCCATAGAAATAAGGCCGTAATAGCTGCCATCCGGCCCAAATCCGGACGGAGCGACCAGTTGTTGCTTTTTTAAGGCGTCCACAACTGTCAGCCGGGGAACAAGCCCGACACCCAACCCGGCAATGGCGGCCTCAACCACTAAAAAATGATGATCCAAAAATCGAATATCAGACGGCCTGGGGCAATCCGGATTGGCATCAAACCATCTTTCCCATCCGTCTTTACGGGTTTTGCTGCCCAGGGCAATATACATCCCGGATGTAAAACAGTCTGTATTTCCAGGTGCCATGACCGGCCCCATGGCCTCATCAACCAATGGAAAAATTTCCCATGAAGGTTCAAGTTGAAAATCAATTCTCCGGAGTGCCAGGTCAATTTCACTCTTTTTAAAGTCAAGCGGCCCGCCACCCACTGACAGGTGAATGGTATTGTCCGGATACCTGGCCTGAAAATCCCCGAGCCGGGGTATCAGCCACCGTGCGGCAATGGAACGCTCACAAGACAAAACCATAGGCCGATGCGGATCATCGGCCTGAAGGGACCCGACAGCCGTTTGTATACTTGATAATGCATCACGGGTTGCCCGGGCCATGACGCGCCCTGCACGGGTAAGCCTGACCCCCCGCCCCTCTGCCGTTGTCATGGGTAGCCCAAGTGCGTTGCTGATCCTTGAAATACGACGGCTTACGGCACCATGGGTTATAAAAAGTTCCTCTCCGGCTTTCTGCATTGTACCGGAGCGGAATAAGGCTTCCAATGCCATCAGGTCGTCAAATTTGGGTATTTGGTGCTGGCTCATTCGTGAATAAATATCACGGGTATATGTTAAATCAAATCGTTTTTTTATTTAGTACCGATCCTGTATAAATAAAATTGTTTCGCACCAGGAGAGGCACGTTTTTCGCCATCTGAACCTTTCATAGCAACGGAGGGCAATCAAATGGCAAGGCTCAGTTGTAATGATCGACAGAAAAGGAAAACGATTGTGAAAATTCCGAGTAAAGAAGAGATCCGGAACGCATTCGATACGATGAAAGGAGACGTTGTTGACACACCGTTGATTGCATCACCGGCACTGGCAGATATTTCCGGAGCAGACCAGGTGTATATAAAGATGGAGTCTTTTCAACACACCGGGTCTTTTAAGTTCAGGGGAGCGTATTGGAGATGCCAGCAGCTCACGGAGGAGGAAAAAAAACGCGGCATCATTGCCTATTCATCCGGCAACTTTGCCCAGGGGCTTGCTGCAGCAGCAGGCCGGCTTGATATCCCCTGTAAAATAGTGATGCCGGATGATGCTCCCCAGATCAAACAAAATCGAACGGCTGCGCTTGGCGGGCGGGTTATCTTGTCCGAGACGAAAAGCGGAAATCGGGAAGAGATTGCGGAAAAGCTGGCCCGCAGGATCGCCGCCGAAGAGGACCTCACTCTATTACATCCTTTTGACGCCCCCTATGTGATTACCGGAAATGCAGCAACGGCCTTGGAAGTTCTGGAATCCCTTGACCGCTCGGGGATGAAACCACCGACCGGAGTGCTGTGCCCCGCAGGCGGGGGCGGATTTGTATCTGGCCTTGCATTGGGATTTCACTATTTTACTTCGGGGATGTGGGTTTCGGCGGTGGAGCCCGAAGGGTATGATGGGCTGGGGCAATCCCTTCAGGCCGGAAAAATCGTACCCGTCGGTGGTAAAAACCCCAGCCTCTGCGATGCTCTGAAAGCCTCCAAGCCGGGAGCGCTTCCTTTTGAATGTTCACGCTTTACAGGGATCAAAAGTAGTGACGTTGTAAATGACAACCAGGTTTCGGATGCCATGCGGTTCGCATTTGAGAAGTTAAAAATTATCCTTGAGCCATCCGGAGCCGTTGCCATTGCTTCCCTTCTAAGCTCAGGGAGTTATTATAAAGGCGAACGCCTTATACTTTTCGCCACGGGTGGGAATATTTCTGCGGACAGTTTCTGCAAAAAAACCGGGCTGAATCATACATGAAGTGCATTATAGCAGTTTTCAAAATTCCGTTCCGATTCAATTTTTAACTTGGCGGTTGCACAGCAAATGACGCTTAAGTTTCCAGAATCGGTATTCTTATCAGCGGTTTTTTCGGAACATATTTTTGTCACTTGCTATAGCCCAACGGTAGAGATCTTTATAGATAAATCACATAAGCAATAAAGGAACAGTGACGATGAAGTATACCTCTGTTAACATAAACGAAAAATTTTCAAAATTTACCGAACATTGGTCCCCAAAAGTCATTGCCGAGATGAATGACATCCAGTTTAAAGTCATAAAAGTTCAAGGAGAATTTGTATGGCACGAACACAAAGATACGGACGAGGTGTTTATGGTTTTCCAGGGCGTCCTGGAGATTAAATTCAGGGACGGCTCAGTCTCCCTGTCACCCGGGGAAATGTTCGTCGTGCCCAAAGGCGTCGCGCATAAACCCGTTGCAGAACAGGAGTGCCGGGTTATGGTGATAGAACCCAAAGGTGTCAAGAATACAGGGAATACAGACGGAGAGTTGACAGCAGATAATGATGTCTGGATATAGGAAGCAGCCGGTCCCTTCATGGATATGTGAAGGGAGTCGGCGGTTTATTATATCGGGTAAGCCGTTTTCGGCAGGCAGATCGTAAATTCGGTTCCCTGATCCACTTTGGAGTCCACCCGGATGCTGCCGTGGTGGGCATCCACGATCCGCTTGACAATGGCAAGCCCCAGTCCGGTGCCGTTGATAAACCGGGTTTTTTCATTTTTCACCCGGAAAAACTTGTCCCAGATCTGGTCCAGGTATTCTTCGGGAATGCCGAATCCCGTGTCCGACACATGGAGCATGACACCGTCATCGTCCTGGTCCACCCAGACCTCTATCTTTCCCTGGTCCGGCGTATACCGGATCGCATTGGAAATCAGGTTGGACAGGACCTCTTCAATATTGTTGCGGTTGGCCATGACCGAGATGTCCTCGCCGCCCGGCCTGGCCGTAAGACCGATCTGTTTTTCCCCGGCCCGGTCCTGGTAAAGGGCCACATGGTCCCGGATAAGCCCGTCCGGGTTCAGAGCTTCCCGGTCCTGGTTGATCAGGCCGGACTCGATTTTGGAGAGATCCAGCAACTCCGTGGCCAGTTCGGTCAGAGAGGTCAGCTTGAGCGAGCTGCGCTCCAGGATCTCCCGCTGTTTGTCCGTCAAATCCCCGGCCAGACCGTCCAGCACCACTTTAAGCTGCATGAGGATGGAGTTGAGCGGGCTTTTGATTTCATGGGCCACCATGGAGACAAAATCGGACTTGAGCTGGTCATGTTTTTTCATGGCCGTGATGTCATGGAACACCGTAACCGTTCCCAGGTTCCGGTTCAGCCGGTCCCGGAACGGGATACAGCGTACCCCGATGACAATGCCATCCTGGTCCCCGCCTGCCGGTACCGTGATCTCCTCGGTGATTTCCGCAAATGCATCTTCGGGCTGGTCCGTGGCCTTGTCAATCATGGACAGGACCGTGGGTTCCTTGATGATTTTGGAAATATCACTGCCGATGACCCGGCGCTGGTGCACCCCGATCATTCTCAGGAACGCCGGGTTGGCCAGGGCAATTTTTTTCTGGTGGTCGGTTGTCAACACCCCGTCCCGAAGGGTGTCGATCATCACCCGCATCCTGGATTTTTCCGTGGCAATATCCTGGAGGGTCCGGATAAATTCAATGGCTTTGGTAGTGACCACCCGCAGTTCCTGGGGGGAAAAGGGTTTGGACAAAAAGTCAAACGCCCCCTTTTTCATGGTTTCAATGGAATGTTCAAGGGTGGCATAGCCGGTGATCACGATGATGACGGTGTCCGGATGCCGGGACTTGATATCCGAGAGCACCTCCATGCCCGAAAGCCCGGGCATCATCAGGTCCAGTAGTACGATATCATAGTGGGCGTCCTGGATCATTTCCAGGCCCTTTGCCCCGCTGTCCGAGACATCCACTTCACACCCTTCTGCAACAAGCATTCTCTGGCAGGCGTCACGGATCCGCTTTTCATCATCCACCACCAGGACCCTGGGGGTGAAAAACACATCCCGGATCATCTTTTTGAGCGAGACGGACTCTCCCTGGATAATGGGGTCGTCAGGTCTGCTGGCATTGGTACTTATGTGCTGCATATATACAATCTTCTTTAGATACGTTCAGGTTCATGTTAATAAATCTTTTCTTCGCCGGCACCGGAGGGCGGACAAAAGGCCATGCCCTCTTCTTTGGGCAGATACAGGGGAAATTCCACGACAAATGTGGTTCCCTTGGCCCCGGTTTTCTTTACACTGATCTTGCCCCCGTGCTCTTCGATGATGCCGTAAACAATACTCAATCCCAGGCCGGTGCTTTTGCCCACCTCCTTGGTGGTGAAAAAGGGGTCGAATATCCGGGAGAGATTTTTATGGGGGATGCCCTTGCCCGTGTCCTTGATCTCCAGAAACACCTTTTTAATGGTTTTGTCCCTGTAGGTGTACAGGCTGATGGTACCATGGCCGTTAACGGCGTCCGCGGCATTCATGACCAGGTTGATGATCACCTGGTTCAGCTTGTTGGTGTCCGCATTGACCAGCATCATTTCTTCGGCCAGGTATTTTTTAATGGTGATGTTCTGGAACTTTTTCTGGTCCCGGATCAATTTCAGGCTCTTGTTAACGATCTCATTGACCTGGACGATGCTTTTGTTGGAATCCGTGCTGCGGCTGTAAACCAGGAGGCTTTTCACAATATTGCGGCACCGCTCCGCATCTTCCACGATGTACCCCAGGTCCTGTCTGGCGTCTGCGTCCAGATCCTCCCGTTCCAGCAGAAGGCTTGCATAAAACAGCACCCCGGTGAGGGGATTGTTGATTTCATGGGCCACACCTGCAGCCAACTGCCCGATGGAGGCCATTTTTTCCGACTGGGCCAGTTGCTGCTGGGTGAGTTTCAGCTCTTTTTCCACCCGGGTCTTGTCTTTGAGATCATTGTAAATGGCCATGGTCGCGGATTCATTGCCTTTATCGTCGTAGATAATGGCCGCAGACATCTCCACCTCGACCTCCTCGCCCCGGACATTGACAATGGTGGTCCGGGGAATGATCAGCTTGCCCTTGCCTCCGATCTTTTCATCCCGGAGCATTTTCATGACCTCTTTGGCCTTGCCCGTCGGGTAAAGCTGCTCCACATGTGTGATCTTGCCCGCATTGCCGTTAAAATCCCCGAACAACTCTTTGGCAACCGAATTCATCAATTCGATATTGCCCTGGCGGTCCGCCGCCACAATGGCGGATGCCGATGAATAGATCACCCGGCTGATAAACTCTTTCACCCCGATGAGCTGGCTTTCCAGGGATTTGGTACGGGTCACGTCCCGGATACTGGAAATAATGAACGCCACTTCGCCGCTATCGTCGAAAATCGGTGAAAACACCCGGTCTTCCCATTTGTACTGGTGTTTGATCGTATACGAGTGAACGCCTTTGAATTTCACAACTTTCGAAATCGGACAGTCTTCCGAATCACATGGGGTATTCTTGTACAGGAAGGAGTGAAAGCATTTTTTGCCGACAATTTCATCAAGGGTAATGCCATAGGTGTCTAAAAATTTCTTATTGGCCCCGACAATGGTCCGCTCCGGGTCAATCACCACGGAAGGATAAGAAAGCGCATCAAAAAGGCGGGTCCGCCAGAACAATTCCTCCGGGGAAAAGTCGGCGTCAGATGGAATCGTTTCGCCACTCATGGGGTTTCAAATCCTTTTTCAAGGGCCGGGAAAGCATCCCTGCCGGTGCCTGCCGGCAATACCAGGCTGATGCTGGCCCCGGTACACCCGGCAAGGATAAGATCGATACCGGCCACCTCAAGGCAGGCCGCGGCTGTATTGAATATCCCGAACCGGTCCCCAAAGTGAGGGCCGTGAAAGGTAACCAGGTCCACAGTATCCCGGATCAGGGAAATTCCCGGATCCGATTCGGCACAAGGTTCTCCTGCCCGGGTCAGGCAGTAAATATGGCATTCGGTCTCATGAACCAGGGCCGAGCTGAAATAAAACGGGGTATCCATGTCACGAATGGCCCTGCCTGCAGCGCTGAGTTGTCCCACGGCGCAGGAAAACCCCGTAAGTGCCAGGTCCGCCTCAAGGGAAAACCCGTAAGTCTTGATCCGTTTTTCCTGGAAATAGGCCTTGGTTTCCTGATAACGCTTTTTAACGAATTCCGCAGTCTCTTCCTGGAAGGACGGCTCATAAGGGGTGTGGGTGGGAGGCAGGTCAAAGGTTTTCTCAAGCATGGCCAGACATCCCGGCCTGTCGTCCCGGCCAATGATAAAGGAAATCATGGCATTGGACGAAACCATGCAGGAAAACGGAATGGCCTGATCGGCAAAAAGCGCCAGAAGATATCCCAGGGTGGCGGATTTTGACCCGTGGGGATAAACCGAAACCATGCTGACCAATTCCCCGGACCTGTCGCCGGGCACCGGTCCTTCAAGGCAGCATGAGAGTGCATGGCCCAACTGGCCGGCCTCAATTCCGATGCAGGGCAGGTTGATTTTATCCCTGGCAAGGGCCTGGTACAGCAGGTCGGATGATGTGTCCCGGCCGCCGGGATACTGGCGCAGGTGGGCCATTTGATGCCCCACCCGTATGCCGTTGATTCTGATGGCACTCATGGATATGGAGAACGCACCCCGGACACCGGGTGTTTATACTGGGAGCGGCAGGCCGGGAAACATCCCGGCCCGCCGCCTGTTATTCTTACCCGTTGCCCAAAGGCAGGTTGTCACACAGGAGTTAACCGCAGTGGTCTTCTACGATTTCCATCAACGCATCCAGGTCAATGGGCTTGGGTACGTAGTCGTCGGCAAGGGTGGTTTTACCGTCGTGATGGGTGTAGCTGGTGGTTTTGACGGAGTCTGCCACCGCTGTCAGCAGAACCACGACAATATCCTTAAGCCCATCGTCTGTTTTGATTTCTTCACAGACTTCCCAGCCGTTTTTCCGGGGCATCATCACATCCAGAATGACCAGGGCGGGTCTATTTTCCTTGATCTTTTCCATGGCTTCCACACCGTCATAGGCCTTTTCCACCTGAAACGACTTGGCTTCCAATTTCATGGATACGGCTTCCACCAGATCCGGATCATCATCAACAACTAAAACCAGTTTGTTTTCACTCATATGAAAATCTCCTTGTATTGGACGAACAAAAGAACTTTCACTCCAGCCTTCTTATACTTGAGGACGGGGATATAATCCAGCCCCCTCGACAATCTCGTGTACCCGCTCTTCCCACTCAATGGCCATGATGTGGAAACCGGCAACCCCTTTGCATTCCTTGAGGCGTTCGATCTGTTCCACAGCCATTTTAATGCCTTCTTCGGGCTGTTTTTCCTTGGGTACCCCTTCAAGGCGCTTGATCACCTCGTCCGGAACATCCATTCCGGGCACCTTGTTTTTCATATACCTGGCCATGCCAACGGATTTCATGGGCGTGATACCGGCAAGAATGGAAACCTTTTCATCCAGGCCCCGTTCGCACACCCCTTCCATCCATGTTTCAAACTTGTCCAGATTGAATATACACTGGGTCTGGATAAAATCAACACCTGCGGCAACTTTTTTCGCCAGGCGCATGACGCGCAGTTCAAACGGGTCGGCAAAGGGGTTGGCAGCCGCACCAATGAACATCTTGGGCGGAATTTTAATGTCGGCACCACCCTGGAACTTGCTCTCTTCCCGCATATTCTTGACCATATCGATCATGTTGACCGAGTCTACATCATACACGGCCTTGGCATTGGGATGGTCGCCGAACTTGGGATGGTCGCCGGAGAGGCAGAGCATGGTGTTGATGCCCAGGGAGTAAGCACCGATGATATCGGCCTGCATGGCCAGGCGGTTCCTGTCCCGGGCCACCATCTGGATGATGGGATCCAGGCCCATCTGCTTGACGATCACGCCGCCGGCAATGGAGGACATCCGGACCATGGCGGTCTGGTTGTCGGTAATGTTGATGCCGTCCACGTAATCCTTGATCATGTTGGCTTTTTCTTTAACGATATCCACACCGCATCCCCTGGGAGGCCCCACTTCGGAAGTCACTGCCAGGGCGCCGGATGCCAGCACTTTTTCTAATCTGCTCTCTGTTTTCATTATATCAAGTCCTCCCTGATGATTTTTCTAGGTCCTGCACCACCGCCCGGGCGCCAGTCTTTTGCTGCGTTGAGTTCTTCATACCGGTCCTGGATCCCCAGGGCAACCAGGCGCTCCCAGATCAGGCGCCATGCACAGTCCGTGTCCGGGCCGATTTCACACTGGCCGTTGGAGGTGCCGCCGCAGGGGCCGTTGAGCAGGCTTTTGGAACACCGGGCCACCGGACAGATCCCGCCGGTGATGCCGAGCATACAGTCGCCGCAGCCCTGGCAGCGTTCTTCCCAGATTCCCTGGGACTTGGAAGCGCCCATGAACTTGGTATTGACCGCCGGGAACACCGGGGCTTTGTACCGGCCCGCAATGGTCTGGACGCCGCAGCCACAGGCCATGGAAACCACCGCATCCACCTCTCCGATATAGGAGACCAGCTCTTCCACATATTCGGGATCGCACTGGCGTTCCAGGGTAATTTCCTTGATGTCGATGGTTTTGCCCTGTTTCAGGCTGTTCAGGTGAAGGGCGGATGCCAGCAGGCCGACTTCTTTTCTGCCGCCGGCCGCACAAACCGTAACACACTCGTTGCAGCCGACCAGAAGAATCTTGTCATAGGGCGCAATGTACCCGATAATTTCCTGTATGGGTTTCTGTTCTGCAGTAATCATGTTTTTTCTCCAAATGCTTTATAATTAGACGGCCTTGCTTGCTGTTTTAACCTCTTTAACAGGGTTCGGGCCCAGGGTTTTTATCTTTTCGGTAAATTCACGGGCGGTTTTGGCAAAGTGCTCGCCCATGCCCGCGGACATGTTGAGCATGGCCACACGCTCGGTTTCCCATCCAAGATCCTCCAGGAACTTTTGAACCCTTGCCACACGGGCCTTGGCTCTCAGATTTCCGTTCTTGAAATGGCAGTCCCCTTCCAGGCATCCCGCCACATATACGCCGTCAGCCCCTTTTTCAAGGGCCTTCATCAGGTGGATGGCATCCACCTTGCCCGTGCACGGCACCCGGATGATCTTTACGTTGGACGGATAGGAGATCCGTTTGCTGCCGGCCATGTCAGCCGCCGTATATGCGCAGTAGTGGCAGCAGAATGCCACGATTTCCGGTTCAAAATTTTCCATTAGTTATACCTCTCAAATAAGCCGTCGAGTTTTGCCAGGATCTGGTCATCTTCATAGGCCAGAAGCTGGATGGCCTTGGCAGGGCATTCGCCCACGCAGACACCGCAGCCGTGGCACTTGGCCGGATCGATTTCAGAGTATCTGTCCGCATTGATAAAAGGAATGTCAAACGGGCAGGCCCGGACACAGACCAGGCAGGTGGCGCATTTTTTACCGTCCACTTTTGCCACGGCCGCCCCCAAGTTGATCTCTTTCTTGGCCAGCATGGTCCTGGCACGGCCGGCAACGGCCATGGCCTGGGTCACGCTTTCCCGGATCACCTTGGGTGAATGAGCCGTACCTGCGATAAAAAAGCCGCGCAGGGCCATGTCAACCGGCCGCAGCTTCACATGGTCTTCCTGGAAGTAGTTGTCTGCGGTTCTGGGCAGATGGAACATGATGGCCAGATCTTCCGTGGTTTCATCATCGGCAATAAAACCGGTGCTCAATGCCACGCAGTCCGCCTCAAGGTCAATATCCTGGCCCAGAATAAAGTCATGGGTCCGGACAACGGCCTTGCCGTTTTCCTCGCGGACCTGGGGCTTGTTTTCCAGGTTGAACCGGATAAATTTAACGCCTTTATCCCGGGCTTCCCTGTAGTAATCTTCCTGGAATCCATAGGTCCGGATATCCCGGTACAGGACAAAAATATCAATATCTGGATTGATCTTTTTAAGGCGAAGGGCGTTTTTCATGGCTGCCTGGCAGCAGATCCGGGAGCAATTGGGATTGCCCGGTTCTCGTGAACCGGCACACTGGATCATGACCACCTGCTCCATGGATTTGATCTTTTCCTCATCCGTTTCCAGGAGGCTGTCCAGCTCAAGCTGGGTCACAACCTGGTCCATGGTGCCCAGGCCGTATTCGGCCGGCCGATTGGGCAAAGCACCCGTGGCAAGGATGGTCACCCCATGGTCGATCTGCATGTAGTTCATGCGCAAGCCGGTCTGGATACCGGTTTTGAACAGTCCGGGCATGCCGTCGTGGTCAACGATAATGGACCGGGTCATGACCTGGATGTTTTCATGGGCATTGACCTTGTCCACAAGATCCTGGACAAAGGGAGCCACCGCATCGCCTTCAATGGTTTTGGAGATGGATTGTGCCAGGCCGCCCAGGGCGGGGGCCCGTTCCACCAGATAGGTTTTGATGCCCTGGTCGGCAAGTTTCAGGGCCGATGTCATGCCGGTGATACCGCCGCCGATCACCAGCGCATTCTGGCTCATGGGCAAAGTATTGTCGGCCAGGGGCCTGGCCATGCGCACACCCGAGATGCCGATCTGCATCAGCTTGAAGGCTTTGTCCAGGGCCTCGCCCGGTTCGGTGAGATGGGCCCAGGTGTTCTGGTCGCGGAGGTTGACGATTTCAACCAGGTAACGGTTCAGGCCGGTCCGTCTCAGCAGGTCCTGGAACTTGGTCTCGTGGGTCCTGGGGGAACAGCCTCCGATGACCACACGGTTCAGGCCGTGTTCTTTGATCATATCCTCGATACGGGTCATGGAGTCTGCGGAACAGCCGTATCCCACAGCTTCGGCCACAGCCACATCCGGGTTGGATTTGGCATGCGCAATCACTTTTCCCACATCAACCACGCCGCCGATGTCAAACCCGCAGTCACAGACAAACACACCGATTTTCGGAGCTTCGCCGGCCACATCCCGTTCAGGCGGAAATTCATCTTCCATCAGGTCGTCAACCAGGGAACCGCCAAGATCCGCACCTGCCATGGAAGCGGCGGCTGAGGCCTGGACCATGGTCTCGGGGATATCTTTGGGGCTTTCATATACGCCGCAGACATACACCCCGTCCCTGGAGGTTTTCACCGGGTTGAATGCGTCTGTGGCGGCAAAATTATGGACGTTCAGGTCGATGCCCAGGCTGCCGGCCAGTTGAACCGTGGTTTCCGACGGCCGGAACCCTGTGGAAAGCACCACCATATCAAACTCTTCAGTCTCCTGGCGTGCTTCTTCCTCAAGGGCATAGGTAATGGACAGGTTCTTTGTATCGGCTGTTTCAACAATGGAATGGGGCCGGCTGCGGATCATCCGGACGCCGTAATCATCTTTGGCACGGTTGTAGTACTGTTCGTAATCTTTGCCATGGGTCCGCATGTCCATATAAAAGATGGTGGTATCGATATCTTCACCGAACCGCTCTCTGGTGACCATGGCCTCCTTGAGCGCATACATGCAACAGACGCCGGAACAATACGGTACATCCGCCTTGTTGATGCCCCTGGACCCCACACACTGGATCCATGCCACCCGCTTGGGCCGTTTCTGGTCGGAGCGCCGCAGCAGGCTGCCTTCAAACGGACCGGATGCGGACATGATCCGTTCGTATTCAAGCCCTGTGACCACATTGGCAAAGTTACCCGCGCCGTAGTTATCCAGGACATTGGGGTTGAAAAGTTCAGCCCCCACACTCAGAACCACGGAACCGATATTGATCTCGGTACAGGTTTCCGTATCTTCGGGCAGGATGGCATTGGCTTTACAGACGCCGCAAAGGCTGTCCACATCGTCAATCTTGTCCATATCAATGGAAAAGGCAAAGGGCGTGGCCTGGGGGTAGCGCATACAGGTCGGGGCCCTGGGGTCAAGCCCCGGGGTAAAGCGGACCGCCTGGGGGAATTCCTTGAGGCAGTCGCCGCAGCCCGTACACTTGTCAATGTCGATATACCGGGGTGCGGTTTTAATGGTGGCCGTAAAATTACCGGCCTCCCCTTCCAGCCCTTCCAGGGTGGTCATGGGTTTGACTTTAAGAAACTGCTCCCGGGCGGAGGCGGACAAAAAAGGAGAAACCGTACACAGATCGCAGTTGTTCGTTGGAAATGTCCGGTCCAACTGGGTCATCAGTCCGCCGATGGCATAGTCGGCGTCAATGAGCAGAACTTCCTTCCGGGACTCGGCCAGATCAAGCGCGGCCCTGATGCCACCGACGCCACCGCCGATGACGAGCACACGTTTTTCGCCTGACGTTTTACCGTCTTGTTCTATTTTTTGCATGTGTAACCTTACGTGTTAATCAGTTTTTAACATGGGGATCCGTCTGCCGTTACTAACGGCTAAAGACACATCTGCGGATGTATTTATTCCCTAAAGACCTGCGCTGTCCAGGATGGCGGGCAGCCTGTCTTCCCAGCCCAGGGCGGAAATCTTTATGCCTTGGGACACCTGTTTCAGGGACTGGATCATCTCACCGGCAATGGCCACACATTCGGCTTCACGGTCGGACGCCTGCCGGATGCGGCGGATGAGATCCTCGGAAAGGCGGGAGTTGGGGTCGTTAATGGAGATATACCGTGCCATGCCCACGTTTTTCAGGAGAAAAACACTGGGAATCACCGGTACATTAAGGGATGAGAGTTCCTGGATGATCTTTGTATAAAAGGCGATATCAAAAACCGGGGGCAGCATCACAAATGCTGCACCGGCCGCGATTTTTGCAGCGGCTTTTTCTTTTTCCGCGTCAAGTCCGGCCATATCTGCCACAGGCGCAATGGTACATCCTGCACAAAGGGCAGGTGTGCCCTTGAGGTCAAAACCGGCCATATCGGAACCTGAATTCAGCTTGGCCACCGCTTCTATGATACCGGTTTCGTCAAGATCGTCCACAGCTTTGGCATCAGGATGATCGCCGTTGGCCATGTCCTCGCCGCGAACCACCAGGAAATTATGAATACCCAGGACATGGGCCGCCAGGAGATCGCCCTGGAGGGCCATACGGTTGCGGTCCCTGCCGTAGACATGGATCATGGGCTCAATGCCCTGCTGACGGAGAAGTGCGCCGCAGCCAAGGGCGGACATCTGCATGACGCCGTTATCCATATCAGGAATAACTGCCGCATCTATTCTGGATTTAAGATGTCCTGCGTGGGTAATGAGGTCTGATATATCGATCCCCTTGGGGGAGTTCATCTCAGCCAAGACAGCAAAATCCCCGGAGGAAAGTTTTTCTTGAAAACTCATATACAATATCCCTTATTAGTCATTTGCTGCCCGGGTCTGGCGTCGGGCAGCGATTTTCAGCACGATTCAGTACTGCGCAACTGCCATTTACCAATAGTTTGTCCAAACGGGAAGAGGTTATAGCAGATATTATGCCATCTGTAAACTGAATAGTAATTCATTGCGAAAAACTGTGTTTTCGCTCAAAATAAAACCGGCTGATAAGAGAATATTTAAGCTGTGCGATGAGTTTTCCTATATATTGTTTGGAGTTTTTCTAAATATTGAAAAACTCCAAAATTCGTAATGAATTTTATTCAGCGAATATATCGCCTTCACACGTGAATGGTTATTCATTTTACACAACACCCAACTCCCGTGCATATCTTGGGGCGATTTTCCGGCCGGAGATACCAGCCGCTTTGCGGATACGGGATGTGTTTTGAAATGACCGGGTTTCCCCCCGGGCAAGGCTTACGGCGACGCGGTCCCCGGTTTTCGGCAAGGGCCGTGCCATGGCCATGGCCGCCCGGTTTTCCAGCCTGGGCAGCAACCGGCCCAATGCCAGGCTGGCCGCTAAAAAAACCAGGGCACCCAGGCCGTTTAAATACGGCATCCAGGGGCCTTCGCTCCCGGCCAGCACCAGGCCTGCCGCCCATGCAATTGCGGTCAGGGTGATCAGTGTTTTGGTCTTCAACGCTTCTCGATCTGCTGTGATATGTTGCATTTTATTATCTCCTCGTGTAATATTTATTCACATTTGTTGAAAAAACTAAACACATATTCAAAGAAACAAGCCGGCTCACACCGGCCTGCCTGTATTGCAATGCAGTTTACCGGTATTCCCGGCAGCTCCAGATCACCCGGCCCAGTACCCTGACCTTGTCAAGGGAATGGGCATCCAGGTGAATGGGTTTAAAATCCGTGTTGTCGGAACAGAGCACCAGGGCGTCCGGATGCTTTTCCAGACGTTTGACCATAATGGTGTCATCCACGCCCACCGCGTAAATGGCACCGGCCATGATCCGGGTCTGGGACTGGTCGATCAGGACCGTGTCCCCTTCGCGGATAAGGGGTTCCATACTCTGGCCGAACACCTCCATGGCCACCATGGAAGACGCAGCCCCCTTGCGGGAGAGCCATGATGCAGGAAACGAAAGATATTCAGATACCTGGTGGCCGGTTTCAAAAGATCCTGTGCCGGCGGAGAGCCGGGCCGCCACTTTCGGGATCCTGCGGTATTCCGTATCATCGCCCTGCCCTGCCCGGTCCGGGCTGTAAAATACAGGCCCCCTGCCCGTGTCCACCCATGCCGGACTGATCCCGAACCGCCTGAACAGTTTGACGATCCATTTATCGGGAATGCGGTTCTTGTTCCTGGCATGGGTAATGCCGGACCGGTTGATTCCAAGCTCCCTGGCAAGTTCGGACTGGGAAGAAATCCCGGTGGCGTTCATCAGCCGGTCAAGAAGTATGTCAACCTTGTTTTCCGTCATAAATAATCCCGGTTTTCTGTTAATACCTGTATCTTTTTTTCACACCCGATTAAAAAATGCAACAACTTTATTTTTTATCTATCCTGCCCAGGCATATTTCCTGCTGATCCTGCTGAACAGATATCACAGGCACTGATTTTTTTTGATAGGAAAGCAGAGTAAAACACATGAACCAACGCATCCGGATTGTAAACTACAGTGACAATGCCATTACAGATCTGTCAACATCCAAATTCTTTGAAAGCATCGAATTTATCTCCATGACCCGCGGGTCCAGCCAGGACCTGGCAGCACTGACCCGGGACTGCGACATTGCCGTTGTCTTTATTGATGACCACAAAGAAGGATGCCTGAAAAAAATCGCCGGGATCGCCAAAACCCAGATCCATATGGAGATCATCGCCGCTGTTGATCTTAAGCGTTCCGACATCGGCATCCAGGCCCTTCAGAGCGGGGCTGCCGACTTCATGATCCTGCCCTCCACCGCCTCAACCTTTGATTTTTACATCAACCGGGCCCTGGAACGCCTCTATCTCCACCGCCATATCTGTTTTAATGAGAGTTGCTACAAAAGCCGGTTTGCCAGGTCCCAGAAAACCTACCAGCAGTTGTTCAACGAGGTGCCCTGCTTTATCTTTGTCCAGGACGGGGATTATCAGATCACCGATGCCAACCGCAAGTTCGAGGAATACTTCGGGCACCACATCGGGGAATACTGCTTCGGCATCTGCAAGAATCGGGACGAACCCTGCCGGGAATGTCCGGTGCAGCAGACCATCAAAGACGGCACCAACCAGTCCTCGGAGATGGAGATTATCTCTTCGGACGGGGTAAAGCATACGGTCCTCTGCTGGACCGCCCCCCTGCGAGACGCCACCGGCAAGGTGGCCCAGGCCCTGGTCATGCTCACCGACATTACCGAGGCACGGCGGCTGGAAGACCACCTGACCTCCCTGGGATTTATGATCGGCTCCATCTCCCACGGGATCAAAGGACTGCTCACCAACCTGGACGGCGGATTCTATCTCATGGAAACCGGCTTTAACACCCACCGGATGGAAAAGGTCAAGGAAGGATTTGACATGTCCAGGGACATGACAGCCCGGATCAAAAAATTGGTTCTGGATATTCTTTACTACACCAAAACCCGCACCCTGGAATGGGAGCAGACCTCCTGCAGGGAATTCGTGGAAGAAACCTTTGGCCTGGTTGCCGTAAAAGCCCGGAACAACGGCATTGTCATGGAGCATAAATTTGAAACCCTGATTGAAACCGACCGGTTTGAAATCGACAGGAACAGTCTCCAGACCGCCCTGGTCAATATCCTGGAAAACGGCATTGAAGCCTGCATTGACGACCGCCACTCCCCGGGCAAGGACCATACCATCGGCTTCCAGGCCCGGATGGACAGGGAAAAGGTGGTGTTTCGCATCCAGGACAACGGTCTGGGCATGGACAAGGCCACCCTGAAAAACATTTTCACCATATTTTTTTCGTCCAAGGGAAATAAGGGAACCGGCCTGGGGCTGTTTATTGCCAACAAGGTCATTGCCCGGCACCGGGGGGAGATCAAGGTGGTGTCCACCAAAGACAGGGGCACCAAGTTCATCATCAAAATCCCCCGGTCCGTTCCCCATACGGCCCGTAATCCACGGGGACTGCCACCGGCCCGGTCTGTTCTTAAAACCCGAATGCCCGGGGAATCAACAGTATCAATCCGGGGAAAATAATCATCAGCATCACAACGCCCATGGCACAGGCCACAAAAGGCCAGATCCGCCGGAACATGGCCGTCAGCGGCACATTGCCCACAGCCGCGGCAATATACACGCAGGCTCCCATGGGCGGTGTAATCAGGGCAATGGTGATATTCAGGATCATGACAATGCCGAAGACCAACGGATCGATCTGGGCAGCCTTGGCAATGGGCAGAAACACCGGGGTCAGCAGCACCAGGGTGGCCACTTCTTCCATAAACATGCCCACAAAAAACGTTACCAGGCTCAGCAGGGCCAGTACCAGGATTTTATTCCCGACAAAGGGCATGACCCTGGCGGCAAATTCCTGGGGCACCTGTTCCCAGGCCATGAGCCACCCGATCACGGCTGCAGCACCCATGATCAAAAAAATGGATGAGGTCAGCCGGACCGTCCTGAACACTGCGCTCCAAAATCCGGCCAGGGTCAGTTCCCGGGTCCAGAGCACACCGGCCACAGCCACATAAGCCGCAGCCACAGCCCCGGATTCCGTGGGGGTCATCACCCCGAACACAATGCCCCCGATGATGATAAAAGGGGCCACCAGTGCAGACATGCCCCGGCCAACCGCCGTTGCCAGGCCGGAAAATGAAAACGCCCCCCCGGCAACAGATATCCCACAGGACCTGGCATGAAAATAATTCATGGCCATGAACGCCAGCCCCAGGATCAGGCCCGGTACCACGCCTGCCAGGAACAACCCGCCCACTGAAGTCCGGGTCAGGGCCGCGTAAAGGATCATGAAAATAGAGGGCGGAATGATCGGGCCGATCAGGGAGCTGCCTGCAGTAAGGCCGGCCGCATAAGACCGGTCATACCCGTCCCGTTCCATGGCCGGGATCAGCACCGTACCCAATGCAGAGGTGTCAGCGGCTGCCGACCCGTTGATACCGGCGAAAATAATCGAACCAACCACGTTCACATACCCCACACCGCCCCGGAGATGCCCCACAAGGGCCCTGGCCATATGTAAAAGCCGTTCGGTCATCCCGGCCTGGTCCATGAGGGTCCCGGCAAAAATAAAAAAAGGAATGGCCATCAGGGAAAAAAGGTCCATGCCCCCGAAGAACTGCTGAACCATGATGCGCAACAGGGACAGGTCCCCGATCCAGGCGAACCCGGCCAGAGCTGTGACCAAAAGCGCCGCAAACAAGGGCATGCCGCAGATCATCAGCAGGAAAAAGAGAATCACCATCCCCAGGGTCATGACCGCCTCCCCCTGCCCGCCCCCAGCATGAGCAGGTACTGGACCAGGACAAGCCCCAGCCCCGCAGGAACCGCTGCCAGGGGTATGGCCTTGGATATGCCCAGTCCCATGGTTTTAAACGGCACCATCTTTGTGGCATACAGGCTCCCCTGCCAGGTCATGAACCCGAGAATGCCCACAAACAACACCCCCCGAACCAGGGCGATCCCCCTGGCCGTCCTCCCCGGGAAAATATCAAGATCAATCGCCATATGGTCGCTGAAATACAAGGCGGGATTGGCAGCAATCATTACCATCCAAACCAGGGTATACCTGGCCAGTTCCTCGGTCCATACCGGAACGGCCTTGAAAATATACCGCGATCCCACCCCGGCAAGGATGTCGCCGGTCATGACCAGGAACAATACGCCTGCCAGCCAAAGAGAACCCTTTGCCAACCCCTTTGCCGCAGGTGCGCATATATTCCGGAACCTGCCGGAAAAAAGGGAAACATCCCCCATATCACCCGTCACGTTTTACCTGTCCTGTTTCACGTGTCATTGCCCGGCAGCCGCGTTGGCCTTTGCCGCACTGTCCATGGCCAGCTCGACCCAGGACCCGTCCATCCGGGTTTTCAGCCATTCCACGAAAGCCGGCTGGCCCAGCTCCCGGAATGCAGCCATTTCCCCGGCATCAGGATAGTAGACCGCCACCCCTTTGGATTTGATAAATGCGACCCGGTCCGCCACCTGAGATCCAATACTCTTGCGGTTGGCTGCATTGGCAGCTCGGGCCGCCTCCGTGACAACGGCTTTCAGGTCCGGGGAAAGCCCTGCCAGCCAGTCACCGTTCACCACCATGAACTGGTCCGAATACTGGATATTGGCCATGCACATGTGGGTCTGGACCTCGTACAAACTGCCCATGATAATGTACATGGGCGGATTCATCTGGCCGTCTGCAATCCCTGTTTTCAGGGCCATGTATACCTCGGTCCAGGGAATGGGAGCGGCACTGGCGCCAAAGGCCTTGTAAAGCGCCACCTGGCTCACGTCCATGGCCCTGAATTTCAACCCTTTAAAATCCTTTGGCGACTGAATCTTCCGCTTTGAATTGGTAAAGGCCAAAAATCCCCCCTCTTCCACCGCTTCCAGGATGACCGCACCGGTCCGCTCCTTGAATGCAGCCTTGGCCCTGGACCAGAATTCGGAGTTGTCAAAAAAGAGATGGGCCGCAGCATAGCTGTCAAACATAAAGGGAATATTGGCCGCAAACATCTCAGGAAATACCGGTGCAATACCGGCATAAGACGAAATCGTGATCATGGGACCGGACATGACCTGCTCCATACGCTGCTCTTCATTGCCCAACTGGCTGTTGGGATAGAGGGACACCGTTAGTTTCCCACCGGTATTGCTCTCCACACGGGCCTTGAAATCCGCTGCAAACCTGTGCACAGCATTCTCATTTTCATCCGGGGGCCCATTGTAGCTCAGCTTTATATCCCGGCCTTTTGCCAATACATTACCCGGTACCACAGCCACTGCCGCCAAAAGCAGCATTACGATCACAAAACCGGCCCGGAGTGAACCTGCCGGGCCTGCCAGTTGTTTTAAATTCTTTTTTTTCATTATAATACCTTTAAGGCTTAAAAATGGGTTATTGATTATTTATAGAGACCTGGATCTTTTCAGGCAGGCAGTTTCAGAAAATCCGAATCAACAATGTACAATTTCGTTATTGGAAATCAATTTTATATTTTATTAACATGCTTTTCTAACCCTTTTTTATCAGAGCAATCCGTGATTGTTGTTTACCAGTATTCACCTTCTTTTCTACAAAGCCAATCCTCGAATTCGTCATACAAACGTTGTTCATTATGTAACATCCAGTCCTCTCCGTATTTCTTACGAGCGTAAGTTTCAAAAGCTGTGTCAACCTCTCTTTCAGAATCAGCTATTCCATGACATTTTTTACATAATACCCGAACGTCATGTAACCGTTCTTTGTAAAGATATTTGTAATCCAAATGATGCACTTGCAAAGTCTCTTTTGCTCCGCAACGGCTGCATTTATAGTTGGCTGCCTTAAGGGCGACCTGTCGTTTATCTTTCCACTCTTTTGATTGAATATATTTATTATAACCAACTGGAAGGCTTTTAGGGCCAAGTAGAGGGTTTGTTTCTTTTTTTCTCTTTGGTTTCGGGACGGCAGCTTCATCGTTGAAAAGACTTAATTGTTCCGCCTTCATTTCAGTACTTTTACCTCCAATTTTTTGGCCACTATTATGTTAAAATGAGAGTTGAACTTATGGGCCACGCCAAGGCGCTCGAAAAAGTCGGCTGAACTGCTCAAGATACCATCAAGTTAATGGTTAGATTTTTATTTTAGTCATACAGAGAGATAAGGGCGTGGGCCTTCCCCCTTTCTTAACTCTGGATAAAATTTGATAACTTCGTTAATTCTTTCTTTCACCGAACCGTCTTGGTTGACAAGACTTATATCAATTTCAATTGAAACTTTTTCTTTGCTTATAAAATTTAGATCAATAAGCTTTTTTTCAATAAATTGGGCTGTATGTAAATAGAATGGATATCTACCATTAAAGTGTTTCCCAACAAATTTCTCGGTAAAGTGAATTGTTATTGGGAATTTTTTTGTAAACTTGTACGGAGTCTCATTGCTTCTGTTAAGATTTATGCTGTTGATTATTAGTTTTGACACATGGATATCTTCTTCGTTTTTATATTCTTTCGCTAAAAGCAAATTTATGCGATACGGTCCTTTCCTAACTGTATGATGCCCCTTCTTATCTTGGTATGTAGTATTAAGCATTAATTGGAGATCATAACCGTCAATTTGAATTTTTTTCGCATCACTGAAGTAATATTCATTATGCCATGAAGCTTGATATGTACAAGCTACCAAACTCAAAACAGATAGAATTATAAAAAAAAATTTATTCATGTGCTGAAATCTAACGAGTAATTAACCGGGATCGTTTATCCTCTTATTATTCAACAACCAATCACATATCCTGAAAATTTGAATGATATCCGACTATTTAAATATAGGTCAGCCATAACCAATATTAACGTTTGCTGAACATAATCATGATTATGGGGGAAATGCAAGAATCCAGATTATGACGTTATTTCCCTCCCACCTCTACAAATCAGCAGGATCAATGATTTTCATAATTTCAGCATGAAATCGTTTTTGTTGGCCTGTTGAGGGGAATGGGATTACAACGCCCTGATTTATAACTGGGAAACCTGACTCGAGTAGTTTGGGCTCTAACAACTTACATATATTCGCCTTGATCAAAATTACACGCGTAGAGTTAATGGAGCAATGATCTCTTAAATCTGCTGTCAAAGAATCAAAATCTGAGAGTATCGTATCATTACGTAACTTCCCTTTGAGATGGTTGACAGGCTTGTATGTCACGTCCATCAATAAAATCCCCTTCTTCTGGAAGAACGAAAGCCCATCTTTTTTGTCAGCGGGGTTATACTTTAGGAATTTCATCAATTCTGAGAATAAAGGTTCTGAAGGCTTTCCAGTTTCGTCATAAAAATACTTTCCAGATATTGGGGGAGATTCTAGAATGAGTATCAATTTAACGGGCTCCGGAGTGAATTGGTTTCTTAATCTGATATAATAACTTTTGTCCATTCTAAGGACCTCCTCCATTATAACGATTCACGCAATCTCAGGAAATGTGTCAGCCAATCTCAGATATTAAAATTCTCAACGATACACTTTAATTCTATAAACCGGATTCTTCGACAGTCCGGATAATAATGTACACCCTTCCCACTTCAGAAGATAGGGTCACCCTTATACGTTGTGGTCATTCGATTTCAGAACAAGCCATCAATCATAGACATATTCAACGCCACGCCGCTGCTGTGCCTTGTTATGTGTGACTAACAACCACAAACGACTTCTTTGCCACCTGTAGCATTGGTGCCGTGTGTTTCATAGCCGTCTCGGCGCCACCAATCTATACCGCCAAGTAGTTCTTTAACTTGAAAGCCAAGCTCTGCAAGTTTCAGTGCGCCCTTTGTAGATGCATTACAACCAATGCCATCGCAGTAAGTCACATAGGTTTTACCTTTATCCAGATGCGAAGTGGTATCAGTGTTCATTGTTCGGTGGGGAAAATTAATTGCTGAAGGAATGTGCTCGATTTCATAAGCTTCTTTTGAGCGAGCATCAATAACAACAATATTTTCACCATTTTTAAGAGATTCACTTAAATCCCACGAATCCGTTTCATACGAGAGTTTTGCTTTGTAAAATTCCATCTGCTCCATGATGACTTTCCCTCCTAATTACAAATAACACGTTGATTTGTTGTTTCCGCTTATCTAACGGGATAACATACGAAAAGTAAAAATAACCAGATCTGCATAAAAGCTTCAAAAATCAATGATGAAATCAGTATCATCATTTGGACATTAAATTGATTTTTCGGAAAAAACAATAATCCAGATTATGCATTATTTTATCTGCAGCCGAATAACGACTCAAAAAGAATATTCTCTTTCATCTTGTTTTCACCAAGCAGGTCAACTCTCATTGCTTCAATAATTTTAGAAAAAGCTCTGCACGAATCATCAGAACTTAAGTCACCATATTGGGTGAAAAAACTATGTACTGCGTTGACCACATCATCACTGCCAACTAAAATAACGTTTGTTTTGGCCTGGTTTATATCACCCAGTTGCTCTCGTGTTCTTGATTTGCCATATTTTCTGTCGCTTGCAATTCGACTTACAGAATTGATTAGATCCAAATATGCTTGAGTACGAACCTCAATTTCTTTTTTCTTTAGTTCATTGCGTCGCCCGAGATAGTACTGAATAAGACCACTACTGACAACTCCACAGAAACTGATAAGTCCCACAACTAACTTAATATCCATAAATCCCTCCATAGTTCAAAATTGGCTATCTCTGACTATCAAAAAATCAAGACTATGTATTATAAAAGTGATTCTTCGCTTATAAATTTCATCCGGTAATAACCGCTATAACGTGGCATGCAGCCTCAAATATTTAAAATTTTCAAAGCAACACGTTGAATTCTCCGGCAAGAAGCTATTTAAAGCCCTAATTTATCCAACAATGGTTTTTCATATACGGCATCCTCTGCAGGATAGCGCAGGCCATTGCACCCATGTTGCTTTGCCAAAGCCCAAAGAACGCTTTCTCCTGCTGGTAATCCCGTAAGTGTCATAGTATAAATGGGGTCCTCATATGCTTCTTCCGGGGAGATTATTTTCCACCCTTTTGATCTGTACATCGAAATAATGTCTGATAAAAAAACTGCGTTAATAGCCTTGGTATGCAGAAGAAGAACATGTTTTACGCTGCGTTTAAGGAGTTGTTCGGATAAAGCGTCATAATAAAGCGTGCGGCTCCACAAATGATTCAGGTAAGCCGTACGAAATTTAGATAAATCTGCATCAGGGTGTTTTTTGCGCCACAGATGATATCGTTTATTGTAGTACCAGTCGCTGGCATCAATACTCACTGCGCCAGATTTATATCCATGGGTTAACATCCATTTTCTAAAGCCATCACGCTTTGATGCGGTTTCTCCTTCTTTAAGATATGGGAATCTCATGCGTTTTGTCCATCCGGGAACTTCTCTCAGAAGGCGTTCGTTTCTTTGTGTATCGGAAATAAACTGTTCAAGCGTCACCTGCTCTGAACAAAAATTTAAATGCGAGTAAGTATGGTTTGCGACAGCGTGGCCGGCGTTGCCCCAGTCTCTAACCAGATTGAGGGCGGCCGGGCTGTCGACCCGCTTCCCTGCAGGAAATAAAATCGATTTGATTTTTGCCTTTGATAACGCCTCTAAAATAGATGCATTCCATGAAAAAGCAATTGGCTGGCGTTGCGGCTCCCAGCCATCGTCAAATGACAGGGCAATGCTTTTTGCCCGGCCGGTTATGGGCAGGCAAAATGTTATCATTACGATGATTAACAATGTTTTGAAAACAGATGGTCTATTCATTTAGTACGTCTCAATACTCTGTAATATTTTGATCAGCTACCAGTTCACAGCAACCTGCATGCCCGGTTATTTATCTGCGAACAGCCAATTTAACAATCCTAAATTTTATTTGAAATCATCATGGTTCCAATTTGCCCCTTCAGCCATAAGCATCTTCGGATTTAAGCAACAAAGTGAGACAAAAAATATTTTTAGAGCATAACACAACCACCTGCGGCTTGTCCGTCAGCATGTTTGGGTCAGGAATTATTCCAGGGTTGCAAAAGCCTGTCACTGCCCCCCTATTTTTCAATTGAATTTCATAAACCAATGTGAGAAGTTGTAAATATTTTTTGCTCAAAGGCGTAAAACGCATACATTATAACGGTTTTCCTGAGTCTGCAACAAAAGGGGGTCAACACCCTGTCACCGCATTAATCATAGGAGACCTATTCTTGCAAACCGATCATTTTCCGGTAAGAACAGAAGACATCAATCTGCTGAAGCTCATTGGTGAGCAGCGCTTGAACCAGATGCAGCAGCGGTTTTACAATCTCACCGGTTTCACCAACGGCTGCCTGGACAGCGAGGGCAACCTTCTCTCCGTCGCAGGGTATCCCGAACCCCTGTGCATGAACCTGATCCGGAACAACCCCAAGGGTCTGAAGCGGTGCCGGAAACTTGTCAAAGCATGCCTGAAGCCGGGTGCTGAAAAGATAAACGATATTGCCACCTGCCACGCCGGCATGCTGGACGGAAGAATCCCCATGCGCGTGGACGGGAAGGTCATCGGCTTTCTGGTGATCGGGCAATTGTTCGAATCCCCTCCTGACGAAGCGGAGAGCCGGGCATATGCCCGGGAGCTGGGAATTGATTCCGACCTCTACTGGGCTGCTGCCCGGAAGATAAAGGTGATCTCCAGGGAAAAACTTGAAGCCGCCGCCATGATGCTCAAATTCATGGGCAGTGAGATCGCCAGCCTTGCAGCGGCAAACCGTGCGCTGCAAAAAGAGAACGAATCCCGCTGCAGGGCCGAAGCCCTGTTAAAGGAAAGCCGTGACAGTTACAAGGCGCTTTTTGAAACCATCTCAGATGCCATTTACGTCCATGATATGGACGGGCGCATCCTTGATGTCAACACCGTTGCCTACGAAAGACTCGGGTACAGCCGCCGGGAGATCTTCAACCTGTCAGTCGCTGATATTGATGCGGATTATCCCAGCCAGGACAAAATGAAGGCACACCTTCTCAAAGCCGCCCAAGACCTTCCCCTTACATTTGAATCCCGCCACCGGACAAAGGCAGACCGGATTATTGATGTGGAACTCAACCTCAACATGTTCTCCAACACCAGCGGTGAAAAAACCTGCGTGGCGGTTGCCCGGGATATCACAGCCCGAAAGCAGATGGAAAGCCAGCTCAGGCAGGCCAGAAAAATGGAATCCATCGGTACCCTAGCCGGGGGAATTGCCCATGACTTCAACAACATTCTTCACATGATCACCGCAAATGTGGAACTATCAATGCTGAAACTGGATGAGCAGAATCCCGTATATGCGTACCTGGACGAGGTACGGACCGTGGGCTTCAGGGCTGCGGATATTGTACGGCAGTTGCTGAACTTCAGCCGTAAATCCAAACAGCAACTCAAAACCATCAACCTTGTCGCCGTCCTCTCGGAAACCCTGACATTGACGCGGTCCGTTATCCATAACTCCGTTGATATCCGCCATGTATTCCCGGATGCGGCGTGGATGGTGTTCGGGGACCCGATCCAGCTGAACCAGGTGATGATGAACCTGTGCATCAACGCCTCCCAGGTCATGGAAAGCAGCGGCGGAACCATCCGCGTTTCCGTAAAAAATATCCGGCTCGGGGAAACAGATGCGATGCAATACATCAACCTGCCTGCCGGGGCATATGTCCGGATCGTTGTCAGCGATACAGGGCCCGGAATCCCCGAAGATATCATCAACCGGATATTTGATCCTTATTTCACCACCAAACCCATCGGTGAAAGTTCAGGAATGGGACTTGCCGTGGTACACGGTATTGTCACCGCCCACAACGGCGCGGTCATTGCCGGCAACAATCCGGACGGGGGCGCCAGGTTCACCATCCTTTTGCCCACCGTTTCCCCCTCCTTTGCAGAAATGGAAAACATTTGACAATACTGCCGGGACCGTGAGAAAGCTTTATATTAAATTACATTTTGCACCCCGGAAACCAGAGATATCAAATAATGAAGGACACCAACACACTTTCAGGCATCATCCATCGGATACTTGCGAACATCACCAGGGATGAAGCTCTGGCCCTTCATGCCTGGGCAACCGGGTTGCTGACACTCAGGAACAGCCGGAAATCCACGAGAGAAAAACTGCAAACCATCATCCGCCTCACAAAAGAAGCCCCTGTGCTGTTTCCCCTGATCAAAAAAATCGCCCTGGAATTAAAGCAGACAGGCTGGGATGAGCGGTCCTGGGAATCCAGGCTCGGCATGGGCGTGGCACTCTGGGCCACCCTGCTTATTGCCAAGGCCGGTGTGGGCATTGCCCTTTTGGGCGGGGCCATTGCCGTGCCCCTGTGGATTGTTTTCGGATCCGGCGATACCTTTGTCAAGATGCTGATCAATGAACTGAAAAAGCGGATGCCACAGGGTTAGCCAGGTGGCATACCATTCCGGAGATGCCTGTGACGCATACGAACTGGCGGGATATTTCATATCTTAAACGCGGCACTGAAACACAACAACGCGCGTTTGCCGTATTAAACAAGCACAATATACTTGAAAGTCTTGCGGCGTTTGATCCCGTACTGGTCAGCACGGTTTGTGTGGATCTTGATATTGAGGGTTCCGACCTGGATATTATATGTTGCCACAGAAATATTGATGCATTCATAGCCACTCTCGTATCGACGTTTGGGAATTACCCGGGCTTCAGGCAATGGGACCGCAAATCAGATCACGAAGAGATGGTCACCTCGTTTCATGCCGATGATTTTGAAGTAGAAATCTATGGTTCAATTGTACCCGTCAATGCACAGTTTGCTTACAGGCACCTGTCAATTATGGAGCAGGTTCTTAAAATTGGCGGGGAACCGTTGCGAAACCAAGTCAGAGCACTTAAAATATCCGGCCTGAAAACAGAACCGGCTTTTGCAAAGGTATTGGGGTTGCCCGGCGATCCCTTCGCTGCATTCCTTGATCTTGAACGGTTAAGTGACACACAATTGAAAGAGTTGATCAGGAAAAGTGCATAACACCGGCATCCACACGGATTGCCAAAACCAGTGCCCGCATTTATTTTATACCGCATGTTGTGTAAAACCTTGCGGAACAGTCATTTTCCGCAGTACCAAATCATTTTATCGCGTTGCATTTCCCTGACGCGAACCAGCCAGTCGCACGGGATCATCGTCAAAGGCCAAATCAACAACTTACGATCTTTGATGTTGAAATTTCGCTCAGAATATGAATATGCTCCAGGCAATTCCATTTTGGGAGGGATGGATACCCGACTCGTTAACTCCGATTGACGATCATTCAAATTTTCGTGATGTGCGGTGAATCTCCGGAAAACAAGCCGCTCAAACAAATCTGCACATCATATTATCGCGCTGGCGCGGGCATGGTCAGAACAATTCAATCCGGCTTTCCCTGGCTGCACAACGCATGGTTCAACACGGGCAGGCCCGAAGATTTGCCTGCTGAAACAAAACCACATAAAAGAAGCGGCAAAACAAAAAGGGGTATCGATTTCCAAATGCCTTTCCGAATCCGTTTCTTTGGGTAATCGTTACATGTTCAAATCATCTTGGAGGATTGTTCTATGAAGTATTCGAAGTATCTGGTGGCGCTCGTTCTTTCCCTGGTCCTTGCAACTGCGGCATGGGCTGAAACCTTAAAAGTCGGTCTTTATCCTTATGTTCCCCGGGTGGAGCAGTTCGAGGAGGTGCTCCGCAACAGCTGGGCCGAGCTGAACACCGGCATTGATCTGGAGATCATCACGGACCCGAATGTCTGGGACGGGGGATATGATAAAAACCCCGACGGCCTGGATGTGTTCGTGTTTGATGCCCTGTTCCTGAACAAATACCGCGCTGCCAACCTCCTGGTGAACCTGACATCGGCGGACATCAACCCCAATGGCCTGGGCGATTTTCTGACCTATGCCATTGAAGGGGTGAAAAACAGCGATAATGCGACCTATTCAGCAATTCCCCTGCTGGGATGCACCAATGTATTGTTTTTTAAAACCGGCATGGGCATTGAGGCGGCCAACACCCTGGATGAACTGCGCGATATCGTGGGTACATGCCGGTTCACCGGGCTGGTTCCGGGCCAGAATCCATATAACGGCATGATGCTGGATATTTCAGGAAAAACAACCAATGCCACCTATTATGTGGCCACCCAGTTTGCCATGAACGGCATCTATCCCTTTCCCACTCCTGCCGCCATCAACCCGGCAGTTACCGACCGGTTGCGCACCCTCATGACCATGAGCAGTTATCTCAACGGAACCACCGGGTTTGACACGGCTTACCAGCGCGGCATCTGGTTCGGCCAGGGCTATGGCAACAGCTTTGTGGGATTTACCGAATCCATGTGGGGGATGACCCAGGGAAACAACGGCTTTTTACCCGGGGGATTCGGGTTTAAGCCCCTGCCCCTGTGGAATCAGGGCGAGACCACAGCACCGGTATTTTATGCCGATGTGATCGGGGTTAACGCCAATGGCGGCGATATTGCCAACGCCAAAAAACTGGCCAGCCTCATGGGCTCCAAGGACGTGGTTGTTGCCAGCACCACCGGCGCCAACCAGCCCCAGGGCGTTCCCCAGTACCTGCTGCTGACCCTCAAATCCGCCTTTGACGAACTGGCACTTTACTACCCGATCTACAATCAGATGAAAACCATGGCCGACAACCCGGCCATTAAGATGTTTACGTTGTCAGACGCGCTTTATGAGTGGTTTAACACCAATAAATCGCAGATCCGCACCGATATCCGGACCGGTTTTGACTGTGGTTGCGACAAACCCACGGCAACCTACCTGACACCGGCAAATGCCGCCTCGGTCTGTGCCCCGCTCTGTGAAAACCAGGGCGGGTGGAACGGCCAGTGGACCACGGCAGCTCCCTATGTTCCGGACGGCTATACAAGTGTCTGCGGCTGCAACGGGTGTGTGGTGCCCGGCCAGGCACTTGAGGTGCAGATGGACAAACCGTAAGCATTTCAAAGCTCCTCCCGAACACAACGGAAGCCGGGAGTGTATCCCGGCTTCCGTTCCCGGCGTTTCAGTTCAGCCACTTTGCATTTACCGCATCAATAAACCTTTCATTTACCGGGCATCTCCCGGTTCATCACAAGCCTTCAGCCTCTGCTGCACAATACAGCCTGGGAAAGTAAACCCGGCTACCGCCGTGTTTTTCCCGGCTTGAGAAGAAGCTGCTGTCCCGGACCGAAGCAGCGTTTCCGGACAATGTGGAGCACAATAGCCACAGTCAGGGCCGTGGACGCCACCAGCATGAACATAACCACGATCTGGTAGCGGATGGCCAGAAGAGGATCAGCCCCGGACAGGATCTGGCCGGTCATCATGCCCGGCAGAAAGACCAGCCCGACACCGGCAAGGGAATTGATGGAAGGGGTCATGCCGGCTTTGAGCGCATCCCGGACAATGTCCCGGCTGGCTTCCCAGGCTGTGGCCCCCAGGCAAAGTGCCATTTCCACCTGGTCCTGCTTTGCCTTGAGATCTGAAAACAGGCGGTCCAGGGACAGCCCCAGGGCGGTCATGGAGTTGCCCACCACCATCCCGGCCAGGGGAATAAAATACTGGGGATGCCACCAGGGTAAGGCCCCGACGATCACACCGGTGACCATGGCTGAAATCAATGCATACACCGTAAACATCGTCAAAAAGGCGGGAAGAACAAAAGGGATCTGCCGCTCCGCGACATTTCCCCTGACGATTCTCACGGCAAACACCGTCATGATGCAGAACACCCCGAGAACAATCCAGACGGAATCCACATTAAAGATAAACCGGAGCACATATCCCATTGCCGTGAGCTGGAGCACGCACCGGACAGCCCCTGTCAGAAGGCTTCTACCCAATCCCAGACGGCCGGCCATGGATATGGCGCCTGCAACCACCACAAACAGCCCGGCAATCCCCAGTTCCATTGCCCCGATATCCAGGGCTTCCTGCATCATTGACATATCTCTACCCTCCCGTCCCGGACCCGGACTTCAATACATGCTGTGTTTCCGGGGATAAAATCATCATGGGTCACCATGACCACGGTGGTGCCGCCGGCACAAAGCTCCCCGGCCATCTCCTCCACCACAGCCTTGCTCTCTTTGTCCAGGGAAGCGGTGGGCTCGTCCAGCAGCAGGACATCCGGCCCGGTTGCAACGGCGCGCAACAGGCAGAGCCGCTGGCGCTGTCCCCCGGACAATGCCGCAGCAGGGTCGCCAAGCCCGACATCTCCCAGGCCGACCCGTTGAAGCTGTGCGGTAAGTGCACTGTCGCCGGGCGGGTCAAGTGCCTGGTTAATATTAAATGTAAAGGCATGGCAAAGGGTTTCCCGGACGGAAAGATCCGGTACAACCGGCATCTGGTGAAGATACGCCACCTTTTGCCGTAACAGGGGCGGGGACCAGTCGCCAAGGCTGCGGCCAAGATACCGGATCACCCCGTCCACAGGGTCTTCAAGGCGGTTCATCAGGCGCAGGAGGGTGGATTTGCCCGATCCGGAAGGGCCCCGCACAACGGCAAATACGCCTTTGGGCAATGAAAAGCTCTGGCCATCCAGAATGGTTTTGCCGCCGGGCCAGGCAAACGATACATTTTCAAATTCAAAACACGGAGCGGAATTCTGAGGCATGTGTATCCCCTTTTTTATATTGGCTTTACCTGGTATGCCGCTGCCTTCATTTAATATGCCAGCGCAAAGACGGGAAATGAACCGGCCCCGGTGTCAGATGTTCAGCCGGATGCCGTCAATACTGGAAATACTCCTGGCCCATTTGCCGATGGTGTTTTCCGATCTGGAAATCATGAGCAGACGCTCCAGGCCAAAGCCCATGCCCACCCAGGTATCTGAAATTCCCCATTCCGCATCCAGGGGATGGGGGCCGATGGCGCCCGAAGACACCTCGGTCCGTTCCGGCCCGGCCACCACATCCAGGGTGGTGCCGTAAACTTCGGAAGCATCGGTTTCAAAATCAAAATCCGGTATGTCTGCGGCTGCCATCACCGCCTTTGCCAGGAACTCCAGGCGCTCCTGGCGCTCCTCTGCGGGCAGGCCCATCTCCACCAGGTTGAGCATGGTGAACTCATTGGCATGCACCCTGCCGCTGGACTCTTTCCGAAAGCAGGACCCGATCTCGAAAAATCGTATGGGCCGGTGCTTCAGCCTGCCGAAATCTTTCATCAGGCTGTAAAGGTTGGGTGCCAGCATAGGGCGCAGGCACTGCTTGTCATTGAGCCAGAATACCTGTTTGTTCAGGGGATGGGCATGGTCAATGGACATCTTTCGCAACGCATGCCCGGAAATGATGGTAGGGGTGGTGACCCCGGTAAATCCCAGGTCAAACAGGGTCTGTTCCAGTTGCTCCCTTAAGACCTGGATCCGGGTCTTTTTCCGTTCTCCCAGGAGAGCGGCCAGTTTCTGCTGCTGGGACCGGACCTGGTGTTTTTCAATCTTCTGGAAGGCCTGGTTCCGGGCGTCAGGTGTGGAAAAATCCGCCTCAATACTGTCGGGATCAATCTCAAGGTCTTTGAGTCTTTGGCGCTGTGTCTCAGTCCATTCAAGGTTCGGCATTATTCACCTCCGGCAATTCCGGCGTCATGGTTTGTCCGCCACCAGGTCTGCAGCCATGGCCGCGACACCGAGTTCTAGTTTGTCATGGACCAGCCGGGGCCCCATGCGATCGGCCGCATGGCTGGAAATGCCTAAGGGCACCCCCGGGGCCGCCACATACACCCCTGCTGTGGCCAGCCCGTCCGGAATGCTTTGGCCGGACGGTGTGGCTTCCAGGATATAAGAGGCCTCTTGTGGTCCCTCGGGTAATGCTGCCAGCACCTCCACGGGCGCTCCTGCATTTTCCCTGTCCAGCAAGGCCTTTAACGCTTGGGAAGCCTCCGGGTTGATATCGTAGAGCATGGTTTTCGCCCCTGCCCCTGCCAGTGCCCGGGCACCGGCTTCTCCCACAGGCCCGCATCCCAAAACCAGGGCGGGCCGGTTCTTGATGCCCCCGGCCATGAGGTCCAGGGCTGCGGCAAACACACGGCCGGTTGCCTCTGAATTGTCCGCCACCACCCGGGTGTTGAGATGGATGCCCACAAACCGGTGGTCGTCAGCCATGAAAACCGCATCCGCACCGGTGTCATAAGCAGATGCCAGTCCCCATACATCCGGATGTTCCGCCACCCGGGCATCACAACCAAGGAAATTGAGAATGGCGGCAACGGTCCGGCTGAAATCCGTAATAATGCCCTGGCCTCCGGACACGGGGATCACCCGCACGGTGAGTGCCCTGAGGCGTTCTGAAAGCATTGTCTCGTCCATACCCCAGGCATGGGCGGCAATGCCAAGCATGGATGATCCCGTGGCCGCCTTAAGTTCGGCATCGTAAACGGAAAGGCTTGCGGAAATATCCCGGATGTCGCTGTTGGTCAATCGTGTCATTGTGTATTTTTCCCCGGTTTCCGGGCATTGTTGAGAATATTGTCCAGGCACAGGTCCCGTTTTTTGCCTGTTTCCCCGGCAGTGGCCCCGGTAAAAATTAATGTGGCCACCCATTGCCGCTTTCCGGGCGAATAACTGGTAACAGCCTCGTCAGCCCCGAAAAATCCGGGTTCCAGGTGCAGGGAGCCTTGGGTGGACATGATATGTTCGCCCAAAAACGCGATGTCCGGACCGTCCACCCGGATGTGTTCGACCCGGGTATGGCGCTGTTGTCCGGGCATGGGCAGAACTTCCTGTCCCAGGGCATTTGCTGCCAGGGCCGCCACCATGTTCAGGCCCGTGGCATGGTAGACTGCCATGGGGGTCTGGCTGGGAAGCCGGGCATCCACTTCAAGGATGTACAATTCATCCCCGTTGAGAATCACCTCAAGATCCATAATGCCCTTGAGGGAAACCGCCTCCGCAATGTTGACAGCCATTTCTTCCATTGCCCGGATATGGCGGTCTGCCAGGGCTGTGGGGGCCGTGACCCGGTTGCAGTCATATGCCTCGTCCATGCCGAGATCTGTAACCAGGTATGTCTGATACTGTCCCGGCGCCCCCATGACTTCAATGGAAAACGAAGGGCCTTCAAGATAAGCCTGGGCCACCCGGCCTGCCAGGTCTTTTTTATCCGGGAACCGCCGGGCAAAGGCTTGTTGATCATGGAATATTTCCACGCCCTCACTGCCGCTGGCCCGGTCCGGCTTGACCACCACGGGCAGGCCGCAATCCGGCCAGTATGCGGGCACGGGCAGGCCAAGTTCCCGGAAAAGCCGGTCAGAGGCCAGTTTTGAGACACTGGTTTCATAGGCATCCATATCAAAGGCCAGGGGAATGTTTTCGCGCCTTGCCCATGCGTCAACGCAGGCCAGGACCTGGTCATCTTCAACCGCCGGCAGGATAAGGTCCGGTGTTTCCGGCAACACGGGAAAATCGCTCCGGTCTGTGAATCGAAACGGAACCAGGACATCACAGAGCCCTGATGCAGGCGCATCCGGGTTCTGGTCAACCACAAGGGTACGGAACCCGGCCTTTCCGGCCAGGTATGCGGCTTCGCATCCCTGGAGCTTGCCCCCCACAATAGCGATGGTCAAAGACATGGGGTCTTACTCTTCCGGTGTTGTCAAAAGCGAGCCCTGGTGCCTGCGGAACAGGGTGGAGGAATATTTCTCCAGCTTCCAATCCGGCACCCTGCAATCCGGGCAGACCCGGACAAACCACTTGTTTCTCAGCCACCTGGCCGCCCTGGAATTCAGGGAGTTGGAAATGGTGAATTCCTTGTTGCAGTGGGTCACCAGCCTGGCCCGGGAACCCATGATGTCAATGGTGCGAATGCCGTGGAGGCTGCCCGTCCTGGACGGCCAGAGCTTGATCTTGGTGATCAGATTGAACAGCCGCACCCGTTTCCGGTAGAACCGCTTTTTTGCGGGAGGGGTTTTGTTTTCTTCAAGTGCCATTGTCTTATGTCTGCTGTGTTAACAATTTTTGGGGTTGTACCGCCTTTGCCTGTGACTTGTTGTCTGGAGATCAAACCGCCGGATAAAAAACCGTATTCTACGCTTAAATCCCCATGTACGCAATAGGCCGTCCCCGGAGATCCGGGGACGGCCTGTCTTGTATTGAACAGGACGCATCCTTTAAATTTTCATGCCGTCACCAGGCACCTACCATGGTGCGGCACGAAAAACAAGGGGCGGCGCTAAAAACAAAAGATCGCTATTTTTTCCTGTCCATTTCTTCACTTTCATGGGTGGCCTCTTCCACGATGCTGCGCAGGGCGGACCTGGCGTCATCGGTCAGCGGCATGGGCTTATGGGTTTCCAAAATATGGGCGGCTTTTTCCGCCGCACGTTCGGCCATGTCCTTTCCGCCCTTGCCCATCCAGCGGTCGTAGTTGGCCCGCTCAATGATGTGGGGGGCGGACGGCAGGGTGCGCATGTATTTCACGGTATGGGGCTGCATCAGATGATCGCCGCCGGGTCCTACCGACTTGATCGTTTCCAACGCAAGCGTTTCATCATCCACGTGAATGCCCTGCATCACCTTTCTCACCATCTTGAAAATATCATTGTCCACCACCAGCTGGGCATAACTGAAAATCAGCCCGGAGTCGAGCATGCCGGCACCGTAAATCAGGTTTGTCCCGGCATTGGCTGCGCACATGGCGGTCAGGGTCTTTTCATGGCCGGCCTGTGCGTCCGGCAGTTTGGCGTCAGCCTAGCCACCGGCAGAAAAACTGGGCAGCATGTACTTTTGCGCCAGCACCGGGGCGGCTGCATTGAGCAGACCGCACTCGGGCGATCCCACCGGGGTGGTGGTCAGCTTGAGGTCAAACCCCAGGGACGAGCACCCGTAAATCACGGGCGCACCCTTGCTGGTGAGCTGGTGCAGCACAATGGCGCCCAGGATCTCGCAATTGTGGGTGACCAGGGAGCCTGCCAGGGTAATTGGGCCGGATGCCCCGGCCATGACCATGGAGATCAGGTTGCAGGGCACCCCTGCCCTGGCGCAGGTCATGATCCCGGTGCAGCAGTTGACATCCAGGGTCAGGGGGCTTGTGGGCGAACAGTTGATGGTCAGGATGGGCCGTTCTCGCAGGGCCTGTTCCCCTCCGGCAATGGCCTGGGCCATCTTGATAATCTTGCCGGCCCGCCAGCCGTTGCCCGGGCCGTAAACCGTGTGCTTGGCCGTGTTGGCAAATACGGTTTCCGCCTCCCACACAGGGGCGACGTTGTCCGGGGCATCCCCGGCGGTCAGGGAGCGCTCGCACACATCCACCTCTTCCATGGCGTCGGTGAGCAGGGCTGCCCTGCCCACATCTGCGCACACACTGGGCTTGACCGTGCCGTCGGTTTCCATGATGTTCACGCCCTGGCCAAATGTACAGAAATGGACCCGCTTGCCTCCCAGGAAAACATCATGCTTGGGATCCCGCCCGTATTGTACGATATTGGGCGGGGCGGATCGGATGCAGTCCTCCACCAGATAGGCCGGGAATTTAACGATCCGGGTGTTCCGGTCAACGGTTGCACCGCCCCCGTCCAGGATGTCCAGGGCCTCGTCGTCTCCGACGTAAAGCCCTGTGGTCCAAAGGATTTCAAGGGTGGCCAGGTGAATCCGTTCAACCTCGTCGTCCCCGAACACGGAAAAGCCGAACCCGCCGGTGGCTGTTGTCTCCGAGAATATTGTTCTTGATTCCATTGTTTCACCTTCATTGTTATGGGGTTGAAAAAATTACCGGCGGCAGGAGGTTCCCCGCCGCTTTATGCTTAAGTGTTCTTCCTCCTTATATGTTGTGTTAAATCGGGTTTCCGGATATTTACAGGCCGGGGGCAGGCATCCGCCCCCGGCCCCAAAGGGTTAAACTGCCCGCACCGGGTCTGTCTCCGGAGAGACGGTTGTGCTGCCGTGGGCCGCTTTCAGGTCTTTGAGAAAAAAGTACCCTGCCCCGATCATGATGAACATCAGGGGAAAAGAGGTGAGCACGGCAACAGCCTGGAGGGGTTTGAGCCCGCCGATAAACATCAGGCTGATGGCGGCGGCCCCGTTGATCACGGACCAGAACATCCGGTTCCACCGGGCAGGTTCCCGGTCCACGGGCAGCTCACGGGTGGATACCGTGGCCAGAACATAGGAGGCGGAATCCAGGGTGGTGGCGCAGAAAATGAACATGAGCACGATGAACAGGGGCAGCATGACCTGGCCCACCGGCAGCATGGCAATGAGTTCGGCAATGGTCTTTGCCGGGCCGTGTGCATCCATCATGGATGTCATGGTCACCTGGCCGTACAGCTCCACATGCAGACCGTATCCCCCGAATACCCCGAAGAACAAGGCGCAGCCCAATGGTCCCCAGACCAGGGGGGCGATCGCCAGCTCTTTAAGGGTCCTGCCTTTGGAAATCTTGGCCAGGAATACCCCCACAAACGGTGCCGCTCCCAGCCACCAGGCCCAGAAAAAGATGGTCCAGCCCTGGGGCCAGCCGCCTGCAGCAATGGGATCGGTATTCATGGCCATGCGGATGGTATTCTGGAAAATCAGGCCCAGGCTGTTGATAAAGGTATTGAGGATAAAGGCGGTGGGCCCGGCAAACAGTACAAAGGCCATGGCAACAAAGGCCAGGACCAGGTTGATGCTGCTCAGCCGCTTGATCCCTTTTTCAAGGCCGAAATAGCAGGAGGCGCAAAACAGGCAGGTCCAGACCGCCACCACACCCACATCCATGCCAAACCCCGGCTCCGTGCCTGCAAACTTTGCAATGGCTGCGGACAGCATGGGCGTACCCAGGCCCAGGACCGTTACCACATTGCCCAGAATGGCGAACATGATCAGCAGGTCCACCATTGTGGCAAACCAGGTATGTTTGCCCAGATGGCCGTCAAAGGTGGCCCCGATACTCAGGCGCCTGGTTTTCCGGTTGTAATAGGAGTAGGCAATGGGTACGCCGAATATGCAGGAAATCGCCCAGGGCACAAATCCCCAATGGTATACCCCGTATGCGGCAGCCCACTCCCGTGCCGCACTGGTACCGGCCTCAAGGCCGAACGGTGGAGACTGAAGGTAATACACCGGTTCAATAAACGACCAGTAGATCAGCCCTGTGCCGATACCGCAGCAGAACAGCATGGCGACCCAGGAAAGGTTGGAGAATTCGGGTTTCATGTCCCTGCCGCCCAGACGCACGTCACGGTAAGGGCCGAACACCAGCCACAACAGGAACACCACAGACCCCACCCCGAATAAAAGAAAAGACCAGCCCAGGGGGCCTGTGAAAAATTTACGGATCCCCACCAGCACGTCCAGGGCCCTGTCCTGGTACATGACAATGGGAATGCAGGCAAACAGGGTCAGGGCCAGGGCTGAGACAAACAGCACAGGTTCGGTTTTAAGGGGTTTTTCTCCGGTACGCATAAAGACCTCCTAAATCAATAAAAACTCGGGTTACGGGTGAACATCAGATCCCCAGATCCAGACGGGGATGGGTTGCGTTTATAAAAGCTGCCAGCTCCTTCTCTGCAGCCTTGTCCAGGGTGGTGTCCGGTGCCGTTGCCAGGATGTGCCGGTACCGGTCTGCTGCGGCCCGGACCAGATCCGGACGGCCCTTTTCCTCCCATTTGTCATGGCTGTCCCAGTCAGACACCCGTGGCCGCCAGGTGTGCCGGCAGTTTTGGACGGTGTCGGGATGGTAGAGAAAGGTTCCCCCGGGCCCGACCTCCCGGATGGCTGCCACGGCCGTATCCTGGTTTGCCCCGTCAAATCCCACCATAAAGGCCAGGACCCGGGAGATCATTTCCTCGTCCAGGATGAGTTTTTCATAGGAGTTGGTCATGATGGCGTCCATCACGCCCAGGCATTCGTTGATAATGGACGCCCCGCCCATCATGCACTGGAAAAGGTTCTGCATGGTTTCCATACCGGACTGGGCATCCACGGTTTTGGCATCGGTGAGACCGGCCATGGTCCGGGTGGGCAGGCCGTAAACCTCCCGGGCCAGTTGGATATTGGCGATATTGGCCAGGTTGGATTCGGGAGAGCCGGTCACGTACCGGCCGGTGCGCATATCAGGCACGGCCCCGGCCGGCGCATAAATAAACGGGGCACCCGGCCGGACCAGTTGGGTCAGGACCAGGCCGGAAAGGATTTCGGCGTTCTGCATCACGCTCATGCCTTTAAGGCTCATGGGCGCTGAGATGCCGGCAAGTGCGCAGGAGAGAACGGTCACGGGCTGGCCGTGGGCGGCATAGGTCATGGCCGCTTCCAGGGGAAGGGCATCATATGCCAGGGGGCTTAAGGGATTGATGCTCAGGTATACGGCGGCATGGTCCCGGAGCCACCCGCTTTCCCCTTTGGCGATCTCCAGCATCCGGAACATGGTGCTGATCTCCTTGTGGGTGCCGATATTGGACCTCAGAGGTTTGTCCGTGTGTTTCAGGGTTTCGTAAAAGATCCTGAGAGATGCACTGTCCCCGTCAATATCAGCGGGCGCCACCGGAATGCCGCCGTTGATATCGCAGACATCACTGGCATGTGCCAGCTTGAAAAAATCGACCAGATCCCGGATTCCCGCAATCCACCGGCCCTTGTCAAGGCTCTGGGCATGGATGCAGCCGTTGCTGGGTTCCACATGGGTCCGGTCCTGGCCCTTGCCGATACGAATGGATTTTTCCGGATTACGGCCGTGAAACATAAAGCTGTCCGGCGCCGTATCAATGGACGTTTCCAGAAGGGTGCGGGGAATCCGTACCCGGTCCCCGTCAAGGAGGGCTCCCCCGGATTTGAACACCTCCAGTGCAGCATCCGATTTGAAGTCCACCCCAATGGTTTCCAGCACCTCCACGGTTGCCTCGTGAATCTCTTCCAGCTCCTGCCTGTCCTGCATGCGGATGAACCGGCAATCGGTCATGCCCTCTCCTTTTCCGGTGCTTTTCCGGGAAACGCTTGCCCGGCGGTTGAATGGTGAATACTGCACCGCAAAATTGCAGAAGCCGTGCCATATCCGAAAAAAGGAAATTCCAAGGTCAGGCCGGGCAGGAAAAGTATCTTGGTTTAATTGTAATTCTAAAGGGTTGGCATTTTTGAAATGCCTTTGTTGCAGAATGCGGGGGATGGTGCGGCAGGCCGGTTTTCTCTCCGCCTGTATTGAAAATTTATCATAAACTTGAATTATTATTACCCGGTCCCGGGTGTTACCTCTGGATTCCCGGCAACATATGCATTATAAGGGGGGCCATGAAACCGGCGGTCAACACAAATATCGACATCAAAGGGGTGGCCCTGCTGATCATTCTCTGTGCGTCCTGGGGACTTAACCAGGTGGCCATGAAGGTGGGGATCGGCGGGATACCGCCGGTACTCCAGGCAGGATTTCGCTCCACGGGATCGGCCCTGCTGGTGGTGGTCTGGATGATCTCCCGGGGGCAGAACATCCTGGAAAGGGACGGAACCCTCTGGTGGGGTATCCTGGCCGGGATTCTCTTTTCCCTGCAATTTATCCTGCTCTTTTGGGGACTCGAATTTACCAATGCATCCAGGTCTGCCGTATTTCTGAACACCTCCCCTTTTGTGGTGGCCCTGGGCGCCCACCTTTTTATCAGGACCGAGTCCCTGACCCGGGTCCAGGTCCTGGGGCTGGTCCTGGCTTTTTTCGGCATCATGGCCGCATTTCGCGAATCCATGTGTCTCCCGTCCCGGGAAATGCTCATGGGCGACGCCATGGTTCTGGGAGCGGCCGTGGCCTGGGGAGCGGCCACCGTACTCATCAAGGCCACGCCCCTGACCCGCATCTCCCCGGGCAAAACCCTGCTCTACCAGCTCGGGGTATCAGCCCCCATCCTGTTTCTTGCCTCCCTGGCTCTGGGAGAAGGGGGGATCCGGCACCTGGGTCCCGCGGTTACGGCCAGCCTGGCCTACCAGATCGTCTGGGTGGCGTTTATCACCTATATTGCCTGGTTCTGGCTGATCAGGAAATACCCGGTTTCCCGGATCGCCCCGTTTGCCTTTCTCACCCCGTTGTTCGGGGTGATGGCCGGTGCGCTTATCCTGGGAGAACCGGTCACCCTGTTCCTTGTCTGCGCCCTGGCTCTTGTGGGCACCGGCATTTATCTTGTAAACCGGAAGTAACCGGCCGGTGGCCCGGCAAAAGGAACCGCCTGCAAAAGCTATGGGCAGCCGCTCTTTTGCCGGGCATCACACGTGTTTTCTCCTTACAGAGTATAGAAATATGTCCAGGCCCCATTGTTCCAGGTCACCATCAATGTGACCGACCCAATGCCGTCCATCTGCAGCACATCAAATTTAATGGTTTTCTGATATCCTTCTTCCGGATTTTCAAACACCAGGTCCAGTTCAAAGGGATGCCATTTTTGCTTGTCCGGACAATCCGGCGCTGCCATGGGAAGCCCTCCGGGATAAATGGCCAGCGGCTCAATATCGGCCCTTACGGACGTATTCAAAAAGGGAGTGAACCGGACGGCCGGAATGTGCCTCATCCCGGATTTTTTTGCCTTGCAGGCCATGGCGTCATAGACACCTGTGACCCTCAGACAAAGTTTCTCATCTCTCCTGATATCTGTTATACCGTGGATCTCCCGGATTTTATTCAGGTTGGTCCCCGGCTCCGGATTCGGGCCGTCCCCCAGCATCCCTACGATCCGAACCGGCACGGAATCAACGATACTGTGAGATGCCGCCGGCAGTTCAACAGTTTCCACAGCCTGTGCTTCATGCCCTGAAGACCGCCCCCAGGTATACGTCCATACCCCATCGTTCCAAGCCACATCCAGCATAATTGAGCCGTCGGAGAAATTGATCAGAGGGAAGTAAACCCGTTCCGTATACCCGTCTTCCGAGGCTTTAAAGTTGAGGTCCAGTTCAAAAACCCGCAGTTTTTCTTCACTCGGGCAAAACGGTGTGATCATATTAACCGCCCCCGGGCTTATCACGGCGGGTTTGATCTTTACGATCTGGCCCAGGCACTCCCCGGATAACAGATCCAGCATGGGGTCAAATTCGACCACCGGGAACTGCCCGGTCCCCCCGCATTCCTTAAAATAAAAGGTCATGGCATTGTATACGCCCGTCACCCTGAGACCGAGATGTTTCTTCTTGTTCCTGATCTCTGTCACGCCTGAAATACTATGGATATGGTGGGAGTCAAGAAGAGAATGCCCCTGCCCGATAAACCCGGTAATCTTATCCGGTACCGGGCTGAGGCGGGATGCCCCATCCCCGGAATTGGAGAGAGCGGAAGAGGTGCAGACGGCAACGAGCATGGCCGCGGATAAAAAACAGCAGAACACGTGATTGAACTTCATTTGGATCTCCTTCATTGAATTGAAAAGAACGGTTTCCGACATCCGGAACAGACCGGCAAATTCTTCCGTATACACCATTGGCGTTTCATCATGCCTGTTGGCGTATCTTTATGCCTGTTGGCGCATATTTGCCGACGGTCCGACAATTAAACCTTAAAAGGCATTGGGAAAGATTTTCTCACTGGATCTGAGAAATGCCTTTTGCAGATCAAGGAGAGCAATATCCATACCTGTTTTGCAGAGAGTACCGAATCATATCCGCAAGGCGTTTCAGGCCCAAAAGCGTACCCCGGACCTGCCGGGCAGCAGCAGGATAAAGGGGATGCCCAGCAGTCCGAACAGCGCACTGGCAAGGTATGTGGGCTCAAGCCCGAACCTGTCTGCGGCAAACCCCACCAGCACGACAATGGATGATCTTGACAGGAAGCTGAGCATGATAAAAAGACCGTTTGCCGCGGCCGGGCCTTTCCGGGCATGTTCCTGGACCAGGGCCAGCATCACCGGGGTGGCGGAAAGCAGGGTAAACCCGGTGAGAATCAGAAACAGGTAGCGGAGCCAGCCTGCCGTTCCCAGGAAGGCCATCATGGTCACGGGCGCGGTCACTAGGCAGAGCAATATCGTATTTTTCCGTCCCAGGCGGTCACTCAGAGGCCCCAGGGTCAGAATGCCCAACACCCCGGCCGCCTCCACTAAAGCCAGGGATATTCCCGCAAGCCAGAGATTACCGGTTTCAAGTTCAATATACACCGGCAGAAAAGAGGTCATGGTGGCATGCATGAACCCCCTGGCGATCAATATGCCTGAAATGGGGATAAATACCTGTTTTGTTTCCCTGATGGTGTCCATCAGCGGTACCTTATCCCTGGCTTTGATGGGCACGGGAATATCCCTGAATTTAAGATGAAGGAAAAACGAGGTGGCCACCCCGATCACCAGGACCGGGTAATACCCCTCCAGCCCGGAAACAGAGACAATGGCAATGATAAACACCGGCCCTGCGGCCCGGGCAAGTTCCCCGCCGGTCATATAAAAGCTCATGCCCCTGCCGGATTTCTCCCCTGACAGGTGGTGAATCAGAACCGGGGCCGGGACATGAAAAAGCGACGTACTCACTCCTGCGACAAACAGGAGGAGCAGCAGGAAATAATAATTGGGGGCTGCGCCCAAGGCGCTCATTGCCACGGCAGTCAGGGAAGGCGCCAGGATAATAAAATACCGGCCGTTCATCCGGTCCGCCACAGTGCCCAGGTATGGATTGATCAGGGCGGGAATTTGAAGCACGGTGGACAGGAACCCGGCCTGGGTCATGCTCAGGCCAAACTTATCAATGAGCCGCGGCAGCAGCGGCGCCAGGAAACTCAGGTAAAGATCATGGATAAAGTGCGAGAAAGACAGGACCATGACGCTGCCGGTCCTGAATCCGCTGTCTTTCCGGTGTAACTGACGGGTTGTCATCATTCAGCTCCTTATTAAGATAACGGCCCGGGGATACCGTCCCCGGGCCGGCATTCCGGATTAGAAATAGTCCGGCCATTCGGACAGCCCCAGGGGAAATGTGGCTTTCATAACAGGTTTTGCAACGGTCTCCGATCGAATCCTGTCCAGCAGGACCTCAACAGAGACCGGGGTGGACGCATTGCCGGCCCGCACCAGCTCAAGCCTCTCCCGGTCCACGGTCAGCACAAGGGGAACCATTGCATCCCCGGCAGATTGTATTTTCCCGGTTACGGTCATGTCTGCCCTGTCATCCACGGTCACACGGATTTGCTCCTGCCCCAGGCGTTTGGCCAGGGCCAGGCAGGCGCCTGTGTTCCCGGCATCCGGCGGCACCAGCCGGACCTGCTCCGGGGCCAGCCACAGGGGAAATGCGTTTCGATCCAGGGCACGGGCAACAAGGGCGTACATGAACCGCTCCACCGAGCCGACGATATTGGCATGGACCAGTACGGGACGGCTTCCGTCAGGGTTCCGGATGTTGAACTTTTCAGGATTCTGGCAGTCAATCTGGAATGCAGACACCTCCAAAGGAGACCCGGCGCCGGATTCCACATGGTATTCAAGGTTGAGGGGCCGCCCCTTTTCAGGATTTGCCCGGATCAGGAGGGCTTCCTTTTCCTGGATACGGACCAGCTGTTCCAGAAAAGGTAAATGGCTTTTTAAAAAGGCATCGGTCACGGTGTACGTGCAGTAAAAATCCATATCAAACTCCCGGCCCAGTTCAAGAATCCGTTGATGAACGGCAATGCTTTCTTCGCAGGCCTGGTCAAAATCCGTGCACAGCTCGTGCATGTCCACCATGGTGAACTCGCAAGCCCTTCGCAAGGGGCTGATCCGGTCTTCAATCCGGCAGCACTTGGTCATCTCAAAAAGCTTTAAGGGCATGACTGCCGGGGCAATGCCGTTCCGGCTGACAAGTTCCAGCTGGGAATACAGGGCACCGATCTTGGTCATCAGGTGCCGGCCCGAACTGTGGGTATGGTAGGTTTTTTCCCCGGATTGTTCCGCATGGTTCCGGACGGCATCGTGTTCATAATCCGTGAGCATGGGGGATTCCAGGTAAAAGCACCCGAATTCGGCATAGAGGTCGTAGAGATATGCCTTTAAGAGGTTGAACACCATGGCTCCCCTGGGCAGGTAAAGATAATGGCCGGGACCGGAAACCGGGTCCTGGGCCATGAGTTTGAGCCGTTTGATACCGTTTTCCACGCAATCGCCGGACAAGGGGCCGGCAGCCCCGGTAAACTTTTGCCATACCGGGTCCTCGGATGTGTGACGGATTTCTCCGTCAGGATATAATAATTTCATAATACTCCGTTTCTTTTATGGATGATTGATTTGAATTCCGGGATATCCGCAATGGATCAACTGCAAAGTTCCTCAATGACGTCATAGCAATAGTTCCCGAACCTGCCGTAACGATGCAGCACCGCAGGGCAGCCGTTCCTGCATGTGTCAAGGCCCTCACAGGACCTGCAGTCCTCGGGGGAGGAGTGCCTGACCGCATTAAAAAACGCCCCGTGATAAATCGCTTCCAGGGAACGGGCCCTGAGATTCAGGCCGGGAAGCGCAGGAAAATAACTGCAGGGAACCACGGCCCCGTCACTGTAGATGTAGAGATACTCCCTGGCGCACTGGCAGGCAAAATTGTTCTCCACATTAAAATCCCGGCATTGGGGCAGATGGTTGCACATGATCATCACATCGGTCTGCCGGGTTCTTTGCCGGTATGTGTCGCGAAACACCCGGGCCAGGTCCCCGGGCCGCAGCATGGTTGACCGGTCTCCCCGGCCGATGGGCAGAACCGACTTCAGCTCCACACGGCTGACCCCCATCTGCTTTGCCGTTTCAATGACACCGGGCACGGTTGCTGCGTTCTCCCGGGTCACTGTGGTCCGGATGCCGACCCTGAACCCGAAATGAACGGCCTGGACAAGGCCCTCCATGACCCGGGGGAAGCTGTTGCGCCGTCCCCGGATCCGTTCAAAAACCGCAGCATCGTTTGAATCCAGGGAGATCCGTATCTCGTCCAGCCCTGCCGCTTTAAGCTCGGGCAGGTATGTTTTCAGGATCAGCCCGTTTGAGCTCATGCCCACGTAAAGCCCCCGTCTTTTGGATTCACGGATGACACTGAAGAGCAGCGCCGGGGATAACAGCGGCTCCCCTCCGGTGATCCAGACGATTTTCAGGCCGGGGCTGAGCTGGTCCATGGCGGATACAACATCTGCCATGGCCATTTCCCCGGCCTCCCTGCTGCCGTTCTGGAAACAAAACGAGCAGTTCATATTACACTTCCAGTTGATTTGAAATTCCACACGTTCGACATTCATGTATAAACCTCCTGAAATACAACTTGGGTTGGATCAGAATCGATAAAAGAGGCTTTTCATAAGCGGGATTGGACCCCGGAACCGGGGCGGGCAAAACGATTCCTTGGCATCCCCGGCAGGGTATTGCCGGAAATGCAGATTCATGACAATGATATGACCTTACGCACCGATACTGTCCGGGCTTCCTGCCCGGTTATCCTTGCATCGGCTGTAGTACTGCCTCGGAGTGACCGGTTAAAACCCTGTGTCCACGGTCCAGTCCAGGAGCTGGACAGACCGCAGCGCCGCAGCGGTTTCCCGGCTCACCCCGTAGACGGACTGGTAAAACTCCAGCACCCATTCGCTCACCCGGATATCGCAGAACCGGGAAGGATATGCGGTTTTTGCGATAATCATCAGGTCAATGGGATGCTCAATTCTTGACGCGTCACAGTTTGAGGGGGTAAAGGGCAGCGCACTGACCCGCCGGGTTTTCACAGCCCTCAGATCCCCGAACACTTCATAATACGGGGCGTTATACAATTCTTCCGGGGGATGGTAGCCGAATGAGGTGGTCAGGACGATAACGTCCGGGTCCATGGCCAATACCTGCTCTGCACTGACAAGTCCGGTATCGGGCGTATGATAGGTCACGGTAAAGGCACTTTTCGCATTCACCACCTCTTCAATATAATATTTGAGGATACCGCTTCTTACATTGCCGGCACCGCCCCTGCTCCTGGCTTTGGGCGAAAGCCCCAAAGCCAGGATACCGGGTTTGCTGATGGCGGGAATTTCCCGTGTCCGTTTCCAGATCTCATCCACCCGATCCATGATTTCGTCCGCAACCCTGCCCGCGATGTCTTCTTTGCCGAAAATCCGTCCGATCAGGCGGATTTCCCCGGGGATATCGTCCAGGGTGGGATGGGGCGAACAGGGCGGCGCTTTGAGCACCACAACCGGAATCCCCAGGGACTCAAGCACCTCCACGCTTTTTTCAAAGGCCTGGCCGGATGTTCCAAAAGATGCCGAACAGGACCCGGCCCGGATAATGACCACATCCGGTGCAAGGCCTGCCACGGTTTCAAAGTTGATGCCCGAGGCATCCTTGACCAGGGGAAGGTCTGCAAACCCGGGATTGAGGTAGCGGACCGGATTCATGCAATCTTCGTAAACAAGATCCGGCCCCTTGGTGCTGGGTATGGTGAACCGGGAGGTCTTTCTCAGAGACCTGGACCCCAGCCCCACGATCCTGCCCGATTCGCCGAGAATGGTCATGACGCCTTCGGTGAGGCCGTCGTCAATGGTAACCACACGGTTGATCCGGTCCGGTATTTGTACGGTTTTGCCCCTGAAATCGGTGATCTGGCGCGGGGATGACGCCAGGGCCGGACAGACTGCCAGGACAACGCACCCGTATATTGCAACAAAACATGTCAATACGCTCAGGGTAGACACATAATTACGTATCATCATTTTCCTCCGAAACCCATTGGGGTTAAACCGCCTGCTCCACAGTCTCCTCCGGGACGCTGCAGGCAGGCGGTGTGTTGTAAAAAAAACCGTTGAGACGGCTTGGAAAGACAACCGGCACCCGGTCCACATGCCTGACCCTGCAGGACTCCCTGTATACCGCATCAAGGGTGTCCTGGGTCATCACCATTTCCGGGGCGCCGGACCGGTATACTTTGCCCTGCCGGACCACCACCACCTGGTCGCAAAACCAGGACACATGGTTGGGATCGTGGCTGCAGGCAAAGATCGTTACGCCCTGGGCCGCCATTGCTTTCATGGTTTCCCAGAGGCGGATCTGGTTTGAAAAATCCAGGGCGGACGCAGGCTCGTCAAGAAACATGATTTTCGGGGCCTGGGCAACAGCCCGGGCCATGAGCGCCAGCTGCCGCTGCCCCCCGGACAGGGTATTGTAGGGAAGATGTGACAGCTCCCCGATACCGAGTCGTTCCAGGGCGGCGTCCACTGCCCGGATGTCTTTTCGGGAAATCCTGAAACCCCAGCCCAAATGGGGTGTCCGCCCCATGAGAACAACCTCCCTGACACTGTATCCAAACGGGGTGGTATGTTCCTGGGGCACATAGGCAGCATGGCGGGCGATCTCGCTGACTTTCAGGCCCCGGATATCGCGGCCGTTGACCACGACCCTGCCCTGCCCGGGTGTCAGGAGTTTCAGGCAACATTTGAACAAGGTGGATTTACCGGATCCGTTGGGACCGAACAATCCGCAAAGCATGCCTTTCCGGATGTGCAGGGTCGCCCCCTTAAGAACAGGCCGGCGGCTCTCCGGATAGGTATATGAAAGGTTTTCTACACTAAGCATGACTGCCTCCGGGTTGGACCACTCCTTTTGAGCGAAGCAGATAGAACAGGTAAGGCGCACCGGCCAGGGAGGTAATGATTCCGATGGGAATTTCCGCACTGACCAGGATTCTTGCCAGGGTATCGCAAAACACAAGATAAAGGGCGCCGAGCAGCGCGGCCATGGGAATCAGGAACCTGTTGTCCGGCCCGATCATGAGACGGGCCGCATGGGGCATCATCAGCCCGACCCATGGAATGATTCCCACGGCGGAAACGGCAACGGCAGTGGCAAGGGTGGCCGAGACAATAAAAAACAGTTTAAAAGGTTCCGGGGCCACCCCCAGGGACCTTGCCTCGGTGTCTCCCATGGACAGGATGTTCAACTGCCATGAAAAGGCAAGCACCAGGACAAAGGTAATGGTCACAACAGGCGCAACAAGCGCCACATCCCGCCATCCCGCGTAATAAAATCCACCCATCAGCCAGAAAACGATCTCACGCAGGGCCGCGTCTTCGGCCAGGTATTTGAGAATGCCCACAAAGGCACTGAACACCGAACCGATAATAATGCCGGCCAGTATGAGCATGATCACCGGTGTCTGCCCGTTGTGGCGGGACAAGCCCCAGGCCGCAGCCACGGCAGCAAAGGCGAATCCGAACGCCAGGGCCTGGACCGACAAGGGAAAAGCCGGCATCACGATGCCCAGGGCAGCGCCGAATGCCGCCCCTGAAGAGATCCCCAGGATATAGGGATCCACCAGCGGGTTTCGGAAACATCCCTGGAACACCGCCCCGGAAAAGGCAAGGGCCGCTCCTACGGTCGCAGCAAGCAGCACCCTGGGCAGCCGGATTTTCCAGATGATGGTATCCTGGAGACGGTCCGCAGGTCCGGTATCAACGCCCGGAATGTGGCCGGCCAAAACTGCCATGATCTCACGAACACCGATATCATAGGCGCCGCTGGATAATGCCAAAAACAAAAATACGACCAGCAGGATGCATAAACCGGTAATGGGAACCAGCCTGCGTCCCTCCGGACCAGCTTGAAAAAAAGATCTTAAACGGAAAAGGTAAAAGAAAGATTTCATCATTTCAAAATAAAAAAACCATTAAAGGCAGTTGCGTTGTTTACCTTCATGGCTTGATTATTTGAAACCGAAATTCAGGATCAGACAGAAATATCAGCCTTCATGACCGATACAATGTGCGGAACATAATCACAGCGGATTCCGATTGTCAAGAAGATTTCCACCACCATACGGGATAAACGCATACCATTATGGTCAACCCATCCCCATCCGAAATAATTTTTGAAATATTTTTCAGGCCGGCAATTGATGTCCCGGCACGGATATATTATGATGCCGCACCAATTTTAAAAACAGGGATATCTCATGGGAAATTCATTTCAGGACCAGTTGCTCAAGGCAGGGCTTGTCAGCAAAAAGCAGGTCAAAAAGACCAAGCAGGAAAAGCGCAGTAACCGCAAAAAGAACAAAGGCAAACCCATTGTAGCCGAAGTCAACAAGACCCGGCAGGAACAACTGGCCAGGGAAAAGAAAAACCAGGACCGGAACCGGCAGCACAACGAAGCAAAACAGCAGCAGGAAATCCTTGCCCAGGTCCGGCAGCTTGTTGAAGCCAACCGCCTTGATCTCAAGGGGTGTGATGATCCCTACTACTTTGCCCTGGGGAAAAAAATCAAAAAAGTATATGTCAACAAAGAGATTACCCAGAAACTCAGCTCCGGGACCCTGGCTGTTGTCACCCTGGACAGCGGGTTTGAGATTGTCCCGGCCCGTGTGGCCGAACAGATCCGCAGCCGTGATCCCCAAAGCGTTGTCGTGATGTACACGCCCGGAAACCAGGATTGTGCCTGAATATTCCGGGAATCCGGCACACATCGCGGGCCACCTCTTTTTCATTTTTATCGATATTGAAGACCGTTTAGATTTTTGCTAAAATTATCCTGATACGCTCAGTATCTCCTTCATCCTCTTATTGGTCCAGCGTATCTTCCCCCGGCAACTCACCGGAAGGGGATTGAAATAAACGGGTTTGCAGCCAGGCATTGTCCATCGCGGATTCCTTCGATCTGATCCCGGCCGCTGATGGCTTGTTTTCAGAAACATCCCGGCTTCACACGATCTGTATTCACTGCCGCGATGGCAGACGATGCAACAGATGCAAAAAAGCGCGATTCACCCGGCACCCCACATAAAATCAGGCGGTGCTGCCGTATCTGTTTTCGGGCAAACCTTACCATTTCATGCATGACCGTATCAAAAAATGAGCCGGCTTGCAGATCCGGGCACCCGGATTTGCGCCGATCACCCGCAATTTAGACCAACAATACCATCAAGCACCACTGAAGGTTGCGATACCGGAAGGCACACCATGAAACGCGTGTGCCGGACATTTCGCCAATTCATTTCAGCCGCCCGGGCAGACGGGCCATAAAGGCCCGCCGCGTATCAATGTATTGGACGCCTGAAAGTGTGGGGATTTAAGGGGTTGCGGGTATCATCCGTATGTGCTGCGCCAGGCCGGAATGGTGGGAGGGCAGTTTTTTACACGCTAACATTGAAGGAGGAGACATGGTTGAGATCAAGGATTCGGACAGTGATGTGGGCAGAGCGATTTTAAGGGAGGTAGAGGCGTATAAAGATGAAATGGTGGCGTTTCTCCAGGAAATGATCGGGTTTAAAAGTGAAAATCCCAAACTGTGCGATGCAGAACCCGGTGCGGAAGCATCCCTGCAGGAGTTTTTATCCCATCGCCTGGCATCTGACGGCCTGGACATAGACCTGTGGGATGTGTATCCCGGGCGGCCCAATATGGTGGCCACCCTCAAAGGCGCCGGAGGGGGCAGCTCGCTGATGCTCAACGGCCATGTTGATGTGGTGCCGGTGGGGGATGCATCCAAGTGGGCGTTTGACCCCTGGTCCGGCCAGATCAGTGACGGCAAAATCTGGGGCCGGGGCGCTGTTGATATGAAGGGAGGGATTGCCGCCTTGATTTTCGCCATGGAGGCGATCCAGAGGGCCGGGGTTAAGCTTAAAGGGGATTTGTTCGTCAACACCGTTATTGATGAGGAAACCGGAGGAGACGGGGCCAGGGCCACACTGGACCGGGGGTATCAACCGGCAGCGGTAATTATCCCCGAGCCCACGGACCTTAACATCCAGTCTGTGGAAGGTGGCCTGGAATGGCTCAGGATGGTGGTCCGGGGGATTTCCGGGCACACGGCGTTCCGGTTCAAATCGGTCCATGCCGGTGGGCAGGGGCGGGCGGTCAATGCCATTGAAAAAATGATGAAACTCCTGAATGCCGTTATGGAGCTTGAGCGGCACTGGGGGGTCCATAAAGTTCATCCCCAGATGCCAAAGGGCATCACCACCATCAACATCGGGGTTGTTCTCGGCGGTACCGGCGGAGGCATGGACGGTATGCCCAATGTGGTCGTCACCCCGTCCACATTTTCGGATTATTGCTCCACCCTCCTGAGCCTTAAATACCTTCCCAATGAAAAGACCGATGCGGTCAAAGCAGAGTTTGAGGAGTACATCCACCGGGTGGCCCAGACCGATCCCTGGCTAAGGGACAATCCCCCTGAAATCGAATGGGGAGTCGGGGGGGTTGCATTCCCGCCCGTGGAAATTTTTCCGGATCATCCGTTGATCCAGACCGTGGCAAATGCCCATGAACAGGTTGCCGGACAGCCCCGCTACCCCGGGTTTGAGGCGGTCACGGATCTTGCCTGGTTTTCCGCCAAGGGCGTCCCCGGATTTATGTACGGGCCCGGGCCGTTTAACACGGCACACGCAATTAACGAATGCGTGGATATTGATGAGCTGGTGTCGTGCGCCAAGGTACTTGCCCTGACCATTGTTGACTGGTGCGGCATGGACTGATGCCAGGTGCCTGGTGGTGTTAAAAGGGCTATGACGGGTTTCCCGCTCCTGTGATCTTGCGCAACTGGTACCTGAACGTGTGGTGCTTGAGGTTCAGGAGCTTTGCAGCCCGGGTTTCATTGCCCCCGGCCAGCTCCATGGCCCTGGTAAAGTAAAATTTATCCAGGGCATGCCGGACATCGGCAAGATCAATGCCTGTGGGTGGCAGGGGCGGGAAGCGCTGCTCATCCATATTTTCCATCACCCGGCCCCTGTCGATCCTGTCAAGCTCCAGGTCCCGGGGGGTCAGTTCCGGCCCTTGGGCCGTGAGTACGGCCCGCTCCATCATGTTTTTCAGTTCCCTGACATTGCCGCTCCAGATGTAGAGCTTGAGCAGTTCGGCAGCTTTTTCGCTGATACCGGTGAGATTCTTGCCGAATTTTTCGTTAAAGGTCTGGAGAAAATACCGGGCCAGGAGAATGGTGTCTTCCCGCCGGTCGTTCAGGGAGGGCACCTTGATTTTGATGACGCCCAGCCGGAAATACAGGTCTTTCCGGAAGGTGTTTTTGCTTATCATTTCGTCAAGGTTCCTGTTGGTGGCTGACACGATCCGGGTATTGACCCGCCGTTTTTCCACGGACCCGACCTTGTAGAATTCCCCGGATTCCATGAACCGCAACAGCTTTGCCTGGGCTTCCAGATCCAGGTCTCCGACCTCGTCTAAAAACAGGGTGCCGTTATGTGCCGATTCGATCAGGCCTTTTTTCCCTGCTGTGCTGGCCCCGGAAAACGCGCCTTTTTCATACCCGAACAACTCACTTTCCAGCAATTCCCTGGGAATGGCCGCGCAATTAACCGTGACCAGGGGGCCTTTGAAATGCGGGCTTTTGTGGTGGATGGTGGCGGCGATCAATTCTTTGCCCGTGCCCGTGTCCCCGATGATGAGAATGGGGGTGTCCGGGCTTTTGGCCACCATGTCGATATATGCCATGATCTCATGGATGGCACGGCTCTCCCCGATAAAACAGGGCAGATTTTCCCGGATCTGCCGCTCCCGCAGTTCGGCAATTTCCTTTCTCAGGCGGATGGTTTCCAGGGCGTTGGAGATGGTCACCTCCAGGGATTCCATGTGGATGGGCTTGACAATATAGTCATAGGCCCCGTTTTTCATACTGGCGATGACCAGCTTGATATCCTCGTACGCCGTGATCATGATGGCCAGCACATCGGACTTCAGGGCCCTGAATTCCGTCAGGGCACGGGTGCCGTTCATGCCGGGCAGTTCAATATCCAGCAAGACCAGGTCCGGGGGATGGGCCGGGCATGCGGCAAGGGCGTCTTCAGCCGTTTCAAAGGAAAAGACCGTATAGTCGTCTTCCAGTTCAGAGGCAATGCCTTCACGGATGGTTTTCTCATCATCCACAACATAAATGGTATAATCGATCATGGCTGTTTCCTGGTATGGGTTCCGGTCGGAGGCGGTGCCGTATCCGCTACGGGCAGTTCCAGGGTGAACCGGGCGCCCCCGGCCCTGCCCCGGTCCACACGGATGCGTCCGTTATGGTCTGTGATAATCCTGTGGCAGAGACTCAGCCCGATGCCGGTGGAGTACTCCTTGGTGGTGAAAAACGGGTCGAATATCTTTTCCCGGAGAGCTTCGGGCACCCCCGGCCCACTGTCTTCCACCGAGAGAAAAACGGAATGCCGGCCCGACCCGGTGCCGGCAAAGGTTGCCACGCGGATGATTTTCTCGTTTGCCTGGCCGGCCATGGCATCCACGGCATTGTTGACCAGATTGACCACCACCTCTTCAATAAGGTTGGGCTCGGCCTGGCAGGACGGCAGGTCCGGTGCCGGATCGATCACAAGGGAAATATGTTTCTTTTTAATGCCCATGCCGGCCAGGGCCACGGCTTCCCGGGCCGGGACATTGATGTCAATGCGAGCAAACCTGGGCTCAATGGGCTTTGAAAAGTCAATGACCCGTTTGACCACCGCCTCCATTTTTCCGGATGCCGTGCGGATGGCATCAATGGCCGGTAAAATCTTATGGGCTTTGTCCGGGTTTTCAACACCTTTTTCAATGGCGCGCAGATAGATATTGATTCCGGACAGCGGATTTCTGATTTCATGGCCGATACCGGCCGCCACCCGGCCCAGCGACGCCATCTTGTCCTGGACCGTGAGCAGGTGCTCCAGTTCCCTGGCCCTTGTCCGGTCAATGGTGGTCATGAGAAAGGCGTTCTCATCCCGGTAGTTGATGGGGGTGATCAGACAGGTCACGCATTTAAGGGTGTCCTGGGTGCGGTTGGAAAGGGAGGTGTAAAACCGGTAATCCAGCTCCATGGTGTCGGGCCGGCCCCGGAGCACTCCCTGGTAGAACTCCCTTACCGCCTCGCGGTCACCCGATTTGATGTGGCCGTACTCAATTTTTTTACCCAGGATGATGTCCCCGGCCAGCTTGACCTGCCTGGCATTGCGGTAGACCACCTCCCCGTTCTGGATGATGGTGATCCCGTTGGGAGAGTTCTCCACAATGTCCCGCAGGTTTTTCTCATTTCCGGCCAATGTCTCCTCGACCTGCTTTCTCCTCAGCCGTCGCCACAACCCCCTGACCAGCAGGGTGAGCTGGCGCAGGTCAGAGGCGTCATAGTCGCAGGCCTTGTTGCCCACACCGGCCACCATCACCACCCTGCCCTCCCTGGCCACAGGCACGTTCATGTACCGGACCAGGCCTTGAAATTCCCTGGGCAATCCTTTTTTCATGGGATTGGACATGGGATAGTCATTGGAGATCACCGCCTGTCCCCGGCGAACAGCTTCGCCCCACAATCCCCGGGTTTCAATGGAGAACCCGGGGGTGATCTTTGTGGCCAGGTCCCGGCCGCCACTGCCGGAACCGGACCGGACCGAGTAAATCAACCCGTCCTGGTCATCAAAGGCCAGGTAGCCGGACCGGCTCTTTGTCAGGCGGATCATCTGAAGGAATGCAAACTCGATCATCTCCCGGATGGAATCATGGGACCGCTCATTGAGCTGAAGCAGCGCCTCAAGGCGCATTTCATTGAACCGGACTGCTTCGGTCCGCTGGCGCACCTGTTTTTTAAGGGTTTGGTTCCAGGCCATCACGGTCCCCACAACAGCCAGAACACAGGCAAAAACACCCAGAACCCCGTACCAGAAGATCCGGGTTTCGTAAAACCGGTCCGTGTCCAGGCGGATCCACCGGGCATGGATGGCCTGGTGTTCTGCCTCGCTGATGTCTGCCAGGGCCTTTTCAATCATCCCGGCCAGGATCGGCCAGTCGTTTCTCACCCCGATCCCCTGCCGAAGTTCAAATCCGGTGTCCCCGGCCAGCCTCAGGTTGGTGATTTTTTCATTTTCAATCACGTACAGGGCATTGGGCACCTCGGTGATCATGGCGTCCAGCTCACCGAACGAAACCTTGTAAAGCCCGTCCCTGTTGCTGTTTACACGTTTAATATCCAGTTCGGGATATGCCTCCCGGACCAGATAGCCCACGGCATACTCCCGGGGCACCCCGATGCGCATGCCTGCCATGCGGTCCAGGGTAAAATTCTGTTTTCGCTCTTTCCTGACAATAATGGTGGTTTTCACGGTGACATACGGCCTGGACCAGGTCATGAACTGCCGCCGGTCTGCCGTGGGCTGGGCTGCGGAGATCACATCAATCTCCCTGTTCCTGGCTTTTACCAGGGTTTCCGACCAGGATCCGGTCCGGATGATCCGGAATGTAAATCCCAGGCGTTGCTCAATAAGCCGGATATAATCCGCCACCAGGCCCCGGTATTCACCAACTTCATCAAAAAACTCCATGGGTTCCCAGTCCGGGGCCGGGGCCAGCCGGACCTTGCCCGTATGGGCCGCCAGCCAGTTTTGCTCTGCTGTGGTCAGTATAAGCCCGCTGCCGGACGCATCGGCAGTCCCCTGCCCTGCTGCCAGTGCCAGCATAAGGCAGATAAAGCCGCTCACAATAAATCTCTTTATACTCTGTGGTTCCGGGCAAGGTTCCATGGTGCTGGCATTCCCATTAACACTGTTGGAAGGATACTACCCTATATCCCGCTTTGCCGCCGATTTCAAACCCTATAGCGTGCAGGACATAAATCCGGTATCTGGTATCGCACTTTTATCTTCAAAATATATGCCGCCCGGGTGCATGCCCTGTTTCCGCGCTGCCCGTATGTCCGCCATACCTGCCGGTCTGGGAATTTTCCAATTTTCTGATAAATTTTCAAGATCCAAGAGCACAGAGCAGTTGCTCGATCAAAAAATTATTGTTTTTCGATAATTTTTTATTGACTATCAACCACAAAATAAATATATACCAAATAACGATCACCCTTTTCAAAGGAGATACTCTCATGGATAATCTGTCAAAAATAAAAACCTTCAGCAGGATGTTCCGTATGCTGATTTCCCTGTTCCTTTTTGCCGTGCCCGTGTATTACACCCTCTACTGGATTTTTCTCAATGATCTTCCGTCAAGCTTCATTTCCGTAAACATTGAAACCGGTCCTGCCCATGCCCCATTGCCCCCGTCACTTAGGCTTGCCGGGTTTGCCGCCGGTATGTTTCCCCTTGCCGCACTGCTTTTCGGCATGGTGAACATCAGGAAATTGTTTCTGTTTTACAGCCAAGGCAATATATTTTCCTTTGACCATGTGCAAATTTTCAAAAAAATTTCCAGGGCCCTGTTGCTCTGGGTTTTCTTTTCCATTGTGTATGCGTCTGTCAATAGCGTATTGTTCTCGCTGTCAAATCCGCCCGGAGAACGGGTGCTCAGCATTGGGATCGGCTCCCCGGAAATCACCGTGATTGTCCTGGCCGGCATTGTTTCCGTGATCGCATGGGTCATGGACGAAGGCCGGATACTGGCCGAGGACCAGAAATTAACCGTTTAGCCGGGAGAGCTTATGCCCATCATTGTGAATCTGGATATGATGCTTGCCAAACGCAAGATGAAATCGGTTGAGCTTGCCAGGCGGATCAACATCACGGCCCAGAACCTGTCCATACTGAAAACAGGCAAGGCCAGGGCCATACGCATGTCCACCCTGGATGCCATCTGCGAACATCTTGAGTGCCAGCCCGGGGATATTCTTGAGTATGTCAGCGAGGAATCCGGCAGGTGAGTTCAAAGTTATTTCTATAATTCTGGAAATATTGTTGACAAGCATGATTTCCGTCTTTATTCTTGGCCCATGGAAATTAAAACCGCAGCAAAAAAAATGGCTGAGCTGGGCCATGTCACACGGCTCTCCATTTTCAGATACCTTGTGAAATCCGGGGACAGGGGCGTTCCTGTGGGAGAACTCCAGCAGGCTCTGGATATCCCCGGCTCCACCCTGTCCCATCATATCTCCAGGCTGGTTTCGGTTGGACTGGTGCGCCAGGTACGTGAAAGCCGTACCCTCTACTGCTTCCCCCAATTTGAGACTCTGGAAGCGTTGATGGAATTTCTCAAATCCGAGTGCTGTACCCAGGCCGCGTCAAATCGGCTGTAAATTTTTTTATCCTAATATTTCTATAAAATTAGAAATATAGAAACAAAAAAACAAGGATACCAAATGAGTATTGAAGAACTGATGAAAATCCTGGCATTTATGGGCGATGCCTTTGTTCATATCTGGCCTTATCTTGTGATCACCATTCCCATTGCAGTGGGGGTGAATATGTCGGGTGTCTCCGCCCATATCAAGCGTGCGTTTGATGCAGGCCCTTCAGCGGCGGTGTTCCTGGCCACCCTTGTAGGAGCGTTCAGCCCGTTCTGCTCATGCGGGGTCATACCGGTGATCGCCGCCCTGCTGATCGGGGGTGTTCCCCTGCCACCTGTCATGGCGTTCTGGATCGCCTCCCCGTCCATGGACCCGGAAATCTTCTTTTTAAGCGTGGGCACCCTGGGATGGGACTTGGCGGTCTGGCGGCTGGCCGGCACCCTCATGCTCAGCCTGGCAGCCGGATTTATCACCCAGGGCCTGACAGCCTCGGGATGGATCGGCAGAGATATATTGAAATACGTCCCCGGCCCAGGCAATTCCCAGGACCTGTTTCCTGTCAACACCAGTCCCCCGGACTGTGGCTGTGAAGAAAAGGAGCCATTTCGTAAACGCTTGTTCCGGGCATCCCTGGATGCCACCCTCATGGTCGCCAAATTCATGGCCCTGGCTTTTTTCCTGGAAGCCCTGATTGTTCTTTACGTTCCTGAAACATGGATCACCCACATCATGGGCAGGGACAATTCCTGGGCAATTGTAACAGCCGCAGTATTGGGAGTTCCCGTATATACCAGCAACCTGAGCGCCCTGCCCATGGTGGGCGGACTCATGTCCCAGGGCATGAGCCCGGGTGCGGCCCTGGCCTTTCTGGTTGCCGGCCCCACCACCACTTTGCCGGCTATGGCAGCGGTCTGGACCCTGGTCAGGTACAGAATTTTTACCCTTTATGTGGTATTTGCCCTGGCAGGTGCGGTGTTGCTGGGATATTTAAAGCAGATTCTGGGATAATGGTGCAGGCGTCTTTCAGCGGCTGTCGGCAGGCATAAAAAAACCGCCCCGGGTAGTTCCCCTGGCGGTTCATGAACACAGCCCCTTGAAAAAAGGGGCTGTGTAAACAGCTTTTTTATAATTCACAGGTTCCGTTTACGGACCCGTAGCATTTGTTAAGATGGTAGGCAATGAACAAAACGGCAAAAATGGTGGATATCATGGAACCTCCTGTGTGATGGGGACCGGCCCATCAGCCAGTTAAAGTAAAGGTGGATCCTTACAGACCCGGTTGCCGGGTCATCTGCTTTATATTAAGATTGGCCCTTTTTGAGGAATTTCAATACCGGGGATTTTAAAATAAGAGGGGCACCATCACAACGCCCCACACCCAAAAGCGCTGCTATACCAAGTTTTTTCTTTTAATCCAAGCCATTACATCACAAGCACACCGCCTCAATATATTTTTACAACCAACACAAGACAGCCATAAAAAACATTTTCAGGATTGAATATCAATCTTCCCGGTTTCCAAAAGTGCGGCAAACGCCTCCGCTGGAACAGGCCTGCTGTAGTAGTATCCCTGTGCCACGTTACAGCCGTGCTCTTTTAAAAATGCAATGTGTTGTTCATTTTCAGCGCCTTCGGCAACGATTTTAAGGTTCAGATTCCTGGACATGGAAATGATGGAGTGGGTAAGGCCCGCCATGGAGTCGTCGGTTTCCAGATCCTTGACAAAGGTCCTGTCGATCTTGAGGGTGGAAACCGGAAACCGGACCAGATAACTGAGGTTGGAATATCCCGTGCCAAAATCATCAATGGCCAGTTTCAGGCCGACACCGGAAAGTTTCCGCAGCTTTCCAACGACCTGGTCCACATCTTTCATGAGCATGCTTTCCGTAATTTCAAGCTCCAGGAATGCCGGATCAAGCCCGGAATAGTCCAGGGCGGTTTTCACATCGTCATAAAATCCGGGATACTGGAACTGGCGGGGAGAGACATTCACGGCCACCGGTACGATATCCAGGCCCCGGAGCCTCCATTCGGCGACCTGGCGGCATGCTTCCCCCACCACCCACCTGCCGATATCAATGATCAGGCCTGTCTCCTCTGCCACGGGAATAAAGGTCAGCGGCATCACCATGCCTTTTTCAGGATGCCGCCACCGGATCAGGGCCTCAGCCCCCACAATCTGCCGGGAGTTGACATTCACCTTGGGCTGATAGTACAGGACAAACGCTTCCGACCTGATGGCGGCCCTCAGGCTGTTTTCCATCTCAATGCGCTTCCTGGCCTTTTCATTCAGGTCCTTGGCAAAAAAATGATAGACATTGCCGCCCAGCTTCCCGGCGTGGTGCATGGCGGTCTCTGCCGATGCCATGATCATATCTGCCTGTTTTCCGGCGTCATGGCAGGAGGCGATCCCGATACTGGCCGACATCACCACCTTATGCCCGCCCGCAGCAACAGGCTCGGTAATATTCTGGAGCACCTTTTCCGCCACCAGGGAAGCATGGGATTCTTTGGCGACCTTGATCAGCAGGCCAAAGGTTTTCCGGTCGATCCTGGCAATGGTGTCGCTCTCGCGAAACGCATTTTGCAAACGGAGACCGGTCTCTTTAAGGATTTTATCGCCATGTTCACGGCCCAGCCCGTCCGTGACCAGGTCGAACCGGTCCAGCCGGATCAGGAACATGATCGGAAAGGATTTATCCTTGCTGCAGAACCGGATGGCCTGGTTCACCCGGTCCAGAAAGATCTCAACCTTTGGCAGCCCCGTAACAGGATCAATGGTTCCGGACCAGGCCCTGGCCCCCCTGCTGGACGGGGATGCCACCGACACCAGGTATATGAAGGGCTGGTTTTTGTCCGGCCGGATCCGCCTGACCTCGGCATGGCATGGCTTTTCCCTGTTGCCGGGCAGGGCAAACACCAGATTTCCCTGCCATAACCCGGCAGTTTCAAGTGTATTCAGCACCTCTGATACTGTTGAAACATCTTTTTTCAGGATACAGAGGCTGTCCAGGTGCTTGCCTTCAGCCGCCTTCCCGTCAAGGCCGGTGGCGAAAAAAAACAAAGGGGTGGCATACTGGACCGTACCATGGTGGTCCATAACGATCATGCCTTTATCTGATTGTTCCAGAATTCTTTTTGCGAATTGAAAAACGTCCATAAACGGGCCTTTTCACAAGCTGCAATTATCGATCGATTGAAACGGATGTCCCTGTGGTACCGGGATGTTTTCCCGCGCACCGGTTGACAGAAAGAATGATTTTTACACAGGGTGTGCAGCAAAGAGAATTACATGTTTATTCCGCACAGGTAAAGGGCTTTTTTTCAGGGTCAACGCATATAAAACTCAGGATTAATGATTTCAATTGGTTAGACACCGTCGCAAAAGCAGGAAAGCGTATGCAAACATCATAACCAGCTTAAATCTTTTGGATTAAAAAAACATGCCAAAGGTAAATGCGTTTGCCCTGGGCTTTTTTTACCGCGGTATTGAACAGATCGAATAAATCGTTTGAAAAAACCAATCAAACCGAATGGTTCGCGGCCCTTGACCTCCTCCGGTAACGGGTCTGGACCATGGCGTCCAGAAGGATTCGGGTACTGACATGTTCAAATGCCATATGTTCCTCAAGATTTGAAAACAGAGGCGTTCCACCGCCCAGAAGAACGGGCAGCACCGTGATGACCATCTCGTCGATCAGGTCTTGCTGTAAAAACCCCTGCACGGTGATCCCGCCGTCAATATAGAGCGTTTCATATCCCCTGCTGTTGAGATCTTTTACCACATCCGGCAGCGGGCCACTTATGGGTTGCGCCTTTCCATCGTAAGCTTCCGGAAGGGAATCCAGGGAATTGCTCAGGACAAACACGGGTTTTGTATACGGCCACTCACCGTCAAATCCGCAAACCGTTTCAAACGTGTTGCGTCCCATGACAATCCCGTCAATATCCGCCATGAATTCAGCCCAGCCAAAATCCAGGCCATCCGGATTCGGCACCATTTCCAGCCATGCAAGGCCGCCGTTCCGGTCGGCAATATATCCGTCAATACTGGTGGCAATATAGACAATGTTCGGCATTTTCACTCCTGCGAAAAATTATAAAGAATGTTGGGGGATGATGCATCAGCCGGTTCGGGCAGAATACCGGGGCGGCAGGCATAAAAAAACCGCCCCGGCTCCTGTTGGAAGCGGGGCGGAAGGCGTATGGGAAATATATTGTTAATCGATCTTTTTGGGTTTACAGACATTCTCCGCTTTTGCGGCACCGCGCCCACATCCCTCACAAAAATGGGTGGCTGGTGTGATCAGTGCAATATATGCTTTGGGATCTTTGGTGTGGAGTTCATCTTCAACATGTCCGCATAATGTTTTGTTATCATCACTCATGATTACATTCCTCCATATAAAAATTAACTTGAAACTTATACCGCCGGAGTTACGTACATGACTTTTTGCTGGTCGATACGGCGTTGTTAGGCAATAAGTTAGACACTGGACAGCACATGTCAAGCCGTACACCTCTCACTGCATTTTTTATCCCGCCATATCGTCTAACGTCGGGTAATTCCGGCGAAAAAGGAACGGTACTGCCTGTACCCATGTGTGGAATGGGACGTTACCGGCCCGGTGAGATCTGCGGACTGATATGCGCTGCCAGACGCCTGTTGCCTTGATGTCAAGGCATGCTGACGTATTATCACCGGTGCTTAACAAATAAGATCCGGATCACAACCCATAACCCTATATGTTTACATGCCGCGATATCATAACCACTTCATCGGCAGAGTATAAATTGCGGATCGTTGCCTCGACTTCCGCATTTAAAGTTTTTTTGTACAGTCTTTGGGCAGAGTTATCCGCCCGGGTGGTGACCAGGATGTGTTTTAATTCCGAATGTCTTGTTTTCAGTTGTGCCTGAACCCGGGGAAGAGATTCTAAAATGAGCTTTGTTCCCACCCCCATACCTTGAAAATCCGGAAGAACAGCCAGTTGTTCAAGCTCAAGAACAACTTCCGGCCGAAACCCACTTTTCTGAGACCAGTGAATATAGCCGACAATCTCATTCTGGTGGGTTTCGGCCACAAATATCTGGAACCTCGGATAGGCTTTTGCGTTGCATTCAATCCATTCATATGACATGCGCTGTCTTTTGAAAGCAGCCCTGTGCACCACTGCCGCGGCCTTCAGATCTTTATTCTCAAACGGACGTATCTTCATTCGCCTTTTGATACCTCACATATGTCTTTACCATCTCACCATTGCACCCTGCAGTAATGATACACAATCCTTAGGGCCGGGGGTCTACATGTTTTCACCCACCATTTTTGCCAAATCCACCATCCGGTTCGAATATCCCGCCTCATTATCATACCAGGAATACACCTTGACCATGCTGCCGTTGATCACATCCGTGCAGGCAGCATCCACGATGGAGGACAAGGGATTGGAGTTAAAGTCACCGGATACCAGCGGGATGTCGCAATATCCTAAAATCCCTTTCAGGCCCTCTTTTGACGCCTGTTCAAATGCCTGGTTCACCTCTGTTTTATCAAGGCCGGTCTTTTCCGTATTCACAACAAAATCAACCATGGAAACATTGGGTGTCGGCACCCTGACAGATAATCCGTTCAGCTTGCCTTCCAATTCCGGCAATACAAGGGACACGGCTTTTGCTGCACCTGTTGTTGTTGGGATCATGGAAAGGCCTGCCGCTCTTGCTCTTCTCAGATCTTTATGGGGAAAGTCAAGAATCCGCTGATCACCCGTATAGGAATGGATCGTGGTCATCATGCCGGATTCAATCCCGAAATGATCCAGAATCACCTTGGCAACGGGCGCCAGGCAATTGGTCGTACACGAGGCATTGGAGATAATATCATGGGTCTCAGGGTTGTACATGTCATGGTTGACGCCCATGACAATGGTGATATCCGGTTCACTGGCCGGGGCCGAGATGATCACTTTTTTTGCACCACCGTTAAAGTGCTGTGAAGCGCCCTCACGGTCCCTGAAAAAACCGGTGCACTCACACACGATATCCACACCGGTATCCTGCCACGGAATTTGTGACGGGTCTTTAAAGGCCGTTACCCTGATGGTTTCACCGTCTACAACAATGGCATCATTTTCTGCCGAAACATCTTGTTTAAGAATTCCATGAACAGAGTCATATTTGAGCAGGTGGGCTGTTGTTTTTGTATCTGTCAGATCATTGATGGCTGTCACCTGTACTTCGGGATTGTCCAGGGCTGCCCGGAATACCATCCTGCCGATTCTGCCGAATCCGTTAATGCCTATTTTTATTGTCATTATTCATTCTCCTTTATGCTTACTTATATATTGTCCCTATGCCTTAAATGCAGACCCCAGAACATGTTTGTTTTTATATTTATACAATTCTTTCAGGGCATCCCTTGCCGGTCCCAGATATTTCCGGGGATCAAAAACCTCGGGATTTTCAAAAAACACCTGTCGAACGGCCATGGTCATGGCCAGTCTGCCGTCGGAATCGATATTGATTTTGCTGACTGCCGATTTGACTGCCTCTTTTAATTGTTCCTCTGGAATACCGATGGCATTGGCCAGATTTCCACCGTACTTATTGATGGCCGCCACATCTTTGCCCGGCACGGAGGAAGCCCCGTGAAGCACAATGGGAAAGCCGGGCAGCCGCTTTTCAATCTCTTTGAGAATGTCAAATCTTAAGGGCGGCGGCACCAGAATTCCGTCTGCGTTCATGGTACACTGCTCCGGGGTGAATTTATTGGCCCCATGGGAAGTGCCGATTGAAATGGCCAGGGAATCCACATTTGTCCGGCTGACAAAATCTTCCACCTGATCCGGATTGGTATAGGTGGATTCCTCGGCAATGACCTCATCTTCCACCCCTGCCAGTACGCCCAGTTCCCCTTCCACCGTCACATCGTATTGATTTGCGAATTCAACAACTTTTGCCGTCATTTCCACATTGGTCTCATACGCGTGGTGGGAGGCATCAATCATCACCGAGGAAAACCCCATCTCGATGCAGTCCCGGCAGAGGTCAAACGCATTGCCGTGATCCAGGTGAAGGGCAATGGGAATCCCGGCCCCCTGGTCCAGGGTTTTAGAATAGGCCACAGCACCTTTTATCATATGCTGCAGCAGGGTCGGGCCGATGTAGTCTCTGGCGCTTGAAGAGACTTGAAGAATCAGCGGAGACCGGGTTTCCACACATGCCTGGACAATAGCCTGAACCTGTTCCATATTGTTAAAGTTATAGGCGGGTACGGCATAGCCGCCAGTGGCTGCGTTTTTCAGCATGTGGCGGGTATTTACCAGACCCGACTCTTTATAATCTGCCATCATTTCCCCCTTTGCCTTGCTTTGAATTTTAGCCGATTTAAAGTTGGGAGACTTCGATTCCGGATAATAAGGTGTTTACCTGGTCCAGGGTACCAATCCCCGTACCTTTCCGGCCGGCTGTGGCAGCACCGCAGGCAATCCCCCGGCACAATGCCTCAGACATACTCGCCCCCTGGCTGATCCCCCAGACCAGCCCCGCCACCATGGAATCTCCCGCCCCAATGGGATTCTGCTCGATAATCTCGGGGCTGGATGCCAGCAGCGCCTCTTTCCCGTTCACCAGAATTGCGCCTTTTTTACCCAGAGAGATCACCACATGGGCCGGTCCCATGTCCTGGATCGCCTTTCCCGCCCTAACCAGTTCTTTGACAGATCCCACATTCAAACCGGTCAAAGCCTTTGCTTCCACGTCATTGGGCTTGACCATGAAGGGGTTTACCCGGCAGCTCTCTTTCAGGGACTGGTCACTGGTATCAATGACGGCATAGGCACCGGCAGATTGGATGATTCGGGCCATTTGGGTATAGATGGACGGTAAAACACCCGGCGGAAGGCTTCCGGCCAGAATCCACCAGTCGCCTTTGTGTGCGGATTGCTTTATTTTTTGCAGCAATGCGTCAACATCTGTTTCCGATATGGCGGGGCCTGGCTCATTGACCTTCACGTACCGGTCATTTTCCGAACTGACAATGCTGATATTGGTGCGGGTTTCACCCGCCACCCAGATGAAATCAGTAGCGATCCCCCGGGCATTCAGCGACTCATTGAGGAATTCGCCGCTTTTTCCGGCTGCAAACCCCAGTGCTCTGCTCTCAACGCCCAGATTTTTCAGCATCCGGGCCACATTAAACCCTTTGCCGCCGCAATCCACACGCCACTCACTGGCTCTTAACACCGTGCTGAATTTAATCTTATCCACGGATAATTCCCGGTCAACTGCGGGATTGAGTGTCACTGTATAGATCATTCTTCACCTTTTAAAAATTGCTCAAACAATGCCTTTTCCGCTTCAATGGTCCAGGTATTGCCCGCCCCCAGTTTGCTGTACACTTCGGGGATGTTTTGGGCCAGTTCATCCAGGCCCAGCAGCGGCAGATCTTCCAACAGCGGAAAAATCAGAATTTTACCCGGATACCGGGCATCTATCATCGCTTCGATACCTTTTTTGGCCACCTTCATTCCTCCAATGGCGGCCACACAGACTGCCGGGGCAATATTGCCTTCCAATGCGTTTTCCATGACAATGGTCTGGTCATCAATGGTCAACCCTGAAGTGCCGGTGTACTGGGCATTGTTCAGATAAACCGAACTGAAATCCAGAGGCGCCAGCGTACCGTTGGGGACGCCGGCAAACAACACCAGCATACCGTCGGGCTTCATAAAACCGGCTGATTCGGCCATGATGTCGGCATTGGGGACACAGACCACCACATCATCCGCTCCCCGGCCCCGGCTTTCTTCCATGACAAATTCAGGTAGGCTTGCTTTGCTTTCCATGGGGTTAAAGGTTATCAGACGGCAGTTGTTGATTTGTGTTAACGGCGTAAATCTCTGCTGGATTTCCGTCAGTCTCTGATCGTTGATATCGGTCACAATAATCAGTCCGGGCCCATCTTTTTTCTCAATGGCCCGCTGCACATGCATCTGCCCCATGGGGCCGCCGGCGCCCACAAAAACGGCCAGACCATCGGCGCGCAGATCGCACCGGTTGCGGTCATACCCGTAGGAGTCTGAAATCTCTTCCCCGTTATTTCCCACAAAGGCCACATAATCATAGTGCAGGCGTCCCACATCAGCATCCACCAGGCCGTCCAGCGGTTTTTTCCCCACCATGTTCATGGTACCGCGCCTGGCCACATATTTGGCAATCCCGGTCATATCACCGGCAGACCAGGGATCCAGCACCACAACATCATCAAATCCCAGACCGTCCGTATATTCATCCACCGCACTTTTCAAACCGGAAACGGTTAAGTCATCGCGAAGAATAACGGTGTTGCATTTGGTTTCAGCCAGAGCCCGGACGGGCTCCGGTACATTGGTGAGGATCACCGTTTCAGGTGCCTCCAGTCCTTTTGAAAACCCATACGCGGTGTTGTCGCTTTCCCGGCCCACGATCCACATCACACCGCCCTCTTTGGGTGTAAGACGACGGCGCTGGGTATAGGCCGCCCAGACACATCCCCAGGGTTCAAGCAAGGCGGCTTCGGCAAACCCGAGTTTTTCCGAGGTTTTCAACAGGCATGATCCTGCATCCGTCTCCAGCACTTCCGGGCCGATCAAATGGTATTGAACCAGGCCGCCCGGCACGGTGTAGCCATAGGCCGTACTCTTGCCGTCCTGGTAGATATCCGGTTGCATGGCATAGCGTTCGCCCGGGCTGAATTGATTTTCAAGGGTTTTACCCACCTTAATCACGGTTAAGCAGGCCTCATGCCCCAGCCGCGTGGGTTCTTTTTTCAAATCCCGGTTGTAGAGTTTGGGATGGCTGCCGCCCTGGGTAATGAGCTTTACATCGGAAAAGCACAGGCCAACGGCATCCACCCTTACCAGAAGCTGGTTTTCGCCGGGTTCGGGAACGGGAAAGGGTTCTGGCCGGTCATTCCTGCCGATATTGTCCACACCTGCACCGTAAAGGTTCCAGGTCTGTGTCATCTCCGGGATGACATGGGCCAACTGCTGATATTTTTCGTACTGATTTGTCATTTTTTTCCTTCTTGGATCATTATTTTAAAGAGTTGCAGATCAGATCAAATCGTCATTGCTTTTATATAATTCCATAACCGCCTCGGAACTGTCCATCTGCAAGGCTTTATTGGCTTTTTCTTTTAATTTACTGTAATTTACCGCGCGAATAATATTTTTCACCGATGCGACATTGGCGGGGCTGACGGACAACTCCTTGACGCCCAGCCCTACCAGGAGGGTTGCCAGGTTCGGATTTGCCGCGGCATTTCCACAGACCCCCACCCATTTTCCTTGGGCCTCGGCCGCATCCACCGTCATTTTGATCATCTTTACCAGGGACGGATGGTAACTGTCTGCCTCCCGGCAAAGATCCGGATGCAGGCGGTCAATGGCCAGGGTATACTGGGTTAAATCATTGGATCCGATGGAGAAAAAATCCACTTCTTTGGCCAGATGTTCAGCCGACATCACTGCAGACGGCACTTCCACCATGATACCCAGGGGCAATCTGGGCGCGTTTATCCCGGATCTTACCTCCTCTGCAACATCCCTTGCGTTCTGCCACTCCGACATCCGGGCGATCATGGGAAACATGATGTGCAGCCCTGTTTTACCCATGGTTTCTTTCTGCCAGATTGCCGTGCGGTAAACAGCTTCCAACTGCCGCCTGAACATGTCTTCATATTTGAATGACAGCCGGATGCCCCGCATGCCTAAAAACGGGTTGTTTTCATGGGGAATATGCAGCCAGGATACCGGCTTGTCCCCGCCGATATCCGCAGTGCGAACCACCAGTTGCCGGTCGCCCAGTTTTTCAACAATCTTTCTCAGGGCATGGCTTTGTTCTTCGACTGTTGGTTCGGATGCAGACGATTCAAAGAGAAATTCCGTCCGCAATAACCCGACACCTTCCCCCCCATTTTCCAGAACCGATCCGGTTTCGTCAGGGTTGGCGATATTGCAGACCACATCTACATCACGGCCATCCAGGGTCCGGGCGGGTTTGTCTTTCTGGGCCCCTTCTGCTTTGCGGATCTGCTGCCACTGCTCCATCCATTTGGCACAATTGGCCTGGGTGGTGTTGTCCGGATCAACATAGACGGCGGAAGATTGCGGATCCACAATGGTCAATTCACCGGTTTCCACATTTCCAAGCGCTCCCTCACCCAGCCCCACCACAGCCGGAAGCCCCAGGGCCCTTGCCAAAATGGCCATGTGGCTGTTGGGCCCGCCCAGCTCCGTACAGATGCCCCGGACGTTAAGGCCATGCAGCCCCGCGGTCTGCGACGGTGTCAGGTCCCTGGCCATGAGGACGAATTCCGTATCCGGGTAATCCACCGCAGACACCGCATCCACCATTAACGCCAAGACCCTGTCCCGGACATCAATCAGATCTGAAATCCTTGCCTTCAGGCGCTCATTATCCACCTGTTTCAGTGAGTCGACCTGTTTTTCAATGGCCTAGTGAAACGACCATGCAGCGGTTTTACCGTTTAAAATAAACTTCTCGGCGTCGGTCAGCACCAGTTCATCCTGGAGCAACTGCTTCTGGGCATGCAATATCGCCGCTTCGTTGGGCGCCCGGCTCTGCATATGGGCTTTAAGCTCATCCAGTTGCTGGGCCGCTTTGGCCAAAGCGGAACTGAACCGTTTGGCTTCTTCTTTGGGGTTTTCCGATTCCTCTTCAAACCGTATTTTTCCGGCCTGTAACCGAAACGCAGGGGCGATGGTAATGCCGGGCGATGCGGCAGATCCATTCAGGCGTAAACGGCATTGGACATCCGGCAGGGCAGATAAAACGGTCAGAGGTTCATACGCGGTATGGGTTTGTTCGTCTTCATTATCCAGTCCCTGGGCGATCATGTCTGCCAGGATCTGAACCGCCTGTTGGGCCTGGCCACCTTCGGCAGAGATAAACACCACATCCCCCTGCACAGCGCCCATGGACAACAGGGAGGCCATAGACTTGGCATTGGCTGTTCTCTTATTGTTTCGTATCCGGATATCGGTTTGTGAAAAACCGGCCGCTTTCTCGGAGATCAGGCTTGCAGGACGGGCATGCATACCCGCGGCATCCACAATTTCCGCCTGCACAACAACGGCATAATCTTCCAGTTCCGGTATAACCTCGACCTTCCCTTCAGCATTCAGCGCGTTCAGAATGTCGTCCTTATTGGCCGTGGTTGCCAGTTGACCCGCCAATTTTTCATCCATGACAACATCGGTAAGGCGCTGGAGCAGGCCCATATGATCGTCGCCTTTTGCAGCGATCCCTACAATCAAACGGACCACATCGCCCTTGTCGTTCCAGACAACACCGGCCGGCACCTGAACAATAAACACACCGGTTTTCACAACCTGTTCTTTGGCCTCATTGACACCGTGGGGAATGGCCACACCATTGATCAGATAGGTACTTACCTTTTCCTCCCGTGCGATCAAGGCGTCTAAATACTCCCCATTCACCAGCTCCAGAGACGACATGTTCCGGGAAACCAGTGCAAGCGCCTCATGTTTGCTCTTTACCTGAGCATTCAGCAGGACCTGCTGAGCTGTTACCCTCAGGGCCTCTTTTGCATCAGTGTTCGTGGCCGGGGATGCAGATGCCTGTCCTTTTTTTTCAGGTGCTGCTGATTGCCCCGCACCGTCATTCTTTTTGCCGCCGATTAATTTTTTGAAAAAAGACATGATGATTTCCTTTTACGCCGCTTTTTGAGCGTCTATGTTATGGAACATCCCAGGGGGGTTATGATTTCTTATGCCAATTTGGCCACCAGATCGTCGTAAAAACCGGCATCCATAAAATTATCAATGCTGAAATGCTGCGCCCCGGGCAGCTTTGCCTTGGCCCGGTCTGACAATTCATTCTGGGTGATGACGATGTCTGCATCTTTCAGATCATTAATGGCGGCATTAGTCACCTCAATATTTAGACCGGCATCATTAATTTTATTCCGCAGTACAGTCGCCCCCATGGCTGAGGATCCCATCCCCGCATCACATGCCACAACAATGGAGCGAACGCTGCCTGCTGCAACAGGGGCAACCCCGCCTTTTGATTCGGCTTTGGCAGAGGCAACCGCGGCTTTTGCAGCGTCCAGATCGTCAGTTTCAGAGGCATCGCCACGAATAATAACAGCCCCGATCAGAAATGATGTGACAGCAGACACCGCAATGGAGCTTAGTGTCAGAACAATTCCCATTCCTTTTGTGGACATCAGGATCAGGGCAAAAACCGACCCCGGAGAAGGGGGACCCACCAACGCATTACCCGTCACCATATTAAATCCGACACCTGCCATTCCTCCGCCGATCACGGCAAGGATCAACCTGGGTTTCATCAGGATATAGGGGAAATAAATTTCATGAATCCCACCGAAAAAATGAATAATCGTGGCACCATAGGCAGACTTTTGTGCCGCTCCCCTGCCTGCCGCCATATAGGCCAGAAGAACACCCAACCCCGGCCCAGGGTTGGTTTCTATGAGATAATAAATAGAAGATCCCGCCCTGGCGACCTGATCCGCGCCTAAAGGTGTAAAAACCCCATGGTTAATCGCATTGTTTAAAAACAGAATTTTAGCCGGTTCCACAATAATAGACACCAGCGGCAATAAAGACAGATCCACAATTTTACCGACACCCGCTCCCAGTGCATTGGTAATCGCGGAAACAACCGGTCCGATAATGATATAGGCAACCAAGGCGATGAGCATGGATATGATGCCGAGGGAGAAATTGTTCACCAGCATTTCAAAACCCGGTTTGATTTTCCCCTGGATCTGTTCATCGAATTTCTTTATGGCCAGGCCACCCAGGGGGCCTGCAATCATTGCCCCCAGGAACATGGGAATACTACTGCCGACGATAACCCCCATTGTTGTAACAGCACCAGACACAGCCCCCCGGTCGCCGCCGACAATTTTACCGCCGGTATACCCGATTAAAAGCGGCAATAAATAAGTGATCATCGGACCGACCAGGGATGCCAGTTTTTCATTGGGCATCCATCCGGTGGGGATAAAAAAAGCGGTGATCAGCCCCCAGGCGAGAAACGCACCAATGTTCGGCATCACCATACCGCTTAAAAAACGACCAAAAGACTGGATACTTACTTTTAACGAGTTGCCCGACATAGATACGCCTCCTAGTTACAGTGTTACGATTAAAGGTATAGAGCAAGTGAAACACCAAACTGAAATCGATTGCAGAATATTTGCACGAAATACGATTGTCAAGCAAAAAATAACGCACACACAATTCAAAAACTTATTGTCTCCACATCAATAGCCCCTATAAAACAATTTAAAATCAGGATGTTACATGTTTTTCAAATTCTGATAAAATTCATAAGGTGCATTTTGTTATGAAATCGTTTACATGATAAAATCATTTTTTTTGCAAATTTACAGAATCGTCTTGGCATTGAACACATTCGAAAGTCCCATTTGGCATTGACAATGAAAAAATGCTTCGATATTTTATGAAATCGGTTTCAAGAATATAAAACCCAGTATTTTGTTTATATAAAAAGGGGAATTTATGGTTACAATGAGAGATGTGGCAACTGCAGCCAATGTTTCAACGGCGACTGTTTCCCGTGTCATAGCCAATAAACCCCATGTCAGGGAAGATGTCCGTAAAACGGTCAGGGCTGTGATTGATCAGTTGGGCTACCGACCCAATCTGGTTGCACAAAATCTTCGGGCGCGCCAATCAAAAATTATCGGCTTGATTGTTTCTGATATTCAAAACCCTTTTTTCCGTTACATCAGCAGGGCTGTGGAAGATACGGCACATCAAAACGGGTACAGCGTTATACTTTGCAACAATGATGAAAATCCTGACAAAGAAAGAATGTATCTGCAACTCATGCAGGATCAGAATATTGCAGGGATCATCCTTTCCCCCACGATAAAAGCGTCAAAGCAGTTTGACGACATTTTAAGCCTGAATATCCCTTTGGCTGTTATTGACCGCCGGGTAACCGGTTTTGATGTGGACAATATTTTCATTGATAATGTTTCCCTGGCGGAAAAAGCGGTCACCCATCTTTGTGAAAACGGATATCAACGGATTGCAGGGGTCTTTGGGGATGGCAGCACCACAGGTAAAGAGCGGCACCAGGGATATTTGAACGCTTTAAAAAATGCCGGCTTACTGGTGTCAAAAGAACTGGTCAGGTTTGTCGGTCCCAGAGAGGAAACAGGGCACCGGGCAGGTATGGAGTTTTTACAAAGCCGCCAACCACCGGACGCCGTATTTACAAGCAACAGCCTTTTGGCTGCAGGTGTAATGCAGGCTATTCTGGATAAGAACTTGTCCATCCCGGAGCAAATCGGGTTAGCGACTTTTGATGATACCTCGTGGACAAAACTGGTAACACCGGCAATCACCGTTGTTGATCAACCCGCCTATGAAATCGGCCAGGCCGCGACAGACCTTTTAATACAGCGAATCAAAACTCCCGAACGACCCACAAGAGAAATTATATTAAAAGGGAAATTGATTATTCGGCAGTCCAGCCTGGGGTCTCAGAAAACAGCCGAATAGAAGATAGCGCCCTTCTCATTTGTAATCAGGTAAAACCTGCTCTCACCTAAACGCCTGAACCCTGATGCCGTTAGGCATTGTCACAGGATCAAGGATTTTCAATTAAGGCGTTGGCAGAATTAACCGGCAATCCCATCCGGGCACCCGGCAGAATCTTCCGCGATTTTCAGGAAGAGTCTTTTGTTTCGGCAGTTTCAAGGCCAAAAAACCAGGCATGCATGTTGCTATGACACATTTTACAGGGCATATGATTGAGAAGGAAAATCGCATGATTATTTCAAAGCCCCTCTCTACAAGGCACAACGCAGCACAGAAGCGAAGCAAACAGATTCAAGCCGATTTTTTCAGACCCGGCAGAACCCGATCGGCAGAGTAACGATACAGTATACAGCAGAAAAACGGAAAATATAGCATCGGAAATCTCATTTATCAGGCATTTTTTTTGGGCTAACGTATTATTTTTTATTAATAATCAGAAAAGGAGCATAACAATGCAAATTAACGGATACAATAATGTGTTGCGGTCTTATAATTTAAAACCTCGAGACAGCATAAGAGGTAATGATACTTCCGGTTCAGAACTGGCTAAAAACACAACAGAAACGACAGCAACGACTAAAAACGAAAAATTAACAGACGCAGATGAAATGGATGCCTTTAAAAAAGCAATTCATAAAGAAATTGATGATATTTATGGCAACGCATCTCCCGCGTTATTGTCCAATTCAGTCCATATTACGGATGGTGCTTTTGAACGGATGAAATCTGATCCTGAATTTAAAAGTAAAATGATGGATATACTACGCCGGGATGCCAGTGCGTCACACCAATTGCCCTATGGTGTTCATGTTACAACAACAATTGACGAAAATGGATATTCGTCTTATGGGGCGAATGTATATAACAATGACAGTCAAAAAATTAGAGAGGATAAGAAAGATGAGGCGGATAAAAAAGCTGAGGGGGCATTTTATCACAAGTCAACCTCTGAATCCGACAGGGTAAATGTTGCTGAAGTTTGGTTGGAAAGCATACAGGAGCAGGAAATGTTCGAACGGATACAGCAAACGCGAAATTTACTTCAGGGCCTGTAAAAAATTCTGTGTAACCGTTATTTTCCTAAACGGCCCCCCCCCTTACTCTTTCTTTGGGGACGCTTTTTATACATCATTTTGTAACATCACCTTTTCCTTGAAAATGAGTGTTGCAGAAATAAAAATCACAAATTCAATAAATATGAACAGTATCGATATTGATACGGAAAGGATTGCGTATGTATTTTGCGAAAGATCCTTTTGCAGGGCAGCAACAGCCGTTTCCAATACATATGATGCGGTGATGATGATAAAAACCGGCAAATGAAAAGAAAGATTTCCGGCAACACATTTAACCCCCAAAACAATGCTTTCCCATTTTTTCCCCAGGATAAAAACCAGCGGCAAAATATAAACGGATACACAGTCAATAAGAATAAAATTAATGACTTGCCAATTTTTCAGGTCTATTTCAAAGGGCATCTGGAGCAAAGAAGTGATCATTAACGTACTGAGTAAAAACGCATTTACAATGAAAAAATTTAACCCGTTGCGTTTCAGTATGTCGGCATATGGAATGGTTTGGTTCCGCATCGCAATTTCAGAATACTGCCCCAATGTTGCGATATTTGCAAAAAAGAACAGTACACCGGTAATAATGGCATAAGACCACTGCAGGGTTTCATGAGCCAGCGGAACAGCCGGGAAGACAGAGGCTGTCGAAAGCAGCAAAAATGGCCAGGGCCTGTTTTTAATAAGGAATGCCGAAGTGATGAGATATGAGATGATGCTATTGTTCATTCTAAACTTCCAATTGCCGTGGCTTGTCTGCAACGGCTTGTAAATAATTCTGTGTAACTGTCATTTTTCTGGGCGTTAGATCGATCCCGCAACTCTTCGGGAGGATGTTTCGCACCTCCGTACCATACGCCATACGCCATACGCCATGGTTTATGCGGAATCAATGCGTGGTGGTCCTGGAAAACAAATTAATCACCACCACCCCGGCCACGATCAGCCCCATGCCGATGATTGCAGGCAGGTCAGGCACCTGGCGGTACAAAAAGGAACCGGCAAGAGCCACAAGCACGACGCCAAGCCCGGCCCAGATGGCATAGGCCACCCCCATGTTCATTGTTTCGAGAACCAGGGACAGGAAATAAAACGCCAGCCCGTATCCCACGATAACGATCAGGCTCGGGAAGGGTACGGTGAAACCTTTGGTGGCTTTAAGGGCGCTGGTGGCAATGACCTCCAGGACAATGGCGGCGGCAAGATAAACATATCCCATATTCATGTGTTCCTATGCGGAGGAGGCCTCCGAAATTTTCCGGTACTGGTACCGGAATGCGTGGTGTTTCAGGTTGAGCAGCTTTGCTGCCCGGGTTTCGTTTCCATTGGCCAGTGCCATGGCCTGGGAAAAGTAAAAGGTATCCATATACTCCCGCAATTGGCTGAGGTCAACCCCGTCCGGGGTCAGGGGAGCCAGCGGCAGGAGAGGGGCGCCCGGGTCCGGAGCACCGGAGTGCGGCATATCCAGACCCAGATCTTCCGGGGTCAGTTCTTTTCCCCTGGCCGTGAGCACCCCGCGCTCCATCATGTTTTTCATCTCCCGGACATTGCCCTTCCATTGAAACCGTTTGAGCAGGACCATGGCTGCATCGCTGATGCCGGTGAGGGACCGGTCGAATTTTTCATTAAACATCTGAAGAAAATACCTGGCAAACACGGGAATGTCTTCGGCCCGTTCGTTCAGGGACGGGACCTGGATTCGGATCACGGAAATCCGGTAGTACAGGTCCTGCCGGTAGGTCTCTTTTTCGATCATCTCTTCCAGGTTCCTGTTGGTGGCGGAGACGATTCTTGTGGCCACATGGTGTTTTTCCGTTCCCCCGACCTTGTAGAACTCCCCGCTTTCCATGAACCTGAGCAGTTTGGCCTGGGCATCCCGGCTGAGATCCCCGACCTCGTCCAGGAAAAGGGTGCCGTTGTCCGCCATCTGAATCAGCCCTTTTTTGCCTGTGGGAGCGGCACCGCTGAACGCCCCTTTTTCATAGCCAAACAGCTCGCTTTCAATGAGATCCTTGGGAATAGCCGCGCAATTGACCGTGATGAACGGTCCCTGGAAATTGGGGCTCATATGGTGAATGGCCGACGCGATGAGCTCTTTGCCCGTACCGGTTTCCCCCAGGATCAGCACGGGGGTGTCCGGGCTTTTGGCCACCCGCCCGATATAATCCATGATATCGTGGATGGCCCGGCTCTCCCCGATAAAGCAGGGCATGTTCTTACGGATCTGCTTTTCCCGGAGCAGGCGGATCTCTTTTTTTAGGCGGATGGTTTCCAGGGCATTGGCAATGGTGACGTCCAGGCCTTCCATCTGAATGGGCTTGATAATATAGTCATAAGCTCCCTGCTTCATGCACTGGATCACGGAATGGATGTCCTCGTAAGCCGTGATCATGATTACCAGCAGGTCCGGCCGGATCTCCCGGAACCGCTTCAGGGCCTGGATGCCGTTCATGCCGGGCAGGCCGATATCCAGAAGCACCAGGTCGGGGTGGTGGCGTTCCAGGTTGTCCAGGGCGTCTTCGGCGCTTTGGTACGCATAAAGGGTGTAGTCTTCTTCCAGGTATGCGGTAATGCCTTCCCTGATGGTATTTTCATCATCCACGATAAACAGGGTGTAATCAGTCATGGGATTTCCTTAGATGGGAGGTGATTCTGCCAGGCCCGGATCTTTGTCTCCGGAGACCGGCAGTTCAATGGTAAACACGGCCCCGCCCGTTCCGGATCGTCCCAGGCCCAGCCGTCCCCTGTGGTCGGTGATGATCCTGTGGCAGAGGCTCAGGCCGATGCCGGTGCTGTGTTCCTTGGTGGTAAAAAAAGGGTCAAAGATCTTTTCCCGAAGATCCCTGGGAATGCCGGGGCCGTTATCTGCCACACGGATGATGATCCCGGAGCCGGATGCTGCTGAGGAGATGGAAATCCGTCCCCCGTCTTCACGCGCCCTGAACAGGGCGTCCGCGGCATTGTTGATGAGGTTAAGCACCACTTCCTCGATGAGATGGGGCTCGGCATAGCAATCGGGCAGGTCCGCATCCAGGTCGCAGATGATCCGGATGCCTTTTTTATTCAGGGTGAAACTGGTCAGCTTGACCGCCTCCCGTACCGGTGCATTCACGTTGATCAGGGCAAACTTGGGTTCCGTGGGTTTGGCAAAGTTCATCACCCGCTTGATCACGGATTCGATCTTGCCGGACGCGGCCCGGACCGCCCGGATGGAATCGGCGATTTTTTCGGTTTTTTCAGGATTCCTGAAATATTTCTCAATGGTCCCCAGATAAATATTGATGCCGGACAGGGGGTTCCGGATTTCATGGGCAATGCCTGCGGATACATGGCCCAGGGAGGCCATCTTGTCCTGGATGGTCAGTAAATGTTCAAGTTTCCTGGCCTCTGTCATGTCAATGAAGATGAGCAGATGGGCGGCCTGGTCATGATAGTCAATGGGGGTTGCAATGCAGGTCACCCAGACCATGGTTTCGTCATCTTCATCTCCGGCCCTGGGATAAAACCGGAACACCACTTCAGGCTCTTTTAAATCATTTTCCGTGATCTGTCGGAAAAAGATCCTGACCTTTGGCAGATCATCCTGGTGGAACCGGGGGTCGGCGTCCGGGTCCAGGAAATTCAGGCTGCCCATGAGCGAGACCTGGGTGGAGTTCTGGTGTACAACAGTATTGTTCTGGACAATGGCAATGCCGTTGGGGGAATACTCCACCAGGTCATGGAACCGTTTCTCGCTTTTTTGCATGGCCTGTTCCGCTTTTTTCCGCTGGATCAGCCGCCACATCCCGTGGGCCAGGAGGTTGAGCTGCTGCAAATCCGACCGGGTATAATCAATGTCCTTGTTGCCCATGCCTGCCACCACCACGATCCTGCCGTTGCTGTAAATGGGCACGTTCATGTACCGGATGATCTGCGGATGCCCCTGGGGCACACCTTTGCGCATGGGATTGGACCGGGCATAATCATTGGAAATCAGGGGCTTGCCCGTGCGCACGGCATCCCCCCAAAACCCTTTTGTATCCCCGGTAAATCCGGCGCCCCGGGTCCGGACCCGGAAATCCCGGCCGGCATCCGGGCCCGGGGAATCCACCACATAGGTAATCCCGTCCTGGTCTTCCAGGGTCAGGTAGCCAAAACGGCTCCGGGTCAACTCCAGCATCTGGCGGAAGGAAAACTCCACAATATCCCGGACGGATTTGTGGGGCCGCTCGTTCAGTGCCAGCAGGGCCTCAAGCCCGATTTCATTGAATTCCAGGGCCTCGGTCCGCTGGCGCACCTGGCGCTTTAATGAGCGGTTCCAGAACAGGATAGAACCAAACACCAGGAACAGGGCGGCCGCAACGCCCAGCACCGTATACCAGAACGCCGGGGTCCGGTAAAACACTGGGGTGTGCAGCCGGACCCACCGGCTGTAAATGGTCTGGTGCTCTTCCGGGGTGACCGTGGCCAGGGTCTTTTCAATAATAGTGCTGAACAGGGTCCAGTCCTTGCGGATGCCCATGCCGTGGTGAAGCTCAAACCCTGTATCCCCGGCCAGGCGGAGGTTGGGAATCTTTTCCGTTTCAATGATATACAGGGCATTGGGCACTTCGGTGATCATGGCGTCCAGTTCGCCGAACGAGACCATCCGGATGCCTTCGGCGGAACTGGCCACGTCCACCATGGTCAGTTCCGGGTACATGTCCCGGATAAACTCGCCCACGGCATACTGGCGGACCACCCCGATTTTCATGCCTACCATCTTGTCCAGGGTCAGCTCGCCCTGGTGCTGGTTTTTCACGATAATGGTGGTTTTCAGGTTCAAAAACGGGGTGGACCAGTTCATGAATTTCCTGCGGCCCGGGGTTTCCTGGCCCGCACTGATCACGTCAATGGTGCCGTTCCTGGCCCGGTGCAACATCTCTTCCCAGGACCCCACCCGGACCCGCCGGAACCTGAAGTTAAGCTTTTCCTCGATCAGCCGGGTATAATCGGCAGCCATGCCTGTGGGCCTGCCATCCCTGTCCAGGAAATCCATGGGCGGCCAGTCCGGGGTATGGGCCAGCCTGACCTTGCGGTCATGGGCGTTCAGCCAGCGTTCCTCTTCCTGGGTCAGGCCGGGGACTGACGCCCCAAGCCCCGGGCAGACCACCAGGATTGCCCAGAACATCACCACCCCGGCCCCTATGATCCGCATCCATCCCATGCACATTCCCATTCCATTCCTGTAAAATCCCGTGTGAGACCAACGCCGGATCCATCCGGCCACCATCTCCTAAATATTCATCTCCGGTAAAATTCAATAACTATACCACACCCCCGGTTTTATTAAAATTCACGGGGACCGCGCCTTTCCGGGGCGTTAGCGGTTCCAGGCGGTTTCCTGGGGAATGCCGGGATCTGACAAATTTCTCAAATCCCCTTTCCGGATTTAAGACTTTTGTTATTTTTCGCCCCATCCGTCCAGAATGCTCGCCTGTTGACCACAGCACACAACAACTTGAAATAAAAAGACATTCCCCATCAAAAACTTTACCTGGCACACCTATTGCTCAAGAGCAGTTCAAAATGTCTGCCCCGGGGGCTGTCCCCTGGCCGGCAAGCCGACCAAAACCTGATTGTTACTTAGTTTTCACCGAATTGTTACTTAAATTTTTAAAGGAAAAACAAATGAGCAACACCCCATCAAGCCCCAGAAAAGGGGCACTGGCCGAATGCCACAACGCCCTGGGCGCAACCTTTGATCCCTGGAACGGCATGGATGTTCCCCTGGAATACGACCAGGACCTGAACATGGAGTATGAGGCGGTCCGGACCCGCGCCGGACTTTTTGACGTTTCCGGCCTGAAAAAGGTCTGGGTAACCGGGCCTGATGCATTTGAGGTCTGCAACCATACCTGCTCCAGGGACCTGAGTGTCATCTACCCGGGCAAATCCGTATACACCGTTGTGCTGAGCGAGAAGGGCCTGATCCAGGACGACTGCATCATGTTCCACATGGCTCCGGACTGCTGGCTGGTGGTGCACAGCTCGGGCGCAACCATGGAGATGCTCCTTGCCTCCGCACAGGGCAAAGATGTTGAGATCAAATTTGACGATCATTTGAACAACATTGCCCTCCAGGGTCCGTCATCGGTTGATTTCCTGAACAGCCACACCCCGGTTGACCTGCCTGCCCTGCCCTATTTCCACCATGTGTCCACCACCCTGTTCGGCCATGACTGCATGATCTCCAGAACCGGGTACTCCGGGGAGCGGGGATATGAGATTTTCGCAACACCCGAACATATCGTACCCATCTGGAACAGCATCCTTGAAACCGGCAAGGCCGAGGGTATTGTGCCCTGCTCGTTCACCTGCCTGGACATGGTCCGGGTGGAGGCCAACCTCCTGTTCTACGAATTCGACATGACCGAAAACGACACGCCCTGGGATGTGGGTCTGGGCTTTACCGTATCTGTGAACAAAACAGCGGATTACCGGGGCAAAGCAGCGGTCCTGGCGGCAAAGGCCGATCAGAAGACCACCACCTTCGGCCTGGTGTCCGATGCCGACCAGGTCATGGACATTGATGCCAAGGTCTTTTGCGACGGCAAGGAAATCGGTTACGTGACCGCGCCGCTATTGTCCACGATCATGAAAAAATCCGTGGCCATGTTCCGGGTGGACCTGGCCCATGCCAAACCCGGCCTTGAGGTGGAGGTCCGTGGCGAAAACCTGACATACAGGGCCGTGACCTCGGAAGTGCCCCTGCTTGACCCCAAAAAACAGAAACGCGCGTCCAAATAACGCCTAACCCGTGCCTGCGGACCCGGATGTTTGTATCCCAAAGCCTGACAACCGGTCCGCGGGCACTACCCAGGAACAATTCACATAGGTGTCCCATGCAGAACCGTTTACAACCCTTAACCAGCGATCAGATCCATACCATCCACACGGCGGCCATGCGCATCCTCAACCGGACCGGCGTGGCATTCAAGGAGCCCGAAGCCGTTGATATTTTCAAGCGGCACGGGTTTAAAACAGAGGGGGAAAAAGTCTTTTTCGATAAAGACCAGGTCTTGAAGGCCCTTAAAACCGTGCCCGGGGAATTCACCATCCAGGCCCGGAACCCGGAGAAAAATGTGAGGATCGGGGGCCGCCATTTCGCCTTTGGCCCGGGATGGGCCGCCCCGTTTGTGATGGATGCGGACGGCAAGCGCCGCACCGGCACCCTGGCCGACCAGGAAAACTTCTGCAGGCTGGTCCAGACTTCCCCGTACCTGGATCTGGCTGCCGGTTCCATGGCCATTCCCGCGGAACTTTCACCGGCGCATGCCGCCACAAGAATGCTCGAGGCCGCGTTTATCCTCACGGACATGCCCCTGGTCTCCAATCCATGCACCCGGGCAAACGGCAGGGAAATGGCAGAGATGGCATCCATTGTTTTTGGCGCGCCCGCAGCCGGCCTTGGGCACCCCGTATCCATTGTCTCGGTCAACCCCCTCTCCCCCCTGTGCTATGCCGACGACACCCTCCAGGGGCTGATAGAGTTCGCCCGCCAGGGCCAGGCCCTGCTGATCTCCTCCATGGTGCTGGCCGGCATCACCGGCCCCATTGACATTGCCGGGACCGCCGCCCTTGAAATCGCGGAAAGCCTGTCCGGCATCGTCCTGGCCCAGCTTATCAATCCCGGTGTGCCCTGTGTGTGCGGCGGCACCTCGTGCGCGTCCGACATGCGCACCGGCGGCGTCAGCCTGGGCGGCCCGGAATCTCTCCAGCTCATGGGCATTGCCGCTCAAATGGCCTCCCATTACGGGATTCCCTGCCGGTACGGGGGCAACCTCACCGACTCCTACTCCATCAATGCCCAGTCCGGCATGGAGTCTGCCCTGCTCATGGCGGGTCCGGTCCTGTCCGGAGCCCATTTCATCCACCAGTCCTGCGGCATCCTCGGTGCCTATGCTGCGGTCAGTTTTGAGAAATTCGTCATTGATGAAGAAGTCTGCGGCATGATCAAACATGCGGTCCGGCCCCTTGAGATTACGGAACAAAGCATTAACACCGATCTCATTGACCGCGTGGGCCCGGGCGGTTCCTACATGATGCAACCGGAAACCGCCATGCGCTGCCGCACTGCATTTTTCCCGTCCGGCCTCACCCGGAAAAGCACCTATGAAGACTGGGAGGCAAAGGGCCACGGCGATATCACGGCCAGGGCCGGGGCACACGTGCAGGAACGCCTTGCCGCCTATGAAATACCGGATATGGACCCTGCAACGGCGCGCGACCTTACCGCCTACGCAGACAAGAAGACGTGCTAACCCAAAAGGAAAAGAGAGAAGAGATGACACCAAACACCACCCAAAGCCCCTTAAAACGCTTATTCGGAAAAGAACTGGACCCCATGGTCTTTTACCTGACCATTGCTCTGACCGTCCCTTTTGTGGTCATGGGACTTTTCATGCCCGACCGGCTGGCCACGGTGAGCAACGCCATGGTCGCGGCCATCTGCAATGCCATGCAGTCCGTGTACCTGCTGGGCGTAACCGGTTTTTTGTTGTTCTGCATTGTGCTGGGATTTTCCCCCTATGGAAAAATCAGGCTGGGCAAGGACAATGAAGCACCGGAGTTTTCAACCCTGAGCTGGTTTTCCATGCTCTTTTCCGCAGGCATGGGCATCGGCCTGTTGTTCTGGTCCATTGCCGAACCCATGAGCCATATGGCCAGCCCGCCCATGGGAGAAGCCGGCACCCGGGAGGCCGCCAACCTGGCCCAGGAGATTTACTTTTTCCACTGGGGATTCCATGCCTGGGCCATTTATGCGGTAGTGGGCCTGGCCCTGGCCTATTCCAACTTCCGCAAAGACAGGGGGTCCCTGGTGTCGGGTTGCCTGGTGCCCATTTTCGGTGAAAAGGCCTGCAGCGGGCTGTTCGGGAAAATTGTGGACACCTTTGCGGTCTGGGCCACGCTCTTCGGTGTTGTCACCGGCCTTGGCACAGGGGCCATGCAGATGACCGGAGGCCTGTCCTACCTGTTCGGTTTTGCCAATTCCACAGGCGCGGTGGCCGGCGTGATTACCTTTATTACGGTCTGCTTCGTGATCTCGGCCATCACCGGCATCGGCAGGGGCATCAAATACCTGTCCAACCTGAACATCGTGCTCATGGTCATCCTGTTTGCCTTTTTCCTGGTTTTCGGCCCCACTGCATTCCTGTTCCAAAACTTCGGCACCACCATTACCGCATATCTCACGGACCTGCCCAAGCTCTCATTTTCAACGGTATTGTTTGAAAACGAAGGCTGGACAAGGGGATGGACGGTTTTCTACTGGGCGTTCTGGATTGCCTGGGCCCCTTTTGTGGGCGGGTTTATCGCCCGGGTGTCCCGGGGGCGCACCATCCGGGAATTTGTTTTCATGGTCTTGTTCGCCCCTGCAGTGTTCTCGTTTATCTTTTCCACTGTGATCGGCGGCACCGGCATTTACATGGATCTGTTTGAAGGCACGGCCATCGGCAAGGTGGCCCTGGAACTCTCACTTTACGAAACCCTCAAGCACATGCCGTTCACCACGATCATGTCCATTGTGGGCGTACTCCTGGCCACCTCGTTTGTGGTGACGTCGGCCGACTCCGCCACCTATGTCATGGCCCGGCTCTGCACCAAGGGCCACGACCCTTCTGATCCCCATGCCGGCAACCGCCTCACCATTGTCTGGGGCGTTCTTCTCGGCGTCCTGACCATCGGGTTCTCCTTTTCCGGAGGACTCAACGGCCTGAAAGCCGCCACCATCATCGGGTCTGTACCCTTTATCATCATCATGTTCCTCTGCATTGCCGCCCTTGTCACGGCCCTGCTCAGGGAAAAAGCAGCACCGGACCACGGCAGGGCCCCAAGCCCGTCCGCATCCGAGTAATCCCGCCTGCCGCCCCGGGCACCCCGTTCCAATGCCCGGGCGGCAATTTTCTGCCCCCTGCCCTTTCCGTTTCTACCTCCTTCTTTCGGTACTCTGCCATAAGGGAAGCAGAAGAACATGCTCAAAAAATGATTTTAACGGAATAATTAACGCATATTTTTTCAAATATAACAAAAATGTGCATAACTCGGTCATATTTTCGTTGACAAACCTGTTTCCCCACCCGTACACTGAGCCCAAATTCAGAAAGGAGACAGACAGATTATGGAAGACCATGTAACACTAACGTACAATGGAAAGGAGATGCAGCTTCCGGTCATCACCGGCACTGAAGGCGAAAAAGCCATCGACATCACCCGGCTCAGAGCGGAGACCGGGTTTATCACCATGGATCCGGGCTATGCCAACACAGGCAGTTGCACCAGCGCCATCACATTCATGGACGGTGAACAGGGCATATTAAGATACCGGGGCATCCCGGTGGAGCAACTCGCGGAACAATCCACGTTCAAGGAAACCGCCTATCTTCTTATTCACGGCAAACTGCCCAACCGCGACCAATTGACCAGCTTTTCCATCCTGCTCAACGACAACAGCCTGGTCCATACGGACATGAAGGCGTTTTACCAGAATTTTCCAAGGGCGTCCCACCCCATGGGCATCCTCTCTTCCATGGTTAATGCCATGCGAAGCTTTTATCCGGAACTGGACAGCCAGGAAGAGGAAATCACCCTGACCATGACCCGGCTTCTGGCCAAGGTCAGGACCATGGCGGCCATGTCCTACAAGATATCCCGGGGCCATGAACTGGTATTTCCCCGGCCCGATCTGACCTATTGTGAGAACTTTCTCAACATGATGTTCGACACCCCGGTCCGGCCCTATGAAATCAACCGGGCTGCGGTCAACGCCCTGCGGGTGTTCTGGATTCTCCATGCCGACCACGAGCAGAACTGTTCGACCTCTTCGGTCCGCATGGTGGGCAGCGCCCGGGTCAACCTTTATGCGGCCATATCATCCGGCATTGCGGCCCTGTGGGGACCGCTGCACGGCGGGGCCAACCAGGCCGTCATTGAAATGCTTTCGGAAATCCAGGCCGAAGGCGGCGACTTCCGGAAAGCCATTGAACGGGCCAAAGATAAAAAAGATCCCTTCCGCCTCATGGGATTCGGCCACCGGGTGTATAAAACTTACGATCCCCGGGCCAAGATCATGAAAAAGATGTGCGACGAGTTGCTCGAATCCCTGAGCATCAATGATCCCCTCCTGGACATTGCCAAGGAGCTGGAAGAGGTGGCCACAAAAGATCCCTACTTTGTGGACCACAACCTTTATCCCAACATTGATTTTTACAGTGGTATCGTGCTCCGGGCCATCGGCATCCCCACCAACATGTTTACGGTGATGTTCGCCATCGGACGCCTTCCCGGGTGGATTGCCCAGTGGAAGGAAAACATGGATGATCCCAAACTGAAAATCAGCCGTCCCAGACAGATCTACACCGGCAACCAGGCATTTGACTTTGTTCCCATCCATGCCCGCCGGTAATTCCGGAACCTTCGGTCCGCACGCGTATTTCAAAACGCTTTCCAGGACTGTGTCCGTAAGTTAGTAACATCAAACCGCCCGGACGTCAGGTATCCGGGTATTGGCAAACCACCTCTGTTTTGCTCTGGCATGCCTTGATGGTGTGGCATTCATGGAACAGGGCATACCGGCACTTTTGCTGGCAGTAGGAATGGTCCAGCAAGTTAAAAAGGCGCTCATAGGCATCGCCGCGTTTGTGAAAGATGAGATCCGGGTTCATCTCCCGGAAGAACCCGGAACTCTCAAACACCTTTTTCACGGGCAGGTGGATCTCCATGAGCGCCAGTTTTGTGCCGTATTGCCCCAGATCGCGCTTGAGTACCTGAAGTTCATTGACCCCGGTGATATCGATAAAGGTCATGGACTGGAGGTCCAGGAGCAGGAATTCCGGGTGCCGCTTCTGTTCGGCGTATCGTGCCATGATGGTTGCGACGGTATACTCGGCGTTTGCGAAAAATATGGAGTTGTCCGACCGCAACTGGAGGATCTGGGGACAACTGGGGATTCCGGCCATGTCGGCATTGGTGAACATGCCCATTTCCGGGCTTTTGGAAATCCGCACAATCCGGGGATGCATGGTTTTCCAGAGAAAAAACATCAGGGACATGATCACCCCGATCAGCAGGGCATAATCCGGCTTGGTCAACAGGGAGAGGGAAAAGACGCAGATGGCCACGATACCGTCGTGGCGGTTCATCTTCCAAAGCCGGAACACCTCCCTGGGATCAAACAGCATGAGCACGGCATTGATCACCAGGGCGGCAAGGGCGGCTTTGGGAAGATGGGTCAGCCAGGGTGTCAGGAACAGGAGCGCCACCACCACACCCAGGGAGGTAATCACACTTGCCACACCGGTTTTGGCACCGGTTGAAAAATTGATGGCCGTCCTGGAAAACGACCCGCTGGTGGGATAGCACTGGAAAAAAGACCCCACCAGATTGGCCAGGCCCTGGCCGAGAAACTCCTGGTTCACGTTCAGTTTCTGCCCGGTCTGGCCGGCCACGCTTTTGCCCACGGAATAGGTTTCCGCAAAACTGACCATGGCAATGACAATGGCCGGGCCCATCAGGGTGATCATCATCCGGAAATCAAAGGGCGGCAAGTGGAAACTGGGCAACCCGCCCTGGACGCTTCCGATCACGGCAATGCCGGTCTGCTCAAGATCCAGCCAGACCACCAGGGCGCCTGTGACGGCCAGTGCCAGCATGGCAGCCGGGAAATTGGGCCAGTACCGCTTGACCAGGCTGATGATAACCAGGGCCAGGGCCCCGATGCCCAGGGTGGGCCAGTGTACGCTGCCCAGGCTCTTTGCAATGGCGATGAATTTAAATATGACATATTCGTGATGGGGCACCTGGATGCCTGTCAGATGCGGCAACTGGGTGGAAATAATGATCAGGGCCGCAGCCGATGTAAATCCCTTGACAGCAGAATGGGAGATAAAGGCCATGATCACCCCCATACGGAACATTCCCACCAAAAGATAGATCACCCCCACCATAAATCCCAATAAAAAAGAAAGCTCGATAAACTCAGGGCTGCCGGGCCGGGCAACCGTGGACAGCGAGGTCAGCACCAGCAGACTCATGATGGCGATGGGCCCGGATGCCATCTGTCTGAGGCTTCCCCAAAGGGCCGCCAGCACCGGCGCAATGGTGGCGGCATACAACCCGTAGACCGGGGGCAGTCCGGCCAGCATGGCATAGGCCATGGACTGGGGAATCAACACGATGGCAACGGTCAGGCCGGCCATGCCGTCTTTCCTGAACATCGCCGCTGAATACACGTCGAACCAGTCCATAAACGGAAAAAAACGCCGGATCCCGGACCGGGGAATGATCATGTTGCCTCCTTTGAGAATGCGTCGGAAAAAAAGAAAATTTATACAAATCTACCCTTTTTCAACGCATTTTCCAAGAAAGATATTCCATCCCCCTTGACAAGGCAGAGAATACATACATTATTAATATCCGTTGCACAGGTTTGCTGGAATGTATGACACCCATAACCCTTTTCCGGATATTCTGACATGAACGCACCCGGGACAGACCCTATGATTTCTTTTGCGCCCGGCCCTGTTGCCGTACCGGACCTCCGCGTCCGGATCGGGTTTGAGGCGCTTGCAGATAAAATCCGGACATCGTCGGCCCGGCCCGGTCTTATAGATGCTGCCAGGGCCGTGTTTGAAACGCACAGGGATACCTGGGAACCTGCCATGACCTACCAATGGCTTGGGTTCACCCCCGGCTCCACCGGAGAATCCGGCACCATCGCCCCCATGGCCCGGCCTGAGGCCGGCACCGGAGAGGTGGAACTCCGCCTGGGCCATTCCGGCAGATTCCTTTCCAATGCCCGCTATGTTCTTGCCGCCGTATACACGGCAGGCCCCCGGCTTGACGCGGCTGCCGCAGAAGCGGGAAAAAATAACGATTTTCTGGATGCTCACTTCCTGGATCTTTTGGGATTGATCGTCCTTGAACAGGCGGAACAGGCGGTCAAGGATCTTGCCAGTGAAAAGGCAGCAGAGGCCGGATGGGGAGTCAGCCCGTTTTTAAGCCCCGGCTCCGTCCACGGATGGGAACTTTCCGAACAGAAAAAACTGGCAGGGCTGCTGCCCATAAGCGACATCCGCGTCAGCATCTCGGATGCGGCCGTGTTTAGCCCTTTTAAAACCATCTCCTGCATCATCGGCATTGGTCCGGCATATGAAGACACCCGGGTGGGCAGTACCTGCCAGGTATGTGCAAAACGGGACCATTGCCAAATGAAAACCTCCCTTAAACACGAGTAATAAAAATGACTGCTGAGACCCACACCATTCGTATCCTTCCCCATGGCCGGGAAATCCGGGCCCCCCATGGCCGCACTCTCATGGACATCCTGACCGGGGAAAACCTGATGTTGAGATCAGATTGCGGCGGCAAGGGCAAGTGCGGCAAATGCAGGGTCGAACAGGTCCTGGACAGCGGCCGGCGCAGGGATTTGTTTGCCTGCGTCACCCAGGTGACCCAAAATCTTGAGATTGAGATTCCCGAATCCACCCTGTTTTCTACCCATACCATCGGCAAGGCTGCGGTCAATTTTCCGGATCTTTTTACGGAACGCTTTAAAGATGCGGACGGACCCGAAACATATGGTATTGCCGTTGACCTGGGCACCACCACAATCGCGGTTTATCTCTGCCATATGACCAAAGGCGAAGTGGTTTCGTCGGTCAGTGTTAAAAATCCCCAGGCCCTTTACGGCGACGATGTCATGAGCCGTATCGGGGCCATCGGCCAGGATGCCAAGAACCTGGAGCGCCTCCAGGGCCTTGTCACCGGTGCCATGGCACAGGGCATGGAAGAGCTGCTCGCCTCTGAGAAACTCGGCCGTGACACCGTGTCCGGAATGGTGGTCGTGGGCAATCCTGCCATGATCCATATCCTTACCGGGGTTGATCCGGCGCCTATTGGATGCTCGCCTTACTTACCCGCCTTTTACGATCCCAGGACCATACCGGCCCGCGATCTGGGATTTATCCCGGGCGATTTTGATTTGCACATCCTGCCCCAGGTCTCGGGATTTATCGGCGGGGATATCCTTGCCGCCGCTCTGGCTGTTGATTTTGAACACCAGGCCCCGGGCACCCTTCTCATTGACCTGGGCACCAACGGCGAATTAATGCTGCGCTCCGAAACCGGATATTTTGCCACCTCCTGTGCTACAGGCCCGGCCTTTGAGGGTGCCAGCCTGTCCTGCGGCATGCAGGCTGTCCCCGGTGCCGTCACCCGGGTGGAACTGGCAGGTCCTGATGCCCGGCCGGAGTATACCGTTATCCATAAGAAAAAACAGCCGGCAAAACCTTCGGGCCTCTGCGGTTCCGGCGTGGTATCGGCCGTGGCCCAGTTCTGCCGACAAGGGATTATTCTGCCGGACGGCGCGTTTAATCCGGACACCGGATCTCCCGCACTGGTCCGGGACGATGCCGGCAGGTACCGGTACGATATCGTCCCCGGTTCTGCACAGGAGGATCAACAGCCCGTATATATCAGCCAGAAAGACATCCGATCGGTTCAGCTCGGCAAAGGCGCCCTGATCACCGGCATTGATTTCCTGTTAAAAAAGGCGGGGTTTGACCGTCCTGAAAAGATTATCATTGCCGGGGCATTCGGCACCTTTCTGGATCAATCCGATATGAAAACCCTGGGGATGATTCCGCCCCGGGCCACCCACGGTATTGAAATGGCAGGCAATGCCGCCGGTGCAGGCGCGGTCATGGCATTGTGCGACGGCGAATTCCGGCACAAGGCTGAAGCGATGGTCAGGGATATCCGGGTGATCGACCTGGCCAGCGACCAGGAATTTCATGCCAGCTTTATTCACCGGCTGAGTTTTCCGGAACAATAGGCGTATCTGAGAAGAATCTTTAGGAGTGTGGCGAGGAACTTGGAACAGGGAATAGGTTCGAGCGGGAGAAGAAAGGCCTTTAAATCTTCATAACAAAAAGCAGGGCACCGCTTTGTTCATCAACATCTGCCTGGATTTCCAGGGACAGGCCCGAAGATTCTGCTGCCGGGCGGGCCCGGATGCCGGGCATGGTCTCAACCGGGTTCACGGTACCTGCGTCAAACACGGGAACGGCTGTGTGGAGCAACTGGAACAAATTGGCCCGGAAGCGCGACATTACCGTGCCGGATGCCTCCGTTCCTCCCCCTGGATCAGGCAGCTCCATTGCATCATCATCCCCGGCAAGCCGTCCCTCGTCCACACGCCCGTGAAAAGAAATGGGCATATGGGTATGGGTCACGGACTGGGGAATGGGAAAGACCTGGATCCGGAACCCGGACGATATGGCGGCCTCATTGTCCTGGCTCCGGGACGGTACGGCGGAAAACGCGATCAGTACCGGGATCAACACCAGCACAAGTATCAGGCATCGAATCGACCATTGGCATTTCTCAGGGGTGTGCATCATTTGTCTCCTTATTTATATTATCAGGGATAATTATTTCTCTGTTGTGTCTCTGTCGCAGCGCTTTTAGAAATTGCAAAAACCGTGCAATCCTTATCACCACAAGCACCTAAACGTTGAAAACACCTTTTAGTAAAGGGTTTGGTGCACTTTGTTTTTTTATCGTCAGCAAGATGTCCGCGAGTTCCCAACCGTGAAAAGACGAAATATCACCACCCCTTTAAATGTCACATGCCCGCGATCCAACCCATGCTCCATAGCCGGAACGGGAACAGGCGAAATGCCCCGTTGGCGTCATGGGGGGTGCATGTCTGAATCAGCCTTGTAACTTTTTTGTAACCCTTGTGTGTTATGGAGTTCCGGTATTGGGAAACACTGCCTGGCAAGGATGCCGGCTGCCGGCCTTACGGGCACCTCCACAGCAGCCGGCACCCTGCCGGGCAGGCAAAAAGCGTTGATTTTTATCCGCTTATTTTTATCAGGGACCTTTAAAATAAAATGAAGGTTACAGGTTTAATTTTAAAGATCCTGAAACATTTGTCAAGGAGGCATTAACCAGATGGAACTCAACAGACGGGAGTTTATCAAAATCTCAGGGGCAACAGCGGCCGGGGTCGCGGTCAGCGGCCTCGGGTTTGACCTGAAACCGGTCAAATCCCATGCCCAGATGCTGAAAACCCAGTATGCCAAGGAAACCACAACCATCTGCTGCTATTGTGCAGTGGGTTGCGGTGCCATTGTCCATACCAGCAAACGGGGAGACGGACGGGTCATCAATATTGAGGGCGACCCGGACCATGTCATCAACCAGGGCGCACTCTGCCCCAAGGGTGCTGCGCTCAAGCAGCTCGCGGAAAATGAAAAACGGCTGACCGAACCCATGTACCGGGCCCCCAATTCCGATAAATGGGAAACCGTATCCTGGGAATGGGCCCTGAAAAACATTGCCAAGCGGGTCAAAGAAACCCGGGACAAGGGCTTTACCCATAAAAACGACAAGGGCCAGGTGGTCAACCGGGTCACCAACATGGCCTCGGTGGGTTCCGCAGCCATGGACAACGAAGAGTGCTGGATCTACCAGACTCTGATGCGTTCCCTGGGCCTGGTGTATGTCGAACACCAGGCCAGGATCTGACATAGCGCAACTGTAGCGGCTCTGGCAGAGTCGTTTGGACGCGGTGCAATGACCAATCACTGGATCGATATCAGAAATTCGGACTGTATCATGATCATGGGCAGCAATGCTGCCGAAAACCATCCCATATCCTTTAAATATGTGACCCAGGCCATGGAAAAAGGCGCCAAGCTCATTTCCGTTGACCCCAGGTTCACCAGGACCTCAGCCCGGGCGGACATTTTCGCAAGCCTCCGTTCCGGTACGGACATCGCCTTTTTGGGCGGCATGCTCAAATATATCCTGGATAATGGCCTTTATAATAAGGAATATACGGCAGCCTATACCAATGCTCCCTTTATCGTTGGCAAGGCATACGGTTTTGAGGACGGGTTGTTCTCCGGATACAAATCAGCAAATGAAGGCCCCTCGCTGGGATCTTACGACAAATCCGCCTGGGCTTTTGAAATGGACGCCAAAGGTGTGCCGAAAATGGACCGGACCATGACCCATGAGCGGTCGGTTTTCCAGCTCATGAAAAAGCATTTCGACCGGTACGACCTGGACAAGGTCTCCATGGTCACGGGTACCCCCAAAGAGGACCTGCTGGAAGTCTATAAGACCTATGCAGCCTCAGGGGCCCGGGGAAAAGCGGGAACCATCATGTATGCCATGGGCTGGACCCAGCATACCGTTGGCACCCAGATCATCCGGACCATGGCCATGATCCAGCTGCTGCTGGGAAACATGGGTGTTGCCGGCGGCGGTGTCAATGCCCTGCGCGGAGAATCCAACGTCCAGGGATCCACGGACCACTGCCTGCTCTGGCACATCTGGCCGGGCTACCTGAAAACCCCCAGATCATCCAACACCAGCCTTGCGGCCTACAACAAAAAATGGACCCCTGTGTCCAAGGATCCCATGTCCGCTAACTGGTGGCAGAACTACCCCAAATACTCGGTCAGCCTCCTGAAATCCTTTTTTGGCGACAAGGCCAGTAAAAAGAACGATTTCGGCTATGACTGGCTGCCCAAAGTGGACGACGGCAAGGGCTACTCCTGGTTCGACCTGTTCGACCATATGTACAAGGGAAATATGAACGGCTTTTTTGCCTGGGGCCAGAATCCGGCCTGCTCAGGCTCCAATGCCGCCAAGATCCGGAAGGCCATGACCAAGCTGGACTGGATGGTCAACGTCAACCTGTTTGACAATGAAACCGGATCATTCTGGAAAGGCCCGGGCATGGATCCCAAAGAGATCAAGACCGAGGTCTTTATGCTGCCCGCCGCCGTAGCAGTTGAAAAAGAAGGGTCCGTAACCAACTCGGGCCGGTGGATGCAGTGGCGGTACCAGGGTCCCAAACCCATGGGCAATTCCAAGCCGGACGGCGACATCATCATGCACCTCGGGCATATGATTAAAGAAGAATACGCCCATGGCGGCAAATTCCCCGAGCCCATCAAAAACCTGAAGTGGGATTATGAAACCAACGGGATCTACGATCCCCATAAGACGGCCAAGGAAATCAACGGCTACTTTGTCAAAGACACCACGGTCAAGGGCAAGGTCTATAAAAAAGGCACCCTGGTGCCCTCTTTTGCCTTTCTCCAGGCAGACGGCTCCACCTCTTCCGGCAACTGGCTCTACTGCAACTCCTACACGGAAAAGGGCAATATGTCGGCCAGGCGCTCCAACAAGGACGCCAAAAACAACATCGGCCTTTACCCGGAATTTGCCTGGTGCTGGCCGGTCAACCGCCGCATCATCTACAACCGGGCTTCCGTGGATCCCAAAGGACAGCCCTGGGATGAAAAGAACTGGGTGGTCCGGTTCGAAGGCGAGGCCAAGGACGGCAAGTACGTGACCAAGAAATGGACCGGTGATGTGCCTGACGGCGGCTGGTATCCCCTGGAAAACCCGGACGGATCAAAGCGGAGCGATGCCAAGCATCCTTTTATCATGAGAAAACACGGCCATGGTCAGATCTTTGGTCCGGGCCGTGCGGACGGACCATTCCCGGAGCATTACGAGCCCCTGGAATGCCCGGTGGAAAAAAACTACTTTTCCTCACAGATGATCAATCCCACTGCCGTGGTTTACAGCACCAAAGATGACCAGCATGCCACCTGCGATCCCAGGTTCCCCTTTGTGGGCACCACCTACAGGGTGACCGAACACTGGCAGACCGGCCTGATGACCCGTCCCCAGGAATGGCTCATGGAACTCCAGCCCAATGTATTTGTGGAGATGAGCGAGGAACTGGCAAAACTTCGGGGTATTGAGAACGGCGAACGGGTCATGGTGTCCTCGGCACGGGCCTCCCTGGAGTGTACGGCCGTGGTGACCAAACGGTTCAAGCCCTTTCAGATCGGTTATGCCACGGTACATCAGGTGGGCATTCCCTGGCATTACGGCTGGCGCTGGCCTGCCACAGGGACCGAAGAGAGCGCCAACCTGCTCACCCCGCCGGCCGGTGATCCCAATACGCGGATTCCGGAAACCAAGGCCTTTATGGTCAACGTGACAAAGCTTTAAGGAGAGAATTGATGAGTAAATCATTTCTGATTGATACCACCCTGTGTACCGCCTGCAAGGGATGCCAGGTTGCCTGCAAGCAATGGCACGACCTGCCCGCGGACAAGACCGTAAATCAGGGCAGCCTCCAGAATCCGGCCGACCTGACCTACACCACTTACAAAGTGGTACGCATGACCGAGGAAGAGCTGGACGGGAAACTCCACTGGCTCTTTTTCCCGGACCAGTGCCGCCATTGCATTGACGCCCCCTGCCTTGAAACCGCATATGACGAGGAAGCCATATACAAGGATGAACGCACCGGCGCCATCCTGTACACGGCCAACACCTCAAAACTGGATGCGGATGAAATTATAGGATCATGTCCTTATAATATTCCCCGGCAGGGACCGGACGGCACCCTGACCAAGTGCGACATGTGCAACGACCGGGTTCACAACGGCCTGCAACCCGCATGTGTCACCACCTGCCCCACCGGCGCCATGACCTTCGGAGACCGCGACGATATCATGGCCCTGGCTGAAGAACGGCTGCAAAAAGCCCAGGCACGGTATCCCAAGGCAGCGCTTCTGGATGCGGACGAACTGAACGTCATCTACCTGGTGACCCAGGATCCGTCCCTGTACTCTGACTATGCAGTTGCAGACGCGGGCCGGCGCGGCGGCATGAGCCGCGGCACTGCCATCCGTAAGATGCTCGGCCCCTTTGGCCGGCTCATGAACGTATAACCCCAATCCCGTTCCCCGGGGGAATTTCCCCCGGGGAATGCCAAGGATACCCATACGAAGGATGCATATATGTCCTCTTCTTCATATACACCGGGGCAGCCCGAGGCCCGTCCGGCAGGACCGGAACTGGCCCAGACCCTGATTTTTGACGTCACCCAAGACCAGATAACCATGACAGCCGACACCCTGGCCAAAATCCGGCCGGCCTACGGTCCGCTCATCGGATTTTACAGCCAGGTGTTCGCGGCCCAGGCAGTTTCCCGGTCACATATCAACCTGGCACCCATAGTCATTGATGACCAGCTCCTGGCCCTGAAACAGGAAAACCAGATGCCCCTGGTCAGCCCGGACCAGTTCAACATCGACCTGAAAGAAGCCCAAAGACTCATACAGGAAATCTGCAGCCTGGCCGTATCCCATGCTCCCAAACTGGCCCAGGCCGGTGAGCACCTGGCAGGACTCCTGGCAGGGGACGACCCCAACGCCCGGCGCCCGGACCTTAATGCGCTGTTTTCTGCCCTGCTTAACGGCGAAGATATCACGGAGATGGCAGACCAGTACGGCATGGATACAGACGCCTTAAGCTTTTTCGGATTTTCCGCCATGGCCCCCTCTGTACAGGTTTGCGCAGCCCAGCTTGCCGTTTACCTCAAAGAGACCCCTGCCGTCCCCAAAAGCTACTGCCCGGTCTGCGGCAGCCTCCCGGACCTTGCATTCCTTGACGAATCCGGACGTCGTCTCGCCTGCTGCAGCCTGTGCAACCATATCTGGCAAGTGCCGCGCATGGGGTGCCTGTTCTGTGATTCAAACGCCCCGGAAGACCACCAGTATTTTTTCTCCAAGGAAGAGCCCGAGTTCAGGGTTTACTGCTGCGCCCGGTGCCGCCACTATGTAAAAACCGTTGATACCCGCCAGATGGTAAGACGTTTTTTTCCCAGGCTGGAACAGGTCACCACCCTTCACCTTGACATCCAGGCCCGGGAAAAAGGATATGTACGGCCCGGTGACGATGTATCCCCTTCCGGCCCTTAACCCGGAAACCCATAAGGAGTGCCCATGCATGAAATACAAAAACGGATAACGGTCCTGGTGCTCTGGATCTGCCTGGCCCTGGCATGTTCCCCGGCCTTTGCCGGCCAGGGCATGCCGGACCTGGGGTTCAGCCTGCCCATCCCCCCGGACAAGTCCCACCAGGCTTACCTGGGCGTCTCGTCCGGGGAACGGTTCACCCTGGACCAGGTACAGGCGGATATCCTGGTTGTTGAAATCTTTTCCATGTACTGCCCCATCTGCCAGCGGGAAGCTCCAAGGGTCAATGAGCTCTACCGGCTGGCCCAGGCAGCTTCCGGAAAAACCATCCGCCTGATCGGCATCGGGGCCGGCAATTCCCCGTTTGAGGTGGATTTTTTCAGGGAAACCTACGGCATTGAATTTCCCCTGTTCAGTGACGGCGATTTTCACATCCATAAAAAAATCGGCGAAAAAGGCACCCCGTTTTTTATCGGGCTGGCACCCAACCGGGACAGCGGCAAACAGATCTTTTTCACCCATTCCGGGGATATGGGAAATCCCGGGGATTTTTTTGACCGGCTGTTAAAGGCATGGAAATCTCAGCCGTAAAGGAGGCAATATGAAGCAGGTGTTGTGTATTATTTTTCTGGCCTGCCTGGCAGCCGCCCCTCCCCTGGCGCTCGGGGCGTCACAGGTCTACGAAGGCAGAATCTACGACCCCGGCATACTCAAACCCGTGGACAGCAAGCTCAAGGTGGTTGTGGGGCAGAAAGCCCCGGACTTCACCCTCAGGGCTGTCTCCGGCAACACCGTCACCCTGAGCCGGTTCAAGGATAAAAACAACGTACTGATCACCTTTGTACCGGCAGCCTGGACCCCGGTCTGCTCGGACCAGTGGCCCGGCTACAACCTTGCCCGCCCGCTTTTTGAGCAAAAAGACACGGTTCTCCTGGGCATTACCACAGACAACATTCCCTCTCTGTACGCCTGGACATGGGAAATGGGCGACCTCTGGTTCGAAGTGCTGTCCGATTTCTGGCCACATGGAAAAACTGCAGATGCCTATGGGGTGCTCCGCACCGACGGCACAGCCGAACGCGCCCTGATCCTGGTGGACAAACAGGGCATTATCCAGTGGATTCATGTGTCGGACATCAATATCCGGCCGGAACTCGGGATGATTATCGAGGCACTGAACCGGTTGGACTGATTTTCGGCTAAACCAGTATACCGGGGCCTATAAGAGCAAAAACTGGTAGTTTTGACACGTGTTTTAGCCCGTAAGATTTCTGGCATCTATGCTGTTGCATAGGTTCTCTCTACACTTGCGAACACATCGCTCCAAAGCGACGCGTTGAAGCACGGCAATGAGTTTCGTCTTAACGGTCAGTTTTCTACCGGATAAAGCGCCCCGGCCAAAAGAATGACCAGGGCGACAGAATCTGATTTTTCACAATTCGTTTTAGTGTCGTTTTTTTCTGAAGACTTTTGCGAGGCCAAGGCATCCCATACCGAATAAGATCATTGTGCCCGGTTCGGGGACTGTGTTTACTGAATTGACCTCAAAATAATCAAAACCGGCACTATAGGCCTTACGTCGCGCTGAAACAACTGCCAGTCCAAGTTTGAGAGTATCATCTGGATCTATAAGCAGAGAAAGATCTCCTAAGTCTATCCAGTTTTGGTTATCAAGAGTGAATCTCACACCCGCATAGCGGGTGGCCTCAAGTAGCCCCCTAAAAGGGGGCGTTTGGGTTAGGAAAGCCCCGTTGGGGCTATCTCAAGTCAAGTTCCATCTGTTGTTCGTGTTGTTCTTGGTTACGGATGTATTGC
>JBAJNJ010000027.1:0-94057 GCA_036881925.1 Desulfobacter sp.
AAGATTGTGCTACAAAATGGCTTTGGGAATATAATAACGAACGACCCAACATGGGTATTGGTGGAATTACGCCAAAACAAAAGATAAATATGGCCGCATAGACTCTACTTTTGAGACCTGCTAAAAATGGGATGATTACCACGGCACCCTGTCCCAGACAACCGCCCCGTTTTCAGCCAGGATCTGCCCGAGAATGCTACGATGGCACCGGGCCTCATTTTCGCAATAACAGCCCACGGAAAAATCGGTCTGGCCGGACACGACTGCCAGCAGCTCGACAATCCTCAGATTTTCCGGCCTGGCCAGCTCGGCCCGGTATTTTTTCTCAAACACCTTCCACTCTTTTTCCGTTTTGGCAGCCCGGCCCAGTTTCATGGTTTCCGGTGACGGGGCCACATTGGGCAGCCATACATCATAATAGTTTCTCCGGGTAAACTCTGCTTTGGGTACGCCCCGGGGCGGCCTGCGCACCGTGCCGATGCGGAGCCCTTCATCCTTAATGCGCGCACTGCCCAATCTGACAATACTTACGGCCATATTTCCCCCCTTTGGCATATATTTAGGCCACCTCTAATAATGGCCTTTTGGTCCGATTTCTGCGTTGCATACCCTAAAGGGCAAAAGCCCAAAATTTTAATCCTCGAAATACTCAATGTATTCCTCCGGTTAAAATTTTGCAGCGCCTTGAACTCAAACCAAAATCCTGATTATTAGAGGTACCCTTTATTTTTCAGGGCCGGTCAGGTCCAGCCGGAATCCATATACCGGAAGACGTCCCTGGCTGAAATCCAGCTCAGGGGCCCTGGTAAACCCCATACCCGTGTACATCTGCCATGCCGCCATCATTGACTTTGTGGTATGCAGCACCACCCCGGCGCGGCCCAGTTCCCCGGCCCGCCGGATGCAGGCCAGGGTCAGGGCTTTGCCAATGCCGCACCGCTGTTGTGCCGGGGCAACGGCCAGCAGGCGGATACCGGCGCATTCCCTGCATCTGTGGGCACTTTCCCCGGCGTTGTAGCCCCCCATATCGCCGACAAGGGTCACCCCGCCCAGTACGGTATTGTCCGGGCCTGCGGCAACAAGGATCTCAATGCCGGGCACCGCAGCCCTGGATGCCACATCCGCGAGCATGGCGTAATATTCGGGTTGCTCGTCTGGTCCGGGCATGTCCGGAAGGCGTTCATACACCCTTACCGTCATCCGGCCCAGTGTATCGTAGTCGCCGGGGACTGCCCTGCGAATGGTAAATTTACTGCCTGGTGTTCCGCTCATGTTCATCTCCCGTGATTTCATTGAAGCGGTTTTACCAGGCCATGCCCCAAATGTATGTAACCCAGGTCACACAGGATGAAATTCATCTTTGGAAACGCGTTTCAGCCCTTGCCTGTCAAGGATCTCAATCCGCCCCCGGCCCGGCCGGACAAGGCCCTGGTCTGCAAAACTGTTCACCACCCGGGTGACCATCTCCCGGACCGTTCCCAGTTCATGGGCCAGTTCCTGGTGGGAGACCTTAAGGTCCGGTTCCCTGCGGAGCAGCAGCCCGGCCAGCCGCCTGTCCAGCTTCTGGAACGCCACCTCCTCCACCAATTGCATTATTCCTGCGATCCGCCGGGAAATCAGGGAAAAGATAAATGCCCGGAAGGCGGTTGATGCCAGGAGCCGGTCAAAGTCGCCGGAAGAAACCATGACCAGCCCGGCTGTGGCCGTGACCTGGCCGGAGGCATTATAGCGTTCCTCTCCCAACAGGCATCCGGCCGTCACAATGCAGGCATCCCCGGGGGAGAGATGGTAAAGGGACAGCTCCCGGCCGGTATCGGACCGCTTAAAGACCCGCAGGTTCCCGGAAAGCACAAAGGGAAAGGCATGGCAGGGCTGGAATTCGTCAAATACCCGGGTGTCCCGGGCCAGGGTTACCAGGGTTGCCCCGGAAAGCACCCGGGACAGAAGATCCGGATCCACTTCAGATAATACCGGATACAGGCGGAACAACTCTTTTTTCTGGTCTTGGGTAAGCATCAATTATCTCCATCATTGGATGCGGTTCATTGGAAACAATTAAACCATACCCCGGGCTGTTTTTCCATATGGATGAGCGGCGATACCGGCCGGATCATACCCGGATCATACATGGCTTGACAGGATTTCCCCGGTAATGGTAAATTTTCAAATTATCATAATCCAATAATAGAGAGCAGGAATGACCACCCCGACAACCAGATCCAGCGACAGCGCCATACACCCCCCGTCTGCCCGGGACATGCAGAAAAAAAACCGGATTGCCCAGTGGGCCTTTGACACCCGCCCCATACTCGGACGGTTCCACCTCTGGCTGAAAGATGTACGGATCCAGTGGATCAGGGGAGAGGGAAAGGACGGCACCATGGATGCCATTTCCTTTACCGACGAGCGCACCGAAAAGATGCTGGCCATGACCTCGGCCGTGACCGCCATGGGCACACGGCTTTTCGGCAGGTACGGGGAGGGGCGCGGCCTTGCAAAGGAAGATCTCAACCTGGTCAAAAAAGATGCGGACGCCATATCTGCCTATGCCATGAGCGAAAGCCTCTGGTATCTCTCCCGGACCCTGCCGGAAAACCACGCCATCATGGTCTGCCTGGGAGAAGGGCTCATGCCCAAGGCCGGGGAAACCTCGGAAATGGGGGCCAATCCCCTGCTGGGGTTCGGCAGGGTTTATGCCAGACCCCAGGTGGCCAAATATCTGGAAAGCTGTGTCCTGAAGCTGATCAACGATCCGGAATACGCCTGGGAGGATTTCAGGCGGACCATCCTGAAAAAGGACATCACGGTCTGGGGAGCGGCCATTGATACCCTGGAAAACACCTCCAGGTTTGCCAAGGGCGAAAAAACCGGCCCCATGAGCGTGCTTCACCTGTTTGACCAGCCTCTGATCGTCTCGGACCAGTATGAAGGGTATGTGGGGTGCCTGGTCCTGCCCAGGTCGGTTGTGGACAGGGCTGCCCGCCGGTCCGTACTGGTCAACTACTTCACCCCCAGGACAATGGTGATGGACGCCATCCAAGAGACCTTCCCGGAGATCCTGCCGGGAAATGTCCATGTATGGACCCTGACCGGCGAACAACGCAGGCCCAGGATCGGTAAATTATGGGAGCAGTGGGAGGCGGCAGGCGCTCACCTGGTGGATGAGAACTGGACCCTGCCCACGGGCATTGCCCCGTTTACGGACTCCGGCACTTACGCTCCCACATTTGCCGTCAACACCTGGACCGACGATGAGGGCCACACCCACCTTCTGGTGGTGGACGGGTATGCGGCATCGGCCGAAGCCATACAGGCGGCAAGCCTTTCGGGCATCCTGGACCTGGACGTGTCCCTGGCCGTGCTGTCGTCCCGGTTCACCCTTCCTTACGACCGGGATGCCGACAGCATGAAACTGGATCCCGAAGACGACTATTTCGGCCGCACCCTTGCCAGGGATCTGTTTCAAAAGGAAATCCCACAGGATTTGGTGGAGATTTACCGCACCAGTATTCTCCAGGCCCGGAATGCGGGTATTCCCCTGGCTTCCCGTACCATTGGCGCGGGTGACCTGATTGCGGAAAAGCAATGGCAGACCCTGGCCACGTCCGGGTATATGCTGCCCGACCCTTACAGCGGTGCGCCGGGTGTCACGCAAATTTCCGACGATACCTGGGAGGTCACCGTCAGGATGACGTCGGAACACGGGGACAAACAGATCACATTTGCCCTGCGCCTTCTGGAGCCGTTTGACCAGAGCAAGCTGGTGTTTTCCCCTCTGCTCAACCGGTTTCTCAAAGGCGAAGATTTCAGGACCCGGCCCGTAAAAATATCGGATTCCGGCCGGATCAGGAATGAACTCCAAACCCTGTGCACGGATGCTTTGGAGCACTTCGGCCCCAAGGTGGTGCTCCGGTTCGGCAAAATCCCCAGGGCCACCATCTCACAAGCGGAACAGGTGCGGCTCAGGGAAATCCTGGAGTGGTACAAAACCCATTATCCCATCTGGTTTGACTGGCTTGAACTGGACAACTGAACTGAACTCAATTTGAATGCCAACAGGAGACATTGACCATGGAATTGTTTGAAGCGGTATTTCCCGGTAAAAAACGGGTGGATGTAACGTATAAGGATTTTCTGATTAAAACCGACCAGCCCCAAAAGTACGACGGGGATAACTCAGCCCCGGATCCGTTTTCCGTATTCCTCTCCAGCCTGAGCGCCTGCGCGGGCATCTTTGCCAAATCGTTCTGTGACAAGCGGAACCTGGATACGACGAATATGCGCCTGGAACTGGTGCCGCACTTTAAAAAGGACCAGAAACTCATGGAAAAAATCGAGATCACCCTCCATGTGAACCAGCAGTTCCCCGAAAAATATATCAAGGCGGTGATCAAGGCCATGAGCGGATGCGCCGTAAAAAACCAGCTCCATCCGGAAATTCAGGTGGAAACCCGGCTGGCCTACCTGGAAGCGTAATGCATTGATCCGGCACGTGGCCTGCTCCCAAAGGCGGCCGCGTGCCCGAAAATGATGGCAAAGGCCTCAGATCTGGCGCCGCATAAAGGTATCCAGGGCCTCAATGAGAATATTGGAAAGGGTGGTGTTGTTTTCATCGGCAAGCTTTTGAACCCTGGTGGCCATTTCGCAGGGCAGTTCAATGGTAATGCTTTGTTTTTCCGGGTCTAAACATTCGTTCACAAGGTTGTCCTGGGTCATAAACACATCTTTCTGTTAAATATTTTTTATATTTTTTTCCTGGTTCATCCGTTCGATGCTCAGGATGGCATGTTTTTTCACGTTGGAAATATGTTTGGCCAGGACTTCCCGGGCCCCGTCAAGATTGCCCGAAGCAATGTGGTCGTACAGGCGGACATGTTCGCCATCAACGGTTTCCATGGGAGTGACAAAGAGGATATTGCCCCGGTACTTCAGGTAAAGCAGGTCAAACAGGGACTTAAGGGTTTTGATCCGGATCTGGTTGCCGGACAGTTCCGCCAGGGTCAGGTGAAACTCCATGTCCTTGAGCAGGCGGTCCTTGAGGCAAATGTCCCGGACGGCATCCAGATGGCTGTCCAGGGCTTTTCTCAGGCGGTTCCGCCCCTGTTTTGTTATTCCGGAGATGGTGGCCGGCAGCAGGGAGACCTCGATCAGTTCCCTGAACTCGTAAATTTCAGTGATCTCTTCCAGGCTGATGTTTTCCGTATAATACCCCCGGTTGGGTTCATGGCGGACCAGGCCCTGGAATTCCAGCCGTTTAAGCGCCTGGATCACGGGAGTGGTGCTCATGTCCAGCCGCTTTGCCAGATCCCCGTAGGATATTTTCTGGCCCGGAATGATTTCATTGAGAAAAAACATCCGGCGGATTCCCATATAGGCTTCCTGGGTAAAATCTTCTTTGGTCTTTTTCTTTTTAACGCCCATGACGCCCATCAATATACTATGACCGGCATAAAATCAATATAATTCACCGGTTCGGCCGCATGTTACCCCCCGGAAAAACCGGCTGAATTTCATTGAGTTAAGCCTTGACAAGCCCGGGTTTTACCGCTACAACCGTAAAAATCTGATTAAATTTTTAATCAGATAACAGCATTCCAATGGGCGTGAGTCCAACTCTTCAATACAAGGAGAAGCAAGTTATGGCGTTAGCATTTATGGAAGGCAATGAGGCAGTTGCCAGAGGGGCCATGGCAGCGGGCTGCAATTTTTTTGCAGGCTATCCCATCACCCCGGCCACCACTATCTTCAACAATATGCTGAGCATGCTGCCGCCCAGGGGCGGTGTCTGTATCCAGGGCGAAGACGAGATCGCTTCCATGGGATACTGCATCGGGGCTGCAATGGCCGGAAAAAAAGTGCTGACCGCCACCTCAGGTCCGGGTATCAGCCTGTATTCCGAGCATATTTCCTTTGCCATCGGCAGTGAAATTCCCCTGGTGATTGCCGATGTCCAGCGCCTTGGCCCCTCCACCGGCTCAGCCACCCGGGGGGCGGACTCTGATATCCAGTTCCTCCGGTGGGGCTCCACTTCGGGGGTGCCGGTCATTGTCCTGGCGCCCAAGGATGTCAGGGACTGCTATCTTTTGACCGTCCATGCCTTTAATTATGCCGAAAGATTCAGATGCCCCGTATTTATCGCATCAAACAAAGAAATCGGTATGACCAAGGAGAGCTTTGACCTGGGCGGCCTTGTGCTCCCGCCCCTGGAAGAGCGGGCCCGGTTTGAAGGAGAAGACTTCCTTCCTTTTGCCGCCGCCCCGGACAAAGCCCCGCCCTTTTTGCCCATCGGCGGCAAAACCCTGGTCCGCCAGACCTCTTCCACCCACGGCCCGGACGGTTATATCACCATTGACCCCAACACCATTGCCGACTGCCAGGACCGTCTGCGGAACAAAATCCATGACTCCAGGGATGAAATCACTCTGTACGAACAGGACCTGGTACCGGGCACCGAGACCCTGGTGCTCAGTTACGGGATCACCTCCAGAGCGGTGGAGGATGCAGCCCTGGCCCTGGCAGCCCAGGGCCGGCCCGTATCCACCCTTTCCCTGAAAACCCTGTGGCCGGTGCCTGAAAAGCTGCTCACGGATGCCGCCCAAAGGTTTTCCCGCATTGTGGTGATTGAAATGAACCTGGGCCAGTACGTCAACGAGATCCGCCGGGTTCTTCAGGGCAAGCAGGTGGATTTTTACGGACAGATGAACGGGGTATTGATTCCGCCGTCAAAGATTATGGAGGCCATTGAAAATGACTAGTTTTTTAAATAAAAACCGCCCCCCGGTCTTCTGTCCGGGATGTACCCATGACCGGATCACCAAAGGCCTTGACAAAACCCTGGCCGCCCTGGACCTTTGTGCGGACAAAACCGTTATCGTCACGGATATCGGGTGTTCCGGCCTGTTTGACACCTTTTTCAACGTCCATGCCCTTCACGGGGTTCACGGCAGGGCCCTGACCTATGCGGCCGGCCTAAAACTGGCCGATCCGTCCCTGACCGTCATCGTGACCATGGGAGACGGGGGCCTGGGCATCGGCGGGGCCCATGTGCTGGCCGCATGCCGCAAAAACCTGGACCTGACCCTGATCATCCTCAACAACTTCAACTTCGGCATGACCGGGGGCCAGTATTCCGCCACCACACCCGTTGACGCCGTGGTGGGATCGGCCTTTCTCAACCAGGCGGAAATCCCCATTGACATCTGCCGGGTGGCCAAAGCCGCCGGAGCCACTTATGTATCCAGGTGCTCGGGCCATGATGCCGCCCTGCCGGACGAACTGGGCCGGGCCATCACCCACAACGGGTTTTCCGTGGTGGAAACCCTTGGCATGTGCACGGGCAGGTATACGAAAAACAATACGCTCACCCCCAAAACCATTGACCGTTTAATCGAGGATATGCCCCGGGAAGGCGGCCTGGTAGCGGAAAACCAGCGGCCGGAATACGGGGAGCGGTACAGGACCCTGGCCCAAGAAAAAGGCAGATTTCCGGAGCCCCTTGTCATTGAACGGCAAGTCACGCCAGACACCTTGGAGCGCCGGGAGGTCGTACTCCTGGGATCGGCAGGCATGCGTATTGTCACGGCAGGCGATATTGTCTGTTACGCAGGTATTGCTGCGGGCATGAACGCCTCCATAAAAAATGATTACAACATCACAGTGCTCCGGGGCCAGTCCGTCTCGGAAATCCTGCTGACCCCGGAAAAGATTCGCTACACCGGCCTTGAGTCGCCTGCCGTGGTCCTGGCCCTGAGCGATGAAGGGGTCCAGCGCCGGCGAAACATCTTTGCCGGCCTTTCTCCTGATGCATTTGTGCTCAAAGAGGCAAGCGTCACCATTCCCGACACCCCGGCCCGGGTGGAAGAGATTGATTTCAAGCCCTTGAAAATCCGCAAACCGGATTGGGCCCTGGCTGCTTTGGGCATCCTTGCCAAAAAGGAGCTGGTGCTGACGCAGGACACCCTGGTGTCGGCCCTGAAATCCCGGTTTAACGACAAGGTGTTCGGCCTGGCCATGGAAACCCTGGACAAGCTGGAATAACCTCTGAAAATATCCCCTGCCGCCCGGTGTCAAACCCGGGCGGCAGCCCCTCTGCTTGTCATTATTGGTATTTATAGGTTAATTCCGGTTAAAATTTTCATTTCCTTCTTGACGAACCCTCGCTCCGCCCATAAAAGAATCCCCTGATACCGGAAATTAAAAACCGACAGGGGGTGCAATGCCCGGCAACCACACAGATGACACGCCTGTTATTTCACAATTTGGACTTGGCCAGGTGCCGTTCTGGCTGAAACAAAGCTCCCTGGTGACGGCACCGGGGCGCAGTCTTCGCCCCGGCGGCCTGATGCTCACCCGCAGGGCAGCGGATTTCTGCGATTTTTCAGGAGATTCCCGTATCCTGGATACCGGATGCGGGTATGGCATGACCCTGGCCTACCTGGATGGAACATTGGGCATCAGCGGAACCGGGTGCGACCCGGCCCCGGAGGTCATGGCCGGTGCCGTGAAAAGACAACACCGCCCGGGAGGCCTTGTCCGGGCAGGCCTGCCTGCCCTGCCCTTCCGGTCCGGGTATTTTAACGGTATTTTCTGTGAATGTGTTCTCTCTCTGATGGACAACCGGGCGGCCGGCCTGGAAGAATTATACCGGGTGACGGCTCCCAACGGCCGCCTGGTCATCACCGACCTTTATATCCGAAAGTGGAGACCCCGGCCAACAAAGCCGCCGGCCCGGGCGGCTTACTCACGGTCCTGCCTGGACGGGGCCGTATCCATGATGGAAATGCTCACCGCTGTTGAACAGGCCGGTTTTAAAACAGAGATTGTCGAAGACCATTCCGGGCTGCTCAGGCAACTTGGGGGGCTGCCCGGTTTTTTCCGGCCCCAGATGCAGAAAACCGGGTATTGCATGATCATTGCTGCGAAATATTAACCGGGCTTGAAGCGGGAAAATATCCCGACCATTAAGGCTGGTCAGGCATTGTCAGCAGCCGTGTCTGAGCCGCTTTGGGAAGGCATTTGCTCTTTGTTCCCGGCATGGGACGCCACGATCAGGGCGGAGCATAGAATCAGTGCGCCGCCCAGAATCTGAGACCATCCAATGTACTGGTCCAGGAAAAGGGCGGCAAGCAGGACAGTGGTCACGGGTTCAAATGTGGACAGCATGGACGCATTGACCGGTCCGATAAGCGTCATGCCCTTGAAATAGGCGGAAATCGCCACAAATGTCGACACAAACCCGATGGCTGTAATGCTGATCCAGACCTCCGGCTGCGTGGGGATATCCATGCCCTGGAAAAGGCCCATGCCAAGGTAAACCCCTGCTGCGGACAGGATAATCACAAGACTTGCATTAAGCGTATCATTTCGCTTCATCACCCAGGCCCCGACAATATTATACACTGAATAGATCAGTGCGGCGCTGACTCCGTACAGGATACCAGCAAGATGCCCGCCGATCTCAAAACCGATGACCAGGGCAGCGCCGGAAACCGCAATGCCAAGGGCAAAAATCCGCTTTCCCGTCAGGACTTCGCCCAGGAAAAACACGGAAAGCACGGCAACAAAAATCGGGTACAGATAGAGCAGGATAGACACAAGCGATGCCGGGATCAGGGTCAGGGCGGTGAAAAAGGTATAGGCCTGGCCGGCATAGCCCACGGCGCCCATGGCAATGAGGACCAGCAGGTCGCGTCCCTTGGGGAACCTGCGTTTCCGGGCCAGGGCAATGGGAATCATGAACAGGGCTCCCAGGAAAAACCTGAAAAACAGAAGGGAAGCGGTGTTGATGCCCGCGTCATAGGCAAACCGGGCAAATATGGGCATGGCCCCGAATGATGCGGCGGAAACAACGATCAACAACATTCCCAGCAAATAATTCATGACGCCTTTCTCTCCTATGCCCCTGGCAACGCTTCCATCCATCGTCTTTTGGCACGGCCCGTTGCCGGAACACGCCGTCCTGATCCGGGCAGACTGCGCTTTTATGGGCAAAAAATCAAGCCTTGTTTTACCGCAGTGATGTTTTTCAGATACCGGCCGCAAAAACATCAGGCCGGAAAAATAGGGGCAGCGCCCATTTAAGTGCTTTTACCCCCAATCGTCTTGTGCTATTGTTAGGGGTATCTATACCAATTCCTTTACCTTGGAAACTCATGATATGTCCGATTCTGCAACCGGCAAAACCAACATAAAAACAGGTCTGGTATTGCGGATATTCCTGCCCTTTGCCCTGGGATATTTCCTCTCTTATGTGTTCCGTGTGGTCAACGCGGTGATCGCACCGGATCTTGTGGCGGACCTGGGCATCAACCCCTCGGAGCTGGGCCTGGTGACGGCAAGCTATATGATTGCCTTTGCAAGTTCGCAGATTCCTTTGGGCGTAATGCTTGACCGGCTCGGCCCCAGGACGGTGGAGGCTTGTTTTCTCCTGTTTGCCGGGGCCGGGGCTGCCCTGTTTGCCGCATCCCATTCCCTGACAGGACTCATTGCCGGCCGGGCCCTGATCGGTTTCGGGGTGTCGGCCTGCCTTATGGCGGCGTTCAAGTCCTACGTGATATGGTTTCCGGCCCGTATCCTGTCCAGAGTAAACGGATTTCAAATGGCTGCCGGCGGCCTGGGCGCCCTTGCCGCCACCCTGCCGGTCCAGTGGATCCTCGAGGTGACAGACTGGCGCGGACTGTTCTGGGGGCTGTCCCTGCTTTCCTTTATTGCGGCACTGGTGGTGTATTTTGTGGTGCCGGCCTCTCCCCCCGGCCCGGAGCCGGAAAAGCTCAAGGTCCAGGTCCGGGAAATCATCAAGGTGTTCAAACACCCGGTTTTCTGGCGGATCGCCCCGTTGAGCGCCATATCCCAGGCCGGGTATATCTCGATCCAGGGCCTTTGGGGCGGCCCGTGGCTCAGGGATGTGGCAGGCATCCCCAGGGAAGGGGTGGCCCAATACCTGTCCTGGTCGGCCATGGCAATGGTCACCGGATTCATCACCCTGGGCTATCTGGCTGAAAAACTCGCTGCCAGGGGCATTCCGGTCAGAACCACGGCAGTGGCAGGCATGGCCCTGTTTATCTGTATCCAGGCGGTTATGGCCTTTGAGCTGCCGTTGCCCACCCCCCTGCTCATGGTGTTGTTCGGCTTTCTGGGCACCTCGGGCATCCTGACTTACACCTCACTGACCCTGGACTTTCCCATGGCCCTTTCCGGCCGGGTGACCACGGGAATCAATATGCTGGTATTTATCGCGGGATTTGCCGTGCAATGGGCGATCGGCACCATTATCAACCTCTGGGACGTATCGGCAGCCAACACCTACGACCCTGCCGGATACCGGACCGCCCTGCTGGCGCTTCTGGCCTGCCAGCTTGCGGCCCTGGCATGGTTCGGCATATGCCGGCCCCGGACGCCCGAGGCCTGACCCACCCCTTTAACAGACCTGTCCCGGTTCCGGGATGCAAAAAGGAAATTTTTGAATGATGATCCGATTTATCAGTACACGGGGGAACACCGATCCTGTTGGGTTTGATACGGCCGTTCTCCAGGGGTTTGCCCCTGACGGCGGACTTTATGTACCTGACCGCCTGCCCCGGTTTACCCCGGCGGAACTCGCCCGGATGAAAGAGTTGCCCTACACCGCGCTTTGCATCACCATCCTGTCCAGGTTTATTGACCCGGGCATCATACCGGCAAATGACCTTAAGGAACTGGTCCGGCAAAGTTTCAGCACCTTCAGTCATCCGGATATCGTTCCCCTTGTGCCCTGCCCCGGTGCGCCGGCCGTCAGCATCATGGAACTTTTTCACGGCCCCACCCTCTCTTTCAAGGACATTGCCATGGGCTTCCTGGTCCGGGTGATGGATTACCTGCTTGAAAAAGACCAAAGGCATTTAAACCTGATCCTGGCCACCACCGGGGATACCGGCCCTGCGGCCGCCCATGCCGCATCCGGGCTCAACACCATTGACTGCTGGCCCCTGTTCCCCAAGGGCATGATCACCCCGGAGCAGGAACGGCAGATGACAGGGCTTGCAGCATCCAATATCCATCCGGTGGGGGTGACCGGGTGTCCGGACGGGGGCGATGACCTGGACCGGGTGGTGCTGAACCTTTTCAACGATACAGCCCAAAAACAGCGGCTGCGCCTGTCCAGCGTCAATTCCATTAACTGGTGCAGGGTCATGGTCCAGTCCGCCCATTACTTTTACGCCTATTTCAGGGCCTGCAACCGCATTGGAGACCCGGTTGTATTTTCGGTGCCCTCGGGTGCTTTCGGGAACCTGTTTGCCGGATACCTGGCCAGGGAAATGGGGCTGCCGGCCGTGGAATTCATTTGCGCGGTCAATGCCAACCAGACCCTTTACCAGGCATTTACCCGGGGGGTTTTCAAACACCATGCCCTGATCTCCACCTGTTCTTCGGCCATTGACATTGTGGTGCCGTACAACTTCTGGCGGTTCCTTTACTTTGCCGCAGGCAGGGATGCCGGACGGATCAGTGCCTGGATGGATGAATTTGACGCCACAGGCGAAATCGCACTGGATGCCGCCACCCGGCAAGCCGTCAACAAGGGGGTTACATGTGTTTCCATCACGGACCGGGTTACCCTGGAGACCATGAACACCCTGTTTGCATCGGACCCGGCCTATCTTTCCGACCCCCACGGGGCCGTTGCCCTGGCCGCAGCCCTGGCCCAACAAAAAGAACGGGCCGACACCCCAATTGTTTGCCTGGCCACGGCCCATCCGGCCAAGTTCCCGGAAACCGTTCTCCAGGCCCTGGATAGGGCCCCGGGCACCCCTCTGCCCCGGCAGGCCCGCCATGCATCACTGGCCTGGGACGGGAAACGCCGTGAAAACCTGGCCGTTCAGTCTCTTGACAGGCTTGAAGCCTATCTTGTCCGGGCCGTTGCATCGGTCCGGGAAACCCCGCCCAAGGCATAATAAGGCAGGGCCATACCGGCCCGCAGCCCCCATACACATCAGGAGCATTTTTTGGCTGACTATACAAAATTGAACCATGCGGATATTGAAACCCTGCTCGGCAGGTATGATCTCGGTGCCCTGGAAACGGCAGCGCCCCTTTCCGGGGGCCAGGCCAATTCAAGCTACCAGCTGACCACTCCCAAGGGATGTTTTACCCTGTCGGTCTGTGATGAAAAAACCGCAGAAGAAACACGCGTGCTGACCCGGGTCCTGGAAAACCTGGCATCACACGGTTTTCCCGCCACCCGCCTGATCCCGGCCAGGGACGGCTGTGCTTTTGTCACCTTCAAGGAAAAGCCTGTTTACATCAAAACATACCTTGACGGGGAGGTGTGCAGGGATCTGGATCCGGCCATGCTGGCGCAGGTGGGCCGGGCCATGGCCCGGCTTCACACCCTGCCCGTACCGGATGGCCTTCCTCCGGCCTTTCCCTACGGCCTGGCGTATTTTAATGAGGTACTGGATGCAGATATTTCCCATCCGTTCAAGGGATGGCTAACCGGCAAAAAGGCCTATCTGGAGACCACACTGGACTTGTCCATGGCCAGGGGGTTTATCCACGGGGATATCTTCTGGGACAACCTGCTTTTTGACCGGGGCAACCTGGTGGCAGTATTGGATTTTGAAGAGGCCTGCCAGTACTTTTTCCTCTATGATCTGGGCATGGCTGCGGTGGGCTGCTGTGCATCGGCTGGATCTTTTGACAGGGATAAGGTATCCCGGCTGGTCCGGGGGTACCAGGCGCTTCGTCCCCTGTCCGGCAAAGAAAGGGAACAGTTCAACCCTTTTCTGGTTTATGCGGCAACCGCGGCCGCATTCTGGCGTTTCCGCCAATACAATATCCGGCGTCCGGACCCGGCGCGTGCAGATACGTACCAAGAGCTGGCTGCCCTGGCAGACCAAGCCGCGAGTCTTGGACCGGATGCCTGGGGGGGTTAACGCTTCCGGTAAAATTCCGGCTCAGGACGTTTCCAGGGATTTCGCCAGATGGGATACGGCCTTGTAAGCCGTGGCAATGGAGATGCCTGAGCCCGACTTTTCCCGCTTCCAATCCTGGTGGGCAAGGATGCTTCCGGCAGCGTAGAGATTGGGGTGGTAAATATTCCCGTCTGCGCCAAGGGGCCTGAATACCTTGTCAGTGTTAATACCGGACCGGTTGATGGGATGCCCCTCAGCGTTGAAAAAGTCCTTTTTAAACCAGTCGGACCTGTGGCCGGGCTGGACCACGGGCAAATCAAACAACCTTTCTTCAACAGTGCCGTCCGGGTTGACCCCAAGCCCCCGGCCCATGAACCTGCCGGTGGCCAGGACAAGGTGTTCCGCATGAATATCAAGGGTGTTCATGCCCTCGCTGACATCAAAACGAAAACCGCCAGCTTCATCTGTCCTGACGGACGCGACAGATACGGGAAAGTGCCGTACGGATGTCTGTGACAACTGGCCCAGGAATGCTTCTTTGGTCCGCATACCGGTGACGGACGGCGCAAGGGTGGGAATCTCAAACACTTCCGTGCCAAGGGCCCGGGCAATTTTATCCCGCAGTTCTTCAAACCGGTAAACACCGAGAATGGCGGGCAGGCCCACAGCATCATACCCGCCCGTATGGGGACGGAGGACCTTGATGAACCGGGACAGCACATCCGGGGTTTCAAGATCCCAGGTCAGGCGTTCGCACATCAGGTCACCGGCCTTTTCCCGGCCCGGGAATTCCACAGTGACGCTGCTCAGGCAGGGATGGGTTGCCCTGAGGCTCTGGGCCATCTGCCTAGCGCCGAATCCTTTGAGCCCCCGGATATCCACGATGAGGATCTGCTTTCTCTCTGCCAGGGCCCGTGTGCCGGCAATCATGGCAGACGGCACACACCAGGTGGACTTGAGCGTACCTGCCGGTGTGATGATATGCTGGTTGGTCCGGGAGGTGCAATGGTATTGGATACCGGCCCGGTTCATAAACCCTGTGAACATTTCAAATCCCTGGACGATCTCGTCCCGGGAGACCCGGGCATAGGGATGGTCGGGCTGCCGGGAAATAAGGGCGTCAATCCCTTTAAACGGATCTTCGAACTTGTCCGGTTTCCTGCCCGGAATGCAGGAAAACAGATCCAGGCACCCCGATGAAAAACTGGTCTCTGAAGCCTTGCCCACCTGGACCACGGACAGGCCGTGGTCGGCCGCAAATATGGCGGCGGCCATGCCGGCCATGCCCGCCCCGATAACGGCGACCTGGCAGTCCACCCTGGTGCCGTCCTGTTTAACAGTTGCCGTCATCACAATTCCTCCATGCCAAAGAGTGCACACAAAAATGCTTCCTGAAGTTCCACCCGCATCAGCTCCTTGTCCCTGACCAGGGGCCGGAACCCCTTCCACCGTTCATTGACAAATGCCCGGACCTGGTCCATGCCCTGGTCGCCAAAGAGTTCGCCCTGCCGGTAGAGGTAAGCAGCCAGGCGAAACGAACAAAATGTCCCCTGGCATGGTCCCTTGCCGATCCGGCTCCGGCGTCCGACTTCTTCCAGGGTGGGCAGGGCCCCTTCCTGTTTCAGTGACCGGACAATTTCATCCACCATGTATTCGGACACCATCTCGCATTCACAGATCAGGGTGTCCCGGCGTTCGGGGTTTTTCATCCAGACCCTGGGCGCTTTGCCCGGCTCGGTCCATTCTCCCTTGGGGCTCGGCGGCAGGGGCTGCTGTGCAGTGAGACAGGGATTTGTATTTTTCAGCCGCCCGGCCACGATATCCGACGTCTTTTCCGCCATGAGCCGGAACGTGGTCAACTTGCCCCCGGTGATGGTGACCAGGTTGTCGATATCATCTTCCCGGTGCGCTTTAAGCGTATAATTCCGGCTGATATTTCGCCCCTTGCCGCCCGGCGTCCTGACCAGGGGGCGGACACCGGCATAGGCCCTGATATACCTTGCGTCTCCAAGCCCGGGCACCATATCCGCACCTTCACGGATAATGGCGTCCACCTCACCGGTTGTGGGGCGGATGTCATCCAGGTTGTCGATTTCAACGGATGTGGTCCCGATGATGGAAACCGTGCCGCCCGGCACCAGAATGTCTGCGTCCGACGCCTGGCGCAGCCGGTTGACCACCCTGTCGTTGATCCGGTTCTGGGTGACCAGCAACGATCCTTTTGAATAACTCATGGTGATATCGGCACCGGCCATGGCTGCCACCTGGTCCGCCCATGCACCGGTGGCGTTGACAAACTCCAGGGCTTTAATGGAAAATGTCTTGCCGCGCCTGACATCTTCCACCCGGGCCACCCGAATCCTGCCCTTTTCAATCTCAAATCCCGCCAGGCGGACGTTCCTGAGTATGGTGGCCCCGTTGGCCTGGGCATCGGCGGCATTGTCCAGGGAGAGCATGAACGGATCCACCACCGCGTCTTCAACTTCAAACGCCGCCTTGAGATGTGTTGCCAGGCAGGGTTCTTTTTCCAGTGCCTCGTCCGGAGACAGGGCTGTCACCGGTATGCCGAACTTGCTGCAAAGCGCGGGAAAATCGGCAATATAATTGTCATCGTCCTGCGCGACCGCCACAAAAAGTCCGCCGGTATCCTCGATGCAATGGGGAGCAAGTTTTTTAAGCAGCCGGTTTTCACGGTGGCACTCCATCGCGGTCCGGCCATCCTTGAACACGTACCGGGCGCCCGAATGCAGAAGTCCGTGGTTGGCGCCGGACGCCCCCGCATTGATATCTTTCCGGTCAATGAGGATACAATCGATTCCCCTGAGGGCCAGGTCCCGGGCAATGCCGGTGCCGGTTGCGCCTCCCCCTATGATTAACACCTCGGTTTCCAACGGTTTTTCCTATGTATAATTTATGTCCCCGGATGATTCCGGTTTGTTTGGTAAATTCACGTATCAAGACGTATCAAGAATGAGTTTTTTCGTTTTTTATCACACCTATATCTAAATACGAATGTTTATGTTCTTTTTTATTCTTTTTTTATTTTTATTTCAACTTTTTATTATGTTTTTTATCTTTTTTTTTCTTGACTTCATAACAGAACTCTAATAACAACGATTGGCGATGGGAGAATTTTAGGTCCGTTCATTAACTTACGTTTTTCGCAACCACATGAAAAAATGACCGGATATAATTGTATTCAGGAGGCATTGCTATAGAAATGGGGCTTACCCTAGAACATGTGAACAAAGTGGTGGAGGGAGAACATCACCTTGCCGACATCAGCCTTGAGCTGGCATCAGGTTCCCGGAATGTGATCCTTGGCAGGACCCTTGCCGGAAAGACCTCACTGCTGAGACTGATGGCGGGCCTTGACCGGCCGACATCGGGCAGGGTTTTGGTCGACGGCCGGGATGTCACGGGCGTATCGGTGCGGAAACGTTCGGTGGCCATGGTGTACCAGCAATTCATCAATTACCCCTCTTTTACGGTGTACAATAATATTGCGTCCCCGTTAAAAGTCAGCGGCGTGCCCGGGGACGAAATCGAATCCCGGGTCATGGAAACCGCAGGGTTGCTTCACCTGGAGCCCATGCTGGACCGCCTGCCCTCGGAGTTGTCCGGCGGACAGCAGCAGCGGGTGGCCATTGCCAGGGCATTGATGAAAGATACCGATCTTCTGCTGCTGGACGAGCCCCTGGTCAACCTGGACTACAAACTCAGGGAAGAACTTCTGGAAGAGTTGCAGGCCATTTTCGACAAGCGGAAATCCGTGGTGGTCTATACCACGACCGAACCTTCCGAAGCCCTGAAACTGGGCGGCAATATCGTGGTGATGGATGAAGGGCGCATCATGCAGACCGGCAAAACATCCCATGTTTACAGAAGTCCGGCCACGGTAAAAACAGCGGAATTGTTTTCAGACCCGCCCATCAATTTTTTCAACGGCAGAATTGAAAACGGCCGCATCACCATCGGCCAGGACCTGGCCATTGACAACCAGGCACCGTTCAACACCCTGTCACCGGGTGCGTACCGGTTCGGCGTCCGCCCCAACCACCTCTACCTGACCCGCCAGCAGGACAGTGATGCGGAAATCCGGTCAACCGTTGAAATCTCCGAAATCAACGGGTCTGAAACCTTTATCCATTTTAAATTCGACGGTTGCCAGGTCGTGCTTCACGAAGTGGGTATAGATATACGAAAAATCGGTTCCGAAATAACGGCCTATGTGAATCCGCAAAAATTCTTTGTCTATTCCGAAGACGGGGACCTGCTCATATCACCGGACGGGCTTGCCCCGGATGACGCTAAGGAGAGATAAATGGCACAAATATGTTTAGATGAAATCGCGCACAGCTATCTGCCCGACATCCAGAAAGACGATGAATACGCCCTGAAGCGGATTCATAATATCTGGGAAGACGGCGGGGCATACGCCCTGTTGGGCCCGTCCGGATGCGGTAAAACCACCCTGCTCAACATTATATCGGGCCTGCTCAAGCCCAGCCGCGGTAGGGTCAAATTCGGTGACACCGACGTGACCGAACTTCCCCCGGAAAAACGCAACATCGCCCAGGTGTTCCAGTTCCCGGTGCTCTACGACACCATGTCTGTATTCAACAACCTGGCATTCCCCCTGAAAAACAGGGGATTTGACAAAGAATATATTGACAGGCGGGTCCGGGAAGTGGCCAGAATTCTTGAACTGGAGCCTGTTCTGAATAAAAAGGCCGAGGGCCTGGGTGCGGATGCCAAGCAGAAAATTTCCCTGGGCAGGGGCCTGGTCCGGGAAGATGTGGCGGCCATCCTGTTTGACGAACCCCTGACCGTAATCGATCCCCAGCTCAAATGGCAGTTGCGCTGTAAACTCAAGGAAATCCATGAGAAACTGCAACTGACCCTGATCTATGTGACCCACGATCAGATCGAAGCCCTGACCTTTGCCGACAAGATCATTGTCATGTACGAAGGCTGGATTGTCCAGACCGGTACGCCCCAGGAATTGTTCGAGTATCCCAACCACAAATTCGTAGGATACTTTATCGGCAGCCCGGGAATGAACTTTGTTCCCTGCACCGCCGAGGGAGATGCCATACGGGTTGGCAACGCGCTGATCCCTGTTGACGAAAAAACCGCAGGCCTGGCGAAAAACGCCCGGGGTAAGCTTGAAATGGGGATTCGCCCCCTTTATCTAAATATTTCCTGCACCCCTGTTGAGGGCGGGTTTGAAGTAAACGTCAAAGGCGTGGAGGACCAGGGCAGTCACCGTATTGTTTCTGTTGATTTTGAGGGAGAAACCTTAAAGGCAAGAATCGCTGAAAATGACCGGGTCCCTGACACAACGGCCTGGATCACATTCCCCAAGGAATGGATACGCCTGTTTGCAGACGAACATTTATTAAAGTAAGGAGTACGCGCTTCCATGAAAAAGTGGCAAGACAACAAGGGATGGCTGTTCATCCTTCCGGTTTTTTTAATCGTTGCCTTCAGTGCCATCGTGCCCCTGATGACCGTGGTCAACTATTCCATTCAGGATATATTCGGCCCGGGCCAGAGTGTTTTCGTGGGCACGGAGTGGTTCAAAGAGGTGCTCACCGACGAGCGGCTTCATGAAGCCCTGTGGCGGCAGTTGCTCTTTTCCTGCCTGGTGTTGCTCATTGAAATGCCCCTGGGCGTCGGCATTGCCCTGCTCATGCCCAGAAAAAAAGGTGTGGGCGCATCCATCTGCCTGGTGACCCTGGCCCTTCCCCTGCTGATTCCGTGGAACGTGATCGGAACCATTTGGATTATTTTCACCCGACCGGATATCGGACTGATGGGGGCGACCATCAACACGCTCGGCCTGACCTTTGACCATACGGCCTCGGGTCTGCATGCCTGGATTACCCTTATGCTGATGGAAGTCTGGCACTGGACCCCGCTGGTGGCGCTTTTGGCCTATGCCGGACTCCAGTCGATTCCCCAGGCCTATTACCAGGCCGCCAAAATTGACGGCGCATCCGCCTGGTCCACCTTCCGCTATATCCAGTTGCCCAAAATGCGGGGCGTTCTGACCATTGCACTGCTGCTCCGGTTCATGGATTCGTTTCTCATTTATGCGGAGCCCTTTGTCCTTACCGGCGGCGGGCCCGGCAACACCACCACCTTCCTGTCCATTTACCTGGTCAAGATTGCGGTGGGCCAGTTTGACCTGGGTCCTGCGGGTGCATTTTCACTTATTTACTTTCTCATTGTACTCCTGTTCTGCTACCTGTTCTACCAGGCCCTGCTGAACGTCGGGAAAGGAGAGGAATCATGAAAAAAAGATATATTGTCCTGACCATCTACCTGGTGGTGATCATGCTGCCCATTTACTGGATGCTCAACATGAGCCTGAGAACCAATGCCGATATCATGGCCCAACTGGTTTTCTTTCCCACAGATATCACATTTACCAATTATATGAAGATCTTCACGGATCCCTCCTGGTACAACGGATATATTAATTCCATTATCTATGTTGTCCTGAACACGGCGATCTGCCTGATCACGGCACTGCCGGCGGCCTATGCCTTTTCGCGGTATTCGTTTATCGGCGACAAGCACGTGTTTTTCTGGCTGCTGACCAACCGGATGGCCCCGGCCGCGGTTTTCCTGCTGCCCTTTTTCCAGTTGTACTCGACCTTCGGGCTCATTGATACCCACATTGCCGTGGCCATGGCCCACTGCCTGTTCAACCTGCCCCTGACCGTATGGATCCTGGAAGGGTTTATCTCGGGCGTACCCATTGAAATTGATGAGATGGCCTTTATCGACGGATACAAATTTCCCCGGTTCTTCTTCTTTGTCTTTGTGCCCCTGATCCGTTCGGGCATTGGTGTGGCGGCATTTTTCTGTTTCATGTTTTCATGGGTGGAACTGCTCTTTGCCCGCACCTTGACCACGACGGCGGCCAAACCCATTGCCGCCACCATGACCCGGACTGTTTCCGCGTCCGGCCTGGACTGGGGCCTTTTGGCCGCTGCCGGCATCCTGACCATCGTTCCGGGCGCACTGGTGATCTGGTTTGTCAGAAACTACCTTGCCAAGGGCTTTGCCCTGGGCCGTGTATAAGGAGGAAAAAGATGAAACTTGACTGGATGGCATGGACCCTGCCGACCGCTGCCTTTTTTTCCTTTATCGTTCTGATGCTCATCGGGATGACCATCTGGGAAATCAAATCCCCTACTGTTAAGCGAAAAGGCTTTCTCCCCATTGCCACCACCCGGGGGGACCGCCTTTTTATCGGCCTGCTGACCACAGCCTATATCCACCTTGCCTGGATCGGGCTCACCGAGCTGGCCATATGGTTTGCCCTGGGCATTTCAATCGTCTGGATGGCGGCTGTGATGCGCTGGGGCTAACGCGTTTATGCGAGTGTCCGGGAAAAAGGTTTTCCAGAGGCCTTCAAGCTTTTTCCCGGACGAATCTTCTTAATAAAACCGCTTTTTGAAGGCCTTGGGAGGATCGTAGATGAGAAAATTTTTAGCCGCAGGATTGGCGCTGTTCATGTTTTCCATGCCGGCTTACGCCGGTATGGACAAGGCCAAAGAATGGGTTGATTCCGAATTCCAGCCCTCAACCCTGTCAAAGGCGGAACAGCTCAAGGAAATGGAATGGTTCATCAAAGCAGCCGAACCGTTCAAGGGAATGGAAATCAAAGTGGTTTCCGAGACCATCCCCACCCATGAATATGAATCCAAGACCCTGGCAAAGGCATTTTACGAAATCACCGGCATCAAGGTGACCCATGACCTGATCCAGGAAGGCGATGTAATTGAAAAACTCCAGGTGCAGATGCAGTCCGGCAAGAACGTATTTGACGCCTATGTCAACGATTCCGACCTCATCGGCACCCATTACCGGTACGGCCATGTGGTCAACCTTTCCGACTGGATGGTAGGCGAAGGCAAGGATGTCACCCTGCCCACCCTTGATATTGACGATTTCATGGGCAAAATCTTTACCACAGGCCCCGACGGAAAGCTCTACCAGCTCCCGGACCAGCAGTTTGCCAACCTTTACTGGTTCCGGTATGACTGGTTCTCCCGCCCGGATTTCAAAAAGAAATTCAAGGAAATTTACGGCTATGAACTGGGTGTCCCTGTCAACTGGTCCGCCTATGACGATATTGCGGAATTCTTCGGTAACCATATCAAGGAAATCGACGGCAAGGCCATTTACGGCCACATGGATTACGGCAAAAAAGCCCCGGATCTCGGCTGGCGGTTCACCGATGCCTGGCTCTCCATGGCCGGCTGCGGCGACAAAGGCCTTCCCAATGGTAAGCCTGTTGATGAATGGGGTATCCGTGTAGACGAGAACAACCGTCCCGTGGGATCTTCCGTGGAACGTGGCGGCGCCACCAACTCTCCGGCAGCCAAGTATGCCCTGAGAAAGTACATGGAATGGTTGAGAAAATACGCCCCTCCGGGCGCCCTGGGAATGGACTTCTACCAGTCCCTGCCATTCCTTGCCAAGGGTAATGTGGCCCAGCAGATCTTCTGGTATACCGCGTTTACTGCAGACATGGTCAAGGAAGGTACCCCGGTTGTCAATGAAGACGGTACGCCCAAATGGCGGATGGCCCCCTCCCCCCACGGTCCCTACTGGGAAGAAGGCATGAAGCTGGGATACCAGGACTGCGGTTCCTGGCTCCTGATGAAATCCACCCCGGTTGACAGGCGGAAAGCAGCCTGGCTTTATGCCCAGTTTGTCGTTTCCAAATCCGTATCCTTGAAAAAAGCCCATGTGGGCCTGACCCCGGTTCGCGACAGCGACATCCGCCACCAGTCGTTTACCGACCGCGCCCCCAAACTGGGCGGCCTGGTGGAATTCTACAGAAGCCCGGACCGGGTAAGATGGACCCCCACCGGTACCAACGTACCGGATTATCCCAAACTGGCACAGCTCTGGTGGCAGAACATTGGTGAAGCGGTTTCCGGCGAGGTCACCGTATCCCGCGCCATGGACAACCTGGCCAAAGAGCAGGATAAAATCCTGGCCCGTATTGAACGGGCCGGCGTCCAGGGAGACACCGGACCCAAACTCAACAAAAAGGTGGATCCTGAAAAATGGCTGAACAAACCCGGATCACCCAAGGCCAAGCTGGCCAATGAAAAACCCCAGGGTATGACCGTTGATTATGACGAACTGCTGAAAAAATGGCAGCAATAATCATATGGGATTAACCCGGATGAGTTAAGGCAAAGGGACGTTTTCAATTGAAAATGTCCCTTTGTTGTTTTATACATCCATGTCACATGACTATTTAACCCAGGCTTCAAACGGAATACCCCATGGCGCAGACCTATATACCGGCAGACCGGCAGACGCGGATCCGCAGGATCATTGAAGAAAAAGGCGTGGTCAAAGTCATTGAACTGAGCCAGAAGTTCAATGTGACCGAACTGACTATCCGGCGGGACCTTGATGTTCTTGAAAAGCAGGGCATACTGGACAGGACCCACGGCGGCGCCATTCTCCGCCACCGGATGAAAACCGAGCCCCTGTACACGGAAAAAGACCAGGTGAACCGCAGGGAAAAGGAACTGATCGGAATGGCCGTCAATCGTGTTGTCGAGCCCGGCGACACCCTGCTGATCAATACCGGCTCGACCACCTCCCAGGTACTGCGCCATCTGTCCGGCAAGCAACTCCGGGTCATCACCAGCAATGCCAACGCCCTTTTGGAAGTCACCAATCCCGACATCGAACTGATTCTCACCGGCGGTATTTTCAGGCGCCAGTCCAACTCCCTGGTGGGGTTTTTCACCCATACGGTTCTGGACCAGGCCTGTGGATCCAAGGCCATTATCGGTGTGGACGGCCTGAGCATCAAATTCGGCCTGACCACACCCATCCAGCAGGAAGCCGAGGTCACCCGCATGATGATCGAAAGGACCCAGGGACCGGTGGTGGTGGTCACGGATCATAGCAAGATCGGCGTGGTCTCCAACTTTGTCACGGCCCCGATCAAAAAAATAGATGTCCTGATCACGGATGCCGGCATAAAGCCGGATTTCAAAAAAATGCTGGAAGATCTGGGCATCAAGGTCATTATCGCCCGGGAGTAGTTCGCAGGGCCGACGCTTTTTTCTCACCCGCCTTTTCCGTTTTCCACACCTTTCATTGTCCAGAACACCCCAACCACCGGGTTGTGCCACATCAGTTACCGGTACTTTAACCGGGGAAATATAACAATTTCATTGACTTATAGTTGTGCAGTTTCTAATTTCACTAGAATGAAATTTTAATCACCATAGTCAATCAAAAAAGGGGTCGTTATGGTGTTTGCCCTTGTTTTTTACCTTTTGTTTCCGGCAATTGTCATCTATTCCTGTATGCGATTTCCCCTGCTGGACAAAATCGGTATGATCATCATCTGCTACGCCGCCGGTCTGATCCTGGGCAACAGCCATATGCTTTCCCAAGAAATAATGGCGGTCCAGGAACGCCTTTCCGAAGTGACGGCTGCCCTGTCCCTGCCCCTGCTTCTTTTTTCCCTGGACTTAAGGCAGTGGCTGGGGCTGGCCGGCAAAACCCTGCTTTCCATGGTTCTGGCCATTATGTCCATCATCCTGGTTTCCGCCACCGGCATCTTATGGATCAGCGGTGTGGACAATTGGAAACTGACCGGCATGGCCGTGGGCGTATACACCGGGGGCACCCCGAACCTGGCAGCCATCAAAACCGCCCTCTCAGTGGATCCGGATCTTTTCCTCGCCTTCCATACCTATGATATTTTTGTCACCTTGCTTTGTGTCATCTTTTTTATCACCGTGGCCCAGAAGTTCTGCCACCTTTTTCTGCCCCGATTCACACTGCCGGACCAGAATATAGCCCATCATCCGGATCATGCCCCGGCAGACTCCGGGGAGGCGATCCATGATTTCAAAGGAATGCTCGCCGGCAACTGCCTGAAGCATCTGGGAGCGGCACTGGCCCTTTCGACAGCCATTGTGGCCATATCCCTGGGAATCTCCCGGTACGTTCCCGGCTCCCAGGCCACAGCCGTCACCATTCTTTCGATTACAAGCCTCGGTATCGCGGCCTCTTTTATCCGGGCTGTCCGGCGTATGAAAAAAACCTTCCAACTGGGCATGTACCTGATCATGATCTTCTGCCTTACGGTCAGTTCCATGTCTTCGATGGACCAGCTTGCCGCCCCCAACCTGCCTCTGCTCGGCTATGTCGTTTTTTGCGTTTTTGGGTCCCTGAGCGTTCACGGCCTGATGTGCAGGGTGTTCAACATTGATGCGGATACCTTTATCATTACTTCCGCCTCTGCCATCTGTTCCCCGCCCTTTGTACCGGTGGTGGCGGCCGCCCTTAAAAACCGCGCCATTATCCTGTCCGGGCTGACCACGGGTATTATCGGTTATGCTCTGGGCAATTATCTGGGTATTTCCATGGCCTATATCATTAAATCATTTTTAGGTTGAGGCGTTTATGAGTGCGACTGTTTTACCAGACAAAGGCCGGGACGTTGAGACCATCCTCAAGGACATGGAAAGCTTTGGACGGAAAGATCCGGATTACAAGGCCGGGAAGACCTGGAGCCTTGTCTATTATCTGGGCGAAGAGCATGCGGAATTTCTGAACCGGGCCGGAAAGAGTTACGCCTCTGCCAACGGGCTCAATCCCATGGCATTCCAAAGCCTGAAGCGGTTTGAAACCGAGGTGGTCGGGATGACGGCTCACATTCTTAACGGCGGCCCAAACGTCTGCGGCATGATGACCTCCGGGGGAACGGAAAGCTGCCTGCTGGCCGTCAAGACTTACAGAGACATGGCGAAAAAACAGAAAGGAATCCGCCACCCTGAAATGGTCATACCCGAGTCCGCCCATGTGGCCTGGGAAAAAGGGGCGGACTACTTCAATGTCAAGCCGGTCCGCATCCCTCTGGACAGTGGATTCCGGGTGGATCCAAACCGGTTGGAAAAGGCGGTGAACCGCAATACGGTAATGATCCTGGGATCTGCCCCGGGCTATCCCCATGGTGTGGTGGACCCCATTGCCGCCTTGGGAGAAATTGCCCTGAAAAAAAACGTCCCCCTGCATGTGGATGCCTGTGTGGGCGGCTATCTTTTACCCTTTGTGGATGCCCTGGGGTATCCGGTGCCGCCGTTTGACTTCAGGGTTGCCGGGGTGACCAGTATATCCGCAGATACCCACAAATACGGATACGGTGCCAAAGGCGCATCCACCATTCTTTACCGGAACATGGATATCATGTCGCACCAGATGTTTGTATCCACGGAATGGCCCGGGGGGATATTCGCCTCCCCCGGACTTTTGGGCACCCGTCCGGGCGGGGCGGTTGCTGCGGCCTGGGCAGCCATGCAGGCCATGGGCAGGGACGGGTACCTTAACCATGCCGAAACCATCATGAACACCACCCGCACCCTGATCCGGGGCATCAATGCCATTGACGGGCTTCGTGTGCTGGGAAGGCCTGAAATGAGCATTTTTGCATACGGGTCCACTGAAAAGAAACTGGGGATCTATGCTGTCGGGGACCAGATGGAACATCTGGGATGGCATATTGACCGGCAGCAAAAGCCGGAATCCCTTCATGCCATGGTCACCCCCTTACATGAAAAGATTGCGGCGCAATACCTTGGAGACCTTGCCGCCTGTGTGGACAGGGTCAGGGCCAATCCAAAACTTGCCGTCCGTGGCGGGGCAGCCACCTATGGCATGATATCCAAGGTGCCATTCAGAAAAATGGTGAAAAAAAATGTATTGGAAATGATGCGGGAACTTTACAGTCCCGGGAGCCACACCCTTGATCTTGCCCAACAGGCAGGCCAGAAACAAGGATTTTTCCACCGTCTGGCAAGGCTCTTCCTGAGGATCAAATCCTGAGGCCTTCAGGCGGGGGGCTTACAAGAGCGGTGATGGTCATCTCGAGAAATGTATCAAACAGGGCCTTGTAAGAGATGCCGTAAGCCTCTTCAAATCCCCGGCGGCGCATGAGAATGATCTGCATCACCCCGAATACCTGTCCCCACAGCACCAGCATCAACTGTTCCGGAGACAGCTCCGTGTGGATACGGCCATGGGCAATGGCCTGTTCCAGGCATTGGGTCATAAGCCCGGCAATGGCATCGGTTTTTTCCTGGCAGCGCTCTTTGTAGGGGCCGATTGGTTTCGGGTGAAGCGTTCCGGAAGGGCCGGACTGGTAGACACAGGTATTGGCTTCATACACCATGATCAGTTTAAGGTAGTCGGGGTGGGCCAAGGAAAAGTCAAAAAACGCCTTGCCCAGATCGCGGATATCCGGTTCAGAAGCCGCAGGTTTAAGTGTGTCGTGCAAAAGGGTCAAGCCCCTGAGCACAACGGCAAGGAAAATCTCTTCCTTGTCTTTAAAATAAAGATATATGGTTCGTTTGTTGTACCCGGACGCATCTGCGATCCCGATCATGGTGGTGGCATCGTAACCGTTTTTGAAAAAAACCGGTTCAGCCATATCAATGATGCGGTTTTCTCGCTGCTGTTTTTCCCAGGCCTTGCGCTCTTCACTGGTCATGGACACGGTCTCCGGGCACCGGTCATGCCACCATGGCAGCGATCCGGGCGGAAAGCTGCGGAAACACATCATGTTCAAGGTTCTGGTGAACGGATTTTAAGACTTCCCGGACAACAGCGGTTTTGGGCTTTGGTGAAAGCATGTGCACCTCAATGGTTTTTAAATCCACCACAAGGGCTTCCATGTCCTCATACGCCATTTCCGCCTTGGACATGGCCGACTTTATATCCGCTACTATAGCATCCAGATGGCGCGTATCCGCCCCGGTCATGACGACATCATGGCTCAAGACAGGTGTATCCTCTTCTGACACGGGCGCATGTATTCCCAGAGCCTCAAGTCCCATGGACGTAATTCCGATACCGCCGGACAGGGTTTTTAATTCCGCATGTCCCCCGATAAAAAGCGTTTCCGCCATCTGGCCGGCCGCATCCTTGTCAAGCCCCAGTACCTCCCCCACCTCGTGCATGGATACCCGGGTGTCAGGATCTCCGTTCGCCATGGTATTGAGCTGGCTTAAATAGGCAAGTACCTCTGGTGATTCTATATCCATGGGGCCTCCTCATGGTATGTGCGTCAGGCAGAAAAACGGGCCGGGAAAATCCAACGGCCCGCACGGATATCAGGAGGACATACAGCCGTCATCTTCCTTAATGACTTTTTCATAACATTCGCTGCGCTCTTTGCCGTCTTTTGATTTTTCATCGCAGTCCGTCATTTTTTCAACCACTTTTTTCTGGTCATTGGCATCACAATAGTCTTTTTTCTCTTCTGTATCTGTCATGGTATCTCTCCTTAATAACGGTATTCTGCCAGAATCCTGTTCATCTGTATTTGACTCAATGTAAATAAACTAACGCGCCGGTAACGATTGTCAACTCCGGTATATCTGATATCCGGGGTGCATGCCGGGAGCTGTAAAGGATCACTCCGGAAATTTCAGGGGTAAGACGCCTTTTTTTTTCCGAATCCAGTTCATGCCCGTGCGGATGTTTTTTTTCCGGGCCAGTGCCATGACGATTGCCGTCTTTCCGGGAAAATCGGACAGGATCAGGCCCGCCAATATGGTCAGGATACCCTGGCCGGGAATAAATAACATCACAATCCCCATAAGGACCAGCAAAAATCCGGCAATATTTTTTATCCCTCTGGTGATGATTCCCGCTTTTGAAGGGCTTCCCTCACTGGCAAGGGCCTCAAGATCTGAAAAATAAGTCTCCGGAATCCTGGAAATCAGCCAGGGAACGGCAGCCAGGCTGAACAGAAAAAAAAACAGGGAGAATCCGGATATCCAGGCCAGTATACCCTGATATTCCATCAATGCGTCATACATGACTACCTGATATACCATGTCCGGTTTCCCTATTGGAACAAAAAAATAAGCCAATACCCACCCCAAAAGAACAAAGATGATCCCCTCGGCAAGCGAATCTTCCGGGCATTTTGAATCGGCAACGCCTGCAGGGATTTCCGGGCAATATGAAGCAGCGAATTTATATTAGAATTGCTCCGGGAATTGTATGGATTTAGATTGACAATTATTTGAAATTCATTTAAAAACCTTTCGGGTTAAAAATGTTTAACCATTGCATAAGCTTTGCTTGGCATTACCGGACATGGGAAAGTGCTTGTCCCTTGACAATCCGTATTTTCTGGTCAGCTCCGAACAGCTAAAACAGCCGTGTCTCTCGTCAGGCAAAAAATTGAACAACTCAATCTCACATGGTTTGGAGGTCTAATGACATCAGTGTCACAACGCGATAATTTTACAGGTAAATACGGATTTATAGCTGCCGCTGCCGGGTCCGCAATCGGCCTGGGCAACATCTGGAAATTCCCCTACATCACAGGCGTTTATGGTGGATCTGCATTTATCATTGTCTACCTGGTCTGCATTATGTTAATCGGCTTGCCTGTAATGCTCTCGGAAATCACCGTGGGCAGGCGAGCCCAGAAAGGGATTTTCGGTGCTTATAAAACCCTGGCCCCGGGCACACCCTGGTTTTTCTCAGGCTATATGGGTATTGTTGCCGCGTTTCTGATCCTTTCCTTTTACGGTGTTGTGGCCGGATGGACCATGGAATATGTCGTCAAATCCATGACCGGGGCGTTTTCCGGGAAATCGCCGGATGAAATCGGTGCCTTGTTCGGCGGGTTCATCAGCCAGACGGCAAAGCCGATCTTATGGCAGATCGGATTTATGGCACTGACCTGCTTTATCGTCATTGCCGGTATCAAAAACGGTATTGAGCGCTATTCAAAAATTCTCATGCCTGTGCTTTTGCTCATCCTTTTATGCCTTTGCGCCAGATCCGTTACTTTGGAAGGGGCGTCCAAGGGATTTGAATTTTTGTTTAAGCCTGACTTCTCAAAACTTTCCAGGGAAGCTGTTCTCGCAGCCCTTGGCCATGCGTTTTTCTCGCTGAGCCTGGGGATGGGCACGCTGGTGACCTATGGTTCCTATCTGAAAAAAAATGAAAACCTTGCCCCGTTGGCCACCCATATCACATTGGCCGATACCATCATTGCCCTTTTGGCGGGAATTGCTATTTTCCCGGCGGTTTTCGCCTTTGGCATCGAACCTGCTGCAGGACCGGGCCTTGTGTTTGTCACCTTACCCAATGTGTTCCAGCAGATGCCTATGGGCAACATTTTCTGCATTCTGTTTTTCTTTCTCCTGGCCATTGCCGCATTGACGTCATCCATATCGATTCTTGAAGTTGTGGTCACCCATCTGGTTGAAGACTTTAACGTCTCCAGGAAAACGGCTGCCATTGCCACAACCATGGTCATCACCCTGTTCGGTTTCCCCTGTTCTCTCTCTTTCGGGGTCATGGCTGATGTGAAACTCCTGGGCAGCAACTTCTTTGACATCATGGACCATATCGCCTCCAACTTTCTAATGCCCCTGGGCGGTCTCTGCATCTCCCTTTTTGTGGGCTGGAAAATGGCCCGCAAAGATGTAACGGATGAATTGTCTAACAGCGGGACCGTAAGTACAGATTATGTGCCCGTGTTCCTGTTTCTGGCAAAAATCGTCGCCCCCATTGCCATTACAGCGGTATTCCTCCACAAATTAGAAATTATCTAAGGCGTTAGGTTATCCAAAAAAACAAAAGGCTGGTTGGAAAAATATCCACCAGCCTTTTGTTTATAATTTTCTTCCGGGCCATTGCTTGTACCCCGTAACGTCATCATCAACAAAGAAATCTTTGCTCCTGTCCGGGGGCCGGGACGTTTCCGGTACACCACCGGCAACAGATGCATTAAAAATGTCTTTTTGACGTTACAGCTTCAACACCATGAAAACATACTCACCATGGTTAATGTCAATGGTGAGGTTTGCCCCGCGTCCCTCGGCATACCTCATCCAGAAAGGCCTTTCATTTACACCGCACTCGTAATCCGGGTGGGATTCCCCTGTCTTCCCGTTTTTCCAGGACAAAATCATTGGATGGTCGCATTTTTCAAATGCCTTATCCTTTGCGACCTGCTTGGCAGCGACAAAATCCAGGTCCGGCTCGGTGATATCGATATTGATGTACTCTTTGGACTGGTCTTCCGCCACATGATGTATACGTGCCATATCACCCTCCTAAATGGCTTTCTGGGTTGAACGTTTAATGAGCCATGCCTGAGTTTTTCAAGGCATGATGCATTGAATATAAGTCTGTATTTCCATTTGACAACGCCCTGTGTTCACAGTAGAACCCGGGAACAGGAAAGGCGCATGGGAAAATCACATAAAAAGACATTAAAAAGACGGCTGGCAAAAGCGGGACTCAAACTTTGTGTTCTCATGGTTGCTTTGACCTTTTGCCAGGTTCTGCTCTTCAAGTACATCAACCCGCCGGGAACCGTCAATATGGTGTACGAATGGATACGGGGATATTACTTTGAAGCCCCATATGTCCGGCCCACCTATATCTGGAAAGACCTTGACGGGATAAGCCCCTATCTCAGACAGGCGGTCCTGGCATCCGAAGACCAGCGGTTTCTCAGCCACCACGGATTTGACTTTGAGGAAATCAAAAAGGTGGTTGAGCAGGCCATGGCTGACCGGGGGGTCCGGGGGGCATCCACCATCAGTATGCAGGCGGCAAGATCATTGTATCTGCCGGCCAGCAGATCAATCGCCCGGAAGGCTGCCGAAGCATGGTATACCATCCTTATTGAACTGGTATGGGATAAAAAAAGAATTCTTGAAATTTATCTGAATACCGTGGATTGGGGTACGGGAATTGTCGGGGCCCAGGCAGGAACCCAAGCATATTTTTCATGCGATACAGACCAACTGAGCCCTTCCCAGGCAGCACTGATGGCTGCCGTGCTGCCCAGCCCCCATAAATGGTCAGTTAAAAATCCGAATGCCCATGTCCTTAAACGGAAAAAAAGAATATTAAAGCAGATGCGGGCCATGCCCGCACTTTAATGTCCTTCTACTTGAAATCCACCAGCTCTACATCGAAAATCAGGGTGGCTTTCGGTGGAATAACGCCGGGATATCCCCTCTCCCCGTAAGCCAGGGGATATGGAATCAAAAGGCGTCGCATTTCTCCCTTTTTCATGCCTGTAATACCGAGATCCCATCCTTTGATCACTTCTTTCGCCCCAAGGGTAAAGCTGATGGGCTGACCTCGGTCCCTTGAAGAGTCAAACTTTTTTCCATTTGCCAGCACCCCGGTGTAATGCACGCTTACCCGATTTCCTTTTGCAGCGGCAGGTCCGGAACCCGGCTTCACAGGCACATACATCAATCCGGAATCGGTTTTAACGGCATCTGGATTTTTTTGCCGCATTTCTTTTTCAAACTGACGCATTTCAGCTTTTAATAAGGCACTCCGTTCCTTGCCTTTCTGCGCAAGGATCGCATCAAAACCGGCCTGGTCCGCCCGAAATGCTTCGGCCTCTTTTCCCCTGGCAACAATGGCCACAGTCTCAATACGGTCCCCTTTGCGAATGGCATCCACAACATCCTGGCCGTTCACCACTTTGCCGAACACGGTATGTTTAAAATCCAGCCAAGGCGTTGCTTTGTGGGTGATAAAAAACTGGCTTCCATTTGTGCCAGGTCCTGAATTGGCCATGGAAAGGACACCGGCACCGTCGTGTTTAAGATCCGGGTGAAATTCATCCGGGAATGCATATCCAGGCCCGCCGGTACCGTTTCCGTCCGGATCACCGCCCTGGATCATGAAATCTGAAATCACCCGGTGGAAAACAAGGCCATCGTAGAACTTTTGCCCTTGTCTGGAAGCCGTTTTCATGGTTCCTTTGGCAAGTCCTGCGAAATTGGTCACAGTCAGAGGCGCCCGCTTATAATAGAGTTCCAGGAGGATCGTTCCCCGGCTGGTCTTCATTTCCGCATACAAGCCGTCTTTCAAATCAACCTGCTGATCCCCGGCGGCAACAGCATTGGGCGGAGAAACCAAAAATGTAAAAAGGCATGCCCAGAGCATGGTTTTTTTCACGATTTTGGACAACAGCCTTGGTGCGGTCTTTTTCATATTTCTCTCAATGCTGACGCGTCTATTGTGCTTCATAATTTTTCCTATCCTGAAAATTTGAAAAGTATTTTGATTTTTTTTTGGGGGGGGAACCAACAGCCAGCCGCCCTCATGCCTTGCCGTAAAATTTTCCAGCCACTGCGCTTCAAAATCACTGATCACTTTTTGATAAAATAACGACATGGTTTATATCAATTTGAAAAGGACTTGTACATGTCAAATGACAGGAGGTCACTGACTTACAGTTTTAATTAATCCGCAAGTCACTTCTGTCCATTAAAATTCTTTTTATCAAACGTTTGAAACACACCCTGCCCCCATGCACTGTATCATAGCACATCGTCAATAAACTCTATTATTAAGGAGAACACCAGTCATGATCGGAACCATTGAAGGCCAGCTCGTAGCCACAAAAATCAGATATCCCGAAGGAATCCAAAAATTAAAACCCCACCAGTTACTCAGCGTCTTACAAGTCTGTGACGACGAAGCAAATATCGTTAAAGTCAAGGATATGAACCTTTCCCGCAAGTACAAGGAAAATACCAGGATCAAATTCCTGTGCCGGATCAGTCACTGCTCAACCAATAATGTATCCGAACAGGGCGTAACCCTAATGGAAGTACTCTGATTGTCGGCCGTTTTCCGGCAGCCAAGTCGCCCCCATGAACCGGAGTCCGATTACTTTGTGAATTACAAAGACGTTGCAAAGTAATCGGGCATAAAATGTTGTAAAAATAGCTGTCAGAAGAAGTTAAGAGACGCACATATATCTGATGCATCCAAACGTTACATGTTGCCGGATAAAAATGAAGCCATCCAGGCGGCTTTAGCAGTGCAAAAAATACAGCCGAAAACTGATCCACCGCTGATCCACCACCCAGAAACAGAAAAAGCAGCTAAATAGCTGCTTTCATTGATATTTTGTGGGGTGAGTGACGGGATTTGAACCCGCGGCAACCAGGGCCACAACCTAGTGCTCTACCAACTGAGCTACACCCACCTCAAAAAAACTCTCTTTAACTATCAGAAGCTGTTTTTATTTTCAACCTTTTTTTAAAAATTATTAAAATTTCATTTCCATATAAAGATTGACCTGTCTCCTGCGTTTGACTATTATCCATTGGACATAATTAAAGAGAGAGGACCCCTTATATATGAATGAACTGATCATTTTCACTGTGCGCCTTATTATAGGCCTGGCATTCGGCATTATACTGACCCGACTTTTCAGGCCGGAATGGGGAATTTTTCACGGCGTGGGAACCGGTTTAATTCTCGTGGCCCTTGCATATGGCATGCGCTTTTTCAGGAAATCCAAAGACTAACGGGACATAGCCTTGGACAATATAATTTTAGGTACTGCAGGACACATTGATCACGGGAAGACCAGCCTGGTCAAGGCGTTGACCGGAATAGAAACAGACCGGCTCAAGGAAGAAAAGGAACGGGGCATCACCATTGAACTCGGGTTTGCCTCCCTGGATCTTCCCAACGGCCAGCACATCGGCATCGTGGATATGCCGGGGCATGAGAAATTTGTTAAAAACATGGTTGCCGGCTCCAGCGGCATTGATGTGGTTGCCATGGTTATTGCCGCAGACGAAGGGGTGATGCCCCAGACCCGGGAGCATATGGAGATCTGCAATCTCATGGGGATCCGCCACGGCATGATCGCCCTGACCAAAACAGATCTTGTGGATGAGGACCTTCTTGAACTTGCCCTTGAAGACATCAATGATTTTGTCCAGGGCACTTTTTTGGAGGATAAACCGGTCATCCCTGTCTCCTCCGCCACCGGCCAGGGCCTGGAAGAGTTGATCCGGACGCTTGAAGACATATGCGCAAATCTTCCTGAGCGGAAGTATTCTTCGATTTTCAGACTGCCTGTGGACCGGGTGTTTTCCATGAAAGGCTTCGGCACAGTAATCACCGGCACCCTGATATCGGGTCAGATCAGTGTTGGTGAGGATATTGTGGTCTATCCTAAAAAAATAACCTCCAAAGTCAGAGGCATACAGGTCCATTCCAGCGCCGTGGAAACAGCAGGCGCCGGCACCCGTACCGCGATCAATTTCCAGGGGCTGGACAGGGAATCCGTGCTTAGGGGAGATGTGCTTTCGTCCCCAGCCACCTTGATTGAAAGTTACATGGTGGATGCCCATTTTCATTATCTTAAAAGCAATGCCAAGCCTGCCAAGGTCAGAACCCGTATCAGGTTTCACTCCGGCACCAGCGAAATCCTGGGATATATGGTGCTTCTGGACCGCGAAGAGCTGCTTCCCGGTGATGAGGCGCCTGTCCAGTTCCGCCTGGAATCCCCGGTCTGCTGTATCAAAGACGACAGGTATGTTGTCCGGAGTTATTCTCCGGTCAAAACCATTGGGGGAGGGGCGATATTAAACCCGGCCTCCCAGAAGCACAAACTTCACGATCCCAAAGTTATTGCGGGATTGAATGACCTGTTGACAGAAGAAAATGAAAAAACCATTTCCTTTTTCCTTTCCCTTGAAGGGTTTAAAGGCCTTGCACTCACGGCACTTCGGGTCATGACCAACATTCCGGATAAAAAACTGCTGGCCACCCTTCAAAAAATGCTGGCCAGGCAGGAGATTGTCCAGACGGATAAGGAAAAACAGATATATGTTCATGGTCAGGTGTTTGACACTTTCAGGGAAAAAACCCTGGAAAAGCTTTCAGCCTATCATGAGGCCAATCCTTTAAAAGAAGGCATGCCCACCCAGGAGCTGAAGTCAAAATTCCGGTATGTGGAGGACGCCAGATTCTTTAACATCCTGTTCAACCGCCTGGAAAAAGAAAAGGCGATTATCCAGGATAAGAATCTAATCAAACTGGCTGATTTTGAGGTGGCCCTCCAGGTGGACCAGCATGAGGTCAAGAAAAAAATCATGGACATCTACCGGTCCTCAGGCCTGACACCGCCTTTTTTCAGAGCGATCTGCCAGGATCTGGATCTGGACCAGAAAACGGCAAAAGACGTGCTGCAGATGCTTATTGATGAAAAGGCAGTGGTTAAGACCAAAGACGATCTCTTTTTTGACAGCAACGCCATTGCCGTTTTACAAGACAGGCTTGTTGAGTTCCTGAAGGCCAACGAAAAAATCACCACACCGGAATTCAAGGACATGACCGGAATTTCAAGGAAATTTGTCATTCCCCTGATCGAGTATTTTGATACCATCCATCTGACCATCCGGGTGGGTGACCACCGGCAGTTAAGAAAAAAATTATAGCCGGCCTACAACAGGGGATCGGCAAATTTTTCAACAATATTATCCAGGCGGGCCCAGCCTGCCCGGGTCAGTAAAAACTGCCGTTTTCCTTCTGAGAACTGCCCCAGTCCGTCGGATACAAGGGTCTGGAGCAAATCCTTATATAAATCTGTAAACTTTTTTTGTGATAATGTGTCAAAGGCGTTGATATCAACGCCTTGGGTTGTCCTTAATCCTACCATGGCCATTTCCAGCAGTTGCTGGGATTCACTGATGTTTTCGCTGTCATCAACCGGCAGGCCCCCCTCTGAAAGACAATGGATATACCGGGAAAGGTCGGTCAAATTCCACGACCGTACCGGCACGCTTTTCCCCTGGTCATCCTTTTTAAACGCCAGGGAATGGGCCGAGGGTCCGAACCCGGTATAAGGTGCCATTTCCCAGTATCCGGAATTATGTCTGGACCTGAATTCAGCGCCTTTGGCAAAATTGGATATTTCATAGTGTTCGTAACCGGCCCGGGACAGATACCCGGATGTAAACGAAAACAAATCCACCTGACCGGATGCAGACATCGGGGAAAATCCGCCCTGTTGATATTTTTTGTCAAGCGGGGTGCCAGGCTCAAGGGTCAACATATAGCAGGAAAGGTGCTCCGGTGCGAACGTCAGCGCTGTATCCAGGTCTTTCTGCCATGCCTGCCGTGACTCTCCGGGAAGACCGTATATCAGGTCCAGGCCGATATTGTCGAACCCTGCCGTACGGGCGCATTCCACAGTATTTGCGGCATCGCCCCGGTTATGGCCACGTCCGAGAAAAGACAATTTTTCCGAAAAAAACGACTGCACACCGATACTCAAGCGGTTGAACCCCATATTTTTCAGGCCACGCAGATAGTTTTTGTCCAGACATCCCGGGTTGACCTCAATGGTGAACTCTGCCGTTTCCGAAAATACATAATATGCATCCAGTTCATCCAGAATGGCTTTAAGGGCATCCAGGGGCAGAAGTGATGGTGTCCCCCCCCCGAAATAGACGGTTTTCACATGGGAAGACCGTGACCTGTCCGGACGGCCGCCCATGATGTGTTTCTCTCGGGCCGGTGCCCGCAACCGGATCTCTTGGGACAGGGCTGCCGTGAAATCCGGAATCAGAGCAAGGTCTGTTCCGGAATAAAAGTCACAATACCCGCACTTTTTCAGACAAAAAGGGACATGGATATAAATATGGTCAGACAAAACGCTTCATCAACTGGTCAATGATTTCGTCTACATTGCCGGGGGTCACACCGAAATGCCGGCAGGCCTGGCGTACCTGTTCAATATGGGGGCTGTTGTCCATGTCTTCCGGCCCCCTGAAAAACCCCATCCGCCGGCCGACCTGGTAGATGACCCTCTCTTCGTCAGGCAGCTCAAAAAAGCGGTCGATAATCCGGATCAGCCTTTCCTTGTCATGGGGAAGCGTTCCGTTCAAAGTCTCAAACAGATTGAGAATGTGGTCACTTTTGATTTGGGACTGTATATTGTCCAGGCTTTCCAGAAACAACCGTAACTCTTTGGCAATCATGGTATCGGTAAGTTTTTCAAAAAGGCGCTGGTCCTCATATTCGGCAAGTTTGGTTCCGGAAGTTACGGCCAGGGTACGAATCCGTATGAACTCCGGATTAATGGAGTTCAGGGCAGAGGCGGTTTCCAGTGCATGCTCAATGGAAAGATCAATACCGCCCAGGCCGGGCATCACATATTCCGACAATTCCATGCCGGCGGCCTTGACCTTGAGTCCGGCTTCAATGTGCCCGGCTTTGGAAACCCCTTTGTTAATCCGCACCAACACCGTATCGGAGCCTGTTTCCATGCCCACATGAATCCGGTTCAGCCCTGCGCGGCAAATCTTTTCGAGCATTTTCGCACGGATCTGAAGCAGAGTATGGCTCCTGGCATATGAGGTAATCCGTTCGGTTTCCGGAAAGCATTTCCGGATATGTCCGAGAACCCGGAGAAGGTCTTCAGGAGGCATGACCAGGGAGTTGGCATCCTGAAAAAAAATGGAGGACATCCCGGAAACATACCAGTTCATAGCAGCGTTAAAGGCAACCCGGTCCTTGACTTTAAAATTGTTGTAAATGGTGTTGACCACTTCCTGGTCCCGGGGCAGATCCGGCCGGATCACCTGGCGAATCCTGCGGATGTAGGTATGAATCAGGTCTATATCCCTGATGATATGATCCACGGGCCGGAGCGAGAACCGCTGTCCTTTATACACCCGGCAAAAGGCACACCGGTTCCAGGGGCAATTCCGGGTCAGTCTGACAAGCAGGCTGTAGGCTTCGCTGGGCGGTCGGATCACCCCCTGCTCAAATCCCTTGTATTCCTGGTGTCTGTCTTTCTTTTCATCCATGAAAATCTTGCCTGATCCTGTCCGGTATGTGGAATCCTGTACGATGTCCTTGATGTATTCCCTGTTTATAGACACTGGAAAAATGAAAGTCAATTTATTTGACCGGTGCTTGAAAACACTGCCGTGAGTATGATATTTATCTCTATTTCAAATGCGATTATGTCATTAGATGAATTCGGAATACCCAATATATTAATTGAAGGAGATCCCAATGCCCGGCTTTGAACTATTCGGCGATGAAGAAAGAAAAGAGGTGAATGATGTCCTTGAGACCGGTGTCCTGTTCAGGTACGGTTTCGAAAACGTCAGGAACGGTCATTTCAAAGCCCTGGAGTTTGAAAAAAAACTGGGGGATATTACCGGAGCGGCGTTCAGCCATCTATGTTCCAGCGGCACGGCAGCCCTGTCAACCGCCCTGGCCGCCTGCGGCATCGGGGCAGGGGATGAGGTCATTGTACCACCGTTTACCTTTGTGGCCAGCTTTGAAGCCGTAATCCATGCAGGGGCAATACCGGTTTTTGCAGAGATTGACGAAACACTCTGCCTGAATCCGGACCGACTGGAAAAATTTATCACGCCCAGAACCAAAGCAGTCGTACCGGTACACATGTGCGGCGCCATGGCCAGAATAGACGAAATCAAAACGTTCTGCGACCAAAAAGGCCTTATTCTCCTTGAAGACGCCTGCCAGTCACTGGGTACCACTTACCAGGGGAAACACCTTGGCACCTTTGGCCTGGCCGGGTGTTTTTCGTTTGATGCGGTCAAAACAGTTACCTGTGGTGAAGGCGGTGGTATTATTACCAGTTCAAGGGAGGTATATGACCGGTGTGACCAGTATGCAGACCACGGACACGACCACCTGGGCGGCCCTGACAGGGGCGCGGACGATCACCCGATCATCGGTACGAATTTCAGGATCAGCGAGTTGAATGCCGCTGTTGGTCTTGCCCAGCTCAACAAACTGCCGCAAATCCTTGAAACCCAACGGAAGAACAAGGCTGCCATTAAAGACGCCATGGCCGATATCGGTGATGTGACTTTCCGCTACCTGCCGGATCCTTTCGGGGATTCCGCCACATTTCTCAGCTTTTTCCTGCCAACCGAAGAAAGGGCACGCCAGGTGGCAAAGCGTCTTGCAGAAAATGGTGCTCCCAGCCCCTATTGGTATGACAACAACTGGCACTATCTCAGAAAGTGGCATCACCTCAAAGAGATGAAGCGCTCCGCCCCCCTGGCCTTTGAACTGGCACCGGATCTGCCGGATTACAGGAAAACCGTTCTTGAAGAGACTGAAACCATCATGAAACGGACCATTTCCATGCAGATCATGCTGTCCTGGACCAAGGAAGATATTGAGCAGCGGATTCAGGCTGTTTTCAACGCCTTTAAAAATTAAGATAACCTGACAATGAATGTGTTTTAAGGATACCTTTATGTTTCGAAACTTCAAACTGGTTCCCAATGTGATTTTCGGACGGGGCTGTTTTGCCCAGTTGGATGAGATTTTAGACAAACAGCGCAGTGCAGCCGATGCCTGGGCTGTGTTTGTCGTGGATGATGTTTTCAAGGGAAAGGATCTGGAACAAAAGATTCCGGCCCATGATGCCGACCATATCCTTTGGGTAAACGTGGATGACGAACCTAAAACCGGCTATGTGGACCAACTCACCCTTACGGTAAAGCAACTGGCTGCCACCCTGCCCTGCGCCGTCATCGGCATCGGCGGCGGTTCGGCCATGGATCTTGCCAAGGCAATTTCCCTGATGCTTACCAACGATGGGTCTTCCGTTCTTTACCAGGGCTGGGATCTGATCAAAAATCCCGCGGTTTACCATGCTGCCGTCCCCACCCTTTCCGGAACCGGTGCCGAGGTTTCCAGAACAGCGGTATTGACCGGGCCTGAAAAAAAACTCGGCCTCAATTCCGATTATACGGTATTTGACCAGGTGGTGCTGGACCCGGAGCTCATAAAAGGTGTGCCCAGGGACCAGCATTTCTATACCGGGATGGACTGCTATATACACTGCGTGGAGTCCCTGGAGGGAACCTACCTTAATGAATTTTCAAAGGCATACGGGGAAAAATCCCTTGAACTCTGCCGCCAGGTCTTTCTGAACAACCATCCGGATTCGGATGACAAGCTGATGATGGCGTCGTTTTTCGGCGGCATGAGCATTGCCTATTCCCAGGTTGGGGCCTGCCATGCTCTTTCTTACGGCCTATCCTATGTTTTGGGTACTCACCACGGGGTTGGATGCTGCATTACCTTTGACACACTGGATGACTACTACGGTGCCGGTGTAAAAGAATTTCGCACCATGATGGAAAAAACAGGCACGGATATCCCCAGAGGGCTGACGGCCGATATTTCAGACGAGCAGATGGAGACCATGATCACTGTGGCACTCGGACTTGATCCCCTGTGGGAAAACTGCCTTGGGAAAGACTGGAAATCCATAATGACCCGCGATAAAGCCAGATCCCTTTTCCGGAGGATGTAAGATGCCGGTCGCAGTCATACCGGCAAGATACGGCTCCAGCCGTCTTGAAGGCAAGCCCCTGATGGATATCGCCGGCAAACCCATGATCCGCCGGGTATATGAACAGGCCCAAAAGGCCTCCGCCATCACCCGGACCATCGTGGCCACGGATGACGAGCGTATCGCCGATGCGGTGAAGGCCTTTGGGGGAGAGGCTGTCATGACATCGGATGCCTGCCGCTCCGGTACGGACCGGGTGGCGGAAACAGCTGGTGCATTAGGCCTTGCTCCCGACGATATCCTTATCAATATCCAGGGAGACCAGCCGGTATTTGACCCCAGATGCCTGGATTATATGATTCAGCCTTTTGAGACGGACAAAACGCTTGTCATGTCCACCCTGGCTTATAAAATCAGGGACAAAAGGGAGATCACGGATCCCAAGGATGTAAAAGTCACTTTTGACAAAAACGGGTTTGCCATGTACTTTTCCCGCTCCCAGATTCCTTTTCCCAGGGATGGGCAGACAAATGTAGATTATTATAAGCACCTTGGGTTTTATGCATATACCCGTGAATTCCTGGACAAGATTGTAGCATTGCCCACGGGAACCTGCGAAAATGTTGAGAAACTTGAACAACTCCGGGTGCTTGAATTCGGCTATCCCATCAAGGTCGTGATCAGCCCGTATGATTCGCCGGAAATCGACCTGCCGGAAGACATAAAACGAATTGAAGACAGGCTTTCTAATACAGCGTCCCCATGAAGGCACTTTACAAGATTGTGCATACCTCCTCCTCCACCTGCTGGGAGGATACTGAGAAACGGATACTTGACGAATCCGTCTGGATGGTGGGCCAGGGCCATCAGGTGGTAATCGTTGCTCCCGGGAAAAGCCCTCTTTTCCATAAGGCCAGGGACAACGGATTACCAGTGTATGCCCTTTCTTTCAAAGGGCTGGCAAGGCTTCGGGAGTACAGGGAACTCACGGAAATACTTGCCAATGAGCAGCCTTATGTCATAAATGTCCATGGCCGTTCAGATGCAGGCATTGCACTGAAAGCGGCGTTGAAAGCCGGAGTACCCTGCCGGATCATTTCCCGCCACACCGGGGCCCGGCTCCGCAACACATGGCAAAACAGACACCTGTATAAAAAACTAAGCCATTATGTGTTCACCTCGTGTACACGTACGGCAACAACCTTAAAGCAGACACTCAAGCTCAGGGAAATGGATATTTTCTCCATTCCCTGCGGCATTGTCCCTCCAGAAGGACTCCTGGCCAGGTCAGAGGCAAGAAAAACACTGGCAACCGAACTGGGACTCGATGAGGACACCAGATTTATCGGAGTACTTCCGCCATATACGCGCCAGGATCTGGCCAAGGTATCAAATGCATTAAAACGGATCCGGGCCCAAATCCCCCATCACCTGGTCATCATGGCAACTGACGGCTGTTCGCCGACTTCAGAATGGGAGGTATCCCACCAAGAGCTAAAAAAACGGGTACACTTTATCCCCCCCCAAACACAGGCAGATACCTGGCCGTTTTATCGCGCACTGGACTGCGGCATCCTCTTGACAAACCGGTTCAACAGCTCCCCCATGGGATTTATCCCCCGGTCACTGCCGGAGGCCATGTATGCCTCATGTCCTGTCATTGCCCCTGAAGCGGACAGCATTGCCGACATTATCACACCGGAAAAAACAGGGCTGCTATTTGATCCCGGCGCCCCGGAACAACTGGCAGAAACACTATCACACAGCCTGACCAGTGAAGCGGCAACCCGGGAACGTGTCCACCGAGCCAGGGAGTTAGTGAAAAAAGACTACACCATAGATACCATGGGTCGTGACATCATAAGGCTATACAGGCTTCACCAGGTTAAGTTGGAAAAGCAATATATGCCTGGGTAAATTCAATGCGTCAACTGATTATGCTCCAACAAAATGGAGCATAACATGCTTCTGGGAAAATGAACGCTGGTGATGAAACGCGTACCACAAATTTCGAAGGAAAACTCTCTGTGTAGAAAAATAGTCAATATGTAAAATGAGCTACAGGTTCAAATCTTTTATTCTGAAAATGATCGAACAATTGACCCTAAGGTGCCGGGATTTTGGAGAATGCTTCTCCTCCCTGTTGTTTCAGATAGCACTTGGCATATTTATAAAAAGTACCTTCAAAATTTCCAAGCGCAATAATGAAGCCGGGCCATCCGTCTAAAAAACCACGTTTCAAAATATACATGGAAAAACCGGCCCAGAATCCGTGGGCAAGCGCTTTTAACATTCCGGATTTTTTCCCCGAGTCAATCAGCTTTTCAGCGCCCAGGCTGGAATAACGATTGGCCTTGTCAATCACTTCTTCCAGGTTTTTGAACGGAATCTGGTTAATACTGGATTTAAAATAGCCGCATGGATTATCACTGAGCACTTCATATCGTTCATGCACGGCATCCGGCTTAAAGGTCAGGCATCCCTTTCTAAAAAGCTGGGGTTGCCTGAAATCCGGATAAAAGCCCGCGTGTTTCATCCACCTGCCCATGAAATAATTACGGCGAGGTACATAATACGCATCCAGGCTTTCCGGCGAATTGATAATTTCCAGAATTTCCGCTTTGGCCTCCGGTGTACACCGTTCATCCGAATCCAGGCTGAATACCCAGTCGTATTTACATGCGGCGATGGCGTCATTTCTGAGACGGCCAAACCCTTCAAACGGAATCTGGACAACCCTGGCACCATAAGCTTCTGCAATCCCGGCAGTATCATCTTCACTAAAGGAATCCGCAACCACGATTTCATCGGCCCAGGACACGCTTTCCAGGGCATCTTTGATCTTGTCGGCTTCATTGTAGGCAATAATATATACGGATAACTTTTTCATCAGATATGACACCTTTCTTCCGCACCGCTGTTGACAGAAGATTTAGGAGAGCGGTTAAGCTGGCACAAGAAACCATAACAAAGAACCAGCATCAGTAATGTTCCGGTATTCAAGATTTGGGTATCAAACATTCCCCCCAAAAAAAGCACCAGGCAAGAGCAGAGCACAAAATACCCCAAAGGCGTTTGCCTTTGCCGCCATGAAATAATAAACATGGTCCCGAACAGCCAAAATAAAGAGGCGATACCGACGAGGCCAAAACTTGCCCCCATATATAAAATATTATTGTGAGGATGTTTTATGCCACGCCCTTTGGCTTCTGTAATTTTATAAAGTCCGCCTGTGCCCACGCCGAATATACTATTACGTTTCATGGCTTTTAAAGCTTCTTCTGCCATATAAGTTCTTGGCATCAATTTGATTAGCTCCCCTTGTATGCTTTTCACTCTGTTTGTTTTGATTTTTTCAACAGTATCAGCAATCCGCCCTCGAACGACAGGAGACGAAAATAGAGCAAAAATCAAAGAAAATGTAACTAAAATTTTTACGAATAGTGAAAAACGATACATTAAATGACTTGCGATTATAGGAGAAGCAAGAATGAAAACGACATAGCCGCCTCGTCCTCTAAGTACAGAAAGATGAAACAAAAAGATTGCGATCAGAAAAACCAGCCCTAATTTCCACCATATATTCTGAATTCTTTTGAAGTAAAACGCAGCCATGAGAATACCGACAACCAAATACATGGTCAGCAAAGTATAAACAATACCAAATCCCGGATAATCAGCTTTAATAAAGGGTAACAAACCAGCCATCTGCCCCATGGCCAAAATCGCCCCTGCAACCAGTCCAACCCAAAGCGCTTTGACAATCAGAAGGATTCCGTCATTTCTCATCGTGCATCCGGCAGTGATTAAAAATGCAATCCAATATTTTGTTTTCATGGCGAAATCCATGCCGGTTTCTCTGTCCAAGGAATACAACATTCCAAGCCAATGCAGAAAAATGTATAAAATCACCGGTAAAACGACCATCTTATCAATGTCTGATGCAACTTTAAGAAACCAGCCTGAAAACAGCCAGATGCTACACGCGACTCCCATTGCCAGTAACGGAGGAGATGTACCTGTGGGCAACAATAAAAAAATGAGAGAAATTGCCCATAATATGGCATTGTTCACCCGATTCCCCAAAAAAACGTTTTTTATCCCTCCCAATACCTAACCCTTTCCACAATTTTCATTTTCTGCTGATTTTGCGAGTTGCGCCAGCCCGGACTTGCAATGATAGGATTCTGCCTTGAGAACATCTCTCATAATTTGATCATTTTGATCAAGATTATCCCTGGAGTTTTGAGGATGCCAGAGATGGTAACAAATGGCTCTGAAAGGGTTTTCCTTTCTTTTCAGTCCATATTTATATAACCTTACCACAAGTTCCTGGTCTTCCCTTCCCCAGCCTGTGATATCCTGGTTATAGCCGTTTATGAGAAAAAGATCTTTTTTGAAAAACCCCATATTACACCCCCTCACCCCTGACAATCGTTTTGTCGTATATGAGGGAAAAAAACCAATTCTAAAAATATGGTGGCTGTTTGAAATCTTTCCGCGAAGCGCATACCATAGCAGTTTCAAGTCAGACTGGATATGATGAAACGCAAAATCTTTTTCCAGGGCCGCATTGACCAGAACCCGTTTTCCCTGAAAAAAGCACCCTGCCTGGGCAAGATGTTCATGATCTTCTATAAAATGCGGCTCAGGAATGCAGTCCCCATCCATGATCACAAGATATTCACCGGTTGCAGCGCGTATGGCTTTGTTGCGAATTCGCGACAACCGAAACCCCTCATCTTTCTGCCACACATGGACGATCCGGATGTCTTTACGGGCAAGGTATGGAGCAAGCATCGCTGCCGTTTCCTTGCCGGAACCATCGTCCGCAACAATGATTTCGTCAGGGCACCTGGTTTGGTGAAGCAAGCCGTCCAAAACTTTTTTCAAAGCGTCCGGGCGGTTATAAGTGGTAACGATTACCGACACGTTCATGGCAGCACCTCTTCAATCACCCCGAATACGTCGGACACGCTTAATTCCTCCATGCACTGGAAACGGTTGGCGGTGCAGGGGTGTTTGGCATAACAGGGCGTGCAGGGAAATTGCTTTTGAATCACCGTGTGAATACTGCCGTAAGGTCCTGTACGGACAGGATTCGCAGGCCCGAATATGGCAAACACAGGTATATTAAGGGCCGCAGCCATATGCATGGGACCTGTGTCATTACAGATAAAGTACTCAGCGCCCTGGATCACTGCCAGCAGCTCTTTCAGGCCGGTCTGCCCGGCAATGGAAACGGCGCTGCCCTGGGATGCGGCCACGACTTCATCTGCAATATCAGCCTCGGCTGCCGAGGCGATCACGACAACGGGCAGGTTCAGCCTGGCAGCAAGGCGGCCGAATTTGGATGCATGCCACCGGTTCGCAGGTTTGCCCGCAGAAGGGCTCATAATCGCGTAACGTTTGGGCAATGTACGGCATATGGGGGGAATTTTATCATAGGGCGCAAAGGGATACTGGATTTCATCCGTCCGGCATCCCATAAATTCGGCAATTTTCAGATACCGGTCAATGGCATGGATATTCATGCTTCCATGTATCTTGTGGGTATAAAACAGGGGGCTGCCCTCGTCCGATTCTTTGAATCCCAACCGGAAAGGGGCTTTTGAAAACCCGGTAATCAGTCCGGAACGAAATAAACCGGACAGGTCGATGCAGACATCGTAATGCTGTGCCTTAAGATGTTTTCGCAATTGATTGATTTCTTTAAACGTCTGCTTGAAACTCGCCGGTCTCTTCCACTGGTCTTTTTTAATCACCCATAATCTGTTGATCATGGCATGGTCTTCAAGAAACGTGTGAAGCCCATGGGCAACCACCCAGTCGACGGAAGCTTCCGGAAATTTTTGCTTTACCGCATATAAAAAAGGAAGGGAGTGGACAATATCTCCAAGTGCACTGGGCTTGACGATCAGAATCTTTCTCACCCCGTCAAACCGTGGTCCGGCATCATAATCCGGCATTTATGCAGTCCCCCTTCCATTCTCCAGCAGCTTGTTACAGGCAGCAGTTACGGCATCCACAGACACGCGGTCCATGCACCGGTGGTCAATGGGACATTCATCCTTAAGGCAAGGACTGCAGTGAACCGGCTCCCTGACCATAATGCTGTTCGGATTGGCCGGTGCTGTGGCAATATAATCCGTGGAACCGATCACAGCCACCTGGTTGATGTTTTGGGCTGCAGCTGCATGCATCAGGCCGGAATCGTTTGTGACGAACAGGTCACAGGTCTGAATCAATGCAAAGGCCTTAGACAGGCTTGTTTTACCTGCCATATTGATGCAGCATCCCGGTGCCATGCCAGCAATCTCTTCACCCAGCCTCCGGTCGGCGGGCCCGCCGAAAATCAGTATTCTGGTTTTGTACTTCTGCTTCAGTACTTTTGCCAGTTCAGCATATCGTTCCGGGAACCACCGTTTCGCAGTGCCCCCTGTGGCACCCGGGTTGATACCGATCACCGGGGCCGAACCGCCCAGCCCGCTCTCTTTCAGAAACATACCGGCCCAGGCACTGTCACAGGCATTAACACACAAGTCCATTGTTCTGCCGTCTGTCATCAGCCCTGCGTTTGTGAGGATGGCGAGATAATAATCAATCAAATGCCCTTTTTTCAATGCCGGATCCATTTTCACACACCGGTTAAGCAACAGGGACCTGGCATCTGTATTATATCCCAGCCGTTCCGGCACACCTGCCAGGAATGCCAATAGTGCTGCTTCAAACGCGTTTTGCATCAATACGGCCAGGTCAAAGCCACGATGCTTTATATCCCGGGCCAATTTTAAGGTGCCAATCCCTTTTTTGTGGCGCCCGCCATTATCGTAAACCATGATGGCGTCCACATTGGGATTGGCCTCATAAACCGGCACCACCCAGGGTTTCGCCAGTACGGTGATATGGGCCAGAGGATAATTCTTGCGGATCGCCCTGACCACGGGCGTGGTCATGATGGCATCTCCCACCCAATTGGCTGCCCGGATCATGATCCGGGCGTCACTGCTGTCCTTAAGTCTGATTTTCGTCATTATTTTTTAGGCCAGGGGCAGGCGTTCTTGGTCTTCCAGCGATTGTGCACCCAGAAATACTGGTCCGGATATTTCCGGACCACGAATTCAACCGCAGAGGTATAGTTCTGGGTATTGGCTTCAATATCCCGGATCTTGTCCCCGGTGTCTTCCAGGGGGATCTCCGGTAAAAATTCAATCACATATTTCCTGTTTCTGCGAACCGTATACATGGGTACCACAGGTGCTTTTGACCGCATGGCAAGACTTGCCAGTCCGTTGTTTGTACAGGCCGGCCGACCGAAAAAATCCACGAAAACCCCTTTATACCAATCCACGTTCTGATCCAGAAGTGTTCCCACGACGCCTCCCTGGCTCAGGATTTCGTCTATTTTTTTGGATGCCCCCCTCATGGGAATCATGGTCACGCTGAAGCGCTGGCGGATGTTCCGGATCAGCCGTTCCAAAGGGTCAAAATCCATCTTTCTGTAAATCGCATACCCTTTGAAACCTGTTTCCTCTATCGCAGGGATGAGCATTTCGAAATTCCCCATATGGCAGGTTACCACAATAACCCCCCGTCCCTTGGCATGGGCGCTTTCAACATGTTCTATGCCTTTGATGGTAAAGTGGGATAAAAATCCTTCCCGGTCGAACTTGCAGGACCATGCCACTTCAAAAGGAATACTGGCAATATTTTTAAAAATCTGTTTGGCCAGAGCCTCAATGTGTTCCCGGGACATCTCCCTGCCAAACGCAAGACGCAGATTTTCCAGGGTGACATTGCGGTGGCGGCTGTCGACCCTGAACCAGATCAACCCCAGAAGAGATGCAAAAAAGTCCGCCACGGAGACCGGGAGCCTGCCAAGAGTCCATACCAGAAGTTTTAACAGTCGATATATACGGTCGTCACTCATGCATACCTGTTTTGATTTTTGATTCCAGAAACCGTTTGAATACATCCGGTTTCGTAAATTCAACGCGTATCCCGATCACACCCACATCTTTTTCCCAGTCGAACCCCATGTCCATTTTAACCCAGTCTTTTTCTGTGGTCAGGATCAGTTCCGCACCCAATTCTTCAGCTTTTGTCCGAATTTTTGCAAAATCAGCCCTTTTATACCTGTAATGGTCAGTAAATTCAAGATGTGCCAGCACGTTGACACCAAATCCGGCCACAGTTTCCCGGAATGTCTCGTTCCTTGCAATTCCCGAAAACAAAACGGCCTTCCGCCCTTTCAAACGGTCCATATGGCCAGGCACCTCCATTGTGCCGTGCCGGGCATAGAACCTGTACAACACCGGATGATGCCGGGTATAGAACAAGGGCTGATCCATATAACAACGCCCGGCAATATCCGGGAGGTTCTCTTTTCCCGCTCCCTCGGGACAACGGGTAAAGATCACGGCATGGGTTCGCTCTCCGGACATACCGGGCATCTCTCTGAGCCTTCCTGCCGGCAGCATCCGGCCATTCCCCAGGGGCCTGTCATAATCAAACAGCACAAGGTTCAACTCCCTTGCCAGTGCCAGGTGCTGAAACCCGTCATCAAGGATCATCACATCCACACCCAGGTGGGCCATGGCAAGCCGGCCCGCCGCATACCTGTCCTTTCCGATGATGACCGGGAATCGCTTAAGGCTTGCCATCATGAACGGTTCATCCCCTGCGGTTTCCTGATCAATCAACACCTTACGCCCATCCCCCACGATAAGGGATTGCCTGCCGGCGCTTCCTTTGTATCCCCGACTCAGGACAACGGGACGCAGGCCCATCTCGATAAGGATTTCCGCAAGGCAGACCGCCACGGGGGTTTTACCGGTGCCCCCGACCATAATGTTTCCAACGGAAATAACAAAACAGGGCAGCTTTTTCTGTCTGGCGATTCCGGTTTTATACGCCCACAGCCGGGCTTTTACCGCGGCCTTATAAATATGGGAAACAAGCACCAGTGCCTGCTCAAATGAAAACGGTTCAGGAGTATAGTCCCCGGCGGAAACCATTTCAATCTTTTTTTCCAGGTTTGACAGCCAGGATTTAATCAAAGAACGCCTCCTCCATGATATCAAGGGTCCGGTCCACAGCCCCGGAGTTGCTTGCGAAAACAGCCCGGGAAGCAGCGCCCATCGCTTCACGTAAATCAACATCTGTGAGCAGGGCCCGAAGTTCCATCGTCAAAGCGTTTTCATCTTCAACCTGCCCGGCACCGCCGGCATCCCCAAGAAGTGATACCACCTCGCGAAAATCCGTCATATGCGGGCCAAACAATACAGGCTTGCCAAACATGGCCGGTTCAAGCGGGTTGTGCCCGCCCCGGGCGACCAGGGATCCACCCACAAATGCGATATCGCAGATGCCGTATGCCCGCGCCAATTCTCCCAAAGTATCGATCACCACGATATCTGCTCGACACTTTTGAGGTTCCGGTGCTGACAGGCATGCCGGATGATACGGTATGATTTCCGGAAGACGTTCGACTTGGCACCCTCTTTCAGGGTCTCTGGGCGCGATGATGAGTTTGAGCTTCGGAAATTCTTTTTTTACCCGGGAGAACGCCTTTGCAATCATTTTTTCTTCCCCTTCATGGGTACTCCCGGCAATAAAAACCGCTTGTTCCGGTCGAATACCGAACCGCTGCCGAAGCACTCTCATATCCTCACTGTCAAGGGTAAGAGGAGGTTGGTCAAATTTGATATTACCGGTGACGGGGCACCTGCCCTCCGGAATCCCCAGTTGCTGAAATGCCCGGGCATCCCGCAGGCTTTGCGCCATCACACAGGACAGGGAAGAAAAAAATAGGAAGGCAAACCTTCCCATTCTCAGATAGCCTTTGAGGGACCTGTCAGACAACCGGGCATTCACAAGGACCACGGGAATTTTTTTCCACTTCATTATAGATAAAAATCCCGGCCACAGATCGGTCTCAACCAGGCAGACAACATCCGGGCGGATTTTACGGCAGACCCGCATCACGGCCAACCAGAAGTCAAACGGAAAATAGGCGATCAAATCAACAGGAAACGCATTTTTGCCCTTGGACATCAGGGAAGACGCCGTGGCATACCCTGTCCGGGTGGTGGCTGTAAAAATAATCCTGGCCCGGGGCATCCGCTGTCTGAGTCCGCAAACAAAAGGAATGGCAGATTTTACCTCTCCCACGGAAAGCGCATGAACCCAGATGCAGGGCCCGCCGCCTCCGCTCCCGGGAATACCGGTGAAAATCCCCAGACGACGCACCAGGTTCGCCCGCCGCTTTTTAGAAAAAAGCCAGACCAGGGGTAGAAAGGGTAGTGCCAAAAGGACCAGGACAGTGGTCAACATATGATAGAGAAGCATCATGGCAGCCCCGACCTATTCCGTATTGATCAGATATACGATCCCCAGGCAGAGAAATACCAGGTTCGCGACCCAGGCCGCAACCATTGGGGGAAGAATCCTGGCATACCCCAGGGAAATGCAGAATCCAAACATGAACCAATATAAAAAACAGATCACCACACCAACGGCAATGGCCACGGGCAGATTCTGCTTCACAAAAGACCGCATGCCGGTAGCAGCGCCGGTCAATGCCATGATCACGCATATAAAAGGAAAGGCAACTTTTCCGTTCATGTCCACTTTATAGGTTGTGGCATCATACCCCTCGGCAACCACTTTTTGCACATAAGCCCTGAGGTCTGAAAAACTCATCTCATTTGACTTCTGTGCCAGGCGGCTCAGGTCTTCGGGTTTCAGTGCCAGTTCCAGGATTTTTCTGGGCAGCGCGGAGACATGATAATCATCCTTTTGGGGGTCATAAGTCTGTTCCGTCACCCCTTCAAGCAGCCATAGCCCGTTTTCATACCATCCTTCCCGGGCATCCATCCGGTATATGATACGGAAGCCCTCACCCATTGTGGTTGCCGTAATACCGGCCACCCGTTTGCGGACCGGGTCAAAGAAGTTGATATGGATCAGGTCGTTTCCGGACTTGATCCATATATCCTTGCGCCCTTTGGACACACTTCCCCCGGATCCCATCTCCTGGTAACGGATATAGTTGGCCCTGGACATGGACACCGGTATCAGGGTTTCTCCGAGAAAAAACATAAGGCATGCAAGGGCGATGCCTGCTGCAATGGCCGGTTTCACCAAAAAATACACAGAAATTCCCGAAGATTTCAGGGCCGTAAGTTCTGCATTCCTGTTCATGATGCCGAATGCGGCAATCACCGCCAGAAGAAGGCTGGCAGGCGTCAACTGGACAAACATGAACGGCAGCTTCAGCAATACGTACCAGAGCGCCTTAACCATGGTAATATCCGATTTCAGGAATTTATCCATTCGGGATAAATAGTCAATGAAAACAAAAAGCACCAGGATCATGGTCTGGATAATGGTGAAGAACCGGGAAAACTCTTTAAGCCAGTATTTGTGAAGGCATTTTATCACGGGGTGCTCATACCTCCTTTGAAGCGCCTGGAAACAGCAGCAGCGAATCGCCGGACCACACCGGGAAGCCGGACCGGTTTTTCCTTGGCGTTACGGACCAGCAGGTAAACACCGGCGACGCCCATAACCACATTGGGCAGCCACATTCCGATAAACGGCGGATAATGACCAGTTTCACCGGCAGACCAGCCTGCGGCCAGCAAAAAATAATACAACAGGAAGAAAAAAATCCCCATACCAAATCCGGAAGAGCGTCTCAAAGACATGGACTGGATTCCCAGGGGAAATGCCAGCAGCCCCAGGGCAAGGCAGGCAAAAGGAACGGAAAATTTTTCATGGAGGACCATCAGGGCTTCACTCCGATACGCCGGATCTTCAATCCCTTCCTTAATACATTGAACCAGCTCATGCAGTGATAGCTCATCAAATTCCTTTTTAAGCGTTGCAGCGTCTTCTTTCTGCATGTTCACCAGGTCAATATTGATATCATAATGGCCGAAATTGATGTTGGTGACATTATTGTCGCCGGAATTGACTTGGTTGATCATCCCGTCATACAGCCTTATGGTATACACTTTTTCATCATCCAGGCGGATCAGTTTGCCCTTAGGTGCCGTTGAAATAGAAACCATTCCAGGAGTCCGGCGATCTTCGATAAACACATCCTTAAGATCCCGGGTTTTCATATCCACATAGGATACATAAATCATGATATCGGTCAGCTGGGAATTGAACTGCCGCTCTTGTAAAGCGGCATCAATACTCGAACGGGCAATCTCAATGCTCTTTTTCTTAAGAGACAGCTTTCCCCAGGATACGCCGAACACCGTCACCCACATGTTCAGAACCATTGCAAGGAACGCAAACACCATCACCGGAGGCAGTAATTTATAAAGGGAAACCCCAGCCCCTTTGAGGGCGACGATTTCGTTCTCACCCGACATGCGCATAAAGGTCAGGAGGATGGAAATCATGGCGGACATGGGAATGGTGAACTCCATGAAGCGTGGAATCGTAAACCCGATCAGCATCAGGATGTCCAAGACATTGGTGTTGTAGTTGACCACCATATTGGTGATTTCCGGAATCCGGGTCATCAGGAAAACAAACGTCAGGAAAAACAAGCTGATGACAAAGGGCGGTACAAGCTCTAAAAATATATATGTGTTTATTCGTTTAAAAGGCATCATTTCAAGGCAAAATATAGGCTCACCGGCCCGGTGTCAAGGCGGGAGGTACGAATAAGCCCGATAATACCGGTTTTCAATCTTTTTTTTTTCTGGTATTCAAGGTGCCATGAAAACCGTTATCGTGGCAAATGGAAGCTTTACCCCCACCCCGGATATCCTGTCCCGGCTGAACACCGCAGATATGATCATTGCGGCGGACGGCGGCGCATCCCACCTGTACGCTTCGGGCATCTGTCCAGATGTGATTATCGGCGACCTGGATTCCATTGAAGCCGATGCCAGAGCCTTTTTTGAATCCAAGGCCGTGCCGGTTCATACCTACCCGGCCCAAAAAGACCAGACAGACACGGAGTTGTGTATTGATTACGCAGTCAACCAGGGAAGTGCGGAAATCATTCTGACAGGCGTCACCGGCACACGGCTGGACCACACCCTGGCCAATGTTTTTTTACTTCGCCGTCTTTTGAAAATGGACATAAAGGGCAGCATCGTGGATGCCCATAATGAAATATTCATCACCGCTTGCCGACTTACGGTCAGCGGCGCCCCGGGAGAAATCCTATCCGTGGTACCCGTATCAGGCCGGGTCACGGGATTGACTCTGGAAGGGCTTGAGTATCCGCTGACCAATAAAACCATTTCCATGGGAGACACTCTGGGCATCAGCAACGTGTTCACCGGATCAACCGCACAAATCCGTCTTGATTCGGGTATCGTCCTTATTATAAAGTCAGCGGATTAGGCGGGGAATCAGGCACTGTCTTCATCCGCACCGTCTTCTTTTGTCCCGGACGCCCCCTCTTCACCGGCCTCCCCCTCTTCGCCTTCTTTGTCATCCTTGCCGATTGTGTGCTCAATGATGAACTCTTCGACCTTTGTCACAGAGGTGGCAATGATCACCTGTTCGATCTTGATATCCTTGATAAACCCTTCCATATAAGGATTGAGCACATCCACCAATTTCTTTTTCTGGACTTTGATCCTGTCAAAATCCTCGACATCACCGTAGACCAGGGAGCTTAAAAAAAGAATGGCCGCATCCCTGGCCCTGGGATGAAATTTCGGAATCTCCTGGTCCGGCATCAGTTCTTTCAACACCAGGTGCATCTTCATGCAAAGATAACGATCCGTTGCATTGGAGCTGTTTTTATTCAGGTTCACCGCATAGGGCGCCATATTGACGGTTCTCTGGGGATTGCCTTCAGGGTCCGTCCCCTTTTTCGTACTTGTTTTTTTCCATTCCCCCACCCGTCCGCTTTCCTCCTTGAGCAGCATCAGGCGCTCTCCCAGTTCCACGATCTCAAAAAAACTGGTGTCGTTTTTCTCCCAGATCTCTTCAATATCGGATTCGACAACCGTAAAGATCAATTGCCCTTCCTCCATGTGCCAGGATCCGTTGGCATTTCCCCTGGAACTGACGATTTTTGAGGTGGCATCCGCAATCCGGACCGAGGAATTCCATGTCCCTTTGGGGTTGATAATCAGAAGGATATAAGCCCGGTTCCTGTACTGGGTCCAGTTTCCAAGCACCATGTCTTCCTTGGTTTTTTCTTTTTCCCCGCACCCGTATGTGGTCAATACTGAAACCAATACAAGGAAAAGGATAAAAAGGCGGGACGGTGTCATCACAGGATGATATACCCGGAATTTTTCATTGGTATGTCGGTGCATGGCATTTTCCTGAAGTAAAGGTTTGATAACTGTGTAAACAAAGCTACCATGACCGTTTACACCGGTCAAGTCAGCAAGGGGTGAATTACAGGGTCAACACATATAAAATTCAGGATTTATGACTTCAATTGTTTAGACACCGTCGCAAACCCAGTAAAACGCATGTAATCATCATAACCGTCTGAAATTTTGTGTAATAATGTACCAAAGTTAAATGCGTTTGCCCTGTGCTGAATTATTCGCTGTCCTCTTTAACCTATTCGGGGTATAAGGAGCCAAACTTTAACCTGCTCAGGAAAAGACATGCTCGAACGCACATTCTGCCACCTGCCCGGGGTCGGTCCGTCCACGGAAAAAAAACTATGGGCAAAAGGCATTGGCAACTGGAAAGAGGCATTAAACGAATTTGACCGTCCCGGTGTAAAGAACCGCGCGATCCGCGAGGCGATTCTCAAATCCATGGAAAAGCTGGCCCTCGGCGATGCAGCGTATTTCACATCACTCCTGCCCGCAGCCCAGCAATACCGGTTGTTCAAGACATTCCGGCACACGGCGGTTTTCCTGGACATTGAGACCACGGGTCTTTCGCCCTGGGATGAGATAACCACCATTGCACTCTACGACGGCACCAGAATCCGCCACTATGTCCGGGGGGACAACCTGGACGCATTTACCGCGGATATCCGGGACTACGGCCTTATTGTCACTTATAACGGCAAGACCTTTGACCTGCCCTTTATCAGAACACACATGAATATATCCCTGGACCCGGCCCATATTGATCTGCGGTATGTTTTGGGCAGCCTGGGATTTAAGGGAGGATTAAAACAATGCGAAAAAGCCATGGGACTGGACAGGGGAGGTCTGGACGGCGTGGATGGCAGCATTGCCGTCATTCTCTGGCATGAATACCGGAAAACCGGCGATCCAAGATGTCTTGAAACACTCCTGGCCTATAACATTGAAGATGTGATCAATCTTGAGCCCCTCCTGGTCAGGGCCTATAACATGAACCTTGAGGCAATGGGATTCACCGGCAGCCTTCTGCCCGAACCCAGCAGCCCGGAAAACCCGTTTGTACCGGACCCCGGCCTTGTGAACCGGTTAATCTCTTTTGCCCCGTTTTTTTAATTTAAGGACATAAAAAAGGCGTCACTGCTTTTTTTGCAGGACGCCTTTTTATTAAATGACTCAAATCCGTTAGTCGCCGCAGGATCCGCCTTCGCCGCATCCACCGCAACCGCCGCCTTGCCCCAGATCGATATTGGAATCCAGGTGAAAGCCCATTCCGGTAAAGTCGATTTTAATTTTCTCAGCTTTTTCCATAAATTCTTTATCAACAACGAACTTAAGTCCTTTAACATCAAAAGAATCATCTGTATCTTTTGGCTCATCCAGAGCCATTGCAAGAGAAGGACCGCCTCAGCCGCCGGAGTTAAGAAAAATCCTGATCGGGGTCGGTTCTTTCCCCTGGAAGTAATCATCGATCTGCGTCTTAGCAGGATCTGTCAATTCAATCATTGTAGCTCTCTCCTTATTCAATTGTATTCATTCCAGGTAAATTTTGCCTGAATAGCCTAATTTTAACCATGCATTATGGCCTGTCAATGCCACAGGACGGCATTTTATAAGGTTTGACGCGAATTTATCCCGCATGCAATCAAATAATATTGCCAAATTCAGGCAGGAATATTATAGACAACATCATCATGAAACTATCAGTTCCCTTTATACCGGAGCCGGCATACATTGATTTCCTGAAAACACACCGGCAATTCCTGGCGTCGATCTATTTTCCACCGGCATCAGGCCCTGTGTGCGACGCCAGGGTCAGATCAGCCGACAGCCGTAAACCCAACGTAATTCCCTTGAAAAAGGCGCTGGTGCCACTGGCAGGCATCAAAAAATATATATTGCTCAATACGCGGTTTATTTCCCCGGCCTGTTATACCGACACCCGCCTATTAAGGTCGATTCTGGATGAAATCAAGGATCTTCACCAGGCCGTCGGCATCCAGGGAATCGTTATTTCGGATTTCTACCTGGTCAATGCCCTAGCAGGTACCGGGCATGACATCATCCCCTTGCTGGAAGCGGTGCCCGGTGTGAACAGTATGATGGACAGCCCGGACAAAGTGTCTGCATACCTGGATGTTCTTGAACGGACACGCTTCAGGCCCCCGGGCAGGCTGTTGGCAGACAGATCCCTGAACAGGTCTCCCGAAATGCTTGGCCGCATGGCCCGCTCAGTCAAAAAGCAGGTACCCGGTATCCGCATGGAACTTTTGGCCAACGAAGGATGTATTTTCCAATGCCCGTTCAAACCGGCACATGATGCCCATATTGCCCTGTCCAACACCGGCCTTGTGAACGAGGCCACCTGTGCCCTCAACCGGTCAGTGGGGTGCCATGACTATTTTTTCTCCCGGCCCTGGCGCCTGTTTAAATCCCCGTTTATCCGCCCCGAAGACCAAAGCCATTACCGGGAAACCGCAGATGCCCTGAAAATATGCGGCCGGACCCTTGGGCCAAGATTTCTGGAGCGGTGTATCACCGCTTATATCAACAACACCTTTGACGGGAACCTTATCGACATCATGGATGCCCCGGCCTTTCTGGCGGACCGCTTCCATATCAGCAACAAGGCGCTTGGACCTGATTTTTTTAATACACTCACCACCTGTACAAAGGCGTGCAAACAGTGTAGTATATGTGACAAATTGTTCAAAAAAACAGCTTACGAAAAATCCGTTAGTTTCAAATTCTACAAGGACACCTGATGAACATACTCGTAACCGGTGGTGCCGGATACATCGGCAGCCATACCTGTGTTGAACTGTTGAACCGTGACAATCATGTTATCGTTGTGGACAATCTTTCCAACAGCTCAAAAGAATCCATGAACCGGGTCCGGGATATCACGGACAAGGCTTTTGAATTTATTGAAATGGACCTGCTGGATACCCGGGGGCTCACCTCGGTTTTCCAGCACCACGATATTGATGCCGTAATCCACTTTGCCGGCCTCAAAGCCGTGGGAGAATCCGTGGAAGTCCCCCTGACATATTACCGGAACAACATCACCGGCACCCTGAACCTGCTGACCGCCATGGGAAACGCCGGGGTAAAGGCGATTGTTTTTTCGTCTTCCGCAACAGTGTACGGAGACCCGGCCAGCCTTCCCATCACCGAAACCTTTCCCCTTTCCGTCACCAATCCGTACGGCCGGACCAAGCTCATGATTGAAGAGATCTTAAAGGATCTTTACATATCCGACAGCAGTTGGCACATCGCCCTGCTCCGCTATTTCAACCCCGTGGGCGCCCACCCTTGCGGCGACATCGGTGAAGATCCCAATGACATCCCCAACAACCTCATGCCCTATATTGCACGGGTCGCCGTGGGAAACCTTCCCCGGGTCAATGTCTTTGGCAATGATTACGACACACCGGACGGCACCGGTGTCAGGGATTATATCCATGTCACGGATCTGGCTGCGGGACATACCGCCTGTTTGCCAAAACTCATGGAAGCGCCGGGGGTGCTGACCTATAACCTGGGCACCGGCAAGGGCTATTCGGTCCTGGATATGATACACGGATTTGAAAAGGCCTGCGGCCACGATATTCCCTACGAGATTGCACCAAGGCGGCCGGGCGATATTGCCGAATGCTGGGCAGACCCGTCCAAAGCCGAACGGGAGTTGGGCTGGAAAGCCACCAAGACACTGGAAGATATGTGCAGGGACACCTGGAACTGGCAGCAAAAAAACCCAAACGGTTATCAATAAACATTCACAGGAGGTACGGCATGGGAGACTTTATCCCTGATTTTAAAAACCTGGTCAAGACATCACGGGTTCAGGAGGCCAAAGATGCACTTGCCAGCCTGACCCAGCGCCCGGAAGAAGAGCAGCAGGCCGCCATTGAAATACTTGCCCTGGCATCCGACGATACCGCCTTTGGCCTGCTTTCCTTTCTCATGGAAACCATGGCGCCCGACCATCCGCTCCGGCAGCGCATTTTCCAATTGATTACGGACCGGGCCCACATCAATTATAATTTTGCAGGTATTCTCCTGGCCCAGGGCACACCGGACCAGATACGCCACATCACCCCCTTGCTTAAACATATCCTGTCCAAAGAAACCCATGGGGAGCTGCTGAACCGCATACTCAGGGTGATCGGAAAGCTGAAACTTGAAAACCTGATAGATGATGTAGCCGAATTCATATTTTACGATGACGCCCTCCTGAAGCAGGAGGCGGTAAAGGCATTGGAGCGGATGGCCACACCAAAGGCGCTTGAGCGCCTCCAGCAGGTGGCGGCAACAGACAAGTGCGACCTGGATATCCTGGATGCCATTGATATGCTCAAGGAACGTCTCCAGCCCTTGGAAGCCGCGCCGGCATCTGCACCGGACGACCAGCCCGAAGTTGCGGAAACAAAACCGGCTCCGACGGAGCCCGAACCGGAAACAGACCGGGCTGCCGAAGAAATAGACGACCATCTCAAGCTATTGGCATCAGACCGTCTGAAGGACCGCCACAATGCGTTTTTATACTTTTCCGAACAGGCAGACCGGGTGGCGGAAGCCCTTCACGCCAATGTCGATTCAAACGATACCGACCTGTTGATCAACCTACTCCGGCTGACGGCCAGAACCATTCCCAAAAAATCCGTGGGAGATCTGCTGACCCTTGCCGGGCGCAAAGATCTTGAGAAACCGGTAAAATTCTCCGTTTATACGGCTCTTGCCCATTTGCCTGAACTTGAGTCTGCCGCAAGTATTGTCAACGGGGTCACGGATTCTGCCATGTATGTCCGCATGGCAGCCATCAATGCCCTGAACCGGCATTGTTCGGATTATATTATCGCCGAGATCAAAAACAAAATCGAATCCGGAACCAAGGCCGGCGAGGCCCTCGGCCTGAGTATCCTTGATTCCGAAGCCACCAACCTGATTGACGCCCTGATGGCATCGGACACCTTTTCCTACATCACCTCAAATTACCTGGAACGGGGCGCCCCGTTGTATGTGATCGACGCCTATATCAATGTCCTTGAGAAGCGGAACCGGATCTCCACCGTGAAAAAATACGGCAGGATCAGGCTGGAGCAGACGGAGAAGGAAAAGCCCTTTTTCGTGGTCATCCATCCCAGTGCCACTTATCTCCACGTATTTGCCAGACTCATCCATGGGTGCGGGTATGAGGCCCGGATGTTCAGCGGCCCCCAGGAGGCGTTTGAGTCCCTTGTATTCGACAAGCCCGTCGCGGTGATCTGCGATCTTTTTGTAAGGCAGTTAACCGCTCTGGATCTTGCCGGAGAAATCAGGGAAATCTACCCCAAAGAGGACGTGCCCATCATTGTCTCTTCCCTGCAGAAAAATCTGGACAAAGCCGCATTGGCAACACAATTTGATACTGTGGGCATCAACGGGTTCTGCGAGTTTCCGGCCAAGCCCAGCCAGATCAAATCCTGGGCCGGAGGCCGGTAACCATAGAGGCGTCTGAAGATTCCCGGCCTGTTGCCATTGGTGCACGGTTAAAAAAATCATCCCAGGTGAATACCCTGGGGTTTAAACCCAATTTTTCCGACTATAGCCCCGCGCAACAGGCCATGCTGATCTCGACGGATACGATCTATTATCCCACGGCATTTTATGCGGGCCTGTTTAATGCCATGGGCAAAAAAACATTTCCCAGCTTTCATACCTATACATTTGCCCAGGACAAAATCAAGCAGACCGCCATATTCAAAATGCTGGGGCTCCCCCACCCCAAAACCCGTGTATTTTACGGACCTGCCCAGAAGCGGGAAATCCTGAACCATTTTGATTTTCCATTTGTGGCCAAAATCCCCAGGGGATCGGCAAGGGGCCAAGGCGTGTTCCTGGTCCGCAACCCCGATGAACTGGCGGCGTACCTGGCGCTAAAAACGCCGGCCTATATCCAGAAGTATCTGCCCATAGACCGTGACATGCGCATTGTGATTATCGGGAAAAAAATACGCCTGGCGTTCTGGCGGATGAGGACCGGCACGGAATTTCGGACCAATGTATCCCGTGGCGGGCGCATTAATTTTGATTCCCTTCCCGGCCCGGTCCTGGACCTGGCCCTGAAAACGGCCCGGCAGTGCGGCTGGGACGATGTGGGCATTGATATTGCGGAATCCCAGGGCCGCTTTTTCGTCCTTGAGGGCAATATGAAATACGGTACAAAGGGATTCAAGCTGGCTGGTATTGACTATAAAAAACTGCTCGTCCAACTCATTTGCGATGGGGAAATATAGGCCGGACAGGGGTTGTCACAGCCCGGCATCGGCATCATCCGCTTCCCATTCCTCAAGATAGGACCGGGTGGCGGCATACTTGTATTTTTTCCCCGGACCGATCAGCACATACCCCATCCCATCCAGTTGACGGGCCAGGAGGCTGAAAAAAGCGGACGCAATACCCGCTGCCCCCTCTTTTTCCCCCATGGACACAAGCTCATCCATAACGGCCCGGGTCAGGTGGCCCTCAGGTACAAACGCATCACAAACTATCCCGTTCCAGGCCTCGGGAAAGTGGCGAAGTTTCCAGGCACATAAATTTTCAGGCCTGAGCACGGCTGTGTTATCCGGATTGAACGGTGCCCGGACAAATGCCATTTTTTCTTTTGAAAACCCCATGAGTTCTTTTAACACCGCGACCCTGTCGTTACCGAAAACCCACTCTTCAGGTGCAAGAAGTACAGGGGGAAACTCCTTGCTGGTAAGGGCGTACGCAAACGGCCCCCGGGCTTTCCAGAATGTTTTAAACGCCTCGGCCGTGGGTAAAATTTCTCTGATACAGGGCTCAGCCATGAAAATGTTCATCCTTGTGCATTACGGTTAATCCTTACTCCGTTTATAAAGCAGACAAAGGCAGGGTTCAAGGCAAAAGCACCCATTATAATCATATATCAAAATCCCAGGCCGTAAGAATTCCTTGACCTGGCCCCCAAGCTCTGTTAACTATTCAATCCCACCATGGTTAACAAAACAAAATTAAACAGAACAAAAATTCTGGAACTTCTGTTCCGGGCTGATGGGCAGACCCTTTCCGGGGTAAAGATATCACAGGCGGCCGGTATCTCCCGGGTGGCGGTATGGAAACATATCAACGCGCTCAAGGAAGAAGGCATTCCCATTGCCTCCCAACCCAAAGGATATGCTTTGGCCGCACCCGAGGACCTGCTTTACCCCTTTTGCTTCAGGTCCGGCGTCAGGGAACGCATTTTCCACTACCATGAAGTAAAAACCACCATGGATACGGCCAAGGATCTTGCCAGGCAGGGGGCTCCCCACCTGAGCTGCTGTGTGGCCGAACACCAGACACGGGGACGGGGACGGTTGAACAGGAACTGGATCACCGCCGGTGGCGGCTTGTGGTTTACCCTGATTTTAAAACCGGATCTGCCCCCGCCCATGGTTTACATTTTTAATTTTGCAGCCTCACTCAGCCTGTCCAGGGTCATCAACCGCCTTTTTGACCTCAAGACCACGGTCAAATGGCCCAATGACCTGTTGCTGGAAGGCAAAAAGCTGACCGGTCTGTTGTCTGAGATGGAAACCCAGGCAGACCTGATCAAGTTCCTGGTCATCGGCATCGGGGTCAATATCAACAATGACCCTTCCAATGAGTCTTTTGAGGCAATTTCCTTGAAAAATGTACTGGGCAAACCTGTTTCCAGGCGCCTGGTCCTGACCGAATTCCTGGACGACTTTGAAGCCCTGACCCGGAATACGGACATTCCCGGCATCATGTCCATGTGGAAAGGCCAGACATCCACCATCGGCACCCGGGTCAGGGTGGAGACCCAGAACGATACCGTCTCGGGAATTGCCCTTGATGTGGATGACGCCGGCACCCTGATTGTTGAAACCGATACCGGCCAGATCCGGAACATCATCTACGGGGACTGCTTTTACAACTGAAAGGAAAACATATGGATCATATACGTCTGACTGTTTATACGGCTCTGTTCGTCGCCCTGATTGCCTGCGGCGCATTTATTTCAATCCCGGTGGGGCCTGTCCCCATTGTACTTCAAAACATGTTCGTGCTTCTGGCCGGGCTGATTCTCGGGCCGGTGTGGGGAGGTGCTGCTGTGGGGGTTTACCTGATTATCGGGTTTGCCGGCCTTCCCGTATTTGCCGGCGGCACCGCAGGCGTAGGCAAACTGTTCGGGCCCACGGGCGGCTATCTTCTGGCCTACCTGCCTGCAGTGTTCATCACCGGGGCTGTGTCCAGGGGTCTGAAAAGAACCTTTGCCGGCGACCTGGCCGCATTGGTGACCGGCTCTCTCATTATTTACGCAATCGGCGTTCCCTGGCTCAAAGCCGTGACAGCCATGCCCTGGCCCAAGGCCATTGCCGTGGGCATGTATCCGTTTCTCATCGGTGATGCACTGAAAATCATTGCTGCTGCATTTGCCGCCAAAAAGATCAGACCGCTGATGCGTTGACCCTTATGACACACAAGCCCTTTCTTGACATTGACAATATCTCCCATGCCTATGCCGGCGGACACGGAGGGATTTTCGACATTTCCCTTTCCATTTCCCGGGGGGAGTTTATCGTACTGGCCGGGGGAAACGGATCCGGAAAGACCACGCTGATCCGCCATCTCAACGGGCTCCTGAAACCGGATGCAGGAAATATCCGCCTTTACGGCAGGGATATTTTCAAGGATATCAGCCTTACCCGGCAGACCGTGGGCATGGTTTTCCAGGATGCAGACACCCAGATCGTGGGGGAAACCGTATTTGACGAAGTGGCTTTCGGTCCCGAGAACCTGGGCCTTGACAGGGAGACCATAGAGACAAGGGTAACGGCTATGCTCCAGGACCTGGATCTTGCCCGGTTCAGGGACAGACATCCAGCCACCCTCTCCGGTGGTGAAAAACGACGGCTGACAATCGCCGGCATACTGGTTATGGAGCCGGAGCTTGTTATTTTTGACGAACCCTTTGCAAACATGGACTACCCGGCCGTACTGGAGCTGATCAAAATGATTACCGCCATCCATCAGTCGGGCAAGGCCGTCCTTATGGCCACCCATGATGTGGATATGGTCATTCAATATGCCACCCGGATGGTCATCATGTCCGGCGGCAGGATCGTATCCCAGGGCCCTGCCCCGGATCTGGCCCCGAACCTTGCGCAGTTCGGTCTAAAGCCCCTGTGCGCCTGCCGGAATACCAGGGAGAATACCCCATGACCGGATTGAATCTTTTTGCATTCAAGCCGGGCCGCACCCCGGCCCATACCCTGGACCCCAGATGCAAGCTTTTCCTGGTCTGCCTGCTCGGTATCGGTCTTGTCAATGCGGGATGGGCAGCATGCGCGGCCTTTTCTGTCCCGGTGTTCCTCATCCTGAACCGGCTCGGCATTGGCATGGCAGTCCTGTTCCGGCAGTTGAAATATTTTCTCGTTTTTCTGATCTTTATTATACTGGTCCGGGGCCTGGCAGTTCCCGGAACACCGGTAATATCCCTGTTTGACTATGCCGTCAGCATTGAAGGACTCACCCAGGGGGGGCTTGTAGCCCTGAGGTTTTTCATGGTCATGGTCCTTGGATTGGTGTTTTCCGCCACCACCCGGCCGGCAGATCTTAAGGCGGCTGTTCAATGGTGCCTGGGCCCTGTTCCTTTTATACCGGAGAAACGGGTCGGGGTCATGATCAGCCTGGCCCTGCGTTTTCTTCCCCTGATTCTTTCCCAGGCCCGTGAAACCCGCCAGGCCATACAGGCCCGGTGCGGCGACCGGCAGAAGAACCCGGTGAAACGTACCCTCACCCTGACGCTGGCGCTCCTGGGGAAATCCATTCTTTCTGCGGAAGGGCTGGCCCTGGCCATGGCGGCCAGGTCTTATACCGACGCCAGGACCGACCCCAAACTGGTTCCCGGCGGCAGGGAGCCTTATGCCATACTGGCGGGATCAATCACGTTTACCCTCCTGGTTTTCCTTTAATATAGGGAGCCAAGATTATCTTTTGGTCATCCAAAAATTTTAGGTTGATCCCCCCTATATTTTAAAGTAAAATTTTAAGCCTATTAAATATATATTACTTTTCGAATTACACACCTCAGATAATACAACCCCGAAAAGGAGGAGACATGCCAAAACCCAACGATCCTTTTGACGGACCGTCCATGTTTGACCTGAGGGGGAAACAGTCGGTAAGGGCAACGTTTAAACTGTCCCAAAAAGCCATTGACGCCATCGGCCTGGTGGCCATTCACATGGGAATCAAGCAGAAATCCCTGTTTGACCATATCATTGAAGACCATTCAGCCCTGGACGAACTGGCTCGTACCATACGGGTCCGGCAGTTCAAAAAAATCCCCAGAAGACAGAAAACCTTTGTGCTCAGCCGGAAAACCATCGAAGCATTGACGACCATCTCCGAAACCTATAATATGCCCCGGGATGCCCTTGTGGAGTATTCCGTCAAAAAGCTGGAATCCGTTATCCAGTCTGAAAAACTAAGACATGAAGAACGAAAAAAACTGGCCCGGGAGATGACCGCCCGGTTCAACCAGGGCACGGACTTATACAGACAAGCCACACAGATCCTGGGTGCGGACGACCCGTTTTGCAGGCGTCTTGAAAAAGTCGTGGTCGCCATGGAAAAGACCCGGCAGGATGTGGATGCGTTCCTGGAAAAAAGCAAAGTACTCGAAGATTTTTAGGAGGAGACATTGATTGATGTTCAGAACCTGACCAAGTATTACAATGATTTCTGTGCGGTTGACAGGATCAGCCTGACCATCCAGCCCGGAGAGATACTCGGTCTTCTCGGCCCCAATGGTGCGGGAAAAACAACAACACTGAGGATGCTCACAGGCTATTATGCCCCCAGCGCCGGCACCATACGCGTCAAAGATCTTAAAATGCCCGAAGACACCCTCAAGATCAAATCCCTGATCGGATACCTGCCCGAGTCGGCACCGCTTTACCATAACATGCTGGTGTATGATTACCTGGATTATGTGGCCAGGCTCAAAGGCCTGACCGGCACGGCGGAAAAAGCAGCCCGGTTCGGTGAGCTGGCAAAACTTTGCGGTCTGTCCGCCATCATGCACAAACCCATCGGCACCCTTTCCAAAGGCCTCAAGCAGCGGGTGGGCCTGGCCCATGCCATGATGACCGATCCTGAAATCCTTATCCTGGACGAACCCACCTCGGGCCTGGACCCCAACCAGATTGCCGAAATCCGGGATATTATCCGGGGCATCGGTAAAGAAAAGACCATTATTTTTTCCACGCACATCCTGTCCGAAGCAGAAGCCACCTGTGACCGGATCGCCATCATCAACAAGGGTAAAAAAGTGGCGGATGACAGTACCGCCAACCTCAAACAGAGCGCCCGCCAGACAAGCTTTGTCCGGCTGACCCTTAAAGGGGCGAACCAGGCGGCGGCCATGGAGCGGTTATCGGCCGTGGACAATGCCACCCAGGTCACACCGGTACCGGACCAGGACGGCGATTCCCTGTCCTTTGAAATTCGGACCAGCGGCAATACGGATATCCGGTCCGACCTTTACCTGAACATCAAGGAAACCGACTGGATCATCACCGAACTGGCCAGAGAATCCCAAGCCCTTGAACAAATTTTCCAGGAACTAACACAGGAGGGCGCGTAAGATGACCCAGATTAAAACCATTGCCGTCAAGGAATTCAAAGACTATTTCATATCCCCCATTGCATACATTGTGATTTCCCTGTTTCTGATCGTAAGCGGGTGGTTTTTCTTTTCCACCTTCTTCATATACGGCAGAGCCGATCTCAGGGATTTTTTCGCCCTCCTGCCCATGACCTTTTCCTTTTTCATACCCGCCGTGACCATGCGGCTGTTTGCCGAGGAAAAAAATGTGGGCTCCTATGAAACCCTGCTGACCATGCCGGTTTCCTTCACCCATATTGCCCTGGGCAAATTCCTGGCAGCCACGGCTTTTGCCGCGGCCATGCTGATCCCCACACTGAGCTACGCCATGTTTATCTCGGCCATTGGCGAACTGGACCCCGGCCCCGTGGTCGGCGGTTACCTCGGCGCCATACTGCTGGCCGGGGCCTATTGCAGCATGGGGCTGTTTGCCTCTGCTCTCACACGGAACCAGATCATCGCATTTATCATCGGGTGCGCCTTTTGCTTCACCCTGACCATCCTGGACCGGATGCTCTTTTTCATCCCGGAACGCCTGATCCCCGTGGTGCAGCACATTGGTGCCAACGCGCACTTCTCAAATATCTCCAAAGGCATTATTGATTCCCGGGATATCCTCTATTTTGCCAGCGTGGTTTTTATTTTTATTTTCTCAACCTATATCGTCATGAAAGAAAAGAACTAAGGAGTGACAATGGGCAAGCTTTTCCTTAAAGAACACTATATAAAATTCATCCTGTACCTGGCCGTCATCGTCCTCGTCAACCTGGCGGGCATGACCCTGTTTTTCCGGGCGGATCTCACCCAGAACGGCATCTACTCCCTGTCCGATGCCAGCAGGGAGGCGGTCGCCACCCTTTCCGAGCCCCTGAACATCAAAGTTTTTTTCTCTAAAAACCTGCCGGCGCCCCACAACAATACCGAACGTTACCTGCGGGACCTTCTTGCCGAATATGCGGCAGAGGCGGGCCGGTATTTCAACTTCACTTTTTATAATGTATCCCAGGAAGGGGATATTGCCGACAAGGCCGATAAAAACAGGGAAATGGCCAGGGATTACGGCATCCAGCCCGTGCAGATCCGGGTCATGGAAAACGACGAGTTGAAATTCAAAAACGCATATATGGGACTGGTGATTCTCCACGGCGATCTCATTGAAAAACTGCCTGCCATCACCTCCAGCGACGGTCTTGAATACCAACTCACCACCGCCATCCAGAAGCTGAACAATAAGGTATCCGCACTATTGCGCCAGACAGATAAAATCAATGTGACCATGTATCTGTCCTCAGGCCTTAACGGTATCGGCCCATTGATCGGCCTGCCCGAACTTCCCGGCCTGGCAGAGGCCGTGACCCAAACCATAGAAAACCTGAACCGAAAAAATCTCGGCATTCTCTCCTTTACACATAAAGACCTCTCCGAAAAAGAGGAACTGGAAGCCATTGCCAAGCAGTACGACCTGATGGCCATGAGCTGGCCCGCCATACCGGACAAACAGATCCAAGCCGGCGTCGGAACCGCCGGACTGGTAATGGAATACAAGGGAGAGGCCACGGCCCTTCCCCTGATCACGGCGGTTGAACTGCCCATCATCGGCACCACATACCAGATGGCTGATCCCCTCGGACTGGAAGAGGAATTGACAGCCGTCATGGAAAAAATGATCGGCATCAATAAAGATATCGGATACCTGTCCGACCACGGCACCCCCACCCTCGGCCAGGACAGGATGGCCATGATGCAGGGACGGCCGGGCAATGGTCTCAACTCGTTCAACCAGTTGATGAATGCCCGGTACAATGTGAAGCAAATCAGCCTGAACCAAGGAAATATCCCCGAAGGACTCAACTGCCTGGTCATCGCCAAGCCCACCCAGCCGTTTTCAGACTATGAACTCTTCCAGATTGACCAGGCCCTGATGAAAGGTACCAATATCGCCGTCTTTGCAGATGCCTTTAACGAGCAGACGCCCCCCGGCGGCATGGGCGGCATGCCCCCCGGTTTCGTTCCCATTGATACGGGTCTGGAAAAACTTCTGGCCCACTACGGGATCAAAATCGAGCCGGCCTACGTTCTGGACAAAAACGCCTATACGCACCAGCTTCCCCGGGCCCAGGGCGGTGGAGAACAGACCATCTATTTCGCCCCCATGCTCAAGGAGACCAGTATCAACAACGAACCCGCCTTCATGAAAAATATCAAAGGCCTGGTCGCCATGCAGATCTCCCCGGTGACCCTGGTGGAAGAGAATCTGGACAAGGAACGGGTCAAGGCCACGCGCCTGCTCTGGTCGTCCGATGAATCCTGGCTCATGGAAGACAACATCAATCTCAATCCCATGTTCATTACCCCGCCTGCGGCACAGGATCAGTTTTCATCCCATGACCTGGCCTACATGCTTGAAGGCGAATTTTCCTCATATTTCAAAGGCAAGCCCGTTCCCCAGAAAGAAACCGGGGAAAAGGACATTGAGGCGGAAGACGACAATAAGGCAGACACCGCCATCCAGGGCATGACAACGGAAAACAGGATCATCGAAACCTCTGCGCCGGCAAAAATATTTGTTCTGGGCTGCGCCCAGATGCTTCACGACAACATGCTGGACGCGGAAGGCCGGACAACCAATGCCACCTTTCTGCTCAATGTAGTGGACCACCTGAACGGAGAAGATGCTGTCGCACAGATGAGAAGCAAGCAGCAGACCCTCAACCCCGTGGCCCAGACCACTCCGCTGACCAAGCAGATCATCAAGGGCTTTAACATTGCCGCACTGCCCGTGATCGTCGTGATTTTCGGTTTCGGCGTATGGTTCCGCAGGAATCTGAAAAAGAAAAAGATTGCGGAAATGTACAACGAAAAAACAGCTTCGGGAAATTAAACAAAAAAGCCAGAACACCAAGAGAAGACACCCAGGAAATACCCATGAAAAAAGAATATCTGATTCTCATTGTCCTAATCACCGGCCTTGCGGCCTACCTTGCCCTGAAAAAGGATGACCAGATCCACTACCAACTGCCCGTACTCCCGGCCCTGGAAGCCGAAGCGATCGACCGGATTGTCATTACCCGGGAAGAAGGCGCCGTCACATTGTCCAGAAACCAAGAGACGTGGACCATCGGCACCGAACAATTCCCCGCGGATGCGTCCGCCGTAAACAGTGTTATGGATACGGTCAAAGGCCTGGCCCTGTCCGCACTGGTCTCCGAAGCCGGGGACAAGGTCAGGTACGAACTGGACGCACCCAATGCCATTGAGGTCCGGGCCTATGCCGGTGAAACGGAAAAACGCCGGTTTTTCATCGGAAAAACCGCGCCCAGCTTTAACCATACATTTGTCATGCTCGGGGACGGAAGCGAAATTTTTCAGGCCGACAAAAGTTTTAGAAACGACTTTGACAAAGGAGTGGACGATTTCCGGGATAAACTCGTCCTCAGTTTCGATACCGGGGAAATCAAAAAAATCACCCTTGAAAAACAAGGTGTTATCCGATCTCTGGCACTGAATTCGGCACATAGAGAGGCAGAAGAGAATGACCAGGCCGATACGGATGCTGCCCCGGCACCGGTATGGCAATTTGAAGACGGTACGCCCGCAGATGTATCAGCCGCCAAAGACCTGCTCTCCTCTCTTTCCCATCTTGAGAGCCAGGGACTCCTTAAAGACGACCAGGCAGATGCTCTGAAAAAAGAAACGCCGGTTTGCAAAATAAGTCTTGAAAACGGGGATACACTTGGTTTACATCTGTTTGACGCCGACGGGGAAGAGATGGCCGGACAGTCGACATCCTCCCCTTACGCCTTTACCCTGGCCGCTTACAAGACAGAGGACATATTGTCATATGTGAACAAACTTCTTGGACTTGAACAGAAAGAGGAACCGGCACCTGAGAAGGAGTGAGTACACTACTCAAAATAGCATACCAGACCTATAAGTGGTTCGTTGTCATTCCCTTCATGATCCTCAATACCCTGGTCATGGGGTCGATATGCATCATTGTGGGATTTATTTTCAGCCAGGATACCGCAGACCTCCTGGCTGTCACCTGGTCCCGCCTCTCCTGTGCCGCCGGACCGGTCAGGGTCAAGATCCGGGGCAAAAACCACTACAGCCGTTTTCATTCCTATGTGGTGGTGGCCAATCACCAGAGCATGGTGGATATCCCCGTGCTTCACGGGTTTCTCGGCCTAAAAATCAAGTGGGTCATGAAACAGGAGTTGCGTAAAATTCCCGTGTTCGGAGCGGCCTGCAACCAGTTGGGCTGCATTTTCGTGGACCGGTCCAACCATGAGGCGGCCCTGAGGTCCATTGCCGCTGCCAAAGAAAAATTATCCGGCAGGTCATCCGTTCTCTTCTTTGCAGAAGGCACCCGCAGCCGCGACGGGCATGTCATGCCATTTAAAAAAGGCGCTTTTGTCTTTGCCATGGAGACCGGCCTGCCCATTCTCCCGGTAACCATTCAGAACTCCATGAATGTCCTGCCTTCGGACAGTCTTGATCTCACCCCCGGCACCGTTGATGTCGTCGTCCACCCCCCCGTACATGTTTCCAGATCCCATGGGGAAGATCTCGACCGGGTGGTCCGGCAGGTCCGCCACACCATTTGCTCTGCCGTGTCCCTATAACACCCCGCACTTTTTAAGTTTTTTTTATTCCTGTATTCTGATATATATTTTAATTGTCACTTCGATTGAAAAGTTTTTTTCTTCGGTTCAATCCCGTCACGACCCATTGAACAACCGGCAGGAGAATTTATGAGCAACCGGCAGATCATATTTCAAAAAGAGTGTATCCGGTGCGGCCAGAGAGCCGGTACCGGTAGCTACAGGTCTGCTTTTGAGCATTCCGGTGAAGCGCTGTTCCTGATATCCCGCGAAAAAACGATCATAGAGGCCAACCCTATCCTTGCCCGGATCTCTCAATATTCCCGGCAGGAATTGGCATCCATGCCGTTTGATACCCTGTTCCCAAAGGTGTCAGACCACCAATTCCTGCTTTCCGCAGACCGCCTCACCTGTGACTGTCCCCTGTTTACTTTTGAAACCACCCTGAAAACCAAAAACCGGTTGGAAATCCCGGTTGAAATCGCCGTATCCCCCCTGCCCGGTATGGGTGGTCCGGTGTTCCAGGCCTATGCCAGGGACATCTCCCGCACCGGTCAGAAAGCCGCCCTGTCCACCCTGGCAACGCCTTCCGCTGCCGCAGGTATCGGTATTTCAAGGTCAACACCGGGACCGGAAGGCAGATACATCAAAGTCAACCCGGCCATGCCCCTGATACTCGGGTATGCCCTGTCCGATTTCCTGGATCTCAATATTTTCCGGCTCTGCCGGGACCCTGATGCGGCAGACACCCTTGCCCGGGACATGGACCGGAAAGGAGAGGTCTGGGAACGGGAACTGATGCTGACCCACTGCCGCGGCCATGGAGTAAAGGCCTTTTACACCGCCGCCACCGTTAAAAGCCCGGACAGTGATACGCTTTTTGTGGATGAAATTATTTATACGCCCGGTGCGGAGTCCATCCATGACGCCACCTGCCGGATCTCGGACCGGCTCCGCTCAATCGGGGCCCTGGCCGGTGGAATCGCCCACAATTTCAACAACATCATGACCGGCATTTACGGCAATATCACCCTGGCCAGGATGGAACTCCCGGAAACATCAAGTGCGGCATCCCATCTTCAAAAAGCCGAGGATTCCATGGAAGAGGCGGTCAAGCTCACCCGCCAGTTGCTCACCTTTGCCAAGGGAGGCGACCCCATCAAAGAGACCTTTGATCCCGGTGCGCTGATCAAGGACACCGCCGCGTTCAATCTCTCGGGTTCACCGGTGCGCCTTGATATCGATATGCCCGCAACCCTGTGGGCGATCCACGCGGATAAAGACCAGATCGGCCAGGTGATCTCCAATATCGTCATCAATGCACGCCAGGCCATGAAAGACAGCGGGGTACTCTCCATCCACATAGAAAATACCACCCTGCTCAAGGACAACCTGTTGACCATCGGCCGGGGTGCTTACCTGAAAATCGTATTCAAGGACCAGGGGACAGGGATCCACCAAACCAACCTGGACCGGATTTTTGATCCGTATTTTACGACAAAAACAGATGGCAAAGGCATGGGCCTGTCCATCTGCTACTCAATCGTCAACAAGCACAAAGGACATATATCCGCTGTTTCTCAACTGGGTACCGGAACCATCGTAACCGTATATCTGCCCGCTGTATTACCTGAATCGCCCAAGGAGGATGATGTGACAACGCCCGATTCCACCCCAAAACCCCAGGCCAGAATACTGGTCATGGACGATGAAGACCATATCCGCAACATCACCAAGAAAATGCTTGAAAAATTCGGCTATACCGTTGACATGACCATGGACGGCAAAGCCGCCGTGGAACAATATAAGAAGGCTGCCGGCCAGGGCACCCCCTATGACCTGGTTATCATGGACCTGACCATTCCCGGGGGCATGGGAGGCAAAGAGGCGTCCCGGGAGATTCTTGATATGGATCCTGACGCAAAAATTGCCGTATCCTCAGGATATTCCAACGATCCTGTCATGGCAGACCATAAAGCTTACGGACTCAAAGGCATTATCCCCAAACCATACCGCCTGACAGAACTCAAAGAGACCATCCAAAACCTGCTTGCGTCCTGACCGGCGTACTCCCCCTCCGGCCCCGGAGGGGGATTTTTATGCCCGGTATCCGCAGTATGAAATTTCCGTACAAATGCCAACTCCACATTCCCTCCACTTTACCACCACGCCCAGCCTCCCGCACATCACCCTACTGCCACCAAAATCATAACCCACTGATTTAAAATAACTTTAAATCAAAACTACGTACCACCACCACATTTAATCCACCATGTATCCACTTTGCTCCAAGATTCATACACTTTTTGAAATCGCCCTATTTACAATGGTTTCACAAGTTATTTTTTCACAAAAAACCATTTTTTTCTTGACTTACGTGTCATTTTTCGTAAAAGTGTGTCGTAAGGTGGTGGAAAGTGGATGTAATTTTACATGAGGCTTAAATTAAGTGTTTCGATCAAGCTCCTTTCATACAATCGATCCAAAAGGCAGGATCATCATTCCGGCACGGTTCCGGAAGGTCCTGCAGGCCGATGATGAATACGGGGTGGTGGTTTCAATCAAGGATGGCTGTATTTATGCCTATACCTACAGCGAATGGAAAAGTCTTGAACAGCGGATCCGGGCGGCAAAAAGCGCTGCCATGGAAAAGTTCAAGCGGTTCTTCTTAGGGAATGCCTGTCCGTTGAAATGCGACAAACAGGACAGGGTGCTCATTCCCCAGAGTTTGAGAACATACGCAGGTATAGAAAAGGACATCGTCCTTGTGGGTGTGCTGGACCGGTTTGAAATCTGGTCCAGGGAAAAATGGGACCAGGAAAACCTCAAAATGGAGCAAGAACTTGAAAAAGAGGAAGTACGAGAGGAAATTGCTTCCCTAGGGTTGTAAGTATGGGATTTGAACATACTTCGGTCATGCCCCGCGAGGTGCATGCATACCAGAATTTGGCGCCCGGGAAACGTTGTGTGGACTGTACTCTCGGCGGTTCCGGACATGCCCTGTCAACAGTCAGGGCCATTGTGCCGGACGGGCTCCTCATCGGCATCGACCAGGACAGCGATGCCATAGCCAATGCCAGAAAAATTCTCCATTCCTTTAAGGATGATGTCCGGCTGTACCATAAAAACTTCAGCGAACTCCCCGGTATCCTTGCCCAAAACGGGATGACCGGGGTCGACAGCATACTCCTTGATCTGGGCTTTTCACTCAACCAGCTGACGCAGAGCAAACGGGGATTCAGTTTCCAGAAAAACGAACCCCTGGATATGCGGATGGATGTCCGCACACCTTTAACAGCGGGAGAGATTGTGAACACCTACCCGGAAAAACAACTGGCCGATATCTTCTTCAAATACGGGGAAGAGCGGTTTTCCCGCAGGGTGGCGTCTGCCATTGCAAAAGCAAGGGCGATAACCCCCATCAACACCAGCGGGGAACTGGCAGACCTGGTGTCCGGGGCCATACCGCGCAAAGCAGCAGCCGGTCAAAAAATTCACCCGGCCACCCGGGTATTCCAGGCTCTTCGCATCGCCGTAAACCAGGAACTGGAGCGGCTGGAAGCGTTCATGGCCAAGGTGCCCGACATGCTGAATCCGGGCGGCCGGATCTGCATTATCTCATTTCACTCCCTGGAAGACCGGATCGTCAAACAGGGGCTGCGCCGGTTTGAACGGGGCTGCACCTGCCCAAAGGAACTGCCCCGGTGCCTGTGCGGGTTTGTACAGACCATGAAAGTCATCACCCGTAAACCCATTGTGGCCGCCCCTGATGAAACCGCGGCCAACCCCATGGCCAGGAGCGCCAAGCTGCGGGTGGCGGAACGTATTTAGGATAAGGAGATCCAGATTGTCACATGTTCATGACATCCCCGGTCAGTATAAAAAAGGGATCAGGTGGTTTGCCCTGATCCTGGTGCTGGTCTGCGGATTCATGGCCCAGGCATGGATCAGGACGGAGTCCACCCAGACCATGCTGCGGATTTCAAAAGCCCAGGCCGCCCTTCAGAAGCAGCAGTCCTATGGCAAGGCCCTGGGCCTGGAACGGGACCGTCTCAAGTCCGATTCCCGGATCACCCGGATCGCCCGGACACACCTGGGATTATCTTCAGACATATTTGACCGGACCATTTATCTGTCAGGAGAACTCAACTGATGGAAAAAAATTCCCAGAAAAGACTCGGACACCGGGTGTTGTTTCTCCAGTTCATCCTGATGTTGTGCATCGTCCTTCTCGGGGCAAAATCTTTTGAGATCCAGCTATTCAAAGGAGACGACCTGACCCAGAGGGCAGAAAAGGTGTACTCAAAACACCTGACCATCAAAGGGGACCGGGGGGAAATCCTGGACCGGCATCTGAACAAGCTGGGCACCTCCACTGAAGCGCCCAATGTCACCGCAGACCCCACCCAGGTGACACAGCCCCATGCCATTGCCAGGCAACTGGCCGGGATACTGAAGCTGAACCGGAATACACTGGCCAAAAAACTGTCCCAGGACCGCCGGTTTGTCATGCTGGCCAGGCGCATTTCCCCGGACCAGGCAAAGGCGGTAAAAGAGTTGAACCTGAAAGGGATCTACCTGAAAAACGACTCCAAACGGTTTTATCCCAACCGGAACCTGGCCGCCCAGGTGATCGGGTTCACCGGCAAGGAAGACAGAGGGCTGGAGGGGCTGGAATTCAGGTACAACGCCGTTTTGGAAGGCAATCGCATCAAAACCCGGGTGACCCGGGACGGGGCCGGACGGATACTTGACATTGACAAGGAACGCCGCGAGGAACTCAAAGGCAACGCCATTGTGCTGACCATTGATAAGAAGATCCAGTTTCTGTCGGAACGGACCCTTGAACAGGCGGTAAAGGCCCACAAGGCAAAATCCGGCATGGCCCTGGTCATGCGGCCTGAAACCGGGGAGCTGCTGGCCGTGGCCCATTACCCCCAGTTCAACCCCAACAATTATTCGGAGTTCAGCCGGAACCGTTACCGGAACCGGTCGGTCACGGATGCGTTTGAACCGGGCTCCATCATGAAAATTTTTACAGTGGCGGCAGCCATTGAAAAAGGAGTCGCCCCCAAATCCATATATTTTTGTGAAAACGGCAAATACAAAATCGGCGGGTATACCGTACACGACACCAAGCCCCACGAGTGGCTCTCCCTGTCACAGATCATCAAGTTTTCCTCAAATATCGGTGCGGCTAAAATAGCCGAAACCATCGGGAAAAAAGCATTGCATCATTATCTCATCGCATTCGGGTTCGGACAAAAGACCCGGCTGGGAAGCCCGGGGGAAAGCAGCGGCTCCCTTCTGCCCTACCGGAAATGGTCCAAAATTGATTCCGGTGCCATATCATTCGGCCAGGGCGTGTCCGTCACCGGGGTCCAGCTCATCTCCGCCATCAGTGCAGTGGCCAACAACGGCAAGCTGATGAAGCCCATGCTGATCAAAAAAATCATCTCCCACACCGGGAAAGAGCTCCAGACCTTTGAGCCCACCATTATCCGCCAAGTCATTTCCCCGACCACGGCCCGGCTGGTCAAGAATATGATGAACCAGGTGGTTCAGGAAGAGGGAACCGGGGTGAACGCCGCCATGGACGGATATCGGGTCTGCGGAAAAACCAGCACGGCCCAGAAGGCGGATAAGAAGAAACGGGGATATGCCAAAAACAAATATATTGCCGCATTTGGGGGATTTGCCCCGCTGGATGATCCCAAGCTGGCAATCCTTGTGGTAGTGGACGAACCCAGGCCCAACCATTACGGGGGCATCGTCGCGGCGCCCGCATTTAAAACCATTATGAGCAAAAGCTTTAATTACATGAGCATTCCGCCGGAAACCACCGACGCCATGGTCGCGGCACTGGCAGCAAAGGAGGCCCAATGAATCTCAATGCGCTGATCAGGGGATGTGAACTTGCCGAACCCCGGGAAGCGGTCCTGGAATCCCTCGGGGACACAGAGATCACCGCCGTTTGCTGCGATTCAAGACAGGTCATCCCGGGCAGCCTGTTCCTGGCGGTCAAGGGCCATGCGGCTGACGGCCATGCATTTATTGCCCAGGCTTTTGAAAAAGGCGCGGCAGCCGTCATCGCCCAGGAAATTCCCCGGGACCTCGGCCCTGGAATCCAGCAGAAAATCATCCGTGTCCGGGACAGCAGGAAAGCTACGGCTGTTGCGGCCGCCAACTTCTACGGCCACCCGTCAAAAGAGATGACCCTGGTCGGCATCACCGGCACCAACGGTAAAACCACCATCACATGGATACTGGAAAATATATTCAATACCTGCGGATTTACCACCGGTGTTATCGGCACCGTTAACATCAGGTATGCCGGCAAAACAATGGACAACCCCATTACCACACCCGACGCCGTGACCATCCAGAAGACCTTGCACCGGATGAAGCAGGCCGGTGTAAGCCATGTGGTTATGGAAGTTTCGTCCCACAGCCTGGACCAATTCCGGGTGGACGGCTGCGACTTTGACGCGGCCGTATTCACCAACCTGACCCAGGACCACCTGGACTACCACCCGTCCCTGGAAGACTACTTTTTATGCAAACAGCGCCTGTTCACCGACTACCTGGCACCAGGCAGGCCCGCAATCATCAATGTTGACGACACCTACGGCAGACGCCTGGCAGAGATGGCCCAAAGGCCGTTGTTCAGGGTCAGCCACGGGGATGCAGCCGCTGGTCCCGCAGAAATCCAGGCCCATGAGGTCAGGGATAACATTTCCGGCCTGTCCGCCGTCCTGGATGTTGACGGCACCAGGCATGCCCTCACCTCCGCCCTCACCGGCAGGTTCAATCTGGAAAACATTCTCTGCGCCGCAGGCGCAGCTGTCAGCCTCGGCATAGATCCCGGCCTGATCATCCAGGGCATCTCTTCGCTTGACCGTGTGCCCGGGCGCCTGGAACGGGTGAAAACGCCCCTGAACCGACACATTTTCGTTGATTACGCCCATACCCCGGATGCACTGGCCTCCATACTCCGCACCCTTTCCCGGCGGGCCCCGGCCCGGGTGATCACCGTGTTCGGCTGCGGCGGGGACAGGGACAAAACCAAACGCCCGGTCATGGGGAAAATCGCCTGCCAATATTCCGACATTGCCATTGCCACCTCGGACAACCCCAGGACCGAGCCGCCCGAGGCCATTGTGGCCGATATCATTCAAGGTATCCGTGAAGACAATGTCACGGCGCTTGACCCGGCAATCCTGATCCAAAACCGGGGCTGCGGCGGGAAAGGCTATATCGCCGAAGTAGACAGGGCAAAAGCCCTTGACCTGGCCGTACGGATTTCCGGCTCCGGGGACATTATCGTGGCCGCGGGAAAAGGCCATGAGACCTATCAGATCACCAATGCAGGCACCATTCACTTTGATGATATGGAACAACTGACCCGGGCCTGCGACCGGCTGCTCACCCCCATGGACTGGAGCGTCAGCGACCTGGGCCGGGCCCTGGGTACGAAATCAAAAATCACTGCCCCGGATACCCCTTTAAGGTTTGTCACCATTTCCACGGACTCCAGAACCATCCGGGAAGATATGGTCTTCCTGGCCCTGGAAGGGGAAAGTTTTGACGGCCACACCTTTATCCCTGCTCTCATTGATAAGGGTATCAAGGCCTTTGTGGTCAAAACAGGATACCTGGGCACCCTGGACGGGCAAACCCGGGACCGGATGATCAAGAACCACATCCTTGTGTTTGAATCGGACAATACCCTGGCTGCCCTGGGCCTTTTGGCAAAATACCAGCGGATCCGCTCCGGGGTCCGTCTGGTGGCGATCACAGGTTCCAACGGCAAAACCACCACCCGGAAAATGATCCGGGATATCTTTGCCACCCGGTTTGACACCCTGGCCACCCAGGGCAATTTCAACAATGAGGTGGGCATGCCCCAGACCCTGCTCAACCTGGCCCCGGTGCACCAATGGGCTGTCATTGAAATGGGCATGAACCATCCCGGGGAAATCTCACGGCTCTCGGCCATTGCCCAACCGGATATCGCCTTGATCACCAACACCTCGGGGGCCCATCTGGAAGGTCTGAAAACCGCGGATAATGTTGCCCTGGCCAAATCTGAAATTTTCGAAAGCCTCAAGAAAGAGGGAACCGCCATTATATTTGCGGACGACCCCAGGCGCCAAATCATGGAAGACCATGCCCGGTCCACCCCCGATATCTCAACCGTCCGGTTTTTCGGCACCCGGCCGGATGCGGATTATTGCGCAACAGAGATCCATGCATCGGAAACCGGCATTGCCTTTTCCGTTCAACTGAAACACAGGACCGAGACCTTTTCCGTCAACACCCCGGCCCGTTTCATGGCCAACAATGCCCTGGCCGCAGTGGCTGCAGCAGACACCGCAGGCATCTCTCCTGCGGATATCCGGACCGGCCTGGCAACATTTTCTCCGGTAAAAGGGAGGATGAACCTGGGCAAGCTGTCCAGCGGGGTAAACCTGATCGACGATACCTACAACGCCAATCCCGCCTCCATGACCCAGGCCCTGAAAACCCTGAACCAACTGGCCGGAAAAGGCAAGGGGATCGCCGCCTTGGGGGATATGCTGGAACTGGGACCGGACGCCGACCGGCTGCACCGGGAAATCGGCCATCTGGCCGCTGCTATGGAACCGGCAAGACTTTATCTGTTTGGCACCCAGGTGGCCCATGTCAAGGCCGGGGCCATTGAAAACGGATACCCTGAAAACAGAATATTGCTGGGAACCAAGGAAGAGATCGCCCCGTCCCTGTTCTCCGCTCTGCAAGACCAGGAATGGCTGTTGCTCAAGGGCTCCAGGGGCATGGCCATGGAAACCCTGATACCGGCCCTTGAAACATTGATCAAAGAGAACAAACAGGCAAAGGAAAAACACCGCATTGAGTAAGCGCATGTCACATAAAACAACAGGAAAGGCAGGTTCATCCCATGTTTTATGAATTTTTATATCCCCTGCACGAACACTTCAATGCCCTGAATATTTTCCGGTACATTACGTTCCGGACCATTTACGGGGGACTGACGGCGTTCCTGATCTGTTTTCTGCTCGGCCCCTGGGTGATCCGGCGTCTGCAGAGAATGCAGATCGGCCAGATTATCCAGGTGGACGGCCCCCAATCCCATATGGGAAAACAGGGCACCCCCACCATGGGCGGCATCCTCATCCTGTTTTCCATCTTCCTGACCACCCTGTTGTGGGGGAACCTGTCCAACCACTATGTCTCCATCCTGCTGCTCACCGTATTGTTGTTCGGGTTTATCGGATTTGTGGACGACTATCTCATGCAGGTGAAGAAACGGAACATGGGATTCACGGCCCGGGGCAAATTTGCCATCCAGGTGGTGTTCGCCCTGATCGTTTCCTGGCTGATCTATATGAGCCCGGATTTCAGCCCCACCCTGACCGTGCCGTTTTTCAAGGATTTTTCACCGGACCTGGGTATTTTTTACATCCCCTTTGCCTGCCTGGTGATCGTAGGCACCTCCAATGCCGTCAACCTCACCGACGGGCTTGACGGTCTGGCCATCGGCCCATATATCGTGGCCTCGGTCACCTATATGTTTTTTGCCTATGTGGCCGGCCATGCCCAGTTTGCCGATTACCTCCATGTCCGCCACATTACATCGGCCGGTGAAATCTCTGTGATCTGCGGCATTCTGGCCGGGTCCGGACTGGGATTTCTCTGGTTCAACGCCCATCCGGCCCAGGTGTTCATGGGCGACTCCGGCTCCATCCCCCTGGGGGCGATCCTGGGTACCATTGCCGTCGTCACCAAGCAGGAGATCATGCTGCTCATCGTGGGCGGCCTTTTTGTGATTGAGGCCCTGTCCGTCATCATCCAGGTCTCCTACTTTAAAATAACCAAAGGGAAGCGGGTCTTCCGTATGGCCCCCCTGCACCACCATTTTGAGCTTAAAGGCTGGCATGAATCCAAGGTCATCATCAGGTTCTGGATTATTTCCATAACCCTGGCGTTAATTTCTTTAAGTACGTTGAAGATAAGGTAGCCCGTGGCAAATCAAGTTCAGACATATGATCTGATTGTAGGGCTGGGACGGTCCGGGATGTCCATGGCCCGGTTCCTCAACGCCAAAGGACGGCGCGTGGCAGCCACGGATATCAGTCCGTCCCGGACAGCCGAAGCAGAGGCGCTCAACGCCCTGGGCATCACCACCCAAATCGGCAGCCATGACCAGGACCTGTTTAACCGGGCCGCCACCATCATCCCAAGCCCGGGTGTGCCCCTGACCCTTGCCTGTATCCGGGAAGCCGCCGCAAAAGGGGTTCCCGTCCGCGGGGAACTGGACATCTTCAGCCAATACAATACCACACCGGTGATCGCCATCACCGGCACCAACGGCAAAACCACCACCACTACCCTGGCCGGGCAGATGGCCGAAGCTTCCGGTCTGTCCTGCTTTGTGGGCGGCAACATCGGCACCCCCCTGGTGGACTACCTTGCCGGGGACAACCCGGTCGACCTGGTGGTGGCGGAAATTTCCAGTTACCAGCTTGATTTGGCCCGCACCTTCAAACCCGATGTTGGTGTTTTGCTCAATATTTCCGAGGACCACCTGGACCGGTATCCGGATTTCCAGGCCTATACCGCCTCCAAATGGCACATTTTTGCCAACCAGGGTCCCGGGGACACCGCTGTCATCAACAGGGGTATCAAGGATGCAGATAACCGTGCCGCGGCCATGGCTGCACAGGTTCTTGAATTTTCATCCACCCCGGGCGCAAAAAAGGGCGCCGACATAGACGGGCATACCATTACCATCCGCACAGGACAGGCCACGGAAACCATCCGCACGGAAAAGATCAAAGGCCTGCCCGGCCCCCATAACAGGGAAAACATTGCTGCCGCAGCCCTGGCTGTTCTGGCGGCCGGCGGCACCATTGACGGTATCCGCCGGGCATTGGCGGCCTTTGCACCCCTTCCCCACCGCATGGCCTTTGTCCGGGAAATCAACGGGGTTCGCTTTTTCAACGATTCCAAGGCCACGAATACAGATGCCGTGGCCCGGGCCCTGGCATCATTTGATGCTGAAATTATCCTGATTCTCGGCGGCCGGGAAAAACAGACCGATTTCACCCGGTTGATTCCGGAAGTCAAGCCCCGGGTCAAACAGATTATGGCCATCGGTGAATCCCGGGACAACATCATCAAGACCTTTGAGAAAACCTGCCGGGTCATCCCCTGCACATCCATGGCCCAGGCTGTAAAAGGCGCCATGGATGCAGGCGTCTCCGGGGATGTTGTCTTGCTGTCCCCGGCCTGCGCCAGTTTTGACATGTACGACAACTATGAGGCCCGGGGCGCGGATTTTATCACCCGGGTCACCCAACTCAGCCAAGGAAAGGAGGCAGCCCATGGAAACGCCTAAGGCCCTGCATCCTTTTTTCAGCGTGAAGTCCATATTGTTTCCGGTCCTGATTCTGGCCGGCATCGGCATTGTCATGGTGTACTCTGCCTCCTCATCCATCAGCATGGAAGACCACAACACCCTGTTCTACTACATGAAACGCCAGTCCCTCTTTCTCGGAATTGCGCTCTGTGTAATGTTTGTGGCCGCCTCCTTTCCTTACAAACTTTACAAAAGCCTGGCCTACATCATTTTGATGGCTGCCCTTGCACTGCTTGTGGCCGTGCTTGTGCCCACCCTGAATGTAAAGGCGGGCGGTGCTTACCGGTGGCTGAACCTGGGCGGTTTTACCTTTCAGCCCGCGGAATTTGCCAAACTGGCCCTGATCCTGTTCATGGGGTATTCCCTGTCCAAAAAGCAGGAGATGATCCGCCAGTTCTCCATTGGGTTTCTTCCCCATGCCATGGTGTTCGGCCTGTTTTCCGCTCTGATCATCAACCAGCCTGATTTCGGCACCATCGTGGTGATGGGGCTGATCTGCTGGGGCATGATGTTTGTGGCCGGGGTCCGGTTCTTCCATCTGCTCAGCCCCCTGCCCCTGGTCATCCCCATTGTCTACTTCCTGGTGTTCAAGGTGGAGTACCGGCTGCTGCGGATCATGACCTTTTTGAACCCCTGGGAGGATCCCTACAACACCGGCTACCAGATCACCAACTCGCTCAAGGCCTTTGGTTCAGGGGGCCTTACCGGCAAAGGGATCGGCCTGGGCATGCAGAAAATGCACTATTTGCCCGAACCCCACACGGATTTTATCTTTTCCATTATCGGGGAAGAACTGGGCCTTGTGGGCGTTATCGCCATCCTGACCCTGTACGCCATCATCATGGTCTCGGGCATGCAGATTGCCAAACGGGCAGACACTCTTTTCGGTGCCATTACTGCGGCAGGGCTCACCCTGTATATCGGGGTCCAGGCCATTATCAACACGGGCGTGGCCTTAGGGGTCCTGCCCACCAAGGGACTCACTCTCCCGTTTATCAGTTACGGCGGAACATCACTGGTCATCAACATGGCGGCCATGGGAATTTTAATGAATATCGGGGCTTCGGCAAGTTATGAAAAAAAATAAGCACGTCATTATTGCCGGTGGAAAAACAGGGGGACACCTGTTTCCAGGCATTGCCGTTGCCCAGGCCCTCAAGGCCCTGGCCCCGGAAACCAGGATTCTTTTTGTGGGAACAAATGCCCCGTTTGAAGTCAACACCCTGGCGCGGTACGGGTTTGCCCATCAAACCATTACCTCAAGGCCTGTCAAAGGTGGCAGTCTTGCCGGCAAGGCATGGTCGGCCGCCCTGGTCGGTGTCAGTCTGGCCCAGGCGCTTTATATCATCATTCGCCACAGGGCCGACTTTGTTCTCGGCGTGGGCGGGTTTTCATCCTTTGCCCTGGTCCTGGCCGGACGGCTTCTGGGACGGGCCACTGCCATCCAGGAACAGAATGCCGTACCCGGCATGACCAACCGGATGCTTGCCAGGATTGCCCGGACGATTTTCATCTCTTTTGAGCAGACCCGGGGCATGCCCTTGAACCGGAACACCTTCTGGGTCGGCAACCCCATCCGCCAGCCCCAGGTTGCGTCAAGCACACCGCACCCGGAAACCGGGGACACACATGAGAACATCCTTGACAGGGTAAGGCCTGATGATTTTCTCATCCTGGTCACCGGCGGCAGCCAAGGAGCGGCCTCCATCAACAAGGCCTTTACAGATGCCGTACAGCGCATGGAAAACACGGAAAAACTCTTTATCGTTCACCAGACCGGGCAGCACAGCGAGGCGGAGATCACGGCATTTTACAAAGACAAGGACATCCGCGTGGCAGCCCAGGCGTTTTTCCATGACATGCCGGCCATCCAGGACCGGGCAGACCTAGTCCTGACACGGGCCGGGGCCGGTACTTTGTCCGAGCTGAGCGTCAAGGGCAAGCCCGCCATCCTCGTTCCCTTTCCCCATGCAGCCGACGACCACCAGACCGCCAATGCCAGAAACCTGGCAGACAAGGGAGCGGCCCTCATGGTGGCGGACAATGACCTGTCCGGGGAATTGCTGAACACAATGATACAGGACCTTAAAACAGATCCGGACAAACGTACGGAAATGGCTGCGGCCATGAAAAAACTGGCCATGCCGCAAGGCGCCGAAGCCATAGCCGCACACATCCTTGACAAACCACACGATGCCATAAAAGGAGAGCGTTAATAAGATGTACCAGCCCAATTACCATATTCACTTTGTCGGCATCGGCGGTATCGGCATGAGCGGAATTGCAGAACTGCTTCTGAACCTGGGATATACGGTCTCAGGGTCGGACCTGAAACTGTCCCACATTACCGAGCGCCTCCAGTCCAAAGGGGCCAAGATTTTCCAGGGCCATGCCAAGGACCAGGTCCAGGAGGCGGATGTGGTGGTCACCTCGTCCGCCATTGCCGCGGAAAATCCCGAAGTCATCCGCGCCGGGGAACTTGGATTGCCCATTATCCCCAGGGCCGAGATGCTGGCCGAGCTGATGCGGATCAAATACGCCATTGCCGTATCCGGAGCTCACGGCAAAACCTCGACCACCTCCATGATTTCCCAGATCCTGAACACGGCCGGCCTTGACCCCACAGTCATCATCGGCGGCCTGCTCCAGGGACTGGACACCAATGCCCTTCACGGCAGCGGGGACTTTATCGTGGCCGAGGCCGATGAAAGCGACGGTTCTTTCCTTAAATACGCCCCCGCCATTGCCGCGGTTACCAATATTGATCTGGAGCATTTGGACTTTTATAAAGACATTGATGATATCAAGGATAAGTTTGTCCGGTTTATCAATTCGGTTCCGTTCTACGGCCTGGCCGTGCTCTGCCTGGACAACGCACATATCCAGGATATCCTGCCCCGGATCACGGTCCGCCACACCACTTACGGCATGACCGCCCAGTCCGATCTCCAGGCCAGGAACATACGGTTTGAAAACGGTAAGAGCAGATTTTCGGTGTCCCAGAAAGACAGGGACCTGGGAGAAATTCTGCTCAATATTGCAGGCCAGCACAATATCCTAAATGCCATGGCCGGGATTGCCGTGGGTCTTGAACTGAACATCCCCTTTGCCGTTATCAAGCAGGCCCTTGAGGAAATCAAAGGGGTCAAGCGCCGCCTGGAAATCAAAGGCGCCAAAAAAGGAATCACGGTCATGGATGATTACGGCCATCATCCCACCGAGATCACGGCCACCCTGACGGCGGTCAGGGAAAGCTACCCGGACAAACGGCTGATTGTTGTGTTCCAGCCCCACAGGTATACACGGACCCAGGCGCTGTTTGACGATTTCACCCGAGCCTTTTACCAATCCGACATTTTAATGGTGCTGCCCATTTACGCAGCGTCCGAAGATCCCATTCCCGGGGTGGATGCCGAGCACCTGGTGGAGGGCATAAAAGCCCACGGCCACAAGGAAGCCGCCCATGCCCCGGATTTCACCCAGGCCCTGTCCATGATCACCCATAAGGCAAAACCGGGAGACATGGTCCTGACCCTGGGCGCCGGGGACGTATACACCCTCGGAGAGAAACTCGTGGAGATTTTATAGAAAAATGACCCCGGCTGACACCCATAAACCCCTGTTCAAAGGCCTTGACGTTGAAACCAACGTGCCCATGGCCCGGTATACCAGTTTCAGGGTAGGCGGACCTGCCGATTTCCTGGCCCTTCCCCGGCGTATTGAAACGCTGGTCTCCCTGGCCGGGACGGCACGGGATGCCGGGATGCCGATCACATTCCTGGGTGGCGGCACCAACACCCTGGTGTCGGACAAGGGAATCCGGGGTCTTGTGATTGTGTTGACAGCACTTAAAAAAGGGCCGGAACTGCAGAAACCCAACGCCGGTGAAGACACAAGGCCAATCGTCCGCATGTCCGCCCTTGCCGGAGAACGGCTGTCCACCCTGTGCAGGACAACCGTGGAAAACGGGCTGTCCGGCCTTGAATGGGCTGCCGGCATCCCGGGAACCTTAGGGGGCGCCGTCATGATGAATGCCGGGGCCCACGGCAGTGATATGACAGCCGTTGTCACCACCGTGGAAGTGCTGAATCTGGATACCATGCAGCCGGAGACCCTGAACCGTAAGGATCTGGCCTTTGGTTACAGGAAGCTGGACCTGCCGGGCCGCATCATCCTGGCGGCGGATCTGTCACTGGCACCGGCAGATCCCGGTCAAGTAAAACACAGATATGCGCAACATTTAAAATCCAAAAAAGACACCCAGCCGGTCTCCAAAGCCAGCGGGGGATGCTTTTTTAAAAACCCGTCCCCTGAACAACCGGCCGGCCGGCTGATCGAACAGGCCGGTCTCAAGGGATATACACACAACGGCGCCATGGTATCGGACCTGCACGCCAACTTTATCGTCAATACAGGCAATGCGGCATGCGAGGATATCCTGGCTCTGAAACAGATGGTTCAGGCCCGCGTCCATGAAAGGTTCAACATCAAATTAGAAACAGAGGTAAAAACCATTGGTGATTAAACGCACAAAGCAGAACAGGTATAAGCCGGAGAGCCGCGACGAAAACGTCCAAGGCACCCCAAAGGGCCGACCTGCCTCTGGGGGGATCTCCCTTTTTAAAATCATTTCCTCTGTCCTGCTGGTGTTTGTCATGAGCATTGCCGCCATTTACGCCCATGACGCCGTGGTGCAGAGTCCTTTTTTCACCATCCAAACCGTTGAAATTTCAGGCACCAGCCGGGTGACCCGGGAAGAACTGATTACCCGTGCCGGACTGGACCAGCCCACCAACCTGTTCGACATTCACCTGGCCACCATTGAAAAACAGTTGGTTTCTCATCCCTGGGTGGCCCGGGCAACCGTCCGCCGGGACCTTTTCACGGCCCTGAGCATTACGATTGAAGAACAGGAACCCCTGGCCATTGTGACCATTGAAAACCTGTCCGACATCATCATCAACACCCAGGGTGTGCCGTTTAAAGAGTATGAACCGGGCAAAGACCACCTTTACAGCCTGCCCGTGATCTCCGGTGTGGATTTGAGCCTTTCCAACAACACCTACCTGTTTGAAGGAGAATTGTTCAACGCCATTATGGATCTGCTTAAACTCCGGGGCCTGGGCAATGTGAATGCCATCCACGGAGATGAAAATACCGGGATTACCATCCAGGCACCGGACATATACAATAATAGGCCGCATGATGCAGCACCGGAAGGCGAAATGTCTCCGGCCAGGCCCCGGATTCCCATCAAACTGGGATTCGGGCAGTTCGGGGAAAAGCTGGCCCGGGCCAAAAAGATCGGCCGGTACATGGAAACCCGGTTTCCGTCCAAAATCATACTGGCCATGGATCTTTACGATATCAAGAAAATTTTTATCAAGACAGAAGATGCTCTGCACAACACTTTAGAAAAGGGGGTTTAACTTGCAGGGAAATGAAAAAATACTGGTAGGCCTGGATATCGGCACCACCAAAATCTGTGCGGTGGTGGGCGAGATGCTGGACGAAGAGGTCAACATTATCGGTGTTGGCTCCCACCCGTCCACAGGCCTGCGCAAAGGATCGGTCGTCAATATCGAGTCCACGGTGGACTCCATAAAAAAGGCGATCGAGGAAGCCGAACTCATGGCCGGCTGTGATATTTCCTCTGTGTATGTTGGCATTGCAGGCAATCACATCAAAGGATTCAACAGCCACGGCATCATTGCCATCAAGGGTCGGGAAATCACCGAAGCGGATGTGGAGCGGGTGATTGACGCAGCCAAAGCCGTTGCCATTCCCACGGACCGGGAAATCCTCCATGTCATTCCCCAGGAATTTATCGTGGATGACATGGAATCCATCCAGAACCCCGTGGGCATGACCGCCATACGTCTGGAGGCAAAAATCCATATTGTCACCGGTGCGGTCTCTTCGGCCAGGAACATTGTCAAATGCTGCAACAAGGCAGGCCTTGAAGTATGCGACATTGTCCTGGAATCCCTGGCATCCGGCCAGGCCGTGCTGACGGACGAGGAAAAGGAGCTGGGATGCCTCCTGGCGGACATGGGTGGCGGTACAACCGATCTTGCCCTGTTCAAGGACAACAACGTCAAGTTTATTTATGAACTGACCGTGGGCGGCCATAACCTGACCAATGATATTTCCATCGGGCTGCGGACCCCCCTGCCCGAAGCGGAAAAAATCAAAATCGAACACGGCACCTGTGTGCCCCAGAATGTCCGTTCCGGGTCCACCATAGAAGTGCCGGCCGTTGGCGGCAGAGACCCCAAGCGGCTGTCCAAGGGAATTCTGGCTGAAATCCTTGAACCCCGGGTGGAAGAGATCTTTTCCCTGCTCAAACAAGAGATCTTTTCAAACGGACTTGAAAATTCCTTTCCTGCCGGTTTTGTCCTCACAGGCGGCAGTGTGGTCCTGGACGGGATTTCCGAACTTGCGGAATCCGTGTTCAGCGTACCGGTAAGGGTGGGCGAGCCCAACCGGATCGGCGGGCTCAAAGACATTGTTAAAAACCCGGCCTATGCCACGGGCGTCGGTCTTGTGATCTTCGGCTCCAGCGCCAACTGCAAAATCGACATGCGGCACCCGGATTCAGGCGGGTTCAACACGATATTAAACAGAATGAAACAGTGGTTTAAAGATATTATTTAAATTCCATTGGGAGGTGGATATGACTTTTTCTTATGTAGAGAACGACAATTCGGCAAAAATCAAGGTCATCGGCGTCGGCGGCGCCGGCGGCAACGCTGTCAACAACATGATTGACGCCAAGCTTCAGGGCGTCAAATTCATCGTGGCCAACACTGATGCCCAGGCCCTGGAACAGTCCAAGGCAGAGGTAAAAATCCAGTTGGGTACAGAACTGACCGAAGGCCTTGGCGCCGGCGCAGACCCCAACATCGGCAGGGAAGCAGCCTTAGAAAGCATGGATGAAATCCGCGACGCCCTGACCGACAGCCACATGGTCTTTATCACGGCCGGGTTCGGCGGCGGCACCGGCACAGGCGCAGCCCCCATCATTGCCGAGATCTGCAAGGATCTGGGCATCCTGACCGTGGCCGTGGCTTCAAAACCCTTTTCCTTTGAAGGCAAAAAGAGGGAGAAAGCAGCCATTGCAGGCCTGGACAAACTTCACGGCATCACCGACACCGTGATCACCATTCCCAACGACAGGCTCCGGGGTATCGCCCCCAAAGGCGCAAGAATGGTGGACATGTTTATCAAGGCGGATGAAATCCTTCACCACTCGGTGAAAGGCATTACTGACCTGATCATGATGCCCGGCCATGTCAACCTTGACTTTGCCGACGTCAAAACCACCATGCAGAAGGCCGGCAAAGCCCTTATGGGTATCGGTATTGCCTCCGGCGAAAACCGGGCCACGGAAGCGGCAGAAAAGGCCATTTCCCATCCTCTGCTGGAAGACATCTCCATTTCAGGGGCCAAAGGCGTTCTTATGAACATCACCTCCAGTTCCGACCTGACACTGGATGAGATGACCGAAGCTTCCGACCGCATCTACCAGGAAGTGGGAGACGAGGCGGAAATCATCTGGGGCCAGACCTTTGATGAGGACCTTGGTGATGAAATGCGCATTACCGTGATTGCCACCGGTATCGGCCAGGAAGAACCCCAGTTGGCAGAAAATATGCACCGGTTTGATCCCAAACCCACCCAGGCAGCAGCCCGGCCGGCATTTGCCAACCAGACTTACAACGCCGCACCTGCACAGGAAACATTCCAGGAAAGCGGACAGCGGGAAGTCATTGCCAGGGGCGTAGTCAGAGACGCCACGGAAGAAGATCTGGCCAATTGGAATGAATTTGACACCCCGGTACGGGTCACCCACAAACGGGTGGTCGGGGACGAAGATATGGTCCAGGAATACGGCATGAATTTTGATAATGATGATCTGGAGGTGCCGACCTTTCTGAGGCGAAAAGCGGATTAATCCAGTCCATGAAAAAGAGGCGTAAACCGGTCCGGGCACCCGGGACCGCTAAGGAAACAGGTGCCATTGTCAAACGGGGCCGCGGGTTGACCAAAGTCGCATTGGTCTACCCCAACACATACAAGGCCGGCATGTCCTCGCTGGGATTCCAGACCGTTTACCGGCTGGCAAACCAGCACAAGGATATTGCCTGCGAACGGGTCTTCCTGCCTGACACCCGGGAGGGAAGCACCTCTATCAAAAGCCTTGAAACCGGTTTATCCCTGGATCAATTTGACATGATCCTGTTTTCAATCTCCTTTGAGAACGACTTTTTCAACCTTGCTCAACTTCTAAGAGCAACAGGCATCCCCCTGCGGTCATCTGATCGAAACCACATCCACCCCCTGGTGGCTGCGGGGGGAGTTGCCTGCTTTTTAAACCCCGAACCCATTGCCCCGTTTGTGGATCTTTTTCTGCTTGGTGAAGCCGAGTGTCTCCTTGATCCGTTTTTCGATCTTTACCAAAGATCCGAAACCCGGACGGCACTCCTGTCCGTTGTTGAGGAGCAGGTAAAAGGCGCATATGTACCTTCCCGACATACACCCATTCTCTATTCCGCTCCCCCTTTTGCCACAGCGGCCACGCCTCCTTTGCCCGCAAAACATATCCAGGTCCAGTACATCAAGGACCTGTCCGACATCAGAACCACCACGGTGGTCACCACATCCGGCACGGCCTTTAAGGACATCTTTCTCGTCGAAACCCTTAAGGGGTGCCCCCATGGTTGCCGGTTCTGCACTGCCGGCTTTATTTACCGCCCCCCGCGGATTTACCCGATAGAAACCCTGCGCCAGGCCATTGACGAAGCCGCCGGAAAAACAGACAAGCTCGGCCTGGTCAGTTCGGCTGTCCTGGACCATCCCGAAATCGGCGCCATCTGCGCATACGGCCGGGAAAAAGGCCTCCGGCTCTCTTTCTCTTCCCTGCGGGCGGATAAGCTTGACAAGGCCATCATCTCCATCCTGTCCGAATCCGGCGTAAAAACCGCCACCATTGCACCTGAAGCCGGCTCCCAGCGTATGCGGAACATCATCAATAAAAAACTGGACCGGAATCAGATTCTTTCTGCAGCCAAGGCCCTTGTCGATGAGGGCATCATTAATCTCCGCCTTTACTTTATGATCGGCCTGCCTTTTGAAACCCCGGAAGATGTCCAGGCCATTGTAGATCTGACACGGGACATCAAGTCCACCTTCCTGGAAGCCTCCAGGAAAAAGAAAAAAATCGGGACCATTACCCTGAGCATCAACCCGTTTATCCCCAAACCCCGGACCCCGTTCCAGTGGTCGGCAATGATGGCTCAAAAAGAGTTGAAAAAACGGGTGGAAATCATCCGCCAGGGATTGAAAAAGACGGCCAATGTGATTTTGAACTTTGAATCCCTGCGCCAGGCAAACGTACATGCCCTGCTGTCTTTGGGAGACCGTCAGGCCGCAAACTTGATTGAACTGGCACTGGAACACGGGTGGACACGGGCCATGAAGCTTGAGCAGGCGTATTGCACCAGGGTCATCCATACGGAAAAACCCAGCGGGCTGGACCGGGAACCCACTTCTGCCCTGCCCTGGGATTTGCTTGCCCACAGGGTCTCGGACAGCTTTTTGTTAAAGGAATATAAACGCGCCAGGGAAGAAAAGAATTCAATTTCCTGCCCCATGAAACCCTGCGCAGACTGCAGAATCTGTATCCGGCAAGAAAGATCATAAAACCCGGTTTTGTAAGTTGCCTTCAGTGCTTGTATACAAAGCATACTGGATACTATGTCTTGAATCGTATAAAAATCGTTGTTTGTTGAAAACGTGATTAACCATTAGAGACGCATCACAGTTAAGCGCCGCACCTGATAGGCATGAATATAATGTAATTAAAAACAATTAAGGCATTATCATATTTTTTTCGGTGTCAGCAATATCAGATGACTTGCCGTATCCGGCAAATATGACTCTTCGTAGTAAAAAAGGCGATTTAACAGGAGCAGAACATCCATCCCGGCATCTGCGGAAGCAACACGCGGATGACACCAGAAACCAACAGACACTCGGTTCCAGAAGCCTGCAGCATCAAAACACTGCCGGCGGCCGTCCGGACCGGTACGGAAAAGCAGAGGATATCCGTCTCACTTCTCAGGCGGGTTGAGCTGCTCCCAGAAATACCTGTTCAGGAGGTATAGATCCACGGAACTCCATTCCGAGTTCCTGACCCATGACGCCCGCCGCTCTCCAACGCGCCTTCGTTCCCTGACACGCCTGTCCGGTTCTACTGCAAGCGTCATTTGTCTGCGGTTTATTGTTCCTCTGCGGTCTACGCCGCTACGGAGATCTTTCATCATTGGCCTTTTTGTTGTATCCATGAGCAAATGCATTACCGGCCCCAAGCCTTGACAGGCGGGCAAATGTCACTGAACCGGAAACGGCAGCATCCGGCCTGGCAACACGTTATACGTCACGTTATAGGTTGAAAATGTTTAATCCGACGGTGCTACAGGAGGGCGTTAACCATGGGGAAAAATATCTTTAAAAGTCCATTCTCGGCCAAAAGGCGGGACATCAGCGTTCAGGCCGATAAGAATCTTATTCTTGGTCACAAGTGTGGGGTTTACGAGCAAGCGCTCAGTCTGGCTGATCACCTTAGTGCTGACATCTGCCCGCTTGGACAGGGCAGTGATGGTAAGGCCGAGCCGGGTCCGGATTTTTCTTAAATTGTTCCCTTCTATATCCAGTCCACATCCATTCATAAAATAAACCTCTTTTTCGAAAAATTTGATCGATACAGGAGCCAACGAACCGCTCCGTTTCTCCGATATTTAACTTAAAAGCTAGATGTTTGCAAGTGAATCTCACACCCGCATAGCGGGTGGCCTCAAGTAGCCCCCTAAAAGGGGGCGTTTGGGTTAGGAAAGCCCCGTTGGGGCTATCTCAAGTCAAGTTCCATCTGTTGTTCGTGTTGTTCTTGGTTACGGATGTATTG
>JBAJNJ010000028.1:0-90860 GCA_036881925.1 Desulfobacter sp.
AGGGATCACCATCCACATCACTGGCATTGGCGAGCAGATCATTGGCTGTTATGAGAATACTGCCGTCTTCAAGCATGGTGCCCAGGTCCACCGGTCCGGAAACAACTGGTGCGTCATTTACTGCAGTGACGTCCAGTGATGCCGAGGTGGCTGCCCCTGAGGAGCCATATGAAGATCCAATGTTATCCGTAACAAAGTAGTTGAAGTTGACTGCTCCGTTCATATTCGCTTCGGGGTGGTACGTCCACGTGCCGTTTGCATGGTCGATGAGCGTGCCACTGTCTGTTGTCAGATTGTATACGGACAAGGGATCGCCATCCACATCACTTGCATTGGCGAGCAGATCGTCTGATGTGATAAGGATACTGCCATCCTCAAGCATGGTGCCCAGATCCACCGGTCCGGAAACCACAGGTGCGTCATTTACTGCAGTGACGTCCAGTGATGCGGAGGTTGCCGCGCCTGAGGACCCGTATGAAGATCCAATGTTATCTGTAACAAAGTAGTTGAAGTTGACCGCTCCGTTCCTATTTGCTTCGGGGTAGTAGGTCCACGTACCGTTTGCATGGTCGATGAGCGTGCCACTGTCTGTTGTCAGATTGTATACAGACAAGGGATCACCATCCACATCACTGGCATTGGCGAGTAGATCGCCTGATGTGATAAGGATGCTGCCGTCTTCAAGCATGGTGCCCAGATCCACCGGCCCGGAAACCACCGGTGCATCATTTACTGCGGTGACGTCCAGTGATGCGGAAGTTGCTGCGCCTGCAGAGCCATATGAAGATTCAATGTTATCCGTAACAAAATAGTTGAAGTTGACCGCTCCGTTCATATTTTCCTCGGGCTGGAATGTCCACGTTCCATTGCCATTGTCTAAAAGATTACCGCTGTCCGACCAGATGGCAGACACGGATAACGGATCTCCATCAGGATCACTTGCATTGGCCAGCAGATCATTGGCTGTGATGAGGATACTGCCGTCCTCAAGCATGGTCCCTAAATCCACCGGCCCTGAGACCACTGGTGCGTCATTCACTGCATTGATATCTAAGGATGCTGAAGTCATGACTCCTGAGGTTGATCCGATTTGATCTGATATGATGTAGTTAAAGTTGACGGCTCCGTTCATGTCTGGATCGGGCTGGAATGTCCAGGTTCCATTGCCATTGTCTGAAAGATTGCCGCTGTCCGACCAGATGGCAGATACAGATAACGGATCTCCATCAGGATCACTTGCATTGGCCAGCAGGTCATCGGCAGTGATAAGGATGCTACCGTCCTCAAGCATGGTGCCTAAATCCACGGGTCCTGAGACGACTGGTTCGTCATTCACTGCAGTGATATCCAAAGATGCGGAAGTCATGACCCCTGAAGTTGATCCGATCTCATCTGATATGATGTAGTTGAAATTAACGGCTCCGTTCATGTCTGGATCGGGCTGGAATGTCCAGGTTCCATTGCCATTGTCTGAAAGATTTCCGCTGTCCGGCCAGATGGCAGACACGGATAACGGATCTCCGTCAGGATCACTTGCATTGGCCAGCAGGTCATCGGCAGTAATAAGGATGCTGCCGTCCTCAAGCATGTTGCCCAGGTCAACAGGGCCTGAAACAACAGGGGGCTGGTTCGCTGATGCCATAGTGGAATAAGTCGAGTCAGGAATTGTGCTTGATACGCTTTGGGGGATAGATGTGGAAGAGTGACCGCCATAAAAAAAACCATATTCATTGATCTGATATGGTTCCAAAGTCGACTTTGCCGGATTTTCGATGTTTTTTTTGATCATGATCATTCACCTCTCTTTTTTTGATGATACTTAATAATGAATAGAAACAGAGATATGAATCTTAATTTGATTCAGGGGTATTCTTTTTTAAATCTCCTTTGCGCATAATCAAACACTGCTTAAAGAATTATGGCTAAAGTAGTCTGGTATGGTTATTCAGCCATGTTAAATTTAGAATTTTTTGATGGAACTTATAATGTGTCATGATTTTTAAAAGACCAAATGAGCAATTGGAAAGAGCGCATACCACGATGAACTAAAGTGATATTGAGTGCTTTTTATATGTTAATCTCTGCACCTGAGTACAATAACAAATTTCATATCGGTGTAAGGGTATTTGCGCTTTAATTTTTTTTTCGATGGGTTTTCAAATATTGGGAAATAAAACATTCTGTAGCGGCGATGAATAAAAGCGAATGGCGCCTTTAATGGCAGTATGATCGGCATCGCAGGTGCGCCATATGGTATTACCCGTTCCCGGCATGGGATTCCATAATGCGGGTGCCCTAATTTGAGAGGGTGGGGAGTATAAAATATTGTAAACGGGTTAGGATCGCTTTTTTACTTCCAGGTAGTAAAGTCGCTTGGCCTGTTTGTCGATTTATTGCCCAGATGGGATATCATTGTGTCGTGTTTTTAGTCCGGGACCCTTTAATCCAAGGTGTAATGGCGTTGGCCAACCCAATTGTTGAGATGAACAACATACTTTGTTTGAATGGTTTAATTCGTTGAGTCGTGTGGAACCCCCTGTCGCTGTTTTTGCTGCGTAACATATCAACCCTGAAAACGTTAAACATCCCGGAATACTCCGGCGCTGTTGCTTATAGTTAAAAATTAAAAGGGAAAGGAAATGAATTATGCGTAAATGGGTGATGAAAAGTGTTTTAAAGGTAGTGGCTGTTCTTTTCAGTATGATGCTTACGGGCAGCATGGCACATGCGATACCGGTCACGGACGGTTTGGTGGCTTATTGGAATTTTAATGGAAACGGGAATGATTTGTCCGGCAATCACCACCAGGGAACCCTGCACGGGAATGCTGCGTATTTAGATACAAAATTTGGCAAATCACTTTACCTGGATGGAAACGGCGATTATTTTACAACTCCGGATGCATCGGATTTGGATTTTACAACCAGCTTTACCATGTCGTTATGGGCGAAACCGGAAACATTGAATGGGAAAGGTGCGTTAATCGATAAATGGGTCAGAAACGGTGGAAACCAAAGGGCGTATCAGTTTGTCGTTTCAGACAAGCGCTTTCTTCCTGAAATCAATACAACGGACGGGCATCAATACTATTATTCCAACAGTGCCCTTGTAACAGGTGAGTGGCAACACCTGGTGCTTCGCTACGACAACAGTGATTTGTCCGTTTTTCTGAATGGCAAATATCACAGTGGCATGCAGGCCACCGGAAGAATATATAACAGCAGCACACAGTTGACGATCGGGGCACAAGGCGGCAGGGCCGTAAACACGGCGGATAGTTGGTTTTTCAACGGATTTATTGATGAAGTTAAACTGTATGATACCGCCCTGACAAATGAACAGATTTTTCAGGATTACGAGCATGATATTACCGCACCGGTTCCGGAGCCGGGAACAATGGTTTTGCTTGGTGGCGGCCTGATCGGTTTGGCCATGGTGCTGAGAAAAAAGTATCCTGCCGGTGCTGCCGGCCGCGGCCGGGGAAGAATCTGTCTGACACCGCTAACGTAAAACGAAAGGTGGGTTAAACAAGGCCGGTAAAGTATGAAAAGCGGATGTGTCGGGGATGTAAATGGATCCTCCGGCATGTCCGCTTTTGCCATGTGTTTCCGGTGAGCAGAGTTTGTGAACGGCTTGAAAGCCTTGCCAAAGATTTGGGATGGCTCAACAGCCTTGATACCGGCCCTGTCTGAAAATCAAACATCCCGGAATGTTGCAATGGTCAAGCCTGTTTCCGGATTCCGGGCCAGCAATACCTGTCTGCCGACCATGTTTTTTGCAGCCAGCATTTGAAATACGCGGCGGTTTTCCGGTGTCCGGGCAATAAATCGTTTCCCTTGTTCCGTCCTGCCGTAGATGACGGCATAAGCCGAGGTTTTATCCCGGTTGTAAACAATGGTGTAGGTCTCAACAATACCTGTTCCCGAAGGGGACGGATCTTGCTCAAGCGGTTCGGGACCGGCAAGGAAATTGTCATGGTCTTCCAGGTCCATGGCGGCAATTGACCGTGCCGGGGGCAAAGCGCTGTAAATCCCTGCGGCATGCTTGTGCATAAACCATCCCAGGGCCGTGACCATGCCCGTTTTGGTCGGGCCGGATGCGATCATTTCGCAAAGTGTTGCCACGGCATGGAGATTGTAGTTGTTGCCGGGCCCACCGAAAAAACCGAGCCCGCCTGTGAGGGTTAGGGGACGCGTATCTGTTTTTTGTATCCCGATCATTTTTTTGGCGATTGAGACGGCACAAGGAAAGCAGGAATACATGTCAAAGACCTCAATATCATCCAGGGTCATGTCTGCCCTGTCCAATGCCTTGTCCACTGCCGCCTGTAATGGGGGGCTGGAGGTGAAATCGGTTTTCTGGATCATGTAGCGCTGCCGGTCCTGGGCATATCCGCCGCCACAAAAATAAACGGGCTTTCCCGTTGCCGCTCCGTGTGTCATGGCATATGCTTCAGACATAAGAATAACAGCGGCGCCCTGGTCAACAGTGATAAAGGAATTCATGAATTTGGTGTAGGGAAAGGCAATGGGTCTGTTTTGGCCGGAAGGGGTAAGGATCTCTTCCGGGGTTCTGAATTTCCCGGTCCATGCGTGGGGGTGGGAGGCCGCCGTCCGGCTGAAACTCGACCAGAGTTCTGCCACCTGGTACATGTAGGGGCCGATATCCATTCCGGATGCTGCCCAAAGGGCGGTTTCAAACAGGGGAAACCCGTGTATGGGATGCTCAATGCCGTACCTGGCTTCCAAAGGGGTTACACCGGATGCATCATCTCCGGTGTAATCCTTAGGAATTCCTTTTAGCAAGGCGTTTTCCCATTTTTTTTCATCTGTGGTTCTCGGTACATATGCTTCTGCCCCGGCGACCAGGACCATGTTCAACTCTTTTCTGGCAATCATTCCGGCTGCCCGGTTGATAAGGGTCTGGGGAGAGTTTCCCCCGATCCCGGATTCAAGCAGGAATTTGGGGCGGGCACCCAGAAGGGATGCAAGGCGCTTTGCAGGAGTGTCATAGTGGGCGCTCAGGCTTTTGACAACCATGATGCCGTCAGCATCGGAAAGATGTGAGGGGCTTTTGAGTAAACGGGCAGCAGCCCGGGAGGCCCGGACCATAAGGCCCATGGGATCATCAGGAGGGTGTTCAATCTGTTTGGGCTGAGTGATCTGGCCCCATCCGGCAACGACAACGCGGGTTTGCATTCAAGATCCTTATCTGTTTTCGGTTCGGTTTCAGGGCGTTGATACTGGATTCTATTTTTGATCTTAAATCCGGATTTGTCAATCCAGCCGGGTTTTGCTTCGGCTGTTACACAGCTATATTCGCGAGTATGCCGGAATGTTTTTTCTATATATAGCCGGATCAGGATGGTTCCGGAGTCAGGGTGAACCGGCGGTCATGAACATCCTGGGATGGATCCGGCCCAAAGGTTCTTTCTATAATCTGGATTTCCCCGGCTTTGTCGATTCGCATCAGGGTCGAAGACCTGGTGCCATAAGTCGCACTCCGGATAAATAGCGGGGAAAGAATTCGTTCCCACTCAATACCCACACCCGTGTCCGGGAGATCGTTGTCCTTTGGCCGGATCGCATCTGACAGCAGCCCAAACATGGCGTCATCGTCCCGGGGAGCTTTGGCAACGATAGATTGAAACCGGGCTTTGCCTGTGACAATTTTGGGCCAGGGGGTGTCCAGGAGGTGGTTGCTGACACCATGAATACCCGGTTTGATACGGACAACGGTCCGTTTCCGGTTTGAGTACCAGAAAACGTTTCCGCCTTGTCCGGCAATCAGGTTAAATCCATTATACTGGGCAGCGGTTTGGTCAATGGCCTCAAGGACATCCGGAACTGCCATCCGGGACTCCAGTATCCGGAGAACAAGATCCCCCCTGGACGGGGCATTGGATTTTAATTCGGAAAAATCCCGGTAATTGGTCAGGGCGGCAAACCGTCCCTGTCTGTTGACGCCCATCCATGTGCCGCCGGCTTCCAGGTCTTTGCCGGCAAGCAGGCCAGGCCGTTTGTTCCAGAACGCCATTGCCCGGGTCGGCCGGGTGTAAAATTCATCCCGGTTGGCGGCCAGGATAAAGGGGAAATCCGGGTGTGTTTCAATGCCGAACAAGATAAGGCACATGGGGTTTTCCTTGTTTTTTATCTGTCTGTCTGCTATGAGCCTAATGTTGGAAACTTATCTGTTCGCTAAGGAAAAATCAAACATATTTGGAGGTGTTGCATGCAAGATGCAGTAATTGTCAGTGGAGTCAGAACACCCGTTGGTTCCTTCGGCGGTTCGTTAAAAAATGTCCCGGTGGTTGAACTGGGTACTTATGTGATGAGAGATGTTCTTAAGCGGGCCGGGCTGAAACCGGCAGTGGATGCGGCCCAGGCAGAGTTTTCCCCCGAAACTCTGAAAGACCAGGGAACGATTGATCTTGAAAAAAAAGGATATGACTACGGGGATGACCTGAAAGATGTCTTTGTCGATGAAGTGATCATGGGCAATGTGCTCCAGGCCGGCCAGGGGCAGAATACCGCCCGTCAGGCCATGATCGGCGCTGGTATTTCCCGGCAAAGCACAGCTTTTACCATCAATAAAATCTGTGGTTCCGGCCTCAAGGCCATTGCCCTGGGGGCCCAGGCCATCATGGCGGGCCAGGCGGATATGATTATTGCCGGTGGCCAGGAAAGTATGAGCAATGCTCCTATGGCGCTTCTCAAGGCCAGGTGGGGGCACCGGATGGAACTGACCGGGCAGGGGCCGGTCCATGACCTTATGGTTTATGACGGCCTTTATGAAATCTTTTATGGCTACCACATGGGCCAGACCGCTGAAAATATTGTGGAAAAGTACGGGATTTCCCGCGAGGAACAGGACCAGGTCGCCTTGATCAGCCATGAAAGGGCTTATGCCGCCGTCCATGACGGTACCTTTGCCCAGGAGATTGTCCCTGTGACCATCCGGAGCCGGAAAGGGGATATTGTCGTGGATAAGGATGAGCGCCCCATGGAAACCAGTATGGAAAAATTGGGCAAGCTGCGGCCGGCATTCAAAAAAGACGGCAGTGTCACCGCAGGCAACGCTTCAGGCATTAATGACGCGGCGGCAGCCGTGCTGATGATGTCGGAAGCCAAGGCAGATGAACTTGGCCTGGAAAAATTGGCCAGGGTCAAAGGCTTTGCCGCCGGCGGGCTGGATCCGGCTTACATGGGACTGGGGCCTGTACCGGCGGTTAAAAAAGTATTGAAACAGACCGGCATGGCCATGGGCGACATTGATATGATAGAGCTCAACGAGGCCTTTGCGGCCCAGGCCATCGGTTGTATGCGTGAGTTGGATATTGATGTGGAAAAGCCCAATGAGTTGGGGTCCGGGATCTCTATCGGCCATCCCATCGGCTGTACCGGTGCCCGGCAGATGGTGACCGCCATCCACCAGATGAAAAGGAAAGACTATACCACCGGCCTCATATCCATGTGTATCGGCGGCGGGATGGGCATGGCCATGATCATTGAGCGTTAAGCCCGGCCGCTAAGATTAGGCTTTACTTGAACAGCCTAAAATGGTAATAAACCCTGAGGTATTTAAACACGTAAACAATTGAAATTGAATTGAATAAAGAGGTGTTGTGACGATGGATATTCCCCGTAAATTAGGTATACTGATCTACACGGCTGTTCCCGCGATTGTCGGGGGCGGTATTGTTTACCATTTTTTTGGAAGCTGGACCCAGGTCATTATCTATGAAATTTTGCTTTTGCTGGGCGCTCTGGGGATTATCAGCAGCTAACACGCAGTTAACACCGGGATTATTCCATTCTTAAGTTGTGTAAAGCCGTAGCCGTGCATGTTGCATGCTACGGCTTTACCTGATTTTTCAAGGCGGGATTTTTTTCTGAAAATCAATCCTGTTTATCCCTGATTTTAAAACAACGTTTGGTGATTGTTTGGAGCAGAATATTTTTCAGCGGGCAGTGTTCTTTTTTTTTCTGGTGCTGTTCTGTATATCCATTCTTCTTGTGGGTAAGCTGATTGCCCCGTTTTTTGCGAGTATCGTGCTTGGGATTGTGATTACCGGTATTTTTAAGCCGGTTTTCAGAGGGTTTTGCGCAAGGCTTTCCCCGAAATTTGCGTCGGTGTTGACCTGCACGGTGGCATTTTTTGTGGTATTTATTCCCGTGGTTTTTTTTGTGGGGATTCTTTCCAGAGAGGCGCTTGGGCTTTACAACATGGCCAGGGATGCCGTGTTTTCAAACCAGTTGGTCAACCTGCTTGAGAACACCCAGGCACTGGACCGGATCAATGAACTGCTTGCACGGGCGGGAATCGAGACGGCGATTTCCTGGAATGAGCTTATTGCCCCGATATCAGAACTGGGAAGAACCGTTGGCTTTTCCCTGTTCCAGCAGGCCAGGTTTATGACCTCAAATCTGGTGAACCTGGTGTTTTATTTTTGTCTCATGCTTCTGGTTGTATTTTACATGCTGATGGATGGAGACCGGTTTGTCCAGTACCTGTACGATCTGTCCCCGCTCAAGGACGAACATGACAAGGAGCTTTACGAAAAATTCAACGATATGGCCGGGGCCGTACTGATCGGCAACGGTCTGGGCGGACTGATCCAGGGATGTGCCGGGGGGCTTCTTTTCTGGTTCCTGGGGCTGAACTCCCCGTTTTTATGGGGCGTCATCATGGGATTCCTGGCGTTTTTGCCCATTGTGGGCATCGGGGTGGTCCTGGTACCGACAGCGTTGTTTTTCATGTTGAAGAGCAGCCTGGGGATCGGGATATTTATTTTGATTTTTTACGGTATCCTGTCCTGGGGCATTGAATATTTTTTTAAACCCAAAGTCGTTGGGGACCGGGTGTCCATGCATCCCCTCATCGTTTTTTTTGCAATTATCGGCGGCTTAAAGGCCTATGGAATTTTAGGTATTATTTACGGCCCTTTGATCGCCACACTGTTTTTAACCCTTGCCGATATTTATTTTTCCAGTTTCCAGTCCATGGTGGAACCCGGCAAAGGGTAGGACCAACATCTTATTGGGAGTAGTAATCGAGGATGATTCAGAACGAAAGCAACGTGACTAGTATCGAGAAAGAGATGAGACAATCCTATCTCGAATATGCCATGAGTGTCATCATCGGCCGGGCCCTGCCCGATGTCCGGGACGGGTTGAAGCCGGTCCACAGGCGTGTGCTCTATGCCATGCAGCAATTGCGCAACGACTGGAACAAACCCTATAAAAAAAGTGCCCGCATCGTCGGTGATGTCATTGGTAAATATCACCCCCATGGTGATGCAGCGGTTTACGATACCATTGTCCGGATGGCCCAGGATTTTTCCCTGCGGTATACCCTTGTGGACGGGCAGGGCAACTTTGGTTCCGTGGACGGCGACTCCCCGGCGGCCATGCGTTATACGGAAATCCGCATGCGCAAGCTCTCCCACCAGATGCTGGCCGACCTTGAAAAAGAGACGGTGGATTTCATTCCCAACTACGACGAAACCCTTGACGAACCGGCGGTATTGCCCACAAAATTTCCGGCCCTCCTGGTCAACGGTTCTTCCGGCATCGCCGTGGGCATGACCACCAACATTCCCCCCCATAATATCAATGAAGTCATTGAAGGTCTGAAGGCCCTGATCGATAATCCGGACATGGATACCCAGGCCCTTATGGAACATATTCCAGGTCCGGATTTTCCGACATACGGACATATTTACGGTACAAAGGGAATCTTTGAAGCCTATGATACCGGCCGGGGCATCATCACCCTGAGGGCCAAGGCCGAGATTGAAGAGAACAAGAAAACCGGCCAGGAAACCATTGTCGTGACCGAGTTGCCATATCAGGTCAACAAAGCCCGTGTGGTGGAAAAAGTTGCCGAACTTATGCGGGACAAGGTCATCACCGGCGCCTCTTTTGTCCGGGACGAATCCGACCGCGAGGGCATGCGCATCGCCGTGGGGCTCAAACGGGACCAGATTGCGGAAGTGGTGATCAATCAGCTTTATAAGCATACCAATATGCAGACCAGCTTCGGCATTATTTTTCTGGCCGTGGTCAATAACCGTCCGGAATTGCTGAGCCTCAAAGAAATTCTCAATCATTTCATTGCCCACAGGATCAACGTGATTGTCCGGCGGACCCGGTATGATCTGAGAAAGGCCGAAGAGCGGGCCCATATTCTTGAGGGGCTGAAGGTTGCCTTGGACAATCTGGACGAAGTGGTTGCTTTGATCCGGGCTTCCCAGTCTCCCGAGGAGGCCAAAACCGGCCTGATCAAGACCTTTGACCTGAGTCCGGTCCAGGCACAGGCCATACTGGACATGCGCCTCCAGCGGCTGACAGGTCTTGAAAGGGATAAAATCGATACAGAGTACAATGCGCTTTTGAAAGACATTTCCTGGTTCAAAGAGATCCTGGGCAGCGAAACGGTGGTCCGCGGATTGATCAAGGAGGAACTCAACGATCTGGACGAAGAGTTCGGCGACGGTCGCAGGACAAGGATCGTGGAGAGCACGGCTGAGATCAGTATTGAAGATCTCATTGCCGAAGAAGACATGGTGGTGACCGTGACCCGGAGCGGCTATATCAAGCGCAACCCGATTACCCTTTATGCCAGTCAGCACAGGGGGGGCAAAGGCAAGACCGCCATGGGCACCAAGTCTGACGATTTTGTCGAGCACCTTTTTGTGGCTTCCACCCATGCCACTTTTCTTTTTATCACCAATTTGGGCAAAGTCTACCAGGCCAAGGTCTATGAGCTGCCAATGGCAGGCAGGTCCAGCCTTGGCAAGGCCATTGTTAACCTGCTCAATTTTGACGAGGATGAAAAGCTTGCCACGGTGCTGACTGTGGATGCGTTTGAAGAAGACAAGTATGTGGTGATGGCCACCAAAAAAGGCCGTGTCAAAAAGACCGACCTTATGGCCTATTCCCGTCCCCGTTCCGGCGGCCTGATCGGTATTAAAATGGCCGAGGGCGATGAATTGATTTCCGCCAGAATTACCGATGGGAACATGGATGTCTTCCTGGGTTCCGAAGGCGGCAAGGTGATCCGCTTTCATGAATCCGACGTCAGGGGAACGGCCCGCGGCTCCATGGGGGTCCGTGGCATGAGGATTGAGGAAGACTCCCGGGTGGTGGGCATGGAAGTGCTTGGAGACGAAGGCACGTTGCTCACGGTAACGGAAAACGGTTACGGCAAACGGACCCAGGTCGAGGAGTACAGAACCCAGACCCGCGGGGGCAAAGGCGTATTTTCCATCAAGACATCCAAACGAAACGGGAAAATGGTTTCACTGGCATTGGTGGCGGATAATGATGAGCTGATGATGGTCACGGACAAGGGTAAACTGATACGGACCGCCATCGACGGCATCAATGTGATTTCCAGAAACACCCAGGGCGTGAGGTTGATCAACCTGTCCAAGGAAGAAACACTCATCGGGATTGCCCGTCTGCCCGAAGAAGAGGCCGGTGATGGCGAGACCGCCGGAGCGGACCAGGGCCAAGATGATCTGACATCCCAGGACTCAGGCGACGGTGGAGAACCGGACAACGACGCATAAGGGAGACGGGCACCGGAAGCGGCTGAGGGAGAGATTCCTGAAAGCCGGCCTTTCCGGATTCCAGGATTACGAAGTCCTGGAGTTGCTGCTTGCTCTGAATACCCCGAGAAGGGACACCAAGCAGGCGGCCAAGGACTTGATCAAAGAATTCAAGAGTTTTCACCGGGTGCTGGAAGCCAGCACCCGGGAACTCTGCCGGATCAATGGGGTGGGGCCTGCCAACAGCTTTGGTATTCACCTGATCAAAGCTGCTGCCGACCGCTATCTTGAAAACCGTTTGGTGGACCGGGACGTGGTAAAAGACCCTGAAAGTCTTCTGGCATTTTTAAGCCAGACCATCGGATACAAGGACAGGGAGCACTTTATGGGGATTTTTCTGGATGCGAAAAACCGCGTCACCGCATCAGAGATCCTTTTTACCGGCACCCTCACCGCCAGTGCGGTTTACCCCAGGGAAGTCATTGTCAAGGCGCTGGACCACAAAGCCGCCTCTATTCTGTTTGCCCACAATCATCCCTCCGGTGATATCCAGCCTTCACACCAGGATGTCCGCATCACCCGCACCTTGACCCTTGCCTTGAAGTTTGCCGGAATAAATGTCCATGACCATATCATCACCGGAAGTGACGGATATTACAGTTTTGCCGGACATGGACAGATGGCTGAATTTAACCGGGAGTTTGAACAGCTCAATGCGCGATGACCAAAATATTCCCGATTGCTTTGGGAACTTGGACAAGGTGTTTCCCATGGGGCCCAAGGGCTTAAGAGAAACACCGGAGGAGTGCTTTTTCCATTGCCCGGTGAAAACCAGATGCCTTAAGCAGGCCATGGCCACCAAAGACGGGGTGCAGGTGGAAGAGGAGATAATTGAACGATCCACCAAATCCGGTACCATGAATTTTTTCGAGCGCTGGTCCAGGAAAAAACAGGCCCACCGCCGCAGCCAAACATCTAAAAAATAGCCCCGTTTCAGATGCGTATCAGGGCGAGGCCGTTAAGATAATGGTGCCAGGATATTTCAGGTTGGAAAAGCCAGGCGTTCATCTCTTTACCCTTCGTACGTAAAAGAGTTGAAAATCGCTGTAAGTTTACGTATCTTAGCAACGGTGCGCTTCTTGTTGGCGTTCAAAAGGGCGTTCAATATCAAATGAAAAAAAATTAAGGGGTTCACAGACCTTGGACAACGGCCGGGAACCGGAACTTTTGTGAAACTAAACAGGTGACCCGCCGGGAGGATGGGAATGAAGTCGGTAAGAGAGATTAATGTAGAGAACAAGGCGGTGTTCGTAAGGGTGGATTATAACCTGCCCATGGATGAGAATGGAAATATCACGGATGATAACCGGATCCGGGCGACCCTTGAGTTGATTCAATATCTTGTGGAAAAGAAGGCAAAGTTGATACTGGCGTCCCATCTCGGGAGACCCAACGGGGTCAGGGAGGACATGTATAGCCTTTTGCCTGCGGCAAGACGGTTGTCCGAACTTCTGGAGATGGACGTCCGTTTCGCGCATGACTGCATTGGTCCTGAGGTCAGGGAAAAGGTGGCGATGCTGCCGCCCGGCGGTATTCTCATGCTGGAGAATTTAAGGTTTCACAAAGAAGAAAAAAATAACGACCCGGTGTTTTCACGTGAACTGGCAGGCCTTTGCGATATTTATGTAAACAACGCATTTGCCGTATCCCACAGGGACCAGGCATCGGTCACAGGAATGCCGAAATTCGCAAAGGAATCGGTTGCGGGATTTTTGCTTGAAAAAGAAGTGCGGTCATATTACGATTCGGTTGAATATCCCAAAACGCCCCTGGTCGCTGTTATCGGCGGTGCAAAAGTATCAAGTAAACTGGCTGCGCTGGAAAATATGCTTAATTTCGTGGACTGCCTTATTATCGGTGGTGCCATGGCCAATACTTTTCTGAAGAGTCAGGGGGTGGACACCGGGGGCTCCATGATTGAGGAAGACCTGTTGCCCACGGCCGCAGATATCGTGAAAAAGGCAAATGAAAAGGGCATTTCGCTGTTGTTGCCCAAGGATCTTGTAGTGGCTGAAGCTTTTGACAAGGATGCCAAGAAAATGAATGTCGGACTTGACAATGTCCCGGGCGGATGGATGGCTCTGGATATCGGCCCGGAAACCATCCTGGAATATGCCCGGGCGCTCAAAGGGGCCGGTACTATTGTCTGGAACGGGCCCATGGGCGTATTTGAGATGGACCGGTTTGCCGCAGGCACACAGGCGGTTGCAGATGCCATTGCCGGTTCCGACGCATTTTCAATTGTCGGTGGCGGAGATACAGGGCTGGCAGCTAAAAAATGCCGCATTACGGATCAGGTCAGTTATATATCCACGGGCGGAGGCGCTTTTCTTCATATGATGGAAGGAAAAAAACTACCCGGGGTGGTGGCGCTGGAATAATTTTATTTTTGGGGACGGCACAGTGAAATATTGTAACTCAAGGCATGCGTTGAGCAGGGAAGACCGTTTGCGGCGGTCCTATTATCAAGTATTGCGCGATGAACTGGACCAGTTTGTTATCGGGTACTCCCTTGTGGGATCCTACAACAATTTTTTGAAACTCAGGACGCCCTATCCTTTTGTGGAACTAAGAGAGTTGAAGCCCAGGGCAAGGATACCCTCTGTGGAGTTTGACGCGCAGAATTCCTTTTTAATTATTTTTTCCGAGGATTTTATTGATAAAAAGCATAAAAAATACATCCGGTATTTTGATGCCAATAAAACCACGAAGACCAACCTGTTGCGGCACAAGTATTTCCCGGATGTGGAAAACTACAACCGGAATCTGAAATATTTTGAGACCGGGGAGTTCTTTTCGCTTCTCCGTTCACTCCTGCCGGTGGACTATGCTCTGCTGATCCAGAGAAATCAGCGGACAAAGGTCCAGTACGCCCTGACCCACTTCCATGTCCGTGTGGACTGGCCCATTGCCGACGCCTCGGAAGACCTTGCCAAATCCCTCCGGTATATTTCCAAAGACCTTTACGAAAAGGGGGATAAATATGCCGAAAATATGCAGAAAAAGCTGTTTGAATATTATGGTGTGCCAGTGATGTCCGGCGGCAGGCGGACCGCAGCTATTGTGGCAGCCCAGTACTTCAGGCAGATGGGTGGCATCACCACCATTTATGTGTCGTCAAGCGAATCCAGGAATTTGTTGCGAATTGATGAGAAAGGCGTCTCCAAATCTGTTCTGGTAAAGTTGGATCCGGAGCAGGTGAAAAACCTGGCAGATCTGGCTGAAATCACCCAGAACAGCTTTACCAAAAACTATGTGGTGGCCAGACAGCGCAAGTCTTATGTCTGTATCCTCAACGTCAGGTATGACCATACCATCCATGCGCTGCCTTCAGAAGGGGGGCGTCTCAGGGAACTGAATTACGACAACAATTGGCTGACTGTTGCCGAAGAGCATATCCTGCCCAAACCTTCGGTGAACAAGTATGCGCCGATTCCCTATAAAATGATTTATGCCTGAGAGATACCAGGAAAAAGGGATGAAACGCTGCTAGGGGTAAGGAGTGCCGAACTTCCGGCCCCTGTTCCTAAAACCTTCCGGCTTATCACTTGCGGAGCAATGCCCGAACGGTTCCGGGACCTGTTTTCTGCTCTCCGGTATCCGGGCTGATATCAACTTTTTGGGTGTTGTCCGGAATATCAAAGTATTGAAACGGCCGGGTCTCAAGAAAGGCTTCCATATAATCCATCCAGATGGGAAGCGCTGCTTTTGCTCCTGTCTCATAAGGTCCAAGGGGAAGGGCATTGTCATTTCCCACCCAGACCCCGCAGGCCATATCCGGGCTGAACCCAATGAAAAGAGCATCTTTGTAATCGTCTGTGGTTCCGGTTTTGCCGCCGATATCTTTTTTGATTCGTCCTGCCGCTTTTCCCGTTCCTTCATAAACTGCGGCTTTCAGCATATCCGCCATAATGGCGGCAGTTGTTTGGTCGGTCACAGGTTCTTTTTTTATATTGTGCTTGAAAATAACCTGTCCGTCACTGTCAAGAATCCGGTCAATGGAATAGGGTAGGGGCCTGGTTCCCCTGTTGGCAAATGGGGTGTAGGCAGATGTTAGTTCCAAAAGACTGACTTCGGCAGTGCCCAGTGCCAGGGAAAGGTATGGGGAGAGCCGGGAGGTGATGCCGGATTTTTGCGCGAATGCGACAACAGATTCAGGCCCAATGTCGCTCATCAATCTGACCACCGGGGTATTTTTAGACAGGGCAAGGGCCTTTCTCAGGGTCATTTCTCCGCTAAAGGTTTTTGAGAAATTTTGTACTTTCCAGGTTACGCCGTTTGCCTGGGTATGGTTAAAGGGCGCGTCCATCAGGGTCTGGTTCTGTTCATACCCCTTTTCAATTGCCGCAGCATACACAAGGGATTTGAATGCGGAGCCGGGCTGGCGCAGGGCCTGGGTTACCCGGTTGAACTGGCTGGCATCGAAATGTCTGCCGCCAACCATGCTGCGTATGGCCCCGGTGCGGACATCTAAAGCAATGAGTGCGGCCTCGGGAGAGGGGGCTGGAGTGCCGCGGTTGGTCATGCGTTTCTCCAGGGCTGCCAGGTGGCGGAGCACGGCCCGTTCGGCAGTGGCTTGAAGCGCCAAATCCAGAGTAGTGTGGATGGAAAGGCCGTCTGCATATCCGGCCTCCATTTTTTTCCCCAACACCTTTTTGATATGCGCCACGAAAAAAGGGGCCGGTGGCTGGAAATCCTTATCGGGAGGAGAGGCGACAGGTTCGGCCATGGCTGTCTCATAGGTTCTTTCATCAATAATTCCTGTATCGCGCATCTGGTTGAGAACGATTGTGCGGCGGTGCTTTGCACGCTCCGGATTGTTCAGGGGGGAATACACACTGGGCGCTTTGGGCAGTCCGGCGATCAGGGCAGCCTGTCCAAGGGTCAGACCGGACACAGATGTGTTGAAATACGTTTGGGAGGCCGCTTCAATCCCATAAGCGCCTGATCCCAGGTAGATAAGGTTCAGATAGAGTTCAAGGATTTCGTTTTTGGTATATCGCCGCTCAATCTGGACAGCCAGCAGGGCCTCTCTGATTTTCCGGATAATGGATTTCTCAGGGGATAAGAAAAGGGTTTTGGCCAGTTGCTGGGTCAGGGTGCTTCCCCCCTGCTTAAGCTTCCGGGCCTTGATGTCCTGTATTACAGCCCTTAAAATGGCTTTGATATTGACGCCGGAATGGGTGAAAAAATGCCGGTCTTCCGTGACAATCAGGGCGTCTATGAGATGTTGGGGAACCGTGCCAAGAGTTACGGGGAACCGTTTCTCAAGATAAAACCGGGTGATGACCCGGTTGTCTGCGGAGTAAACGGTTGATACGGCAGAGGGTTTGAACTGCTTTAAATGGTTAATCTCGGGTAAATCATATACAAGGCCGTAAAACGCACCTGCAAGGCCCCCTGCCAAAAGGCCCAGAAAAACGATTCCCCCGAGAATCCTTTTACCGGAATACCATGATGGTTTAATTGCTGACGTATTCAAACACCGATGCGTTGAATTTTTCATCCGTAAACGGTTTGTGAAGCACTTTATTGATTCCGGATTTTTTCAGGATGGTATCATTGACGTCAATATCCCCGGATTTTTCCTCTACAAAGTCACTCTGGGTCGTGATCATGAGAATGGGCAGGTCCTGGCGGGTGAATTTTTTTCTGATTTCCCGGGTCATTTCCAGACCGCTGATATTGGGCATGTTCAGGTCGGTAATGACCAGATCCGGTTTCTCAGAGAGGATTTTAGGGATCGCATCTTCCGGCCTGTGGAAGACCTTGGGACTTAATCCGAGGGCCGACAACTTGTTCTGGTACAACTTGAGCATCATTTTTGAATCGTCCACCACAACGACTTTTGCATCAAGTTTGTCGCCGTTTTTATCTTCAGGCACCTGGGCGCTGATTTCCTCGGCAAGCTCCTTTTTACCGATACCGGCCATGGTTTTCAGGAATGTTTCGCGGGTTGCGGGAGAAGCCTTTTCAATGATGTGCGTTTTGGCCAGGTCCTGAAAGGACTCTTCATCGGCCAGGAAATTGAAAATATTACCGGCTTCAGTATCAATCAGTGCTCCAACAGTGGCCATGGCAGAATCATTGCCTTCCCTGACAATATTTTTAAGACCGGCCACCAGGGGTTTGGACAGGTTTTTGTCAACAGCCCGGGCGGCACTCATACGAACGGCCTCCACAGGGTCCTGAAGTCCCTGGGCAAGGCAGATCGCTGTTTTTGGCGATGGAATTCTTTCCATGGCTTCATAAGCGGCCTGGCGGATGTTGGCATCTTTGGGCTGGGTATTGATGATATCAAGGATCGGCGAAATAGCCGCCGGATCGCCAATATATCCCAGAGTGGTGACCAGGTGGACCAGGTAGTCCGCTTCTGCATTCTGAAAGGCCCGTGTTAACAGCGGTGTGGCCTTGGTGCCCAGTTTCATGAGCTGATCAATGGCGGTATCCCTGACAAGGGTTGTCGAAGAACTCAGTAAATGGGTCAACTTATCAAGGGCGTAAAAATCCTGCATTTCCGCCAATGCCTCAACGGCAAATTTATTGGTTTGCTCGTCTTCACCCAGGAATTCCAAAAGTTTGTCCACGGCCTCCTGGCTGCCGTGTTCTGCGATGGCAAAAATCGCGGCATTCCGGACACTCAAATCCGGATGGCCGGACAGGGCGGCAAACGCATCAAGGCTCTCTGCTTTACGAAGCACTCCCAGGGACCGGATCGCAGGCTCCAGCAGATCGGGGTCCTGCTCGGATTGAATCAAGTGGTTCAGAACCGGTGCGGTATCTTCAAGGAAAAGATCGCCGGCGGCACGGATAAAGGCGATACGGGTGGGTTTTTCGTTTTGGGTGATATACTCGACGACCAGGTCGGTGTTCCCATAGGCCTTATCCAGGATTAATTCATAAAGCCCTTCATGGACTTCCTGGCTGGCAATATCGATTTTTGTCAGGAATTCCAGCAGGGGGAAGACGACCCGCTCCGGTCCTTTGGCCAGTTCCAGCAATGCTTTTTTCTGGACATTGACATCAATGCTCGAATCTGATGCAAACTGGAGCAGTGCTTTGGCTTTAACGACATCTTCTTCCTTGAGGCAGAACGCCAATTCATCAATAAAATCTTTCTCGTTTATTGTACTCATAAGCAATGCCTCTTTTTATTCTTTGAACTGATAGAAGACAGAATTTAAATATTTGTTGGAGACGAAAAGATCTGTGTCATTGACAAGAGACTCCGTGGAGCCGATCAGCAGGTATCCGTCCGGTTCCATGGTCTTTGCGATATTTGCATATATTTTACGCCGGTCGTCGCTGGTGAAATAGATCATCACGTTGCGGCATAACACAATATCAAATTTGCCGACACCGACAAAGGGTTTCATCAGGTTCATTTTTTTGAACTGGACCATGGCTCTCAGTTCATCCTTGACTTTGTAACGGTCATCCTGGGGGTCGAAATACTTTCTGAGCCGGATTTGATCCAGTCCCCTTGCCACTTCGAATTTATTGTAAATTCCGTAACTGGCCTGGGCAATGGCCGCATCTGAAATGTCTGTGCCAAACAGCTTTATATTATAGTCTTTCGGAGATAGGCCCATCTCCAGCATGGTCATGGCAATGCTGTAGATTTCCTGACCTGTTGAATTGGCTGCACTCCACAGCCGGATGGTGGGTTTTCCAAAACCTGATTTTGACCGGCGGTCGATAAGGTCCGGGAAAATTTTATGCTGGAGCAGCTGAAACGGGGATTTATCCCTGAAAAAATATGTCTCATTGGTGGAGATCGCATCAATGATATGATTTTCAATCTCTTTTTTGAAATCTGTTTTGGACCGTTTCAATAACTCGGAATAAGAACTGCAGCCGAATTTGCCCAAAAGAGGGTTGAGGCGGGTTTCAAGTAAATACTCTTTTCCTGCTTCCAGGGCAATTCCGGATATTTCCAGGATGTACTGGGCAAACGTCTTGAACTCTTCCGGAGTTACGGTGATTTTTGTCATAAGTTGTGTGTTGCCTATAGGGTCTCTGTTAGAGCGTCACTGTTTTTATGATTTCGCCCGCGATTCTTTCCAGGGGCGCAACCACATCAGCAAGGCCGGATTCAATTGGCTCTTTGGGCATACCAAACACAGTACAGGTCTCTTCGTCCTGGGCAATGACAACACTGCCGTTCTTCTTCATCTGGACCAGCCCTTTTGACCCGTCAGAGCCCATTCCGGTCATTATGACACCGGTTGAGCGGCCGACATAGTGCTGGGCAATGGAACGGAACAGATAGTCTACAGAAGGTTTGCAGGAATTCTCAGGCGGGTCGTCGGTGATTTTTATTTTCCGGGTGAGTCCGTCGCCACCGGCAACAATTTTCATCTGCTTGCCTCCGGGAGCGATCAACACTTTTCCGGGCTCTATCACATCGCCGTCCTGTGCTTCCTTAACTTCCAGTTTGGATTTGTTGTTCAGGCTGTTTGCCAGGGATGCCGTAAACATGGGCGGCATGTGCTGGACAATCAAAATCGGCGCCTTGAGGTTGGGCGGCAGCATGGGAATCAGCTTGGTCAAGGCATTGGGTCCGCCGGTGGATATGCCGATGCCGACGATTTCCGACTTGGACTTGACCACGGGTGTTTTGGAAATGGCCACCCGTGGCGTTACGGGTTTCCTGACGACAGGTTTTGCCGGTGCCGCCTTGCCTCTGGTCGCCGTGGTCCCAAAGGCCGACATCCCGCCTTTTCTTCGTTTGATGACCTTGATGATCGGCTCAATGGCTTTTTTGACCTTGAGCATATTATCAGCCATTTTGCCGGCTTCAGGCTTGGGAATAAAATCGAACGCCCCGAGTTCAAGCGCCTGGATGGTCATTTCGCCGCCCTGGTGTGTCAGGGTGGAAAGCATGATGGTCAACGGCGGCTTGTCCATTTTCCGTAACTCCTTGAGAACCTCAATGCCGCTGACTTCAGGCATTTCAATATCAAGGGTAATGAAATCCGGGTTCAGGGTTTTTATTTTTGACAGGGCGATTTTACCATTATTGGCCGTACCGACAACTTCAACACCGGGCATGTCTTTGAGCACATCTCCGACGATTTTCCGGTATACAATGGTATCATCTACCACAACAGCTTTAAGTGATTGCATTATTCTTTTAGCACCTCATCAATATCAAGAATACCGATCAGTTGATTTTCAGTTTTCAGAACGCCTTGAAAAAATTTGCCTTTGACCCCGCCGATGTTGGACGGGGCAGGCTCTATATCTTCATTACGGGTCAGCACCACATCCGAAATGGAATCCACCAGAAGACCGATATGTTCGTCTTCGGAATTCACGATGATGTTCCGGTTGTCCTTATCCTTATTTACCGATGCCAGCCCCAGCTTTTTACCCAGGTCAATGATGGTGACGATACGCCCCCTCAGGTTAAGTATTCCCTCAATATAATCGGATGCCTGGGGAACCTTGGTAATTTCAAAATGTTTGTTGATCTCCTGGATGTTCAGGATATTGATCCCGCACAGGGCCCCTCCCACATAAAAGGTGGAGAATTCAAGATCCGTTGACGTGGCCTCAATTGTTGTTTCTTCCATTTTCCTCTCCTTAGCGGATATGACTTCTGGGCATTTTTAAAGGTTAAGATACTTTCTGATGATGGTCATCAGTTTTTCCCTGTCCAGCTTGATTTCATATTCGTCGATACCAACGGCTTTACCTTTTTCAATATGGGCCTCACTGGCCAGGGACGTCAGGGCAATAACCTGGAGGTGTGAGTATTTGGGATCGTTTTTTATCCGCTTGGTCAATTCAAATCCGTCCATATTGGGCATTTCCAAGTCTGTTACCACCAGGTCAATCTCTTCCACGCGCTCTTTGAGAAGTTCCCATGCGATCAATCCGTCTTCCGCCTCAATAACCTTGAACCCGTCTTCTTCCATAAAGCCTTTGACTTGGTTTCTGAAAAAGGCGGAGTCTTCTGCAAATAGGAGTATTTTTTCACCTTCTTCAGCCATTTCTGCCGCCACTTTTGCCTCTTCGGTGAACCATTCGGGATTCAAAGCTTTTACCAGTTCAAAAATATCCACCAACAGGGTGGTATGGTCGCTGATGATCATCGAGCCGCTTATGGCGGTTTGTTTTAGTGTACTGGTGTCAATATCCAACTGGACTTCAAGGGCATCCACAGGGGGGGTGACCATCAGGCCAAGTTCTTTGTCTTTGACCTTGAAGACAATAACCTCTTGCTGCTCTTTGCTCGGAAGTTCATCCACATCCGCCACCTGGGAAAGTTCATACAAGGGCAGGGAACCGCCTCTGTACTGGACCACTTTCCGGTCGCCGATCTGTTCGATGTCAGCGGTCTGGATGCGTTCGATACGTTCCACGATACTGAGCGGGGCTGCAAAATGTTCGGCATCGCCGTTCTTAAAGGTGAGCAGGGCGACCCTGTCGGCATTGGCCGCTTCTTCTTCCTCGGCCGCTTTGGCCATCTGTCCGGCCTCTGCAACTGCGGAGAGTTCCGCCATCTGGGCAAGGTTGGAAATATCCAGAATCAGGGCAACCTTGCCGTCTCCCATAATGGTGGCACCGGCATAAGCCGTGCATTTTTTCAGGTGGCGGCCCACCGGTTTCACAACGATTTCCTCTGAATCGTGAAGCTGGTCAACCACCAGTCCGTATTTAAAGGCACCTGCGGAAACCACGGCAATGTTCATGGCTGAAGCCGCATGGTAGCGGCGGTCTTCTTCATCCCTGTCGACGATTTGCTTGTCATCGCCTGCCATGGCTTCTTCTGCAGTCAGGTGTTTTTTTGATCTGCGATCCGCAATGTTTTTACGCCTGTCCGGCCGTTCTTCTTTGTCTAACGGGTCCGTATATGTTTTTTCGATACCGAGCATTTCAGAAAGATTGAGCAGGGGAAGCAGTTCGCCCCTCAGTCTTACCACGGCAGCGTCGCCGACTTTTTCTATTTTTTCCTTAACCTGTCCGGCAGGTATCCTGAGAAGCTCGTTCAGGTTCACCTGGGGCAGGGCATATCGCTCGTTGCCCACGGAGGTGATCTGGCTCGGGATGATGGCCAGGGTCAGCGGCAGCTTGATCTGGATATCCGTACCCTGTCCCGGCGTTGAATCCAGTTCTATAATACCGCCCAGATTCTCAATATTGGTGACGACGACATCCATGCCGACACCCCTGCCCGAAACATCGGTAATTTCCTTGGCCATTGAAAAACCGGGCATGAAGATTAACTCTATCTTTCTTTTGTCTGACATTTCAGACACTTGGGCATCTGTGATCAGTCCTTTTTCAATGGCGGAGTTTGCAATTTTTTTCGGATCCAGACCCCGCCCGTCATCCGAGATAACAATGTTGACCTGACCGGCATCGTGAAAGGCTTTGAGGGTGATGTTACCCGTGGGATCTTTCCCAACCTGCTCCCGCTCCATGGGGGTCTCAATGCCGTGGTCCACGGAATTTCTCACCAGGTGGGTCAAAGGATCGTTAATGGACTCCAGAATGGTTTTGTCCAGTTCAACATCCTTTCCCTCAATTTCCAGTTCAATGGATTTGCCCAGTTGCTGGGACAGGTCCCTGACCACACGGGTAAATTTGTTTAAAATGTTGGCAATGGGCTGCATCCGGGTCCGCATGATCGCTTCCTGAAGTTCAGATGTGATCATGTCGATGCGCTGACTGGACAATTCCGTAGCTTTGGTGTTGGAAGAATTAATTCCCTGGAGAAGCTGGTTCCGGCTGAGAACCAGCTCTCCGGCAAGGTTCATGAGGGTATCAAGAAGACCTACATTGACCCGCAGAGAGGTCTGTGGTTTGGCGCCCAGATTGATATCCTTGTCCTGGGTCTTGGCTGCGGCCGCCGGTTTTTTCTGAACTTTTTCCGTGACGACCTGGGGCGTTGGTGTGGCTGCAACCGCTGCTTGCTCCTGTACAGGCGTGGCCGCAGTGGCCGCCGGTTGTGCGGCAACCGGTTCCGGCTGGGCAGGTGCGGCAGGTGCTTCTTCTTTTACTGCGGCAGGTGCGGCTTCCGGGGCGGCCTCGGCATCTGATGCCGTTACAATCATATCGTCATTGATCGTATGAATATACTGGCTGCTGATGTCAAACAATGTTTCGGTCATGTCGTGTTCAATGATGGAGGCGAAAAGCACCTGAAAGGGAATCCGGCTGCCCCCTGCAGGATCTGCCAGGGTGCCGACAGAGTCAAAATCTATTCTTGAATCGACAATGGTGCCTGTTTTCTGAAGGTTGTTCAACACTTCAATGGGGTTTTTATCTTTTCGCTGGATGTCATGAATAAGATCATATTCAACCAGGAACAAGTTTTTCCCTTCGGCCTTGTATTTTTCAATCTCGTAAAGTGACACCTGGTGAAAGGCGCGCCCGTCTCTAAGAACAATATCCACCACCTCCGACACCATATCCTGCTTTTCTTCGGGCAGGGAAGACTTGGTGATATTTTCAAGTGCCGTGACATGGGCTGAAATATCCACCTCATTGCTGGTATCAATGTTGTTTAAAAGGTTTTCCAACTCATCAAACCCCTTTAACAATACACTGATCCTCTGGGAGTTGGGCGTTAGTTCATTGTTTCGGATAAGACCCAATACGTTTTCAAGATGATGCGCAAGGTCCTTGATGGTGGTAAGCCCCATAAACCCGGCTCCGCCCTTTACGGAATGAGCAGCTCTGAAAACGTTGTTCACCAGATCCAGGTCGATGTTATCACCACCTTCCTCGATCGTTAAAAGATCACTTTCAATATCACCTAAGTGGTCCAGCGACTCTTCGATGTACATTTGTAGGGTTTCGTCGTCTTCAAACATATTAACTCTCCTGAAAGGGTTGTCTTAGAGATGATAAAATTATGTCGATAGATAAATAATTTACATAAAAGAATATAGAAAGTCAAATTAAAGATACGCTGTAGATAACAGTATGCACCTATATCTTGCGAATGATATCGTTGATTGTAAAGGCCCGTTCCAATTGCAGAACTGCTCGGGTATTCGGCTGGGCTGCATCAATCGGTTTTTGCTCCGGATCCGTCATGGCAAATATCCTGGATTTCCTTGCGGGGCCGGACGGGCTGAGCACTTCAACTTCATCTGAGGAAACCAGCTTATTTCGTACTTCTACCAGGCAGTGGTTGTCGTCGTAGCAATCCAGGATTTTTCCGATGAAACTGTGAATTTTTCCCTGGTGTATATTGTTACGGTTCATGGCTGCATCACCTGTATCGTCCGGGTGGCCGAAGTAGAAACCGGTACAATAGGCACGGTGATAAACACTGTGCAGCTCCGATCGCCACTCCGGGGCAACCTTGTAACCGTCCGGGTCTGAAAAATAGCTGTCAATGGCATTCCGGTAAGCCTTGACCACAGAACCCAGGTAATTGATTCCCTTCATCCGGCCCTCGATTTTAAAGGAGGTAATACCCGAATCCACCAGTTCGGGAATATGGTCAATCATACACATGTCTTTGGAGTTGAAGATATAGGTGCCGCGCTCATCTTCCACCAGGGGGTGGAATTCGTTGGGTCGCATTTCTTCCACAACCGAATACTTCCACCGGCAGGGATGGCTGCAGAGCCCCCGGTTGCTGTCCCGCTTACTTAACACCGTACTCAACAGACACCTGCCGGAATAAGATACACACATGGCGCCGTGAATAAAGGCTTCGGTTTCGATCTCCGTATGCGTTACGATATCAGTGATTTCACGGAGCGATAATTCCCTGGCCAGGTTTACACGTTTTATGCCCAGATTCTGCCAGAAAAGGGCTGCATTGTAATTGGTGGTGTTTGCCTGGGTACTCAAATGGATATCAATATGCGGTATGATCTCCCGGGCCAGCATCACAATTCCGGGATCTGATATGATAATGGCATCCGGACCGATGTTGCCTATTTTTTCAATATACGTACGCAGTTGTTTTTGCTCATGGTTACGGGAATATATATTGCACGCCAGATATACCTTGACCCGGTGTTTTCTGGCAAACTTTATTCCCGTCTCAATCTCCTGGTCCGTAAAGTTGCCTGAAAAATTTCTCAGGCTAAAGTCTTTACCTGCAAGGTAGACTGCATCAGCACCGTAGTGAACGGCGATTTCAAGCTTCTCTGCATTGCCGGCAGGGGCCAGCAACTCGGGTTTTGTCGATCTAAAAGGCGTTCCTGTCTCTGCGTTCACGTGTGAACGGCCTCCTTATATTATTGATTAATACCGGATGGTTGTATACACCAAGCTCGATATGAATGCAATGTCAGCAGGTATGTTGAAAGCTACCGGAAAAACTACCGAGTTGCTCCGTAACAGGTGATAATGATTTTGGAATGGTAAAAAAAGAAAGCGGTATCTTCATGGTACCCCCGGCAGGAATCGAACCTGCGCACATGGATTAGGAATCCAATGCTCTATCCACTGAGCTACGGGGGCAAACCCTTAGAGTGCCATGTCTCCGAATGTAAACGGGATTTCCTATCGTTTAAGTACTCCCGGATTCCAACACGACCACACCTTATACACGATCACTCTTTACAAGGCAAGATAAAACCCAAGGAAAAATCAAAATGTCGTGAAGCGCTCTGTACGTATTATTCGACAATCAGTTTTTGGCCCGGGTAAATTTTACTTCGCTTGTTCAGGTGGTTCAGTGCCAGCAAGCGGTTCAGGCTCATGTTGTGACGTTTGGCAATCAAAAAGGGGCTGTCCCCGGATTTGACCTTGTACGTACCGGCTCCTTTGGACTTTGCCGTGGCAGCTGTTTTGCCCGATGAGATGACCAGGGTCTGGCCGATGTGCAGGGTCGTGCCGGACAATCTGTTGCGGGCCATGATCTGTTTGGTCGTGGTTGAGAATTTTTTGGCGATAATCCATAGATTGTCACCCCGGCGGACTTTATAGGTTACTGATTTTCCGGGAGGGATAACGGTTTTTGATGTGTTGCTGGCCACATAACCGCCACCCGGGTAGTTTTTCGTCGGTATTTTAAGTACTTTACCGGCAATAATACGATGGGATCTGTAAATCTTGTTGCAACTGGAGATGGCCTTTACAGACGTTCTGTACTTTTTTGCAATCCCTGAAAGTGTGTCTCCTTTCCTGACCCTGTGATAGACATACATGGGGGGGGGGGTATAAGTGGTTTTGATCTTGTCCAGCTTGGCAAGAAATATATCTGCCTGTTGCTCGGGTATTTTCAGGGAATAGGTTTCGGGGGGGAGCAAGGCATGGCGGAGTTCGGGATTCAATGTTTTGAGAAGTGTCGTATCAACATTGATTTCTTTGGCGATATCCTTGAGCCGGACCTGCTTTTTGATGTCAAAGCTCTTATATGCAATGGGGGACAGGGGGGTCTTCGCTTTTATGCCGTATTTATCCAGATTGTTCACGATGTGAACCGTGGCGAGAAAGCGGGGAACATATCTGGCGGTTTCTCTGGGCAGGCTCTGGTAAAGATCCCAGAAGTTGTCGAGATAATTGATCTTTTGCCGGCGTATGGTTTTGAGAACCCGGAATTCTCCGCAATTATAGGCTGCCAGGGCTGTTGTCCAGTCGCCGAAAAGATTGTGCAGTTCCTTGAGATAGGCAATGGCCGCCCGGGTGGCTTTCTCCGGGTCCATCCGTTCGTCAATGTAATAGTTGCGGCTCAAACCGAATTTGTGGCCTGTCGATGGGATGAACTGCCAAAGGCCCAGTGCGCGTGCTGAAGAGAGTGCCCTGAGTTTAAATCCGCTTTCAATAAGCGGCAACCAGGAAATCTCTTCGGGCAGTCCTGCTTTTTTTAATTCCTGAACAATATAAGGGCGGTATCTAGAAGACCGCTCCAGGGATTGAATGAAAAAACGCCGCTCAGGCCCTGTCAGGCGCTTGATTTCTTTCTCGACGTGGGCATTCATAGTAATGGGAATGGCTTCGTGCCGACCGGTGACCACAATTTGGCGGGACGCATAAATTTCCAGAATCCGCTTTGATATCAGGTATCGGATGTCTTCCTTCTGCTGGCTGAGCTCGGGAGATGCGTGGTGGTCAATTTCAAGGATAAGAAAGTAGGCGGAATCAAGATTGGAAAGGGCGTCCTCAAGGTTTCCTTCCTCCCACATCTTCTGGGCAAAATTACATAGTTCAAGCGCCTGGTCGATGCGCTTCTGGTCGGCATCTTTTGCATCTTCAAGTGGCTTTGTGCAGGTTTTTGACCCTGAGGAGAGCGTATCTGCTGCTGCGGATTCCTTATCAGAAGGTGCAGTTGCATATTCTGATGCGGTATTTGCTGCCGGCTGCCGGGGGGAATCTGAAAAGGTTTCTGCCGTGACAGGTTTGCCGGCTGACATTTGGGTCTGCTGGCAACCCGTGAGTGACAAAATGATGGCGAGTAAAATGACAAATCTGCGGATATTCATTGTTCTCCTTACCGGATGCGGTTTTTATTGATTTGGGCAAAAAGTATTCGATTGGCTGTGAAATGTCAATAGTAAACTCGTGAAACTATTGTTTTTTGGGGGGTTGCGGGTGAAATGGGAGGTGTTTTGTCAGCACCTTTCACGTCGTGAAAAACAGACGCCTTTACCGCGCTGATAAAAAAATGAAAAAAGTTGAACTCAAGATAAATGTAGTGTAAAAATAATAATTTGTAGCCTGCCTTTCCAGATAGGAATCATGAAATTCATGGGTTTGACGTTGTGGATCGGAGTAAAAATGCTTAAAAAGGCTTTTATCGGAGGAAAATCGCATTTTTAGTGATCCTTGCCCTTTTGGGTGGGTTTTACTGGGTGTGAGAGCGTTAAAATGTGGTTGATAAACTGAAAGTGCTTTGCTATTATCTCCCGGTCTTTTTGACGTGGCCAAGATGGCACGGCAAAATGAGCCGATATAGCTCAGTTGGTAGAGCATCTCACTTGTAATGAGAATGTCCTCCGTTCGATTCGGGGTATCGGCTCCAGATAATGCTTAGGTGGGGTTCCCGAGTGGTCAAAGGGATCAGACTGTAAATCTGACGGCTCAGCCTTCGGAGGTTCAAATCCTCCCCCCACCACCAAAAGTATTGTGTAGGAGATCTGCTGGAGTGATCGTTACTACATAGTCGGTTTTGGTTGATTGGCTATACTTAGTTTCATCATAAGCGGGAGTAGCTCAGTTGGTAGAGCTTCAGCCTTCCAAGCTGAATGTCGCGAGTTCGAGCCTCGTCTCCCGCTCCACGCGCTGTTTCCTCGAAAAAGAGTTTGATTTGCCATACAGGCCCATGTAGCTCAGTCGGTAGAGCGCTTCCTTGGTAAGGAAGAGGTTCACCAGTTCGATTCTGGTCATGGGCTCCAAAATTCAACGGCAGGGAGTTATTATAGGGATGGCTAAAGAAAAGTTTGAGCGGACCAAGCCGCACGTGAACATAGGGACAATAGGTCATATTGATCACGGTAAAACTACGCTTACAGCTGCGATAACAAAGCTTGCGGGTCTTAAGGGGAACGCTGAGTTTGTGCCGTTTGACGAAATTGATAAGGCTCCGGAAGAGCGGGAGCGTGGTATTACGATTGCGACTGCTCATGTGGAGTATGAGACGGAAGGGCGGCATTATGCCCATGTGGATTGTCCGGGGCATGCGGATTATATAAAGAATATGATTACCGGTGCGGCCCAGATGGATGGGGCGATTCTCGTTGTGAGTGCGGATGATGGTCCGATGCCGCAAACCCGTGAGCATATTCTTCTGGCGCGTCAAGTCGGGGTTCCTAAAATTGTTGTCTTCTTGAATAAGTGTGACATGGTGGATGACGAGGAATTGATTGAGTTGGTTGAGATGGAGCTCCAGGAGCTTCTGGATACCTATGAATTTCCGGGTGATGAAACGCCTATTATCAGGGGGTCTGCTTTGAAGGCGCTGGAGAGTGAAGATCTGGGTTCTGATGAGGCACGGCCGATTTTTGATCTTTTAGATACCCTGGACTCCTATGTTCCCGAACCCGAAAGGGATACGGAAAAGCCTTTTCTGATGCCCATTGAGGATGTGTTTAGTATTTCCGGTCGGGGTACGGTTGTTACAGGCAGGATTGAACGTGGTGTGGTGAAAACCGGTGAGGAGATCGAGATCGTCGGTATTCGTGATACTGCAAGGACGGTTTGCACAGGCGTTGAAATGTTTCGCAAGCTTCTTGATGAGGGGCAGGCGGGGGATAATGTCGGGCTGTTGCTTCGCGGTACCAAGCGGGATCAGGTTGAGCGTGGCCAGGTTGTCTCGCGGCCTGGCTCCATTACTCCGCATACCAGGTTTAAGGCTGAAATGTATGCTTTGAGCAAGGAAGAGGGTGGGCGTCATACACCTTTTTTTAGCGGGTACCGCCCCCAGTTTTTCTTCCGTACCACAGATGTGACGGGTGTGCTGACTCTGGAGGCGGGGGTTGAGATGATTATGCCCGGGGATAATGCAACTATTAATGTTGAATTGATCTCTCCTATAGCAATGGAAAAAGAGCTTCGGTTCGCCATCCGTGAGGGTGGGCGTACTGTTGGTGCCGGTGTTATCGGCGAAATTACCGAATAAATGTCAAGGGGTTTATAGTGGATAGAGTACTTGTTGCGCTTGCATGCACGGAATGCAAGAGAAGGAATTATACAACAACCAAAAACAAGCGGAAAACTCCGGACAAGATTGAGTTTAAGAAGTATTGCAAATTCTGTAATCAGCATCTCGTTCATAAAGAAACGAAGGTGAAGTAAATAGTTTGATCTGCAGGTCAGTAGCTCCAATTGGTAGAGCACCGGACTCCAAATCCGGGGGTTGGGGGTTCGACTCCCTCCTGACCTGCCATTTTTTTTAACCTCGGTCTTGTCGGGTTGGCAGGGTTGAAGGCGTTTTTCATTAGGTGATTTATGTCAAGATTGCAAAAGAAAAAAACTTCGGTAGAAAAGAAGAAGCACAAAGGGGCTGTGTCTGAGGATGTGTCGGGCGGGTCCGCGGCTTCTGTCTCTGCTCCGAAGCCGGCCGCGCCGGCCGCGCCGCCTAAGGCCAAGCTGGAAAAAGCCGGGGGGGAGTCGAGCGCAGGTGATGGAAATGTTTTCAACAGGGCTGCCGAATTTATTCGGGAAGTAAAAGTCGAACTCAAGAAGGTGACTTGGCCGACGCGGAAGCAGACAACGGGGACGACAATCGTTGTAATTCTCTTTGTTTTTGTTGTAGCTGCTTTTCTCGGGCTTTTTGACTACAGTCTTTCCAAGCTTGTTCAAGTTGTCCTTACCTAGATTAAGGAAGATCGCATGACTCTTAAATGGTATGTCGTTCATGTGTATTCAGGGCATGAACAGAAGGTGAAAGCCGCTCTGGAAGAGAAGATACAAGGTTCCAAATATCCTGACAAGTTTGGTGATATTTTAATTCCCACTGAAAATGTCGTTGAGTTGGTGGATGGAAAAAAAAGAGAGTCTTCCAGAAAGTTTTATCCCGGATATATCCTTGTTCGTATGTATTTGGATAATGAAACCTGGCATATTGTCAGTTCCACGGCTAAAGTGACCGGTTTTCTGGGTGGGAAAAACAAGCCCGCGCCCATTACCGACAGAGAAGCCCAGGGGATCATCGATAAGATGGAGCAGGGCAAGGATAAGCCTCAACCAAAATACTTTTTTGAGCCCGGGGATGAGGTTCGGGTTGTTGATGGTCCGTTTTCCAACTTTAACGGAACCGTGGAAGAGGTCTCTCCGGATAAGGAAAAGGTCAAGGTGCTGGTCAGTATTTTTGGGCGGGCGACACCGGTGGAGTTGAATTTTATACAGGTGACCAAAATTTAGTTTGGTTTTAATAGCGAGTTTCAGGAGTTTATAATGGCAAAAAAAGTAATGACACAAATAAAGCTTCAGGTTGAAGCGGGTAAGGCAAATCCATCTCCTCCCATTGGGCCTGCTCTGGGTCAGCACGGTGTTAATATCATGGATTTTTGCAAGGCCTTCAATGCCAAGACCGCCAATGATGCCGGGCAGATCATTCCTGTTGTCATCACTGTCTATCAGGACAGGTCGTTCAGCTTTATTACCAAGACGCCTCCCGCATCAAGGCTGTTGCTGGCCGCAGCAAAAATTGCAAAGGGGTCAGGTGAGCCCAACCGTGAAAAGGTTGGAAAGGTCACCCGCGACCAAGTTGTGGCCATTGCTGAAACAAAGAAAGAAGATTTGAATGCCTCAGATGTTGACGCAGCCGTAAGAATTATTGAAGGCACAGCAAGAAGTATGGGGATCGAAGTAGTTTAACTTTAAGTATAAGAGTGATGAAAAATGCCTAAGCGGAGTAAAAAACATATCGAAGCACTGAAAAAGGTCGACAGAACACTTCAGTACGCTCCTAAAGATGCCTTGGAGCTTGCCGTATCTTCCAGTTATGTCAAGTTTGATGAAACGGTTGATGTGGCGGTTAGGTTGGGTGTTGACCCGCGGCATGCAGATCAGATGGTCCGGGGGACTGTTGTGCTTCCTAACGGCCTGGGTAAAGAAGTGAAAGTGCTGGTGTTTGCCAAGGGTGAGAAAGAAAAGGAAGCCTTGGATGCCGGCGCTGACTTTATAGCTACCGACGAAGTTGTTGAAAAAATTAAAGATGGGTGGTTTGGGTTTGATAAAGCCATTGCCACACCGGATATGATGGGAAGCGTTGGTAAGCTGGGTAGGGTTCTGGGGCCCCGTGGCCTTATGCCTAATGCCAAAACAGGGACCGTTACATTTGAGTTGGAAAAGGCCATTAATGAGCTTAAAGCGGGTAAGATTGATTTCCGTGTTGAAAAAGCAGGTATTGTTCATGTTCCCGTAGGAAAAATCTCTTTTGGTGCGGATAAGCTTTTTGAAAATGTAAGCGCTTTCCTTGATAAAATTGTTGCCCTTAAGCCGGCATCAAGTAAAGGGGCCTATCTCAAATCAATTTGTATTTCTTCAACAATGGGGCCCGGTATTAAGGTTGACCCGTTGTTGATTAAATAAGGTTGGGCAGCCGGTTTCGCCGGCTGAATGACCAAATCGTAGTACCTGTCACAGACAGTAGGTGCATGGGTTCATGCATAATCGGAATTGCCGGCCTGCCGAGACAGAAAGATGATTTTGTTTTGGTTTCGTTGGCACCTTCGACGCTAATTTAAAATGGAAGGAGGTGTAAGTAAATTGTTGAACATATCCCAGAAACAAGAGCTGGTCGAAAGACTTTCCAAGCAGCTTAGCGAAGCGGAAATCGCAATCGTAGTCGACTATAAGGGGTTGACCGTGTTGCAGATAACAGAGCTACGCGCCAAGCTCAGGGATGCGGGTGTCCAGATGGAGGTTGTGAAAAACACCCTCATGAGACGGGCGTCTCAAGGGACCGGTGCGGAAGTGTTGACGGATCTATATAAAGGTCCCAACGCCATCGTCACATCCCAGGATGATCCTGTGGCCCCTGCAAAAATTCTCGCAGACTTTGCAAAGGACAATGAAAAGCTTGAGCTGAAAGGGGCAGCCCTTTCCGGAAGCCTTCTGGATGAAGAAGGTATCAAGCAGTTGGCAAAAATGCCGTCCAAAGAAGAATTGCTGGCCAAATTGGTATACACGCTCAATGCCGTGCCCACCAACCTGGTCAACGTGCTTTCCGGAGTGCCCAGATCTTTTGTCAATGTGCTTAATGCTGTTAAAGATCAAAAAGACGCAGCTTAATCCAATTAAACCAAATACAATTTTTACGACGATATATTTTCGTGTCAATTTTAGGAGAATAAAATGGCTGATATCACAAAAGATGATGTTATTGAATTTATTGCAGGTATGACCGTTCTGGAACTTTCGGAACTCGTAACGGAACTTGAAGACAAATTCGGCGTCAGTGCAGCCGCACCTGTTGCTTTTGCTGCCGGGGCCATGCCCGTCGGAGGCGATGCCGGTGCCGCTGCCGAAGAGAAGACTGAATTCGACGTTGTTCTTGAAACCGTCGGTGACAAAAAGATTAATGTTATTAAAGAAGTCAGGGCGATTACCGGCCTGGGTCTTAAAGAAGCCAAGGCCCTGGTTGAAGAAGCTCCCAAAGCTGTTAAGGAAGGTGTGCCCAAAGAAGAAGCTGACAAGATCAAGGAACAGCTCGAGGGTGCTGGCGCTCAGGTGTCTGTAAAATAATAGTTTTGCATAGCTGATAAGCACTTGGCAGTAAGTGCATAAACTATACGCGGGGGCAAGGCAATAGTGCCATGTCTCCGCTTTTACGGTTGGAAAAACTCACACTGGGAGATATCATGACCGGAAGTCTTTTGACGAATAAGCGTATTAGAAAAGAGTTTGGCAGTAAAAGAAAAATTATAGACATTCCCGATCTTATCGGGATGCAGCGAAATTCTTTTGAGAGTTTCCTTCAAAGAGACATTCCTCCCCAAGACAGAGAGGAAAAGGGGCTCCACTCCGTGTTTAAATCGGTGTTCCCGATCAAGGATTTCACCGACACCTCCTCTCTGGAATATGTGTCTTATTCCTTCGGGGAAACCAAGCACTCCATGAAAGAGTGCATCAGCCGGGGGATGACTTACGACATCCCTGTAAATATAAGGGTTCGGCTTGTCGTCTATGATAATGACAAGGAGACCGGTCTGTCCACAATCCGGGACATTAAAGAGCAGGAAATTTATTTTGGTACCATTCCCCTGATGACCCCTAGAGGGACTTTTATTATTAATGGTACTGAGCGGGCGGTTGTCAGCCAGCTCCACAGATCGTCCGGTGTGTTTTTCGACCATGACAAGGGAAAAAACTATTCCACGGGTAAAATTATCTATAACGCCAGGGTTATTCCGGTTCGCGGTTCTTGGATCGATATGGAGATTGATGCCAAGGATATTGTAAATATACGTATTGACAGGCGCCGGAAATTTCCGGTCTCCATTCTTTTTAAGTCGTTCGGATACACCAGTGAGGATATTCTGGACTTCTTTTACACCAAGGAAAAAATTGTCCGGAAAAACGGCTCTTTTCTCCGGGAATTCGTGCCTGAAAACCTGGTGCGGCAGAGAGCCAGCTTTGATATCAAATCTCCGGAAAGCGGCGAAGTCATCGTTAAGGCAGGCAGGATTTTTACCAAGCGAGCCTTGAAACAACTCAAAGATGAAGCCCTCGGTTTTATACCCATTTCTGAAAATGAGATCCTTGAAAAGGCCTTTGCAAAGGCATACTACAAAGAAAACAGCAATGAGGTTATTTTCAAGGCCGGTGAAGTCATCACAGAGGAGACTTTTGAGGTTTTTGAGGAGAACGGACTCAACGAATTCTCCATCCTCTACGTGGATCCCAGAAGTTCCGACTCCATGCGGAAAACCCTGGTTTCAGACAAGATTGAAACCAAGGAAGAAGCGCTCATGGATATCTACCGCAGGCTTCGTCCGGGAAATCCTGCCACTGTTGAGGTGGCCCAGGATTTTATCGACCACCTCTTTTTCCGCCAGGCATATTATGACCTGTCCAAGGTTGGCCGTCTTAAGATGAACCATCGCCTCGGGGTCAACACCAAAATTGACGTGAAGACCCTGAGAAAAGAGGATGTCCTTCTGACGGCCTCTACCCTGATTGAGCTTAAGGATACCCAGGGGCAGGTGGATGATATCGATCATCTCGGCAACCGGCGTGTCCGGGCAGTCGGGGAGCTGCTGGAAAACCACTACCGCATCGGTCTTGTCCGCATGGAGCGGGCCATCAAGGAAAAGATGAGTATGCAGGAGGTGGATGCCATGATGCCCCATGACCTGATCAATCCCAAACCGGTATCTGCCGTTGTCAGAGAGTTTTTTGGCACATCCCAGTTGTCCCAGTTCATGGACCAGACCAATCCCCTGTCGGAAACCACCCATAAACGGCGCCTTTCCGCACTTGGGCCCGGTGGTTTGACCCGTGAGCGGGCCGGCTTTGAGGTCCGTGACGTTCATCCGTCTCATTACGGACGGATATGCCCCATTGAAACTCCTGAAGGACCGAATATCGGCCTGATCGTTTCCCTGTGTACCTATGCCCGGGTGAATGACTTCGGGTTTATTGAAACCCCGTTCCGCCTTTCGGAAGAAGGGTGTGCCAGTACTGAAATCAAGCATTTGAGCGCTTTTGAAGAGAAAGAACATCCCATTGCTCAGGCCAATGCTCCGCTGGATGCCGAGGGTAATTTTGTCAATCAAACGGTCTCGTGCCGGGTTGCCGGCGAATTTGAGATGATTTCTCCCGAAGATGTCAGGTTCATGGACGTGTCTCCAAACCAGTTGGTATCGGTGTCCGCTTCCCTGATTCCGTTTTTGGAAAACGACGATGCCAACAGGGCGTTGATGGGTTCAAACATGCAGCGCCAGGCTGTGCCTCTGATTCAGAGTGAGGCTCCTCTGGTCGGAACCGGCATGGAACCTGTCGTCGCCAGGGATTCCGGAGTCACTATTGTTGCCGAATACGACGGTTTTGTGGTGGACGTGGATTCCAAACGTATTGTTGTGAAGAATGATGACAATGCAGACGGTACGTTTGAAAAAGCAGTTTCCATTTACAATTGCACCAAATTTGTCCGCTCCAACCAGAACACCTGCTTTAATCACAGGCCCATTGTCGAGAGGGGCGAACACGTTAAAAAGGGTCAGGTCATCGCCGATGGCCCCTCCACTGAGCTTGGTGAACTTGCTCTGGGAAAAAATGTCACCGTGGCCTTCATGCCGTGGGACGGATATAACTATGAGGATTCCATCCTTGTCAGCGAGCGTTTGGTAAAAGACGGTGTATACACCTCCGTTCATGTTGAGGAGTTTGAGGTGCTTGCCCGGGATACCAAGTTGGGTAAGGAAGAGATTACCAGGGATATTCCCAATGTGGGAGAAGATGCGCTCAGGAATCTTGACGAGAGCGGCATCATTCGCCTGGGGGCCGAGGTGCAGTCCGGCGATATCCTTGTGGGTAAGATTACACCCAAAGGGGAAACCCAACTCTCTCCCGAGGAAAAATTGCTCAGGGCCATCTTTGGTGAAAAAGCCGGGGATGTGAAAGATACCTCTCTTTGTGTACCTCCGGGGGTCAAGGGAAAAGTTATTGACGCCAAGGTTTTTTCCAGAAGAGGTCTGCCCAAGGATGACAGGACCCGTCTGATAGAGGATGAAGAGATTGAGCGCCTTGAAAAAGACCGGGATGACGAAATTAAAATCATTACGGAAGTTGGCCGGGAAAAAGTCGAGTCTCTTTTGGACGGTGCTGCCGTTCTCAGTGACCTTGAAAAGAACGGCAGACTCCTGGTAAAAGCCGGTACCAAGGTGTCTGCGGGATCTTTTGATAAAATTCCTGTTTCTGTTCTGGTCAATGTCGCCGTGGAAGATGCCGTGCTTACCGAACGTGCCCAGGTTATTCTTGAGCAGGCCCAGGATCAGATCAAAAAAGCTAGAGAGCATTTTAATCGCCAGGTGTCCCGGTTTGAAAAAGGGGATGACCTGCCGCCGGGTGTTCTCAAGCTCATTAAGATTTCAGTGGCCATGGAGCGGGTGTTATCGGTGGGTGATAAGATGGCCGGCCGCCACGGAAACAAAGGTGTTGTTTCCAGGATACTGAGGGTTGAAGACCTGCCTTACTTTGCAGACGGCCGTCCGGTGGACATGGTACTGAACCCCTTGGGCGTTCCCTCGCGAATGAACGTCGGCCAGATTCTTGAGATCCATTTGGGCCATGCCGCCTTTTCTTTGGGCCAGCAGATTGATGAGTTGCTTGAAGAGAAAAAATTGGATGCGCTCAGGGAAAAGGTCAAGGGGATATTCGCCCTGACGCAAAAGCAGAGAGATGGCCAGGTAGATGATGTCATTACCAAAGACATCGACAATATGGACGACGGCAAACTGGTGGAGTTTGCATCCCTTTACAGAAGAGGCGTTCATACGGCAACACCGGTATTTGACGGTGCCACCGAAGAGGAAATCAAAGAGTTGATCCAGATGTCCGGATCTGACCCCTCGGGTCAGTCGGTTCTTTACGACGGCCGTACAGGAGAACCTTTTGATACACCTGTCACCGTGGGCACCATGTACATGCTTAAGCTCCACCATCTGGTTGATGACAAACTTCATGCCAGATCCATCGGTCCTTATTCTCTGGTTACCCAGCAACCCTTGGGCGGTAAGGCCCAGTTCGGCGGCCAGCGCCTCGGTGAAATGGAAGTCTGGGCCATGGAAGCTTATGGGGCGGCTCATGCCCTTCAGGAATTTCTGACGGTGAAGTCCGATGACATGACCGGCAGGACCCGTATGTACGAAAAAATTGTAAAAGGCCAGAACGTCCTTGAACCCGGCATGCCGGAATCCTTTAGGGTTCTGACAAAAGAGCTCAACGCGCTGGGTCTGGATATAAATCTGATAGAAGGAAGCAAATAAGGAGAAGACATTGGACAATATTTATGATTTCTTCGCAAAACCCAAAGATCCTAAGATTTACCAGGGCGTTCAGATCAGCCTGGCATCTTCCGACCAGATCCGGGAATGGTCCCACGGTGAAATAAAAAAGCCGGAGACCATTAACTACAGAACGTTCAAGCCGGAACGTGACGGTCTGTTCTGTGCCAAGGTCTTTGGTCCGACAAAGGATTATGAGTGCAACTGCGGCAAATACAAGCGCATGAAGCACAGAGGGGTTGTCTGCGAAAAATGTGGTGTGGAGGTCATCCAGTCCAAAGTGCGGCGTGAAAGAATGGCGCATATTGAGCTGGCTTCTCCGGTTTCCCATATCTGGTTTCTCAAAAGCCTGCCCTCAAAAATTGGCAACGTACTGGACCTGACCCTGAAGAATCTGGAAAAGGTGCTTTATTTTGATTCCTATATTGTCATTGATCCCAAGGATACCGGCCTGAAAAAAATGCAGCTGTTGTCCGACGATCAGTACTACGAGGCCATTGAAACCTTTGGTGAAGAAGCCTTTGAAGCCGGAATCGGTGCGGAAGCCATATTGACACTGTTGGGGGAAATCGACCTCCAGGCCACCCATGACGAGCTCAAGGAAGAGATCGGGATGACAAAATCTGTTGCCAAGCAGCAGAAGATGGCCAAGCGCCTGAAAGTCATTGACGCTTTCCTGAACTCCGGGATTGAACCGGCCAGGATGATCCTGACGGCCTGTCCCATCCTGCCACCGGATTTGCGCCCCCTGGTGCCTCTGGAAGGCGGACGGTTTGCCACCTCGGATCTTAATGATCTCTACCGCCGCGTGCTCAATCGAAACAACAGGCTCAAGCGCCTGGTCGATTTGAATGCACCGGATATCATCGTCAGAAATGAGAAACGAATGCTCCAGGAAGCGGTGGACGTTCTCTTTGACAACGGTCGCCACGGTCGCGTGGTCACCGGAACCAACAAGCGTCCGCTCAAGTCGCTTTCAGATACGCTCAAAGGTAAACAAGGCCGGTTCCGCCAGAACCTTTTGGGTAAACGTGTGGACTATTCCGGCCGTACCGTTATCACGGTGGGTTCTGAATTGCGTCTCCATCAGTGCGGTATTCCCAAAAAGATGGCCCTGGAGCTGTTTAAACCGTTTATCTATAACTACCTTGAGCAAAAAGGCTTGGTCTCAACGGTCAAAAGTGCCAAAAAGATGGTGGAGCGTGAAGAGACTGAAGTCTGGGATGCATTGGAAGCCGTGGTAAAGGAATACCCGGTGATGCTCAACAGGGCGCCGACCCTTCATCGCCTGGGGTTCCAGGCGTTTGAGCCTGTGCTGATCGAAGGCAAGGCTATCCAGCTCCATCCGCTGGTATGCCCGGCCTTTAATGCCGACTTTGACGGTGACCAGATGGCTGTCCATGTGCCTCTGTCACTGGAGTCTCAACTGGAAGCAAGGGTCATGATGCTGTCAACCAACAACATTCTGTCTCCTGCCAACGGTCAGCCCATTATCGTGCCCACCCAGGATATTGTTCTGGGGATCTACTACATGACCCGGGCGGTTTCCAACCAGCGGGGCGAAGGTATTATCTTTTCAGGGATTGAAGAGGTCCGGTATGCATTTGACGCGGGTGAGCTTGATCTGCATGCGAAAATCAAGGTTCGGATCGACGATGTTGTCTATGATACTACTACCGGGCGTATTCTTCTTTGGGAAACCATCCCCGGTGATATCCTTTTGGATATGAGTCGGATCAGGACCGAGAACCTTGAGGATGCCGAAGCTGCAATGACGGAACTCAGGTCCGGCGAAGAATTTGATGCGGTTCTGGACAAATATTCGGACGAGGAGATTAAAAAAAGCCGCGGTAAAACCGGTGTCCTCACCCGTAAAGAGTTCAAGAATATTTTCCAGGTGTCTGATGTTGTGGTTGAGCAGTTGTACGGCCTGAAGAAAGACCAGTTTACAGACGTCCGGATGGTGGGTGAAAAATACACCATTTTCAAGGTGGACGAACGGAATTCAACCCTGCCGTTCAGCCTTGTCAACAAGCTCATGGACAAAGCATCTATTGTCAGGCTGATTGACTATGCCTATAGAAACATAGGGCTCAAAGAGACCGTTATTCTTTCTGACCGTTTGAAAGACATCGGGTATAAATACTCGACACTCGGCGGACTGTCCATCTGTGTGGATGATATGATCATTCCGGATAATAAATGGGATATGATTGCTACGGCGGAACAGAGTATTGAGGATATCAAAACCCAGTACTCCGAGGGGTTGATCACCCAGGGTGAAAAATACAACAAGGTGGTTGATATCTGGGCCCAGGCAACGGACGATATTGCCAACGCCATGATGGAAGTAATGAAAAATCCGCCCCGGAAAGAGGGGGAGGAAGACAAGGAAGAGCTGAATGCGGTGTATGTGATGGCAGACTCCGGTGCCCGTGGGTCCAAGGACCAGATGCGCCAGTTGGCCGGGATGCGTGGTTTGATGGCCAAGCCTTCCGGCGAGATCATTGAAAATCCCATCACGGCCTGCTTCCGCGAAGGGCTGTCCGTGCTCCAGTACTTCATCTCCACCCATGGTGCCCGTAAAGGTTTGGCGGATACGGCATTGAAAACCGCTAACTCCGGCTATTTGACCCGCCGTCTTGCCGATGTGGGCCAGGACTGTACCATTGTGGAGCCGGATTGCGGCACCATCAACGGAATCGAGGTTGAAGCCCTTTATGAGGGCGGCGAAATTATCCAGACACTGGGTGAGAGAATCCTTGGCCGTGTGACCCAGGAGGAGATCCGCGATCCGTATTCGGATGAGTTTATCGTCGGTGTGGATACCGAACTCAATGAGTCCCATGTTGCCAAAATCGAGTCTGCAGGTGTTCAAAAGGTCAAAATTCGTTCGGTCCTTACATGTAACTCCAGGCACGGGGTCTGCTCCAGGTGCTATGGCCGCGATCTTGCCCACGGTGTCACCGTGGAGATCGGACAGGCCATCGGTATTGTGGCGGCCCAGTCCATCGGTGAGCCCGGTACCCAGTTGACCATGCGGACCTTCCATATCGGTGGTACCGCCTCCCGTAAGGTTGAGGTCGCTGAAATCAAGGCGCGTGTGGGGGGTATTCTCCGCTACAATGAAGACATTCAGACCGTTACCTCGGCTGACGGCGAGGTCATCGTCATGAACCGTAAGGGTGGTGGTGTTACCATTGTCGGTGAAGAGGGAAGAGAGCGTGCCAAGGAGACGGTGATTTACGGTGCAACGCTCCATGTCAAAGACGGGCAGAATATTGAGCCGGGTGATATCATTGCGTCATGGGATCCGTTCACCACGCCCATTATTACGGAGGTCTCCGGCCGTGTCCGCTTTGCCGATATCGTTGTCGGCAATACGGTTCAGGAGCAGATCGACCCGGTAACCGGTAAGGTTTCCAGAACCATCATTGAAGGCAAAGATGCCGAGATCCGGCCCAGGATTACGGTCAGGGATAAAGAGGGCAAGTCCGTGAAGCTGCCCAACTCAAAAACCCCTGCCCGGTATTACCTGCCGGTGAACGCCATCCTTACCGTTGATGAGGATGATGTGATCATGGCCGGTGATGTTATTGCCAAGCTGCCCAGGGCCACCACCAAAACCAAGGATATTACCGGTGGTCTGCCAAGGGTTGCAGAGCTGTTCGAAGTCAGAAAACCCAAAGACCCCTCAGTACTTACGGAAATCGACGGTTATGTTGCCGTATCCAAGGGAACCAAAGGGCGGCAAAAGGTGACTGTAACGCCGTCGGATGTGGGCGAGAAGAAAGAGTACTCCATTCCCAAGGGTCAGCATGTGTCCGTGTATGACGGAGACTATGTAAAAGCGGGTGACCCCTTGATTGCCGGCTCGGCCAATCCCCAGGATATTATGAATATCAAGGGAGAGGTTGCCCTGGCCAAGTATCTGGTGGATGAAGTCCAGGAAGTGTACCGGCTCCAGGGTGTCCGGATCAACGACAAGCACATTGAGGTGGTAATCCGTCAGATGATGCGGCGTGTGAAAGTGATCTCCACAGGGGATACCAATTTCATTCCGGATGAGCAGGTTGACCGTATCCTTTTTGAGGAAACCAACCGTGAAGTGGCAATGAACGGTGGGGAGCCTGCCAAAGGCGAACCCCTGATCCTCGGTATCACCAAGGCGTCCTTGTCTACCGACAGTTTTCTGTCTGCTGCATCTTTCCAGGAAACCACCAAGGTGCTGACGCTGGCAGCCATTGAGGGCAAGTACGACAGTCTTAAAGGGCTGAAGGAAAATGTGGTCATGGGGCGTCTGATCCCCGCCGGAACAGGATTCCCCGGGTACAGAAATATTGAAGTAGAGTACGGGGAAGTGGCTGAAGTTTAGAGAAAAAAATAGATTTTTCTTGACAATTATAAAAAGTGAAAGTAAGATTAAATATTTTGTCGTGTATGACGACGTATTATATTTGATAAGGAGCGTTGGAAAGTTATGCCGACCATTAATCAATTGGTAAGAAAAGGTAGAAAGAAAGCAGAGAAGAAGGTAAATACACCTGCTTTGAAGGGCGGCCCTCAGAAACGCGGCGTTTGTACCAGGGTATATACATCTACCCCGAAAAAGCCGAACTCGGCCTTGAGAAAAGTAGCCAGGGTGCGCTTGACAACCGGAATGGAAGTTGCTGCTTATATCCCGGGTATGGGGCATAACCTTCAGGAGCACTCTGTTGTTCTGGTGAGGGGCGGCAGGGTAAAAGACCTTCCAGGTGTGCGTTATCATATCGTCAGGGGTGCACTCGATACATTGGGTGTTGACGACCGGCGCCAGGGCCGTTCTAAATACGGTGCCAAACGTCCGAAATAGTGCCGGATGTGCAGTGTAAATAAATAGAAAATAATTTGGTGGACATGACAATGGCAGAAAAGTTAGTGATTAGAGAAAACTTCATGCAGGATGCCACACAGGAAGAAAAGCTTGCTGGCAAGTTTATCAACTGTGTTATGAAAGACGGCAAGAAAAATGCTGCCCGTAAAGTGGTGACCAATGCATTGATGATCGCCGAGGGAAGAGTTGGTGAGCCTGCTCTGGCTGTTTTCAAGAAAGCAATCGACAATATCAGGCCTGCGGTTGAGGTGAAATCCAGAAGGATCGGCGGGTCCACCTACCAAGTGCCTACTGATATCAAGCCTGGCAGGCAGACAGCCCTGGCTTTCAGGTGGTTGATTACCTTTAGCCGGAACCGTTCTGAGAAGGGATTTGCCAATAAGCTGGCGGCTGAAGTGCTCGATGCCTACAATGAAAGAGGCGGGGCGATCAAGAAAAAGGAAGATACACACAAGATGGCAGAGGCCAATAAGGCATTTGCACATTTTCGGTGGTAAATAATTTAAAAAGATCTTTGAAAACATTCCACAGGAGGAATACAGAAGATGGCTAAGGAGAAATTTGAGCGGACCAAACCGCATGTGAACATCGGCACGATCGGTCATATTGACCATGGGAAGACTACTTTGACTGCTGCAATCACCAAGCTGGCCGGACTGAAAGGTAACGGCGAGTTCGTTCCTTTCGACGAGATTGATAAAGCGCCTGAAGAAAGAGAACGTGGTATCACGATTGCCACCGCCCATGTTGAATATGAGACAGATGCCCGTCATTATGCGCATGTTGACTGTCCGGGCCATGCCGACTATATCAAAAATATGATCACCGGTGCCGCCCAGATGGATGGTGCTGTTCTCGTTGTTAGCGCCGACGACGGTCCCATGCCCCAGACCCGTGAGCATATCCTGCTTGCCCGTCAGGTTGGTGTGCCCAAAATCGTTGTTTTCCTGAATAAGTGTGACATGGTTGATGACGAAGAGTTGATCGAGCTGGTTGAAATGGAACTCCAGGAGCTCCTGGATACCTACGAATTCCCCGGTGACGAAACTCCCATTATCCGTGGTTCCGCCCTGAAGGCTCTTGAGTGCGACGATGTCGACGCGGACGAAGCCAAGCCTATTTTTGAGCTTCTGGATACCCTTGATACTTATGTGCCCGAACCTGAAAGAGATACCGAAAAACCTTTCCTTATGCCCATTGAGGATGTGTTTTCCATTTCAGGTCGTGGTACGGTTGTTACCGGGCGTATTGAGCGTGGTATTATCAAGACTGGTGAGGAGATTGAGATTGTTGGTATCCGGGAAACTACCAAGACCGTATGTACCGGTGTTGAGATGTTCCGGAAACTTCTGGATGAAGGTCAGGCCGGTGACAACGTAGGCCTCCTGCTCCGTGGTACCAAGCGTGATCAGGTTGAGCGTGGACAGGTTGTTTCCAAGCCCGGCACCATCACTCCTCACACCAAATTCAAAGCTGAAATGTATGCCCTGAGTAAAGAAGAGGGTGGTCGTCATACGCCGTTCTTTACCGGCTACCGTCCCCAGTTTTTCTTCAGAACTACTGACATTACAGGTGTTCTGACACTGGAAGAGGGTGTTGAAATGATCATGCCTGGCGACAATGCCACCATTAACGTTGAGTTGATCAACCCCATCGCCATGGAAAAAGAACTCCGTTTTGCGATTCGTGAAGGTGGACGTACTGTGGGCGCCGGCGTTATCGGTGAAATCGTTGAATAAGAAAGAACAATTGACATGTTGAAAACTAAGATTCGAATTAGGCTTAAAGCCTATGATCATAAGTTGCTTGATCAATCTTCAGTTGACATTGTTGATACGGCAAGGAAAACCGGTGCCAGAATTGTGGGGCCGGTTCCCCTTCCCACAAGAATCAACAAGTTTACTGTGTTGCGTTCTCCCCATGTGAACAAAAAATCACGTGAACAGTTTGAGATCAGAACGCACAAAAGAATGATGGATATTCTTGAGCCCACTCAGCAGACTGTCGATGCCCTGATGAAGCTTGATCTTTCACCCGGCGTAGACGTTGAGATAAAATTATAGGTCATAGCAGGAACAAACAGATATGAGTGCATTACTTGGAAAAAAAATCGGGATGACCAATGTGTTCTCCTCTGATGGGAGACTCGTTCCTGTTACTGTGTTGCGGGTTGGACCCTGCGTGGTTACCCAGGTGAAAACCGAGGAGACAGACGGGTACACTGCTCTGCAGCTCGGCTTTGATGAGAAGTCCGTAGAGCGGTTGAATAAACCCATTGCCGGTCATCTGAAAAAGTCAACCGACAAGGGCTTCAGGGTCCTCAGAGAATTCAGGGCCGATTCCGTTGAAGATGTGGAAGCCGGAGCTACCCTGAATGTGGATATGTTCACTGTGGGTGAAAAGGTTACTGTAACAGGGGTCTCAAAAGGCCGCGGTTTTCAGGGAACCATTAAACGCCACGGGTTCAGCCGCGGGCCTGAAACACATGGTAACAGAAACCACCGCAAACCCGGTTCAGTGGGTAACTCTGCCTGGCCAGGAAAAATTATCAAAGGCAAAAAGATGCCGGGCCATATGGGTGTTGATAAAACCACTGTAAAAAATCTTACAATTGTAGATATTAAGCATGACGACAATCTCATCCTTGTCAAGGGCGCTGTCCCGGGTTTTAAAACAGGGGTTGTCGAGGTGCGGAAAGCTGATGTAAAAAAATAAGTTTTAGTGCCCGGATTTATAGGCTGGGTGCACATCAGTCTTGTAAAAGACAAAATGCGGTTATGGGTATTGCAAAATTTTCGCAGTGATGCATAACCGATCAAAATTAAGAGGAAGAATAATGGCTGCTGTCGATGTATTAAACAGTGCAGGCAAAAAAGTGTCTGAAACAGAACTGCCTGACGAAATTTTCAGCATTCCGGTCAAAACAAGTGTTCTTCATGAAGTCGTTCGGTCCCAGCTCGTTGCAAAACGGGAGGGGACTGCTGCGTCTAAGACACGTGGTATGGTTACCGGTTCTACAAAGAAACTTTTCAGACAGAAGGGAACCGGTAATGCCAGGGCCGGAAGCGTCAAATCCCCCCTGAGAAAGGGCGGCGGCGTGATCTTTGGTCCCAGCCAGCGCTCCTACGCATACAAGGTGCCCAAAAAAGTGCGCAGGCTGGCACTTAAAATGGCTTTGACTTCAAAGCTTCAGGATGCCAACCTGTTCGTGGTGGATGCCCTTGAGCTTGAAGAGATCAAGACCAAGGCACTTGCCGATATCCTCAAGACTCTTAATCTTGAGGACCTTCTCATCGTTTCTGACAGCGATGACATGGAACTTGCACTTTCTTCAAGAAATATTCCTGATGTCAAAGTGATCAAAACCGCAGGTCTGAATGTCTATGACATCTTAAAGTTTAAAAACCTTCTGCTGGTCGAATCCAGCATTGAGAGCATCAAGGGGAGGTTGAGCTAATATGAAAGAATACGACATCATCAGAGGGCCTGTTGTTACTGAAAAAACAACCCTTCAAAAAGAACTCTACAACCAGGTGACCCTGAAGGTGGACAAACGTGCCAACCGGGTTGAAATCAAAGACGCCGTTGAAAAAACGTTTAATACCCAGGTCAAGCAGGTCCGGACCGTACAGGTAAAGGGTAAAGTTAAACAGCGCGGCAGAATCATTGGCAAAAGAAAAGATTGGAAAAAAGCCATCGTCACTCTGATGCCAGGACAAAGAATTGATTTTTTTGAAGGTGTTTAAAGAGGTATATTTATGTCAACTATAGTCAAGACAAAACCGACATCTCCCGGAAGACGTGCTCAGGAATACCTTTCTTTTGAAGAAATTACCAAAACCAGACCTGAGCGCCGCCTGACCAAGAAGCTGAACAAGCGGTCCGGCCGGAACTCTTACGGAAGAATTACCGCCAAGCACAGAGGCGGCGGTGCAAAGAAAAAATATCGTATCATCGACTTTAAACGGGATAAGGACGGAATTCCGGCAAAGGTGTCCGCCATTGAATATGATCCCAACAGAAGTGCCCGGATCGCCCTGCTGACATATGCGGATGGTGAGAAAAGATATATTCTCGCTCCCCTGGATGTGAAAGTAGGAGATGTGCTTGAAACAGGGCCGGAAGCAGATATCAAACCCGGTAACTGCCTTCCCCTGGAAAATATTCCGACAGGTACGCGTATCCACAACATCGAACTGAAGCAGAATAAGGGCGGCCAGATTGTCAGGAGTGCAGGGGGGTATGCACGGCTGATGGCAAAAGAAGGAACTTATGCCCAGGTGCTTCTGCCGTCAGGCGAAGTTCGTATGATTCACCTTAAGTGCAAAGCCACCATCGGCCGTGTGGGCAATGAAAAACACGGCGATGTCAGCATTGGTAAAGCCGGCCGTTCCCGCTGGATGGGAAAACGCCCCTCGGTACGTGGTGTTGCCATGAACCCGGTTGACCATCCCATGGGTGGTGGTGAAGGCCGGTCTTCAGGTGGTCGCCAGCCCTGTACACCCTGGGGTGTGCCCACAAAAGGTAAGAGAACCCGGAATAACGTCAGAACGGATCAGTATATTGTTAAAAGAAGGGCTAAAAGAAAATAATAGGTGAATAATTATGCCAAGATCATTAAAAAAAGGACCCTATATCGCAACCGAACTGATGAAAAAAGTTCTGGAAGCCAACAAGTCCAACAGCAATAAAGTTATCAAAACCTGGTCCAGAAGGTCCACCATTTTTCCTGAAATGGTTGGGACTACCTTTGCGGTTCACAACGGGAAAAAGTTCATCCCGGTTTTTGTGACAGAGAACATGGTCGGACATAAGCTTGGTGAATTTTCACCTACAAGAACTTTTTGGGGTCATGCCGGAGACAAGAAGGCCAAAAAACGGTAATCTTGCCATCCCATGATAAGAGGAATAAGTGATATGGAAGTTAAAGCAACCACAAGATACGCAAGAATCTCACCGTTCAAGCTTCGGCTGCCCATCAGCGAAGTCAAGGGTAAGAACGCCGAACAGGCGTTGACACTGCTGAAGTTCATGCCGCTCAAAGCCGCAGGGATTATGTATAAAACCCTGCAGTCCGCCATTGCCAATGCAGAGCACAACAATGAGGTGGACGTTGATAAGTTGGTAGTGAAAAACGTAATTGTAAATCATGGACCATCCATGAAACGGTTCAGGCCGCGGGCCAGGGGTAGAGCCTCCCGCATTTTGAAAAGAACCAGTCATATAACAGTGATTGTTGAAGAAACTGCTTAAATAAGGAGGAACAGGCTTGGGCCAGAAAGTACATCCTACCGGATTAAGATTAGGCATCATCAGGACTTGGGATTCCAGATGGTACGCGGACAAAGAGTATGCAGGCTTTGTCGAGGAAGATTTCAGAGTCAGGAAATTCCTGAAAAAGAAACTTTACCATGCAGGTATTTCAAAAATAGAAATCGAAAGATTTTCCAAACAGATCAGACTGCGGGTTTTTGCCGCCAGACCCGGTATCATTATCGGTAAAAAGGGCAGTGAAATCGCCCTGCTGAAAAAAGAGCTGGAAAAAATGCTCAACCCGGATGTCCTGATTGATATTAAAGAGGTCAGAAGACCGGAAATCGACGCACAGCTCGTTGCCGAAAATATCGCAAGCCAGCTGGAAAGACGGATCGCATTCCGGAGAGCCATGAAAAGAAGCGTTTCCTCGGCCATGAGATTCGGGGCCAAGGGGATTAAAATTATCTGTTCAGGCCGCCTGGGCGGTGCTGAAATGGCCAGGACCGAATGGTACAAGGAAGGGCGCATCCCTCTGCATACCCTGAGAGCCGACGTGGATTACGGGTTTATCGAAGCCAAAACCACTTACGGTGCCATTGGTATCAAGGTATTCATCTTCAAGGGTGAAGTGTTGAGCCCCGGCGAGCAGGCATTGGCGACAAATTAAGGTGATTTAGGAGATAGAGCAGATGCTTAGTCCAAAAAATATTAAGTTCCGTAAACAGTTCCGCGGCAGAACAAAAGGTACGCCAACCCGCGGCAACACCCTGAGCTTTGGCGATTACGGCCTCCAGGCTGTTGAGTGCGGATATGTGAATGCAAGACAGATTGAGGCGGCCAGGGTTGCCATGACCAGGCATGCCAAAAGGGCTGGAAAAAGCTGGATCCGGTTTTTTCCCGATAAACCCGTTACCAAAAAGCCTGCCGAAGTCAGGATGGGTAAGGGTAAAGGGGCTACCGATGCCTGGGTTGCCCGTGTGAAACCCGGCAAGATCCTTTATGAAATGGAAGGGGTGCCCAGGGAACTGGCCAAGGAAGCGTTACGGCTTGCTGCGAGAAAACTTTCCGTGAAAACCCGTTTTGTGGAGAGGAGTTAAGAGTATGAAAGCCAATGAAATTAGAGAAATGGATGCAGATCAGATAAAAGAAAAGCTTGGTGAACTCAAAAAAGAGCTTTTCAATCTTCGTTTCCAGAATGATGTTGGACAGCTTGAGAACACGAGCTTGCTTTCAAACGTCAGAAAAGACATCGCCAGACTCTATACACTTTCAAAAGAAATGAATGTCAACATTAGCTAATGTAAGAGTTATTGATATGGAAAATAAAAAAAGTAATAAAAAAGAGCTGATCGGTCTGATCGTATCCGACAAAATGGAAAAGTCCGTCGTCGTCAGGGTTGAAAGATTTGTACAGCACAAAGTGTACAAAAAATATATCAAACGCTACAAAAAGTACCATGCCCATGACGAGAGAAACGAGTGCAAAATCGGCGATGAGGTAAAAATCATTGAAACCCGTCCGTTGAGCAAGCTCAAACGTTTCCGGGTAACCGAGATTGTTAAAAAAGCGGTCTAGCTTTTAAGGAGTTGAAATATGATTCAGAGTGAAACCAGACTGACTGTTGCCGACAACTCAGGAGCAAAGGAATTGTACTGCATCAAAGTGCTGGGCGGGTCCAGAAGACGGTATGCCAGCATTGGTGATATCATTGTCGTTTCCGTAAAAGAGGCCATTCCCAATTCCAAGGTCAGCAAAGGCGATATTGTTCAGGCTGTTATCGTACGGACCAAAAAAGAGATTGCACGGCCCGATGGTTCATCCATCAGATTTGATGACAATTCTGCGGTCGTTATCAACAAAAATAACGAACCGGTCGGCACCCGTATCTTCGGTCCTGTTGCCAGAGAACTGAGGGCAAAACGGTTTATGAAAATCGTTTCCCTTGCTCCGGACGTACTTTAATATCGGGTCAGTGGAGAATAACAAGCTATGAAAATTAGAATAAAAAAAGATGACAAGGTAAAGATTCTCACCGGCAAGGACAAGGGTAAGATCGGTAAGGTCCTCCAGGTTGTCAAAAAGACAAACCGGGTCGTCGTGGAAAATATTAATATTGTAAAAGTTCACCAGCGTCCTTCCCAGGCCAATCCCCAGGGTGGAATCGTTGATAAGCCCATGCCTATCGATATTTCCAACCTGATGCTGATGTGTAACGCCTGTGTGAAACCGACTCGCATCGGTATCAAACAGCTGGAAGATGGAAAACGGGTGAGAATCTGCAAAAAGTGCGACCAGCAGATCGATGCATAACCCATAAGCCGAAAGAGAGAAGAAATGACCACTCTTAAGGAAAAATATACCGGCGAAGTTGCACCCAAACTGACTGAGACGTTTAATTACACCAATCAGATGCAGGTGCCCAAGCTGGAAAAAATCGTTTTGAACATGGGACTTGGAGAAGCGGTTCGCAATCCCAAAATTGTCGAGTCCGCCGCCCAGGAACTTGGATTAATCGCAGGGCAGAAGGCCGTTATCACACGCGCCAAAAAACCCATTGCAAATTTCAAGCTCCGGGCCGATCTCCCCATCGGATGCAAGGTAACCCTGCGCAGGGAGAAAATGTATGATTTCCTCGAAAGACTGATCAACATCGCCCTCCCCCGTGTCAGGGATTTCAGAGGGATTTCGGGAAAAGCCTTTGATGGCCGCGGCAACTACAGCCTGGGGATCACCGAGCACATTATTTTCCCTGAAATCGACTATGACAAGACCGACAGCATCAAGGGTCTTAATATTACGGTTGTTACCACAGCCCAAACTGATGAAGAAGGGAAAGAATTCCTGAAACTCATGGGAATGCCCTTCAAAAACTAAAGGATCGTAAGGAGGAGAGCTTGGCTAAAAAAGCTTTAATCGCAAAAGCGCAGAGAAAACCTAAGTTCGGTGTACGCGCGTATAACAGATGCCCTTTATGCGGTAGACCAAGAGCATTTATCAGGAAGGCTGGTATTTGCAGAATCTGCTTCAGGACGCTTGCTTCTGAAGGCAAACTTCCCGGCGTTACCAAATCAAGCTGGTAAGCCGTATAGATTCTGAACAATTTTATAATATCAGCGGATTTTAAGGAGAATTACAATGGCAATCAGTGATCCAATTGCAGACATGCTGACAATCATTAGAAATGGTGGAAAAGCGGGTCTGGGCAAAGTGGATATCCCCGGATCAAAGATCAAACAGGAAATGGTGCGGGTGCTTAAGGAACAAGGATATATCAAAGATTATAAATTCCTTGAAAATGAGACACAGGGCGTTATCCGTGTGTACATCAAATATGTTTCCGAGGGGAATCCCACCATCTTTGGTATTGAGCGTGTAAGTAAACCCTCCTGCAGGGTTTACAGCAAGTCTAAAAACATTAAGCCGGTTTTAAACGGTCTGGGTATATCCGTCATTTCGACTTCCAAAGGGGTGATGACTGACAAACAGGCTAAAGAAGCAAACGTCGGCGGTGAAATTCTTTGTAACGTTTGGTAAGACAGGAGTGTGAAATGTCTAGAATAGGAAAACAGCCGGTTCAGCTTCCAGATAAGGTCCAGATTACCCTTGACGGGGATATGATAAACGTAAAAGGTCCCAAAGGCAGCCTTGACCGTAAAGTGCATCCGGCAATCGATATTGAAATCAACGATAAAGAGTTGAATGTAAAAACAGATACGTCTGATAAGAAAAAAGTGGCGCTCCAGGGCCTGTTCAGGTCCCTGATTTTCAACATGGTCACCGGCGTCACCACAGGATATGAAAAAAAATTGGTCCTGTCGGGTATCGGATACCGTGCCGAAGCCAAGGGTAAGAGCCTGGTTCTTAATGTCGGTTACTCCAACCCTGTCGATTTCCCTCTCCCTGACGGTGTTACCGCCAATGTGGATAAAAATACGGAAATCACACTTGCCAGCATAGATAAAGAGCTTCTCGGCCAGGCCGCAGCAAACATAAGAGATCTAAGACCTCCCGAGCCTTACAAAGGCAAAGGCATCAGCTATGCTGACGAAAGAATCATCAGAAAAGCCGGTAAGACAGCCGGTAAAGATTAATAGGTGAGGAATATAGATTATGGCGAATACAGCACCAAGGCTTGTCGCAAGGCTTAAAAGAAAAAAACGGATCAGAAAAAATATTTTCGGTAACCAGGATCGTCCGAGACTGAGCGTATTCAGAAGCAGCAAACATATCTACGCCCAGATCATTGACGACACCAAAGGGGTGACGCTTGCCTCGGCATCCACTCTTGATAAAGAGTACAAAGATGCGCCTGTTGAGGGTAAAAAGCAGGATGTAGCAAAGGCGGTTGGAGGCCTCATCGGCAAAAGGGCTCTGGATAAGGGCATCAAAAAAGTGGTTCTTGACCGGAACGGCTTTCTTTACCACGGACGTATTAAAGCGCTTTCAGACGGTGCCCGTGAAGCCGGTCTTGAATTCTAATTAAGGAGGAACACCCTTGGCAAGACAACAACAACAGATGGAAGATACAGGATTAATCGATAAAGTCGTCAGGATCAACCGTGTTGCAAAGGTTGTAAAAGGCGGCAGAAACTTCAGCTTCAGCGCCCTTGTGGTTGTAGGCGACGGTGAAGGCAGCGTCGGGTACGGCCTGGGCAAAGCCACAGAAGTTCCCGAAGCCATCAAAAAAGGCATGGAAAAGGCCAAACGCAACATGGTCAAGGTGGCACTGCTCAACGGTACGGTTCCCTTTGAGGTTGTCGGCAAGGCCGGAGCGGGTCGGGTTCTTTTAAAACCCGCTTCCCCGGGTACCGGTCTTATTGCAGGAGGCGGCATCCGCGCGGTCCTTGAGGCAGCCGGTGTGACCGATATCCTGACCAAGTGTATCGGCACCCACAATACCCAGAATATCGTCAGAGCAACCATGGCCGGCCTTCAGTCCTTGTGCACCAAAGAAGAAGTTGCCAAAAGACGCGGTCTCAACCCTGAAGAGATTTAAAGAGGTAGACAATGGCTGACAAGCTTAAAATTACGCAGATCAAAAGCACCATCGGACGTCCGGCCAAGCACGGACGGATCATCCGCTCTCTGGGCATCAAACGGATGCACCATACGGTTGAGCATGAGAATACCCCTGTGATCCAGGGGCAGATTAACAAAGTTTCACACCTGGTGAAAGTAGAGGAGGTTTAAGATGCAGCTTCACGATCTGGCTCCCGCGCCCGGTAGCAGAAAGGGAAGAAAAAGAGTGGGCAGAGGCCCGGGGTCCGGTATGGGGAAAACCTCCACACGTGGCCACAAAGGCCTGAAAGCCCGTTCCGGCGGATCTGTTCGTCCCGGGTTCGAAGGCGGGCAAATGCCCATCTACAGACGGTTGCCCAAACGCGGGTTTACCAATATTTTTAAAACCAACAACGCTGTACTCAACGTACGTGACCTGGACCGGTTTGAAGACGGGGCTGTTATTGATATTGACACCCTGAGAACCGCCGGTCTTGTTAAAGGACAGGTAGACGGTGTAAAAATTCTCGGCCAGGGTGAGGTTCAGAAAAAATTTGCCTTGAAAAAAGTTTTGGTCTCCAAAACCGCCAAGGAAAAAATTGAATCTGCCGGTGGCAGCATTGAATAACAAGACCACTGAAGGATAGACAGATGATCGAGAACAGCTACCAGAATCTGATGAAACTTCCTGAGCTCAAGCGGAAAATCCTGATTACACTGGCATTGCTCTTTGTATACCGGGTCGGCGTGCATGTGCCCACTCCCGGTATTGACGGCGCTGCCCTGGAATCCTTTTTTGCCGCTGCCTCAGGAACATTGTTTTCCATGTTTAATATGTTCTCGGGGGGGGCGCTGGAGCGGCTTTCTATTTTTGCCCTGGGTATTATGCCCTACATCAGTGCCTCCATTATCCTTGAGCTGATGACCGTTGTTGTTCCCCATCTTGAGCAGCTGAAAAAAGAAGGGGATGCCGGCCGGAAAAAGAAAACCCAGTATACCCGTTACGGAACCGTCGTCCTGAGTATTATTCAGGGATTCGGTATTGCCGTGGGGCTTGAGACCATGACATCTCCTGCCGGGGTGCCCATTGTACCTTATCCGGGCTGGGAATTCAGGTTGATTACCATTATCACCCTTACGGCGGGTACGGCCTTTATCATGTGGCTGGGTGAGCAGATTACGGAACGGGGTATCGGAAACGGTATCTCCCTGATTATATTTGCAGGTATCGTGGCCAATATGCCCTCTGCCATTGTGAACATGGGCCGGCTTCTGAGCACCGGTGAAATGGGAATTTTTTCCATTATCATCCTTATTGTCCTGATGGTGGCTGTTGTCGCCGCCATTATTTTTATGGAGCAGGCACAGCGGCGGATCCCGGTTCATTATGCAAAGCGTGTTGTGGGCCGGAAAATGTATGGGGGGCAGACTTCGCACCTGCCGCTCAAGATCAACACCGCCGGTGTTATCCCGCCGATTTTTGCATCGTCGATTATCATGTTCCCGACCACTCTGGCACAGTTTATCAACCTGCCGGTGATGCAAACCGTGGCCGCTTTGTTCAGTCCGGGAACGGTCTGGTATTACCTGCTCTACGTGGGATTTATCGTGTTCTTCTGTTTTTTCTATACAGCCGTCCAGTTTAATCCTGAAGACGTGGCTGAGAATATGAAGAAGAACGGCGGCTATATTCCGGGCATCAGGCCGGGCAAGCGGACTGCCGAATACATTGACAAGGTACTTACCCGCATCACTGTGGGCGGTGCCATGTATGTATCAGCGGTTTGTGTATTGCCCACCATTCTGATGGACAAATTTAACGTACCGTTTTATTTTGGCGGCACAGCCCTTCTGATTGTCGTCGGTGTGTCCATCGACACCATTTCCCAGATTGAATCCCACCTGATCACAGGCAACTACGACGGATTCCTGGGACGGTCTGGGGGCAAAAGAATCAAGGGTAGATCCTAACCATTCACATCACAGAGGAGATGAATTAAGATTATGGCAAAAGAAGAACCCATCAAAGTCGACGGGAAAGTCCTTGAAACACTTCCCAATGCCATGTTCAAGGTGGAGCTGGAAAATAAACATGTCCTGCTGGCCCATATTTCCGGGAAAATGAGAATGCATTTTATCAAGATCCTGCCCGGAGACAGAGTCACCGTGGAAATTTCACCCTACGACTTGAGCCGCGGAAGAATTACTTACCGGTATAAATAAGACCGCTATATAAAAAAAGCCCGTAGCCGGGCTTATAAAAATATTAAAATTATCATACGAGACTAGGAGCAAATGGATGAAAGTAAGAGCATCTGTTAAAAAGATTTGTCGAGACTGTAAAGTCATTAAACGGCGTGGTGTTATCAGAGTTATTTGTGTTAATAAACGCCACAAACAGCGTCAGGGATAGAGGGGGAAGGAAATTTGGCACGTATTGCAGGAGTAGACTTACCAAGAGATAAGCATGCATGGATCGCGTTAACCTATATCTATGGTATCGGCAGCAGCAGATCCAAAATGATACTTGAGAAAACAGGTATTGATCCTACAACCAAAGCAAATGACCTGACCGAAGAACAGGTCAATGACATTAGAAAAGTCATTGACGCTGAATACAAAGTGGAGGGTGAACTGAGATCCGAGGTTTCCATGAACATCAAACGGCTCATGGATCTTGGCTGTTACAGGGGACTTCGCCACCGTAAAGGCCTTCCCTGCCACGGACAGCGGACCAGCACCAATGCCAGAACCCGGAAAGGTCCCAAACGTACTGCGGTTAAAAAGAAAAAGTAGGATAAGATAAAAAGGTAAATACATTATGGCAAAGAAGTCTAAAAAAACCGTATCCAAAAAACGGGTAAAAAAGAATATCTCCACAGGTATTGTGCATATTCAGTCTACCTTTAATAATACCATCGTGACGATTGCCGATGAAAACGGAAACACCATCTCATGGTCTTCCGCAGGTATGCAGGGCTTCAAAGGCTCCAGAAAGAGTACGCCCTTTGCCGCCAAACTGGTAGCTGAAGACGCCGGCGCCAAGGCCATGGAACATGGCATGAAAAATGTGGGCGTTTATGTGAAAGGCCCCGGCCCCGGACGGGAATCCGCCCTGCGTGCCCTGCATGCCCTGGGATTCAACATCTCAATGATCAAGGATGTAACGCCGGTACCCCACAACGGATGCCGCCCGCCCAAGAGAAGAAGAGTATAAACCCTTATTCGTATAGTTAAATTATCAGGATCCACTGGCTTAAAGAATAAAAACAGAAATCTGTGTAAACTTTATCCGGATCGATAAAGGAGGAAACGTTGGCAAGATATAGAGGATCTGTCTGCCGTCAGTGCAGACGCGAAAATATGAAGCTTTTTCTGAAGGGCGACCGTTGTTTTTCAGACAAATGCAGTTTTGACAGAAGAGGCTTTCCTCCGGGAGAGCATGGCCAGAAAAGAAGCAAACAATCCGACTACGGAATGCAGCTTCGGGAAAAACAGAAAGTCCGCCGCATTTACGGGGTTTCTGAAAAACAGTTCAGGATTGCCTTTAAAAAGGCCGACCGCCGTAAGGGTATTACCGGTACCAACCTGCTCAGCCTTTTGGAAACCCGCCTGGACAACACCGTATTCCGTCTTGGTTTTGTAAACTCCAGGAATCAGGGCAGGCATTTTGTCCGGCACAATCATTTCACCGTAAACGGCAAGAAGGTTAATATCCCTTCTTATCAGGTGAAAAAGGGCGACGTCATTGAGTTGCGCGAAAAAAGTAAAACCATTCAGGCCATCACCGATTCTCTGGAAGCCATCGTCAGAAGAGGCGTTCCCCAGTGGCTTGAAATTAACAAAGAGAATTTCAAAGGCGAAGTCAAGGGTGTCCCTGCAAGGGAAGACATTACATTGCCCATTCAGGAGCAGTTGATCGTAGAGCTCTACTCTAAATAACAGGTACATCATATATATGGTCCATCCCAATATTTATTCAGGAGATTTAAATGTCATCTGAAAACCTTGCATATGTAAACTGGCGAGAGATGATCAAGCCGGAAAAGCTTGATGTTACCACAACCTCAACATACGGTAAGTTTGTGTGTGAACCCCTGGAAAGGGGCTATGGTATCACCATTGGTAACTCATTACGGCGAATCATTCTATCATCCATATACGGTGCTGCCATAGTCTCTGTTAAGTTTGATGACGCCCTTCACGAGTACAGCGTCATCTCCGATGTCAGGGAAGATGTATCTGAAATTATTCTTAACCTGAAGGATCTTAAACTCGGGGTTACGGACACCGAGGACAAGATACTCACCCTGAATGTCTCGGGTGAGGCCGAGGTGACCGGCGCCGACATTGTCAGCCCTGACGGAAAGGTTGAGGTTCTCAACCCGGAACAGCATATCGCCACCGTCAACAAGAATGGTGTGCTGAACATGGTCATGGTGGTAAAAACCGGCAAAGGCTATGCCCTGGCTTCCGCCAACAAGGACGACGACGCTCCCATCGGCACCATTCCCATTGACTCCGTATTTTCGCCCATCAAACGGGTAAAATATGTTGTGGGAACCTCCAGGATCGGGCAGAAAACCGACTATGACAAGCTTACCTTGGAAGTCTGGACAGATGGCAGTGTTACCCCTGATGATGCCGTTGCCTACGGAGCAAAGATCCTTAAAGAGCAGATGAACCCCTTTATCAATTTTGATGAAGAGCTTGAGCCTGACGATGTTGAAGTCAGATCCGAAGATGGAGACAAAGGATTTAACGACAATATCTACCGGTCCGTTGATGAGCTGGAACTTTCGGTAAGAAGCTCCAATTGCTTGAAAAACGCCAGAATCCATACCATTTACCAGCTGGTGCAAAAGACCGACAGCGAAATGCTCAAAACGAAGAATTTCGGTAGAAAATCACTCAATGAAATCAAGGAAGTACTGAGTTCTATGGATCTTTCCCTGGGTATGGATCTCGAAGGATTTGAACCGCCGGAAGATGAGAACAATCAGGAAGGAGAATAAGTACCATGAAACATAGAAAATCCGTATTAAAGCTGAACAGAACCTCTGCCCATAGAAAGGCGATGTTTAGAAACATGGTAACTTCTCTGTTCAAACACAGCAGCATTAAAACCACGGAAGCCAAAGCAAAAGGCTTGAGAAAAATCGCCGATAAAATGATCACCCTGGCCAAGAGGGGTGACCTCCATGCCAGACGACAGGCCCTTGCGGTGATTCGTGAAAAAGATGTTGTTCACACCCTCTTTAACGAGGTCTCAGAGAAGTTTAACTCAAGGCAGGGCGGATATACGAGAATCACCAAACTCGGACCCCGGAAGGGCGATGTCGCTCCCATGGTTCAGATTGAGCTGATTTTCGACTGATCCCAGGCCAAAAGAGTCTATCGTAACATATAAACGCCCCGGCGAACCGCATCTGGTTTGCCGGGGCGTTTTTCTATTTTTGTGCAATCATCCTTTTAAGAAAACGTTAGTTGTCCAGGGTTTGCCTGATGATTGACAGCAACTGCCGGTTCTGCAGAGGTTTTTGCAAGTATTTTCTGATGCCGATCTCTTTGGCTTCTTTCTTGGAAATATTTTCGCTGTAACCGGTACAGAGAATGATCGGCAGATCTTTCCGTTCCCGGAGAATATGCCGGGCAAGGGTCACTCCGGTCATGAAGGGCATGGTCATGTCCGTGATCACAAGATCGAACCTGTTGCTTTCCTGCGTAAATGCCTCCAGGGCCAGTTCGCCGTTTTCATAGCAGCATACCGTATATCCGAAGTTCTCCAGGAATTCTTTGGTAAAATCCCTGATGCCCGGTTCATCATCCACCACCATAATGGTTTCTGTTCCCCCCCCGGGTGAGCCGCTTTTTTGCCGGCCGGACGGCATGGGTTTTTCCTCCGGTGCCACCGGCAGGTAGATGTAAAAACAGGAGCCTTTGCCCGGTTCGCTTTCCACATGGATCAAACCGCTGTGCTCGTCAACAATGGCATGAACCAGTGCCAGGCCGAACCCGGTTCCGCGCCCCACTTCCTTTGTCGTAAAATAGGGATCAAATGCCTTCTCAAGTACGGCCTTGTCCATACCGTGGCCGGTATCTTTCACCACCAGCCTCAGGTAGGGCCCGGGCTGCTTCGCATCCTCCATAAGCCGGTCATGATCGATATGATCCACCGTATCCAGACTGACCGTCAGGGTGCCGCCGTTTTCGATCATAGAGTGATAGGCATTGGTACACAGGTTCATGATCACCTGATGCATCTGTGTGGGATCGGCATTGACCATATCCCGGGTATTGACCCGGGTCCTGATTTCAATGGTGGTGGGAATGGAGGATCTGAGCAGTTTCAGCGCCTCCTTGACCACCAGGTGGATTTTCAGGGGTTGTTTTTTGTACTCTGTCTGACGGCTGAAGGTTAGGATCTGCTGGACAAGACCGGATGCACGCTGGGCGCCTTTAACGATCTGGGAGAGGTGTTTCTGGGATTTTTGGGGGGTATCAAGGGTCATTTCCGCCAGTTGGGCATACCCGAAAATACTGGACAGGATATTGTTGAAATCATGGGCAATACCACCTGCCAGGGTGCCGATGGCCTCCATTTTCTGGGATTTTTCAAGCTGGATCGCAAGCCTGTGCCGTTCTTTTTCTCCCTGCTTGAGCTCGGTAATATCCCGGCCCTCCGTAACAATAAATTCCACCTGCTTTGAATTGTTCAGTATGGGTTTTACGGACATGTCAATATCCCTGACCTGGCCGTTGCCGGTCACATGGGTGGTTTCCAGGCGGACCAGTTCTCCTTTGAGCGATTTTTGAACGGCGCTTTTGATCTGGTCCCGGCAGGTTTTGTCATGCCGCCACCAGGGGGTATCCCAGTACGGCTGGTACAGGACTTCCGCCTCGGTGCATCCTGCAAATTTCAGCGCGCTTTTGTTGACCTCTTCAAGTATTCCGTAAGGAGAAAGGATGAATGTAAATTGAAAAGACTGGTTGAACAATCCCCTGAGCTTGAGTTCGTTTTCCACCAGTGCCGCCTGGGTTTCAACGGTTTTCTGGATTTCCCGGTTCAACTGGTCATGGTATCCCTCAAGCCGGTTCATAAAGGCGTTAAAGTGATGGCCGAGCTGCCCCAGTTCATCTGTTCCGGTGTGGGCCATGCGGATGCTGTAATCCCCCTGGCTGCTGGTTTCAAGTGTCCGGGTCAGCTGCTCAAGGGGGCGGGTGGCGGACTTGGACACCAGATAGGTCAGGCCGGTAAAAATCAGGAGGGAAAACAGGATATCAACAGCCAGCAGTGTCGTAAATGCCGTTAACGGGGCAAACACCTCTTCGGTGTAGCTGGTGGCCCCGATAATCCAGTGATACTCAGGCAGATGGCGGAAAATAATGATTTTTTCCCTGGGGTGGGTTTCATGGGGGTTTTGCCACTGATAGTTGAACTTGCCGTTTCCCCGGGTCAGAATTTCCCGGATCACGCCGGAAAATTCAAAGGGGCTGTTCAGCAGGTTTTTTCCCTGGAAGGTCGGGTGAATAAGGGCATTGCCCGCTTCATCGATAATAAACGCATATCCGCTTTTTCCCGAACGGAAAGACAGAACAAGTTCCCTGAACTCATCGATATCCACAAGATAGTTGAATTCATCACGATAGGAAGAGACCGAGATAATCCAGTCCATGGGCTTATAATAGACCATGAACAGCGCCTTGGGCCGGGGACCTTCTTCCCCGGGGTTTTGCCAGTCATATTCAAGGTAGCCGTCCTTGACGCTCATCTGCTCCCGGACAAAGTTAAATTCCGATATATTCGTGCCTTTGACCTTGTCGCTGGGATGGATGATCACATCTCCTGCGGAGTTGATGCAGTAGATGTATCCGCTGATTCCGATGGACTGGTTGAGAAAAATTTCTTCAATGACCCGGATGGCCTGTTCCCGGGTTAAAAGACCTGACCGGTGCTTGCTGTAGTAATATTCGGCAATCTCAAAATTTTTTTCCGCAATGGCCTGGAGCCGGGTTTTCACGGTGATACCGGCCGAGGTCTGGATCAGGTCTGCCAGGGCATCGGAGCTTTGCTGCAGTTCTTTTTCAATACCCGACGCCAATATGTTCTGGACCTGGAAATAAATAAAGATATTGGAGATCAATATCAAGGGGATAAATACCACAAGAAAGGAAAGAAGAAGCTTATTTCTGAATTTAAAATTTTTAATTTGCATATACCCGGTCAAGTTCCCCTAATGGTTCTTTCCTTACAGGGCATTGGAGATCAGCCGCCTACCGATTTTTTGATTTGTTTTTCAGGATACTATACCCGCAGGGATTAGAAAAGCCAGAAAAACATACGGCCTGCCCCTCTCCCTGAAACGCCCCAGTATCACAGGTGATATTATCTGTTCTTTTTTTCTTTCTTGGCCTTGTACAGCAACTGGTCCGCTGTTTTCACCAGGGACCGGGCATCTGAAATTTCAGGGTCATAAATGCTGGCAACTCCATGACTCATCCGGATGACAAAGCTGTCGCCGCCCGCGTCAAAGGGATTGGCATCCAGATGCGCCTTTACCCGCTTAATATAGTGTTCTGCATGCGTTTTGGGTGTTGACGGCAGGATTACCACAAATTCGTCCCCGGCAAACCGGGCCACAATATCCGAATCCCGCTTGAGTTGGGTCAGGGTTTGCGCCGCCATGCAGAGCGCCTTATCCCCGGCATCGTGGCCGGCGGTGTCATTGATGGTCTTAAATGCGTCAAGATCCAGAAAGAGAAGGGTAAGGTCGGTTTTATACCGTTTGGCACGTTGAAATTCCCGCTCAAGTATCCGTTCCATCACCCCTCTGTTGAGCAGCCCGGTCAGGGGATCGTGAAACGCCAGGAATTTTAACTGTTCATGGGCGGTTACATTGGAAAGGCAGAGGGAAACCTTCAGGGCCAGTTGTTCCAGCAGGGAGGTGTCGATGCCCGGCTCGAAACGCTGGGGATTCTTGTCCGCCTGGTTGATGCTGCCCACGATTTCCCCGTCCAGGGTGATCGGGGCAACCGCAATGGAACCGATATCGTCGTCTGAAATTTCCGGCATCAACGGGCTGTAAATTTCAAGGCTTTCATTGGCCAAAAGAGGGGCCAGCCGGTTCCGGATAATTGAAAGAAAAGACTCTCTGGGGACAAATGCCATGGACGTGCTGAGCCGCTCCGAATCGGAACTGGTCTTCAATTGCGTGGCAAGACGGCTTTCCTCGATGATGGAAATCCATATATACGGGATTGAGAATTTATCCGAAATTTCGCACAACAGCCGCTCAAAAAAATCATGGAAATTGAGAATGGAAAGGATACTGATCTCTATCTCATTGAATTTTTTTGCAATCTCCTCATTTTTTTTCAGCCGGTCTATGAGTGCCTTTGGAATTTCCATAGTCTTGTCCTGAATTGCCCGCTAGGGTCTGCCGGTATTTTATCCGGGGCGATTAATTGTCTTTCTCTCCTTTAATGGGCATTGGCCATAATGTCAATAGGATTCACCCGCAGAGTCAACGCATATGAAACGTGGGATAAATGATTTCAGTGGGTTAAATACCATCGTAACCGCAGAGATAATGTATGGGGACATCACAGGTGGCCCAAATCTTATGGATTAAAGAAAAATGCCGGGCGGCGGCATCCCCGGGAAACACTTCCGCAACCGTTGTCCGGTCAGGGGATCCGGCCATATTACCGTGATATTTTACCAGGATTTCAAAGGTTTGGTTCCGGGAAAACGCAAAAAAAGTGCTTGTCAGTGTTTTATTTTTATGATAGCAGACAAGGCTAAAATTAAATGGTGCTGCTGCACAACGGGGTGCGGTAATAGCAAACAACGAAGCTTGCTGTCAAATGATCGGAATATCATTTGCTGCGAGCTTTTTTTATGGGCCGCTTCCGGATGCCGGGATGAACCGGGCCGCAGATACGGGCCTGTTAAAAAAATTTTATCGTAAGGAGTTATTATGGCAGGTCAGCAGGACAACTATTTTGAACAGCGGGAGCTGAAAAAAGGAGCGGCCGGTTGGGTCCTTCTTTCGTTTTTGGGGGTCGCCTACGTTATATCAGGCGATTTTGCAGGATGGAACTTCGGTATTGCCAAGGCCGGTTGGGGCGGGCTGCTCATCGCCACCTTCCTGATGGCCATCATGTATACGTCAATGGTCTTGTCAGAGGCGGAATTGTCAACCATTGTGCCGTCTGCCGGTGGCGGGTACGGATTTGCCCGCAGGGCATTCGGCCCCCTGGGCGGCTATATGACCGGTGTGGGCATCCTGTTTGAGTATTGTATTGCACCGGCAGCCATTGCCGTGTTCATCAGCGGGTACTGCGGATCGCTTTTCGGTCCCGGCGGGTCGTTGATTGCGTATGTGCCCGAAGGGCTGCAGAGTCTGACCATGGTGCTTTTGGGCGGCACCTGGGCGACCAAACTGCTGTTTTATGTCGGATTCGTGGGGGTTCATCTCTACGGTGTGGGCGAAGCGTTGACCCTGTGCATGATTATAACGGTGATTGCCGTCATTGCATTGGTCGCCTTCATTGCCGCCATGATTCCCCATTTTAACATGGCCAACCTGTTTGATATTCCGCCGAACCCGGCGGTTGCCGGCGCCACGACGTTCCTGCCCCACGGCTGGATGGGCGTCTGGGCGGCCCTGCCGTTCGGCATGTGGTTTTTCCTGGGTGTTGAAGGTATTCCCCTGGCTGCCGAAGAATGCGAAAATCCCACCAAGGATATGCCCCGGGCCATTATTGCGGCCATGACCACCCTGCTGATCTTTGCCGCCCTGATCCTGTTTTTCGGCCCGGCCGGCTCTTCGGCCATGCTGATCCAGGATGCGGCAGACCCCCTCATCGGTGCGATCCAGTCCCCCAATGCTTACGGTGGGCCCACATTTGTCAGCCGCCTGATCAACGTGGTCGGCCTGGCAGGCCTGGTGGCCAGCTTTTTTTCACTGATTTTTGGGGCGTCCCGCCAGTTTTTCGCCCTGTCCCGGGCCGGATACCTGCCCACCTTCCTTTCCTTGACCGGAAAGCGTAAAACACCCTACGTGGCCTTGTGGGTCATCGGCTTGTTGGGCTTTATCCTGTCTCTGATCGTTGACGGTGACAGCCTCCTGGTGGTGGCAGTGTTCGGTGCATCCATCTCCTATATCCTGATGACCGCATCCCATTTTGCGCTCAGGGTGAAAGAGCCGGATCTTCACCGTCCCTACAAAACCCCGGGCGGCAAAATCACCTCGGGGGTGTCTGTTATCCTGGGTTGTTTTGCCTTTGTGGCCTGTTTCCTGGCCAATGCCAAAGTTACCTGCTACGCTGCCGCGCTTTACGCCGCTTTTATCCTTTACTTCTGGTTCCACAGCCGCCATCACCTGGTTTCCAAGGCGCCTGAGGAAGAATTTGCTGCCATTGCTGCAGCAGAGGATGGACTGAACTAAACCACTGAAATCATTCATCCCGATTTTTATATGCGTTGACCCTGCCGGTGCAGTTGAATTTGGCCCTGGGAGAAGATTTCCCGGGGCCGTACCCAGCAGCCTTTTGCAGGCATCCGGCAGGGCTGGTCCAAAGCGGAGGCCCTGACAAATGACGCGGCAAATGATACAGGCTTTTTTATCTGCCGGAGATGGATTATAATACCGGCACAGTGTACAGGCGGTTTACATGGAAGAAGAAAAACAACGGTTTATCCAGGAATATGTTCCCGGTAAACAGCTCACCCTGGCCCATATTATTGCCCACCCCAGGCAGATGGTCTGTGAGCAGCTCGGACTGGAAGGGGAATGCGATGCCATCGGCATCCTGACCATTACTCCGGGTGAGGCCGTGATCATTGCCGCGGATGTGGCCACCAAGTCCGCAGACGTGGCCATCGGTTTCCTGGACCGGTTTGGCGGCTCCCTGGTCATGACCGGGGATGTGGCCAGTGTGGATGCGGCTGTCCAGGAAGTGGTCGGCCTGTTCGACGGCAACCTCAGGTTTGCCGTGGTACCCATTACCCGGTCATGAAACCGCCTGTGCGCGATGACACACCAAACGGATACAAAATACCCATGGATTATAAAATTGTAATAGCCGACGATGAACCTATTACACGGATGGATATCCGGGAAATCCTGACCCATGCCGGCTACACTGTCGTAGGCGAGGCATCGGACGGGTTTGACGCCGTGGAACTCTGCCGCAAAGAGCGGCCGGACATGGTGCTGCTGGATATTAAAATGCCGTTGCTGGACGGGCTTAAGGCGGCTCGTATTATTCACGAGGACCGTCTTGCCGACGCCATCCTCCTGATCACGGCTTACAGCGGCAAGGAATTTGTGGACCAGGCCAAGGAGACCGGCGTGGTGGGATATGTGGTCAAGCCCATCCGTGAGGAATCCCTGATTCCCATGGTGGAAATCGGGATTTCCAAAGGAAAGGAAATGGCCCGGATGAGCCAGGAGGTTTCCAAAACCAAACAGCGGCTGGAAGACCGGGCATTGATTGAAAAGGCAAAAGGCCTGCTGATGCGCCAGAAAAACATCAGCGAGGACGAGGCCTTTAAAATGATACGGAAAATCGGGATGGACAAGCGGCGCCCCATGCGGGACATCGCCAAAATTATCCTTCTCAACCAGTAAGCCTCAACCAATAAATCGGATGTGTTTGATGATCCAAGATATCTGCAACGCCCATACAGACCTGTCCCCAAGTGATGTTCACCGGGTGCGGGAAGTGGCCGGCATCCTGGATGCCGTGGCCGATCTTATGGGGGCGGATCTTTTTATCGACTGCCCCACCCGGGACCGGGACGTGGCCATTGTGGTGGCCCAGGCCCGGCCGTCCAACGGCAAGTCCCTGTACAAGGGGTCCGTGGTCGGGGAGTTCGCGTGCAGGAGCAACGAGCCTGCAGCCCTCAGGACGCTGGATGTGGGCATGGGCACCATGGATCTCATGGCAAAAACCCAGGAAAACAAGGATGTCCGCCAGAATGTTGCCCCCATTAAAAACAACATGGGAGAGGTGATTGCCTGCCTGATCGCGGAAACCGATGTTACCGCCGACCAGAAGACCCGGCGCAAGGTGTCCATGCTTTCCAGAACCACCCAGGAGCTGACCGATGCCCTGGTGTCCACCCGGCAGAAGGAGCAGGCCATTCCCGACCATCTCACCGACGGCATACTGATTTTCAACCCCCAGGGCACGGCGGTCTTTGCCAACCCCGTGGCCCGGGAGATCTACAAGAAACTGGGATACCGGAATCCCCCGGAAGGCATGGCCTTTTCAAACCTGGCGCTGGAAGACATGGAATTTGAAGATATACTAGAAAAAAAGCAGATCACCTCCCAGGGGGTGAAGTTCGGCAGCCGGGTGCTCAACCTTAAATACGCCCTGATTACGGGCCAGGATGACGAGTCTTCCACCGGCGCGGTCATGCTCATCAATGATGAGACCGATGTCAAGGCCACGGAAAAGGAGCTGATTCTCAAATCCGTCGCCATCAAGGAGATTCACCACCGGGTGAAAAATAACCTCCAGACCATTGCCAGCCTTTTGCGGCTCCAGTCCAGGCGGATCGACAACGACAGCGCCAAAAAGGCCTTCAGTGAAAGCATCAGCCGGGTGTTGAGCATTGCCGCCACCCATGAAATCCTGGCCCAGAACGGGGTGGACGATGTCAACCTCACCGTGATGCTCAAACGGATCATGCATTCGGTCATCGGCCACAGCCTTGAAGCGGACCGGGGGATCCGGATCAGCATCGGCGGTGACTCGATAAAAACCAATTCGGATGTGGCCACCTCCATTGCACTGGTGGTCAATGAGCTGGTCCAGAACTGTGTGAAGTACGCTTTTGTGGGCAGGGACCATGGGCATATCCGGATCGAAATCCACCGGGGAGAGACCTATTCCAACATTGCCATTATCGACAATGGGGTGGGGTACGATGTTGACCGGGAGACCAGTGCCGGATCCCTGGGCAGACGCATCGTGGCCCAGTTGGTGGCGGACAAGCTGGGGGGAAACCTCACCGTGGCCTCCGGACCGGGCGGCACCAAGGTCTCTTTTGACTTTTGCCATGAGCCGGGTGGTACCGTGCCGTCCTGACAGACCAATTTCCTGCCGGGCCCGGTGCTTCTGCTCCGGATGGCGGACAGCGGGCCCGGCAATTAAAACGTTGTAATACATTGTAAGAATTCCTGTACAACGGAGTGCAGGAGAACAAAAAGGCAATGAAGCCTTAGACACCGGAAGAGTAATCTTCACGGGGTTTAAGGCTTTTTTTATGGGCGGGCTGTTCCCGCCCTGTTGAACCGGAAGACAAAGAGCCCGGCAGAACCGGCTCTGGGAGAAAAACGTGACAGAAACCATTTTAAGCGTGGGCATTGATATCGGCACCTCCACCACCCAGTTGGTGTTCAGCGAGATCCGTCTCCGGAACATGGCCTCCATGGTTTCCATTCCCAGGATACAGATCATGGACAAACGCGTGGTCCATGAAAGCCGGATTTATTACACCCCCCTGAGGTCTGCCAGCGAGATCGACGCCGACCGGGTGAGGGCGCTTGTGGAGGCCGAATACGCCCGTGCCGGGGTCACCCCTTCACGGGTGGGCACAGGTGCTGTGATCATCACCGGGGAAACCGCCCGGAAATCCAATGCAGCCCAGGTCCTGGATACCTTGTCCGGCCTGGCCGGTGAGTTTGTGGTGGCCACGGCCGGCCCTGCCCTTGAAGGGATCATTGCCGGCAAAGGGGCCAATGCCCATACCGCATCCAGGGACAGGGGCGCAATGGTTGCCAACCTGGATATCGGGGGCGGCACCACCAATATTGCCGTTTTTCACAACGGCGAGGTCCGGGACACGGCCTGCCTAGATATCGGCGGCCGCCTGGTCCGGTTCTCGGACAACCGGGGAACGGTGGCCTATGCCTCGGACAAGGCACAGCTGCTGGCCCGCCGCCTTGGTTTTTCCCTGGACACCGGCACGGTCCTGCCCGCAGAACAGATCAGGGCCCTGGCCACTGCCATGGCAGAAGTCCTGTCACAGGCCGTGGGCATTTGCCCGGCCACCCCGGAACTGTCTGCTATGGCCACGGACAAGACCCTGGCCCTGGACTACACCATTGACTACCTGAGTTTTTCCGGCGGGGTGGCCGACTGTATTGCCGCGGCCGGCACAGATGCGACGGATAAAGGTGCGACCGATAAAGACGCGTCCGATAAAAATGCGGCCGACATGTTTGCCTACGGCGACATGGGGCTGTTCCTGGGGCAGGCCATTGCCGCTTCCGGCCTGGTCCGGGACATCCCGGTGCTGGCAGCCCGGGAAACCATCCGGGCCACAGTGGTGGGGGCAGGTTCCCATACTACGGACATCAGCGGCTCCACCGTCACCTTCAGCGATGCGGTCCTGCCCCTGCAGAATGTGCCGGTGCTCAAGCTCAGCCCTGAAGATGAAACCGCTCCTTTGGAGGACTGGGCAGGGATCATCGCCCAAAAAGCGGCTTGGTTTGACCAGAACGGGGAAAACCAGATGCCTGCCCTGGCGTTCCAGGGGCCTAACGCTCCCGGGTTTGACGAGATCCAGGCCCTGGCATGCGCCATCATCACCGGCATGGACCGGGTCATGCACCTTCCCGCCCCCCTGACCGTGGTGGTGGAAAACGATCTGGCCAAAGCCCTGGGCCAGGCCCTCCGGGCACAACTGGCCGGCAGGAAAGAGGTGATTTGCATTGATACCATCAGGGTTGAAAACGGTGACTATATCGATATCGGCAAGGGCCTTGCCAACGGCAGGGTGGTGCCGGTCATCGTGAAAACCCTGGTCTTTGGCTACTGAATAACGGTCCGCCCGGCCACATGTCCGGACCAGACGCAAATATAACTGGAGTGACTTAGAAGCAAGGAAAAAAAATGAGACTGAAAACAAAGCTGTTTGGCACCCTTTACACCTTTAAGGACGTCAACGACGTCATGGCAAAGGCCAATGAGGAAAAATCCGGAGACCAGCTCGCCGGCATTGCCGCGGCCTCGGTCACCGAGATGATCGCGGCCAAGGAGGTGCTGAGCAACCTCACCCTGGCCGACCTGAGAAACAACCCGGCGGTTCCCTATGAGGAAGACGAGGTTACACGGATTATCCAGGATCAGGTCAACACGCGCATCTATGACGCCGTTAAAAACTGGACCCTGGCCGAGTTCCGGGAGTGGCTCCTGGATTCCGGCACCGGGGCCGCCGACATCCGGCGGGTTTCCCGGGGCCTGACCTCGGAAATGGTGGCGGCCGTGGCCAAGCTCATGTCCAACCTGGACCTGGTCCATGCGGCTTCCAAAATCCAGGTCACTGCCCATTGCAACACCACCATCGGTGAACGTGGCACCCTGGGGTTCCGGCTCCAGCCCAACCACACCACCGACGATCTGGACGGCATCCGGATCTCCACCTTTGAAGGGTTAAGCTACGGGGTGGGGGATGCGGTCATCGGCCTTAATCCGGTCAATGACACCGTGGATTCCGTGGCCGCCATCCTGAGGCTGTTTGAAGAGATCAAAACCACCCATGAGATTCCCACCCAGATCTGTGTTCTGGCCCATATGACCACCCAGATGGACGCCCTGCGCAAGGGCGCGCCCTGCGATTTGATCTTCCAGAGCATTGCCGGCAGTGAAAAAGGCAACACTGCCTTCGGTCTTGACGGAAAACTTGTGGCCGAGGCCCGGGACATGGTGCTCAGAGACGGCACCTCCACCGGCCCCAATGTCCTCTACTTTGAAACCGGCCAGGGTTCGGAACTCTCGTCCGAAGCCCACCACGGGGTGGACCAGGTCACCATGGAAGCCCGGTGCTACGGATTTGCCAAAAAATTCTCCCCCTTCCTGGTCAATACCGTGGTCGGATTTATCGGCCCGGAATACCTTTATGACAGCAAGCAGGTCATCCGGGCCGGCCTTGAAGACCATTTCATGGGCAAGCTCACCGGCCTGCCCATGGGGGTGGATGCCTGCTACACCAACCATATGAAGGCCGACCAGAACGACATTGAAAACCTGGCCGTGCTCCTGGCCGCTGCCGGATGCACCTATTTCATGGGTATCCCCCAGGGCGACGACATCATGCTCAACTACCAGTGCACCGGCTACCACGACGCCTCCACCCTAAGGGAAACCCTCAACCTTAACCCGGCAACGGAATTTGCCGCCTGGATGGAGCGGATGGGCCTGCGGGAAAACAACCGCCTCAGCGCCCGGGCCGGTGACGCCTCAATCTTTATCAAATAGGCCCAAGGAGAATATTCATGATTTCAGAAGATAAAATTAGACAGATCATCCGGGAGGTCATGGGGGATATGGCATCTGCCCCGGCAGCAGCACCCTCTGATGCCCCTTCCGTTCCGGCTGTTTCGCCCGATGCTGCTGCGGGCCACGATGCCCAGGACCATTATAATCCGGATCAGGATACGTCCGATGACGCCGCCCTTGAAGACCTCACGGCCGTGGACATGAGAGCTGAGCTTTTGGTGCCCAATGCGGCCAATCCCGACGCCTATCTCAAACTCAAGGCCGCCACCCCGGCACGGGTGGGGATCTGGCGGGCCGGTCCCCGGCCCCTGACCCGTTCATTGCTTCGGTTCCGCGCCGACCATGCCGTGGCCCAGGATGCCGTCTTTTCAGACGTATCTGATGCATTTATCAAATCCCTGGGGCTTGAGACCGTCCAGTCCTGCTGCAGGGACAAGGATGAGTTCCTTACCCGGCCGGACCTGGGCAGGAAACTCTCCCCCGAGGCAGAAGCCAGGCTCAAGCAGATCTGCACCCCCAACGCAAAGGTCCAGATCTTCATGGCCGACGGCCTGAGTTCCACAGCCGTGGAAGCCAATGCCGAAGACGCATATAAATCCATCGTCCAGGGCCTTAAAGGACTGGGCATTGAACCGGCCACCCCCTTTTTCCTCAAATACGGCCGGGTTCCGTCCATGGATGCCGTGGGTGAGCTGCTGGCCCCCGAGGTCACGGTGCTGCTCATTGGTGAGCGCCCGGGCCTGGCTACCGGCGAGAGCATGTCCTGCTACATGGCCTACAAGGCCAGCACTGCCATGCCCGAAGCCAACCGTACCGTGATCTCCAATATTCACAAGGGCGGCACCCCGGCGGTTGAAGCCGGTGCCCATATTGCCGAGGTCGTAAAGAAAATGCTGGATCAGAAGGCTTCAGGCCTGGAACTCAAATTATAGGTATAGGAGAGACCCATGAAAGGTGACGCACTGCGCGCAAATGTACTGAGCATCCGGTTGATTCCCAATGTCAACCCGGACATGGCCAGGGAACTGAAGCTGGACCCGGCCCACAGGAGTGTGGGCATGCTGACCACGGATTGCGACGACGTAGGATACGCCGCCCTGGACGATGCCACCAAAAAGGCCGAGGTCTCCGTGGCCTATGCCAAATCCTTTTACGGCGGGGCGGACAACGCCAACACCAAGCTGGCCGGTGAGTTCATCGGCATCCTTTCCGGCCCTACCCCGGCAGAGGTCAAGTCCGGAATCGACGCGGCCGTGGATTACGTGGAAAACGATGCCGCGTTCTACTCGGCCAATGAAGATGACAGTATTGCCTATTTTGCCCACTGCATCTCCCGGACCGGTTCCTACCTGTCCGACACCGCCGGCATCCGGGAAGGCGAGGCACTGGCATACCTTATTGCCCCGCCCATTGAATCCATTTATGCCCTGGATGTTGCCATGAAGGCTGCCGACGTGACCATGGCCGCCTTTTTCGGGCCGCCGTCGGAAACCAACTTCGGCGGCGGCCTGCTCACGGGCAGCCAGTCCGCCTGCAAGGCCGCCTGCGATGCCTTTGCCGAGGCCGTGGTCTCTGTGGCGGACAACCCCATGAGGTACTAGCATGGACTGCCTTGCATTGGGCCTGATCGAAACCCTGGGGCTGGTGCCGGCCCTGGAAGCGGCGGATACGGCGGTAAAATCCGCAGATGTCAGCCTGGCAGGCCTGGAATTCATCGGCGCCGGCCTGGTCACGGTGAAGATCCTGGGAGACATTTCCTCGGTCCGGGAAGGGGTGGCTGCAGCCAGGGCCGCAGCGGAGCGGCTGGGCCAGGTCCGGTCCCATACCGTGATCGGCAGGACAGGGCAAGGCATCCCCGCGCTGATTTCACCGGAAAAGGCCTGTGCCGGTGAAATGCCCCTGCGCCAGACTTCTTTGCCGGATACACCCGCTCCCGGAACGCCTGCGGTTTCACTGCCTGACCTGTCGGCACTTTCAGGTATGCGGGTGGTCAAACTCAGGAAACTTGCCAGGCAACTGGCCCAGACCCGGGAGGGATTTTCCATGACACCCGGGCAGATCAAGTTTGCCAGGAAACAGACTTTGCTCAATGCCATCAGTGCATTTGCAAAAGCCCGGAAAACATAAAACCGGCCTGTCCGGTACAAAGATAAAGATAAGGAAAGACAACCCATGGTAGATAAAGATTTATTATCCATTCAGGAAGCCCGGGCCCTGGTCAGGAGCGGCAGAAAGGCCCAGGCCTTTCTCGGCGCACTGTCCCAGGACCGGGTCGATGCCCTGACCCGGGGTATTGCAGAGGCCGGGGAAGCCCATGCCGAAGAACTGGCCAGAATGGCCGTGGAAGATACGGGTTTTGGAAAATGGGAAGATAAAAAGGCCAAGAACATCCTGGCCTCACGGTCCCTGTACGACCACATTTCCCCCATGAAAACCATCGGGATCATCAACGAGGACAACCATAAAAAACTCCTTGAAATCGCCACCCCGGCCGGGGTGATTGCAGCCCTGGTCCCGTCGACGAACCCCACTTCCACCACCCTGTACAAGGCCATGATTGCGGTTAAGGCAGGCAACGCCATTGTGTTCAGCCCCCATCCCTCTGCGGCCAACTGCATCCGCCGCACCGTGGAGATCATCCAGGAGGCCCTGGCCGCCCAGGGTGCACCCAGGGAGCTGGTCACCGTCATGAGCATCCCCACCATCCAGGGTACGTCCGAGCTGATGAAAAAAGCCGATCTTATCCTGGCCACAGGCGGCCCTGCCATGGTCAAGGCCGCCTACAGCTCCGGGACCCCGGCCCTGGGCGTGGGCGCCGGCAACGTGCCCGCGTTCATCGAACGGTCCGCAGACATTCCTGCGGCCCTGGACCGGATCATGCAGAGCAAAACCTTTGACAACGGCACGGTTTGCGCCTCGGAACAGGCCATTGTCACCGAGACCGTCATTGCCGGTACGGTTGTCCGGGAACTGGAAGCCCGGGGCGGGTATTTCCTCACCGATGCCGAGGCCGCAAAGGTCATACCGGTGATGGAGCGGCCGGACGGTTCCATGAACCCGGCCATTGTGGGTAAAAGCGCCGCTTATATCGCGGAAAAGGCAGGGATCTCCATCCCGGCAAACACCCGCCTTCTGGTATACCGGGAAAAAGGCGTGGGCCCCCAGTATCCCTTTTCCAAGGAAAAACTCACCGCCCTGATCGGTTTTTATACAGCCGAAGACTGGCAGGAGGCGTGTGAACTCTGCTTCAAGCTCCTCAAAAACGGGGGCATCGGCCATTCCCTGGCCATTCATTCGAACAATGATGTGGTGGTCCGGGAATTTGCCCTGAAAAAACCCGTGTCCCGCCTACTGGTCAATACGCCCGCCACCCAGGGGGCCGTGGGCCTTTCCACCGGGTTGCCGCCCTCGTTTACCCTGGGCTGCGGCATGGTGGGCGGCAGCTCCACCTCGGACAATGTGGGCCCCGAACATTTATTCAATGTCAGGTATGTGGCCTATGACACGGGGGAACTGCCAGGGCCGCCAAGCCCTGTTGCCGCGGGACAGGCCGATATGACTGCGGAAGTGGAACGGATTACCCGCATGGTGTTAAGCCAGCTTGAAAAGGCCTGAACCGGAAAAATACACATGTAAACAACGCACGACCAAATACCAAACGGTCCGCAGGAAACGCATTCTGCGGACCAACATAACAAAGGAGAGAAAACAACATGTCTACACTGAGCGCACTTGGAATGATTGAAACCCGGGGATTTGTCGGTGCCGTGGAAGCGGCCGACGCCATGGTCAAGGCGGCCAACGTTAAACTGGTGGGGAAAACCCAGATTGGTGCCGGCCTGGTCACGGTTACCGTCCGCGGAGATGTGGGGGCGGTCAAAGCTGCCACCGATGCCGGGGCCGCTGCTGCGGAACGGGTGGGGGAACTGGTCTCCATCCATGTGATTCCCCGTCCCCACGGCGATGTGGAACTGATCCTGCCCCAGGGCGTGGAATAAACAATAGATGAAGGTTGTCACCGAGGCATTCCTTCGTTCCCTGCTCCGCAAAGGGCCCATGGAACACTTCACCCTGGCAGAGGGGCAGTTGCTGACCCCGTCTGCCAGGGCGTTCCTGGCCGAGCGGCGGTTGGAGATTCTTACGGAGCCCGCACCAGCGCCACCGGAGACGGCAGACGATGCCGGAAACGGCAGTGTCGCATCCGAACCTGAACCGACCAAAACCCGGGAAACGTACGTCCCCAGATATGTGTCAGCTCTGGACGGGGGCGGATTTGACGCCAAACCCGAGTTTATGACCCATCTTGGGGGCAACCGCCTTGTGGCCAAAGATCATGACCGGATCGTGTTCCGGGGACGGCTGGACAGTTTCCAGTCCGCCATTCTCATGGTCCAGGCCGGTGCCCTTGAAAAAGGTCTGGAAGACCTGTTCCGGGACCTGGACGAGATCCTGGACTGGGTGCGGGAGATCATGAAGGCGGATGTCCTGGACATTCCTCTGGAAAAGGATGCGGTGCTGGGGCTTGGGCCGGATGAACTGCGGCAACACTCCCATAACCCCAAAAAAGCGTATGGAGTGGGCCATATAACCCCGTCCGCGGACATGGGGGGTACGCTCCTGGGACTCAATTTTTTAAGGAGCCTGGTCCGGGAGGTGGAAACCGCAGGAGTCAGGGCCTTTCACCGGGAATTCGAGGTGGTGCGGCCGGATATCCTCACCGCCCTCAACCGGATGAGTTCGGCCCTTTATATCATGATGGTTAGGGAGCGGGCCGGGATGTATCCGGGCTCGAGCCGTAAGTAAGGGGAGCCAACAAGGGAAACGTGTCATGCAAGAAATCAATGTAGAAGAAATCGTCAGCCGGGTCATGGCCAGGCTGGTCCGGGAGACAGACAACACCATCCCCGTGGAAATGTCCGCCCGCCATGTCCATCTGTCCCGGGCCCATGCCCTGGAGTTGTTCGGGGCGGACCTTACCCCGGTGCGGGAACTGTCCCAGCCCGGGCAATACCTGTGCAAGGAACGGGTAAGGTTGATCGGCCCCAGGGGAGTGATGGACAATGTGGCGGTGCTGGGCCCGGCCCGGGACGACTCCCAGGTGGAGATTTCCCTGACCGACGCCAGGACCCTGGGCATCGAGGTGCCCATCCGGCAATCCGGTGACGTGGGCGGCACCCCGGGAATCATCCTGGCATCCGCCAAAAAGATCATCGGCCTGGAGCAGGGGGTGATTGTGGCCGGCCGCCACATCCATATGTCTCCTGAAGATGCGGCGCGGTTCAACGCCCGGGACCGGCAGCTTGTCTGTGTGAGCATGGAAGGCAAACGTCCCGCTGTGTTTCGGGATGTCCTGGTGCGGGTCCATCCGGAATTCCGCCTGGCCCTGCACATTGACGCGGACGAAGCCAACAGTTGCGGATGCGACGCCGCCACCCAATGCCGGATCGTGACCGGGGAGTCGGAGGGCCTATGCCGCCTGCCCAATTGATCGAAGAAATTGTCCGCAGGGTCCTGGCCGAATCCGGCCGGACCGGGCAAGGCGTGTCGGCGGCCCAGGCTCCTGTAAATCAGGCCCCAACAGATCCGGCACCGGAGGTGCTGATCCTCTCCTCCCGGTACCGGACAGATATGAAAACACTTTCCCGGTTCCTGCCCAAGGGCACCTGTGCCGTATACCTGGACCAGCTCGGCCAGGCCGGGGCAGATGAGATCATGGACCGGGAATTTGAGCGGATCCTCCTGCCATGGCTGTCCCTGAAAGCAACAGCGGACCTGGCCCTGGGCCGGGCTGCCGGAAAGGCGGCAAGCCTTGTCCTGGCCCTTGTGATGCACGGGCAGAACATCGGGGTGGGGGAATTTGAATATGACCGGTTCAGGGATACGGCTCCGCCCGCCCTGTTCCGGCTGTACAGGTACTATGAACAAACCCTGGCCGGGTTCGGCATTTGCCGGGCCATCCCCTGCGGTGACAAGTCCCGGGTCATCCATGACCGTCTGGTGACCGAGGGGGATATGGCGGAATTTTCCGCCCGGGGAATCCGGGAAATCACCATCGGCCCCGGATGCCTGGTGACCGCCCTGGCCGCTGATATGGCCCGGGAGAACCGCATCCGGATCATCACCGGCAGCGCAGCCGGGAAAAGAGAGGCATAAGAAATGATCGTTGGAAAAGTCGTGGGAAATGTCTGGGCCACCCGTAAGGAAGAAAGCCTGAACGGGCTCAAGCTCATGATCGTGGTACCGGCCGACCCGGTGGTCAAGGGCCGCCGGGAAAGTCTTGTGGCCGTCGACCAGGTGGGGGCAGGTATCGGGGAAACCGTATTGGTGGCCCAGGGCAGTTCGGCCCGGAGAACCGTCCGGCATGCAGATGCCCCGGTGGATGCCGCCATTGTGGGGATTATCGATGAAATGGAAGTCCGGGAGCAGGACGGCTAACAGCCGCCGGTATTGCTTGTGGATATTCTGAACGCAGATACCCTGGGGCTTGTGGAAGCAAAGACCGTTGTCCAGGGCGTGGGCATGATGGACCGGATGCTCAAGGCAGCGGATGTCTCCCTGGTCCGGGGGGCCAGCATCTGCTCGGGCCGTTACATGATCCAGGTGGCCGGGCTTCAGGCAGATGTGGCTGAAGCGATTGCCGTGACAGATGCATTTGACCCCGGGCCTGTGGATACCCGCATCCTGTCCCGGATCAGCCCGGAGGTGATTGCGGCCCTGAAACAGCGGTCTCCGTTGCCCAGGGGCGGGGCCCTGGGAATGGTGGAAAGCCGGCGGGCCGTGTCCGGTATTGCTGCGGCTGACGCAGCCGTGAAAACGGCCGGGGTGGTCCTGGCCCGTCTCGCCGTGGCCAACGGCATCAATGGAAAATCTTACCTGGTGGTGGGCGGTAATGTGGCTGCCGTGGAATCGGCAGTGGACGCTGCGGCCCAAACCCTGGGCAGGGCGCTTCTGGACCGTCTGGTCCTGCCGAACCCGGACCCGGGAACGGTGAGGGCCCTGTGCCCCCCAATGCCTGCCGCCGGATGCAAGGAGATATAAATGAAAAAAACATTAATCGGAACCCATAACCTGGAGAATTTCATCCAGGAGGGAAAACTCTGCCTGGGACCGGAGCATATCCTATCCCCCGGGGCCAGGGATACGGCCAGAAATCGGGGGGTTACCATTGCTTACGGCACCCCGGACCGGGGATGCGCCCGGGATAACGGGCCGGCCGTAAAGCACCCGGAACCGGAACCCGGCAAAGAAAAGGCTGCAGATGAGGTTGCCCGGGAGGCCTTGAGCCGGCGGATCATCACCCTGCTTAAAACAGAGTTCAACCTCGATGACCCCGAAGCGGTCAGGGATGTAACCCTGAAGGTGCTCCGGCGGATCGGGCAACATTAACCCCTTTGGGCAGGGATCTCCTGCCGGGGAAAAACAAAACAGATATACGCAACAACATTAAACAAAGTGACGGCCGCAACAGGACCGGCACAAGGAGAAACAAGATATGAATGCATTGGGAATGATTGAAACAAAAGGATTTGTCGGGGCCATTGAAGCGGCGGACGCCATGGTCAAGGCCGCTAACGTTGATTTGGTGGGCAAGCAGCAGGTGGGCTCCGGCCTGGTCACGGTTGTGGTCCGGGGAGATGTCGGGGCTGTCAAGGCCGCCACTGACGCGGGTGCTGCCGCTGCCGAACGGGTGGGAGAGTTGGTTTCCGTCCATGTGATCCCCCGGCCCCATGCCGATGTGGAGAGCATTCTTCCCAAAAAAGGCGATGCAGAGGCATAAGGCAGCCCACGGCTGATACCCGCCGGGGATAAGGAGGAACTGCAATGGATGTGGACAAGGTCAAACTGGAAGGGATCGTCCGGGATGTGCTGGCCCGGTATATGGCGGAAACCACGGCCAAAGGCCCGGTAAAGGGACCGGGCTTTGAACGCCAGGCGGATGCCCCAAGCGGGGTGATGGCCGTTAAAACCGCCACGGTAACCCCCGAACCCTTTGACACGGGCAAGGCCGGGGACAGGGTGTATCTTAAGGATGTCCTGACCCTGGAAGAGAGCCCGAGACTGGGCTGCGGCGTCATGGAGATGAAAGAGACCACCTTTGACTGGACCCTGAATTACGACGAGGTGGATGTGGTGCTGGAGGGCAGTCTCAGCATTATCGTGGATGGCCGGAAAGTCACGGCCGACCAGGGGGAAATCATTTTTATCCCCAAAAATACCAAAATCCAGTTTTCCGTGCCGGATTATGCCAAATTCATATTTGTCACCTATCCGGCCGACTGGGAATCCCAGTAAAAGAACAGGCCATGAATTTACAGAATCAAATCAAGGAAAAAGGGGTTGTGGGGGCCGGCGGTGCCGGATTCCCCACCCATGTGAAGGTCGGGTCCACCGCCCGTATCGTGCTGGTCAATGCGGCGGAGTGCGAACCTTTGCTGCACAAGGACAAACAGCTTCTGCACCACAGGACCGATGCGTTCTTTGCAGGGCTCGAAGCGGTTATGGAGGCGGTCCGGGCTGAAAAAGGTATTATCGGCATCAAGAACAAGCACCAAGATCTGATCCGCATGCTTGAAACCCACCTGCCCCCAAAGGTGGAGATCTGTCCTGTGGACGATTTTTACCCGGCCGGGGACGAAATTACCCTGATCCGGGAAACCACAGGGGCGATCGTTCCCCCGGGCGCACTTCCCATCTCACAAGGCATCGTGGTGAACAACGTGGAATCCCTGGTCAACATCGGCAAGCCCGGCCCTGTGGTCACCAAGTTCATCAACCTGGCCGGTGAGGTGGAGAACCGCCACACCCTGGAGGTGCCCATCGGCATTTCATTTGCCGAACTCCTGGCATATGCCCGTCCCACCATCCGGGATTACGCCGTTATTGAAGGCGGCCCCATGATGGGCAATCTTGTAACGGATATGGACAGCGTGGTCACCAAAACCACGGCTGCCCTGATCGTTTTTCCCAAAGACCACATCCTGATCCGCAAGTATACGGATATGGCGTCGGAAGAACGGGTCAACCGCATCGGCAAGGCTGCCTGCGACCAGTGCACCTTCTGTACGGAGCTGTGCCCCAGGTATCTTCTGGGCCATCCCATCCAGCCCCACAAGGCCATGCGGTCCCTGGTGTTTCACCGGGCCGACGGGCGGCCCGCAGAACCCGAGGCCCATGCCCTGTACTGTTGCCAGTGCAATTTGTGTTCATTTGTTTCCTGTCCCGAAGCCCTTTATCCTTCCCAGGTCTGCATCAACAACCGGCGCAGAGCCATTGCGGAAAAGGTGGAATATAAGGGGCCAATGCCGGGCCACGGACATCCCCTTGCCCGGTACAGGAAGACCTCGTCCAAGCGGCTCAAAACCATGCTGGACCTGAACCGGTTTCCTGATACCGGGGAGCTGACGGACCATTGTTTTACCCCGGATACCCTGGCCGTGCCCCTGCAACAGCATATCGGGGCCCCGGCAAACCCGGTGGTGGCACAGGGCGATACCGTGGAAAAGGGGCAGAAAGTCGCCACCATGGGAGAGGCCCTGGGCAGTGAGATCCATGCCCCGGCGCACGGAACCGTTATCAATGTCAGCGATGCCTGTGTCCGCATCCGCACCGCCCCGGGCGGTAGCCCCAAGAAAACCAATACCTAGGAAGGAGTTATTGCATTATCATGTCCCATGCCATTGGAATTATAGAACTGTCCAGCATTGCCGCGGGATACCAGGCCCAGGATGCCATGCTCAAGGCCGCGGATGTCGCCCCGCTGGTGGCCAGGACCATCTGTTCGGGCAAATTTTTGATCATTATCGGCGGTACGGTGTCTGCGGTGGGCGCGGCCCTGGGCGCAGGCGAAGCCGACGCTGCCGGCTTTCTCATCGAATCCCTGAACATCCCCAACGTAGATCCCCAGGTGTTTACCGCCATTTCCGGCAATGTGGATCTGACCGGCCGGGACCACCGTTCCCTGGGCATCGTGGAAACCTTTTCCGCCACTCCCATTATTGAGGCGGCCGACGCTGCCGTTAAAGCAGCCGACGTGGTGCTGCTGAGGGTTCATGTATCCATGGCCATCGGCGGCAAAGGCTTTATGCTGGTCAACGGGGATACTGCAGCGGTCAATGCAGCCGTGGAAGCGGCCTGTGACATTGTCGGAGACTCCGGGATGCTGGTCAATCGGGTGGTCATCCCGTCTGCATCTCCTGAGCTGCTCAAAGAATATATCTGACCGGCCCGAATACAGTTGTGCGCTGCCGGCTTCCCTGACGTTTCTCTCTCTCCCTCGACCAGGGAAGCCGGTTTCTTTCACATCACAGGCAGGACCTTAAATGAAAAAAATCATGTTCATCGGCAAATCCGGGTGCGGTAAAACCTCCCTGACCCAGGCCCTTCACGGCAAGGAACTCACCTATCTGAAAACCCAGGCCGTCCGCTACCAGGGCATGGTGGTGGACACCCCGGGAGAGTTTGCCGAGAACCGGCGCTTTTATTCCGCCCTCATGGTCTCTGCAGCCAAGGCCGACATCATCGGTTTTGTCCAGGACGCCACAGCCGCCACCAGCATTTTCCCTCCCAAATTCGCCTCGATGTTCAGAAAACAGGTGGTGGGCATCATTTCCAAAACCGATCTTGATAACGGGGATGTCTGCCGTGCAAGGCGTTTTCTGGAACGTGCCGGTGCGGGAACAATTTTTGAAACCTCTGCACGCAATGGTGACGGTATCCGGAATATCCTGGCGCTGCTGGGCGGCTGAGGCGGCCTGGGAATTTTATTCGGCAGATCCGGCTTGATAAAAATCCGCTTTGCTGAGTGACACCGGTGTGACCGGCATGCCGTAAAAATCTTTTGCCGGTCCTATGGATACGGCATGAAAACCTTTTAAAATGGCAACGGTTGTGTCGCGGGCTTCGCTGACAATGGTGTCGGTAATATGCGCGAACAGGTCTTCCAGTGAATAACGGGCCAGACGCTTGCCAATACCGAGGCCGCGGAAGTGTTTATCAACCGCAAACCGCCCCCAGTGCCATTGGCCGTCTTCTTCCCAGCATGCGGCAGCGCCGACAACATACTCGCCGGCCCGGGCACACCACCAGTGCACAGAGCCCTCCTCATTGAGAGGAATCAGATCGGCCGGAATTTTCTGCTCTGTTGAAAAAACATCGTCCATCAGCACCATCACCTCATTGTGATAGGTTGATTTAAGTCTTTCCACCTGGATACGCATATGGTTTTCGTCCAGATTGCGCCTGAATGCTTTTGTACGAAGTATGCGCAGGCCTTGCCAGACGGTTTTTCTTTCCGTGTCGTCAAGCCCGTCCAGAATTTCTGATACCTCGGTGTCTGCACTGTCATTTGCCTGCTCCAGAACATCCCGTCCCCGGGGGAGAAGGGCGATCCGTTTTTGTCTTTTGTCGTCAGGGTCCCGGACCAGGATAATAAACCCTTTTGACGACAATGTGTTCAGGGCCCTGCTGAGAGAGGCTTTGTCAACGTTTAAATGGATGCGTAACTCGGTAAAATTGGTATCCCTGTTCCGGTTCAAATATGTCAGTATATGCCCCTGCATCAGGGATAAGTCTGATTTCCAGCAGTTTTTGTTGAGCAGCCCAAGCTCTCTGACCAGGTAACGCAGTTCGCTTCTGATTTGTGCGGAGGGTGTCATCTTCTTCCTATATTGTATTTTGTTGATAATATCAACAAATGTGTAGATCGAAACCGGTGCGTTGTCAACAGGGAATCCGGTCATCCGGCAGACAAATGCCCGGCAGCGCCATATCAGGCCCTGCCGGGAGAGGTGTTTTTTCCTGACTCACGATTGAAACCGGCTTGGTGAGTTGATGCGGGATTTCAATATGATTAACGATTTTGGGTGGTTAGTTTTTCTATCGTAAAAGTTTATATTTGACAAAAGGTAGGCATTCCGTTTATAAAATATTTCCTTTAAAATTTTATAAAATTTGTTTGAAAAGAGGCATCCATGTTTCAAAAGTTTACGATTAAAACCAAACTGCTCACCACATTTATCATTTTCAGCCTGATTCCCCTGGTTCTTGTGACACTTATCGCCATATTCAAGGCGAACCAGGCCCTTGAACATGAAGTGGTGGCCAAGTTCACCGCGATACAGGAAGCCAAGGCCGGCCATATCAGAGATTTTTTTGCAACATTGAAAACATCGGTTAAAATCATTAAGAACGATCCATACCTTCAGACCAATATCGTGACGTTCAATGATGCGTTTGAGCAAAACGGCAATACTGTCAACAACAGCATGTGGGAAACCATGGTGGGGTTCAAGGAGCCCCCTATCAAGGCCATGGTCAAGGACAAGGGATTTTACGACCTGCTGCTGATTTCACCGGCCGGCAATATTGTTTACACTGCAGCCAAAGGCCCGGACCTGGGCATGAATATCCCGGGCAGCGATCTCGCCGGCAGGAATTTGGGTAAGGCATTCCAGGCGGCCGTTTCTGCCGGGGATGACGATATCTTTTTTGCCGATTTCCAGGCCTATGATCCGGGTGAGGGCGCCCAGGCCGCCTTTATGGTCGCCCGGATGAAAGATCAATTCGGGGAAGTTGTGGGGTATGTTGCGGTTCGTATTCCCGGAGAGCGGCTCAGCAGTATCGTCCAGCAGCGCAGCGGCATGGGCGAAACCGGTGAAACGTTTCTGGTGGGGAAATCCGACGGGACCAGCCGCCTGCGCAGCGACCGTCTTGTGAAAAAGAAACGCATCGGGAGTCCTGAGACCAACGCGTATATTGAATCCGCACTCAATGGTGAGGCCGGTTCCACCGTATTCATGAACAGCGACGGGGTCGAGGAATTTATCCGGTATGATCCGGTGGGCGTTCCCGGCCTGAACTGGGCCATGATCACCACCGCGCAAAAAGACGAAGTGTTTGCGGCCATCCGTTCACTTTACAATACCGGAATCGTAATCATTCTGGCCGTGGCTGTGGCTGTCATTGCCGCTGCCCTGGGGTTGACCGCCGTGATCATCAGACCGGTGCGGCAAACCGTGGACATGCTCCGGGATATTGCCGAAGGGGAAGGGGATCTCACCAAGCGCCTCACGGAAGACAGCCGGGATGAAATGGGGGAAATGGCGGTCTGGTTTAATACCTTTATGGGTAAGATCCAAGCCATGATACGCGGGATCGCCGGTGATGCGGCCGATCTGAACCGGGTCTCTTCAGACTTGTCCGCCATTGCCGGCACCATGACCGGTGAGGTGGAAAGCATGTCTGCAAGGTCCGGTGACGTCACCCGGGCATCCGGGGATATGAGCGGCAACATGTCGCATGTCGCCGCGTTGAGCGAGGACACGTCGGCAAACGTCAATATCATTGCCGCCGCCACCGAAGAAATGGCCGCAACAGTCAGTGAAATCGCCAATAATTCGGAAAAGGCCAGATCCATAACCGACACAGCGGTTTCAAAAGCGGACGATGCGTCTGCCAAGGTGGATGAGTTGGGAATTGCCGCAGAAGATATCAGCAAGGTGATTGATGTGATTACCGACATTTCCGACCAGACCAACCTGCTGGCCCTGAATGCCACCATTGAAGCGGCAAGGGCCGGAGAGGCCGGGAAAGGCTTTGCCGTGGTGGCCAACGAAATAAAGGAGCTTGCAACCCAGACTGCCAGCGCCACCCTGCAGATCAAAGAGCGCATCGACGGGATGCAGGTTTCCACCTCCGCCACCATCACCCATATTGATGAAATCTCCCGGGTGATCAATGATGTGAATGATATCGTCACCACCATTGCCGCTTCAGTGGAGGAGCAATCGGTGACCAGCCAGGAAATCGCCAATAATGTGGCCACAGCTTCCCAGGGGATCCAGGACATGAACGACAACATGGCCGAGAGTGCTGCAAGTGCCAAAACCATATCCGGGGAAATGTCCGCGTTTGAGGCCTCTGTACGGAACATTTCCGATTCAAGCAATGATATCCGCGTCAATTCCGGGAACCTGTCCGGCCTGGCAGACAAGCTTAACCAGATGGTCGGCCGTTTTAAAATTTAAGGATACCCTGGAATCGGATTCAAAAACAATGTGTAGAGGTGGGCCTTAATGGATGGCTGACCGTTTTTAAACAGAGTTTTTTTCACCGGCTTCCCCATGGTTTTCTTCGGTTGACCAGGGAAGCCGGTTTTTTATTCTTTTATACAGATCACGGCAAATCCGGGGCAGGCCATCTCCCTAAAGCTTCAATGAAGCGGCATAGGTCCAGATGCGCTACAGGCGGATCTCAAAAAGGGTTGAATGACCTGAGTTGGCGAGCATTTCCCGGTAGTATTCAGCGGTTTGCCGCTCAACAAGGGTGGCATAGGGTTCACCATGAATTTGTTGGTGGATTTCTGCATATGTGGGGCCGCTTCCGGGGCTGTAGGTCTTTACTTCATATCCCTCTTTTTTGAGCAGACCGGCAAAAACTTCCGGGTCGTTACCGGCTTCCTGCCATAACTGCCCGATGGACGAATCCTGGAACATGGCTGAGCCGTCCCGGCCGATAGCACCTGCCACTTGGTTCCTTTTGGAAATGACCATTGATTGTTCCTGTGTCCCTTGTTCCCGGAGCTGGTTCTGATATTGGCTGATCTGCAGCTTGGGCTGGTCCGGCAAAAACGACGGACCCGGGGTGCCCTGCGTGGTGGGTTCAGCCGTCACAACGCGGGTATCCAGCCGTTTGCCTTTGATGAGTGGAGAACCCTTTAACGCAATGGTTGTGGGGATCGGTGTGGTTTCAATTTGCATACGCCCATACTCCTTTCGTTTTAGATTTGACGGTCCCGGTTTTGATCTTGATTTTCATCTGACATCTGAACAGGCTTGCTGCCGGACCGATGATGTGGAAGCATTATGGAATTAATCAGCAAAAAAAGTACCACTCCCAAAAAGACTAAAATTGGATAAAAATTTACCTAATTTGTTGACAAAATGTAAATATGTCCTTTAAGTTATAGCACCCGCCAGGTAGTGGAAACGGTTTTTAAACCCATCGGGGAGCGTTTGATTGCTTGAAAAAACGGTCGTTATTTCAATTGGCTAAAGCCGGCGTTGATATGCGGGATGGAAATCGGCCATATCCAAAAATCATATCATTACCCAGATAGAAAACCACGGGAACAACAACCAGGAAATAACAGGTTAATATTCAGCAGCATATTATGGGGCCTTAAAAAACGGCCCCCCGGTGGAGAATGCCGGAAGCGTCCGTTGCAAAGTGCTTGGTACGGATTGGCAAATTCGGGCTCCATTGCAACATGGTGGAAACTTTTGGGCCGGTAAAATAAAACGGGCTTGCAATGCCTTGTTCAAAGTGCAGCCACGCATATCTAATTTCCGCCGGCATTGGAAGATATATGCATGAGGCATGTGAAAAGGGAGATGTCGCGTACCATGAAGACACCAATTGAAAGTTTGGATGTGGATCTGTTTGAATCCAAATGGGGAAAATTATCAATTGGGGAAAAGGAATCCATAATAGAAAACGCAGTTGATTTACCGCCTGAAGCTGCCATCCTGCCGATCCTGGAAGGGTTAACCTCCCGCCATTTGTCCCTGAAAATCAAGGCAAAGGGCAGTCTTGAAACGCTGAAAAAAAGTATCCGTAACATACCGGGAGATACCGGGGGCATTTATAGTGATGCGGATCCAAAACGGGCAACATTGGTATGTACCCGGATATACGCCCTGATCCGGTCGGATATGTGCCGTGACGATGTTCCGTTTCTCTTTACAACCCTGCTGACATTCGGTCCGAAAGGGTGCTGTTTTGCTTTTAAGGCCGTTTATAAGGGACTGGTTTCCGTTGCAGACATGGAGCAGTTGGTTGCCGTGATACCGGAACCGGACAGGCTGCATTTTGTCCAGCACTATCTTGAAGCATCCCCGAATATCCGTCTGAAATTCAGCCGTTCATTCCGTCGTATTCTTGCCTCTCTTCGCCGGAGGGATGCGGTTATCCGTTTTTACGCCGGCCTTTTTGACCGGCAAAAAGATGCCGATCCGTTTTTACATCATATTGATGAGCGGTTAAGGTCTCCCGGACAGATCATATCCGGGGAGATTCAGTCTCCCGATCCGGAGTTGCGCATCATGGGGCTTAAGGCGCTTTCCATGATAAAGGGAAAGATCCATGCCGACCTCTTGGCCAATCTTATGGCTGATGAGGAGGATGAGGCGGTCCGGGGTGCCATCTACAATATCATTGAGGCGTCGGCTGCCGGGTATTACCGGGAGTTGTGCTACCCCATCCTCCGGTTTTTTTATGAACGCAACGCAGCAGAAGCCATCCATGCCTTTAAAGCGATGATCGTGACAGGAAAATTGCCGCCGTACCGCATGCTTAAAATGGTTTCGGCAAAATATCCTTCTCTGCTGCCGGCAATTCATTCCGAGATCGCCGCCTTGTCCAAGTTTTCCTTTTTGTTTATTCAGGACATTGCACTGAACCCGAAAGAATATGAAACAGTGAATTTTGATGCCAACCTTGCCTGTGTTTTGGGGATGATCAAAAAAAGGCCGGAGCGGATCATCAAGCTTTTCAGCAGATCATCTGCCGGTGGCGGGGTGACTGCGCTTGTGGAAAAGGCCAGATCTCTTTTGGCAAGAGAAAAGAAGAGTATTGTGTCTGAGTTTAACGCCGTGCGAAGGCGAATCAACACCATATCGGAAAATTTGCCTGGTTCTGCCGGAGCCATTGTCCAGGAAAAGATCACCCGTCTCAAATCCGGACAAAAGCCGGGAGCCGGGATTTGTTTTGAAAATACGTTTATTTTGAATGCAGACCTGTCTGCAGTGACGGCAAATTCGCCCGGACTTTATTTTAATGGCAGCACCATTGTGGGAACCTGTTTCTCAAAGTCTGTTTTTTTTAATGCTGTTTTCAGAAAAAGTATTTTTCATGATGTGGATATGCGGTCTGCGCGGTTTGACCGGGCCAACTTTGACGGTGCTGTTTTTATAAATGTTGATGCATCCGGTGCTGAATTTAAAAACTGCAGCTTTGAAAACGCATCCATATATAATTGTGATTTCAGCCGGGCCGGCATGAGAGATGCCTCTTTTGCCGGGGCTGTCATCTCAAAAAGCGTATTTCGGGAAACAGATTTGTCGGATTCCTGTTTTGCCCATTCAAGGCTCTCTGTGGTGTCGTTTTACACTGCCGTTCTGAGCAATGTGGATTTTTCAGATGTAAAGGCGCGGTTCTGTAAATTCCAACTCAATCACAGCGCAAATATCAGGACTGAAAACCTGGATTTTAACGCAAGGCGATTCCAGCTTTCCGATGGTGATCTGCCCGTGATCGAACCCTGTGCTGTGGCAAAAATCAACAAAGAGATTTTTTGTGAATTCATTCATTATGGGGAGCAGAAGTTCTTAACGCAAAACCGGCTTTCCCTGCTCACGGCCTTTGATGTTTTCAGTAAAAAACAGGTTGACCTGTTCCGGCTCATTCCCCTGCTGCTGAATGAAAATATACCCATACCCGGCTCGGGTGCCTGCCACACCCAGGCCCCCTGCGGCATCTGGAACTATTTGCCGGCCCCTGAAATCCAAGCATTGTTGGATCGCTACATTCCCGGCAATGACATTCTTCCCGGGCGATGCCGGGAGCCCCGCATTGAAGGGCTTTTTACCATTGGGAGTGTGGGGTCTGTCGCCCAGACATCAGATTCTGATATTGATTATTGGGTCTGTATCCATGAAAAAAAGCTTGGCCCCGGGGATATGGATCTACTTAAAAAGAAGCTGGAATGCCTGGAGACAATGGCCATAGAACGGTTTCAAACAAAGGTGACCTTCTTTGTCGTGGACATTCTGAAAGCCAGGAATAATGATTTTGGAAATTCAACGGTTGAAAGCTCGGGCTCGGCACAGTCACGGCTGCTAAAGGAAGAGTTTTACAGGACCATGATTTATGTTGCGGGAAAAATTCCCCTTTGGGCGGTATTGCCCAGTGCCGTCAGTGTGAATTATTACGATATCATCAGCAGCAGTGTTGTACTTGGTTCCAGTGATTCCAGATATATTGACCTGGGAGATATCAATGCCATCTCCACCGGCGAATATTTTGGCGGGTCTCTCTGGCAGATGTTCAAATGCCTGAAAAGTCCTTTTAAATCAGTTCTGAAAATGGCGCTTCTTGAAAAATTCATCCATGAGTATGGAAAACAGATTTTGCTTTGCAACAAATATAAAGACGAGTGGATGAACTCAGGCGCGCATCTTCAACTCTCCCAAAATGACTCATATTATATTCTGGTGGAGAACCTTCTGACGCATTTTAGAGCTGTTGGAGACAGCGATGCCGTCCCCCTTCTTGAAACCTGTTTTTTTCTGAAGCTCGGCGTTTCAGAAGAGCCCGGGAATGGGAATGCGGTTTTCGGCTTCCGAAATATACTTCTTGAAAAATGCATGCGCCGATGGGGGTGGACCAAAGCGGATGTGTTTCGCGTCGGCGGATTCAAGAGTTGGGAATATCGTGATATTGCCACACTGTCCAACACCATTAAAGACTATATGATCAACACATACAAAAGCGTGAATAAGCAGTTCTCACGCCAGAACCAGTCAAGAATCAGCCCTGAAGACCGTACCGTGCTCGGACGAAAGGTGTTTATTGAGTTTTCAAAACAACCCGGAAGGGTTGAAAAAGCCTTCATTATCTCAAGGAGCGACCAGTATTACCAGCGCCTGCATTTGCGTTACCTGAAGCCAGGCACCGGCAAAGGGATATGGGAGCTGTTCAACAGGAATACACGGAAGCTTGATTTTAAGGAGGAACGGCTGATCCAGGCAGATACGGTCGAACAAATCGGTATCTGGCTGATCAGCAACGGCCTTTACAATGAAGCCAATGCCGTAAGCCTGGTGCCCAACCCCTCTTATGTCACGGTTGACGACATCCGGAAGCTGTATAAAACTATGAATGCATTTTTCAGCCAGCCCCTTGGAAAACCTGTTGGCTTTGACCAGCTGCTCACCGCCAATAAAGTGATCGGGCTCTTTGTTTCCATGAATTTTTATGTGCCCGAACCCCAGGAAAAAATAAGCGATTACACCATTATCCATCTCAACTCCTGGGGGGAAGTGTTTTATGAGTCTGTTGTTCCGGCAGCGCCCCTGACCCTTGCCGCAGCCAAAAAAGAGATACTCAACAAAATGGGGCTGGAAACCACTCCTTTTAATACGCTATTTTATTCCTCCAAAGATCCTAAAAAATTCCCCAATAAAATCCAACCTGATTGGACCGCACCGTATTATGATCTATAGGCATGCCCGAGCAGTGTTGTGACGACCGTAAAGCCGTTATGAACCGCAAACGTTATACGTATACGTTTCCATTGACAATTTTTTCGCCTTTAGGATTGAGTTGAAATATTGTCGTGCTTTAAAAATCAATATTGGGAAAAAAGTACAAAATAGGTATTACGTGAATACCGCTCCGGTCCAAAAGTACCGGAGCGGTATTTAAATCACAGTTTTTAAAGCAACCGGGTTGGCTGCGTGAACAAAATTACAGCTGGTCACCAAAACTTGTGGTCACGATAACCAGATCATCCCCGTCAATGTTCTCTGAGCGGTCAAGATCTGCCTGGCAGTTGTAATCCACATCTCCAAGGTTGGTATGGAAGGCTCTCGCCAGGATGGTCAGATCCCGGCCGTCCACCCTGTTGTCTTTGTTGATGTCGCCGGCAAGACCAGCCACAAAACCGGACGCTTCACTGGAAAATGCCCCGGTGCTGGTGCCGGCAGCAGAAATCGCTTTGATCTTATAGTAATACGTGACACTTGTAAGAATACAGTCACTGTCCTGATAAGCGTTTGAAGAGGTGGTTCCGATCAGTGAGAAAGCCCCCCCTGAAGTTGTGGCGCGGTAAATTTCATACCCTGAGGCATCCGGTGTTACATCCCATGTCAAGTCCAGGCGATCCAGTGTACCCGGGTCTGCCACCAGCAGGTTTGCGGGGACGCCGATTTCAACGGGAATGACCGGATCTTCCCCTTCAATCACCGTAATCGGTGTACCGGGATTTTCACCTTCAAAGTATCCATTATCAATGCCCACGCTGGTATCGGCACCACTGCCGCCAACCACGGAAAAGCAAACCGTTGCTATGGTTCCCGAACCGGCAATCTCACCGATATCAGCCACACGGGATACGCCGACCACGACAATGCCGCTGGCCGGATCATCATTTAACAGGGAGGCTTCAAAAAAAGTGGCCCCGCTGTCCGAGTTGAGGAAGTTGCCTTCGGATGCGCTCTGGTACTGGAGTGCGTTCGGATCATAGGCCATATCAAAGGCTGAAGAGTATAAACCGTTTGAATCGGCAATGTTGACGTCAAAGCAAATGGTGTCGCCGATGACCGGGGTGGTGTTGTCTGGCACAATGGTAATGGTTGGGTTTGTTTCTTGAAATTTGTAAATATATGC
>JBAJNJ010000029.1:0-75456 GCA_036881925.1 Desulfobacter sp.
GCAATACATCCGTAACCAAGAACAACACGAACAACAGATGGAACTTGACTTGAGATAGCCCCAACGGGGCTTTCCTAACCCAAACGCCCCCTTTTAGGGGGCTACTTGAGGCCACCCGCTATGCGGGTGTGAGATTCACTGGAACGCTTGCTCCCTCGGCGGCCCGTGAGATCTACCGTTAAAGGGTCTGGATTATACATTATACTCCTCCCTGCCGAAGAATCCGGAGTATAGAATAGTTATTTGTTTTAAGTTGTAGATATGAAAAGAACTTTGGCATTAGTTGCAGCTTACTTTTTTCTTGCATTATCGGTTGTCGGAATATTTCTTCCCGGTTTGCCGACAGTTCCATTCCTTCTGTTAGCAGCATGGTTTGCAGCGAGAGGATCTGATAGACTATATAAGTGGTTATATTCCCATCCCCGATTCGGGAAGCTGTTGGTTGACTGGCAGCAACAAAAAGCCATTTCACGTCATAGTAAAATTGCTGCAGTGATCATGTTAATAGTCAGCTGGGTGATAATTTTTCTGCTCTCAGATAATATGTTGTTTATTATTGGTTTAGCTTCATTATTTATTGTCGTTGGTTTGTATATAATAAGCAGGCGTGAGCCAGGTTAGAACGGATTTAAGGGTTAAAATGAAAAATCAATTTAGATTATTCATTGGGTTCCTTGTTGCCACCCCAATTGCGCTACTCACTCTCCTTGTTTCACTTTTTACTGGCAAGCAAAGAGCCATATCAATATTAGGACCAAAAGTAACAATAGTTGCGAAATCAGCGCAGCAATTTTTTCCGCCAAAAATAAGCAACGCTTCAGAGTTTGAACTTTTTAAAACAAAGTTGAAAGACAAACAAAAAATTTGGAGCGTTTTATATGACTATCCAATTGAATTCCCGGATGAAAATACAGCTAAATTGGTTGTCAAAAATTGTCCTTTTGCCGAGGCAGTTATTAAACTTAATATTTGTGAATTTGGTTATTACATGTGCCAGGGGGACTGGGAAGTTGCAAAAGATAATTCTGATAAGTGGGAGTTTGAAAGGCGCTGTACGATAGCCACTGGTGGCACATTATGTGATTTTACATACAAACGGATCAAAAATGAAAATTGAAAGCATAACAGTGCAAATTAACTCGGACTGGTTTATGTCGAAAGGTTCTCAATGATTGCTTATTGCGGAATAGATTGCTCAAAATGCCCTAGCTACATTGCAACGCAATCGGGCAGCCGTGAAGAATTGGAGAAGGTTGCTGAACAATTGGCAAAACGGTATCGTACCGAAGTCAAGCCGGAATATGTAATCTGCGATGGTTGTAAAGCGAACAAAAGAATTTCATATTTTTGTGCCAATTTATGTAAAATGAAACCATGCTGCCTTGAAAAGGGATATAATTCTTGTATTGAGTGCTCTGATTGCCCATGCAAAGAACTACAGGCAGAGTTGGATTTTTCATCAGAAGCAAAAAGCAATTTGGAAAAATTAAGATGACCTGTCGCTTGAAAGGAACCGGTCGTACTGTGTAGCTTTTCGAACGTATGTGGTTCAGGAAAATGAAAGATTTTATTTGAAGATTTTGTGTTAAAACAAACGGTTCCGCCGCCTCAGGATCCGTTTCATAGAATATAAAACGTGGCGTTTGAAGTTTTAAATATCTGAGATTATCTGTCACGTGACCCGCCCGACTTTTTTAAAATACGGATTAGATTTGTTTTTATGAGGTTTTTTTCATACTTTTATTGACAATAACTAGATGCTTATCCTATGCTGTCGCCATACTACCCTGAATTGCGAATTTGAATATAGCGTTTGTGATGCCTGATGCGTTAAATTTCAGGCCAAATGGTCGCCTCTCCGGCTTTGGAACTGACGATAGGCTGTTTTAGACAGCGTATCGTGTTGTTTGATACAAGGCAGTTAACAGGAACCCGTTTTAAAAAGGAGTTTGTCCATGAAAAAAATGATGAGTATTCTTGTCCTTGGTGTGTCCCTTTTTTTATCCGGTCCGTCATTCGGCGAAACGCTTGTCTTTGCGACGGGTGAATGGTCCCCGTTTATCGGGGAGGCGTTGCCTGATTATGGACTGCATTCGAAAATTCTCAAAGATGTATTTAAGGAAGCAGGCCATGAGGTAGAGTTTGAGTTCATGCCCTGGAAACGGGTGTATGAATTGACGAAAAAAGGAGACTATATTGCCTCTTTTACCTGGTCAAAAACCCAGGAACGGCAGGATCAAATGCTTTATCCCCAGAATGAGCTTTCCTTGTCCAAAGAAGTGGGATTCTACAAGAAATCCAAGTTTCCCGGCGGGCTGTCGGTCTCCAGCCTGGAGGACATCAAGGCCCAGGGCCTGAAAGTGGTGGGGATTGCGTCTTACTGGTATGAAAAACCCCTGAAAAAAATGGGGATAAAAGTGCATATCGTATCCACGGGCGAACTGGCCTGGAAAATGCTCAACGGCGGCCGTGCAGACATCATGATTGAAAATATCGATGTGGGAAAAGCAGAATCCCAGTCCGTGCTTGGCGCGGGAAAAGATGCGGAATTCGCCATGACCGATCCCTTGAAAACCCAGCAGATGTACTTGATTTTTTCCCGGATCCATCCCAAAAGCCGGGATATTATGGAGCAATATGATGCTGCCGTATCAAAGTTGAAGGCTGCGGGTAAACTCTGATCCCAGTTTCCTGCCGATCCCGGCACACGGCATTCTGTAGATAGAAAAACCGGAATCATCTGAGATGATTCCGGTTTTGTTTTCAGGCCGGGCCGCCTTGTGCAGCGCTTGATTTTAATGCAGCCCTGTGGGTAAACACCACAACGGCGAAAAGGGCCAGGCCTGCCAGGTGAACAGCGATGATGCCGGGCCACAGCATGGCAATGCCGGCTGCCAGCAGCAGGGCCCGGGAGGTTATGGACAGGTGTGAAATCATGTATCCCTGGAGGCCGCAGGCCAGTGAAAAAAGTCCGACCAGTGACAGGGCAAAGATTTCAAGCTTGCCGCCCAGGCTTCCGCTTAAAATATCTGTGTACGCAAAAAGCAGGGGGACGATGTAGAGTCCTTTGGCGATTTTCCATGATGACACGCCCGTTGCCATGGGCGGTGTCTTGGCAATGGCTGCGGCTGTGAATCCGCACAGGCAGACCGGGGGGGTGACATTGCTGTCCTGGCTGAGCCAGAAAATAATCATGTGGGCGGACAGCAGGGCATAGGTCAGGGTGGGGCCGGGCAGCACCATTTCCCGGACACTGTTTTGAAGTTCAAGGGGCAGCAGGGCCATGAGTTCCTTTGCCGCGGTTTCGGTCATGGGACTGGCGAGCATGTCCAGGGCTTCGGGCTTGACAACCATGAACAATGCCTTGGCCGTGTCCGGAAACGTACCGTTCATCATTGCCTGTATGATCTGGCCGTCCACGATGAGGTTGTAAAGTGCGGGCGCGGACAAGGTGCCCAGGACAATATAGGATGCGGTTACGGGCAGGCCCATGCCCAGGATCAGGGATGCCAGGGCAATGAGGATAAAGGCGATCATCAGGCTGTCCCCGGCCCAGTTGTTGATCATCAGGGAAAAGGTATTGCCGATGCCGGTGGTGGCAATGACGTTGACCACAAGGCCCACGGCACAAAGCAGGATAGCGGTCATGACCATATTTCTGGCGCCCAGGGCCAGGGCTTCGAGGATGCCTTTGGGACCGATTTTATTGGGGGTGAACCAGGAAAAGGCCACCACTGCGGCAATGGCGACCGCAGCCGCATACGAGGGGGTGAATCCCCGGATCAGCATGCCGATGAGAATGGCGATGGGGATCAAAAAGGGAAGGCCCCCGCGTTTCAATACTTCCACGGCCTTTGGGGCTTGCGCGTCATTCCGGGCGGTGACTCCGCTCCGCCTGGCCTCCAGCACTACAAAAAAGGCGACCGTGGCAAAGTAAAGGATGGCCGGCAGAATGGATACGGCAATGATGGTGGTATAGGGAATCTGGGTATAGCTTGCCATGACAAAGGCGCCTGCTCCCATGATGGGGGGCATGATCTGGCCGCCGGTGGAGGCGGCCGCTTCCACACCTGCGGCGAATTTCGGGGGAAATCCAGCCTTTTTCATCAGGGGAATGGTGATAACGCCGGTGGAAGCGGTGTTGGCAATGGCGGAGCCGGATATGGTGCCGGTGAGGCCCGAGGCAAATACCGCCACAAGGCCGGGGCCGCCGGGCAGTTTTCCTGCGGCGGACCGGGCCAGGTCAATGACGAAATCCCCGGCCCCGGATCTGAGCAGGAAGGCCCCGAAAAGAATGAACATGAACACAAAGGTTGAGGAGATGCTGGCAATATTGCCGAAAATGCCGTCATCCCCGTATATACTCCGGAAAAGGATGGTTTCCGGGTTCATGCGCTTGAACTGGAAAATTCCGTCCAGAAGCTCTCCCCACCATCCCAGGTAGGAAAGGCTCAGGATAATGAGCACCGGGATGATCATGCCGGTGGTTCGCCGGGTCAGTTCAATGGCGGCCAGGATGAGAATCACGCCGAAGATCCATTCGGGAAGGATCATCCGGACCCCTCTGTCGTAAATGGCATCTTCCATTCCCACCATATAGATGGCGGAAATTGCTGCCAGGATTCCCAGGAGAATATCCAGGCCGAAAAATACAGGCCTGTTCCGGTTCTGCTTGCCTGCAAGGGGATAAAGCAAAGGGCACATCAGGGCAAAACCGGCAAAGTGAATGGCGTTCCGCCATAGTCCGGGAAGAATCCCGATGGTGTTGAAATAGATGTGCACCAGGGCGATGGCCGCCCCGAGAACAAGCAGTGTTTTTTCGGTCCGGGTGTTGGTTTCCATGGCATGCAGCTCCTTATTACGGCGAATACCGGTCAGGAAAGTAAAAAAAACGCCGGTGTTCCGGCCGGGCAGGTGCGGCACTGCCGTCCTGCCCCGGGCCGGAATTCACGGGGCGGATTATTTGGCGATCAGCCGTTCCGGAACGGCCAGGCCGGCTTCCTTATAATACCGGAGCGCACCGGGATGCAGGGGCATGGGAAGGCCTTCAATGGATTTTTCCAGGGACATGGCGCTGGTGGCTTTGTGAATGGCCGTGAGGAACGGGAGGTTTTCGTAAATGGTTTTGGTAATCTGGTAGACGGCGTCCTCGTCCACATCAGCGCGTACGGCAAGAAAGTTGGGCTGGGCAATGGTGTTGACGTCTGCGGCCTGTTTGGGATAGGTGCCTGCCGGGATAACATAGCGGTGCCAGAGGTCAAGGCCGCCATTGGCCTTTTTGACCTGCGCATCCGTGAAGTTCAGGAAGGTAAGCCCGTCCCCCATGGTGGCTGCCGCACGGGTCACAGCGCTTGTGGGAACCCCGGCCGGGGTGCTGATGGCTGCGACCTGGCCGTTTTGAAGGGCATCTGCACTCGGACCATAGCCCACATGGACCAGCGTAAAATCCTTGGCCGGATCAAAGCCAAGATTCTTCAGCAGAAAGGTGTTGGAGCCCAGGGTGCCGGAGTTTTTCTTTCCCAGGGCCAGGCGTTTGCCCTTGAGCCCGTTGAGGTCGTCCATGGTGCCTGTTTTGGCATATTTGGACTGCATGGTGAACTGCTCTACATTCTGCCAGAGCATGGTGACGGATCTCAAGTTTTTCTGGGGGCCGTCCGAGGTGACCGCACCAATGCCGTTCCATGCCCAATAGCCGTAAAGGCCCTGGAGGATACCGAACTGGGCCTCGTTTTCCCGGAGCAGTTTGACATTTTCGCCGGAGCCGGCTGAATTGATGGCAGACATGCCGATTTTATGCTTGGGCTGGAGCTTTACCTTGATCAGAGTGGAAAGGGCCACGCCCACGGGATAGAACGTCCCCCCCGTGCTGGCGGTGGTCAGAAGATAGTTCCGGTCCGAAGGCCCTGCAATTGCGCAAGGCGTTGTTACGGATAAGATCATCAGCAGTGCGGCAGTCGCCGCCAGGGACCTCAGCAATGTTTTTTTCATGGGTTTACCTCTTTTTTTAAGGGTTGCGGTTTAAGGTCTGGGCTGGTTTGTGTTGCATCCACAAGAAAATAGCAAAGGATGTGCCAATGGTACAGAGATTAAAACCGTTTGATTTTACAGGCGTTACATGCCTGCCGGATCCGGAGTGAGCGGATTTTGGCCCAAACCGGTGCAATGCGTCGGCGGATTTTTGCTTGTGCCCTTGGGTGCTTGTGCCCTTGGGTGCTTGTGCCCTTGGGTGCTTGTGCCCTTGGGGGGCTTTGGGCACCTGATGCGTATGACTTTTGGGCGACTACCCCCGGAATCTATTCAGATACCGTTCCTGGAAAGCCCGTACCGGGCCATTTTTTCGTTCAGGGTCCGGCGGGGAGTATCCAGTTCGGCAATGACCTTGTTGATCTGTCCGTTATGCCGTTTTAAGGCATCTTTGATCAGGTGGCGTTCAAAATGCCTGACCTGCTCGGCAAGGGCCGTGCCCCCCAGGGTGGCTCTGCCTTCGGTATCCGGGTCCAGGAGGCGGGAGAGGCGCTCTTCCCCGGCCAGGTTGGACAGGACATACCGTTCGGCAACGCTTTTGAGTTCCCGGACATTGCCGGGCCAGTCATGGGCCATAAGGGCGGAATAGCCTGCAGGGCCGGGCATGTCCGGCCGGCAGTCGTACATTTCAGCGGCCCGTTCCAGGAACAGGGAAAAAAGGCTGGTGATGTCTTCCTTGCGTTCCCGCAGGGCCGGGATGGTCAATTCCATGGTGTTGAGCCGGTAATAAAGGTCTTTTCGCAGCTTTTGGGACGCGATGGCCTCATCCGGTGTGATGTTCATGGCCGTGATCAGGCGGAAATCCAAGGGGACGGGTGTGTTGGAGCCCAGCCGGGTGACCCGCATGCTTTCCAGGGCCCGCAACAGTTTCCCCTGGACCTCAAGAGGCATGCTGGACAATTCGTCCAGAAACAGGGTGCCCTTGGCCGCTGCCTCCAGTTTGCCCTGGTGGCGCTGGTTGGCACCGGTAAACGCCCCTGCCTCATATCCGAACAATTCGCTTTCCGCCATGGTGGCGGGTATGGCGGCGCAGTTGACGGCCAGAAAAGGCTGTTCCCGGCGTTTGCTCCAGTCATGGAGGCACCGGGCCACCACCTCTTTTCCCGTGCCTGTTTCGCCGATAATCATGATGGTGGCTTCGGTGGGGGCAATGCCCATGATCTGCTGTTTCAGCCCCCGCATCCTGGGGTTGCCGCCCACCAGCCTGGCGTCCAGGCCCTGGGCGGCGTTGAGCTGGCGGCGCAGTTCCCGGTTTTCCATGACAAGGCCCCGTTTTTCAACGGCCCGCTGGACCGAATCCAGAATGCGTTCCGGTGCAAAAGGTTTTTCAAGAAAATCATATGCCCCGTTCCGGATGGCCTCCACAGCCATGGAAATATCCCCGTGGGCCGTGATCAGGATCACCGGGATATCCGGGTCTACTTCTGCCAGGGCCTTTTGAAAGGCAATCCCGTCCATTTTGGGCATCTTGACATCAGATATGATAATGGCGTTCATATCCCTCCCGACCATATCCAGGACCTTGGCGGCCCGGTCAAAGTCCCGGACCCTGTACCCGGCAAGTTCAAGCCATTGCCGGGTGGACTGGCGCATGGATTTGTCATCGTCTACGATAAAAATATCCGGTGTCTGCATCTTGCCTGGTTATCCTTTTTTCAATCGCACGACAAACATGGCTCCGGTAGCTTCGCAGGGTTCCAGGGCCAGTTGTCCCGACATTTCTTTAACAATCCCGGATGAAATTGACAAGCCCAGGCCCAGGCCGTCTCCTTTATCCTTTGTGGTGAAGAACGGGGTGAAAATTTCCTGTTCAAGGCCCGGTGCGATGCCCGGTCCCGTGTCTTTCACGCGGATGTCCATATGGTCGCCATCTTCATAAAAGCAGATGAAAATACGTTTATCTTCCCTGTCTGCCATGGCGTCAAGGCTGTTCTTGATCAGGTTGACGAAAACCTGTTCAAGCCGGAGCCGGTCTCCGAGCACCGGCACAGACTCGGGAGGCAGTTCCATGGCAAGTGTGCAGTCGGTGTCGGAAATGGCGTACCGGAGAAGGCTGGATGCCTTTTGGACTGGTTCCCGGGCATCAATGGATTGTATCTTGAGCGGGGATTTCCTGGAGAAATCCTTGAGTTGCCGGGTAATGGCTTCCATGCGGTCGGTGATTTCGGAAATGGAAAACAGGGTCTTTGTCAATGCATCTTTGTCATTCCGTCCGGCCATGAGGCGACAGGAGGCGGCATAGGTCCGGATGGCGGCAATGGGCTGGTTGAGTTCGTGGACAATGGCTGCGGCCATCTGGCCCAGGGCGGCCAGCTTCCCGCTCTGGACCAGCTCTTCCTGGGTATGGCGCAGGTGGTCCTCGGTCCGTCGCCGTTCTTCCACCTCTTTTTGAAGCCGGGTGTTGATCCTGGCTATTTTTTCCGCTTCCATGGCCTTTTGCCGGGAGATTTTCGTGAGCCGCCTTTCCTGGGCAAACAAGAGGCAGAGCATAAACAGAACGCTTAAACCGGCAGAGATGTAAAGGTAAACATTGACCCGCTGCTCCAGGCGTTTCCAGGGAATCAGGTAGTTGAGCTGCCAGTTGAACGCTTCCAGGCCAAGGCCGGCCCAGAAAAATTTTTCATTGTTGATCCGTATCCACGGGTAGGTGCCGGAACGGCCCTTTTCCAGGGTGAGGGTTTCCAGGCGGATGCCTTTGTATTGTTTGCCCTGTCTGATTTTGCTGAGGGTTTCCGGCGTCAGGGAGACCAGGCTTTTGTATTTCCAGTCCTCATGGCCGGACAGGAAAACAATACCGTTGGCATCCGAGACAAATACGATTTCCCCGCCTTTCATCCAGTGCCGTTCAAGACCGGACAAATCCACTTTGACCACGACAACCCCGATGGGCGTCCCGGACCCGTCTGGGCCGGAACCGTATACCGGGTGGGACATGAAGTACCCGGGGGTGCCCGTGGTGGCGCCGATGGCGTAAAATCCCCCCTCGCCGCCGGCCATGGCATCTTTGAAATAGGGCCGGAATCCGTAGTTTTGCCCGACAAAAGAGGACGGATCCCGCCAGTTGCTGGCACACAGGGTCCTGCCGGTGTTGTCCATGATAAACAGGGCTGCGGACCCTGCCTTTTCATTGGCGGTTTCCAGCATGGGGTTGACGGTATCCGCGCCGGTTTGTCCGGCAAGAAGCTGGATCACGGTATCATCCCTGGACAGAAAATAGGGCAGGTACCTGTATTTTTCCAGGGCGGACTGCAGGGTGCCCTGGTAAAGACTTAAGCGCTCACTGGCGGTCCGGTCGAGGTCGGACAGGGTGGAAGACCGGGCAAGAAAAAAGATACAGAGCACAAGTACGCATAGAAACAGGGTCAGTATCAGCAATACGTGGCCGGGCAGTCTTTCCCGGGGCTTTATTATAAAAGGCGTCAATGTCGGCATGGAAATATCCTGGGGTTGCTGCACCGCATCTGCCCCTGTTTCCGGGACGATGTCCCGCCCGGAAAGGGGTTGCGGTCCTGTCTGTTATAGCCCAACAGGCCGGTGAAGTATAGAAATTTTACACTGCCTTGGGGAGGGACACGGCCGGACCGGAAACAGGACGCAGGGTCGCAAAGTTGCCAATGGCCGGTGTCGCGGTTTTACGATGCCCGGCCGGATCGGGATATGGGGGTGTTTGCGGCTGGATATTTCAACCCCCCTTAATTACATGATTTTTGGTGTTTGATGAAAAAAAGGATCTGCCTGGTATCATCCTTGCTATTGCCCTGACAGCCTGAAAGAAACTGGCAAGGAGGGCAGATTAATGGATTCGCAGGATTTTTGGGACATGCATTCCCTGAATTTTCTTGAAATGGCCTATACCACGGGGTACAGGGAACGGCTTGAACATCCGGACGGTTATGGCACCCGGACCGGGGAATGCGGTGACCGGGTTGAATTTTTTATTATGGTGGACAAGGGCCGGGTGCGCCAGGTCGCGTTTGAGGCGGAGGGTTGCCTGAACACCGTGGCCTGCTGCAACACCGTGGTTCATCTTGCCAGGGGGCAGTCCATTGAAACGGCATGGGATATCACCCCGATGCAGGTGGCGGATTTCCTGGAGACGCTTCCGGAAGACCACTTCCACTGTGCAGAGCTTTGCGTGGGCGGATTTTACCTGGCCCTGGCCGATTATGAAAAGGCGGCATCCCCCAAAGGGCCGGCACAGCCAATGTGAATTTTGCAATTTTTCTAAATTTTCCAAACGAAACCATTTGAAAATTTGTAAACTCCGGGCACCTGGGGGCCGGGAAAAAGATGTATCGTCTCTAAGTGTTTGAAATGTCAGTAACTTTTTTCAATAAATAGGGTGGTATGGTTCCTGCTAAAAACAAGGCAAGTAATGGAACAACACTTTTGCCAAAAGGCCGGGACATGATGACACACAAAAAAGATCTGTATCTCATGCTCATTGACAATGACAGGCATGTGCGGGAGTCGCTGAAGGTCTTTTTTAACGCCAGCCAGACCAATTTCCTCATTTTCAAGTCAGGTGAACAGGGGCTGAATTCCCTGAAGTACCAGCGGATGGATGTGGTGATTTCAGACTATTTCCTGCCGGATATGGACGGGGTTGAATTTTTGAAAAAAGCCGCCCAGATACAACCGGAACTCACCCGGATCCTCATGGCCACGATTACAAGCGAGGACCTGGAACGGGAGATCCTGGCGGAAGGCATTGACCGGTTTATTGAAAAACCCCTGACCGTTGCCACTCTGGACACGGTGATCAGCGAGCTGGCCCCCCTTAATTTTTCTAACCCGAGTCGGAGATAAAGATGGAAGACAAGCAATCATGGGATTGGAGTACGCAACTCAAGGAAATACCGGTGAGCGAGTGGAAAACCCGGTTCAACTGGGTGGAGGACCCCTGTATTTCTCCGGACGGAGAGTCTGTTGCCAGTATTGTCAACCTGGATGAAATGGCATTCGGGATCTGTGTGAACGGGGATCTCTGGGACGGAGAACATGAAAAGGCATGGAGCCTTAAGGCGCTGCCCGACAATCGGTTTGCCGCCTGTGTCTGTACGGATGAGGAGTGGGGACTGATGGTGGACGGCCGGCCCTGGGAAAACCGGTTCGATTTTATTTGGAACCTGTCGGTGACCCCGGACGGCTCCCATGTCGGACTGGCCTTTCAGCGGGATATGGAATACGGCATGGCCGTGGATGACGTGCCTTGGGACACCACATTTGAAAACATAACCGGCATGGTCATGGGAGCAGGGGGCGGTTCCGCCGCCGTGGTCCAAGCCGCGTCCATGGCGGCCGCAGATGTGGATGCATTTGCCAAGGGTCTGTTTTCAGTGGCGGTGAACGGCCGGCCCGGCCAACACCGGTTTCTCAATGTATGGGATCTCAGTTTTGACAATGCCGGTGAACGGCTGGCCTGGGCGGTCCGGTTTGACCGGGAACAATACGGTATTGCTGTGGAGGGCGATGTCTGGGACGGCTGTTTCCAGTCGGTATGGCAGCCGGTATTCTGCGATAAGGGCGATTCTGTTGCAGCCCCGGTGAGGTCCGGGGGCAAATGGCGGTTGTTTAAGAATGGTGAGTGCTTCTGGACAGAGGAATATGAAAACATCTGGCGCCTGTTGGCTTGCCCGGCCAATGACGATATTGCCGCCATTGTCGCAACGGATTTCGGCAAGTGGAGTGTGGCTGAAAACAGCAAAGTCTGGCCCGTGACCTGGGACACCATGGTCCGGGACCTTTATTATTCTGAGAACGGGAATGCCCTGGCTGCGGTGTTCAAGGATAAGGGATACTGGGGGCTTGCCCTGAACGGCACACCGTGGGCGCTTTGCTGTGACAAGATCTTCACACCGAGTATGAGCCGGGACGGTTCTGTTGTGGCGGTTTGTTTTGAAAAGCAAGGGTATTATTATGCCGCCGTCAACGACAAGTTGGTTACCGGCCCTTATAAACTGATGGCCGATCCCGTGGTCAGCCCGGACGGCACCCGGCTCCTGGTCAAGGGAATTGAAAACGGGATGTACAAGCGCAAGATCGTTATCCTGTAAGGAGAAATACAATGAACGGATTTATCGAGTTTATCATGGGGCCCATGGTCTGGATCTCGTTTCTGGTCTGTTTCGGCGGACTGGCGGCCAAGGCGGCAGGCATTGTCCGCCGGGCCAGGGAAAAAGAAGCCTATATTTTTTCATATCTGACCTGGTTTCACAGTCTGAGATCCATCTGCGCCTGGCTGGTGCCGTTTCTTCCCCGGGCCACACGGGAGCGGCCCTTGTTTTACGGGGTGTCCTATCTGTTCCACCTGGCTGTGTTCGCTGTTCCCCTGTTCCTGTCCGCCCACATCGTGCTGGTGGAAGAGGCATTTAATATCTCATGGCCGGCACTTGGCGACGGCACCGCAGATCTGCTCACCCTAACGGTCATCACAGCATTGGTGTTTTTCGGTATCCGGCGGATGGCCCTGCCCGAAGTCCGGTTTCTGACGTCTGCCCGGGATTTCGGCCTGCTTTCTATCGTGCTGCTGCCGTTTCTGACCGGTTTTATGGCGTATCACCAGGTGTTCTCCGACACCTGGCCCCGGGCGTATGAGTGGATAATGATCCTCCATATCCTTTCGGGTGAACTGATGCTGATCATCATCCCGTTTTCCCGGTTTTCACATATGATTACAGCACCGCTGAGCCGGGCCTATACCGGTTCCGAGTTCGGCAATGTCAGGCATGCGCGTGACTGGTAACCAAAGGGGCCTTTGCAACACCCAAGGGAGACTAAAATGAACGACACTGAGAAAACGCTGGACCAGGCTGTTGAAAGCGGCCTGGCAGAGCTGACCCGGGAAAAGATCGCCGGGGTTGTCAACCAGGTATTGAAAAAGGAAACCGGTCCGCGGTTCAACACCTATATGGAGACCTGCATGCGTTGCGGCCTCTGTTCCGATGCCTGCTCGTATTTCTTATCCAATGACGGGGACCCCAGGTTTTCCCCGGCCGCAAAAGTCAAGCAAACCATCTGGGAAATGCTTTCCAAAAAAGGGGCGGTGTCCAAGGATGTGCTGCGCCGGGCCGTGCGGATCGCCCATCTGGAATGCAACGTCTGCCGCCGGTGCTCCATGTATTGTCCGTTCGGCATTGACATCGCCTATATGATGCTGTTGGTGCGAAGGATTTGCCACAAGTTGGGGATCACGCCCCTGTACATCCAGGATACGGTAAACTCCCATTCCGCCACCCTCAACCAGATGTGGGTCAAGGAGGACGAGTGGATCGACACCCTCCAGTGGCAGGAGGAAGATGCCAGGGAGGAATTTGAGGATCTCAGGATTCCACTGGACAAACAGGGTGCGGATATCATGTATTCGGTGATCGCTCCGGAACCCAAATTCCAGGCGGGCCTGATCTACCAGGCTGCGGTGATGATGCATGCCGCAGGCATGGACTGGACCATGCCGTCCGCACCGGGGTGGGACAATTCCAACATGGCCATGTTCACCGGGGACAATGAGATTTCAGGACGGATCGCCAGGACCTTTTATGAAACCGCAGCCAATCTGAATGTCAAGCGGATCGTCATGGGAGAGTGCGGCCATGCCTTCCGGTCCATCTATGATGTGGGCAACCGCTGGGTGGCCTGGGCCATGCCGCCTTTTGAGGTGGTGCATGCCCTGGAATTCTACCATGAACTGTTGAGCCGGGGTCGGATCACCATCAGGGAAAAATTCACCAAAAAAGTGACGCTCCACGACCCCTGCAACGTGTCCAGGGGCAGGGGGCTCCATGACCTGGCCCGGGAAGTGGTGCACATGACCTGTACGGATTTTGTGGAAATGACCCCCAACAGGGAACACAACTACTGCTGCGGCGCCGGCGGCGGGGTGATCAACTGCGGCCCCCCGTACAAGGGGGAGCGGATGACCAATAACCGGATCAAGGCGGAACAGCTCAAGGCTACGGGCGCCGAGGTGCTGATCGCCCCCTGCCACAACTGCCATTCCGGACTGGAGGATATTGTCCACCATTATGAGCTGGGTATGGAGGTGAAGTTTCTGGGGGATATTATTTTTGAAACCATGGAAAAGAAAGTCTACACGCCGGGAGGATAGGATGAAATCAAGAATCGCACTGATGATTGCCGGGGTGCTGGCCCTGGCCGCTGTCTGGGCTGCGGTGGCCTGGAGTGAAGGGGAACCCGGCCCGGATTCGGCCGTAAGCCGGATGGACACCTCCGCATTTGAACGTACCAGGCGTTCTGCGGCCATATTTGACCATGATGCGCACAATGAGGCGGCCGGCCTGGAGGATTGTGCGGCCTGCCACCATGTCTGGGAAGAGGGTCGCCTTGTGGAAGGCGAATCCAGCGAAGATTCCCCCTGTTCAGAGTGCCACGGCCTGACGCGGACCCGGGAAAACCCCATGGCTCTGGCCAATGCCTTCCATACCCAGTGCAGGACCTGTCACATGGATGCCGGGAAAGGCCCGCTGCTGTGCGGCCAATGCCACAGGAAAATCCAAGGAGGCGAATAATGAGCCAGAAAAAAATAATGATCGTTGACGATGATCCCGCCATCACCCGGTATCTGGAAGTGTTGTTCCAGGACAACGGTTACCTGACCTGTATTGCGGATGACGGCAAAGCCGCCATGGATGTATTTAAGAAAGAAACCCCGGATCTCATCACCCTGGATCTGGAAATGCCCGAGGAATGGGGCCCCCGGTTTTTCAGGAAATTGTCTAAAATCAAGGGGTTTTCCACACCGGTGATCGTGATTTCCGGGCTGTCGGGGCGGCAGTATTCCATTCCCAAGGCAGATGCCTTTTTTGCCAAACCCTTTGACAAAGACGAGGTCCTGGCTGCCGTGAAAAAGATCCTTACCGGCTGAAGCGGTTGCCTGGCCTGTCAGGCAGCCATAACACCCATATCAACAGGGAAAGATCATGGAAAAACCGCAGGTGAAAAAAAAATTGCTTCCCGGACGGGGACTGGCCTTCAAGCTGCTGGTTCCCGTTGGAGTGGTGCTGTTTGCCAGCATTTTCATCTGGTCGCATTTTTCCATCCGATACAAAGAACGGCGGCTCATTGACAAGGCCGTGTCCGATGTGGACAAGTTCTGCAATTCCGTGCTCAAGCTCACCTGGTTCGCCATGCTCCATTCGCCCAGTGAGGATATGCAGGACATCATGGAGTCCATGGCCGAATACAATGATATCCAGGAGATCCGGGTATATAACTGCCAGGGTGAGGTCCGATTCTCCAACGCTTCCCTGGAAATCGGCACCAGGGGCAGGAAAAGTGATGTGGCCTGCAGGATCTGCCACAGTGCTGATCCGCCGGTGATGCAGCCGGATATCAAGGCCCGGACCCGGATCTTCACCTCGGACCGGGGGGAACTCCGGCTGGGGGTGATCAACCCGATTCTCAACGGCCCTTCCTGTTCCAGTGCCGAGTGCCATTACCATCCCCCGCGGATTACCAAGCTGGGGTCCCTGGATGTGGTGGTGTCCCTGGAATCGGTGAAGGCGGAAATTTCCCAGAGCCGTAAAATGTCGGGCTGGACAGCCATCTACCTGTTTGCCATCCTTGCCGCCACCATATCCGTGATCATCCTGTTCTTGGTGAACAGGCCCATCAACCGCCTGATACAGGAAACCCGGTTCATCGCCATGGGCAAGTTCGACCGCCTCAAAGACCCGGGAAACTCCGGGGATGAGATCGGCCAGCTTTCCACGGCCGTTAATGCCATGGGCAGGGAAATCCGGGAAAAGCAGTCTGAACTGAAGCGGGAAAAGACCCGGTATCAATACCTGTTTGAGCAAGTGCCCTGCACCATCACGGTCCAGAACAAAAAATATGAGCTCATCGAATTCAACCAGGAGTTTGCCAGACGGTTCAACCCTGCCTACGGGGATCACTGCTATGCCGCTTATAAAGAGCTGGATGCCAAATGCGTGAACTGTCCGGTGGAAAAAACCTTCAGGGACGGAAAATCCCACTTCAGTGAAGAGTCCGGGGTGAACAGGGACGGGTCCCAGGCCCATTGGTTTGTGAAAACTGCTCCGCTTCTGGATGAAGACGGGCAGGTGGTGGCGGCCATGGAAATGAGCCTGGACATCAGCCGGAGGAAAAAACTGGAGGAAAAGGCCAGGATCTCTGAAAAAAAATACCAGGCCATTTTCAAGAATATTCCCAACCCGGTCTTTATTCTGGACCGGGCGGATTTACAAATCCTTGACTGCAACGACGCTGCCCTGTCGGTTTACGGGTATGCAAGAACCGACATCAAAAACAAGGGATTTGAACTCCTTTTTCCGGGCAGGGCCATGTTTGAACAGGTCCGGGATGGCGTTGACCAGCCTTTTCATGAGCGGATCGTGAACATGAAAAAGGATGAGGATTACCTGTACGTCAATATCTGGATCAGCCCGGCGGATTTTGTGGATAAGCATGTATTGATCGTTACGGCCGTTGACATTACGGATTCCGTGGAAACCGAGCACCAGCTCATCCAGGCCGGGAAAATGGCCACCCTGGGCGAGATGGCCACAGGCGTGGCCCACGAGTTGAACCAGCCCTTGTCCGTGATCAAAACCGCGTCCGGATTTATTGCCCGGAAGATTGCCTCTGCCCAGGAGATTGACAAGGGGATTCTCAAAACCCTGTCCGAGGAAATCGAATCCCATGTGGACCGGGCCTCCAAGATCACCAACCATATGCGTCTGTTCGGCAGGAAGTCCGAGTTCAAAAAAGAGGCGGTCAATATCAACGATGTCCTGACCCGGGCATTTGATATTTTCAGCCAGCAGCTCAAGCTCAGGGAGATTGAGGTGGTCTGGGAACTATCTAAAGGACTTCCCCGGATCAGCGCGGACCCGGTGCGCCTGGAGCAGGTGTTTATCAATCTTCTGATCAATGCCAGGGACGCCATTGTTGCCAGGTGTGAGGACAGCCAGAAACCTGGGGCATGCGGTTCCCGGGGGGATGGTCTACGGCAGATTACCCTTAAGACCCGTGTGGAACGAGGCAAGGTCCGGGTGAAGATCCGGGATACGGGAACAGGGATCTCAAGTCCCCACATGGACAAGATATTTGAACCGTTTTTCACCACGAAAAAAGTGGGCCAGGGCACGGGGCTGGGGCTGTCCATCTCATACGGGATTATCCGGGAATCCGGCGGGGAGATCACCTTCCACAACAACAAGGACGGCGGGGCCACCTTTATCCTGCATTTTACCGCAAGGGAGGGTGATGATGGCTGACAAAACCATGCCCGGCCCCGGGGCCGGCTCCCGGGACCGTATATATACCATTCTGCTGGTGGATGATGAGGAAGGAATCCGGAATGTATTGAACATCACCCTGACCCATGCGGGATTCCGCGTGCTCCTGGCACCTGACGGGGACCAGGGCCTTGCCGTGTTCAAGGCCCGGAAACCGGATATCGTGATCACGGATATTAAAATGCCGGGCATTGACGGGATCGAGCTGCTCCGCCGGATCAAGCAGATCAGTCCGGAAACCGAGGTGATCATGATCACCGGGCACGGGGATATGGATCTGGCCGTAAAAAGCCTTCAATACGAAGCGGCCGATTTCATCACCAAACCCATTGATTCCGAAGAACTTGATCTGTCGGTTGAAAAAGCGGTTGACCGGATTTCCATCAATGCCAGGGTCAAAACCTATATGGATGACCTGGAATCCCTGGTCCGGGAAAAGGACCGGATGATCGATGAAAGTGAAAAACTGGTCACCATCGGCCAGACCGTGGCTGGCATGTCCCATGTGATTAAAAACATTGCCGGCGGGCTCAAAGGCTCTTCCTTTATTCTGGAGCAGGGTATTGAAAATGAGAACCGGGAATACCTGGTCAAAGGATGGGAGATGATGAAGGGGAATATTGACAAGATCACCAACCTTTCCCTGGACCTGCTCAACTATGCCAAAACCAGCCGGTTGAAATGCCGGCCGGTGCATCCCAACCACCCGGCAAAAGAGGTGATGGCCCTGACCGCCCAACGGGCCGAGGTTCAGGACATTTGCCTGACCCTGGTGCCTTTTGAGGGGGAGATGGCAATCCTGCTGGACCCGGACGCCATGTATAACGCCATTTTCAATCTGGTCACCAATGCCTTTGACAGTTTTGAGGCGCTGGAACGCGGCAGGGAGAAAAAGGTGGTCCTGGAGGTGGGGACGTTTTCAGAGGGTGAAGGCCGGTGGGTATATTACCGGGTAACAGACAACGGCGCCGGCATGGAGCCGGGTATATCCGATCTTTTGTTCAAGGAATTTATCACGACAAAGGGCACCCACGGCACCGGGTTCGGGCTGATGACCACCAAAAAGATCATTGACGAACACAAGGGGTATATCGGGTTTGACACCCGCAAGGGGCAGGGCTCTGTTTTCACCATCACCCTGCCCGTGACGGCAGAGGGAAAGGCCGATACCGGTGCATAAAGATTGATGCGCAACAAGGGAAATCCGCCATGGAAAATGTGATGTTAACAAAGGACGGCAGGATCATGAAACGGGGAAATCCGGCCACGGAAAACCCCCTGGCCCTGTTGTCCAACCTGGTCGAACTGGAGCCCGGGTACAGGCTTTGTTCATTTTTTGCCATGGTCAAAACCCATGATGTTTTTATCCGGTTGTCTGCGCTTCTGGCGCCCCTGCTGGCCATGGCCGAGGCTGCCGGTCCGGGATATCCGAAAGCTGGGGAAATCGAGGGGCTGGTCTTTTACAAGACCATTGCCATGAAGGGGTTTCCCGGAAAGCCGGGCGTTGAGATTTATAACAGCCTTAAAGGGGTAAAGGCTGATGAGGTTCTTGGATTGAAATTCTTCCAGATGGAAAGCCTGCTGGAACACAGCCTCTGTCTGGGAGCGCTGAAACATGTCATTTTCGGCGACAACCAGGACATGTTTACCTATGACACCCATTACTCCCTCTATGAGCTGATTGAGGGGGTGGTGTGGGAACTGTCTTTTAATTTTAACCCGTTACAATGTTCCATAAGGGGGTAGCTATGTTTAAAAAAATACTATTCGCCACCAATGCGTCACCTGCCTGTGATGCTGCCGCGAAAATCGCATTTGAGCTCGCGGAAAAATACGAATCCAAACTGACCCTGCTCCATGTGTTTGGCGAGCCCTCCCATGGCAGCGGGGCATTTGTCACCGATTATATATCCGGGCAAAAAGAGCCTGCCGGCCCCGACTATGTCGAGTGGGTCAAAGAGGAGATAAAAACCACTTATGCAGAGATGATCGAGGCCCACGGGGAACCGGCTTACGAGATCCTTGCGGGAATTCCCTCAACGGAAGTGCTGAGGCATGCCCGGAAAATAGAAGCTGACTGCATTATCATGGGAGCCCATACCCGGCAGGATGACCCGGCAGCGGACCGGTTCCGGGGAATTGTGGGCACCACCATGCAGAAAGTGGCGCTCAGGGCCAAATGCCCGGTGCTGATCATCTCCCGTCCCTGTGAGACCTGTTTCTGGTATTTCAACCAGATCGTTTTTGGTACGGATTTTTCCAAGGCATCCATGTCCGCCTTCCAGTTTGCCTATAAAATGGCCAAACATATCGGATGCAAACTTCACCTTTTCCACGCCCTGAACATTGAAACAAGCCAGGCAGGTGTGACGCCCGGCCAATTGTCCATTGAAGGGCGGATCAAAGCGGCCAGGGAAAAGATCGAATCCCTTTACGTTTCCCAGATGGAAGACTTTGACAACTACGACATTGCCGTGTGGGAAGGGGTTCCCTATGTCGAGTTGCTCAAGTTTGCCAGGGAAACCAGCGGGGATCTGATCGTCATGGCCCACCATACCAAGGAGGTGGATATTGAAGATGCGGTCATGGGATCCACTGTGGAGCAGGTGGTCCTCAGATCCGCCTGCCCTGTGGCCAGTGTGAACAAGCCTGACCGGCTTTAATCCGCAAATACAGGCATCCCCTTAGGCATCCCTTTAATTTTTTTCGCGTCCGGGTGGGCGGGGCCGGTGTTTTCACTTTTCAGACGTCACTGTCGCCGGTATCCCGCCTGTCCGGGCCGGACAAGGATACATCCATGACCCGGACAGATGCAGAAGCCAAAACCGTTCTCATCATTGAGGATGAAATGGAAATGCGGTTTTACCTGATGGCTGTGGTCAAGTCCCTGGGACATAAACCCGTCATGGCCAGAAACGGGCAACAGGGGCTTGACATGCTGAAAAGCAAGGTTCCGGACCTGATCATCCTTGACATCATGATGCCGGAAAAGGGCGGGGCCCTGGTCTACCAGGAAATCAAAGCCGATCCCGGGCTCAGGAAGGTTCCTCTGATGATTTTTTCGGGTGTGGACCCCGAGGCCTTTGTCCACTACGTTAAAATGCTCAATGCCTCGCCCGGAACCGATACGCCGGTTCCCAAATACTATGTTGAAAAATCCGCTGATCCGGATTATTTAAAGGACATGATCGCCCGGTGCATCAAGGCTTGAGCCTGAGTTGAGGAGGAAGGACACAGGCCCGGCATATGCCATGTCAATTTTGGTTTTGCCGGATGCGCATGTAACAGAATGAAAAATATCAGGAAAACGCCCATGAAAATCCTGCTGGTCGACGATGAACAAGGGATCCGGAATGTTCTCGGGATAACCCTTGCCGATGCCGGGTATGAGGTGGAAACGGCCGGTGACGGCCGCCGGGCCGCACGGATGATCCATGAACTCCAGCCGGATATCGTACTTACGGATATCCGCATGCCTGGCATGGACGGGATTGAACTGCTCAAATTCATCAAGACCGGTTCCCCGGATATTGAGGTGATCATGATCACGGGACACGGCGATCTCAAGCTGGCCATTGAAAGCCTGAAGATGGATGCCGTGGATTTCATTACCAAGCCCATCAACAACGATATCCTGGAAATCGCCCTGAAGCGTGCCAGGGACAGGATCGACACCCGGAACCAGCTCCGGAAATATACCCGGGGGCTGGAAGACCTGATCAAAGAAAAAACCCGTAAACTGGCTGCGTCGGAACAGCGGTACATCCAGTTGTTCAACGACTCACCCTCCTATATCACCATCCAGGACAGGGAATTTAATATTGTCGAATCCAACAACCGGTTCAAAGAGGAATTCGGCGAGAACCCGGGACTCCGCTGCTACCAGGCCTATAAAAAACAGACCGTTCCCTGTGGCGGGTGCCCGGTGGAAAAGACCTTCAAAGACGGCAAATCCCATCTGGCGGAAATGGATGTCACCCTTGAAGACGGAAGTCTGCGCCACTTCCTGGTCCAGACATCCGCAGTGGCGGAACCTGACGGGGAAATCCGCCATGTCATGGAAATGTCCACCGATGTGACCTACATCCATGACCTCCAGGACCATCTGGCTGCGCTGGGGCTCCACATCTCTTCCATTTCCCACGGCATCAAAGGCCTTTTAACCGGCCTGGACGGTGGCGACTACCTGATTTCAACCGGTATTGAAAAACAGGACATTGAGATGGTGGACGACGGCTGGGAGATTGTAAAGGAAAAGATCTCCATGGTCAGGAAGATGGTGCTGGACATCCTGTTCCACTCCAAAACCCGCGACCTGGAACTCAAACAGGAAGACGTGTTTGACTTTATCCAGGAGATCACCACGGCCTTGGATCCGAAGATGAAAAAAAACAGGATCGTCCTTGACCTGGATATTCCTAAGCCCGGCACCCTGGTGACCATGGACAAGGTGGTGTTGATGCCCGCATTCCTGGCCATCCTTGAAAATGCCATTGATGCCTGTGCGGCAGCCGGGAAGGAAAAAACAGACCTGGCCATCCGGATAAAGGCGTTCACGGATGGCAGGCAGGCCGTGTTTAAAATCCGGGACAACGGCACCGGCCTTGACCGGGCCTATAAAAAAGAGATTTTCTCCCTGTTTTACTCGGACAAGGGTAAGAAAGGCACAGGGCTGGGCCTTTTTATTGCCAAACGGGCGGTGAAGCAGCACAACGGCACCATCCTTGTGGATTCACAGGTCGGCGTGTTTACGGAGTTTACCGTTTCCCTTCCCCTGTGAGTATATGGGCCCCCTTGCTCCATCCATATGAAATCCTGATTTGACATCAAAAAAAACTGTCATTATCATAGGGAGAATTCCGAAGATTTTTCACATGGGAGGGAAGATCAATGGCAGAGAAAATGACTATTTTTGACGCTGTGGAAGCCTTTGAGCTTTACGACCTTTTCAATGAAATACTCGATACATACGAACCTGATTTTTATAACCGCTCGGAAATGGATGTGGATCTCCGGGAGCTTGTCGAAGAAAACGAAGACATCTATGAATTTACGCCCGATGAGAACGGAGAGTTCGCTGAAAGCTTTGAGCGGAACCTTAAGGAAGCCCTGGGGCTTGTTTTTGAAGCGCACGGGGTGGAACATGCCTTTGATGAAGAGTTCATGGATGAGGCCATGGATGACGACGACATTGCAGGCATCTACAATGACGGCCTGGAAGATGCCCCCATCCGCGACCGGGACGATGAAAGCGGATTTGACGAAGAGGACAGCCTGTTCTGATACCTAGGGGCAAACACACCAAATTTAACAGCACCGGGGAGGGACCGGATGGATATTGCACAGTTCAGATATGCCAATGACAACCTGGGATACCTGGTTTACACATCGGAAAAAGGGATCGCCATTGACGGGGGAACCCCCGGGGCTATTGCCGGATTTGCCAAAGACCGGGGAATAAAGATTGTTCTGGTCACCAACACCCATTCCCACCAGGACCACACCCTTGGCAATGCCGCACTCCTGGAAAAAACCGGGGCAGAATTTCTGGACTGCCGGACCCTTGAACAGAGCCAGGTGATCGGGTTTGAGAACGGCCAGGGCCTTGAAGTGATGCTTACACCGGGCCACACAACGGATTCGGTATGTTTCAGGGGCGACGGATTTGTTGTAACCGGGGACACCCTGTTCAACGCCACGGTGGGCAATTGTTTTTCCGGAGATCTTGAGGCCTTTTACCGGTCTTTGGCGTCATTGATGGACCTGCCCGGGGACACCCGGGTTTACGCCGGACACGACTATGTGGCGGAATCCCTGGCTGCGGCGGAATCCATTGAGCCGGAAAATCCTGACATTCCGTCATACCGGGAGGCATACCGGAGCGACCTTGTGGTCTCGTGCATGGCCGACGAACTCAAGGTAAATCCATACCTCAGGTTCAATGTCCCGTCCATGGTCCGCCGCCTGGAAGAGAAAAATATGCCCAGGGAAACCGCCTCCCAGAGATTTGCATCTATGATGGAAATATATTGATTTCTTCTATTTTTTCCATTGATTATCTTTCAATAGGGATTAACTTTCTATAGACTTTTAATACCGGGTACGATTCTGATTGACACGGCAGAGTCGTAACCGGTTACCTTTATTGACTATTTTGGAGTCTCCGTAATGTTAGAAAAAAAGCCTTCAGACCGTCCCGCAGATCAGGTGTTCGCTTTGGGCCGGCAGCTTACCATTGAATACTATGATTGTCATCCCCATGCGCTACTGAGCAAAGAGGCTGTTGAAAATACCTTGTTAAAAGCCGCCAGGGACAGCGGTGCCACCATCATCTCCAGTTCTTTCCACAAATTCGAACCCCAGGGTGTTTCCGGGGTTGTTATCATTGCCGAGTCCCATTTTACCGTCCATGCCTGGCCCGAACACAACTATGCTGCCGTGGACATCTTTACCTGCGGGGACAACATTAACCTGGATACGGCCATACATGCCATGCAGGAGGGGTTTGAATCCGGACGCGTCGTGGTTTCTTCGGATCAGAACCGCGGGCTTCTCAAGCCCGGCACCTCCGAGAAAACCGTTTCGGATACAGTCAGGGACAGGAGTACCCTGCCCATTTCCTGGAAAAAAGCCTATGAAAACACCATGCCCTGGGGGGTATTGACCTCGGTGGATATCTATGGATGTGATTCGGGTCACATCAGGGATGCCGGTCATATCGAACGGTTTGTGGTCGAATTGTGTGAGCATATAGACATGCGGCGCTTCGGTGATTGCCAGATCGTTCATTTCGGAGACGATGAGAAAGTGGCGGGATATTCCATGACACAGCTCATTGAAACCTCTTTGATCTCGGGTCATTTTGCCAATGCATCCGATACCGCATACCTGGATATCTTTTCCTGCAAGTTCTACGAACCCCGTGATGTGGCGGAGTTTGCCATGTCTTTTTTCAAAGGGGACCACTATAAAATGCAGATTGCCCTGCGCCAGTAATCCGGGAAGCACCATGAAAAATTACAGTAAAATCGAAAACGGGTGGTTTTCCGAAATCTGTCCCATGTGGGAAGGCGTTGCCCTTTCCTTACAGGTGGAAGAAGTATTGTACAGCAAAAAGAGCCGGTATCAGCAGATTGACCTCTACCAGACCCGGTCCCATGGTAAGATGCTGGTCTTGGACGGTATCATCCAACTCACTGAGCGTGATGAGTTCGGGTACCAGGAGATGATGGCCCATTTGCCCTTGTTCGCCCATCCCTGTCCTGAGCAGGTGCTGGTCATCGGCGGCGGTGACGGCGGCGTGCTCAGGGAAATCGGCCGGCATCCGGGCGTAAAGCGAATCGACTTTTGCGAGATCGACTCCCAGGTGATTGATGTGGCCAGGGAATATCTGCCCGGCCTTGCCTGCGGGTTTGACGATCCCCGGGTAAAGATCCACATCCGGGACGGCAGTGAATTTGTCCGGGAAATGCCCCAAATCTATGATGTGATCATTGTGGATTCCTCAGATCCTGTGGGGCCTGGTGAAGCCCTTTTTGAAAAGCCGTTTTACCAGGGGCTCATGCAGGCCTTGAAACCGGGAGGGCTTGTCGCAACCCAGGGAGAATCCTTTTTTCTTCATCAGGACTGTGTTGAAAATCTGATTCGGATCACCCGGGAATTATTTCCGGTCCAGGGATATGCCAATATCCTGGTGCCCACCTATCCGGGCGGTCATATCGGCATTTGTTTAGGGTCCCTGGGGCCTGAACTGGTGAGGCCTGCCAGAGACATTCCCGAATCCATCCAGGAGCAGCTCAAATACTACTCTGCCGCTGTTCATGAAGCTGCCTTTGTTTTGCCCCGTTTTGCCGAAAACTTGATGAAAGGGTGAGCCGTGAGTGAATCTGCCGGCCATACCCGTGGGGAAACTGTCCCTGGCAACAACATAGAGATCCGGTTGGTGAAAACCGCTCCAGTGGACGCACTAACCGCCTTGTACAAAGATGCAGGGTGGTGGGAGGGTGCCTATGATGACGCCCATGAATTTCTTGAGAAAATCCCCGGGGATTCCGCCCTGTTTGCAGGAGCGTTTGACGGTGGCGCCATGATCGGAATGGGCAGGGCGCTGTCAGACCTTTCAAGTGATGCCTATATTCAAGATATTGCCGTATTAAAATCCCACCGGGGCAGGGGCATCGGCAGGCGGATCGTCCAGGCCCTGGTTCGTGAGCTGAAGGGCCGGGGGGTTGACTGGATCGGCCTTGTTGGCGAACCCGGCACCCGGTCATTTTATGAGCACATGGGATTTCGCGAAATGAAAGGGTATATCCCCTTTAAGCTGGAGGTGCAGGATGAGCCGGAAACGTGATGCCGAATCCTGTGATCCGCCCGTTCCCATTCAATTCTCAGACACCGGACGCTTTACCCTGGATGCCCGGAAGATGGTTGACGCACATACCGGCCCGGACGGCTCCCGGTCCTGTGAGTACAATTTTGTCAACCTGTTCTGCTGGGAGCATGTGTACAAATACCAGTGGTTCGTTTTTGAAGGGCGCCTGATCATTTACGACGGAAAAAACAATTGCCTGTTCATGCCCCTTGGGGAACCATTCGCCCCTGAAGTACTGTATGCCGTTTCCCGCCACCTGATGAATGTCATGGAGCTGTCCCCGCATATCTGCCTGGCATCCCCCGCATATGTTGAGGCCTATCCCGATATCCACAATTTTTATACGGTTACCGAGGACAGGGATGCTGCCGAATATATCTACCTGGCGAAAAGCCTGATGGAGCTGAAGGGAAACAAACTCCATAAAAAGAGAAACCTGATTTCCCAGTTCAAGCGAAAATATCCGGGGTACAGAGTGACCCCCATCAACACGGCCAGACTGGTTACAGTCAAATCCTTTGCCAGGGACCTTCTCCTGACCCGGGAGCCGGTTCCCGCCTCACTGACAGAAGAGTTCTCAGCCATGGAAAAAGCGTTTGGCAACTGGGATGTGCTTGGGCTTGAAGGGCTTTTGCTGACGGTTGACGACAACGTTGCTGCATTTTCAATTTTCAGCCGCTTAAACCGGGAGACTTACAATATTCACTTTGAAAAATCCAACATCGCCTTCAAAGGAGCGGCCCAGGTCATTAACCAGGAAACGGCAGGATTTTTGGCGGACAAGGCGCTCTATATCAACCGGGAACAGGATTTAGGCGTTCCGGGGCTGCGCCAGGCCAAGCTCTCCTATGCCCCCCACCACCTTTTAACGTATTCTCTTTTAACATTAAAATCTGCAGGCTGAGAAACACGGGAGCGGCCTGTCAGGGTCAACGCATATAGAATTCAGGATTAATGATTTCAATTGGTTAGCCACCGTCGCAAACGCAAGGAAAACGTATGCAAACATCATAACAGGCTTAAATCTTTATGGATTAAAAAATATGCCAAAGGTAAATGCGTTTGCCCTGAGCGGCTCGTCCGGTATCATGGATAAGGCGGGCTTTGTGGTGGATGCATACCTGTGTATTGCTTACTTTAAGACTTCCTGGCCCCTTGAGGTAAACGAGATGCCCTGCTGGGATTTGGTGCCGATCATGATGGACTCCACAATCGGGGCATTTATTTTTTCCGCTGCTGCCCATTTCACGATGAAATTGGCACCGGAGCCGCCTTCCTTATCCGGCACCGGCACGACATAACGGGTGGATGCCAGGGGCGGCAGGGTCACCGGGGCATCAAGATGACGCCTGAGCAGGTGTCCTTCAGTACCGTAATAGTCCACTGATGTCAGCGTCAGCGAACGTTCCGGGTCGATATTTCGTATGCTCAGCGTTACCGTCAGCATATAAGGGCTTGCCTTATGGCCGATGTAGATATGGGAATAGGCAGGTACGTAAAGGGTCTGGCCTTTGGACAGTTCCGGGTCTGCCCAGGCCTTTGGCGTTGCCAGGATAAGCATGGGCAACAGGCAGAGAAAAAGGACGTGTTTTTGAATGCCGGATGTTGAAGAAGAAAACATATGTATTTTGGCTCCTGGGTAATCGGGTTATTAACAGCAACCGGGACACAGCCCGGTACACCTGTATTAACAGGTCCGGGATGTTTCTTCCAGATAAATCTGTCCGGATTGCCGGATACCGGGGAAGGCACGGCAAAAAGCAGCTTTGGCAAATAAACTAAAAATTATCAAAGGGGAGGGTACCTGTCTCGCTGACGCGTATCACGGGATGGTACTTTCCAGGGTCCAGTTTGACATCAAGGCGGTAGGAGACGCCGTTTGTTGTTTTGTTGCGCGCAAGATCCGCAAAAAATGCAAGGCTGTTGAAAATACTAACATTGGCCTGGAGCCTCACTTTTGCTTCGCCATATGCATCAATAACCGGAAGATCATTGGAAACACCTGTAAGGATTTTATGATCCCGGATGCTGATGGTGTAGGCAACCCCTTCCAGTTTCAGCGGGCTCCGGTTGGGATTGACGATATGGAGTCCGATTTCAAACCTGGGAACGCTGCCGTTGGCGGGAAGGGCCTTGAATGAAAAAATATTGACCGCAGGAGCATCGTAACCGGCCTGAAATCCTGCACAGCCCTGGAGCACAAGCAGAGCCGTAAAAATTATCAGGAAAATATATGTGCGGATGTATCCTGGCATCATTCGGAAACAGGCAGGGGACGGAAAGGAAAATTAACCAATAACATCAAGCAGGGAACCCACGGTTTCATCATAGGTTTTAATGGTGTTGGCGTTGGCGTCGAATCCGTGCTGGGAAGAGATTTGCTGAACAAGCTCCTGTGCAATATCCGTATTGGACAATTCCTTTAAAGAACCGTCCGTGCTGAGCGGATCATCCACAAGGGGACCAGCTTCCCTGGATTGGGAGATCTGTGTTTCCACACTGCTGTTTTGCCCCTCCACATTATAGGCCCTGCTGGCTTTAAACTCATCTGACAACGCGTTGGCTACATTGTTTGCACTGACAGCCATCTGGCGTGAAAACGCGTGTAATGCAGAGACGTTGTTTTGAACGGAAAAGCTCATGGGTCCTCCTGTCTTTTATGGGCAAGAAAACGGGAACTGGCCGGAAAAACGGTTTAAAATAAACATCCCTTTGAATTATCTCTTGCCTTTTCAGGGTAATATACGTTTAAGATGGGGTGTTTCCCAATAAAATGCAATACACCGTTGGAACCAAAATCAAGGAGCAATATGATGCTGAACATCGACAATACCGTGATGCTGCTGGTGGATGTCCAGGGACAATTGGCCCAGCTCATGCACGAAAAAGAAACATTTTTCAGGAATCTTTCAACCATGGTGCAGGGGATGAAAATTCTGGATATACCCATCATATGGATGGAACAGATCCCTTCAAAACTCGGCCGGACAACCGAACAGATCGCCACACTCATGCCGGAGGCAGCATCACCCGTTGAAAAATTTTCCTTTTCATGCTGCGGCGAACCTGAATTCATGACCCGGTTTGAGGCACTTGGGCGTCAACAGATTCTGATCACGGGTATTGAAGCACATATTTGCGTATTCCAGACCGGTATGGATCTTATGGCAAAAGGATGTGAGGTCCATGTGGCAGCAGATTGCGTTTCGTCAAGAACCCGGGAAAACAAAGACATCGGGCTCGACCGCCTGAACAATGCCGGTGCCGTGATCACCAGTGTGGAAATGGCATTTTTTGAGCTACTCAAGGCCGCCCAGGGAGATGCGTTCAAGCAGGTAGTGAAGCTGATCAAATAAAATAAATTGGGTATTAAAAATTAGGGTGGGGTAGGGCCGGATCAGACCGCCACTTGAAAGGTATTCTTATCTTCTTCTGAAAGCCTGTTGACCAGGGAATAGGTGTCAGATGCCTGCCGGGCGTTGCCAAATGCCTGGGCTTCTCTCTGTTCTGCCTGCTCCTTGGCCTGGAGCATGGTGAGTTCGGCCATGGCCTTGGCAATCTCTGAAGACGCGTTCGCCGCCACTTTCAAGTCCTGGCTTGAGGGGTCTCCAGGTGCCAGTGCCGCACTCCGTACCTGGCGCATCTTCCGGGCGGTTGCTTCCGGATCTCCGGGTACGGGAGACGTGTCAATGCTGACCTCGCCGCCAACAGCATAACTTTGCCCGTCAGGTCCCCGCTGATACGTAAACGAAGCCGCAGATGTGATCAGGGAGCCGCCCGCAGCCATGTGTGCCATTTCATGCCGCCGTACTTCCTGGTCAATCTGCTGGAGCTGGTCGACCAGCCGGAGTTCCTCTGGTGTCAGCCGACTGGCAATGGATTCAGAAGTTTCCCGGGGTTCGGAGCCCCTGGCATCCTGATCTCCGGATGTGGGCTCTGAAGCGGTTGTACCTTGCTGATTTTCGGAAACCGTCTTTGCCTGGGGTTCCGCCTGGACCTGTACCGCTTCGGAAGATACCCTGACCGGAATTGAGGACGGAACGTCTGTGCCCATGCCGTTCTTATTGTAAAATTCAGGTGTTTGGGTATACGGATTAAATATAGCGGTATTGATGTTCATGAAAAAGCCTTGTTTGGATTATTTCATAAAGAATACTATAAGGTCTAACCCGTTAATTTTCAAGCCGTTTGTATCTGTTTGGATTTTGATATTGTCCGGATTGACAAAACAAAAAAGATCCGGTATCATAACAGGATTCGTTTTTAAGTGTTTTTTTGATTTGAAAACGACCAGGGGGGTGACCCAAAACTATATAGAACAGATTGCTGCCAGTTTCAAGGAAGATCTTATGACGCGAAAATCCGATGTGTCCCGACAGACAAAAGAAACCCAGATAGAAATCCGGCTGGATCTGGACGGAACTGGACAGGCTGATATTCATACGGGAGTTCCCTTTTTTGACCATATGCTCACTGCATTTACAGTTCACGGTTTTTTTGATTTGCACGTGACTGCCAAAGGGGATCTTGAGGTTGATTTTCACCATACGGTTGAAGACACCGGGCTGGTGCTTGGCCAGGCCTTTCAGGACGCCCTGACTGGAAAAGAGGGAATCCAGCGTTTCGGCGACAGTTGTGTGCCCATGGACGAAGCGCTGTCGAGGGTTACTATTGATTTGTCCAACCGGCCTTACCTAGTGTACCACATTCCCGGCGATTTAAAGTCAAGAGGTGATTTTGATGCATACCTGGCCAAGGAGTTTTTCCAGGCCCTGTGTGTAAAGGGTGGATTCAATTTGCATATCAATGCCTATTACGGCGTGAATGAGCATCATGTGCTCGAATCCGTATTCAAGGCCATGGGTCGCTCCCTGCATGAAGCGACCCGCATCAACAGCCGCATCAGCGGTGCGCTTTCCAGCAAAGGCCGTTTGTAAACGGTCCATTTGTTGTTGACAGATTGTGTTCCGTACTTAACTTATATATCTTGCATAACCGCTTGAAATTTTGGAGTCAGCACCACCCAAAATGTTAATTCCTGAAGAAAAGATTTCAGAAATTTTAAACACCTCAGATATCGTGGATGTCGTTTCTGAGGCTGTTATCCTTAAAAAGTCAGGAAGGAATTTCTTCGGACTTTGCCCGTTTCATGCGGAGAAAACCCCTTCGTTTTCCGTGAACCCGGACAAGCAGATTTTTCACTGTTTTGGATGCAGTGCCGGTGGTAATGCGCTTTCTTTTGTCATGAAGTATCATGGCATCTCTTTTCCCGAAGCTGCCAGGATGCTGGCCAGAAAATACAATATTGTGGTTGAAACCCGTGATATTGATCCTGCAAAGCGAAGGGAAATCCAGATTAAGGAATCCCTGTTCCGTGTTAACAAGAAGGTGATGGGGGTTTACAACAGTAATATTGGGAATGCCTCACAGGGTGGCGGGGTTCAGGCGTATCTCCGGCGTCGCGGAATGACGCAGGAGACCATTGATACATTCAAGCTGGGATATTCGCCGGATGCCTGGGATACGATTGTCTCTTTTTTAAGAAAAGAAAAAGTCTCACGGAAGGTGGCGATTGATTCAGGACTGATCCTGCCGCGAAAACAAGGCAATGGATACTACGACCGGTTCAGAAACCGGCTGATGTTTCCCATTTTTGATATCAATATGCAGGTGGCCGGATTTGGCGGACGGGTCATGGATGACGGCATGCCAAAATATATGAACTCCCCAGAGACGCCTGTGTACAGCAAAAGCCGTATTTTGTACGGGCTTCATGCGGCAAAACAGGAGTGTCGCAGGCAGGGAAAGGTATTTATTGTTGAAGGGTATTTTGATTTTCTGTCCCTGTACCAGAACGGTGTCAAAAACACGGTGGCCAGCCTGGGAACGGCATTGACCCGTGAACATGTAAGAATCCTCAAGGGATATGCCGGCCGGATGATCCTTGTATTTGACTCTGATGACGCCGGTATCAACGCAGCCAAACGGAGTATCCAGATTTTTGTGAAAGAGGGCATCGACACACGGATCCTGGTACTTCCCGGAAAAAACGACCCTGATTCATATGTGATGGCCCACGGGAAAGACGCTTTTCTGGCCCTGGCGGATAACGCCAAAACAGTGATGCAGTTCCTGCTGCAGTTGGCCATGGATACCCACGGCACATCGGTCGAAGGCCGGATTAAAGTGCTGGACGAAATGAAGCAATATCTTGCCATGATACGGGATTCCGCTTTGCGGTCTCTTTATGTGCGGGAGTTGTCAGAGATTCTGAATATTGATGAAAAAGCCGTCCTTGAAAAAGTCAAAGATGCCTATGTTCGCGAGAATACCCAGAAGTCTCCCCTGATCCCTGCTGTGGAAGAGAAACCTGCCCGGGAACATCTGGCGTCTGATCCCCGGGAAAAACAGATACTGGCGATCATGCTTCACCACCCGGAGCTTATTCCGGCGGTTGTTGATAAAGGTGTGGTGCAGGCATTCTATTCAAAGCGGCTCCAGGCGCTTGCCAAAATCATTCTTGAGACGTCCCGGGATACCGGACATTTTATGACGGCAGTCATGGCAAGGGTGGAGGTTCCGGAAGACCAGGAACTGATTGCCTCCATGGGTATGGAAGAGTTCTCTGGCATTGAGGACATCGGCGATACCGCCAATATTCTCATGGAACGGATTATAAAAATAAAGAAGAAAACCGATAAGTTAATCATAAGTAAAATCATAAGTGCGGAAAAAAGCTGTGATGCTGATGTAATGGACTTGTTAAAGCAAAAACAGCAGGAAATCCAGCAATTGCATAACAGTTAATATTTCAGCCTTTGGGAGGCATTATATGGCGGGTAAGACCAGCAAGTCTGGAGAGAGTGTGGTGATCAGTAAAAATGAAATGCGCAAACTCATTAAAAAGGGTGAGAAGACCGGTGTTCTCTCTTTTGCTGAAATAAATGATGCAATCTCTGATGACTTGAAGTCTTTTGACCAGATTGATGATATCGTGGTTCAGTTCCGTGAAATGGGAATTGAACTGGTGGACAATGACAGCGGAAAAAAGTCCGGAAAATCCCCTCAAAAAGCCAAGACCAAGGCCAAGAAAACGGAAAGCAAAAAGAAAAAAGCGGATGATACTGACAAATCCGAGAAAAAGGATCTTTTTGCCCCGAAAAAAGAGCGGGCGGATATGGAATTCGGCGCCGTCACCGATCCTGTGAAAATGTACCTCAAGGAAATGGGAATGGTCACCCTGCTCAGCCGGGAAGGCGAGATTGAGATTGCAAAGAAAATCGAGGTGGGTGAGCGGGATATCCTCAGAGCCATGCTTGACTGTCCCCTGGCGCTGAACAACATTTTTATGTATGGCCAGAAAATGGAAAAGAAAGCCATGCGCCCCAAGCATGTCCTCAGGGATGTGGATGAAGGGGATGGTGTGGTGGATGAGGTGTCCAAGCAGGAAAAATTTCTCGAATGTCTGACCAAGATAAGAGAGCTGCATGAAGAGAGCCAGGAAAAGCGCGATCTGCTGCGGGAAATGAAAAAAGGTACCAAAAAATACGCCAAAACCCAGGAAGAAATTTTCAACAATACCGAAGCGATTTTCGAATTGTTGAAGCGGTGGCGGTTTGAGTCCAATGTTATTGACACCATTGAAAAAACCATCAGGAACTCCATTGTCTGGTTTGAAACGGTTGACGACCTGCTTGAGCGCTGCGCCAAAACATTTAATGTGCGCAAGGACACCATGCTTAAACAGACAAAGAATCAGACCACCTTTGTCAAGTGGGCTACTTCACGCAGCCGTATTACCAGGGATCGTTCCATTGTCCTTTACAAGGATATCTGCTCCATTTTGAACCAGGTCTCCCTGAGGCAAGGGCTGATCAAAGGCGGGGCCGAAGAACTGAAGGCCATTGTCCGGGGGGTTGACAAAGGCCGGAGGAGCGCGGATTTTGCCAAACGGGAATTGGTCCGGGCCAATCTTCGCCTGGTGGTGAGTATTGCCAAGAAATATACCAACCGGGGGCTCCAGTTCCTGGATCTTATCCAAGAAGGCAACATCGGCCTCATGAAGGCGGTGGACAAGTTTGAATACCGCCGGGGATACAAGTTTTCCACCTATGCCACATGGTGGATCCGGCAGGCCATTACCCGGGCCATTGCAGACCAGGCAAGAACCATAAGAATCCCGGTCCACATGATTGAGACCATCAATAAGCTGATCCGGACCTCCAGGTATCTGGTACAGGAAATGGGTAAGGAACCGTCTCCTGAAGAGATTGCCGAAAAGATGGAGATTCCCATTGATAAAGTCCGCCGCGTCCTGAAGATCGCCAAGGAGCCCATTTCCCTGGAAACGCCTATTGGCGAGGAAGAAGACAGTCATCTCGGTGATTTTATCGAGGACAAAAAGTTTTCCATTCCCTCTGAGGCCGCCATTGATTTCAGTTTGGCCGAACAGACCCGGAAGATTCTGGCAACCCTGACTCCGAGAGAGGAAAAAGTGTTGAGAATGCGGTTTGGTATCGGAGAGAAATCCGACCATACCCTTGAGGAAGTCGGCAAGGATTTTACGGTCACAAGAGAGCGAATCCGGCAGATCGAAGCCAAGGCCCTCCGCAAACTGAGGCATCCCACAAGAAGCAAGAAGCTCAAGACCTTTATAGAGAATTAGGTCTTGACACCCGGGATGCAGTACTATATATATTTCAAGTTTGCTTAAAGGCAGCAATAATAAAGGGCCTATAGCTCAGTTTGGCAGAGCCACCGGCTCATAACCGGTCGGTCCCTGGTTCGAATCCAGGTGGGCCCACCAAATTGAATTCGCAGTAATTGACACACCCCGATATAAGGTTTTGCCGATGAACGCGATAAAACGAAAACCGATAAAACCAAAACAGGGACGGCCAAGTCATATATGAATATGACTGTAAAGGAATACATCCGAACACAAATGACAAAGCGTGGTATCTTACCACGCTTTTTTTATTTGCCGGGTTCCTGCATGCGGAATGACGGGTTCAGGATGAAGAATGAACGCCTGCGTACAAGACATTATTGATATCGTCAACACGATTGCCCCGTTTGAACTGGCTGAAAAATGGGACAATTCCGGACTCCAGGCCGGGCACCGGGACTGGCCGGTAAAACGGATACTGGTGGCCCTTGACGTGACCATGGCTGCCATGGAAGCGGCCAAAAAATCCAAAAACAACCTGCTGCTTACCCACCACCCTCTTGTGATCTCCCCTGAAAAATGCCTCGACTTCGGAACGATGCCCGGTTCAGCCGTTGCATTGGCCGCCAGGAACAATATTGCAATTCTTTCCGCACACACCAATCTTGACAAGGCCAAAGACGGGTTAAATGACTATTTTGCCCAGGTTCTGGGTATCTGTTGCGAACGGCCGTTTCTGGTTGATACACCTGGTGCGGATGCAGATGCGGCAACAGGCATCGGGCGGCTTGGCACCCTGGATAAGTCCGTTTCCGTGGGAGAACTTGCCGCGCTGATCAAGGAGCGCCTCGACATTCCCGCCCTGCGTGTGGCAGGTGATCTGGAACTCAGAATCGACACCGTTGCCCTGTGCACCGGTTCCGGCGGCTCACTCACCAGCCATTTTTTGAATTCATCCGCCCAGGTATACATTACCGGTGACCTCAAATATCACGATGCAAGGGATATAGAGACCAGCGGCAGGGCCGCCATTGATGTGGGACACTTTGCTTCGGAACATATTGTGATTGATCTGTTGGCAGACCGCCTCGGCCGGAAATTGTCATCCCTGGGCCATGACATAGAAATTCAAGGCTTTAATAAAGAAAAAGATCCATTTAACATCATTTAAGGACAAAGGATATGTCAAAACCAGATATTGCCACCCTTGTAGAACTCCAGGAAGCTGAAACGGAAATCGTCAGGCTTCAAAAGGTACTTGAAGGTATTGAGAAGGACAAACACAAGCTGGCATCCAGGCTGAAACAGTTTGAAACCGCCCTGCGTGAAAACCGGGAAGAGCTTGAAAGGGCGCAAAAAGCCTGCCGGGACAATGAACTGGAAATCCAGATCGTTGACGAGCGGATCATTAAAAGCAATGAGACCCTTCGTAACGTAAAAACAAACAAGGAATACCAGGTGCTGCTCCGGGAAGTGGATGACAATAAAAAGCGGAAGGATGCCCTGGAGACCGACTTGCTGGAATTGATGGATGAGAGGGAAAAGTCTGAATCTATTGTTGCGGAAAGCCAAAAAGAGTACAGTATGCTGGAAGCGCAGATCAGTGCCGAGCAGGAGGAAATAGAAAAGCAGTCCACAGAGGACCGGGCGCTTCTGGCAGATTATATCAGCCGCCAGGAAGAAATCGGGCAGCGCCTGGATCCCAAACTCATGGAACGGTTTAGACGGATTTCCAAAATGAACCAGGGTTCGGCTGTCACACGGGTGAGTGAGCAGGTTTGCCTGGGGTGTTTCATGAACATCCCCCCCCAGTTGTACATAGAGGTACAGCGCGGCAATGAACTGATCTCCTGCCCCCAGTGCAGCCGTATCCTTTACTACGAAAAGGTTGAATAGAATTTCGGCCTGACCGGAACAAACGATCGCTGGGTGAATACTCACCTGGAGGAAAGTCCGAACACCGCAGGACAGGACGCTCCATAACGTGGAGTCACGGTGACGTGAAGGAAAGTGCAACAGAGAGTAGACCGCCCGGATGCCGGCAACGGCATCCGGGTAAGGGTGAAACGGTGCGGTAAGAGCGCACCAGTTTTCCAGGTGACTGGAAAAGCTTGGTAAACCCCGTCCGGTGCAAGCCCAAATAGAGAAACGCTTGAGGGCGGTCCGTCCGAGTTTCCGGGTAGGTTGCAAGAGGTGTATGGCAACATGCATCCCAGATGAATGATCGTTGACCTGTGTCCGGGTAACCGGCACAGGTAACAGAATTCGGCTTATGGGCCGGTCAGGCCGAAATTTTTAATTCAGAGAAAAGACCCTATGCTTGAGACTTGTGATATTTCGTTCAAGGAAAAAGTAAATATTTTTTCCTTTGAGTACTTAAAATGCATTTTGTTTATCAACAACATTGAATCAGACACCTATATTTTTACCAAAAAACTCTATTCAAAACTAATCACAACGTCTCATATCCTTGAAGATTTCCTGGATTTTCACGGTGCCAAGAAAAATAAGGAATGGGTATTTTACAGGGAGTTGAGCGCTACTATACGTCACCTTTCCCTGGCCTGTTATTCCCAGCGGCATACCCTGAACCGGTTCAAATTTTACCAGTTTGGGGACACCAACCATGACCTGTTTAAGGAAGAAGCCCTGGATACCTTAAAAATCATCCAGGACTCGATCAAGCTGGCCGTTCCCGTGATCCTGGATGAAGCCCGCCGCCTTGATATTGTGATTCCGGAAAAAGGGTATGATTTAAGTTATTTCCCAGGCATCTCTTCCACGGAGCAACTGGAACCGAATATTGACGACACCATGGTCAAATCAAATCAAAAAAAGAATCTGACCCGGATTGCCAGCGAATTTTTGGAAGTGATTAAAGATTTTGAGCAATTTACTTTTTATGAGAGGTATGACCTTAAAACCATTAATGAACTGGTGCCTGAAAAAATTAATGAGGTGATCATCAGGAGTTATGAGATGAAGATCCATAACATCCAGTCTTCTTTTGACTCTTACGTGGTCAGCAACCAGGATTCGTCGGAAGCTGCGATCCTGAACCAGCTTCGAAGTCACTTTTCAGTTGCTTTCAGCATTCTTCAGGTCATGGGGCGGCTGCTTCATTTTTATGAACGTCATCTTTACGATACAGGGTTCAAGGACGTGTATAAAAATGTCAGCCTTGAACTTTCGGATTTGATTGATCCTGACGTCCTCCTTGACCGGGCCGTCAACTTTTGTCTTTTTTATACCGGGAAATTCCTGTCGTCAGGCAAGGAAGTGGCATCCCGGATTCTCAATGAGAATATGGAAACATCCACCATCGAAGTGGGAATTCCCAAAGACAGGGGATTTCACAGCCGGCCAAGCCTTCTGGTGGCGAAAATTGTCCAGCATTACGGGGGTGAGGTGAATCTCCATGTGGGAGAAGATCAGTTTGATGCATCCTCTGTTCTGGATATCCAGTGGGCCGGTGGTAAAATCAAAAAAGAGGAAATCGAGATAGTAACCTTTACCGGTGATTCACGAGCCCTGAACGACCTGGTAATCCTGGCCGGGGTCAACTATGGGGAAGACCATATGGGTAAAGGAATTCCTCTGCCCAGGGAGTTGAGTTATCTCAGCTGATCCGGATATGCGATATGTCCGGAATATGCCAGCCGGATCACATATATGAATGGGTCTGATCACATAGATTTCAAGTGTTTTGCGGTGATCGTCGCCGGAGGAAAAGGCCTTCGCATGGCATCTGACCAGCGCAAGCAATATATGGCGCTGGAGGGGATACCCGTTTTGGTTCGCACCCTTCAGGTGTTTGACCGCCATCCCCGTGTGGATGAAATCATTTTGGTGGTGCCTGAAAAAGATCTGGCGTTCTGCCGGGATATCCTAATCCGCCCTTATAAGATCTCCACTCCGTTTTACATGGTGCCGGGAGGCGTTACCCGCCAGGATTCCGTATCAAACGGCCTAGCCAGGGCTGAAGCCCTTTCCGACAACCATGCCCAAAATCTGGTGCTCGTTCATGACGGCGTACGTCCGTTTATCAGAAAGACCCTGGTGGACGACTGCCTGGACAACGCCGGGCAAACCGGTGCCTGTATCCCTGCACTTCAAATGACTGATACCGTAAAAGAGAGTCTGGACGGCGAACAGATCGCAGAAACCCTTGACCGGCAAGTGCTTTACAGGGCCCAGACCCCCCAGGTGTTCCGCCTGGATCTTATTTTGTCCGCCTTTGCCCACGCAAAAAAAAGTAATTTTACCGGGACAGACGATGCGTCGATTCTTGAGCATGCCGGTATACCTGTCCACCTGGTGCCGGGAGACATGTTTAATATCAAGCTGACCACCCCCAGCGACCTTGTTATGGCCAAGTTTCTCCTGGATCGTAAGGATTCCGACAGATCTGACGACATCTGATTCGCAGGTTTATTCAGGTGCTTCCGGCAACCGGTTGCACAGGTGATTTGTCTTCACTCACCGGATTGGAGATCTGTACTTGTCGAACAGGGCTGTGCTTCTGAATTACTTGTTTCATGGGGCTTACAAACTTATCGCTTTACTTTGTAGGGAATTTATGACACATTTCATTCATGCTTGGCTTTAAATCATTCGCATCCATGTGCCAGGCATTTGTTATTGACTTTAACCCAAAGTTACGCATAATAGAGAACATTGCCTGAATTTTACGCTAACCATCCTCGGAGGTGCCTCAAATGGCGGAAAAACCCGCAATAAAGATTGGCTATCTTAAAATTACCGATCATCTTATTCTTGGTGTTACCGTTCGGAAACTTGAAAAAGGAATGGAGAATTTCGAGCATTGTACGCTTGAGCCTGTGATGAAAAACGGATGGAACGAGGTGGCAGACGCGCTTTCGGTAAAAGCATTGGACGGCGCTCTGGTTCTTGCTCCGACCGCTATGGACCTTTTTAAGTCCGGTGTGGATCTCAAATTACTGCTTTTGGCCCATAAATCCGGTAGTATTCTAGTGAAGAATAAAAAGGCAAATATTCAAACCATTGAGGATTTCGCCGGAAAAACCGTTTTGATTCCTTACCAGTTATCTGTCCATAATATGTTGTTTCACCGGTTGCTGTCCGAAAAAGGGCTTAAACCCGGCCGTGCAACCGAAAAAGGGATTGATGTTACCCTCGAAGTGGTGGCGCCTTTCCAGATGCCCGAAGCTCTGGAGTATGACGAAGAGGGCGAAATCGGGGGATTTATTGTGGCGGAACCCATCGGGTCCCAGGTGATTGCAAAAGGACACGGAGAGGAGTTTCATCTGTCAAAGGATCTTTGGCCCAATCATCCCTGCTGCGTCTTTGTCATGCGCACCGAGGTGATTGAGAAAAATCCCGAGGCCATCCAGGAAATCTGCACCAGTTTTGTCCGTTCAGGCCTGGCCATTGATGCCCAGCCCGAACCTGCAGCCATTATCGGCGGCGAATTCCTTTCCCAGGAAAAGGGTGTGATTCAGAAAGTTCTGACCGATCCGCCGGACCGGATACTTACCAGCGAATTGTTTCCTCAAATCGAAGATCTGGACACCATTCAAAAATACATGATGGACGAAATGAATATCATGACCAGCCTCATTGACCTTGAAAAATTTGTAGACAACCAGTTTGCAAAAGTGGCAGGGGCCAAATAACCGGAGCTGGAACGCCGGATGTAACCGTTTTAGAAACTGCCTGCTCATCTCGCGGCATATCCGCAACATGAGCAGGCAGTTTTTTATTTACTTTGCAGAATCGATAAACCCGTAGATTTTTTTGATCGCCTTCGCCCGCCATTGGGGTTTTCCTGACAAGGTGGGCACCTCGTCTTTGTTCAGGCGATCGGTTGTATCCTCGGGGCTCAACCCCTGGGATTTCAGTCCAATGATGATTTTCATTACCGCTGCTTTGTACTTTGCCAGATCCTGGTCCGGTGTGATATCCGGTTTCAGTGAGGGTTGGGCCGGTGCTTCCGGTGCGGCAGCGTCATCGTCTTCCACCAGTCCCCATAGATCATCACCGGGTTGTGTCTGGCTCCCTTCGGCGTCCACCAGTTGGGACAAGTCATCCATGGGCAGGGAATCTGTTCCAGATGCTGCCGTATCCTCGGGACCTGCGTCCACCAAAAGAGAAAGGTTGTCCATATCCTGTTCATCGCTTGCCGGCGTTTCTGTCTCCTGTTCCACCAGCAGGGAAAGATCATCCATATCCGAAAGGTCTTGCGAGCCGGTGTCAACGAGGCTGTAAAGATCATCAAGGGGGGGCTCGGAAGATCCGGACGCTGTTTCCGGTGCATCAACAAGTGCGCTCAGGTCATCCAGATCTGCAGCCACGGGGTCTGTATGGGGTGCGTCATCCACCAGTGCTGACAGGTCATCGGGCTCGGGCAGATCGTCAACATCACCATCCAGAAGGTTTTCAATTTCTTCAATATCATCATTGGATTCAGGCGTGGCGTCTGCATCTGAACCCGTATCAATCAGTGCGGACAGATCGTCAAGTTCCCCGGACGATGTATCGTCTTCCACGAGAAGGGATAGATCATCCGTCTCAAGGAGCAAATCATCGGCATCCCCGTCATCCAAATTTTCAGGTGCAATATCTTCGGGTGAAATGTCGGTGTCGCGAAGGTTGGTATGGTCAAAAACATCTTCCAGATCAATGCCGTTGATCTCAAAATCGTCGGTCTCAACATCGGTTGAGGGGCCGGTGGGGGCCAGAGAATCCTCTCCGGGATCGACATCGTTCATGGTCAGGGCCCGGGCCGCCTGGCCGGCAATCTCCATGGCCTCATTGTCTGCGGCCCGCTGCCGGTTCATTTCCTGGAGAGCTGCCGCGATATTGTTCATGGCATCGGCTTTTTTCTCTTCCGCCTCCGCCCGCTTTTCAATGGCAACAGCTTTTCTCTGTTCGGCTTCGGCCCGTTGCTCATGCGCTTTGGCAATCCGGTTCTGGTGGGTTTTGATATCCTGAAACAAATCCTGGATAAACCCAAGGGCATCCGCACTCATCCGGACATCTTTTTCCGGAGGTGCCTGGATGGCTGCTTCGGATGCATTATCTGCAGGATTGAGGTCCTCCGTGTCCAGGATTTCTTCAATGCCGGAGGGAAGCGTCCCGGCTTCTAGAAGGTCCCGGATGCGGATCAATACGGGAATGGCCGAGGGGGCATACAGATGATTTCCGTTGATCCGGTCAAAGGGCAGCCACTGGCTGAACCGTTTCAGAATGAATTTAACGGTGGCCCTGCCCACGTCCAGTTCCCTTATGAGGTCGTCGATACTTAAGGTGTTCGCCTGGGTCATGTTATCCTCTCTGCTTACCCCTGAGGCCGGGGCTGTTCTGGTCTGGTGAATCCTGAATCCTGTCCATAGCTACGGTAAGAGCGGTTTACCTGAAGCGGATCACCGGTTTTTTCCTTCCGGTAATTCGCTGATAGGTTTCGTCCGGATATCCCAGGGCAATCGCGGCATGGATTTTTTCCCGCGACGGAATATCTAATTGCTTTCGGATGGATTGGTCCGCCTTTATCGCTTCAACGACGAACCCGATAAGGCAGGTGCCCAGTCCCATGGCATGCGCGCCCAGAAGAATATTCCCCGCAGCAAGCAGGGCATCTTCCCCGGGACAACTGGCGCCCGGGGCCGATCCCACAAGAATGCAGGCGGTTGCCCCGTGGAAAAGACGATCCCGGTGATGGTGCTCCATCTCATATATGGCCTCTTTAACCGATGTATAATACTCCTGGTAATATGCGTCCAAGGCTTTGTAACCGGCAAATCGCAGGCCTTTTCTCAAAAGGACATTTTCCGCTTTTTTATTGAGACCCGTGAAAAATCGCTTTACAAGATTTCCTAAGTTCAGCACTGCATCGCGATCAGGCAGGCAGGTGAACGTCCATTGCTGGCTGTTGGTTCCGGACGGGGCCAGGCAGGCCAGCTTGATCAGGTCTTCAAGAGTCGTCGATTCCACGGGTGTGGTCTTGAAATTCCTGCAGGATCGTCTGGAGGCCATCACACGTGCCAGGTTTCCCGGTTCCATATGGCCGAAAGGAAGCCATTCGTGATTCAGTGAAAATGTTGAAAAGGTTGTCATATCCGGGCTCAAGGCGTTTACCTGTACAGCGCCGGACGGGCAGACCGCAACACAATGCCCGCAGGACAGGGACTGGTCTCCGACAACCCTTGCAATGCCTTGTTCAAGTTTTAAAGTGTCCGAAGGGCAGACCCGAACACAGGCACCGCACCCGATACATTCGTCAGGATCTATAACTGTGGTCACTTGTCTACTATTCATCAACAGATCCAAACATCAAGTTAAATACTGTATTGTTATCATAAAAACAGGAATGGAGAAAGCGTTTATCATTTCCCCGGCCATAAGGGCTTTCGCAAAAAGAATGTTGTATCCTGTAATTCCATGATCTTATGTGACCGGTGAAGTGCCGGCAGATATAAAATCCAGCCATGTAAATGTTTCCAGCCGTTATAAATCAAGGCATATGCCGGGGCTGTATACGGCTGATCCGGCCTGATTATCGTTTGACACTGATTTTTTAAGTTGGTATATTTTTCATTAAGACCTCTTAATCCATAAGGGCGTTCAACCTAAGTACCAGCCTAATAATGATAAAGACCCAGAAACGGCGCTCCCGGAGCACTGGGAAAGATATTTACAAATTCCAACCAAAAGAACTGGCAGCATTCGCCGCCGTGCTGTCCAGGGGAGGGGAAAATGGCCAAAACAGCAGATCCCAAATCGTTAGTCTACCACGTTGATGCAGTAAAAAAAGGCGAACGGGTGTTTGAAGATGCCTTCCAGGGAGTGTCCCGGATGATTCTCGAAACCGGTATCCGAAAGGTGACGGTCAAGGGGAAAACCACTTACCAGTTTGATCTGTTCAGCCGGGGCAAAAAACACCTGGTCGGGATGTTTGACGAGATCAACTCTTTTGTTTCTTTTGTCAAAGATGCCTCGGAAGGCGGTTCATCCCGCGAAATGGCCTTTGTTCTGGTCGGGGAGCCCGGTAACGGCAAAACCTTCTTTGTCGAGTACCTGTGCGCACGGTACCGGGAATTCCTTTCTGTGGATAAGAACCGGAAATATACGTTCAAGTTCCGGAATTTGGATAAAATCGGGGGATACGGGAACATCCAGACCATAGAATCCCAGACCTATGAGGATCCCATGATCCTGGCCATGAGTTTCAAAGAGACCCAGGACGCCTCCATGACCTATCTGTCCAAACGGTTCAAACTCAAGGACAAGGAAATCGAAGATCTTTACGACAAATACCGTCCCCTGGGGGCGTGTTCTGCCTATATCTGGAACCAGATACGGGAATTTACGGGCGATGATCCTGTGAAGATGATGGATTTTATCGAAATCTCTCCGGTTCCCCTGATTGAAAGCCTGGGCACCATCACGGGGAAATACCCTGCCAAGGATAAAATCACCTCGTCTGCCGTGGATCTCATGGGAGAGGAATCCATCCAGCGCCTGCTGCATATCTCCGATTCCAACAACCCCTACCGCTTCGACCTGCGCCGGGGAGCCCTTGCCAGGGTTGCCGGGGGCGGGATTCATTTTTCAGATGAGATTTACAAGAATAAAAAAGACCTGGTCCAGGTCTATCTCGGGGTGATCCAGAACCGGATGATAGAACTGGACGGGTTTAAATGGCCCATTGACAGCCTGATCATTGCCACATCCAACAACTCGGAGTTCAACACCTTTTTATCCGAACGGGAAGAGGCCCCGATCGTGGACCGTTGCCGGATTTGCTATGTGGCCCACAATACAGATTACAAGATCCAGAAAACCTTGACCGAGTATGCCATCGGCAGGGATGTGAAACGGTCTCTGGACCAGGAAATTCTTCACCAGGATCCCAACCTCAACTATGCCGCCTCCGTGGCCGTGGTCCTGACCCGTCTGCCCAGGTCGGACAAACTCACGCCGGTGGAAACCATGAAACTGGCCGCCGGTGAAGTGGCCGGTGAAAAAAGCCTGAAAACCCTGGCCGAACTCATTGATCTGCTCAACCAGGATACGGAAATTACCAAACGGTTCGGGCAGAAAGGCCTGGGACAGAGAAACCTGGGGCGGGCGGTCCAGCTCCTCCTTGAAAGCTCGGAGACCAATGACGGCAGATGCATGTTTGCCCTGGACATCTTCAACGCCCTGGAACGCATTGTGCTGGATTATGTCCAAGAACCCGCAGACCGGACCAAGTTCATGGAAGATCTCAAAATCGCCAGGGGACTCTACCGGGAGCGGATCATGACCGAAATGTTCAACGCCTATATGGACGAGCCCCTGGCCATTAAAAAGGATGTGCTCAACTATGTGAACATGATCATCGGTGTGGATGCCGAGCACCTGGGACCGGATATGATGTGGAAATACAAAGATCCCCAGACCGGTGAACTCAAGGCACTGAAAATCGACGAGCGCTACATCAAGAACGTGGAAGAGCGCCTGGGGCTTAAAACCGAAGAGCAACGGGCCTCTTTCCGGAATTCCATCCGCAAAATCTACGGCCAGAAACTTTCCGTGGATGCCAATTATGATTTCATGGACAACCTGGAGCTGGTCAAAGCCATCACGGATGTAAGGCTTAAGTCCGACATTGCCGGTGCAGGTTCCCTGATCGGGGCACTTGCCAACCGGACCAATGAAGAGAATCAGAAACTCTACGAACGCATGATTTACACCATGGACCAGAAACTGGGCTATTGTCCCACCTGCGCACAGAAAACCATTGAGTACTTCTGCAGCCAGGAGGATGACAAATAAACGCCATAGGGGGATGTGACTATGATAACCCTTGATGAACTCCTTGAGCGGGACAAGCAGCGGGAAGAAGACGGGTTCAAGCGGAAAATCCGGATCGGGCGCATTGTCAAACCCGGTTCCGGGGGCAAGGAAAAGATTATCATCGTGCCCACCACGGTGGAGGAAAAGTTCGTCCATGATGAAATCAACCTGGACCAGCCGCCAGGTGAAGGAGAACCTTCCGGCGGCACCGGGGAAGGGGAGGAAGGGGACGTCATCGGCGAACAGCCCGTAAGACCCGAAGAGGGAGAAGGAGACGGCGAGGGTGAGGGCGATGGGGAAGGTCCCGGCGAAGGGGAAGGCGGCGAGCACGAACTTGAGGCCAATGCCTATGAACTGGGCAAGGTTCTGTCCCAGGATTTCCAACTGCCCAACCTCCAGGACAAGGGAAAAAAGCGAACCCTTGCAAGATATGTGTATGATCTCACGGACAAAAACAAGGGCGTGGGCCAGATCCTTGACAAGAAGGCCACTCTCAGGCGGATTGTCCAGACCAATATTGCCCTGGGACGTATTCCCGATGTATCCCGCATCGACCCGACCCGGTTCCTGGTATCTCCTCAGGATTTGGTCTACCGGATTCTTTCCCGGGAAAAGGATTATGAATCCCAGGCTCTGGTGTTTTTTCTCCGGGATTATTCAGGGTCCATGGGCGGCAAGGTGACCCAGGCAGTGGTTTCCCAGCATGTCATGTTATACTCCTGGCTCATGTACCAGTATGATAAACAGGTGGAAACGCGGTTCGTCCTCCACGATACCGAAGCCAAGGAAGTTTCTGATTTCTATAAATATTACTCGTATAAGGTCGCCGGTGGCACCAAGGTGTTTTCCGCATTCAAGCTGGTGAATGATATTGTGGAACGGGAAAGCCTGGACCGGGATTACAACATTTATGTTTTCCACGGCACGGACGGGGATGATTGGGACAAAGAAGGCACCCAGACCCTGGCCGAAATAGAACGGATGATGCGGTATGTGGCCCGGATCGGCATCACCATTGTGGAGCACTCCTATGTGGGGGACAAACAGACCGAGGTGGAAAAATACCTGAAAAATTCAGGAATATTAAAGAAACATCAGGACCACATCAAGTTGGATATCATGGGCGAGGATGTGGATGATTCAAGGATCATCCAGGGCATCAAGCACCTGATTTCCTGATCCGGAACCTGACCTGAGCCCCGGTGCCGAACACTTGGATGCCTGAAACCGGACTGCTGTTAATGCGGATGATGTGAAAAGGAAAGGCTAAGTTATGGAACTCGTCAGCCAACATGTGAAAAAGATCATGGAAGAATGTAAAGTCAGGGCCCGGGACGCCGGACTGACCTTTGATGACGAAACCCTTGAATATGTTGTCACCAACCGGGACATGATTGAACTGAGCCCGAAAATCATGATCCCCACCTTGTATGACTACTGGGTCCATGACGTGAAGGTCCTTTCCGGAAAGGGCATGTACGAGGCCTATCCGTCCAACCCCTATGAAACGGTGATCAACACCCGGCCGGCCATTTCCTATTATAACGACAACAACCCGGACTGGCTCAACGTGATGATCTTTTATCATGTCCTCGGCCATATTGATTTTTTCCAGAACAATCTTTTTTTCAAAAACACCTGGGATGTTGACCTTACGGGCCAGGCCCTGGCGGACAAGCGGCTCATTGCCCAGTTGCGCAGCGAAAAAGGGCGGCGCTGGGTGGATTATGTAATTGAGTTTGCCAGAGGGATCGATAACCTGGTGGGATACCAGAAGGAGTTGGACCTTGCATTCCGGTCCGAGAACCGCCATCGGCTGACCCGGTCGGATTTTTATTTTGATATTTTTCTGCAGAAAGTTAAATCGGTTTCCCATCACCAGTATCTCAAGGAAATCAGCCGGTATAATGATACCCAGAAAAACGGTGAGGATTTCTATGATCTTGTGATCAGCCAGTACCCGGAGTTTGAGGAGCTTTACAAAAAAGCCCTGGTGGCAAAAGATGGCGAATACCTGGATGTCATGAGCTATATCATCCGCCACTCTCCCTTTTTGCGGGCCGAGGAAAACAAGTGGATGAAGTCCGTGATTCAGATTGTCAGGGATACCTCTCTGTATTTCCAGCCACAGATCCGGACAAAAATCATGAATGAAGGGTGGGCAAGCTACTGGCACGAATATCTTTTCATGCGGGATGACCGGATATCCGGACATGAAGCGGATTTCGCAAAGGTCAATGCCGCGGTCACCTCGTTGCCGAAAGTGGGCCTGAACCCCTATGCCCTGGGTCTGAGGCTGTTTCAGCATATCGAAGAGATGGAAGACAGGGGCTGCTATTCCTTTGAATATGAATCCCTTAAGGATGAAGTCAAAAAAGACAAGTTTGATACGGGCAAGGGCACCGGCCATGATTATATTTACAAGGTCCGGAAAAGCCTGAACGATTTCACCTTTATCAATAAATTCATTGACCAGGAGTTCATTACCCGGCATAAACTTTTTGTGACGGGAAAGCGGTTTAACCAGCAGCGGATGACCTGGCAGTATTACATCAAGTCCAAAAAGGCGGAAGATTACAAGGACATGGTCATCAACACCCTGTACCACCCGCCCGAGATCCACGTGGTTGAGGAAAAAACCCAGAACGGGGTGCTTTACCTGGACCACCTATTTGAGGGCAAACCCCTGAAAACAGATTATATTGAAAACACCATGATCGGAATCGAATACCTGTGGGGCGGTCCCATACACCTTGAAACCAGTGAACCTGTCACCGGCGGCCCCGGCGATGTCAACTACACCAATTTCTGGGATCCATCTTCCGCATCCGGCGATCCCCCTCCGCCGCCGCCGGAAATCAAGTGGAAGCGGGTACGCTATGTCATGGAAAACCGGAAATTGCACAAGCGGGAGGTCTAAGCGACTATGGATACCAACTCATCAACACCTGATACCGCTGCCGCCGAATCCGTAGGCCAGGCACTTGATTTCCTGGAGAGGAACATCCAGGATTACCAGCGTCTGAAACCGGTTTCCTTCCAGGAATTTCTCAGCCTGATGACCGTCAATCCCTCCCAGGTGTTAAGAAATATTTTCCAGGCCTTTCACGATATGGTGAAAAGCTATGTGGATGAAATCGATCCTTCGGTCGCCGAAGACTTAAGCCGCCTGAATGTTACCAATTACGACTGCACCCGGCTTTTTGTGGAAGACTCGAACAACCCTTATTTCCCGGATATGCTTTTTGCCAACCGGTTCATGAAGCAGATGGAATACCTCCGCCATGGCGCACAGCAGAACCGGATTTATGTTTTTTACGGTCCGCACGGATGCGGCAAATCCACCTTTTTAAATAACCTGCTCAAAAAGTTTGAGCAGTACTCAAATACCGAAGAAGGCTTACGGTACGAGGTGGTGTGGCGGCTGGACATCAAAAAGCTCAAAGGCAAGGCCAAGTCCGCCATGAGCCTGTCCAACTTTGAGAAGCTGATCCATTACATTGATACGGAAAACGGGGGCAAGGCGGAAACGGATCCCAAGGATATGAAATTCGAGGATAAGGACCAGGAGTTCATCGAGGTGCCCTGTCTCTGCCATGACAATCCTTTTCTGGTGATTCCCAAGGACCAGCGCAGAAGTGTGCTGGATGAACTGATTAAAAACGATGAGTTCAAATGGAAATTGTTTACGGAAAAACAGTATGAATGGGTCTTTAAAGAAGAGGTTTGTACGGTCTGTTCATCCATTTACCAGTCCCTGATGGAGCGGTTGGGAAGCCCGGCTGCCGTCTTTGAAATGCTGTATGCCCGGCCGTATTATTTTAACCGCCGCATCGGCAACGGCATTTCCGTATTCAACCCCGGGGACAAGCCTCTGCGCCGGAATTTCATTCTCAACCAGATGCTCCAGGCCCGGATCAACGCCCTGTTCCAGGATTCCAATGTGATCAACTACCTCTACTCCAGCTTTGCCAAGATCCACAACGGCATCTATGCCCTTATGGACATCAAGTCCCATAATGTGGAGCGGATGGTGGAACTCCACAATATTATTTCCGAAGGGGTGCACAAGGTTGAAAACCTTGAAGAACGGGTGGATGCCCTGTTCTTTGCCCTGATGAACCCGGAAGACAAGCGCAACCTGAGGGATTTTCCCTCTTTTGAGGACAGGATCCAATACATTGATATCCCCTATGTTCTGGATGTGAACACCGAGGTGAAAATTTACCTGAACATTTTCGGACGTCATATTGAGGGCAGCTTTTTGCCCATGGTTTTGGAAAACTTTGCCCGGACCATCATCTGCAGCCGGATCGGGAAAAAGTCCCAGGCCCTGGAAGAGTGGATCAAGGACCCGAAAAAATACCTCAACTTTTGCGATGAAAAGCTCATGCTGCTTAAAATGGAGATATTTTCCGGGAACATCCCCAAATGGCTGGATGATGATGATACCAAGGCCCTGGACAAGAAGATGCTTAAAAAAATCATTGCCGAATCCGAGATTTACGGCAAGGAAGGGCTGTCCGGCAGGGACTCCATCAAAATCTTTGACCGGTTTTACTCCAAGTACGCCAAAGAAGACCGGCTCATTAACATGCCGGATCTCTGCACCTTTTTTAAAAAAATGGATGACCAGCCCAGGAAGGTCATTCCCCAGGGATTTTTGTCCTCCCTGCTCCGCATGTACGACTACAGCATTCTCCAGCAGGTCAAGGAAGCTCTTTACTATTACAATGAAGACCAGATTGCCAAGGACATCCAGAACTATATCTCCGCCGTGACCAATGAGTTCAACTCGATCATTAAATGTATATTCACCAAGGATGAGATCCATGTGACCGAGGCGTTTCTGGAAAGCATCGAGAACCGGCTGCTGGCGGAAAACGCAGACAAAAAACGGCGCCAGGAAATGCGGGAAGACGTTCTCAAGGAATTCACCACCCTGACCCTGTCCCATGAGATCATGATCGAAGGCAAGGACATCACGGACACCCGGCTGTTCCAGTCCCTTTACGACCGGTATGTCCACAACCTGAAAAAGCGTGTACTGGAACCTTTTGTAGACAACGAGAATTTCAGGAACGCCATCAAGGATTATGATACGGAAAATTTCAAAGCCCATGACAAGCGGATCAAACGGGATGTCAAGTTCCTCATGGACAACCTGGCCTCAAAATTCGGCTATACCCAGCAGGGGGCTAATGAGGTCTGTATTTACGTCATTGACAACGACCTGGCTGATAAGTTCAACCACGCGTAATTTAAGCCTTGCTTCTTTGGGCCACATCCTTTAAACCATGGGGGTAATTTCAACGGATACCCATATAATTTTCAGTGACACAACCCCCGGACCATCATGAGAGACGCAACGACCACCCCCTTGACCCACTCCCTGGAAAATTGCAGGAAACGTATTGTCGCCGTTCAGGGTGACGGGGCCCATAAGGCCTATTTTACCGCCACCTTGTTTGCCTCCCTGGATCATCCCCTGGTGGTGATCCTGCCGGACCCCAAAAAAGCCCGGGCCTTTCTTGATGACCTGGCCTTTTTCATGCCCGATGACGAGGCCCGGATCATTTATTTCCCGGGGTATAATATCCTGCCCTTTAAATCCCTGTCCTATCACAGGGAAACCTCGACCTCCCGCCTAGCCGCCCTGTCAAAAATCATTGATGCCGGCCGGCAAAAGTACCTTTTGGTCACCCATGTGGATACATTGCTCCAGAATCTTCTGCCCAAACAGGTGATTTCCGGTTTCAGCGAACTGGTCATGGCCAACGAGGAGATTGACCGGGACGGGCTTGTAGATACCCTGGAAGCCGGTGGATACAGCCGGGTCACCCTGGTGGAGGACCCGGGAGAGTATGCGGTCCGGGGCGGCATCCTGGACGTGTTTTCACCCGGGGAGGAAAAGCCGGTCCGCATTGAGTTTTTCGGAGATCTGGTTGAATCCATCCGCTACTTTTCCCCGTTTACCCAGCGGGGCACAAAGGAACTGGGGGAAACCGTGATCGTGCCGGCCACCGAGGCCGTGATTTCAACAGAGGCGCTGCCCCATGTTCTGGCACGGCTCAGGCAGGCCGGCAGCCGTGCCGGACTGTCCGCCGCCCATGTCAGGGACTATGTGACCCAGACAAGGGAGTTCGGGCGGTTTCCGGGCATTGAAAGCATGTTGTCCATTGTATATGAGTCCCTTGACACCCTGTTCGACTACCTGCCCGGCCAAACCACTTTTCTCATGGATGACCCGGACCTGCTTTCTTCCCGGGCAGAGGATTTCAAGACCAGCGCCCGTCTTAACTTTGACACCGTGACCCAGGAAAACCGGTTGTGCGTGGCGCCGGAATCCATTTACCTGGATTGGGATGACGCGGTAAAACGGCTGGATACTTACCCCACCGTTGCCTTTAAGGAGGTGGTGCTTGAATCGGACAAGGATAACGCCGAAATGGTTGATTTTCCCTATGAAGACAACCAGGCGCTGTCGGCACTCCTTCGCAGCCAGGGCAAAACAGAAACTCCCCTGACCCCCATGGTCGAGTGGCTTGAAACCCAGCAGGAACACCAAAAGGCGGTTTTCTGTGTGGTCAGCCAGGAATCCCAGGCCGGCCGCCTGGTTTCCTTGTTGTCCGCTTACGGGATCGAGCCTGCTGCCTGTCCAGGGTTTTCAGATATTTCCCGGAAGAAATCAGGGGTATATTATATCATCGGCAGCCTGAGTTCCGGTTTCGTACCCGGCATGGAAAATTTTGCCCTGGTTACGGAAAACGAAATTTTCGGTAAAAAGAGAATCCGCCGCCACAAAAGTGCCCACAGGAACCTGAAAACAGAATTCATTGCCCCTGAAGAGCTGAAGAACGGGGACATTGTGGTACACCTGGAGCATGGGGTGGGCCGGTACGAAGGGCTTTGCAACCTTGCGGTGTCCGGGATTTCCCAGGATTTCCTGCTCATTGTATACCAGGATGACGACAAGCTTTACCTGCCCGTGGACCGGATGGAGATGATTGGGAAGTACATTGGTGTGGATGGATACGTCCCGGTGCTGGACAAGATCGGTTCCAAAAGCTGGACCAAATCCAAGGCCAAGGCCAAAGCGGAAGTTGAAAAAATGGCGGCCGACCTTCTGGATCTGTATGCCAAGCGCAGGGTCAACAAGGGATTTTCCTTCAGTCGCCCGGACAATTATTACAATGACTTTGAGGCCTCGTTTCCCTATGAGGAAACCCGGGATCAGCTCCGGGCCATTGACGATGTCCACCTGGACATGGAAAAGGACACCCCCATGGACCGCCTGGTCTGCGGGGATGTGGGATACGGGAAAACCGAAGTGGCCATCCGGGCGGCGTTCAAGGCGGTCAACGACGGCAAGCAGGTGGCCCTGGTCGTGCCCACCACCATCCTGGCAGAACAGCATTTGCAGACCTTCAGGGAACGGTTCCGGGAATATCCCGTGGATATCCAGTGCCTGTCCCGGTTCCGTACCAGAAAAGAACAGACCGCTATTCTCAAGCGGGCGGCTTCCGGCCATGTGGACATCCTGATCGGCACCCACCGCCTGCTCCAGAAAGACGTGGCATTCAACGCGCTGGGCCTGTTGGTCATTGACGAGGAACAGCGGTTCGGGGTCAAGCACAAGGAGGTGCTCAAAAAGCAGCGCAGCACCGTGGATGTTCTTGCTCTGACCGCCACCCCGATCCCCAGGACCCTTCACATGTCCCTGACCGGCATGCGGGATATCTCGGTGATCACCACCCCGCCTGCGGCCCGGCAGCCCATTATTTCGTACATATCCAAATATGAGGATGCCATCGTCAAGGATGCGGTCCAACGGGAGCTGGCCCGGAACGGCCAGGTCTTTTTTGTCCACAACAATATCCAGACGATTTTCAAAACTGCCGAATCCCTTCAGGCCATTGTGCCCGAGGCAAAGATCGGTGTGGCCCACGGCCGGCTTTCCGAATCCGAACTTGAACAGGTCATGCTCAGGTTTGTCAACAATGAGATCAATGTCCTGGTCTGCACCACCATTATTGAATCCGGCCTGGACATTCCTTCGGCCAACACCATGATCATCAACAAGGCCGAGCGATTCGGCCTGTCCCAGATTTACCAGCTCCGGGGCCGTATCGGCAGGGGGGATCACCAGGCCTATGCCTATTTGTTTATCTCTGACGAGTCCAGGCTGACCCGGGATGCCAAAAAGCGCCTCTCCGCCCTGATGGAGCACAAGGATCTGGGGTCGGGTTTCCAGATTGCCATGAAAGATCTCCAGATCAGGGGGGCGGGCACGGCCCTGGGCGCTTCCCAGTCCGGCCATATCGCCGCCGTGGGATATGACATGTTTCTCAAACTACTGGACCAGGCCGTCAAAGACCTGAAAGGGGAAGAGGTTCTGGATCCTCTGGACCCGGAAATCAACGTCAGTATGTCTTCGGGATTTCCGGACGACTACATCGAATCCGTGGAGCAGCGCCTGACCCTGTACCGGCGGCTTTCCCGCCTGACAAAGATTGCCGATATTGCGGACATGAAAAAAGAGCTGCTGGACCGGTATGGAAAATTGCCCAAACCTGCGGAAAACATGCTGCTTAAAATCATGCTCAGGATTTACGCCATCCAGGCCGGAGTCAAGCGCCTGGACGTATCGCCCAACACCCTGAACCTGGAGTTCTCCCCCCTGCACATGCCACGCTCCCTGGAGCAGACCGGCCAGGTGCTGGACACGGTCGCGGATTACACCTATGTTAAAAAAGAGAGCATCCGTATTGCCCTGGGCAGAAAACGGAACAATATCTCACGGGCGCTTCTGGAAACCAAGCAGATTTTAAAGGCAATCGCATGATTCCCTTTTGAGCGGCAGAAGGGTTCGAATACATGCCGACAAACAATGGTGGCCTGGAAAAATGGCGCAGCAAAAAACGACAGCCATAAATGTGTTAAAACGCATCGCATCCTTTTGCTATCCCTCAAGTCTCCAAGGGCAGATGCTGGTGCTGGTGTTTTTTGTGGTATTCGGCGCCCTTTTTGTCAGCGGTGCCATCTTTGCCACTTTTATCGGGGATATTTCCAAAAAACAGATCAGTAAACGGGCCCTTGATATCGGACACGGGATCGCCGTAATGCCTGTGGTGCAACAAACCCTTGTACAGGGCAGCGATCCCGGGGCACTGCTCCAGACCATTGCCGAGAGCATACGGGCAAAGACCGGTGCCGAGTTTATTGTGATTGCCGATGCCCAAAGCCTAAGGTTTTCCCATCCGAACCCTGAAAAAATCGGCCGCCGGTTTGTGGGCGGCGATGAAACCGAAGCCCTGGCATCGGGCAGGGCGTATGTGTCGGAAGCCACCGGGACCCTGGGACCGTCCCTCCGCAGTATCGTGCCTGTATTTGACGCCACCGGCCGTGTGATCGGGTTCGTTTCCGTGGGATATCTCCAGGCCAAGGTCATGGAAACGGTCAAGGGATATCAGCGGGAGCCGGCCACCCTGGTGTTCATGCTCTTTGTCGTGGTGCTCCTGGGCGCCACCGGTATCGCCCGGTATGTGAAAAAGCAGACCCTGGGCCTGGAGCCCAGGGAGATTTCGTCCCTGTACCTGGACCGCCAGGCCATTCTTGAGTCCATCCAGAACGGGATCATTGCCGTGGGGGAACATGGTAATATCCGGTTGATCAACCCGGCTGCCCGGGCATTGCTGAACCTGGACAAAAACACCTCCCTCATTGGTAAACCGGCATCCCAAGTGTTTGCCGGTACAGACTTTCTCAAGCTGCTGACCCCGGGAGAACGGACATCACTCAGGGAGGTATACGCGGACGGCCGGACCTTTTTGTACACAGCCGTGCCCATTGAATATGCAGGGGCCGTACATGGCGTGGTGGCCAGCTTCCGGTCCATGGAAGATTTTTACAAACTTCGCCAGGAGCTTCGGCAGACAAAAGCGTTTTCGGAAATGCTCCGGGTCCAGGCCCATGAGTATTCCAACAAACTCCACACCCTGGCCGGCATGCTCCAGATGGAGGCGTACCAGGATGCTGTGGAGCTTATCACCAGTGAATCCTCGGGCCTGCAGCACCTGATTCAGACTCTGGCCGAAGCGGTTCCCCATCCCGCCCTTGCCGCCATTGTAATGGGCAAGTACAACAGAGCCCTTGAAATGAAAGTGGCGTTCCGGTTTAACCCGGATTCCACCATGGGGAATGTCCCGGAAAATTATGATTATGATAAACTTGTGACCATATTGGGAAACCTGCTGGACAACGCCCTTGAGGCGGCCGCAGGGTTCAGCGGCCGTCCGTCGTGTGTCCAGGTGTTCATGACAGACATCGGCCATGACCTGATTTTTGAGATTGAAGACTCCGGCCCGGGTATACCGGAAGGACGCCAGCAAGAGATTTTTTCAAAGGCATATACCACCAAGACGCCAGGCAGGGACCAGGGAAATATCCACGGTATCGGGCTTTTTCTCGTGAATCAATATGTGGAAACCCTGGGCGGATTGATAACCGTATCAACCGGTGAACTGGGTGGCGCCCTGTTTACCCTGAGCCTTCCCAAACACCCTGAAATATCAGGAGGTACCTGATGGAGATCCTTCGCGTACTGGTTGTTGAAGATGATGCCCGGATTGCGGAAATGCACCGTTTTTTCGTTGAAAAGGTATCCGGGTTTGAGGTGGCCGGCATTGCCCAGAACCTTGAAGAGGCAAGGGCCCTGGTCCGTCTTCTGGACCCGGACCTGTTGCTGCTGGACCTGTACATGCCCGACGGGAACGGCATGGATATTCTCCATGAACTCAGGGGAGAAGGCCGGGCTGTGGACGTGATCCTGATCACGGCGGCAAAGCATGTGGCCGATGTGCAGACCGCATTGCGGGCAGGGGCGTTCGACTACCTGGTCAAGCCGGTGGTGTTTGCCCGGTTTGAGCAGGCCATGAACCGGTTTGTTCAATACCGGCGGCTCCTGCATCAGGGAACAACCCGGGGAAAGACCATGGAGCAGAAAGACATTGACGAACTGAGCCAGCCCCTGGCACCTTCCGGCGATACACTTGAGGAACAGGTACCCAAGGGGATTGATGTGCTGACCCTGGCCAAGGTCCGGCAGAGTTTCGATGGGGTGGGGCCTGACGGGTTCAGCGCTGAGGATGTCGGGGAAAAGATCGGTGCGAGCCGGTCCACGGCCCGGCGTTATCTGGAATATATGACCACCACCGGGGAACTCCGGGCGGATGTGATTTACGGAAGTGTGGGACGCCCCGAACGGCGGTATTTCCCCCAGAAGCCGGCATAACCTGAAAACAGGTCAGGGGGTTGAAGCCGAGAAATCAAAAAGGCCCTCCAGTCAGGAGGGCCTCAGACTGTTGACAAAGTCCTCACAAATCGTGGGGACTTTGTTATAATGGGTCATGTTAAAGAAAAGCTATGACACCCAATCCCAAATGGAATTCGTCAGCATTGATGAATTGGTTCCCCAAGATCATCTTCTCCGCAAGATCGACAAATACATCGACTTCAGCTTTATTAGAGAAAAAGTAGAACATCTCTACTGCTCAGATAATGGCCGCCCTGCATTAGATCCTGTCGCCTTATTCAAAATGCTCTTTATCGGTTAGCGGCTATATGTTCAGGGAAGGTAAGCCCAAGGGCTTTTTTTATCTGGATCACAGAACGGTTGACGGTAAGAATAACATCATTACCGATACCCACGTCACTCCGGGTAATGTTCATGACAGTATCCCCTATCTGAAGCGCTTGGATTACCAACGTCAGAAGTTCAAATTTGATGTTGATGCAGTGGGGTTGGATGCCGGATATTATAACAGCTGCGATTTGTAAAGGATTAGAAGAACGTGGGATCAATGGAGTTCTTGCATATAGTCGTCCACCAAAGCGAAAGGGATTTCTGCCCAAAAGGGCCTACGTTTATGATGAACACTTTGACTGTTACTTGTGTCCCAAAGATCAACCTTTAAAATATAGAACAACGACGCGGGAAGGTTACCGGGAATACGTCTCAAAGCCTAAGGTTTGTAAAGCCTGTGAGTTATTGGGAAAATGCACCCAAAGCAGCACCCATATAAAGGTCGTTACCCACCATATATGGCAGCATCACAAAGACCAAGTCGACGAGCATCGATATTTTGAGTGGGGTAAACAGATATACAAGCGTCGAAACGAGACCGTCGAGCGTAGTTTTGCGGACTCAAAACAACTTCATGGGCATCGATATGCACGGCTGAGAGGGATCTCTAAGGTGAGAGAGCAATGCTTGCTGGCAGCGGCATGCCAAAATATGAAGAAAATTGCACTGATATTATCCAGGAGATCCAAACGGCCTTCTGGAGGCCAAATATCTATGCTTTTGGTTGCCTGTATTAAGGGCTTATGGCCCAATAAGGTGAGTTCATGGCGCCAAATGCTTCAAACTGAGCGGAGCCAGTTTATCAATCGCAAACAGAACCAGGCAGCATGAAATAACAAACCCCGCCAAAATGACAGGGTTTGTTTACGATCTGAGGCCCTCCAGTCAGGAGGGCCTGCTGTTTAATTTGAATCTGCAAATGGCATCAGATAAACATCTGGGCCAGAGTGTATCCCACGCAGCAGGCAATGCCCACACCGATCAGGCCGGGCACCATGAAGCTGTGGTTGAAATAGAATTTGCCGATCCGGGTAGTGCCTGTCACGTCAAAATTGCAGGTGGCAATATCCGACGGATAGTTGGGGATAAAAAAGTACCCGTAGCAGGAGGGCATGATCCCGATGACAAGCGCCGGGGGCAACCCCATGCCCAGGGCAACGGGCAGCATCATCCGGCAGGTGGCGGCCTGGCTGTTGACCACGACAGATACTGTGAACATGGCCAGGGCAAAGGTCCAGGGGTAGGTCTGGACCATTTCCACGATCCCGGCCTTGAAGCTGGGCAGGGCAAACTTGAAGTACGTGTCACTCATCCATGCAATACCGAAGATGGCAATGGCCGCAACCATGCCGGATTTGAACACCACCCCCTCAGGCACTTTGGAGGCATTGGTTTTGGTGACCAGCAGGATCAGGCCGCCGAATGCCAGCATCATCATCTGGATGATCACGGACATTTTAACGGGTTTGTCACTGCCCGCAATGGTCCGGATTTCAGGGAACATGGCAATCACGACAATGGTCAACAGGGCCAGGACAAAGAGCAAAACAGATTGGCGTGCTGCCTTGGGCAGGGTTTCGTTCAGGGTGGTGGCTGTGGTTTCCTCGATTTTTTTCCGCCATGTGGGATCCTGCATCCGTTTCTGATATTCCTTATCATCCTGGAGTTCCGCACCCCGGCGCATGCTGTACAGGGACATGGCAATGACCCCGGCCAGGGTGGCAGGAATGGTCACGCTGAGAATGGAAAGCAGTGTGATGTTGGCGTCCAGGTCTGCCAGCTGGGAAAGATAATACACCACGGCCGCGGAAATGGGGCTGGCAGTGATGCCCATCTGGGAGGCCACCGATGCTGCTGCCATGGGTCGTTCCGGCCGGATATTGTTCTTGAGGGCCACATCGCCGATAATGGGCATCACCGAATACACGGCATGGCCGGTTCCCAGCATAAAGGTCATGACGTAAGTGACCAACGGGCCAAGCAGGGAGACCATCCGGGGATTGGATCTCAATAGCCGCTCCGCCAGCTGGAGCATGTATTTGAGCCCCCCGGCCGCTTCAAGGATGGAGGCGCAGGTGACCACCGCCATGATGATCAGCATGACCGTGATCGGCGGGGATGTGGGCGGCATCTGGAAGACAAACACCTCAATGACAAGACCGATGCCCGAGATCACGCCCAGGCCGATACCACCGTACCGGCTGCCGATGTAAAGCATCAGCAGTAAAAATAAAAACTGGATATATAGCATGATGACAACTCCTTCATTTAAATTATCGTAAAGGCCTGTATCCTGTCGGGGAATACCGGCGAAATAAACCATACATAAGGCGGGGAAGAAGGGAAACCTTCCGGAATTAAAGAGTTTTTAAATCTTTTCGTCCATTTTGTTCATTTTGTTCACACACCGCAGGTTTGTTTACACACCTGGTATACCTCTCAGGTGTATTTACAGATGTCGGGCATGCCAGGTGTTGCCCTGATGTTGCGTTATAGCTGTTCTCGAAATTCCGTTCCGATTCAATTTTTAACGTCAGCGGTTGCAAAGCAAATAACGCTTGCATTTTAAGCCATTCTTACCGAATCGGTATTCTCATTACCGTTCTTTTCGGAACGTATTTTTGTTATTTGCTATAGTTCACGATATGAAGGCCAAGGGTTTTGGCGATGTTCAATGCCCTGCGGAACTCCCCGGCACTGGCCGATCTGGAAAAGTTAGGCATCTGCAGGGCGTCGCCCACAGGCCGGTACTGGGACATGATGTTCACCCGTGTGCCGGGACTGACATCCCGGGCCAGGAATGACAAGATCTCCCCGGTGCCGGCCAGGTTCTCCGGCATTACCAGGTGGCGGACCAGCAGGCCTGATTGGGCGATGCCATCCTCATCCAGGCAAAGATCACCCGTCTGGCGATGCATGATTCGGACGGCCTGCCGGGCCATTTCCGGATAATCCGGGGCCTTGCATGCCTGCTGCGCCACATCCGGGTCCCAGAATTTGAAGTCGGGCAGGTAGATATCAATAATACCGTCAAGCAGGGCAAGGGTGTGGGGCTGTTCATATCCCGAAGTGTTGTAGACCAGGGGAATGTTCAGGCCCCGGTCCAAGGCAAGGCTGACCGCCTGGAGGATAAACGGGACCACATGTGTGGGGGTGACAAAGTTGATATTGTGGCACCCCTTTTCCTGGAGAATCATCATGGCCCCGGCAATCTGTTCGGGTAAGGCGGACTCTCCGTCTCCCCGGATGCTGATGTCGTCGTTCTGGCAGAAACAGCAGCCCAGGCTGCACCGGCTGAAAAAAATAGTACCCGATCCCCTGGTGCCGGACAGGGGCGGTTCCTCCCCAAAATGGGGCATATATCCGTATACCACGGCATGATCGGTTGTCAGGCACATCCCCTGCGCGTTCCGGGTTCTGTCCACCCTGCAGGCCCGGGGACAGAGAGCGCAGGATGACAATCTGTCAAGGGCGGCATCAATCCGTTCCGGGAGGATCTCTTTTTTCCGTTCTGACGGCTGGCTGGCTTGCATTTGGGTCCTGTCTCCTGGGGCTGGTTTTCCTGATTCCGGTTTGGGAAGTTGCCTGGCCTGTCTCCAAACACCTTGATTCATAAATACAATTTTTCCTTTATCTTTCCAATGGATTTTATATAATGGCCGCAATTTGGTCTGATTGCTCCCAATGTCGTTCTGCGCTCCGTATTAACGTTTTAGTATCCCAAAAGGAGTATCCATGGCACCTCAAGTCCTGTCCCGACTCATTCCAGGAGGCTGTCAACCGGTCTTGGACAAATTTATCCGTGACAAATTCATCCGTACATTGAAACAGGAAATGATTCCCCTGGAGGTGGTGGACCCCGGCGGCCGGATCTGGACAACGGCATCAACAGGCATCCGGCACCGCCTCATGATCCGTGATCGGCGATTTTTCAACGCACTTGTTTCCCCCAATGCCTTTTCCCTGGGAGAGGCATATATCAAAGGGTATTTTGATATTTCCGGCAATATCAGGGAGCTTTACGAGATGGTCTGCCATAAACTGCTCAACACAGATCAACCCAGGCGGATCTCCGCTTTTCTGGGCAGCCTGTTCCGGTTGTCCCTCGGCAGGATCCGGGAACGGGAAAAGAAAAACATCCAATACCACTATGATGTGCCCAAAGCCTTTTACCGCAGCTTTCTGGGAAGCACCATGGGATACACCTGCGGGTATTATGCCGGACCCGGCGCCACCATGTCCGAGGCACAGAACGAAAAAATGGATATCATCTGCCGCAAGCTGAGGCTGGAATCCACGGACCATCTGCTGGACATCGGCTGCGGGTGGGGAAGTTTTATCGTATATGCGGCCAGGCATTACGGGGTAAGGGCCACGGGCATTACCCTGAGCCGGGAGCAAAAGGCCTATGCGGACCAGTGGATCCAGAAAGAGCACCTGGAGTCCCGGGTCAAGACACAACTCCTCAATTACAGGGACCTTGACGGCCGGCATTTTGACAAGATTTCCTGTGTGGGCATGTCCGAACATGTGGGCCGGGACAACATGGAAACGTTCTATGAACTTGTATATGCATGCCTCAAGCCGGGCGGCCTTTTTCTCCAGCACACCATTACCACCAATGTGTTGCGGAAAAAAGGATACGGCAACCGGTTCCTTGACACCTACATGTTCCCGGGCGGGGAGTTGATGCGCCAGCAGGATCTTCTTGGCCGTGCCGGCCGGGCCGGATTTGAACTCCTGAGCGCGGAAAATTACAGGCCCCATTATATCAAAACCCTGGCCGACTGGATCACCCGCATGGAAACCAACAGGAAAAAACTCCTGGATATCGTGTCCGAAGATGTGTACCGCATCTACCACGTATTTTTTATCGGCGCGCTGATCTCGTTCAGGAAAAAGGAAATCGCATTGTTCCAGAACCTGTTTTACAAATCCGGCCCGGATGCGGGCGACCCCCGGTATTTTACCACCCCCTTTTCACGGCATGAGCGATCAATCTCCTGATATTGCCGCCTTTGAACGGCGTATCTTCCGGCGGGGCAATGTCCTGTCCCGGCTGCTGGCGTTTTCAAGAAAACTGATGCAGGCCAGGCAGGCCGGGCTGGTATACGGCACCGATGCCTCGCTGTCCCATTTTCTGCCGCCGGCCCGGTGGGACCGGGGCATGATGCATAAATTTTCCGGAAAAGGTATCCAGGGTATTGTGTTGAAACTTTTCGGCCGTCAATGGGTCCGGCTGCGGGGATTGTCTCCCATTCACATGTACCGGACCGATGAAGTGGGCGAACGGATCGACAACGAAGGCATTGTTGCCTATGCCCTCAGGAACCACCAGGATTTTTACGACCAGGGCATTAAAATTCTCCTGATTGACGGCCAGGGAAGACGGGAACGAGATGACACCGCTTCCGGATATGAAAAGGTCACCGTGGTTTCCTACGACGGCAGCAAATTCAGGACACACCATGATCTCCGGGCCAACACCGGCATTATCACCCGGTTCCGGTCAAAGAATTTTATTGCCGCCTATATCCCGGATTACGGCGCCCTGGTTTTTAATACCGTCACAGGAGACCTGATTGACAGTGACACCGGGAGTTTCCTGTACGATTACCGTCTTAAAGCCCGGCTGGACATCCTGATCCTGGCCATTGAAAAGGCCTCGCTCGCCTATCTCGGCCAGGTCAAAGGACGGGCGGCCGCAAAAATGATATGGCGCAAGGAAAGCGGGTTACGGAAGGTGGCGGCCAGGCTCAAGCAAAAAGAACGTCTTCTTGAAGCGCAGGAAAAGCACCTGCTGGCTGTTGGCGCGGTAACACCCGAGCAGCTCGACATGGCCCCGGTCAGTGTTCATGACGGTGTGTACGCATTTATGGATATGGTGGGATCTGCCGGTATCAGCAAGCGCCTGTCGCCCAGGGATTATGTTGAATTTTTAAACTATTGCCATGAAATTGCCGCGGAAAATGCGGTTCGGTTTGGTTGCCGGGTGGACAATATTATCGGGGACGGGGTCTTTTTTCTTAATGTTTCCGTATTTGATACCTGGGAAGGGTACCGCCCAAGTCCCGGGGAGCGGATCATGCTCATGACCCTTTTACTGGCGTCCGTGATCAATGATATTCACCGCCTGGCAAAGGGCATGCACCCCATTGACCCGACACGGCAGGTCCAGAATCTTGTCAAAGCCCATCGGATAGAGATCGGATTCAGGGCCGGCATGAGTCAGGGCAGGGCGCTTGTGGGGCCTCTGGGCAGCCACCGGCGAAAGATCGTAACCGCTGTCGGAGAGGTCGTGGATCTGGCCTCCCGTCTGGAAAGCAGCGGCATGCCCAACCATATCCACACCACCAGGGCCGTTGCCGACCAGTTGGAAACGGCCTGGATTTCAAAAGACACCATGTGGATATATACGGCAGTGGAGAAATTTGAACATATCCGGCAATGGAACCGCCAGGCCGGGTTTTCATTCCTGGAGTTTTACAAAACCCTGTTCAATATCACCAAGGCACCGGTTTACGAGAAAAAGGACAGCCGGTACAAAGAGTTTTTCATGGCCGACACCCGCCTGATCCGTTGTCTTCCTGAAAACGAATGTGTTACCTGCCTGGGCATATGATTGAGACCGGCAACCCCGTTGTCTATATTTGATCCGGACCTGAATTCTTAAAGGCAGTTGTCTGAACTACCGTATCATAACGACGTCACAGTTTTTTCCTGAATGCACTGGCATGGTCATCCAAAGTTTTTTTCAGCACCAGGGTGTTTTTTCCGGGCCTGCCGCTTCCAATACTGATGTCGTCGATCCTGACCACCGGCACCACACCTTTGTTCGTCCCGGTGATAAACACTTCTTCGGCCCTGAGCAGGTCGTCAAGGGGCAGGGGCCTTTCCTCTATATCGAAAAGGTCTGCGGCAAGGGAAACTACTGCCTTGCGGGTAATGCCTTTGAGGACACCTGTGGCAGGAGTGACAAGGGTGTTGTCTATAAATGCGAACAGGTTGCTGGTGGTGGCTTCCAAGGCCAGGTTTTCCCCGTTCACGTATATGGCTTCGACAGCGCCTTGGGCCTTGGCTTTTTTCAGGGCCAGGGCAGCAGGGATATAATCCGTGACTTTGGCGTCGGGCATGGTGCGCTCCTCGTAATGGGTGATCACCTTGACCCCTTTTGTATACCATTCCAAAGGAAGGGGGAGAATGTCTGTGGCCATTACGATGAGGCGCGGTGCGTTACCCGGGGTAAAAAAGTCAGGACTGGACCCGCCCGTGATGATAATCCTGATATTGGCCTCATCCAGCCCCGGATTTTTTTCCAGTACCCGGGTGACCACTTCTTTGAGTTCCCCGCCGGACCAGGGCAGGTCAAGGCCGATCTTTGCGGCTGAGTTCATAAGCCGCTGGATGTGCTCGTCCAGAAAGTACGGAACGCCCTCAAAGGTCCTCATGATATCACAAACCGCATATCCCCTGAGCACGGCAAGGTCATCGACAGGAATCATTGCCCGGTCCCAGGGGACGAACTCTCCGTCAACATAAACTATTTTCATGAACCGTTTTCCTCAAGATTGAAAATTCAACTCACCTATAGTACAAATTCATGTATTATCATAAGGCCAATGGCACGAACTTCAATGGATTGGGATAAAAAAATGGGATTGATTTCCGGTATCAGGTATAACATCAAAGGGCTTGCCCTGGGGTTGAAAACCCCTTCTCTGCTCATTCTCGGATTGATCCGCTTTTTTGTGGTCCTGGTATTGGCCCTGGTGCTGTCCGGCATGGTCTTATACTGGCGCAATGAAATCCTGACCATGATCTGGCAGATGCCGGAAAACCAATGGATGATCTATCTCTGGCATGCGGTCTCATGGGTGCTGTCCCTCATTCTGGCGGCCCTGGGGATGGTCGTCTCCTATCTTGTCGCCCAGGTGTTTTTCGGCGTATTTATCATGGATTATATGTCCCGGATCACGGAACGCCTCGTCCTGGGGGACGAGGCCCCGGCCATGCAGGGTTCCATGTTTGAATTCTTTATCTATTTAATCCGCCAGGAAATTCCCAGGGCAGTCATCCCGGTGCTGTTTTCAATTGGTATTCTTTTACTGGGGCTTTTTACCCCCTTCAGCCTTTTGGTGCTCGTGTTGTCTTCCGTGACTGCCGGATTGTTTCTGGCCTGGGACAACACCGACCTGGTCCCGGCCCGGCGCATGATACCGTTCAGGGAGCGGCTTGGATTTTTAAGGGAAAATATCTGGTTTCATATTGGGTTCGGCCTGTTGTTCCTGATTCCCTGGCTGAATATTCTGTTTCTTTCATTTGCACCGGTCGGTGCCACGCTCTATTTCATTGAAAGGGAAAAATAGCAGTTATGTGTGTGGATCTGGTTTGCAAAAAAATATCCGGGGAAACAGATGCCCGGTCCGATCCGGAAACCATGGCACAGGAAGATCCTGTAATCATTTGCCGGAACTGCCATCTGCACATCACTTGGCCCGAATTCCAGATTGAAGTCAACCAGGGCTTTTCCCATACCTTTGCCAATCCCCAGGGCCATGTGTTCGAGATCGGCTGCTTCAGTACGGCTGCCGGATGTGTAAAGGCTTCCGCACCATCCAGCGAGTTTTCATGGTTCAACGGATATGTCTGGAGTGTCGGTATCTGCCGGGGCTGCCAAACCCAGCTGGGGTGGATTTTTTCATCCACCGAAGGGAAAACTCCTGCCCGGTTTTTCGGCCTGATCCTGGAGACGTTGATTTTTCCATGAACGGTTTGACAAATGTAAATTTTTTTATATAATCTAACTATTACCGATCTAATTTCTACAGCTTTCTCTGCCGGATTTTTTACAACACTGCGTTATCCTCTCCAATTTCTCTCTTATTCGTTTTATCCAACCCTTAACGAAAAAGGTAAGGAGTTTTGGTTATGAAAGAAAATCTCAAAAACAAGGAAGCAAAATTTTCGCGTAAAAAAAACATTTATGTCAGGCGTTCCGCTGTTGACAGACGGTCTCCGGTTGACCGGCGTATTCTTAACATGGGGCCGGGGTATCCCGGTGTGGAAAAACGGATCAAAAGAAAAGACCGGCGCAGGGGATGGGAAGACCGGTACGGCTGGGAACGGGTCAGCAGGTGGAGCAGCTCGCCCGTATACGAAGATCTTCCCTGATCTGTTTTTAGGCTTTGTTCAGGAAAATTTTAAGGCGGGATGTTGATTTGTTAAGGCTTTTGTTTGCCCGTCTTTTCAATTGTCTTGGCACCGGGTTCATGGTAAAACCGTCTGGAAAAAAACAACTACTGTGAACATAAATTGCCACCAGTGTTAAAGGAAATACCACATGAATGTGCTTATTACCGGTGCGGCCGGATTTATCGGGTTCACCCTTGGAAAACGCCTTCTTGAGGAAGGCCATCAGGTCTGCGGACTGGACAACTTAAACGACTATTATGATGTTAATCTGAAAAAAGCCCGGCTGGAGCAGCTCAAGGCCCATGCCGGGTTTGAATTCCAGCGCCTTGACCTGGCAGACCGCCCGGGCGTCAAAGCACTGTTTGAATCCCACGGGTTTGACTGTGTGGTCAACCTGGCTGCCCAGGCAGGAGTCCGCTACAGTATTGAAAATCCCGCCTCATATGTGGACGCCAACCTGGTGGGATTCGGCAATATCCTGGAGGGATGCCGCCACACCAAAGTCAAGCACCTGGTTTATGCCTCCTCCAGTTCCGTATACGGTTTAAATACGGCCATGCCGTTTTCCGTGCGTCACAACGTGGATCATCCCATCAGCCTGTATGCCGCCTCAAAAAAGGCCAATGAGCTTATGGCCCATACATACAGCTATCTTTACAACCTGCCCACGACCGGATTGCGCTTTTTTACAGTGTATGGTCCCTGGGGACGGCCTGACATGGCGCTGTTTCTCTTTACCAAGGCGATTCTCGCCAATAAACCCATCGATGTGTTTAACAACGGGGAGATGCAGCGGGATTTCACCTATATCGACGATATCGTGGAAGGGGTGATCCGGGTGATGAAGAATATCCCGGCGCCTGATCCGGACTGGTCGCCGAAAACCCCCAATCCCTCATCCAGTTGCGTGCCTTACCGGCTTTACAACATCGGCAACAACCAGCCCGTTGCCCTGATGGAATTTGTTCACGCCATTGAAGACGCCATTGGAAAAAAGGCTGAAATAAACTATCTGCCCATGCAACCCGGAGATGTGCCCGCCACCTATGCGGATGTGGACGATTTGATTGCAGATACGGGCTTCAAACCCTCGACACCGGTTCCCGAGGGTATTCAGAAGTTTGTGGACTGGTACAAATCATATTACGGATAATATGTTCCCGGGAGATGTGCCGCAGCAGATCTCCCGGGAACTGGTTTTACCGCGCCGCCGGCTTTGGAGGCCTGATCCGGCGGGTTTCATCGTATCTTCGCTCTTATTCCAGGGCCCTGGACACGATTTCATAGACGTTTTTGGACAGCCCCTGAACCGCTGCAATGGTTTCAAGGGCTGTTTTCATTTTTTCTTGCCGGGCTGCATCATAGCGTTTCCAGAGATTAAAACAGGCCGTCAGACGTGCCGCCACCTGATGGTTGATCTGATCCAGGGCAATGACCTGCTCTGCGATAAAGTCATATCCCAAACCATCTTTCCGGTGGAAATGAACCGGATTCAACATGGCAAAGGCATGGATCAGGGCCCTGACCTTATTGGGGTTGGTCAGGGCGAAATCCCTGTGCCCGGTTAAGGATTTGACCCGGTCAAGGGTATCATCCAACGGGGAGGTTGCCTGAATCGCAAACCATTTGTCCAGCACCAGGGCGTCTTGCTGCCACTTGTCGTAAAATTTTTGGCAGGCCATATCTCTGGCATCTTTATCCATACGGGTCATCAGTTGGAATGCCGCAAATTCGTCGGTCATGTTCCCGGCGGTGTTAAACTGGGTGGTGATCAGTGCCTGTATTTCGGGCTCATCAAGGGTTCCCAGGTAGGACAGGCAAAGATTTTTCAAGCTTCTGTCCGCCATGGCTGTATTGGAAATATCCCTGGGGTCTGAAGCGCTGCATCGGTGATATACGTCAAGAAATGCGTCTTTCAGCGTTTTGGCCAGTTCTGTTTTCAAAAATTCCCTGGCCGTATGAATGGCATCCACGTCAATGGTTTCGTAATGGTCTTTTATCTCTGTTTCCTGGGGCAGGGCAAGAGCTTTGGCCAGGAATGCCCTGTCTTGGGCACTGTCGGTCAGGGCCGAGGAAAAGGCCTGGACAAGGGTCTGGCTGACACGCAAAGGCGTATTGCTTCCAATGGCGGAAACCAACTGTTGTATTTCCTTGATAAACAGGGTCTGGGCCGCATCCCACCGGTTGAATTCATCCGTGTCACTGGCCATGAGAAAGGCCAGGTCCCGGTCTGAAAAGTCGGTGGTCAAAAGGATGGGGGCGGAAAATTCCCTGAACACCGAGGGAAAGGCATCCGGGGGCATCCCGTCAAAGACAACGGTTTGATTTTCCGATGTCAGTTCGACAAGCATGGTATCTTTCAGGGATTCTCCTTTTCCATTGATAATTCCCATGCGGACCGGGATATGAAGGGGAATCTTCTCTTCCCGGTTCCTGTCCGGAGGCGTGGACTGGCAAAAGGTCAGTGTCAGTGTCCGTGCCGTTTCATCGTATTTCCGTTCCATGGAAACCCGGGGGGTTCCGGACTGGGTGTACCAGCCGTGGAACTGGCCAAGGTCTTTTCCAGAAACCTCGGACATCACATTCAGGAAATCTTCAATGGTCACGGCCATGCCGTCGAATTTCTCAAAATAAAGATCCATGCCTTTTCTGAATCCCTCTTTACCGAGAAGTTGGTAAATCATCCGGACCACTTCCGCCCCTTTTTCATAAACGGTCATGGTATAGAAGTTATCCATTTTCATATAGGCGTCGGGCCGGACGGGATGGGTCATGGGGCCTGCATCTTCCGGAAACTGGAATGCCCTCAGTTTCCTGACGTCGGCGATCCGTTTGACCGGCCTGGAATTCATATCTGATGAAAATTCCTGGTCACGGAATACGGTCAGGCCTTCTTTGAGACTGAGCTGGAACCAGTTTTTCAGGGTGACCCGGTTGCCGGTCCAGTTGTGAAAGTACTCGTGGGCAATGACGCCCTGGATGCCCATGAAATCCTCATCTGTGGCTGTGGCAGGGTCTGCCAGCACATATTTGGCGTTAAAAATGTTCAGTCCCTTGTTTTCCATGGCACCGGCATTGAAGTCGTTAATGGCCACGATCTGGTAAAGGTCCAGGTCATACTCAAGACCGAAACGTTCTTCATCCCATGCCATGGACTGCTTGAGGGAGGTCATGGCATGGCCGCACTTATCGATGTTTTCTTTTTCGGAATATATTCTCAGGTCAATGTCACGGCCGGAAACGGTGGTGAAGTTGTCCCTGAGCAGTGCCAGGTCCCCGGCCACCAGGGCGAAAAGGTAAGAAGGCTTTTTATGGGGGTCTTCCCAGCGCACCCAGTGGCGGCTGCCGTCAAGGTCGCCGGAACCGGTTTTGTTCCCGTTGGACAGCAGCACGGGATATCGAGATTTCTCCGCCTCAATGGTACAGGTAAACCGTGTCATCACGTCGGGCCGGTCCGGATACGGGGTGATTTTCCTGAATCCTTCGGCTTCGCACTGGGTGCACAGAATATCCCCGGACCGGTACAAGCCTTCCAGGGAGGTGTTTGCTGCAGGGTCCAGGCGGGTGGTGATCTCAAGGGTAAAGGCATCCGGGGTCCGGTTCAGCTGGAACGTCTCGTCATCTGACTGGTATTCCCCGGGCAGGAGCACCATGCCGTCGGCCACAACGGAGATGATCTCATAAGGGGCCTTGTCCAGCACCAGGGGCGCTGTCTGGTCCGGCACATCCGGTTTTTTTCTCATCTTAAGGCATGAGATGACCTGGGTGTGGTCGTCATGGATGTCAAATTTAAGGTCAATGTGGTCAACAATGAATGGAAAGGGCCGGTAGTCTTTTAGGTATTTTGTCTGATGTGTGGTCATAATAGAGAAAAATAAAACCATCCGAATGGCTTGTCAATTGTTGATTTTTGAGGCGTCTTCCTTTAGTATGTGGCATCCGATTACATCATAGACTGGGGATTTATCCATCGTGTCCAAACATACCGCCATTCTTGCATGCGTGATGATCATCTTTTGCCTCCTGACTTCCTGCGGCGATGACAACAAGGAGAAAGCAGCCAAGTATATCGACAGCGCCAGGCAGCTGGTGGCCCACCAGAAGCCGGAAACCGCCATCATCGAATACCGGAATGCACTGGAACTGGACCCGGACAGTGATGTGGCCCTGTTTGAACTGGCCGAAACCTATATTCTCATGAATAAAGTGGATTCGGCCATTCGTTACTATATCCTGGCCGCCCAGACCAACCCGGAGCGTATTGAGCCCCTGCTCAGGCTTGCCCAGGTCTATACCCGGACCGACCGGCTTCTGGAAGCCCGGTCACGGATTTCCAAAGCCATGGAGATTGATCCGGATTCGGTCAATGCCCGCCACCTGTTGTCCGGTGTCCAGATCCGGGAGCGGGATTTTGGTGCGGCCATCGCCACCCTGAAACAGGCGGAAGAAATTGCACCGGAAAATATCCAGACCCTGCTGGCCCTGGCACAGCTTTACGTCAAAACAAACCAGGCAGATGCGGCGGTCGATACCTATCAAAAGGCCATTTCACTGGATTCTTCGTCCAGGGATGCTTATATGGGCCTTGTCAGGCTTTACGGCGCCCGCAACCAGGGGGAAAAAATAGAGGACCTGCTCGTTTCGGTGTCACAAACACCCGGTATCCCGGCGGTCAAGTTCAACGATCTGGCCCGGTTTTATCAAACCCGGGAGAATCTTGAAAAAGCGGAAACTTACTTTAAAAAAGCAGTGGATGCCGCACCTGATGAAATTTTTCCGGCCATATCCCTGGCCGGGTTTTATACCAAGGCCGGATTCCGGGACAAGGCTGTCTCCACCCTGGAAAGCGCCCTGGAACGGTTCCGGGAAAACACCGGTTTAAAAATCATGGTGCTTACGGGGTTGTCGCGAGTCCATCTGCATTTCAACGATGTTGATGGGGCAACGGCCGCAATCGAGAATGCCCTTGGCATCCGGTCCAACAATGCGGACGCCCTGTTTCAAAAAGGGCGGGTGCTCATGGCGCAAGGAGACTTCAAGCAGGCCCTTGATGTGTTTGACCAGGTGCTGGGCCTGAACCGGTTCCATGCCAGGGCCTTTTATTACCGGGCCATTTGCATCCAGGAAAGAGGGGCTTCGGACCGGCCTGAGCAGCGGATTTTCAGGGCTGCGGCCGGTATGCTGGACAATCCCGAGGCATTTGAGAAAGACCAGATCCGGGAAAATCTGATCGCCGCCCTGACCATTGACCCGACACTGGTGGAGGCCCGCAGGAGCCTGGCTACCCAGTATCTTCTCGAAGAACGGGCGGATAAAGCCAGGGAACAAGTGGAAGAGATCCTGAAACAGGGGCCGCCCGATTATCTGACCATGAATATCGTGGCCGGGATCAACATGCTGGAAGGAGAACCGGATAAGGCCGAAGAGATCCTTAATACCATTGTAAGGGAAAATCCGGCATACGTGCCTGCCTATATCCGTTTGGGATTCTTTTATAAACAAAGGAATGATCCGGCCAAAGCCGTTTCCTTTTTTGAAAAGGCCTATGAAAAAGACCGGTCCGCCATAGGCCTGGTGGATGAAATCATCGGTATCCTTGTGACCGGGAAAGCCTATTCAGAAGCCCTGGACGTGATTGAGAAATATGGTCGGGACGCAGAACCGGACGACCTTCCGTTTTTTAACAACCTGAGAGGCGAGGTTCTCCTGGCTGAAGGCCGCAGAAAAGAGGCCATGCCCTGGTTTGAAAAAGCGGTTGCCCTGGCGCCCGGCTTTATCCGGCCCCGGATGCGCCTTGCCCGGTACTGGGGCCGGAGCGGGCAGCCGGACAAAGCCCTGGAACAATATATGGCAATTGAAACGGTCAACCCCGGTCATCTGCCGGCCCTGATCGGAATCGGCCTGATACTGGATGCAAAACAGGATACGGCCGGGGCAGAGGCGTATTACCGGAAAGCGCTTGCCCTTGCACCCAGAAATGCGCTTATCGCCAATAACCTGGCCTTCCTGCTTTCGGAAAAAAAAGGCGGGCTGGAAGAGGCTTTTCATCTCGCCCAGACCGCCCGGACACTGGCCCCGAACAGTCCGGATGTCCTTGATACGCTGGGGTGGATTTATTATCAGAAGGGCAGTTATTTTAATGCATTGTCAGAATTTGAAGAGGGGTTGAAACTGGCCCCGGATAATGCGATACTCCAATATCACTACGGAATGGCGCTGTATATGACCAAGGCTTATGAGAAGGCAAGGGTCCATTTGAAAAAGGCCTTGGCCCTGGATCCCGGTTTCAAGGGATCGGAAGCTGCCAGGAAGATATTGAATTGATATTGAATGTTGTAATGCCGATATAAGAGTAACAGCCAAGGGGGGGAAGAATGAGACAATGGAAATATAAAGACTGGATCATGATTTTGATCCTGATCCTGGTCCCGGCCTGGACAGGCAGTGCGGTTTCAGCCCCTTCCCTGAACAGTATTGACGGTTCCATGGGAGGGTCTGAGTGGTACGGCCATGAGACTGTTGAGTACGGCCATTCCGACGGACAGGATTATGATGTGGAACGGTTGGGTCTGATGATCAGTGACAACATGCTGTATCTCGGCATCCAGACGGACTACCATCTGGACGGCGGCTGGTCCTCCCGGGAAAGCAAATATAAAAAAGATGAATACGGCAGAAATCAGCCCAGGGGACAATACCGCGTGGATCCCGGTGATTTTGCCTTTGATTTTAACGGGGACGGAACTTATGAGGCGGGAATTGATTTCCAGATGACGGACAGCGGGGTGACATTCACCTTTTTTGAATTGAATGATCCCGGTGACTGGGTCGGCCCGGTGGATCATCTTCAGGGATCTCCCTATACCGCCTATGTGGAGGACTATAAGACAAGCCAGTCCAGCGGCACCGGACCCGGGGAGTTTGAGGCCACCATTGTTTACACTGACGACGATAACCGTAACCCAGGGGATGTGCTTGAAGCGGCGATTAACCTGGACACACTGTCTGACGAATTAAACCAGCTTTTCCGCGGGACAGACCGGACCCTGAATCTCTACTGGACCATGGAGTGCGGGAACGATGCCCTGCTGGTTGCTGAAACCTATTCATATAACCCTGTGGATCCCGTGCCTGAGCCGTCAACCCTGGCGCTTCTGGGGATCGGGGTGCTCGGGGCCTCCCTGATCCAGCGGAGGCGATTCCATAAAGATACGGGCCGGCAGGGGGAATGATGCCGGGTATTGACAAAACCGGCATAGTATTCAAGAATGCCGTTCTGACAAGAGAATCGCTATAAACCGAATATATACGTCAACCCAGGAACCTCTATGCCCGAAGCGTTTCACCCCCCGGCTCAGATAAAACCCGAACAGGTTTTCGAGATCATTGTCAGGCGGAGATGGCTGATTCTCATCCCTCTCTGCATCACCCTGACCCTGGGGCTGGCCGGCACGCTGACCGCCAGTAAAACCTACGAGGCATCCACCCTCATCCTTGTCCAGCAGCAAAGCGTCCCCACCGAATATGTCCGGTCCGTGGTGACCTCTTCCATCAACCAGCGGATCAACACCATTTCCCAGCAGATACTGAGCCGGTCCAACCTTGAAAAAATCATCGACCAGTTCGGCCTGTATGAAGAACGGCCGCGCATGTACCTGGAAGATAAAATTGCAGACATGCGAAAACGGATCAATGTAAAAATAGAACGGGCCAGGCATGGAGCCGAGGCGTTTTCCATCAGCTTTCAGGGCAGTGATCCCCGCAAAGTCATGCGCATTGCCAATACCCTTGCCAGTTTTTTCATGGACGAGAACCTCAAGGTCAGGGAAGCCCAGGCCATCGGCACAAGCGAGTTCCTGGATTCGGAGCTTGAAAAAACCCGGCGCCGCCTTGAAGAACGGGAGCGGAAATTGTCCGAATACCGGGGCAAATACCTTGGCGGCCTGCCCGACGAACTGGAGACCAACCTGAGGACCCTGGACCGGCTCCAGGAGCAACTGGCCGGGAAAAATGAACTGCTCAGGGAGAGCAGGGCCGCCCTCAGCCTTCTGGAACCGCAGATTTCAGAGGCCAGAAAAGAAGTGGCCCGCCGGCTGGAAGCGTCCGGGCTGGCAGGACTTTCAGACATCACCGGAACGGTCGGGGAAACCCGGGAAAAGCTGCTGGCGGCGGAACAGGAATACGATGACCTGCTCACATCGTACACGGAAAAACACCCGGATGTGATGCGGGCCAAAAAATCCATTGAAAAGCTGAAAAAGACACTGGCCGAGGAAAACGATACTTCAACCGATGGGGATGCGGATGAGACCAAAGCGCCGGAACTTCCCATGGATGAATCCGTAAGAGAGTTGATCCGGTCCAAAAACCAGGTACTCAGCGATATCGATAAAATAAAGAGTGATATCGAGAGCATTGAAGAGCAGATGGCCCTGTACCAGGGGCGTGTGGAAGAAACACCGAAACGGGAGCTGGAACTTCAGTCCCTGAAGCGGGATTACAACAATATCAGGGACATCTTTAACTCCCTGCTGGACCGAAAGCTTGAAGCGGAACTCTCTGTGAACATGGAGAAAAAGCAGAAGGGCGAACAGTTCAGGATCCTGGATCATGCCCGGCTGCCTGAAAAACCCATTTCACCCAACGTGAAAAAGTACTTTCTTCTCTCCCTGGTGGCAGGGCTGGGTTTGGGCGGTGGCGTGATCTTCCTGCTGGAGTTTTTTGATACCACCCTGAGGCGGGATGAACAGATTGAAGAGGGGCTCGGATTGACCATCCTTGCAAGCATTCCCAAACTCAAGGGGTCGGGCGATAAAAAGAAATCAAAAATCGAAGCGGCAGGACTGGCTGCCGTGGGCATGTATGTCATGATGATCGCCGGCTTTTTTGTGATACTGAACATCAAGGGGCTGGACAGGACGTTTAATTTTATAAAAATGTACATCCGTTTTTAGAAAGGGCGGGATTACCGGATGGGGAAAATATTTGACGCCATGGAAAAGTCAGGCCGGGACGATCTGCCTGCAGGGGAACCGGAGCCCCGGACATCTGCTCCGCCACCCCCCTTGCCGGATCATGGATCTGATCCTGGAGACAGGCACGGCGGCCTCACAACAGGTGATTCCGGCGGATCTGTACCCGAGCCCCCCACGCCCGGACCCCTGCCGGACCGGGATGATCCGTTTCTTGATTTTGTCCGCAGGGAAACGCCCCCGGCAGTTGAAACACCGATGGTAAGGGGAGGGGATCTGCCGGACAGGCTCAGCTCATCCATTGTGGCGGCCCTGGATCCCCAGTCGGTTGAAGCCGAGCAGTTCCGGCTGCTGAAAAACAATATTCTCTTCCCGGAAAAAGGCGTGCCGCCCAGAAGCATTATGATCACCAGCCCGTCGCCCAACGAGGGTAAATCGTTTGTTTCCGCCAATCTGGCGGTGAGCATTGCCCAAAGCATTGACGA
>JBAJNJ010000030.1:0-65346 GCA_036881925.1 Desulfobacter sp.
ATTTTTATTGGCGTAAAAACTATACCTGAGAGGCATTATCACCGCCATCCTTCTCTGGGGATTTTTTGTTGGTCCCCAGAGAAGGATGGCTACGCCCGTGGCAACGTCAAACTGTCCGGGAAGATCTTAACTTTTTCAAATGATGAAGGGAATAGATTTTTTACATTTTAGTGTTATTCTAATTCTATCATTGATATTTGGTTGCTGGCGTTATGATGTTGGATACAAAAATTATTCTGACTTAATAACCTTTTTATCGATAATGATTGGTTTTAAAATAACTTCTTTATCTATATTATTTAACTCACCTTTAAAGAAAACTCTTTTTGATAGGAAAATCAAAAAATATATGACAGAACTACATAGATTGCGTGATTATTATCGGCACTCGTTAATATTTGAAGCGCTCTCCATAGTTGCTATTTTCATTTTTCCAAAGCAGATATTATCTTTCAATTTGTGTGGAACAACTATTATCATTGGGAAATATTTATTAGTCCTACCTGTTCTATTAGGGACAGTTTTTTGCTTCTATAAAATCACCTATGATTTATTAAAGATTTTCGTCCATCCTACGAATGAGAAGTAAACTCTCATTCCCTCTTCTTAATCCAAACTATGACACAATAACTTAAAATAGATTTGACATAATAACCTAAAAAAAATAAAACATAATAACCTAAAATAAATCATCCGGATAAATACGAATGCCGACCCCACAAGAAAAGCTGGCGCAATCCCTTTCTGTACTGAAAAAACTTCAGGAAAAAGGGCTTGTTGCTATTCAGGCAAAGCACCTAACCCGCACCCACCGGGAACGCCTCCTGAAAAACGGGTTTATCAGGGAGGTGATGAAGGGATGGTATGTGCCGGCGCGGCCGGAGGAACCCACGGGTGAGAGCACGGCCTGGTATGCGTCGTTCTGGGGATTTTGCGGGGATTATCTGAATGCACGGTTCGGGAATGAATGGTGCCTGTCCCCGGAACAGTCCCTGAGCATTCACACCGGGAACCGGACCATTCCGTCCCAACTCCTCGTCCGCAGCCCCAGGGGGGGGAATAAACCGGTCACGCTTCTGCACGATACCTCTTTGATGGATGTCCGGTTAACCCTGCCGGACAGAAATGATATGGAGAAAAAAGGCAACCTTTGGATCATGACCCTGCCTGCCGCCCTGGTCTCATGCGCTCCGGGGTTTTATTTGCATAACACGGCAGATATCCGTGTTGCCCTTTCCATGATCTCTGATGCCTCTGACATCCTGCATAAACTTCTGGACGGCGGGCACAGCACCATTGCCGGCAGGCTTGCCGGGGCCTTTCGGAACATCGGGAAAGAGAGCATTGCCGGGAATATCACGGAGACAATGCGTGCGGCCGGATACACGGTGGTGGAAAACGATCCCTTTGAGGAGCGCCCGACCTTTCTTTTCAGCAACCACAAACTGTCGCCGCATGTAAACCGGTTGCAGATGAACTGGGCGGAAATGAGAAAGATTGTCCTGGATCATTTCCCACCCCCGCTTTCATTGCCTGAAAATCCGGATGCGTATCTCAGGCAGGTCGATGATGTTTATGTCAGGGATGCCTATCATTCACTGTCCATCGAAGGCTATCGCGTGAGCGGGGAACTCATTGAAAAGGTACGGTCTGGGAACTGGGATCCGGAAGCCGGCGCAAAAGACAGGGAGCATGCCGATGCCCTGGCAGCCCGCGGCTATTGGCAGTCTTTCCGGAAAGTAAGGCAAAGCCTGATTAAAGTGTTGAACAATACGTCTCCCGGTGAGGTGGTCCATGATGACCATTCCGCATGGCACAGAGAATTGTTCGCCCCAAGCGTAACAGCCGGCCTGATAGAGGCAGGCAACCTTGCAGGCTACCGTAATACACCGGTTTACATTAAACTGTCAAAGCATGTGCCGCCGTCCCATGCTGCTGTCCGGGATCTTATGCCGGCGTTTTTCTCCCTCCTGAAAGATGAGGAAGAACCGGCTGTCAGAGCGGTCCTTGGCCACTTCTTTTTCGTTAACATCCATCCCTATGTTGATGGAAACGGACGGATCGGCCGTTTCCTGATGAATACTCTGCTGGCTGCCGGCGGTTACCCCTGGACGATTATCCCTGTTGAAGCCCGTAACGAATATATATCCGCCCTGGAAGCCGCCAGCGTGGGAAAAGATATAAAGCCGTTTACCACTTTTCTGGCCGGGCTTGTCCGGAGGAGGATGGATGGCGGTTTACCTGCACCGGCCTTTGGACCGGAATAAGCGGGCAATTGATAATTCAGGGGATAGTCCAGGGGATATCGATAATTCAGGAACGGATCAAAAGGCAGGTCAAGAAGATTTCAGTCGTTTCAATTTTTCCTTTGCATTAACGTAAATGATTTTTCCGTCTTGCCACTCAGGTATTTCCTGATCCATTTCCGCTGCTTTCTCAAGCGCCTGTATCGCGGCGCGGCGCATTGCGTTGAGCGCCGCGTCTGAATCCGATATTTTTTTCATTTTTTCCTCTCTATCGCCAAAGGCATATTTCCGGAGTTATCAAAAACCGTCCAGTCATCGACGACATGTTTGTAATGTTTCTGGAAGTTTTCCCAGCCCCGGTTATACCTGTTGTCTCAAATGCAAAGGACACTTTACTCGCAGCCATGGCTTCAATTCAGTTTAAAAATATTTTTCCGGCCGTCAAAGCGGCAGATTCCGGATTAAACGGCGCAATTCCTTTCGCGATCAAATCTGCGTTAAGAAAATTCAGACACTCTGCCTCCACGGGAAGATAATTCTCGGCAAAAGTGGTTTTGCCCGCCCCGTTCGGCCCTGCAATAATATAACACCTTAAATCTTCCGGCTCCAAAATGGAGGCTCCTTTTCTATTGGTGTTCACGACACAGCTATTAAGTATATCGGCTAAAAAGAAGTTGAACAAGAAGGAAGTCAACAAGAATATGGGTACCTTTATTTAAAGCTGACGGGCACAGTAAGGCAAAGTCTGATTAAAGTGTTGAATGCATCTCCCAGGGAGGTGATCCATGATGACCATTCCGCATGGCACAGAGAATTGTTCGCCCCAGGTGTAATATCCGGCCTGATAGAGGCAGGCAATCTTGCGGCTAAGAAAGCTCAAGATCCACGGCCTGACCTACCGCCAGAAGCGGAAGGCCAGGCAGCGGCAGGCAGGCCCGGGTGCAGGGGGTTACCTGAGGCGGGCGCCGATGGTGCGGCCGATTGAAGCGGCCTCTTTCCAGACCTCTTCCTGGTTTTCCACGGCAGCATATTTGATGTCTTTTGCCTTGGCTTCCGGTCCGAACATCATCTGAACCCCGCTCATCCCGCAGTCATCCCCTTTGCCGCAAAAGGCACAGGGAATATTGCCTTGGACGGTTAGCTGGCCCATCAATTCCATATTTTCAAACTGTGTCATTTCAGCGGCAAGTGCCTGGTTCACGGCGGCCAGGGGTTCGGGGAAGCATCCGGTGAGCACGGTTGCCCCCAGTTTGCCCTTTAACAGGTTTTTGCGGTGCCTTAAGGACCAGAACCGCTCAAGAAGGGATTTGGTAAAGGCGTCGATCTGGGAATAAGGGATATACCCCCCGATTACCAGGGCTTTGGCGGTTTTAATTTTCTCCGCAAGCGCGGGGAAATCGTCGTTAACCTTGCAGATATTGTCGGTTATGCATCGTTTGCAGGCAATGCAGGGCCTGACATTGATACGGCTCAGTTTTACGAATTCCGATTCAAGGCCGCTGCTCTCAAGAACCTCTTGGATCAGCCGGTCGGTATTGCTGTCTTTTACAGGGCTTCCTGAAATTCCAATAATCTCGGGGTTCATGTCTTACCCTCCTTATTTTATGTGTTGTTCGGTTATGGCTCATGACGGTGGGTGCGGCGTCTTTTGCACCATGCCGTTCTTTTGTTTTATGCCGTTCCTCTGTTGTTTCCCATCATACTTTTTTTCATGATACCAGGGGCATCCCAAGGATTCTGTAACATGCGCTACCAAACAGATTTTTAAAGCAGGGGCTGCACAAGGATGTGCTGAAAAATGAGTCAATTCAGAATCAATATTAACATAACATGTTGAAATAAAAAACAATACCCCTCAAAAACATTTCCGAACCGCATATAATTCATTTAACCCTCTGATTTTATGAAACTATTCCCTTTTGAGTATTTTATGACTCATTTCACATCCAAAGCCTGTCATTTTGCCCACGGCATACCGGTTATGATGACATACCGTGGCGTAAGGGTTTCATGGGGATTTGGCCGTACCGACATTTCCTGGCACACCCCCTGCAATCATCCATCCCAACCAGCCATGGCAAACCACGATGCCCCGCAGCCTGCCCCATGGCAGGCCGGGCCGGGGCCGAACCCAAACAAAAGGGAGGTTAGACTTGAAACGAAACGCGCATGCAGGAAAGGTTTCCGGCGGCGGGTTCAGCCTTAACACCCTGACCGATGACGATGCTTACGACATCCATCTGGCCAGTCTCGAAATCCTCGAGAAAACAGGGGTGTTTGTGGAGGACCCACAGGCCCTGGAAGTCTTCGCCGCAGCCGGTGCTGACATTGATCCGGATAAAAAAATCGCCAGGATCAAGCCGTATATGGTGGAGGACGCCATCCGGTCAGCCCCATCCAAGGTGATCCTTGCCGGCCGCAAGCCGGAAAACGACTATGTCTTGGAAAACAACCGGGTGGGGTTTACCAACTTCGGGGAAGGCATCAAGATCTTTGATATCCGCACCGGGGAACTGAGGGAAACCCTGAAACAGGATGTGGCGGACACCGCGAGAATGGTGGACGCCATGAGCGAAATTGATGTGTACGAACGGGCGGTGGGCGCCCATGACGTGGACCCGGCCGTGGCGCCCCTGCACAATGCAGAGGCATTTTTATCCAACACCACCAAGCACTGCTTTCTGGGGCCCATCTCCGGATTCCTGGTGAGAAAGCTGGTTCAAATGGCCGGGGCTGTGGTGGGGGGTGTGGACAAATTAAAAGACCGGCCCATTCTTTCGTTTATCACCTGCCCGGTGAGTCCCCTGCGCCTGGTCCAGGACACCTGCGAGATCATCATGGAAGGGGCCAGGAGCGGCCTGGCCGTGAACATCCTTTCCATGGCCATGGCTGGTGGGTCTTCCCCGGTCCACCTGGCCGGGACCCTTGCCAACCATAATGCGGAGATCCTTTCGGGCATCGTGCTGAGCCAGAACACGGTGAAAGGAGCGCCCGTGCTGTACGGCAGCTCCACCACGGCCATGGACCTGAGGTTCGGGGCTGCGTCCGTGGGCTCTCCGGAGTGCGGGATGATCAACGCCTGCGTGGCGCGGCTGGGCAACTATTACGGCCTTCCAACCTGGGTTGCCGGCGGCTAGGGCGATTCCAAAGTATGTGATGCACAGAGCGGTCATGAAAAAACCCTGACAGGCATGATGGCGGCGTTGGCAGGTGCCAACCTGATCTACGGCCTGGGGATGATCGAAAGCGGCATGACATTTGATTACGGGCAGCTTCTGATCGACAACGAAATCGCCCGGATGATCAAGTACTGCGTCAACGGAATCCCGGTAAACGATGACACCCTTTCCGTGGAGGTCACCAAGGAGGTCGGCCCCTTTAAGGATTTCCTCACCCACCGGAACACCTTTGACAACATGAAAATCCAGTCCCAGCCCGCGCTCATTGACAGAAAGGTCAGATCGGCCTGGGAAAACGCGGGCAGCAAAACCCTGCACGAGCGGGCCATGGAAGCGGCCCGGCAACTGATGGACACCCATCAACCAGATCCCCTTCCCGAGGGCGTGGCAGAGCAATTGCGCGCCATTGTGAAAGAAACGGAAAAGGAGTTGGACATTACATAATTTCCCCCCTGGTTCCGCTGCCGGCGGCGGCCCCGTCCCCGGCAGCGGAACGATTACAGGGGACATAAGCTGTGGAGGTAACATGCGTAAGCTGATCGAACCGATTTTCGGTGATTATGACGAAAAGATCTTTTACCCGGTCCTGGCGCTTCTCGGACTGATCCTGGCGGCCATCCTCATTGATGCGGATGCCGTCAAAAAGGCCTTTGATAGCGTGAACAACTGGCTGATTTTCAACTTCAGCTGGGGATTTTTAATTGGTGTGGCTGCCGTGGTTTTCTTTGCGATCTGGGTGGGCCTGAGCAAATACGGGGATATGCGGCTGGGTAAGGATACGGACAGGCCGGAATTTTCATTTATCGCCTGGGTCGCCATGATGTTCAGCGCAGGATTCGGCCTGTCCACCCTGATGTGGTGTGCGGCAGAGCCCCTGTACCATTTGTACCAGTCTTCCTGGACCGTTGATGCGGGCATTGCAGGGACCCCCGCAGGCATTCCCAGGGCCATGATGCTCACCTGGTTTGACTGGGGCCTCCACGGCTGGGCCCTGTTTGCCGTGGGCGGCCTGGCCATTGCCTTTCCCGCCTACCGGATGGACAAGCCCATGACCCTGGGGATCGGGCTGTTCGGTATATTAAAGGAAAAATCCCTTACCGGGTTCTGGGGAAAACTGGCCGATGTCCTGGGCGTGATCTCCACCCTGGGCGGCAATGCCGCATCCCTGGGATTCGGGGTTTTGTCCATTGCCTACGGCATCAAGTTCATTACGGGAATCGAACTGGGCACTGCCGGTACCCTGGTGGCCATGTCCATGATTGTTGCGGCCTTTATCATTTCCGCAGCATCCGGTGTGGAGCGGGGCATAAAATACCTGAGCCTCATCAATATCTACATCGGTATCGGCATGATCATCTACCTGCTGGTGGCCGGCCCCACCGGTTACCTGCTGAGCCTGATCACCCAGACCTTTGGGGAATATGTATCCAAGGTGGTTACCCTGAGTTTCTGGACCGATGCGGCCCACTTCAAGGACGGGGCCTGGGCCCAGAGATCCTGGCTGAACTGGTGGGTGATTTTTTACTGGCTCTGGTGGGTGTCGTATATTCCGTTCTGCAGCGGGTTTATCGCCCGGATCTCCCGGGGCCGGACCATCCGGGAATACATCCTGGGCACCACCATTGTTCCGGTGCTCATGACGTTTGTGCTTTTCGGCGTCTGGGGCGGCAATGCAGCTCATCTTGAAGTGACCGGCCAGGCACCGATGTGGGATGCGGTGCAAAACGATTTTGGTTCCACCATCTATACCCTGCTTTCCCAGTTTCCCATGGGCGGTGTGCTCTGCGTGATTGTTTTTTTCAGCATTGTCTGCTTTGGCGTGACCACCTCGGATTCCGCGTCTTACTTTATCTCCATGCAGATTTCAAAGGGTTCGCTGAACCCGGCCATTGGCATGCGTATCTTCTGGGGAGTGCTGCTGGGAGGAATCGGACTCATCCTGCTGGCCTCGGGCAAGCTCAACGCCCTGAAAGCCATGGCCATTGTGGTGGGGGCCCCGTTCTTTTTCGTGGTCCTGGCCTATATGGTCTCCATTGTGAAGATGCTGAAAATGGCTGAAAAAGGAGATCTCTGATCCTTCCCGTCCCGGCCGCCTCCCGGGGGGGATGCCAAAAGGCCGGGGCGTTCACCCAACCAATCGACGCAACTATAAATTATGATGCAAAACGATTTTATCAGAATTAAGGAGAAAAAATGACGGACTTTAATGCAATGAACCAGGCACTGGTGTCCTGCGATACAGCAGAACTGACCCGGCTTGTCAACGATGCTGTGGCAGCGGATGTGCCTGCGGCAGATATCCTGAACCAGGGCCTGATCGCGGGCATGGACATCGTGGGCGAAAAAATGGAAAGCGGGGACATGTTTATTCCCGAAGTGCTGATGGCGGCCCAGGCCATGGCCTACTGCCTGGAGACAATCAAACCCCTTCTTGGTGAAGGGGAAGGCGGGGATGAAACCTGTGTGATCATCGGTACGGTTAAAGGGGATTTGCACGACATCGGCAAGAACCTGGTGTCCATGATGCTGGAAAGTGCGGGCATGACCGTATATGACCTGGGCGTGGATATTCCGCCCGAGGATTTCGTGGCCCAGGTCAAGGAGAAAAACGCCAGGCTGGTCTGCCTGTCCGCCCTGCTGACCACCACCATGCCCATGATGAAGCAGACTGTGGATGCCATTGTGGAGGCCGGCATAAGAGACCAGGTTAAAATTCTTGTGGGCGGGGCCCCTGTGACCCAGGCATTTGCCGATGAAATCGGTGCTGACGGGTTTGCCGCCGATGCCGGATCTGCATCCAAACTGGCCAAAGCACTGGCCGCCTGAGACCGGGAAAGGAGCAACCCTTATGTTCGAAGTCATCGGAGAACGGATCAACACCTCACGGAAACCTGTCCAGGCAGCCGTGGCCGAAAGAAACGCCGAGTACATCATTGACGATGTCAGAAAACAGCAGGATGCCGGGGCCGCTTTTATCGACGTGAACGCGGGCGCCCGCATCGGCCATGAAGAAGCGGACATGCGCTGGCTCCTGGATACGATTCAACCCATGGTGGACCTGCCCCTGGCCCTGGATTCCCCGGACCCGGCCATCCTTGAAATGGCCTTTTCCATGGTGGACAAAACACCCATGATCAACTCCATCTCCCTGGAAAAGGACCGGTTCGAAGCCATGATTCCTTTTTTAAAGGGAAAAACCTGTAAAGTCATTGCCCTGTGCATGGATGACACGGGCATGCCCGCTTCCGGCCAGGATATCGTGGACAGGGCCGTCATCCTGGTGGAGGAGCTGAACAGCACCGGCATCCCCACGGCCGATATCTATGTGGACCCGCTTGTCCAGCCCATTTCCACGGATGCCAACAAGGGGGTGATGGTGCTGGAGGCTGTCCGGGCCATCAAGGCTGAGTTCCCGGATGTCCATATTACCGGCGGGTTGTCCAACATCTCCTACGGCCTGCCCCAGCGGAAAATCATCAACCGGACCTTTGTCTCCCTGATGATGGATGCGGGCATGGATTCCGCCATTATTGATCCCCTGGACAAAAAGATCATGGCGTCCATCCAGACCGCAGACATGCTCCTGGGCCATGACCCGTTCTGCATGGAATATCTCAAAGGGGTGCGTGCCGGTATTATAGAGAGCTGATATGCCGGGCGCGCCCGGGCAATGAAAACATCATGCGCCCTCGCTTCCGGGGCGGCCGGAAGCAAACGCCTGCCTCACGTGAACGGCGAGCTTGTCAGTCAGATCTTTTTTCAGATTGTCTGCCCGGTGGAGGCAGACACCGGCCTGGGGCAGGGTGGGCAGCCCCTGGGCCTCTCCCAGCTGGACAAGATCTCCTGGCAGGGCGCTGAGGCCGATGGGTGCCACCGCAAGGCCGGACCTGACAGCGGCCAGGATGCCGGCAATGCTGGGGCTCATAAAGGCAATGTGGCAGGGCTGGTGCTGTTCTTCCAGGGCCGAGGTTGCCCAGTGCCGGTAGATGCAATCCTGGTCGTACACGGCCAGGGGAAGCGACTCCGCACCAGGCAGCCGGGCTGCATCGCTGCCGGCCCAGATCACGGGTTCTTTCCGAATCTCTTCTCCCCCGGCATCCAAGGCCGTTGAAATCATCAGGTCCAGTTCGCCGTTTAACAAATCTGCATAAAGGGCCGGGCTCGGCCGGCAGATCACATCCACCCTGATCTCAGGAAATTCCCTGGCAAAGCGGGCAAGGATGCCGGGGATGAAAAGCATTGCATAATCCTCGGGCGTGCCGAACCGAATCTTGCCCTTTAACCCGGACCGCTGGATAGCCATGGCCGCGGTGTCGTGAACCTTGAGAATCTTTAAGGCATGCTCCAGTACAAGCTCTCCCATGGGGGTGAGGCGCACCTGTTTTCCTTCCATATCAAACAACGCCATGCCCACGGTGTCTGCCAGGCGCTTCATCTGCTGACTCACGGCAGACTGGGACCGGAATATCTGCTTTGCCGCTGCAGTGAAATTCCGGGTCTCCGCCACCTTCACAAATGTTTGTAACAATTCTATGGGTAAATGCATGCCAACCATTAGCCCTTCTTATTATTTTGATAAAATAAATGCGTTTTTCAATCAGATAATTTTATCGTACTTTATTATGCAAATCAATTCCAATGCATAAGGAGGCAATATGTTAGATCTGGATCAACAATTTATGTTCAAGGGCCAGGCCATTGCCTGGGGAAGTATGGGCGAAGGGTCTCCGGTGGTGCTGATTCATGGTTTTCCCTGGTCTGCACAGGCCTGGCGGCATATTGCCCCTTGGATCGCCCAGCGCCACAAGGTGTACTATTACGACATGCTGGGGTGTGGAGTGTCGGAAAAATCCGGGGAACAGCAGGTGGGAGAAGATGTCCAGAACGTACTTTTAAACGCTCTCATCGATCACTGGCAACTGGACCGGCCCCAGGTGATTGCGCATGATTTTGGTGGCCTGGCCGCATTACGCGGACATTTCATCGACGGAATCGCATATGGATCATTGCACCTGATTGACGCGGTGGCAGTCCTGCCGTCCGGCTCACCATTCTACCGCCATGTGGCCGGATACGAAGCCGCATTTGCAGGGCTTCCCCCCTATGCCCACGACGCCCTTTTCAGGGCCTATATCGGCCAGGCCGTGCATTATCCGTTAAAAGAGGAAGCCGTTGAGGTCTATGCCGCCCCCTGGCGGGGTGAAACAGGCCAGCCTGCATTTTACCGCCATATTGCCCAATCTGATACACGGAATATTGAAGAGGTTCAGGAGCGGTATGAAAAATGCGCTTTCAGAGTTCACCTCATCTGGGGAGCCCATGACAGATTTATCCCCCCTTCCCGGGGCAGGGAATTGGCCGGTCTGCTGGATGCCGACAGTTTCACCCTTGTGCCCAACGCAGGGCACCTGGTTCATGAAGATGTACCGGAAAGCATTGTGGGGGTATTGCTCAAAAACCTGGATCTTTAAAAAGATGGTAACCCGGGGCCGGACAAATCCGCACTTGTCCGGCCCTGTGGCATTTTTCAGAATCTTCTTTTTCTAAATGGCTTCTTTTTCTTTTTCGCGCCGGAATCCGCATGGTTGACTTTGACAGGCTTTTTTTCAACAATTTTGCCGTTCAGGGCTTTAATGGCCTTGTCCGCTTCCGAGTTGCTGGGCATTTCGACAAACCCGAACCCCTTTGATCTTCCGGAAAACCGATCTTTTATGATCTTAACACTTTCAATTTCCCCAAAGGGTTCAAACATCTGCCGTATAACCGCTTCGGTTACATGGTCCGCCAGATTTCCGACGTAAATATTCATTCAGTATTCCTCGTTTTGTAGTATCAACCGCCCCCCCCCATTCCGGGGTCTTATGCGATACCGGTTTCCCCCTCCGCTGTTACGGAAAGGATTTTGATGTCAAACCGGATTGTTTTACCTGCCAGGGGATGATTGAAATTAATGGTTGCATTGCCATTATCCGTATTCTGGACAATTCCGGCCATGATCTGATTTTCCGAATCCCTGGTTTCAACAACAGCACCCACCACCCTTGCATCATCAGGCAACTGGGCAATGGGAATGGTCATTATATCTTCGGGATAAAAAATACCGTAGGCATCCTCAGGCGGCAGCAAAACTGTTGTTGAAGCACCGCTTTCAAGCCCGTCCAAAGACTGCTCAAGCCCTTGAATAATTTCATGTTGCCCCTGCACAAACGACAGGGGCTCCGACCCGGTATTGGTACTGATGCGTTCACCGTTTTCATGGAACATGGTGTATTCGATGAAGACCGTTTTTCCGTTGCTTACTTTCATACCGGCTTCCTTTCACACAGGGTTGTGCCACCATGACGCACCCGGCACATAGCCCATTGGCCGCTGGGATGTACGGCTCCGTGGACCTTGCTTTTAACAGAACGGACAGAGCGGTTTGATAAAATGGACAACTGATATGCGTTTCCTTTCACGCGTGTTCATCTCGATCAAACAGGACGTCCTTTTAATCATCACACCGTGACAGGATCGACAAAACAAATAGATATCAGGATATGATAAATTTTCAGCCGTCAATACTGCATCCGGGCAAAACGGCTATTTTAAGCTATCAGTATCAGATATCTACGGGTTACGCCATTCAATTTTTTTACAACGCATGTCTGCTGCTACCGGGAAAAATACAAGATCCGTCCTTTGAACGTTTTCTCCAGATAATCTGTATTTTCTACCTGGTGCTGATAATGGGAATACCCCAGGCTTGTCATTTTTTTACTGAATTTTGCCTTAAAGCCCCTACCGGGATCCACAATAACCACCTCACAGTTGCGCCCGGCATGCTGGTTAACGAATTCCGCCAGAAGTACGACATGCTCCTTTTCATATAAAAGATCACTGCCGATAATAAGATCAAATACACCCAACGCCCCCTGTTTCACATCTGCCCAGCCCGTGCGGACAAACGGAATGATCTTATCCTTGTTCAACTGCGTATTATAAACCAGGAATTGTTCAGCCTCAGGGTGTAAATCCGTTGCGGTGATATCTGCACAACGCCGGTTCAGAACCTGGCTGGCCAGTGCAATCCCGCAACCGACTTCCAGGATCCGCTTTCCGTCCACTTCATAATCCAGCATCAGATGAGCAAGAACTTCACTGGAGGGCCAGATGACACCGAAGATGGGCCAGGCTGCGGAAGAAATGCCCAGATTTTTCGCGGCATTGTCATCGTCTTGAAACTGGAGCGTGTCTTTTAACATCCGAATGTGGACATCCATATGACCAATTTCCATGGTTTTATAACGGAGCCTCACATCAGACATGATTTTTGTCCCTATTCTTGTTGGTTCAGTGTCGTGTCCTGGTCTGTCACGTTTTCCGCATTATCCCGTCGTTCTGTTTTGCGCTGGATTTTTTCTTGCTTTTTCTTCTTCTTTGCCAATTCTTTCTGGCGTTTTTTAAAGGAATACTGATTTCGGACCGCCATGATTATCTCCTTTATGATCACGCTGGGGAAAGCATCTAAGCCATGGATAAAGAGTCGGCCCAGTTAAATGCTGTTCTTTTCCGTCCTGTGGATTTCCCCGGAGATTTAAGATTTGGCTTTTTATTTTTATTTTTATTTTCAGTGGGTTGGGAGGCAGCCCTTTTTTTCACCATCTTTTTTCCCAGTGCCTTTTCAATCCGGCCGACCATTTTTCCATCTTCGCCCGAGGCAAAGGTATAGGCCTGGCCTGTCCGATCCGCCCTGCCCGTCCTTCCGGTACGATGAATATAGGTTTCCACCGTATCCGGCAGATCATAGTTAATGACATGGGAAATGCCTGCGACGTCAATTCCCCTGGCGGCAATATCTGTGGCCACCAATATATTGAAAACGCCGGTGCGAAAGCCGTCCATCGATTTCTGGCGCTGGTTCTGTGACAGGTTCCCTTGCAGTGATGTGGCGTTGAAACCCGCTTTTTTCAACTGGGCGCCCAGACTCCGGGCTTTATGTTTGGTCCGGGTGAATACGAGTGCGGTCACCATATCCTGCTCACGCAGCAACTGTTTGAGAAGCGCGGTCCGCTCCTGCTTTTCAACGGTAAAAAGCGCATGTGCAATGGTGGGAGCAGGCAGGGTGTTGTTTGCCCGCACTGTTACCGGGTGATTCTGAACATCTTCTGTCAGCCGCTGAATCTCCCGGGGCATGGTGGCGGAAAACACAAGCGACTGTCTTTTTACCGGCAGTTGCCTGATAATACGCTTGACATCCGGCAGGAATCCTCTGTCAAGCATCTGGTCTGCCTCGTCAAGGACCAGGACTTCAATTCCGTCAAGGGTGACGGCCTTTTCATTCATCAGATCAAGAAGACGGCCCGGGCAGGCAACAATGATATCAACGCCCCGCTTAAACGCATTGATCTGCTTTGACTTGCCCACGCCGCCATAAACAGCCACACTTTTAATTCGTGTATGTGTCGCCATCATTTTAATGCTTTCATGAATTTGTTCCGCCAGTTCCCTGGTGGGTGTCATGATCAGTGAGCGGGCGGTTTTGCAAGGCTGTTTCACGAGCTGCTGAAGCACAGGCAACACAAATGCTGCGGTTTTACCGGTCCCGGTCTGTGCCAGGCCAAGAACATCCCTGCCGTCAAGGATGAGAGGAATTGTTTTTTCCTGAATCGGTGTGGGAACGGTGTATCCACAGTCGTGAATTCCCTTGGCAATGCCGGGGTGAAAATTAAACGTATTAAAACGCATAAAACTCCTTATATATAATTGTAAACACTATGGTTTACAGTATGGCGTTCGGTGAAAATGCAGGCAGGTATTGAAGGAGGCGTTTCAACGCTAAAAAAAGGGTCCGGATTCGTTTCCAACAAAATCTTCATACGTTTTCACGGTTAAGTAATCAGCAATGATTTCGACGGTAACGAACGATGTTTGCCAGACAGCGCGGTCAACGAGGACTGCCTGAAAGAAAAGACTGTCTTAAATAATTCTTTGCAGGAAATGTGCCTTTACTTGGGTATGAGTTGACTATCATACACGAATAAAAAAGAATTGCAATCTTAATTCACTCCGGCACTTTTTTAATCTTCAATTTTTCAACCACTTATGATGTTCACACATCTTTTTTTGATCACCGTTACTACTGGGAACACACTCTGCATTATTAAGCCAGAAATATCCTCCGGCCGCAGGCCGGGGCATCGCGATAAAAAATAATGCATAAACGACTTGACTTCTTTTAAAGCGCCTGTATTATATTGAAAGTTACGCTATATAGCGCTCATGTTTCCTCTTAAGGTGTATTTCTCAATTATTCCAGTGTGATTTGCCCCTCAAAGTAAGAAGCGAATTTTTATTTTTTTCTATTTAGGAGAATGCCGACATGGCAAATGGTATCGTAAAATGGTTTAACGAAACAAAAGGTTTTGGGTTCATCGAACAGGAAGACGGCGGAAAAGACGTTTTCGTACATCATTCAGGCATTAACGCCACAGGATTTAAAACCCTCAACGAGGGTGACAGGGTTTCATTCGATATTGAAGACGGCCAGAAGGGCCCTGCAGCAAAAAATGTAACCGTGCTTTAATTGCACTGGTTTACGTGAATACATCTATCATGTCGTCACCATAAAAAAGCCCCTGAACATCATATGTGTTTAAGGGCTTTTTTATGAATTTTCCCGGATGGTTCTTTCGGCTCCGGATATTCTGAAATTCAGTTCCTGATTTGCCCGGCAGCAATGCTGCCAAATTTCATCGTGTCGTACGCAGCGTTTCCGAAAAATCAAGGCATGGCGTCGTCCTGCCTGTCCAGGGTTTTATACTGAACCGCCTCAAGTACGTGGGGTCTCAGTACCCTGGTGCTCCCGGCAAGGTCGGCAATGGTGCGGGCGGTTTTCAGGATGCTGGTATAAGCCCTGGCGGACAGGGAAAACATGTTCATTGCCTGCTCAAGGGTGCGGCCGGCGTCGTTGTCCAGACTGCAATGGCGCTTGACCAGATCCGGGTCCATATCTGAATTGGAAAAGCAGGAGGCGGCCTTAAACCGGTTGTCCTGAATTTCGCGCGCCGCAACAACCCGTGCCCGTATCTTATCCGACGATTCTTCACCGGCATCTGCGGCCAATTCCTCATACGATATCTGGGGAACTTCCACCTGGATATCCATCCGGTCCATGAGCGGGCCTGAGACCCTGGACCGGTACTGCCGGATTTTTCCCGGGGTGCAGGTACACTCCCGTGACGGATTTCCAAAATGTCCGCACGGACAGGGATTCATGGCCCCCACCAGCATGAACCGACAGGGATAGGTGGCTTTGCTTCCGGCCCGGGCCAGGGTAATCCGCCCCTCTTCCAGGGGCTGGCGAAGTACCTCCAGCACATTCCGTTTAAACTCGGGCAGTTCATCCAGAAACAATACGCCATGGTGGGCCAGACTGATTTCCCCGGGCATGGGCCTGGGGCCGCCGCCCACAAGGCCTGCATCGGAAATGGAATGGTGGGGCGACCGGAACGGCCGGGTGCCTATGGAATAACCGGAACCTGCATCCAGAATTTTACCCGTAATCGAATAAATCCTGGCAATGTCCATGGCGGCATCAAAAGAAGGAGGCGGCAGGATGCCGGGCAACCGCTTGGCCATCATGCTTTTACCGCTGCCCGGAGGACCGCTCATCAGGATGTGATGGTTGCCGGCAGCGGCAATTTCCAGGGCCCGCTTGACATGGGCCTGCCCCCGGACCTGGGAAAAATCAGGAAGGGAAGCGTCCGCCCGGTCAAGGGCCAGGGTATCCCGGTCCAGGCAATGGGGAGCAATCTCCCTGTGTCCCGAAAGAAAATCCACTACATCGGAAAGATGGGTCACCCCGATGACCTGGATGTCACTGACCAGGGCGGCTTCATCGCTATTTTCCCTGGGCAGGATGATCCCCCTGCAGCCGGCATCCCTGGCCGCAAGTGCAAACGGCAGGGCAGCCTTGACCGGTTTGAGCCGTCCGTCCAGGGAAAGTTCTCCGGCAATGATCCACGGCAGGGCAGCATCCTGGCCAAACAGCCCGGATGCGCAAAGAATCCCCAGGGCGACGGGAAGATCCAGACCTGTGCCTTCTTTTTTGATATCTGCGGGTGCCAGGTTGACCACCACACGGTCCATGGGAAAGGTATATCCGGCGTTCTGGATGGCGGATCGCACCCGTTCCTTGCTTTCACGCACTGCGGTTTCGGCCAGGCCCACCATGTTGAATACCGGCAGGCCCAAAGAGATATCCACTTCCACATCCAGAACAATGGCGTCAATGCCCTGGACGGCACAGGAATACATTTTCGAAATCATGTTTCACCTATGGCCCGGATGCATAACCGGTTGACTTTAAGCCTGGTTTTCAATAGGCCGGGTTGACACAAATATTTTTTTCTACCAGAAAATCGTGGGGAACCAAAGATTTTTCTCATTTGTTTTGCTTTGCATATAAAAATCAGATATATATACCACACTTTTTGACTAAGCCTTTGTGAAACATACGATATATATGACAAAATTCTATAATCAACGCACCATAGCAAGAAATGTGGCCCTGTCCGGGACCGGGGTCCATTCCGGGAAAAGAACCAATCTGACCATCCGTCCCGCCCGGGAAAACCACGGCATCAAATTCAGGCGGGCGGACCTGCCCGGGACCCAGGATATCCAGGCCCTGTTTAAAATGGTGGTGGACACCAGCCTGGCAACGGTGCTGGGCACCAACGGGGCCATTGTGTCCACGATCGAGCATCTGATGGGCAGCTTTGCAGGCCTTGGCATTGATAACGCCCTGGTGGAGGTGGATGACTATGAAATGCCCATCATGGACGGATCCGCACTGGAATTTACCCGGGTGCTGGCAGCGGCCGGCGTGGTGGAACAGTCCCTGCCCAAACATTTTATCATTGTGAAAAAACCCATAGAGGTGACGGACGGGGACAAGTTCGTGCGGGTCATGCCCGAACCCTGCTTCAAAATCTCCTGCACCATTGATTTTGACCATCCCCTGATCGGGCTGCAGGAAATAACATATGACCGGGCGGAAAACGATTTTGAACAGGAAATCAGCCATGCCAGGACATTCGGATTTGTAAAAGACCTGGAACTGATGAAAAAATTCAGCCTGGGAAAGGGCGGAAGCCTTGACAATGCCATTGTTATCGATAATGATAAAATTCTGAACGAAGGGGGCTTGCGGTATCCGGATGAATTTGTAAGGCACAAACTTCTGGACTGCCTCGGTGACTTTTCCCTTCTGGGCATGCCCATCCAGGGTCATATCATCACCCACAAATCCGGGCACACCCTGAACCACTTGTTTATAAAGAAGTTTCTTGATGAAAAAAATGCCTGGGAAACCGGACCGGCAAAAATCTAAGCTGACACAGTAAGAATGAAATCAAAGGGTGCGTTTAAGACATATTATTTTTTCCTTATCGTCATCATCGGCCTGAATCTGCTGGTGCCGTCCAATATTTTTGCGGACATCAACGCCGTGCTGGACAATATCAAGCTGGCCAATACCCGGGATGACTTGCTGACCTATTTTGAAGTGGAAAACGCATTCAAGGAAAAAACCGCCCAGGCCGTACAAAACGGTATCCCAACCACCTTTACCTTTTATGTATCCCTGTACAAGACCACCAGCAACCTGTTTGATAAAAAAATGGCGGATATCCAGATCAAATCCACGGTGAAATACAATTCCCTGAAAGAGGAGTATACGGTCTCCCGGCCGTGGAAGGACGAAAAACCGGCCATTACCAAATCATTTGAAGAGGCCAAAGCCTGGATGACAGAGGTGGACAACCTCAAGGTGGTCCCCCTGGACCAACTGGTCAAAGGCGACAAATACCAGATCCGGATAAAGGCGGAACTGGAAAAAGTGACCCTGCCCCTTTCCCTTCACTATATTTTCTTTTTCGTCTCTTTCTGGGATTTTGAAACCGACTGGTATGTGATCAATTTCACTTATTGATCCATTGGCATAAACACCCCTGGTACGTGTTGCACCATGACAGACGAGACTGAACACATAGGGCAGGAAAAGTCCAAACGGAAAAAAGAAGGGATCCTTATCCTGGCCATCCTGCTGATTGTGGGCGGGCTGACCATTGTGGAAACCCGGATCACGCCTTTTGGAACAGACTTTCCCCTTTCCTCCACCGTATTGATGTTCATCCTGATCAACATCAACCTGCTGCTCCTGCTCAGCCTGATTCTCCTGGTGTTCCGGAACCTTGCCAAGCTTTACTACGAAAAAAAGAACAATATTCTCGGGTCCAAGCTCAAGACGCGGCTGACCATCGCCTTTATCATCCTGGCCTTGTTGCCCACCACAGTGCTTTTCTTTTTTTCCATCCAATTCATTTCCACCTCCATTGCATTCTGGTTTAATGCACCGGTTGAAAAAACCCTGGATGCGTCCCTGTCCGTGGGCCAGAAACTTTACGATTATATTGAGGAAAAAAATGCGTTCTTTGCAAAACGCGGGGCATTCCAGATTGACTCCAGGGGATTGCTCAAGCCCGAGAACCAGGAAAAACTGACCCGGTACACCCAGGTGATCCAGCGGGCCTTCAACCGCCATGCGGTTGAGGTGTACACCCCGGATGCCAAGCGGGTCAGCCTGTCCTTAGCCAATGAACTGGAAGCCACCTATTTCGGCCTGCTGACCACAGCCGACCTGACCCGGATTGCCGGGGACAGGGACAGCCACACGGTATACCAGCCCATTGATGCCGGGGAATTTTTAAGGACCGTGGCCACGGTTCCCTACGGCAGCGCCCCGGCACGGGCCCGGGGATTTATTGTGATCACCACCCTGGTCTCTCCGGACCTGTCTGAAAACCTCAAGGCGATCCTGAAAGGTGTGGAAGAATATCAGCAGTTAAAACTGACCAAAAAACCGGCCCAGATTTCCTATTATATTGCCTTGTCCATCGTGGCCCTGCTCGTGGTGTTCTGCGCCATCTGGTTTGCGTTCCAGATGGCCAAGTCCATTACCATTCCCATCATGAAGTTTGCCGAGGGCACCCAGCGCATTACGGACGGGGATCTGAACTACCAGATTGATTTCCAGACCGACGACGAAATCGGCACCCTGATCAAAAGCTTTAACTCCATGACCAAACAGCTGGCTGCGGGCCGTGAACAAATCGCCCTGTCCGGCGAGATGCTCAGGCAGCAGAACATGGAGCTTGAAAAAAGCCGCCAGTACATTGAAATCGTCCTTAAAAACATTTCCGCAGGCGTGGTTTCCATTGACAAGACCGGAACCATCACGACCATGAACAAGGCTGCGGAGTCCATGCTCAACGTGGACAGCACCAGGATCCTGGGGAAAAGCTTCAGAACGCTGCTTGACGGGGAGTATCTCCAGATGGCGGAAAAGATATACGACCAGACCGCCCAAGGCGCCCAGCACATTGAAGTGCCGGTGTCTGCGTCGGTGTCCGGAACACCCAAACATTTTTCCCTCCACTATTCCACCCTCAGGGATGATGCCAACCAGAACCTGGGGGCCGTGCTGGTGTTTGACGATGTGACCGAACTTGAAAAAGCCCAGCGCATGGTGGCCTGGAGAGAGGTGGCCCGAAGAATCGCCCACGAGGTCAAGAACCCCCTGACTCCTATCAAGCTTTCGGCACAGCGGCTCAAACGCAAATACGGCAAGGAAATCAACGATGATATTTTTACCGGCTGTGCAGATACCATTGTAGAGCATGTGGACCTGATCCGGAACCTGGTCAACCAGTTCTCCGCCTTTGCCAAATTCCCGGATACCAGCTTTTCATCCGGCCGGATCGACAATATCATCCTGGAAACCGTTGCCCTGTACCGGGAAGGCCTTGAACAGGTGGATATCCAGACCCGCTTCGGTGACAATATTCCCACCCTGAAGCTGGACCACCAGCATATGAAACAGGCCTTTATCAACCTGATCGACAATGCAGTCTATGCCATGGGTAAAAACGGCATCATCACGATCGATCTTTCCTATGAGCCGATCCTGAAAATTGTCCGCATTGAAATTGCCGATACCGGCAAGGGAATTTCAGACAAGGAAAAAACCAAGCTGTTCGAACCTTACTTTTCAACTAAAAAATCAGGCATGGGCCTTGGCCTGGCCATTGTAAACTCCATTATCTCGGATCACAGCGGTGTCATCCGTGTCCAGGACAACCAGCCCGGAGGGGCCAAGTTCATCATTGAACTGCCTGCATGACCTGCAAGAACATGAGACGCGAATCGAATGAAAGGATATAAATTATGTACCCGGCTGTCTTAATCGTTGATGACGAATCCACCATTATTGACTCTCTTGAAGGGATTCTCTCGGATGACGGATTTGAAGTCATTCATGCCTACAACGGATACGAAGCCCTGAAAAAAATTGAGACCCACTCGCCCGACATCGTGCTTCTGGATATCTGGATGCCAGGCATTGACGGCATTGACACCCTCAAGGAAATCAAAAAAACAAGTCCCAACCTGCCCGTGGTCATGATTACGGGCCACGGGTCCATTGAATCGGCAGTAGACGCCACCAAATCCGGGGCCTTTGACTTCCTTGAAAAACCCCTGTCCATAGACAAGGTCATGGTCACCATCAACAACGCCCTGAACTTCCGGAAGCTGGAAGAGGAAAATACCTACCTGAGAAAAAAAGCCATTGAAAAAAACTCCATTACCGGCTCCAGCCCGGCAGTCCAGAAACTTTACGGAGAGATCATGGCTGCGGCTCCGTCCGATGCATCCATCCTGATTTCCGGAGAAAACGGCACGGGCAAGGAGATGGTGGCAAGAACCATTCACCAGTTCAGCGCCAGGCCCGAAGGCCCTTTTATCATTATCAACTGTGCCGCCATCCCGGAAGAGCACCTGGAATCGGAATTGTTCGGCCATGAAAAAGGCGCCTTTGACCAAGCCACATCCAAAAACAAGGGCAAGTTCGAACTGGCCTCCGGCGGCACCCTGTTCCTGGACGAAATCGGGGACATGAATATCAGCACCCAGGCCAAAATGCTCAGGGCCCTGGAATCCAAAACCTTCCAGCGGATTGGGAGTTCAAGGACCCTGGAGATGGATGTACGGCTGATTACGTCGTCCAACAAGGAGCTGGAAACGGAAATCAAAGAGGGAAATTTCCGGGAAGATCTCTTTTTCCGGCTGAATGTGATCCCCATCCATGTGCCGCCCCTACGGGACCGCAGGGCAGATATCCCCGCCCTGGTGGACGCCTTCATGGACCAGTTGTCAAAACAATCCTCCGATCCCAAAAAACGCCTGTCCAAAGAAGCCCTGGACCTGCTGGGCCAGTACCACTGGCAGGGCAATGTCCGGGAGCTGAAAAACCTGGTGGAACGGCTCAGCATCATGGTCAAGGGCGACACCATTGAAAAAGAGGACATCCCCCAGCCCTACAACCCGGATTTTGATAAAGACGCGCAGCCCGAGCGGCGGTGGCTCTTTACCATGAACAACCTTGAAGAGGCGAGAGGTGCGTTTGAACAGGAGTTTCTGCGGCGCAAGGTTGAACAGGAAGACGGAGATCTCAAGGCAACGGCCAAAAAAATCGGCACCACAGTCAAATATATCAAGAAAAAAATTTCCTGAGTCCCATGAGAATCATCAGCGGCAGTTGCAGGGGAAGGAAGCTGTCCCAGATTCAGGGCAGGGATATCCGCCCCACCTCGGACCGGGTCAGGGAGGCATTGTTCAACATCATCGGGCCCTCTGTCAGGGGACAGCGTGTGCTCGACCTTTTTGCCGGCACCGGAGCCTTTGGCCTGGAAGCCCTGAGCCGGGGCGCGGACACGGCCGTTTTCGTTGAACAGGCACAGGTCTCCTGCGACATTATCCGAAAAAACATTGAATTGTGCGGTATGGAAGACCGTGCCGGACTCGTCTGCCATGACCTGGTTGGCCGGCCCCTGCCCGATTTTTCAGGACCCTTTGACCTGATCTTCATGGATCCGCCCTATGACAAGGGCTACCCGGAAATCGTACTTGCCAAACCCGGGTTTATGGATCTTATGAGCCCTGGCGGTATTCTCATTGTGGAACAGTCCACCCGGGAAAGCCTTGCCAATCCACTGAACGGGCTTGACATTTACCGCCAAAAAAAATACTCAAAGACATTTATTTCGTTTTTGCGGGAATCCTTTAATGGATAAAGGACAAACATGACTGACAATAAAGAAAAAATCGCAATCTATCCAGGCTCTTTCGACCCCCTGACCAACGGGCATCTTGATGTGGTCAACCGCGCCCAGGATATCTTTGACCGGGTGATTGTGGCTGTCCTGCACAACCCGTCCAAAAAAGCCCTGTTTTCGCCCGAGGAACGGGTGAATATGATCAAGGAAAGCCTCAACGGCAACACGCGCATTGAAGTGGACACCTTTGACGGTCTTCTGGTGGAATATGCCAAAATAAAAAAAGCCGTGGCCGTTATCCGGGGCATGCGGGCCATCTCCGATTTTGAAAGCGAATTCCAGATGGCCCTGATGAACCGGAAACTGAGCAAGGATATCCAGTCCGTATTTCTCATGACCGGTTTGCGCTGGATCTTTACCTCTTCTTCCATCATCAAGGAAGCGGCCCAGTTCGGCGGGGACATTTCAGATATGGTGCCCGAACCGGTCAAAATAAAACTCATGGAAAAATTTCCAAAACTCGACTGCTGAAAGCCGGCAAGGAGGATTTATGGCCATGGACCTGTGGCAGCTCCATATTTTCGTATCCGTGGTGGACAAAAAAAGCTTTTCCAAGGCATCGGAAACCATCAACCTGTCCCAGCCCACGGTGTCCACCCATATCAAGGAGCTGGAAGAGCACTTCCAGTGCCGGCTCCTGGACCGGCTGGGCAAAGTCACGGAACCGACGCGGGCAGGCCTGATCCTGTACGATTATGCCAAAAAGCTTCTGGCCCTGCGCAATGAAACCCAGACCGCCATGCTGGACTTTTTGGGCAAAACCAAAGGCACGCTTACGGTCGGGGGCAGCACCATCCCTGCCGGCTATATATTCCCCAGGCTCATGGGCCTTTTCAAGCAAGCCTACCCGGATGTTTCCATCTCGCTTTCAGCCGGGGATACCAGCCAGATCACCCGGAAGGTCAAATCAGGCGAACTGGAACTGGGCGTGGTGGGCGCCCGGAAAGAAGACCCGGCCATTGAACAGGAAAAACTGGTCAGGGATGAAATGAAACTCATTGTGCCGGCAGGACACCCATGGGCAGGCAACACATCAATCCCCTGCGACCAGTTGTTCAGCCAGCCGTTCATCGCCAGGGAAAGGGGATCCGGCACCTGGTTGTCTATTCTTAAAAGCATGGACGAGGCCGGATTTGATTCCCGGAAGCTCACCCCCGCCGTAACCATGGGCAGTTCTGTTTCCGTGATCCAGGGGGTTCTCAACAATGTGGGGATTTCCATCCTGTCTATCATGGCCGTGGCAGAGGAACTTAGGACCGGCCGGCTGCATGCCTTGGCCGTGGAAGGCCTGGACCTGACCCGGTATTTCTACCTCACCCTGTCCAAAAAACGGAGCCTCTCGCCCATTTGCAAAAAATTCATCACCTTTGCCCAGAAAAATATCTGAGCATTTCAGGATAATGTCCCGACCTCCCGGCGTTCCAATAAGGGCTTGGGATCAATCAGGTGGCGCTTGAGCCAGTCTTTGGGGGCATGGCCTTCCACGGCCAGGGAAAGCAATTCTGAAAAATGAAACACCGGTATCCGGTTTTCAGGGTTGCACCGGATTTCAAGATTCAGGTGGCACATGGCGCATGCCGTGACAATACATTCAGCCCCGGCCCGGATGGCGCCTTCCATGATATGGTTGACTTGTTTGCCTGCGATGTCGGGACGGCTCACAGATAAAAACGTACCGCAGCACCTTGCATAAAACGGCCATTGCAACGCTTCTCCGCCAAAGGCGGTCATGGTTTTCTCAATCAGGCCAAAAAAATTCCGTTCATTTCTCATCCGGGGGGGCCGTGCCAGCATGCACCCGTAGTACGGGGCGATTCTCAGATTGTTCAACCGCCGTTCCAGTCCTTTAAAACGTCCGGCCTTATCCATCTGCACCAGCAACTCAAAAAAATGAACCAACTCCGTATCCGGGTGGTAAGGCAGGCCGAACATGGCCTGGTACTTTGCCTGCTTTTCAGGATCACCGGCCAGGTCCATCTGGGCATGTTTCAGCCGAAGAAAGCACCCGGGACAGGCCACCAGCAAAGGCTTGCCCGGTGGGGCCAGGAAAAGGTTCCGGGCAGCCAGGGAAACGGCAAGATCCGCATTGATGCTGTGGGTGGATGACGAGCCGCAGCAATTCCAGTCGTCAATCTCGTTGAGCCGGATGCCAAACCGGCTGAGAAACCGGTGAAGCGATGCATTGTTCTCTTTGGCAGTCGTGGCCAGGGAACATCCCGGAAAATAGCTCAGTTCCATCGTCTTCATCCCACACCTCCGGCATCTTCAAACATGGACCGGACTGCAGTTTTATTCCTGACCTTTGAAGGAAGCAGGTCCAGTTTTCTTTTGGACAGCATTTTCAGCCCCAGGTCCATATCTGAAAACACCTGCCGTTCAGACAATTTATACCGCATCATGATATCAAGTTTGTGGGTCCGGCCGTAGCGGCCGATAGAACCGACCACGGCATTGTGAAATGCCAGGATGCCCGGCTCCGGGATCTCTGTCTTTTCCATCAGCGCCACCTGGCGCAGGGCATCCATGACCGCTGCAATGTCAATGGCATTGGGACATTCCGTGGAGCAGGTGTTGCACCCCACACAGATCCAGATGGTGGATGTCTTCAGCACCTGTTCCTTTAAGCCGAACTGGACCATTCTCAATACGGCATTCGGCATCACATCCATGTCCGTGGAAAACGGACACCCCCCGCTGCATGCCATGCAATGCCAGCAACGGGAAAGGTTTGCTCGGCTCATTGTTTCGATCCGATGCATGAATTCACCATCGGTGTGTTCGGTTTCAATACACCCCATCACATCCCCCTGTGAACAAATTCCCGGCATGGGCCGGCATTGTTCCAGGTTAGGGGCAATTCGTCATGTTTTCATTGACTTAGATCAAGACAGGCAAAAAAATGCCGGGGCGGGCCTGCCCCGGCAGATTCAGCGGATTAACGGACGGATCAGTCCGCCACAAAAAGATTCAGGGAGTCGATGAACGGCGGGTCTTCTTCCTCAAGAATACGGACGACCTCTTTGTGCATCCGTTTTTTAAGTTCCTGGAAGATGCCCCGCTTTTTCTCAAATGAAGCGGCAAATGCCATGGCATCCTGCATGAGCGCTTCCTGGTTCTCACTGGCCCTGACAATGACATGCGAAGCCTCAAGCTCCTCCGCCGTCATCCGCTGGCCGGACAGCAGCATCTGGTTGAACCGGTATTCCGGGATGGCCTTGCGGACAAAGGCAATCATACCGGGCAAAAACGGAATGCTCACATCCACTTCAGGAAAGCAGAAAAACCCCCTGTCCTTTTTCATGAACCTGAAATCACAGGCGCAGGACAGGATGGCCCCGTTGCCGAAGGCATGGCCGTTAATGGCCGCAATTACCGGGACAGGGAAGAGAAGCAGGCGCTTGAAGACCCGGTTCATGTCATGCATAAAATCCATTGCCGCCTGGGTTTCCCCGGTGTGGATCTTTCCCCCGATCCACTCCACGTCAATGCCCTGGGAAAAATTCTTCTCATCCGTGGATGTCAGGATCATCGACTGGATTTCCGCATCTTCGACAACCTGGTCCAGACAGAGGTTCATGGCCCCTGAAAAGTCCGGGTTCATCCGGTTGGCACCGTTACACATTTCAACAATTGCAATATTGCTTTCCTTTCTCCACGTTACGACAGACATAATCCTCTCCTGTTGATAAATATCAGTTTTCAAAGTTAACATCGTTATCGAACGATAAATTAAATCCATGCATATTTCAAGGCCCTAAAACTTCATTGACAACCCCTGCGTTTTCTGACAAGCTCCGCTATTATTAAGATACCCGGTATCGCCTGGTTTCAACTGATGATGTCAACAAAAGTCACTCATTATGCCAAGGAAGACACCATGATTTTAGGATTAGATGTCGGCGGCACACACACAGACGCCGTGCTTCTCAGCAGCACCGGTATCCAAGAGCGGGTAAAAGTCCCTACAGACCCTGACAACCTTTTCGGCAGCGTATTATCGGGATTTTCAAAGCTTCTGGAAAATACAGACCCGGCCCGGGTCGAGCGGGTGGTGATCTCCACCACCCTGACGACCAATGCCATTATCCAGCAGAGCATGGCGCCGGTGGCGATGATTGTCTCGTCAGGACCGGGCATTGATCCCGAATTTTTCAGGACCGGGAAACACTACTATGCCGTGTCCGGCTCCATCAACCATCGGGGCAGGGAAAAAGCGCCGGTAAATGAAATGGAGATCCGGGACATTGCCAAGGAAATCCAGAAGGCCGGCATCGAATATGTGGGCGTGGTCAGTAAATTCTGCGTCAGGAACCCTTCCCATGAAATCCTGATCAAGCGAATCCTGAACAAATATTTTAAAAAGGTCTTCCTTGGCCACCACGTGTCCGGCAACCTGAACTTTCCCAGGCGCATCGCCACCACTCACCTGAATGCGGCCGTGTTTTCCCTTCACAAGGAATTTTTCGAGGCCGTGGAAAAATCCCTTGAGGAAAAAGGCCTGACCGTGCCCATCCAGATCCTCAAGGCGGACGGCGGCACCATGACCCTGGATTCATCCATGCACTTTCCGGCCCAGACGGTTCTTTCAGGGCCTGCGGCCAGCATCATGGGCGCCATTCCCCATGCACCGGTCGGCCAGGACGCCATTGTTCTGGATATCGGCGGCACCACCACGGATATTGCGTTTCTCGTGGATAAAATCCCCCTGCTTGAACCTGTGGGCATCCGCCGGGGGCAGTACAAAAGCCTGATTCGTTCCCTGCGCACCGACTCCAAGGGCATTGGCGGGGATTCGGCCCTGAGGGTAAAAGACGGCCAGCTCACCGTAGGACCGGACAGGCAGGGTCCGGCCATGGCGTTTGGCGGCCCCTGCCCTACCCCCACAGATGCCCTGGTGGTCCTGGGCCTTATGGATGAAGGTGACAGTGAGAAGGCAAGGCATGGAATCCGCAGCATTGCCCAAGCCCTTTCCATGGAAGAGGCAGAGGCGGCAGACCATATTTTCCGCTCCTGCTGCTCTGTGATCCTTAAAAAAACCTTTGAGATGATCGACCAGCTCAACTCCCAGCCCGTTTATACCGTGCATGACTTTTTGGAGGGATATAAGCTGAGTCCCGCCAAAATCCTCATGCTGGGCGGACCGGCCCGATTCTTTGCCGACAAGATCCAGGACATGTACAAGATCGAGACCATTGCCGTGCCGGAATCCTCGGTGGCCAACGCCATTGGCGCGGCCCTGGCCCGGACCACCTGCGAGGTCTCCCTGAATGCGGACACGGAACAGGGCATTGTCACGGCCCATGAAGAAGATTTTGCAGAACCCATATCAAAGTCCTTTTCCGAGGACAACCTGATTGAAACCGCCTACACCCTGCTCAAGGAAAAAGCGGAAAATGCAGGAGCAGACCCGGAAAACCTAGATGAAGTCGAAGTGGTGGAATTCCAGGAGTTCAATATCGTCCGGAACTTTTCACCCAGGGGCAAAATTTTCAGGACCAAAATCCAGCTGAAACCCGGCCTGATCAAAGGGTATGAATCGGTTCTCGGCTGAAGTGCCTTCACCGGCCACTTGAAAAAGCGGATATAAGGAAGTGAAACCATGTTAAAAGCATCTCACAAAACCGGGCTTGTATTTTTTCCCGCATTTGACTGGGCCATTGATCCCACCCATCCGGAACGGGAAGAGCGGCTGCTCTATACCCAGGACCAGGTCACCGAAGAGGGTGTCTTCGACATTCAGGGCATTGTGGAGTACAAGCCCGAGCTGGTGTCCAAGGAAGATATCCGGCGTGCCCACTTCTGCGTCCCTGATGAAGCATCCGTGACCACGGAATCCCACCTGATCTCCGCCGGCGGTGCCAAGGCCATTGCCGATGCCGTGCTGAACAAGGAGGTCAAAAACGGGTTTGCCCTGGTCCGCCCGCCCGGGCACCATTCCATGCGGGTCTCCCACGGGGGGCGCGGATTCTGCCACATCAATATCGAAGCCGTGATGGTGGAATATATCCGCTCCCATTACGGACTGAAAAAAATCGCCGTGATTGATACGGACTGCCACCATGGTGACGGCACCGATGACATCTTCTGGCATGACCCGGATGTATTGTTCATCTCCCTTCACCAGGACGGCCGGACCATGTACCCGGGCACCGGGTTTCCCGGTGAACTGGGCGGCCCCAACGCCAAAGGGTCAAACCTGAACATCCCCCTGCCCCCGGGCACATCCACGGAAGGCTATCTTTACGTGATCCGGAACTGCGTCCTTCCGGTGCTGGAGGCATTCAAGCCTGATATCATCGTCAACTCGGCCGGCCAGGACAACCATTATACCGACCCACTCACCAACATGAACTTTTCCGCACAGGGATATGCCCAGCTCACCACCCTGCTCAAGCCCGACATTGCCGTGCTTGAGGGTGGATATGCCATTGAAGGGGCCCTGCCCTACGTCAACCTGGGCATTATCCTGGCCATGGCCGGGCTGGATTATTCAGGGGTGGTGGAGCCGGATTACAACCCGGACCAGCTGAAACAGTCCGTCAGCATTACAGATAAAATCAAAAAGACCACAGACCAGATCAATACATTCTGGTCCCAGCGGGAAAAGATGCGCGAAGAGGCCGGTACGCCCGGAGATATTCTTGTCCGGCACCGGGAGGTCTTTTACGACACTGACAATATCTTTGAACGGCAAAAGGAAAAGATCAGGGTGTGCAGGGACTGCGGCGGCAGCTTTGAGGTGGATTCCAAAGCCACCCCGGGCAGGCATATCCTCGGGGTCCATATTCCCATCAATTCCTGCGATGCATGCAAGGAAAAGGCCTACGAGTTTTATGACCGGGCAGATACGGGCAAGTACCACCGGGTCTATCTCCAGGACCGGCCAAAGGATATCTATGAAATCAAGCAATAATATCCGGTCCGGGGGACGGCTGTGAATACCGGCTCCCTCCTTGAAAATTTGCAAAAACGATCCCTTGTCACCCAACAGACAAGGGATTTTTTCATTTCCCGGGGATACCTGGAGGTGGAAACGCCGGTCCGCTGCCCAGTTGTCATTCCCGAGGCCCATATTGATCCGGTCATGTCCGAAGGCCACTTTCTCCAGGCATCCCCGGAACTTTGCATGAAACGGCTGCTGGCCATGGGTGCGGACAAAATTTTCCAGCTCTGCAAATGCTTCAGAAAAGGCGAACGGGGCGATCGCCATCTGCCTGAACTGACCCTTCTGGAGTGGTATGGTACAGGCCAGACCTACCTGGATCTCATGGACCAGTGCCAGGGTCTTTTAAGGCATATTGCCTCGGGCCTGGGCAAAAATCAGTCCATCTTTTTCCAGGCCCGGACCATAGACCTGGCCCGACCATTTGAGAGGCTCACCGTGGCCCGGGCGTTCGAAAAATTCGCACCGGTCTGCGTTGACACGGCCCTGTCGTCGGACCGGTTTGACGAAATTCTAAGCAATGACATTGAGCCCCGGCTCGGCCTGGAACGTCCCTGTTTTCTTTACGACTACCCTGCACCTCTGGCTTCGCTGGCCCGGCTGCACCCTGACAATAACCAGGTGGCCCAACGGTTTGAACTCTATATCGCCGGTATTGAGCTGGCCAACGGGTTCACCGAACTCACAGACGAAAATGTCCAGCGCCGACGGTTTGCCCACGAAAACCAAATTCGCTCCAGCCAGGAACGTTCCCCCCTTCCCATGCCTGAAAAGTTCCTTTCGGACCTTGGCAAAATGCCTTCTGCCGCTGGCATTGCCCTGGGCATGGATCGTTTGGCCATGCTCTTTTGCGACACCCGTTCCATAGACCGGGTGGTGGCGTTTCCCCCCGAGGCATTGTAGCTGCCGTTCCGATCTGAAAAACCTTCTCCCTGCTGGATTTCCCTTGTAAGAACAGTTATTCTTTCTCAAATAAAACACCTTGACTTTATCCGGCCAAACGCCTAAAATTTTTTTCATACTTTAGTAGTATGAGTTTTCAAGACCACCTGAAATTTATAAGCGAAATTTATAAAGCGGAATTTACCTGGAATGCCCGGATTCGTATGCCGCTGTTACAGGGAATATAAATTAAGAGGCTTTTCAGTTCCCGGAAACGTCAACATAAGCGAAAGGACTCTCCCATGTCACTCAAGAACCTCTCACTAAAGGCCAAATTAATCGCCGGTTTTTCAACGGTCCTGATTTTATTGCTCATGGTCTCCCTTAACGGATTTATGTCGCTGGAACACGCGTCAACGGGATTCGGGGAATACAGGGAGATGGCAAGGGACACCAACCTTGCCGGCCGGCTCCAGGCGAATATGCTCATCGTACGGATGAGTGTAAAGAACTTTTTAATATCCGGAAGCGACAACGCATTGAACACGTTCAACGAGCGGTGGAAAAAGATGGCGGAATTCCAGGCCGAGGCCCAGAAAGAAATCCAGGCCCCGCATCGTGCCGCGAAAATAGATCATGTGGAAAGCGAACTGGAAAAGTACCGGAAAGGATTTGACCAGGTTATTGTATTGAAAAACCAGAGGAACAAGCTGGTCAACGAGGTATTGAACGTCAACGGCCCGGTCATGGAAAACTCCCTGACCGACATCATGGTATCCGCCAACCAGGACGGGGACCTGACCGCCTCTTTTTATACCGGGCTTGCCATGAAGCACCTGCTGCTGGCAAGGCTCTACATGGCCAAGTTCCTGGATACCAATGACCAGGGCGCCGTGGACCGGGTCAATAAAGAGTTCGGCAAAATGCTCAAAAACACGGATATCCTGAACAGGGAGCTTCAAAACCCCAAACGGCGGGAACTGCTGGCAAAAATCACGGGTTCCCAGAAACAATATGCCGCCGCCTTTGACGACCTGGTCACGGTTATTTTTGAAAGAAATAAAATCATCAACGACACCCTGGACCGTATCGGCCCTGTCGTGGCCAATGATGTCGAAGAGGTTAAACTGGACATCAAGCGGGTCCAGGATGAGATCGGCCCCCGCCTCCAGGCCTCCAACCAGCGCGCCACCTATACCATTGCCGTGATCAGTATTATCGCGGTATTCATCGGCGTTGCCACTGTTCTGGTCATCACCCGTGGAGTGATGGTGCAGCTCGGCAGTGATCCGGCCCAGATTGCGGATATCGCAGACCAGATTGCCAACGGCAACCTGACGGTTGATTTCAACGGAAACGAGAAAAGCCCCACAGGTGTATACGCCAGCATGAAACATATGACCGAAAACCTGTCCGCCATGTTCAGGGATATCTCATCCGGTGTCCGGACCCTGAACGATGCATCCGGTTCCCTGTCAAGTGTTTCGGAAAAAATGGCGGATAATGCCGAAGACACCTCTCAAAAATCCAACAGCGTGGCGGCAGCAGCCGAGGAAATGGCGACCAACATGAACAGTGTGGCCGCAGCCACGGAAGAGGCTGCAGGCAATATCCAGATGGTTGTGGCCGCGGCCGAGGAAATGTCCGCCACCATTAATGAAATTGCCGGCAATACCGCGAAGGGCAGTGAAACCACCGCCGATGCCGTTAAAAAAGCAGAACTGGTATCGGAAAAGGTGGATCATCTGGGCAAGGCAGCTTCGGAAATTTCACACGTTACCGAAACCATCTCCGATATTTCCGAACAGACCAACCTTCTGGCGCTGAATGCCACCATTGAGGCGGCCCGTGCCGGTGATGCCGGAAAAGGGTTTGCCGTAGTGGCCGGTGAAATCAAAGCCCTGGCCCAGCAGACCGCAGAGGCCACCAGTGAAATCAACCTGAAAATCGGCGGCGTACAGGCCACCACCCAGGAATCCGTGGAAGCCATCCAGTCCATTGTGGAAGTCATCAATGACATCAACGGCATCGTTACCACCGTGGCAACCGCCATTGAAGAACAATCCGCCACCACCCAGGAAATATCCAACAGTGTGGGCCAGGCCGCGACCGGTGTCCAGGAAGTCAATGACAACATCAACCAGGCCTCCACGGTTGTGGCGGAAGTGACCACGGATATCAACCATGTCAGCCGTGCCACCGAAGAGATGAAGACGGGCGGTGCTTCGGTCCAGTCAAGTTCCGCAGACCTGTCCGAACTGGCCAGAAACCTCAATGAAATGGTGGGAAGATTCACCATCTGATATTCCTTATCTGTTTCCCCCCTCAAAAAAGCGGCCGGGTTGTGTCAACCCGGCCGCTTTTTTTGATTCCCCCGGAACTCGGACAACAACGCATGCAATAAGCACAGAATAATTACCGCCTGTGTGGTATCTTAATTTAAAATGTGAATGCATCAACACGCACGGGGGAAAACATCATGGATAAAAAAATAAGCCGCAGGGAATTCATCAAACACCAGGCCATGACCGGCCTGGTACTGGCAGGTGCCGCCAACGGCCTTTTTCTGCCCGGTCCGGTACAGGCCTCCCCGGCACCTGACATCGGGGTAGCCACAGGAGGAGCGGAGGCAGCGACCCGGGCGGCCGTGGATCTCATCGGCGGCATGGGGGGGGTTGTCAAAAAAGGAGACCACGTCCTGATCAAACCCAATATGAGTTTTCCACGCTCACCTGACGAGGCATCCAACACCCATCCCGGGGTCGTCAAGGCCGTGGCTGCCATGTGCAAGGAAGCCGGTGCGTCCAGGATCATGGTATTGGACCACACCCTGGCTTCGGGCAAGGTCTGTATTGAAGCCTCCGGAATCGGTGACGCCTGCGCATCCATCGGTACAAACATGGTACATACCATCAACGCCCCCTCGTTTTACAAAGAAGTGCCCATTGACCGGGCCCTGAGTCTGACCCGGACCGATGTGGCAAAGGCATTTCTCAAGGCGGATGTTTTGATTGCCGTGCCCGTTGCCAAATCCCATTCTGCCACAGGGGTCAGCCTGTCCATGAAAGGGATGATGGGCCTGATTTATGACCGGGGAATCATGCACCGTATGGATCTGAACGAAACCATCGTGGACCTGGCAACACTTTTAAAGGCGGACCTGGCGGTGATAGACGGCACCCGGGTGCTCAGCACCGGCGGGCCTGGCGGTCCGGGAAAGGTCCTCAAGCGGGATACCGTTATTGCATCAACAGATATGGTGGCGGCAGATGCCTATGCTGTGGGAGCGTTTGAATGGTACGGCAAAAAATTCAACCCGTCCCAGGTCCGGCATATCCGCCTGGCCCATGAACGGGGACTGGGACGTGCGGATATTGAAAACCTTTCCGTGAAAACCATTGCCCTATGATCCGGTTCCGGCGCATTGTTCAACTGCTCAGCCTGTCCCTGTTTTTACTGCTTTTGTTCCTGGTGTCCCTGTCAGGCGTTTCCCTGCTGAACCCCGACATCTTTCTCCGGCTTGACCCGTCCCTTATGCTGGTCACGGCGGTTGCGGCCCGCAGTCTTTGGGCAGGACTGATACCGGCAGGGCTTGTTCTGCTTTCGGCACTCCTTGCCGGCAGGATCTTTTGCGGATACATCTGCCCCATGGGCACCACCCTGGACGGAACAGATGCCGTGTTGCGCCCCCGGAAAAAAAACAAAAGATTCTTTCCAGGTCTTTTCAGGATCAAATACCTGATCCTGGCCTTTATGCTGGGTGCAGCACTCTTCGGGGTATCCTGGGTCTTTTTCGCATCTCCCTTGTCCCTGGTGACCCGGCTTTACGGTCTGGTGATATTTCCGGCACTCTCATTTTTGTCCGGCCTGGTCCTGGATGTGGCCAGACCCCTGGCCGACGCGCTTCATATCAACACGCTTGCCTTTGCCCGGATCAGGACCATTCGCTTTGATACCCAGTTTTTCATTTTTTTCTTTTTCATTGCCACAGCCGGTATGGTATTTTTTTCACCCCGGTTCTGGTGCCGGTGCCTGTGTCCGGCAGGGGCCATTTTTGCCATTGCCTCAAAATCCCCGCTGATCCGCAGGCAGGTCTCATCGGCCTGCACCCAATGCGGCAAATGCACCCGGCATTGCCCCATGTCCGCCATTGAAACGGCGTCCCCCCGGTCAACCCTTCACCCGGAATGTATTGTCTGCCGAAACTGCGAGGCCATATGCCCTGAACAGGCAGTGTCGTTCGGCCGGCCGCAGATATTACGGATCGGCCCGTCCAGCACCTTCTCACCGGAACGGCGCCACATTGTTTCCACAGGATTGGCCGGTGCGGGTACGGCTCTGGTGAGCCTCACAGGACTGACATCCCTTTACGGCAAGCCCGGGCAGGGCCAGGTCGGCACTCCCGGCCTTGTCCGCCCCCCGGGCGCCCTGCCCGAGACCGAATTGCTGTCACAATGCGTAAGGTGCGGGGAATGCATGGCAGCATGCCCCACCAATACACTCCAGCCCATCTGGCTTAAGGCCGGATTGCCGGCCATTTTCTCACCGGCCGTTACCCCCAGGCGGGGCGTTTGCGATCCCCGGTGCCACGAATGTGCAAAGGTATGCCCTACCCATGCAATCCGCCACCTTCCTCCCCGAGAACGGATCTGGGCAAAGACCGGCACAGCCCGGATCATCCGGCGGAAATGCCTGGCCTGGGAATTTCAAAAACACTGTATGGTCTGCGATGAAGTCTGTCCCTTTGGTGCGGTTGAATTTGAAAAAAGGAAAAGCGTAAGCGTACCGGTTCCCCATGTCCTTGAAGACAAATGTGGCGGGTGCGGGTATTGTGAACATTTCTGTCCGGTTCAGAACCAGGCCGCCATCGTGGTGACCCCCATGGATGAATTACGGCTCACTGCGGGCAGCTATGAAACAGCAGCACGCCCCCGGGGATTTGATCTCAGGATAGCATCCCATGATGTTCCCTCTGCTCCATCCCCCATGCCTTACCCCCACTCCCCCAAGCCGGAAAATCATCCAGCCCCCGGGTTTGATCCGGAATAAAAACCACCCATAAAAAGGGCATCGTGTCCTGCGATATAGTACCGCCCGGGCTAACGCCAAGCATAAATGCGGATACAAAAAACCAGGCTCCATGTTTCGAATTTTTAATACTTCACAGGATTGAACCACCAGACGGCATCGCGCCAAATCCCTTGCTCCCAGGCCAGATACGCCCTCAATTGCCCCTGAAAAAGCATAAAAACACGGCACAAGCACGTTCTCTTCTCTCTTACTCCTCACCATTCGCTCATTTTCTCCAGTGAACAAAATTACCCATGTTAGATAAGTATTATTTTTTTACTTGACAACCGTTCAAACAAAACATATTTCTGTTTGACAATTAGAAACAGCGTTTCCATATGCACCTGCAATGTCCCCCGGCAGTATCAATCTTATCCGGGGCGGAACAAGTCGGCAAAAGGGCTGTGCCCTTAAATTTAGCAGTGTCAGTATCATTAACCGGTCTTAAGGAGGAAACTAAAGATGAAAACATGGTTAGGCGTCTTATGTATGTTGGTAGTTATCGGGAGTTTTGCAAACCCGGCATTTGGCGGCGGTGTGGACAACAAGCAGAACTTCAGCGCGGCCTACGCCGGCAGCCTGAGCAGGAACGCCGCCACCGACGGCACGGATGTAGCCGCTTACAACCCCGGCGGGATAATGTTTCTCAACAACGGCTTCACCATGTCTGTGGATGCCCAGCCTTTTACCTTTGATTATGACCATATTTACAATAATGAAACCCGTACAGCCAGCCCCTGGCTGGTCACCCCCACCGCTTTCGGTATTTATAAGTCCGATAAATGGGCAGTTTTCGGGGCCTTTACCATCAATGGTGGCGGTGGAGAGACAGAGTATGAAAACGGCAACATCATCACGGAAAATATCGGGACAGCTGCGAGGGCGGGCACGTTCACCGATGGGGGTGGTCTAAGCGGAACGGGTGGATATTCTGGTTTTGAGGCCCTAACAGGCACCACGCGGCCCAACAGCAGCGAGCTTGCTCTCGGCGGTACACTGTCAGATGAATACTCCTATGCCAAGAGCTTTGACTATACCTTTACAACTGGCGTTTCATATAAATTCAACTCCGTTGTTTCCGCTGCCGCCGGGATCCGCTACGTCTGGACAGACAAAGAGGTGGATATCCACGGGACATACACACTCGGCGGCTCTTCCACCAGTGTTCTGGGCAAGTATGACCAGGAAGCGGACGGGTTCGGCGGCATTTTCGGTATAAACCTGCGTCCTAGCGACACCGTCAATATCGGTATCCGATATGAGACAAAAGTCAAGCTGGACTGGGAAACCACTGTGGATTCAGCTACCCGGGGCACGGTGGGCGAGAATATTCTCTGGATGAATGGCAGGGTTCACGGGGAAAGCTATGCCAGGGATCTTCCGGCCGTATTAGGTCTGGGAATTGAATGGCAGGCACTGCCTAAGTTATCCATCAATCCCTCTTATACACTTTACTTTGAAAAGGACGCGGACTGGGATACCCAGAATGCTAAAGTCGACAAGAATTCCTATGACCTGGCTCTTGGTCTGCAATATGATATCAATGAACAATGGTCAGCCACAGCTGGATATATGTATATTGGTATTGGCATTTCACCTGATGATTATGGACTCATTGAAAAAATGAGTCCACCCTTGGATTGCCATGCATTTGCTTTGGGTGCCAAATACAGGATGACAAAACAGTTGATGCTCACATTTGGCCTCACTGGATACTTTTACCAGGCAGATACAGACTTCTCTTCAAATAATGTGACAACTGTCACATATGACAAAGAATTGTACAGCGGTGCCATCGGCATCCAATACAGCTTCATGTAAACCGTCATCTGACACCTGCCTGCCGGATTTCCCGTGCAGGCAGGTGTTGTTTTTTTTGGATGAGATCCCGATTATCCCTTGACAGGGATTCCGGCAGAAAATAAGGTGTGTCAAAATTACAGGGTCACAGAAAAGAACATGCCGGATTCAGAAAAGAGAGAAGAGATACGCAGTGCTGCCAGCCGCAGTTTTGCCCATTACGGGTTTTCCAAAACCACCATGGATGACATCGGCAGACAGGTAGGACTGAACAAAGCCTCCTTGTACTATTATTACAAGAACAAAGAGGCTATTTTCTGTGAAATCATTGAGGCAGAGGGAAAGTCCTTTCTCAAGGGCCTCCGGCAAAAAATAGAAACCCGCTCCAAGTGGGATGAAAAAATCCAGGCCTATCTTCTTGAACGCCAGCGCTATTTCCAGCAGACCATCAACCTTCACAAATTATCCGTAAAAACTGCGGAACAGCTCCAGTTCCAGCCCATGTTCCGGGAACTTGCCGACCGTTTTGCAGAGCAGGAGGCGGATCTGCTGAAGAAAATTCTGGACCGGGCCTGCCAGGACGGATTTATCCGCGATACAGACACCGGTAAAGTCTCCCGTGTGTTGCTGTCCATTGCCAACAGCCTTAAACAGGAACATATGGGAACCCGCCACGGCAACCTGACCCTTGAAAAGACAGATTTTGACGAAATCGAGGAAACCACCCGGTTTGCCGTTGAACTGATCCTGAACGGCCTGAGAACAATTCAATAAAAAACTGTCCGCCTACATGTGGGACATTAAGCCCCTTTGAATCAGACCGCTTTGGGCGATTCCGCCCGGATAAATCCTGCCATGATGATACATCCCAGGACAAAAAACAAAAATGCAGCCACAATGGGAGCATCACTGCCCGGCATCACATTGATGTTGGTCTGCACAGCGACGTTTTCCAGCAGCATGACCCTTTCATCCTGACGAATATACTGCCTGGCCATAACAATGGTTTGTTTAAAAGGCCACAATGCATACAAAGACCCCACCATCAATCCGATCAGAAAAGACATGGTGGCGGTGTAATACCTGTCCAGAACAAAGCTGACAAGCTTGGCGAACAGAACACCGCCAATGAGAACCCCCAGCCCAAAACAGCCCAAAAAGAAAAAGGTATCCAGGTTCAATGTTTTCAGGGCGGAGATAGCTGATATCACATCAAAATAAGTGCCCATGAGAATCAGTACCAGGGAACCGCTGATACCGGGCAGTACAGTGGCCGAAATCGCCAGAGCCCCGCAGATGCCGATATAAAGATATTCATCCGGGGCATACCTGCCGGTAAATCCAAACGTTTTTTTCCCGTCACCGGATGTGCCGGCAGCGACACCGGTATCCCCGTGGCCGGAAGATGCCAGATACTGCGGTTCAAGGGCATCGGACTTAAGCTTTATCTTATCATAGGGATTGACCATCCATGTGACCCCAACGGTCAAAGCCATTCCCAAGAAGATGAAAAAAACAGTCCCCGGATTAAATGTTTTTATCATTTTGGCGGGAATCACCACCGAGACCAGAATCAGGCCAAAAAACAGGGCATAGGTTACTGAAAAGTGGTGCAGCAGAAGGTATTTCATCATACCGGACAGGGCAAGGATGGCAACAACCGCCCCCAGGGCAAGTATAAACAGGAACGAAAATCCGGTATCCCTTAAAAACGCAATCAGCTCGGAACGCTGCCGGGGTCTTCCGAAAATATTAAGGGTTGACAGCCCCAATGCGGCAAGACGGGTTAAAAAGGCTTTATTGATCTGGTTGACAATTGCAAAAACCCGCTCGTAAATACCGAAAACCAGTAGAAATGTTCCGCCGGAAACGCCGGGAATGATATTTGCCACACCAAGGCAAAACCCGATAAAAAGTGCTTTGACCGTGGAGATCTTTACCTGAACCGTATTCACTAGCGTTTCACCATCACATTTACTCACGCCAGCCGTGCTCACCAATGAGTTTGACAAACCGGCAACCGCCCAGGTTGACGGTTTTGATACCGGTTTTGGTTTTCTCAAGCCTGAGCAATTCCTGGGAATGGTGGCTGCCCACGGGCATGACCAGACGGCCTCCAAGATCCAGTTGGTCCACAAGCGGAGAAGGGATCTGGTTCCCGCCCGCCGTCACCATAATGGCGTCAAAAGGGCTCTCCGCCTTCCATCCCTGGGTGCCGTCGGAATACCGGGTGACGATATTATGGTACTTCATGCGGTCGAACAGTCGGCGGGTCTGCATGAACAGAGTATTATTCCGTTCTATGGTGTACACTTTATATACGATCCGCGAGAGAACCGCGGCCTGGTATCCTGATCCGGTGCCGATCTCCAGCACCCGCTCCGTTCCCTTAAGCCCCAGGCTCTGGGTCATCTCGGCAATGATGAACGGCTGGGAAATGGTCTGGCCCTCTCCGATGGGCAGGGGAAAGTCACCATAGGCGCTGTCCACAAGGGCTTCACTTACAAACAAATGGCGGGGCACCTGGGTCATGGCCTGGATGACCAATGGATCTGAGATCCCCCTGGCCATGATCTGTTTTTCCACCATATCTCTGCGCCACCGGGCGAATTTCTTGGGTTCTTCAATCATTCCCCCTTAATACCAGCAACCAAAGTAGGCGTCAAGCAGAACGCTTTGTACCGGCTGCTCCAGGTATGATATTCATTGTGGCAAATGGCAAAGATATGGTCCGAAAAAACCGCTGATAAAAATACCGGTGCAGTAAAACATGCTGAAACCTTAAATGTCATTTGATGTGCACCTAAATGAAGTTAAAAATGGAACCGGAACAAAATGCTGAAAACAGCAATCGTTCATGCCGTCCAGGAAGCCGTCCTTATATCCAAACACCCGCAGCGGCCCGTTGGCATTACCGGCCGCGACATGCCCGGCCCACTCAGGCGAACACACAAAATCTTTGCCTTGCATTTTCACAGCCGGGCCAGTATTTATAGCAATTATGAACAACATTCTGAAAATGGAAATGGCAGTGGTTATCGCAGTGCTCATCTTTTTCGGAGGCACGTTCGGGTATATGATCATCGAAGAGTGGAACCTTCTGGATTCCGCATATATGACCGCGATCACCCTGAGCACAGTGGGATTTCTGGAGGTTCACGAGCAGACCAGCGCCGGGCGGATTTTTACCATCCTCCTGATCTTCACGGGTGTCGGGTATTTCCTTTATCTCGGTGGTGTTGTCATCGGTTCCGTGGTGGAAGGTGAAATCAAAACTTTGTTGGGGAGGCAACGGTTGGACAATAAAATCAAAAAGTTGAAAAACCATTATATTGTATGCGGTTACGGCCGCATCGGAAGAGTTCTCTGTAATTTCATCAGGGAAGACACACCGGATATCGTAGTGGTTGAAAAAAACGAAGACCTCACCGCCACCCTGGAAAAAGACAAAATCCACTACCTTATCGGGGACGCAAGCGATGAAGACATCCTTGAGAAGGCGGGCATCGGAAGGGCCAAAGCCATGGTCGCTGCCCTTGCTACGGACACGGCCAACGTTTTCCTGGTGTTAACGGCCCGCCAATTGAACCCTGATATTTACATTATGGCCAGGGCATCCAGTCCCGAGGTCCGCAAGAAATTGATTGTGGCCGGCGCGAACCGTGTGGAATCCCCCTATGACACCGGAGCCGTATCTATGGGATTGAAGCTTCTCCGCCCCACAGTATCCAATTTCCTGGATGCAGCCGTTTCCAGACAGAGTGACGCCATCCAGATTGAAGAAGCATTTGTTCCCCACGGCTCCGCCTATACGGACAAAGCCCTTAAGGATTCAGGTATCCGCCAGGACTTCAATCTCATCATCATTGCCATTAAAAACGCATCGGAGAAGATGGATTTCGCTCCCCATTTCGAGACCCTGATTCGCCCGGGAGACACATTGATCGTCATGGGAACGACAGAGGATTTAGAAGCCTTTCGCAACGCCCTGAACAATAGTTGAACCGTATGTATACCTGAAAAGAGAAAAACCGGAACCCTACCCCTCGGGAGAAACAGGGGTGTCCGGTTTTTTACTCTGGAAATCGTACCGTATTTGGTAAAGAAAATACTAAATCTTATAAATCACGCGGGTATCGGTGATGATAATGTCCACGGTGAATTTCCGGGATTCCATCTGGATCTGGTCGACGATCTGCTCTTCGTAGGCAAGTGCCACCTTACGGCACGTCTCGGGCAACCGGGTGATCAATTTTGAATAGTAATTGTTGCCGAAACCGACCCGGCCGCCCTTGTCATCAAAGGCCAGCCCGGGAATGATGGCGATGTCAACATCTTCCAGTGCTATTTTTTTGCATCGCTCGGGATTGGGTTCAAGCATGTCATTAGCGTTCATGACAAGGTCTCTGTCATAATCACTGATTTTATATAAATGAAAGGCATTCTTGGCATCGGTGAATACGGGAAGAATGATTCCCTTTTCAAACTCAAGGGCCTTGCGGATGATCGCCTCTGTGGGGATCTCCGTGCTGGTGGGGGTATACAGGAACGCCTGCTGGGCCTCAAGGAAATTGGCAAATTCAAACAATTTACTTTCAATGGTCTGGTATTTTTCCTCCAGGTTTTCCGGGGCCAGGGCATCCAGACGGCCGGCGACCTGTGCCAGCACACTGCTTTTTCCATTTTTCATATCGTCCATAATGTATTTCCTTTGGTTTAGCAAAATTTTTAAAAAATATTATACACTGGAAGCCAATTGTCAACCGGCAATAATCATTGACTGTTTACATGGCCCATGCTATCTGAGTAGAATTGTGAAAAATCTCATCAACAAAGACATTTCAACCCATTAATCACGCAGGACAGAGACCAAAAATGCTGGACATCAAACAGATAAAAAATGATTTGGACACCGTAAAAAAAGGAATGGAAAAACGGGGGGCCCAAATCGACTTTTCAGTGTTCCTGGAAAATGAGGAAAAACGTAAAAAATATTTACTTGAGATAGAAGAATTAAGGCATCAGAGGAATAAAGCCTCGGACGAGATCGCCAAAATGAAAAAATCCGGCCAGGATGCCCAGCCCAGCATTGACAGGATGCGTTCAGTCTCCGAACGGATAAAGGAACTGGACAAGGATCTGGGATCGATTGAAGGCCAGATAAAAGATTTCCTTATTACCCTGCCCAACCTGCCCAACCATGATGTGCCCAAGGGAAAGGACGACACGGAAAACCGGCTTGAAAAAACCTGGGGTAGCCCCAGGACATTTGATTTCCAGATCAAGGACCATGCAGATATCGGCGAGGACTTAGGCATTATCGACCTTGGCCGGGCTGCCAAGCTGGCCGGTGCCAGATTTCCCCTGTACATGGGTTCCGGTGCCAGGCTGGAGCGGGCACTCATCAACTTCATGCTGGACATCCATACCGGTGAACACGGCTACAAAGAAGCCCTGCCCCCATTCATCGTCAACAGGACGACCATGACCGGCACAGGCCAGTTGCCTAAATTCGAAGAAGATCTGTTCAAACTGGAAGGATGGGATTATTTTCTCATTCCCACATCAGAAGTGCCCATCACCAATATTTATGCCAAGGAAATCCTGGACGAATCCAGGCTGCCCATAAAATTCACGGCATACACGCCCTGCTTCAGGTCCGAGGCTGGTTCATACGGCCGGGACACTAGAGGGCTGATCCGTCACCACCAGTTTAACAAGGTGGAAATGGTTAAAATCACATCGCCGGAGGCCTCTTTTGATGAACTTGAGTCCCTTCTGGCCAATGCGGAAACCATTCTCCAGCGGCTTGAACTTCCCTACCAGGTCGTGACCCTCTGTACCGGGGATCTGGGATTTTCCGCCACAAAAACCTATGACATTGAAGTCTGGATGCCCGGGCAGGACAAGTACAGGGAGATCTCCTCCTGCTCCAACTGCCTTGACTTCCAGGCCAGGCGGGCCAATATAAGATTTAAACGCAAAGATGCCAAAAAACCGGAATTCTGTCACACCCTGAACGGTTCCGGACTCGCCGTAGGCCGTACGTTTGCGGCCATTCTTGAGAATTATCAGCAGCCGGACGGCACGGTCCTGGTACCGGAGGCACTGGTGCCTTACATGGGAGGACAAAAAGTCATTGAAAGTGAATCTTAATCTTTTTCCCGAGGAAATCCGGCCCTATATTATCCCGGAACCCGGTGGAGAACTGTATTACAAATGCCTGGGCTGCGAAGCGGAGTACGATATCCAAAAGCTGCTGTATGTCTGCCCTGCCTGCAACCAGGTGCTGCTCATCCATGACCGCCGCCAGGACCGGCTCAGCCAGATTCCGGGAACCACCTGGCAGCAGATTTTTGATTATCGCAAGATGCTTAAAATCCCTGCACTCAAGGGAATTTACAGGTATCACGAGTTTATCGGCCCCTCCATTCCCCTGTCCTCCATTATTTATCTGGGTGAGGGGCATACCCCTGTGGTGGAAGCCAACGCCGTTCTCCAGGAAAAAGCCGGGGGACCATTTTACTATAAAAACGACGGGCAGAACCCCAGTGCGTCCTTTAAAGACCGGGGAATGGCATCTGCCCTGTCCAGCATAAAATACCTTGTCGACAATGATCTGGTATCAGATGTCATTGCCGTATGCGCATCCACGGGAGACACGTCTGCGGCCGCAGCCTTATACGCCTCCTATCTCGGTTCCCTGATCAAATCCGTTGTACTCCTGCCCCATAAAAAAGTGACATCCGCCCAGTTGGCGCAGCCGTTGGGCAGCGGTGCCAATGTATTTGAAATCCCAGGGGTTTTTGATGACTGTATGAAAATCGTTGAGCATTTGTCCGCGAAATACCCGGTGGTACTCCTCAACTCCAAAAACGCCTGGCGTATCCTGGGCCAGGAATCGTTTTCCTATGAAATCGCCCAGGATTTTGACTGGGATATGGACGGTAAGGTGGTGGTGGTGCCCATCGGCAATGCAGGCAATATTTCTGCAGTGATGAACGGGTTCCTGAAATTCCATAAGGCCGGGATCATCAACAGCCTGCCGAAAATCATCGGGGTCCAGTCCGAACACGCAGACCCGGTGTATCAGTATTATCTTGAACCGGACGAGGAAAAACGCCGGTTTGTGCCTGTGGACACCCGTCCATCCGTTGCCCAGGCTGCCATGATCGGGAACCCGGTATCCATGCCCCGGGTGATTAATATCGCCGACACCTATAATAGAACCAGCGGAAAACAGAATGTATATGTGGTCCAGGTCCGGGAACAGGATATTATGGACTGGCAGCTCACAGCCAATCAGAACGGCCATATCACCTGCACCCAGGGCGGAGAATGCCTGGCCGGCCTTGTCCGGGCCAGATCACAGGGAATCGTTGCCAGAGAAGAGACCGCCATTTTGGATGCCACGGCCCATGCCATTAAATTTTCAGGATTCCAGGATCTGTATTTTAAGAAAGAAATACCGGAAAATTACGGCATTCAGCCGGATGATACATTTATCAACCTTCCCGAACTGATTTCACCGGATGATCCAGACCTTGTCCCCTCCCAGGAGAAACGGCTGGACAAGGCTGAATTTAAGCGTTTTGTGGACGAAATGTCCGGAAAAATCGCAACACGTCTGAATTTATAAGCACACCATGACACCTTTGGGTCGATTCATAATATACGGGCTGATGTCAGGACTGGTGTTCCTGTATCAGCCCGTATCCGGTTTTGCGGAAGGGGTGAAAACATATTATAAGCAATATTCTATTTTCCCTTTTGAAGGTGAAAATTATCTATGCGAACCCTATCTCGTAAAGAAGGACGACTGGTTGTACAAAATATTTCGCCAAAAAGGCGAAATATCCGCATCAGATTTCCCCAGATTTTTGAAAATTTTTAAACGGATCAACCCAAAACTGAACAATATTGACGCCATTGCCCCGGGCCATCAGATCCTGATCCCCCTCAAACGGGTTGAAAAGCAGGCCTATGCCCGGGAAGATCAGGGAATGGTGGAAGTGCCGGTGCTTGAGTTTTCCCTGAAGCCGGAAGAAAGGAACCTTGCCAAGTATATTCGCAAACACGAGATCAAACCCGGTGACACGGTATCCGTATTGCTGGGCAAGGAATTCTTAAAAAAAGGCGGTGCGATTTCAGAGGTGGGTAAAAAAACATTTACACTTCTCAACCCGGACATTACGGATGTCAACCGGATCTACCCGGGAACCCAGGTATTGATCCCCGACCCGGCCATCCTTGTACAGCCATGGTTTGACACCTTTTTGTCCCTGGGTACTCCTGGAAAGGGACAAGACCTTGCTGCTGCGGATCAGAACCGGAACCAATCTTCCGGAATCTCCCCCCGGCAAATACTTACCCCCGGGGATTTAAGCCGGCTGAAAAGATATACCGAGTTGATCCAGGGGACCCTGATGCACCAGGGCAAAATGCATTTTCCCGACAAAAAAAGCAACGCCCACAAAACACTGGACCTGTCAAAGACACCGGTTCTGGAGGAACGAGACGGAAAAAAAACCCTGGTGCTTCCGCCGGACTCCCGGCCCCTGGATTTTGACCCGGATCTCTTGGCGGCCATCAAGGCTTATTGGAAAGATATACGGCTCCAGGAAATCAACAACACCATTTCCCGGCAACGCCCTGCCATCCAGCCTCTGGACCGGGTTCCGGAAAAAACGCAACACCTGATCAAAAAACTGATTGCCCCGACCCCTTATACGTATGCACCCGAAGAACGAATTCCGGTGGTTCAGAACAATATCAATATACCCGTTACCATGGGACGGATCACCCACCCCAATGTACCGGATCTGCTTGTCAACACGGGTAATGTATACGGCCAGGTCCTTGACACCATCAAAACCCAGGGATACGATGTCTTAAGCTTGTCTTCAGGCTTGAGCGCGGGAGAACTGACTCTGCTGCTGTTTTCAAAACTGGGATACGACACCTGGAAAAACCCGGCGTTCAGCTCGGGCACTACTGTTGAAACCCTTTACGGCATCTATGTGAAAAAAGAAATGGAAAAATATTTTATCGTCAATACCCGGCCCTCAAAACGTGCCGGCGACTTTCTGGCCCGGGAGGGAATCAAAATACTGGTCATGGAGGACCTGCCGTGAAAAAACTTCTGATATGTATGGTCTGCACATGTCTTTTCATGTCCTGCACCAGTTCCATGGAGGGCCGGGATAAAAAGATCAAAATCGCCCAGGCCATCAAAAAAGAGGGGGATGTCTTCCAGTCCCAGGGCAACTACACAGCCGCACTGGCCAAACACCTTGAAGCGGAAAAAATGTTTCCCAATGATCCCTATATACAGAACAGCCTTGGACTGGCCTACCTGGGAAAAAGGCGCTACATCCTCTCTGCCGGGGCCTTCACCAAGGCGATCAAGGAGAAACCGGATTATACCGAGGCAAAAAACAACCTGGGTGCAGCATATCTGCGGCAGGAAAAGTGGGAAACTGCAATTTCACAGTTCCTACTGGTGCTGGACGACCTGATTTACCCCACCCCCCATTTTCCCCTGGCCAATATCGGGTGGGCATATCTTGGGATGCAGCAATTTGCAAAGGCACAATTATACTTTAACAAAGCTCTTGATGAGCAGCCCGGATTTATAACGGCCATCCACGGCCTTGCCCAGGTGTTTCTCCGCACCGGCCAGACAGACCGGGCCGTTGTCTATCTTCATAACCACCTGAAACGCCACCCGGATGCAGCCATTCTTCATGCAGACCTGGCACAGGCTTATGAAGCCAAAGGCCTTCGCCGTCAAGCCATCAAAGCCTGGCAACTGGTATTAAAGCTGGTGTCAGAGAACAGCAGCTTATATCGAAGTGCTGAAAACAAAATCATAACTTTACAACTGCAGTAGAAAGAATATTATCATTCGGCTATATCTGATCAGAATTATCTTTGTCATGACGTTTTTGCTCAAGCTGGACAATGGACGGCGTTAAAAAGATGAGCAATTCATTTCGGTCATCCGTTTCAGCTTTCGTACCAAATAAGTATCCAAGAACCGGAATTCCGGTGAGAAAAGGAATTCCGTCACTGTCTTTTGTTTGAGAAGTTTTGACCACACCGCCAATGACTACGGTATCATTGTTGTTAACCAGCAATTCGGTCTCTGCTTCATTGGTCGCCAGAACCGGTACCTGTTCCCCGTCAAGCTCAATAAAACTTGCCACATCATTTTTGGTTAAATGAACTGTCATGGAGATACGTTTGTCAGGGGTGACATGGGGAGTAACTTCAAGCAAAAGGTCAATTTCTTTATAAGCAATTGAGGAGCCCCCGGAATCATCCCTTTCCAGATAAGCATACTCTTCACCCTGTTTAATCATGGCTTTTTTATTGTCCAGAGTCAGAATTCGGGGCGAAGAAACGATCCTCACATCACCGACCTCTTCGGAAGCTTCAAGCTGTGCATTCAAAGCTGTAGCCGACGAGCCCAGTATCCTGAAAAATGAAAAATCACCACTGATTCCCACAGATCCATCATTCACGGAAACACTATAGTCATCAACAAATCCGGAAGTAATGGATGAGGCATTTGACAGGTTCCAGTCGATTCCAATACTCCGGGAAAACTCTTTTGTCACTTCTACCACTCTTGCTTCGATCATGATTTGAGGGGTAACTTTATCCAAGCGGTAAATCAGATCGTGGATTCGGTCAATTTTAGCCAGGGTATCAGTGACAATAATCGTATTGGTTCTTGCATCCACGGAAACCTTACCTCTATCAGGTGTAAGTATTTGGGCGACATGAGGTTGGATATCTGCTGAAGCATCAGAATAATTAATGGGTATATATTCGGTATACAATGGTTCAAGAGCGATCTTTTGCTCAGCGGCCTTTTTCCTTGCTGCAATAGCTTCCTGTACCATTTGCTCTTCGTTTTTCAAAGTTTCTGCTGTGGCAATACGTACCACACTGCCTTCCATTTTTTTACCCAACCCATTCATTTTCAGTATTAAATCAAGCACCTGATCCCAGGGAACCGGCTTTTCAAGGCTGAGCGTCACTTTTCCTTGAACGTCACTGTCAACAGCAAAATTCAGACCACTGACACTTCTCAGAATCCTGAACACATTTTTGATATCCGTATCAAAAAAATCCAGCTTGATCTTTTCGCCTTTATATCGGGGGGGAGCGCTGGTTGTCATACCTCCTGCATCTGCACCTTTTTCCGTCTGTAATACCTGATGCCCTGCCGAAATTTCTGGCTCTGACATTACAGGAACACTATTTTGAGAAATATCGAGCGAATGCAGATTGTCAACCATTGTTTTTTCCGTACCGGAGTTCAACTCGGTTCTGGCTTTATTAAACAGAGGCGGTTGCAAGTTGGAAGGCTCAAACAGCATATGAATACCGGATGTATTTTGCACGACTCTGAAAGGTACCTGCTCCCGAATTCGGATGTCGATACGGGAACCTCCGGTTTTCTCCGAATATGCCTGGGGAACTACGCGTTCTACTGCAGAATTGAAATACCTTGTCAATAAAGGACGCCGGTGGTGTGTTGGTATCTTTGTCTTGTGCAGAATCAAAGTCAACTGGTTCTGGTCGATCTGACGAGTTTCATATTTTACCGGCTGGTTCGTCCGGACCCAAATTTCAGAATGACCGCTCGGACGGGTATCAAATTCGATCTGATTCAACTCGGCCATGGCGTCTGGGATAACAACAGCTTTAGATGTTATGACTTCCGGCATATCCGAATTTATTCTTTTTTCAGTGTCGTGCAAACTCTGGTTATCGGACTCCGAAACAGCCACTTTTTGAAGAATGACTCCGAGGCGGTCTCCTTCTTCCCTGATCTCATAGGAAGAATCCCGGGAAAGAAGAATCTCCACCTTGGCAGTCGTCTCTCCCTTATCCGCATACCCGGCTTTTATTTCGGTAATTTGGCCCTCAGCTTCAAATTCAGGCACCATTCCGGGCATCAGCTTGGTATCGGGCAGATACACGGAAACAGCAAAAGGAAAAGGCTCCTTTATAGATGTATATTCCAGTTTCTCAGACCCCTGAATCCAGACCTCAAGGTTGGGGGTTTCCCGATTGACAGATATTGATCGAATTTGCCGATGCTTTTTATTGGTTCCATTCACAGCAGCGGTAACGGTTTCCGTATCTTGTTCATTCCGTGTGATGGTACCGTTTTTATGGGTTGTACATCCTGCGGTAAGGAGAATTATAAAGAAGATACCGGCGCCAATGACCCCACAGTGTTTAACTATAGACGGATAGTGACCCATTTTATTTCCCACTCTCATTATTATGAAATTTGATTTCATGGAATCGCTCGCGACGTTTTCCCTTAAAATCCCTAAAATTTTCTTTAACCATGACACTGTTCGCATTGATGTCCGATACCTGCCCCCCATTTTTTCCGATATAGGTACCAATCCGAACCTCATACCCCTTTCCTCCCGCTTCTTCCACCATCGCAATAGAGTACTCTTTCATTTGTACGACAGCCACCAGTTTAATCTGGCTCAAGTCCATTTTTTCCAAAGGAGTAAGTATACGTTTGGGACGCGTTTTGCCTTCCTGCTCAGTAGTGTCAGGCTCTTCTTTTTTTTCACTTATCAACGGAATGAAAGGGTCTGATCGGCCTTTGGGATCGTATGCCTCCGGTTCGTTTACCTTTCTGATCAGATCTTCGGCTGTTTTGGCAACAAGCGCTTTTTGCCGCAACGGTTCTTCTGTCGCCGACATATCCTTTACTTTTCCGAATTTCTTGAGGCCCAAAGTCTGTTTGCCGTTATTTCCGGACCCAGAGAGGGTTGCTGATTCATTATTTCCTTCTCTCAAGGTTTTGTCGCCATTGTGGCCGTTCTCCGGTTTTGTCATCGGCATATTTTTATCGATCCCAGTTGCTTTTTTCATTGTGCTCTCAGCAAGAGGAACCTTTGTAATAATGGTTTTGGAAATAACTTCAGGTGGAGAATCAGTATGTCCTGCCTGCTGCCCTCTATCGCAGGAAAACAAACAAAACGCAAATAGTCCGAGGTTCAGAAAACAGAAGATTTTAATAATTTTTATCATACCTGTTGCCAGTCTTCCTTATTTCTTTTTACCCTTTTTTGCTTTTTTCCCTTTGGTATTTTCTTCCACTTTCTCAGCAAACATATAGGTAACAGCAGAACATTTCATTTCTATAAGCCCTGGAGTCCCTTCTTCTTTAGGAGCGGTTTTAATAAAAACATCTTGGATGTTAACGATTCTATTCAATCCCGCTACTTGAAAAAAGAAGTCCGCAATCTGAAGATAACGTCCATGCACCGTTATAGACAACGGAATTTCTTTGTAAAATTCTTTATTCACAACAGGTTCAGGTTGAAAAAGTAGAAACTCCAGACCAGCATTCCTCCCGGCCTTTGAAATACCTGTCAATAAGGATGGGAGCTCTTTTTTATCCGGCAGGGCTCTCATGGCGATATTAAATTTTTCTTGGACATCCGCCATTTGTTTCTCAAATTCGGCAAGAGACCTTGCCTTTAGTTTAAATCTTGACAACTTGGCTTCCTGCGTCTTGAGTTCCGCATTAACCATTTTCAACTCTTTATGTTTCGGTGCAAAAATAAAATAATAATAACTGCCGCCAATAAGAGAAAAGCTGACCAAACAGATCAGGAGGCGCTGGATTTTAGTGAGTTTGTCGATCCTATCAAATGCCGAATCGACCTTTGATCGGATTTGATCCTGAAAAGTTCCTCTTGCTTCAGCCATTATTCGTTTTCCCTTTTTCAGAAGAAACTTCTGGTGATGCACTTTTTTTAATACAGACCAGTTCAAAGGATTTCAAATCAATGTCACCTTCAAAAGTTTTTATCTGGGACCGCTTTAGATCAACACCTGTGAACAGGGAAGATTTTTCTAGATTCCGCATGAAATCGGCGATTGTAGGGTTGTCAAGCGCAACACCTTTAACGGTAACCTGGGCGGTATCGGCCTTCAAACTCTCCAGCCACATTCGCTCCGGGATAATACGGTCCGCCATTTCTTCCAAAAGGATCTGCTGTTCATTTTTACGCACCTGCAAAGACGCAACGATTTCAAGTTTTTCATTAAGAATTTTGAGCTTGCTTTTAATTTCAGTCACCCGGTCGGCCTTTTGCTTATAGCGCAAAATTTCTGACTTAACAGCTGTTGTTTTGCCTTTCGTAACGGCAATTTTTCTGTCTACTCCGAAGCTGTACCAGATCATAAAAGTGATAAGCAACACAAGAGACAGCAAAAACGTCGATACCTGGCGACGGATATTTTCCTTTTTGCGGGCGACCCTGAACGGCAGCAGATTGATGCGTATCATTTGTCATCCACCCGTCTCATGGCAAGTCCCATGGCGATGGGTGCCTGGAGTTTCATTTGTTCCAGATCACCGTCCGGAAACTGCTTTACATCAATATCCAGCCCTCCGAAGGGGTCGATATGTGACACCGGGACTTCCAGCTCGGATGTGAGGCTCGGCACCAGGCCGTGAATAAATCCCCCGCCGCCGCATAATACGATTTTTTCAAGTTTGACATCATTGGTATTAGACTCAAAGGTGTGAACCACCTCACAGATTTCAGCGCACCAGTTATTGGATATGGTCTGCTGGATTTTTTTCACCGCATCCGGATCACCGGGCGGGTCTGTGCCGCCCATAACGATTTGTCCGGCAGTGTCGAAGCCGACACCGTAGTGTTCACTCACAGCTTCGGTAACCTGGTTTACACCGGACATCATGTCCCGCATCATGATGGAATTGTTGTTTCTGAGAATGTTCAGGGACGTTTTTGAAGCCCCCACATCCGCCAGCAGGGTTACCCGGTCAGGGTCGTTTTCAGGCAGGGTTTCATAAATGTTCTGCAGGGCAAAAGTATCCACGTCAATGATACTGGGTTTGAGTCCGGCCATATTGATCAACTCAATATATTCCGCAACCAGGTCTTTTTTGACCGCAACCAGGAGCACATTCATCTGGTCAGGAGAAAATTCGCTTTCTCCAAGAATCTGGTAGTCAATATTTACATCATCTATATCATAAGGAATATACTGTTCCGCTTCGGTACGAATGGTCCTGTGCAGTTCTTTTTCAGGAACTTTCGCTGTATTGATGGTTTTGATGACCACGGAATGCCCCCCGGTTGAAATGGCAACATTCTTTTCCTTAATTTTCTGGGATTTGAACAATTGGCGAATGGTGTCGGCAAGGCTTTCCATGTCCATAATCCGGCCCTCGGAAATTGCACCGCCGGCAACCGGTACCATACCGAATTTTTTGAGATAATTCCCTTTTTTGGACATTTTGAGTTCCGCTACTTTAATAAAGGCAGACCCAATGTCTAGGCCAACAAGGTGATTTTTTTTACCAAAAACCATGCTGTATTTTCCTTAAATCGCCTGTCGTAAGGGGGTTGGGGACGAACTCTCTCTTGTATATTTTGTATTGCTAAGTCGTACTAATATTACTATAATTTGATACGATATGTGCGCAAAGTCAAGTATAATCGTCCTTTTGCTAAGGATGGAATACCAGATCACCGTACGGGTTGTCAAACAAAAAACCTTTTAATTATGAATTTTTTTTCATAAAATAATCAAAAATGTGAAAAAAATGACTCAAAAAAACAACATACCTCCGGGGACCCGCCCTTTTGTGCTGGTCAAAGCCTTTACTGTTTCAAGCCTGATCGTCATGCTGACGGCAACCATTGTAATCGCTGCATTGAATGCGCACTGGGTAAGGAATATCCTCCTTGAAAAAAGTAAAGAGTACAACCGCCTCCTGGTTGAGAACCTGAATCATCAAATATTTCTGCGCTTTGTCGCCCCGGTGGTGTTCAAACACGGGGAAATCAAGTTGCGGGAGAAAAACCAGCACCAATTGCTTGATGCTGTCGTGAAATCCACCCTGCACAGTTTCCATGTGGAAATGGTCAATATCTACGGAACCGATAATATCATCGGCTACAGCTTTGAGAAAACCCGTATCGGTATGGAAAACGCCGGCGGGGTCCATTATGAAAAAGCAATGAAAAGTGAGGCAACATCAAAGCTCGTTCAAAAGGGCAGCTTTCTCGAGCTGATGTTCTGGTTCCCCAAAGAGACCAAAATCGTGACATTCGCCCCCCTGATCCAGGAGGTCAAGCTGTCCCGGGCCAAAGACCAGATGGTGATCGGGGTGATTGAAATCATCCGGGATGTGTCAGATGACTACCAGCAGGTATTTAAACTCCAGGGCCTGATTGTCGCCAGTTGCGCCATCATCATGGGGCTTTTATTCCTGGTGCTCAGATTTGTGGTTAAACACGGGGAGCGGATCATCGAACGCAGGGCCGAAGAGCGGCTAAGGCTCGAAGAAAAGCTTCGCCAAGCAGAACATCTGTCTGCCATCGGAGAAATGACTGCCGGGGTTTCCCATGAAATCCGCAATCCTTTGGGAATTATCAAAAGCAGTGCCCAGTTGATGAAAAAAAAGATGGCCCGGCTGGATCCCGCTTCCAATATTCCGAATATTATTGTAGAAGAATCCTCACGGCTGGATCGCATCATCAAGGATTTTCTTGATTTTGCCAAACCCAAGATTGCGGATCTCAGGCCATGTGCCGTTGAGGATATTATTGAAAAGAATCTGGTATTCCTGGCCCCCCAGATTGCGGAAGACCAGGTCAGAATCCTAAAAGATTTTCAAAACGACCTGCCTGAAATCCTTGCAGACTCCGCCATGCTTTACCAGGCGTTTCTGAACATCTTTCTCAATGCGTTTCAAGCCATGGATGACGGCGGGACCATCACCATCTCCACACGGTATGATTCAGGCCTGGTTCATATCAGTCTTGCCGACACGGGAGAGGGCATTGACCCGGAAGTGTTAAAGAAAATCTGGACCCCGTTTTTCACGACCAAAGAGACAGGGACCGGACTGGGCCTGGGGATCATCAAGAATATTATAGAGGCCCATCAGGGCAGCATACACATCACCGGTAATGTTCCCCACGGTACCCGGGTTGAGATTGCTCTTCCCGCATCAGAAGTTGAATTTAAGGAGTAGGACCCAATGGAAAACATATTGATTGTCGACGATGAAAAGCACTACCCCATGATTATTGGCGAAGTGCTTGCCGAAGAAGGCTACAGGCCTTTTACCGCATCAAGCGGCATGGAGGCGCTGGACATCCTCAATACCCAGCTCATTGATCTGGTGTTGAGTGATGTCAAAATGCCGGGGATGTCAGGAATCGACCTTCTGGAGCGGATAAAGGAACTCAAGCCGGATCTTCCCGTGATCATCATGACGGCTTTCGGCAGTGTTGAAAAAGCGGTGGAGGCCATGCACAAAGGGGCTTACACCTTCATTCTCAAGCCATTTGAAAATGAAGCCCTGATCGCCCATATTGCCAAGGCCCTTTCCATGTACCGGATCGTTCAGGAGAACACCATATTAAGGGATGCGGTTCATTCCCGGTACCGGTTCGACAACATTATCGGTAAAAGCAAACCCATGCAGGAGTTGTACGAGGTCATTCAGAAAGTGGCCCCCACCAACGCATCGGTTCTGATTGAAGGGGAAAGCGGCACAGGCAAGGAACTGGTGGCAAAGTCCATCCATTACAACAGCCAGAGAAAAAACCTCCCCCTGGTGGCGGTCAACTGCTCGGCCTTTGCCGAATCCCTTCTGGAAAGCGAGCTTTTCGGTCATGAAAAGGGAGCGTTCACCGGTGCGGTCAACATGAAAAAAGGCAGGTTTGAGCTGGCAGACAAAGGCACCCTTTTCCTGGATGAAATCGGAGAATTGCCCATGCCCCTCCAGGTGAAGCTGCTCAGGGTTCTCCAGGAAAAAACCGTGGAGCGGGTGGGCGGTGCCACCCCCATTCCGGTTGACTTCAGGCTCATCGCCGCCACCAACAAAACGCTTGAGGAAGAAGTACGGAAAGGAAATTTCAGAGAGGATTTGTACTATCGTCTCAATGTGGTCAAGGCCGTCATGCCGCCGTTAAGGGACCGACAGGAAGACATTCCCATGCTGATTAATCATTTTATCGAAAAATACACATCCGGGCCCGAATCTGCAGGCGCTGTGACAGGCATAGACAAAGGCACCGTCCAAATACTTTGCGATTACGAATGGAAGGGAAATGTCCGGGAACTTGAGAATGTGATTGAACGGGCGGTGATCCTGTCCGGTACAAGTCTTATTTCAGCCTCCGATCTTCCATCCCAGGTCCGCCAGACCAGCGCCAGCACCCTTCAGCTCGATGGAATCCCCGAAGGTGTCGGACTTGTGGAAACCCTTGCTGCCGTTGAAAAAAGAATGATTCAACGGGCAATGAAAATGTCCGGGAACGTCCAGACCAAAGCCGCCCAAATACTTGGTATTGGCAAAAGCGGCCTGAATCAGAAGTTAAAGAAATTCAACCTGGACAAAGAGCTGAATCTTGGAAAATAGCGTCTGCCAAAGGATTTCATGTCCCCCTTCAAACAGGTTCAAAATCTTGAACTTTTACCGAACCCCTTATTAAAGGTGTGTTAACTCAATTTTTGAAAAAACCACCGGTAAAAAAGTTCAAAATCTTGAACTTTTAACCCCAGATTTCAGGAAAAAGAGAGCGCAACTATCGGCTGATCCGGGAACGAAAAAAATTTTTAATCTGTATTTTCAAAGAATTATAAAACGAGAAAAAGAAAATAAATTCGACTGGCAAAGACTTTGCAATTTAAATTTTTCACTAACCAAGGGTTAGTTTTTTCATCTTTTTTTCCTTTTCTAAAAAAGGCTGCCAAACGGCAGCCTTTTTTAGTTGGAGAACAAAATACCCCTAATTTTATTGCATGCCGGAAGCCCGGTATTCTGCAATGGTTCTGTACAATGAATCTTCATTTTCCTTGACGATCTTCTCGTACATTTTCAGGCTGGATTCCAGATCGTTTTCAGACGCATAAATCAGGGCCAGAGCAAACCGTGCCTCATCTTTCATGAGATCGGATGTGCCGTTTTCAATGCGAAGGTAATAGGATTTTGCCTTTTCCGGGTCATTCTTGAGCTGGGCCAGGTTTCCCAGAGCGGAGAGCAGAAAATTTTCCATACCCGCTTCATTGCCGATATTTTCAAGGGCCTCATTATACAGGTCATAGGCTTTGTCGTATTCCTTGGCATCAAAACAAATCTTGGCGTAGCTGACCCGTGCCATCCGGCCGGCACTGGTATTGGCATATTTGTCAAAAATCGTCTCAAACTGTTCCTTGACCGCCTCATATCCCTTTTGGGGATCCTGGTCTTTTGAGATACTTTCGGCATAGTCGGCACCGGCTTTTGCCACCATCTGGGAAGCCTTGATCTCCGACTGCCTGAAGTTGTACATAGTGATTGAGAAGATCACGCCGGCGACAACCACAGCACCGAAAATCATCATCAACAGTTTTTTGTTTTCCGCCACATAGTTGAGCCCTTTGACCATGGCTTCCTGAAAGGGGTCCATTTGTTCAAGTTCACGTTTTCGTTCGTTTGACACGCCTTGATCTGCCATTTGTTTGTTACCCTCTGTTATTGTTCCCTTAGATTTTAGAATTACCAGACCAGTTTTTTGTAAATCCAGCCCACCTCACCGTCCGCATGTTCTATGCGGATCCAGCTTCCCTGCCGCTTCAGGACCTTAAACGGAACGCCGCGTTCAACCCGCAGCACCAGCTTGCTGTTTTTATCCGGTTTTGAACGGACATTGCACTTTGTCTTCACGGTGATCACCGAGTTGATTTTTGCCAATAGAGACTTGTGAATCCAGGCGGTATCCCCCTCAAAATCCTTGACCTCATACCAGTCCTTTTTCTTGTTGACAACCAGAAAGGGGTGGTATTTTTCCACCTGCCAGAGCACTTTGTATTTTGTACCGGCCCCGTCGCGAAGATTGGCGATTGAGGCCTTTACGGCCATGCGTTCCGCTGCCGCAGCCAGCCCTGAAAACACCCCCAGGCAAATAAGGGCAACCAGCAACACCGTTGTTTTTTTATTGTATAATACCGTCATATATGTGTCTCCAAATTGTTAGAACTCAGCTTAGCATTGTTCCTGCTTGATATACCAGAAAAGACATTCCCCATGCAACCATGGTCGTATAGATCACATTAAACCAGGCCCATTTTGCAGAGGCCTCTTTATAGATGGCAACCACCGTGGCAAAACAGGGTACGTACAACAGGACAAACACCATCATGGACAGAGCGGATAACGGAGTCATGCCGGATTTTTTCAAGGCCTGTTCCAATGCATCCCCCTCATTGTTTCCCACACCATAAAGCACGCCCATGGTTGACACCACAACCTCTTTGGCCACAAATCCGGTGACCAGGGCCACGCTGGCCTGCCACCCAATGCCGATGGGCCTGAAAACCGGTTCCATAAACCGGCCGATCATTCCGATATAAGATCCGGACACCCGCTCCTGTTCTTTTTGATTCCGTATGTCCCCGATTTCTTTTTCCAGTTCAGCCATTGCGGTCTCTTTTTCCATTGCCCCCAGCCCGGAAACAACGTCGGCATGACGGGCCTGGGCTTCGGCAATCCTGGCGTCATAGTCCACGGAATAATTGACCTGCCGGGGAAATGTGGACAGCGCCCAGATGATTACCGATCCCACAAGGATGACACCGCCCATTTTTTTGAGGAACATTTTGCTCCTGTCCCACATGTGGATCAGCAGGCTTTTGAGCATGGGCACCCGGTACGGGGGTAGTTCCATGACAAAGGGAGCATCCTCTCCCCTGAAAAGCAAGGTACGCAACATCCGGCCGGACAGTATTGCAAGAACAATGCCTGTGGCATAGAGACAAAAAATGACCGTGCCGGCCCGGTGTGCGAAAAAGGTGCCGGCCAGGACAATGTAGACCGGCAACCGGGCCGAACATGACATGAACGGGGTCATCAGGATGGTTAACACCCTGTCCTTATGGCTCTCCAGGGCCCGGGTGGCCATGATGGCCGGTACATTGCAACCGAATCCCATGAGCATGGGAATAAAAGATTTGCCGTGAAGACCCGAGGTGTGCATCACCCGGTCCATGAGAAAGGCAGCCCTGGCCATATATCCGGTATCTTCAAACAGGGCAATGCAGAAAAACAAAATCAGGATATTCGGCAAAAAGATAATGACGGACCCGATGCCAGCAACAATGCCGTCCAGTAAAAGGGATTTGAACAGTGAAGGCGCCATTGTCCTGTCCAGAACTCCGGACATCAGTCCCACACCGGATTCGATCCACTCCATGGGATAAGCTCCCAGGGAAAAGGTCAGCTGGAACATGGCCCATATAAAGAAAATAAATACGGGAATCCCGAAAAACCGGTCTGTCAGCACCAGATCGATATTTCTGGACATATCAATCCGCTTCCGGGCCGAGTGGGTGACCGCCGTCTTGAGCAGTCCCTCAATGACTCCGTACCGGTCGTCTGTGAGCACGATTTCAAAATCATCCTGGAACAGGTCTGAGATCCGCTCCCGGCAGGCAGCAGCCGTCAAGCCGGCCTGTTCCCCGCCGGGATGGCCCTGGAGCGACTGCTTGATCAGCGTGTCGTCCTCAAGCAGTTTAATGGCCTGCCACCGGGTGCGCACCGCATGCACCGCATCATCAGAACCATCGCCGGTCGAAAGATCCCGGCACACCGATTCGATGCAATGCTCAATTTCTTTTCCGTACCGGACAGGCCTTGCGGATTTCCCGTCCTCAAAAGCACGGATCTCACGGAGAGCCGCATCAAGAATATTATCCGTTCCCCTGTTCCTGTTGCCCACGGTAAAGACCACGGGCAAATCCAGGAGGCCGGACAATTTATCCGCATCAATTTTAATTCCCTTGGCCTCCGCCATATCCGCCATGTTCAGGACAAACAAGGCGGGCCGCCCCAGTTCAAGAATCTGGAGCGCCAGAAAAAGACTTCTCTCAAGATTGGACGCATCAATAATATTAATGACGATATCCGGCGCCTCATTGAGGATATAATCCCGGGCCGTGACCTCTTCTATGGAAAAAGGAGTGAGACTGTAGGTTCCGGGGAGATCCACCACATTGACAGGGTTGCCTTTATACTTAAGGCGTCCCTCTTTTTTCTCCACGGTCACACCCGGCCAGTTGCCCACCTTTTGCCGGGCACCGGTCAGGTTGTTAAATATCGTCGTTTTACCGCAGTTGGGATTGCCGGCAAGGGCAATGGTAATTGTTTCCATGCCTATTTATTCTTCGCCCTTACATTGTCTACCAGGATATTGGCGGCTTCCTCCACGCGCAGGGAGATATGATAGCCTTTCACCACCAGTTCCAGAGGATCTTTGAGGGGTGCATACTTTTCCACATATACCCGGGTGCCCCGGTTGATTCCCATTTCCAGAAGCCGCCGCCGTAAACGGCTCTCCCCGGAAACACGGACAATGGTGCCTTCCTGGCCTGCTTTCATCAAGCTCAATTTTACAGCGCCGGCCAGCCCGTCCGGCACAGACGGCCGTGCCACACGATCCTGTACAGGCCTTCTGCCACCCAGAGACTGGACCCAGATCTTCTGGGCCATGCCCGAGCCGATCACCAGCCGGTTTTCGCCCACGGCAATCACAACCTGCCCCCCGACCCCGCTGGAAACCATTTCAACAGTATCGCCGAGCTTAAGCCCCATGGAAGAAATCCTGAGTTGCATTTTTTTGCCGGCATCCACGGATTTCACCACCATTTTTTCACCGGTCTTTGCCTTATGAAGGGGGACCAGCGCTTCCCGCAGGGCCATGCACCGGCTGCAAAGGCCGTAGATCTCCATTTTGTGCTGGAGCATGTAAAATCCATAGGCCTGGGTGACCTTCTGCTGGAGTTCCTCCAAGGCCTCGTCCTTGAACTCCAGGATAGACCCGCATTTGGTACAGATCATATGATCGTGATGCACCCCGAGGTGCCGGTGCTCATAAAGCACCTTGTCATCCCGGTCAAACTCGACACGGCTGGCAAAACCGAACCGGCAGAGCTGGGTCATGCTCTGGGCCACAAACGCATCATCCAGTGTTATGTCGTCCGCCTTGAGTTGCGCCTGGATTTCCTCCAGGCTCACATGATCTTCCAGTTTTAAAAAAGACTCCAGCACCTGGAAACGTTCTTCGAACCGATTGACTCCCTGCTGCTGGAAGAGCCGCCGAAACTGCTTTTTCTCCTGCTCGTGCCTGTTGATCATGTTGTGTCATCCCCTTAAAAAATAACGTTCTAAGATATTATAAGTCCCCGGGGTTGTCAAGCTGGCGGCACGTCAAAAAAAAGCCGGTGTCTGCCTGTAAACACCCGGGCAGACACCGGCATGACATACTCTTGAAAGAGACAGATTTATTTATGCATAAACCTTTTCCATTTCATGCCGTAATCCCATGAAAAGACTGACAAGCATGACGATCATGACCATGGTGAAAGGCAGGCCCACGGATACGGCAATGGCCTGAATGGCCCCGAGGGCATCGGCACCACCCCCCACAAGCAGGCAGACCGCGATCAGCCCTTCCAGGGTCGCCCAGAACACCCGCTGTTTTACAGGTGCATCCATTTTGCCGCCTGCGGTAATGGCATCAATCACCAGGGAACCGGAATCGGCAGAAGTTACAAAGAAAACCAGCACCAGGATAATACCGATAAAAGAGGTAATCCCGGTCAACGGCAGATTGGACAACATCTGGAACAGGGCCAGTGAGACCTCTCCCAGGCCCTTTTCTGCCAGGATGCCGACGTTATTCTGGATCTGGTGCAGGGCGTTTCCGCCGAATGCCTGCATCCAGAACAGGGTCAGTACCGTGGGCACCAGCAGGACAGCGGTCATGAACTCCCGGATGGTGCGTCCCTTGGAGATACGGGCGATGAACATGCCCACAAAGGGTGCCCAGGAAATCCACCAAGCCCAATAAAATACGGTCCATCCCTTGTAAAATTTCTCATCCGCCCTGTCGACCCAGTTGCTCAGGGGCAGGATATACTCTGCATAGGAAATGGTGGTGGTCACGAGTCCGGAGAAAAAATGGAGCACAGATCCGGCCAAAATCGTGAATACCAGAAGCCCCAGTGCCAGTCCCATATTGATGTTACTCAACACCTTTACACCGCCTTCAAGCCCCCTGACAACCGATATAATGGCTACCACGGTAACCGCAGCAATAATAATGAGCTGGAGTCCCAGTGTATTCTGGATACCGAAGACAAAAGAAAAGCCTGACGCTGCCTGCTGGGCACCGAATCCCATGGAGGTGGCCAGACCGAAAATGGTGGCGACAACTGCGATAACATCAATAATATGGCCGGGCCAGCCCCATGTCTTCTCGCCCAGGAGGGGAAAAAAACAGGAGCGGATGGTCAGGGGAAGGTTTTTGTTAAATGCGAAAAACCCAAGGGCCAGGGCAACAACCGCATACATGGCCCAGGGATGAAGCCCCCAGTGAAACATGGTGGCTCCCATGGCGGCGCGTGCAGCCTCCGGTGTTTTCCCCACCGTATTCAATGGAGTTCCCCACCAATCCGTGTAATAAGCCACCGGCTCTGCCACACTCCAGAACATCAATCCGATACCCATACCGGCCGCAAACAACATAGCAAACCAGGACAACCGCGTGAATTCCGGTTTGCAGTCCTGCCCGCCCAGACGAATTTTGCCGGCCGGTAAAACGATCAATGAAAGGCAACAAATAACGAATAAATTTCCGGAGATCATGAAAAACCAGTCAAAATTCTGAATGGTCCAGGCTTTGGAACTGTCAAACACCTTTTTGGCGTCCGCAGGATTCATGAGGGTTAAAATAATAAAGCCGATGACAACAGCAGAGACAATAAAGAAAACCGGTCCATGAATATCCATGCCCCACTTTTTCGTATTGTCCTGACCGACCTTGTAATCGGTGTCAAACCTGTCTCTCATCTAACACACTCCCTTTTTCTCGATTTGGTTATAAAAATCCCCTTCAATTGCCGCGCATGGCAATTGTCCAGAGGTGCTCCCCAACGTTTAATCGGATTTTATATTTTGAATTTCTTTACAATGGCTGTCAGTGTGTCAGACAAATCAGACAATTCCTTTGACCGGTCATCCACGGTGGCGCTGTTTTCCTTCATCTGTCCGGCGGTTTTGGACACCCGAGCAATATCCCCGGCAATTTCGGCGGATACGGCCGAACTCTGGGAAATATTCTCGCTGACCTGGTCCACGCCATGGCTCACCTGGGCAATGGTTTCGGCCATATTCCGGGTGGTGGCGGACTGCTCTTCCACAGCTGAGGCAATCATCACCACAATATCGTTGACCTGGCCCACCACATCCGAAACATCGTTAATCTGGGCAACAGTCCGGTCGGTGGACGTGCGGATATTGGCGACTTTTTCGGTGATCTCTTTGCTGGCGTCTGCGGTCTGGCCGGCAAGCTCCTTGATTTCATTGGCAACCACGGCGAATCCTTTACCGGCGTCCCCGGCCCGGGCCGCTTCAATGGTGGCATTCAGGGCCAGCAGGTTGACCTGGGAGGAAATATCGGTAATCACCCCGACCACGGCCCCGATTTCATCGGCAGACGTACCAAGCTCCCCGACCCGGGCCGACGCCTGTCCGGTTTTCTCGACCACTGTATCCGTGATCTGCCTTGCCGTGACCGTGTTTTTAGAAATTTCGCCAATGGTGTGGGTCATCTCTTCGGTGGCGGCGGCAACGGTTCCCATATTGCCTGTTGCCTGCTCCATGGCCACGGCCACGGAACTCATGGAGGCGCTCATCTCTTCACTGGCCGCAGAAACCGACCCGGACCGTTCCGATGTCTGTTCCGCCCCCTCCGCCATGACCCGGGAAATCTCAGCCAGGGTCGTGGACGACCCGTTCAACTCGTCGGCATTTTTGTCCACATCCCTGACCAGGGCATGAATCTTGTCGATAAAGGTGTTGAACCATTGGGCCACCTGCCCGGTTTCGTCTTTTGCCGTCACCTCCAGCCGGGTGGTCAGGTCCCCCTCACCCTCGGCAATATCCCTGAGCTTATCCACTACACGGACCAGGGGGTTGACCACGCCCCCGGCAGCCAGCCATGCGGCCGGGATGACCAGGATCACACACCCCAGTGCCACCAGACTGATCATGACCACCATCTGACGGGTATTGGCCCGCACCGTGGCATCGGACTGGAGCGCGGCCAGCCCGCCGATCCGCTCGCCGGAACGGAACAGGGGAATCAGCCCCTGGAAATACCGGTTCCCATCCAGGTCGACGTCACTGAAATAAAAGGCCTGTTCCCGGATATCCCAGCCCGAAGCGGCCTTGTCCGGAACGGTATCCAGGTTCACGGTGTCGTACCCCTCCAGGTTTCCGGCCGACAGCTGGTCTCCGGCAAAAAGGCTGATCTGCATATCAATGATCCGGCCCATCTGCGACACAAATGCCTGGTCAAGCTGCTTGACCGCCGCCACAAAGCCAAATTGCCTGGGTTCGCTTTGCTCGGTTTCCTGGTTGTACACATTGGCATACACTGGTACCAGGGTTTCCAGGCTGATATGGCCGCCGGCAATGGTGAGCCCCGTTGCCGTTGCCGCGGGAACAGGACCGTCGAATTTCCCGGGAATCGTAACACCCGGGACGGTTTTGCCGGTGGTCATATCAATCCCGTCGTAAGCATCCCCTTTTTTAAACGAACGGAAATGAAAATTGCCCTGGTGAACAAATCCCATGGCCAGGGAATCGTTATCCAATTTTTCAAAAAAACTGACCAAAACACTGTCAAGACTGTACACCCGGATACTGAACAGGCCATCCAATATGCCTTCGTTGGTGATGGCACTGCCCACATTGGCATAGGAATTTCCCGTCATGGAAAGATCCCCTTCGCTGAATTCCCCCAGGAACTTCACATCTGCCCCCAGCTTATTGGCTGTGGCCATATGTTCAATGGCAGACAGGAGAGACACCTGTTCCTCCGCGACCGAATCCCGGATAATGGTCAGGGTCTTGTCCAGTGAGTGATGAACCGCATCCTTGTTCTGGCGGGTGACCAGAACCGAGACCACAGTTGTAATGGCAATGCTGACTGCCAGGACCAACCCAAGCGCTCCGGCCAGAATCTTATATCTCAGTTTTGTCTGAATCATGACGTCCCCGATCTCCCTTCAATGGCTCCGGGTTTGTGTAACGTATTATTGAAAAAGCCGGTTACTTAACGGCCAGTACCGGGCAATGGGCCTCAAGAATAATATATTGGGCGGTTGAGCCGAACATGAGCTTGCCCACCCGGGATTGTTTCTGCACACCGATGATGATCTGGTCCGCTTCTTTTTCCCTGGCATACTGTACAATATCCTCTCCCGGGGCTATTCCCCGGATCAGGATATGGGACTCGCTTTTGATGCTTTCGGGTGTGAAGTTTTCCCGGCACACCTCATTGAGAAGGTGTTCCAGCTTTGCAATGTCCTGTTCACCGGCCTCGGGCGGACAGGTCCTGACAAGGTAGACGTAGGCATCAAAGGCCTTGGCCATGTTCACGGCCTGGGGCAGCATGGTATCTGCAAAGGCACTGTCATAGGCAACAACAAGCTTCATCATCTTTCCCTTTCACGCATCCCGGGCCTGCCTGCCCGTCGCATATCCGCTTCCGGACAGGCAGTGGTGTTATCATTCGGTAGCGTCATCAATAATTTCGGCAATATCCCTGACCACGGCTCGTTTATCCGTCTCCATGACCCCGTCGCTGAGCATGGTGGCGCAAAAGGGGCATGAGGACGCAATGGTTTCAGCCCCGGTGTCCACGGCCTGTTGGGCCCGGACATTGTTGATCCGTTCGCCAATGGTTTCCTCCATGAACATCCGGGCACCGCCGGCACCGCAGCACATGCCTTTTTCCCCGGTCCGTTCCATTTCAACCAATTCCCCGGTGTTGGCCTGTTTGAGCAGGTCCCGGGGGGAATCGTAGATATCGTTCCACCGTCCCAGGTAACAGGAATCATGAAAGGTGATTTTACCC
>JBAJNJ010000031.1:0-64438 GCA_036881925.1 Desulfobacter sp.
CAATACATCCGTAACCAAGAACAACACGAACAACAGATGGAACTTGACTTGAGATAGCCCCAACGGGGCTTTCCTAACCCAAACGCCCCCTTTTAGGGGGCTACTTGAGGCCACCCGCTATGCGGGTGTGAGATTCACTGACAATCGCTCAAAACCATCAATTCCTCCTAAATTTCCAGGTAAACAAAAAGTCCAAGCTGAACCAATTTTTCCGGGTAAAAATAAAAGCTCGATCAATCGTCAAGTAATGCAAGAATCTAATAAGCTTGAAATAGAAATTCGCATTAACCAAGATTTCGACTCATTTACAACCTATGAACAGATGAAATTTTTAAATGGTTTGAAAGAACTTCTTCATATAAACTATGATATCAAGATTTCAAAAGTTTCTCTTGGAAGTGTATTAGTTCGTGTATTGTTGAATGAAAGAGATTCATTAAAAATTTTTGTGCTGTCACATATTGGTAAAATACCGAATAAAAAAATTATTGATGTTAACATACTAACACCATTTGAGATATCAATACACGAAGCTATTAGGCGATTGGCTTTATTAGAACCCATACCTGCTGTACCAGGAAGAAAGGAGACAGGAACTGTAGTCTATGCGAACAAAAAATTAGGGTATGGTATTGTTGAGAGAGATTTGGGAGGATATCTGACTTTTAATATTGGTGCAGATGAAAAGATAATTATACCAGACGCTCAAGTTAAGTATGACATCTCTTCAGATGATGTAGATGATTTTTATAAACGATCGCCTGACAAACTAATCTAATTGTGTGTCGCGCGTCCATGATAAATATTTTTCCGTAAAACAATACCCAATACATGTTTTCATACCAAAGTCTTAGGAAAAACCATCCCTTTCCCATACGCCGGTGGCAAGTTTTTCTTGGAAACCAAGCCTGGCAATGCGCCAACATACCCGTATTAAAGCGATTTTAGTTCTGGCATCCAACCTGCAACACTTTTTGTAAGGAGTTTTGGATTTACATAAGGAGAAACAGGGGATGATGACATGCATGGACCTGCGTTGCTGAGACATGAAACCATAGAGCTTCCGGAAAGCCGGATCGGCAGGTGGATCGTAAAAGAGGATCTGGATCTACTGCGGGCGCAGATACTTATACCAAAGGAAGATGTCCGGTCTCCCGGGTTTGGGAGTGATTTCATGTGGCTGCTCTCTTTCAGGTACAATATTGACCGGTTTGAGGCGGTTTACCGCAGGATGGTCACAGGGCTTCGACGGTTGGGCAAGACACCTGAAAAGACCGGGCCGGGCAAGGCCTGCCAGCAACCAATCCCCCTGGATGAAGATGACAGGGGCAAGCCGCTTGATACGGGGCGGCAATTGTCCATTGTATATTATGAAAAAAATATCCTCCTGGTGATCGTGGGGCGGGCCGCCGTGGACGGGAACGGTGGTGCCTTGGGCAGTATACGGTTCAATCACAAACAGGTGCCGGGAAAACAGAATTCCGACGGCAGCATGAACTGGTATGAACTGGGCAAATTCATGGTGGTGGACCAGGGAGATGAGCTTTGCACCATTCTGGATCCTGTTGAAGGCGATTATGGCGTGGATATTTTTAACCAGCCCTTGATTCCCTCATCTGCAGAGACCTATAGCATTGATATTGGAAAGGGCATCCATATCAGCTCATTTGGGGGCGGGGATGACGGCCGGACCGGTATGCAGTTGTCTGCAGGCCTGAAAGGGGTGCTGACATTTACGCATGACAGCAGAGGGGCATTGCGCGCCATTGATGTAAAGGAGCAGATTAAAACCCGGTCCATCTCTTTTAAAACCGGCAATATCGGGGCCCGGGAAGTCAAAATACCGGTGCCGGTGTTCCTGGAAGAATTCCGGCCGGATTTCAAGTTGTTCAGTTCGGCTTTTGTGAAGTGCAGCGAGGTCTGCGGCGGGTTTATCCACACGGATGACACAGCGGAGTTGGGGATTGTCAACTCCGGGAGTCATATTCAGGCGGGAAAAGAGATCCGTGCGGAGTTTGTCCAGAAATCTCGGCTGGAAGCCCCCCAGGTGACGGTGACCAAAAATATCATTGATGTCAGGGTCAGGGCGGACCGGTTCACGGCCCAGGGAGAAAAGATCTTTGCCATTACCAATACCGAGATTGATGCGGTAACGGTCCGGATGAACCAGGTGCTCATACAGGGCAATGACAATATCATTGACCTGGGCAGATCCCTGATCCGGGAAAAGCAAGATGCCCATGAGCAGGCTTGTGATGCGCAGAACCGGATATTATTGCTTGACGAGGAAAAAGAACTTCTACTGGCATCTGTGAGGGATGCATTTGCCGGGGTGATCAAGAAATCAGACCCGGACACGCGGGCCTGCCTGATTGCGCTTGCCAGAAAAATGAGCACACTTTCGGCATCCGGCATCCGGGACGCCCTGGACCGGGTCAAAGGATATGCAAACATGGTCCGGGTGGAATCTCTCAAACAAAAATTGGCAGAGTTAAATGTGGCCAAATCCGGGATCCATGAACAAGAGGGTGAAAGGGACAGGGCTGCAGCCCAAAGGTTCAGGGCCAAAGACCGGATCAACAGGATTTCATACCGGATCTCCGGGTTTGTCGCCCCGGGGGCCACGCTGAAAATACGTTGCGATGAATGGGAAACCATCTACTCGGCTGACGGGGAAAAACATTTGAGCCTGAGCCTGGCCGGCAACATGAGGCCTGACGGAAAGATACGGGAGACAGAGGCGGTCTGCAGGCAGGTGCAAAATCCCCTGAGTTATCCCCAGGTCCGGATCAAGGATGCCCAGGTCCACGGGATATAAGGAAAAGGATATTACGGTTCCGGCGGAAAAGGGCGGGAATCCTCCCCGCCTTTTCCGCCGGTTTTTTATCTTGGATCAGTAATTGCCGTCTTCAAATATGGAGTCGGCAAAGGCCACATCTTCAGGACAAAAGACAAAAAGGCACTTCCCGTCTCCCGTGGACACTGACCCATACACGTAGTTGATGTTGATCTGCTCCTCTCCGAGCCGTTTGGTCATCCTGGACAATTCCCCGGGTTTATTGGTCATGTCAATGGCCACCACCTCTTTGGAATCAAAGAGGTATTTTTTTCCCCGGAGCAGGTCCACAGCCTTGTCCGGGTTATCGGTCAGGAGCCGGATCAGGGCGAATTGCGCGGAATCCCGCCGCATGGAAGAATAACTGGCTGAAGAGGCCAGCCGCTTCAGGGATTTTCCCCTGGCTTCAAACAGGTTCTGGACATAGGCTGATGCATCCTGAATGGTAATGGCGTCGATATTGATATCCGCATCCGCCAGCAGGGATGTCAGCTCGCCCAGTTCACCGGGCACATTTTTAAGAAAAAGCGATATTTCACGTCTGATCATCTTTTTGTCCCCCTTGTGCTGTTGTGGCTTCAGGTACTGGTTATCCGGCCTTTGCCGCTTCCACGCCCGCATCAAACGCGGTCATGTTCATGGGAATGATTTTGGCTTTGGCCGCAAATTCCTCTTTTACGCAGTCTTTGAGCAAGTCCAGATCTACAAGGCCGCTCTTGGCGGCAAAGGCGGCCAGGGCAACAATGTTGGCTGCCCTGACAGACCCGGCTTCAATGGCCATATCATTAACCGGCACCACCAGTTCGATAATATCTTCGCGCTTGCTCCGGACCGGGATCAGGGATGAGTTGATGAACACGATCCCGCCGGGCTTGACATCCCCGTCGAATTTTTCCAGGGAAGGCCGGTTCATGGCCACCAGGTGGGTGGGGTTTTTAATAATGGGCGACCCGATGAGCTTGTCGCTGATCACAACGGTACAATAGGCGGTGCCGCCACGCATTTCCGGTCCGTAGGACGGGATCCAGGCGACCTGGGATCCCTGCTTCATTGCGGCATAAGCCAGGAGCTTGGCACTGAGAAGGATACCCTGGCCGCCGAATCCTGCAAATTTTATTTCTGTCTGCATATGGTTACTCCAATCCGGTCTATTCTTCAGGGGTTTTATAGTCACCCAGTTCATAATAAGGCAGCAACTCTTGTTCAGCCCACTTGAGCGAATCCAGGGGTGTCATGCCCCAGTTGGTGGGACAGGTGGACACGACCTCCACAAAGCTGAAACAGGTGCCTGCCACCTGGTATTCAAAGGCTTTTTTAATGGCTTTCCTGGCCTTGTTGATCTGCTGGGGCTTGAGTACAGCCTGGCGGGTTACATACGACGGGGTCACGAGCTGGCCCAGGATGTTGGCCATGCGCAGGGGCATGCCGGTGTCGCTGGTGTCCCGGCCTGTGGGCGCGGTGGTGGCCCGCTGGTTGGGCATGGTGGTGGGAGCCATCTGGCCGCCGGTCATGCCGTAGATGGCGTTGTTGATAAAAATTACCGTGAATTTTTCTCCCCGGTTGGCCGCATGCATGATTTCACCCATGCCGATGCTGGCCAGGTCGCCGTCACCCTGGTAGGTAAACACGATCAGGTCGGGCCGGACCCGCTTGATGCCCGTGGCCATGGCCGGTGCCCGGCCGTGGGCTGCTTCCTGGAAGTCGCAGTCAAAGTAATTATAGGCCATGACCGCACATCCCACAGGGGCGATGCCGACGGTCCTGTCCTGGATCCCCAGCTCGTCAATGGCTTCGGCAACCAGCCGGTGGACGATACCATGGGTGCAGCCCGGGCAGTAATGGGTATGGTTGTCGCTGAGTGCGGTGGGCTTAGAAAATGTTTTTCCCATTGTTTTCTCCTATATCAGTCCTTTAACGATTTCGATGATTTTTTCCGGTGACGGGATCTCCCCGCCGCATTCCCCGTAGAACTCAACGGGACGCTGGCCTTTGACGCAGCGCTCCACGTCTTCGACCATCTGGCCCATGCTCATCTCGATACTGATGACTGATTTGCAGCTCTCTTTCACGGCAGCGTCGTAAACGGCCTGCTCAGGAAAGGGAAACAGGGTTTTGGGTCTGAACATGGCCGTCTGGATGCCCTCTTCTCTGAGCATATCAATGGCGGTCCTGCACACCCGGCTCATGGTGCCGTAACTGGCAATCAGCACCTGGTAATCCGTGTCTGCATTGTAAAGTTCAAACTGCACCTCTTCCGCTTTCATCTGCTGGTATTTTTCCTTGAGCACCATGTTGTTGCGGTTCAGCTCGGCCGGGTCCAGGAACAGGGATTTTACCAGGTTCCGTTTTTTGGTGCCCCGGGTGGCCATGCCGTTGGTGGCCCAGTCGTCCTTGTTGGTGGGTTCGGTTTTCAGGTCGTCGGGAAACTCGACCGGTTCCATCATCTGGCCGATCATCCCGTCGCCGAGGATCATCACCGGCCCCCTGTATTTTTCCGCCAGGGTAAAGGCCTGCATGGTCATCTCCACGGCTTCCTGGACCCCGTCCGGAGCCAGGACCAGCATGTGGTAATCCCCGTGGCCCCCGCCTTTGGTGGCCTGGAAATAATCGCCCTGGGCAGGAAGAATGCCACCCAGTCCGGGTCCGCCGCGGACAATATTGACAAAAACAGCCGGGCACTGGGCCGCGGCAATGTAGGAAATGGCTTCGCTCATCAGGCTGACCCCGGGTGAGGAAGAGGTGGTCATGACCCGTTCCCCTGCACCGGCCGCACCGAAAATCATATATCCCACCGCCACTTCACTCTCTCCCTGGAGAAATACCCCGCCTTCTTCGGGCAGCCGTTTGACCAGGTATTCCGCCACTTCGGACTGGGGGGTGATGGGGTATGCGAAATAGTTTTTACAGCCCGCCCTGATGGCGGCTTCGCCAATCGCTTCATTGCCTTTCATTAACACTTTTGCCATTATCGTATATCCTTAAAATTGGGTTCTCCCCGGTAAGGGATTCTTATCTTTCCGGACTAGTCCGCTGTTTCCTTATCAACAATGCTGATGGCCACATCCGGGCACATGACACAGCAGAGGGTGCAGTGAATACAATCTTCCGGTCTGGCCTGGAAGGCGGGAAAATGTCCTTTGGCATTGACTTTATCCGTGATCTCAAGGACGTTTTTGGGGCAGACATTGATACAGAGCCCGCATCCTTTACACCGTTCGGAATCAATAATATGTTCTAGGGCCATTGTTACAATTACTCCTACGACTTGGGGTTAAATGCGTTTCCAGGGCGGTGCCAGCTGCCGGTCAATGGGCAGGACCGGGCAGGTGAACCGGTCCGTGTCCAGATGCGGCATCAGCCTGGTGGACGCTGTTATAAATTTAATATCAAGGCCGGTGGCTTCAGATACGTCCCGTATCAGGTCATAGCCGTTGTAAATAATTTCCGGCGTTGTTTCGTCAATGAGATTGGCATTGGATACCAGCCCGGTCACCTTAAGCTTTGCCGATGCCTCGATTTCCTCTTTGATGGCCAGGCAACCCTCAAGGGTTTCCGTAAACGGGCGCAGGGGATTGATGACCTGGAACATATCGATGTCCCTGCCTGCCAGTACATCTGCCAGGGCCGCCAGCACGGTCACGCCGACATCATCCCCACCCGCATCCAGGATGGTCAATTCGGCCGGGGCCTGGATCAGCCCGGCAACGGCCGGGGTCAGGATGGGCAGGTCTGCGTGCATGTATTTGGCGTCGGGCAGCACCACTTCAACACCCAGTGCTTCAAGGGGCTGTCTGGCCTCCCGGCTTCTGAAGTAGGGATTGACCAGGTCAAGGTCGGTGATTTTCACGGATTTGCCCCGGGCTCTGCCGGATGCCGCCAGGTTGACTGCGGTCTCGCTTTTTCCGCTTCCGTAATTTCCGGCAATGATGATGATGCCGCTGATATCTGGTGTCACGCCCGTTTCCTCTTGTGTTGAAAATGATCGAGCAATTTAAATCACAAATTAAATCAGATCGGAAGTGGTTTTGCAATGGTTTTTCGGACAATTCCAACCACTTCTTTTTCCGTCAGAGCCCGGTCCTTGTCCATGCTGGTCTTTTTAATAGACCGGGTTATTGCCTCCAGGTATTTTTCCTGGAACAATATCTGCTTTTTCTCCAGGTATTTTTTTACAAGTGCCTTGCCGCAAAGAGGATTGAGGAAGAATGCCTCATCATCTGCCGTGCCGAAATCTCCGCCGGCATGGGTGCCGGCCACATGGGTCCTGACGGCGGCCCCGAATATCGGGCAGCGGTAATCCATGAGATCAATACCGGTCTGCTCCAGGACAATGGCGTTCACATAAGCGTAATATGCTTTAAATCCTTTTATATTGCCCAGATCAAGACCGGTGGAAAATTCTTGGGCGTGGAGCATCCTGGCCGTGGTAAAAAGATCGGCAATACCGTTGCGTTCACCAATGCCCAGCACCGCCGCTTCCAGAATATCCGCCCCGGCAGTAATCCCGGTGACGGTATTGGCCGTGGCCATGCCCATGTCGTTGTGGCAGTGAACAGATAAGTCCAGCCGGGTTGCGGTCCGGGCAAGGGGCGTGATGATGCCGTGGACCTGGTTGGGGGCCATGATGCCGGATGTGTCGGGCAGGGAAAGCACCTCAAGGTCCGGGCAGGTGTCCAGGACTTTGACGCAGTGTTCCAGAAGTTCCGGATCGGTCCGGCCCATGTCCAGCACGGCCAGTGAGATCCGGGCCTTGGGCCTGTCGTTTTTGACCCGGGCAAATAATTTTTTTAGCTGGTCAAGGTGCTGGAGAAACCCTGTCCGTACGGTTCCTTGGGGGATGTGAACATGGAAATGAAGCTCATCCACACCGGTATTCACAAGGATGTCTGCATCCCGGGGCAGGGCACGGCCAAGCGCTGCCGTCCGGAGCTTAAACCCGGAGGACCGGGCATGGGTGGCCAGGGCGGCGACGATGTCAGCCTCCCGGTCCAGGGCGGAAGGATACCCGGCCTGGCATACATCCACACCCAGCATTTCCTGGAATTCCATGATTTTCAACCGTTGTTCAAGGGAAAAGACCAGGCCGTGGAACTGCATGCCTTCCCGGAGGGTCTGGTCAATGACCCGGATGGATTTCCTAACGGTTTGCATAGGTTTCCTTTGGCGGATTGAAATACCCGTGGATGAGGCGGGGAAATTCCGCGCCCAGATCCCGGATCAGGCCGGCCATGCCCGTGGCCGGTCCCCCGGATTCGGTTGCTTCCATGGTCCGGACATACTTTCTGGGATCAAAGTTCAGGTTCCGCCACTGGATCATGTCAATGTCCAGGTCCCGGATAAACCGGAACAAGGCCTCCCGTTCCCGCTGGGAATCCGTGAAGCCCGGGCAGTTCAGATAGTTGATCGCTACAAAGGTTCCAAGGGATTTGGCCGTGCTGATGCTGTCCAGGACATCGGAAAAATCATATGATTTGGGCCTGAAATAGGCCGTGTACGTTGCGGGCCGGACAGAATTCATGCTGACCCGCATGGTGTCCAGGCCGGATTTGCACAGCCGTTCCACCTGGGCAGGAAGGCTGGCGTTGGTATTCAGATTGATGGTGCCTTTGCCGGTTTGGGCCCGGATCATTTCAACGGCCGGCACAAGGGCGCCGGCCGATGTCAGGGGTTCACCCTCGCATCCCTGGCCAAAACTGACCACAGCCCTGTCTACCTTTTTAATATGGTCAAGGGCCACCCCGGCTATTTCCTCGGGGCTGGGGATGAACCCGATCCGGTCCTGGCAGGCGCAAAGGTTGTTTTCGGTCTGGAGCGAGATGCAGCCCATGCAGCTGGCATTGCACACCACCGACGTCGGCAGGGGGGCTTCATACCGACCCAGGAAAAAATTTTTCCCGGCCGGGCATCCATATTCCAGGGCACAGGTTTCCAGGTGGCGCATGAGCCGGTTGTCCGGATACAGCTGCCGGCACCGGCCCACTCCTTTTTCAACGCCTGATACGGGCATTTGCCTGAGGTCCTGCCGGGGTTCGGCATCCACCAGCAGGGCCGAAGACCTGAAGTTGTCTTTTCCAAACCCCACAGCCCCATAAGAAAACAGGGGAAGGGGATCATTCACTCCGGTATCGTCATAGGCGCAGAAATGCTGGTTCACATAACCCGGGGAGTTGAACACTCCCACCGGGTATATTTTCCTGCCCGGTTCGTAAGGGTGGGTTTCAAGCGCTTCAAATGCGTCCCTGACCAGGTTGAATACCACGGGACGCCGGTCCGGGAGCATCATCAGTTCGCTGCCGTGGGGCATGTCACAGGTGCTTGTTTTGGTCATGATGTGGTACTGGTTTCCGGACATGCCTGCGGCACCGTATCCGTCCAGTTCGAAAATGTTGCCGCTGTCATCCGCCACAACAGCAGTAAGGATCTGTTTGTTTATATAAGCCATGGATCAAGGATATATCAAAATCACTTCCCGATCACAATCTTTTCAGCGCCCGGAGAGGCCCGGAAAATGTCAAGTTACATTATATTATCATTTTGTTAGGAAACGCTTGACTTTTCTAATCTTTCGTCTATAGTGGCCGCATACTCCATACATGGATGTTCACAGGTTTTCTCGATTGGTGTATATTTCCGGATAAAAAACAGCGGCAATACCTCCAGCGTTGGAAACTCATTATTTTATTTTTTATTACAGGAGGTTGCCACATGGCTACTGGTACCGTAAAATGGTTTAACGACTCAAAAGGTTTTGGTTTTATCGAGCAGGAAGGCGGAAAAGACGTATTTGTTCATCACTCAGGCATTAATGCTGTTGGGTTTAAGTCCCTTAATGAAGGGGACCGCGTTGAGTTCGAAGTCGAAGACGGTCAGAAAGGACCGGCCGCCAAAAACGTTACCGTAATCTAAGTCTTTTATCGTTTTACTGCGGCAGAACAATGCGTAATGTGTAAAGGCCCTGGACGGATTTGTCTGTTCAGGGCTTTTTAGGTTTGGGCTCCGGTGTTGCCCGGCCGTCTGCCGGTGGTGAAATAAATATTGCCCCGGACCGCTCTTATGATATATTGGTCCGGAGCAAAGCAAGTAAAATTTAAAACGGATAAACCTTTATGTGTTTGGCAGTACCTTCAAAAATTATTGAAATCAATGATTCCGTGGCAAAGGTGGAAGTGGACGGTGTGGTTCGCGAGGCCAGCCTCATGCTGCTTGAGGATGCAAAGCTGGGGGAGTATGTTATTGTCCATGCCGGATTTGCCATTTCTAAAGTGGATGAAGAAGCCGCCCTTCAGACCATCGCGGATATGCGCACCATCCTGGATCTTGGGTCCGGCAACGCCTGATGCTTTAAATGGTTGCGCCGCCCGTCTCTGCAAAACAACTTGACATCAATGGTGTGGTTCAGGGGGTGGGGTTTCGCCCCTTTTTATTTGGCCTTGCCAAAACCCATGGCCTTGCCGGCCGCGTCTCCAATACCGCCGGTGGGGTGTCGCTGTTTATCGAAGGACCGGAAAGCGATCTTGATGCGTTTATCCGGGATATTCACCTGAAAAAACCTGTGTTGAGCCGGATCACTTCTGTGGTGTCCGCGTCTGCAGATGCCCGGGGATATGCGGCGTTTAAAATTGTGGAAAGTTCCGGCGGCCAGGGCCGGTCCACCCTGATTTCCCCGGATGTGAGCATCTGCGGGGACTGCCTTTCCGAAATGCTGGATCCCGGCAACCGGCGGTTTGAGTATCCGTTTATCAACTGCACCAACTGCGGCCCCAGATACACCATTATCCGAGACATTCCCTATGACCGGCCCAAAACCTCCATGGCGCCATTTGCCATGTGTCCGGAATGCCAGGCCGAGTATGACGATCCCCTGGACCGCAGGTTTCATGCCCAGCCCAATGCCTGTCCTGTTTGCGGGCCCCGGGTCTGTCTCTATGACCGGACCGGCACCCGGGTGGACAAGGACCCCGGCCATGCCCTGTCGCTTGCCGCCACCCTGCTGGAAAACGGAAAGATTCTGGCCATCAAGGGGCTGGGCGGATTTCACCTGGCGGTTGACGCCCGGAACGAAACTGCGGTTCAACTGCTGCGGGAGCGAAAGAAAAGGCCGGACAAACCGTTTGCACTCATGGCCGCATCCGAATCCGTCCTGTCCGGCCATGTCCGGATGGGTGACAAGGAACGCAGGCTTCTGACATCTTTTCACCGTCCCATTGTCCTGCTTGAAAAAAAGAGGGCCTTGGTCAAGGACGACACCGGGCTTGCCCCGTCCCTGGCGCCCCGCAACACCTGCCTGGGCGTGATGCTGCCCTATACGCCCCTGCACTACCTGGTCCTGGCCAAAGGCCCGGACATTCTGGTCATGACTTCAGGAAACCGGTCCGGTGAACCCCTTTCCATTGACAATACAGATGCCCTGGATGCATTTTCCCATATCGCAGACTATTTTCTCTGCCATGACCGGGATATTTATTTTGGGGCGGATGATTCCATTGCCCGGGTCCAGAAAGGCGGCACGCGCTTTATCCGCCGCTCCCGGGGATATGCCCCTTTGCCGGTGGACCTTTTACCGCCCTGGGGAGATGCGTTGCCCAATATCCTGGGATGCGGGGCCGGGCTGAAAAGCACGGTCTGTCTGACCCGGGATAAAAATGCGTTTTTAAGCCCGCATATCGGGGACCTGGAGCATCCAAAGGTCCATGGCTTTTACGACCGGACCGTTGCCCATATGGAGAAGATCATGGATATTGCCCCCACAGTCATTGCCCATGACCTTCACCCCGGTTACTACAGCACCGTGTATGCAAAGGCAGTCGGCGACCGCAGGGGACTTCCCCTGGTTCCGGTGCAGCACCATCACGCCCATGCCCTGTCCTGCATGGCCGAGCACAGCCTTGAAGGAGAGGTGATGGCCCTGACCCTGGACGGAACAGGTCTGGGAACGGACGGCCATATCTGGGGGGGAGAACTCCTGACCTGCACCGGCCTGGGATTCCGGCGCAAGGCCCGCCTGGCATACCTGCCCATGCCCGGAGGCGATGCCGCCGTCAGAGAACCCTGGCGCATGGCGGCGGCCCTTTTATACCAGGTGTTTGGCCGGGAATTTAAAGATCTGGACATTCCCTATGTCCGGGCCATGGACGGCAAAAAACTCGATTTCCTGGTGCAGATGATGGAAAAACAGGTCAACACCCCGCTGACCTCAAGTGCCGGCCGGATGTTTGATGCAATATCCTCCCTGCTCTGTGTCTGCCATGAGATTTCCCATGAAAGCCAGGCTGCCATGGCGCTTGAAGCCCTGGCCGCCCGGGTGGTTGACCCGGAGGCCTATCCTTTTGAGATTTTGCCCTGTAAGATGAAGACCGGCAAAGACGGGTACCGTGTGCTGGACCTGGGGCCCGGAATCAGGGCCATGGTTGGCGATATCCGGGAAAAGGTTTCGGTTGATGTGATCAGCGCCCGCTTCCATCAGACCATGGTGGATATGTTCACCGATGCGGCGGATTTGGTCCGGCAGGAAACCGGCATTGACCGGGTGGTATTGTCCGGCGGGGTATTCAACAATGACCGGATTTTGTCAGGCGCCATGGATGGCCTTGAATCAAGGGGCTTCTCGGTGTACGCCCACACCCGGGTACCCTGCGGGGACGGTGGCATCGCCCTGGGGCAGGTCATGGCGGCAGCCGCACAAATGCCAACGGCCGATAGCCCAGATTTAAAATAGAAAGAGAGCATACCCAATGAGTTTAAAATATGTTGAAGAGTTCCGCGACCCGGAACTGGCAAGGGAACTGGTAAAGAAAATCCGGGAAACAAACACGCGGGAACTGCGGCTCATGGAAGTCTGCGGTACCCATACCATGGCGATTTTCCGTCACGGTGTACGCAGTGTGCTTCCCCCGGGCATTACCCTGTTGTCCGGTCCGGGATGCCCGGTCTGCGTCACCGCCCAAAAAGACATTGATGCTTATGTGGCGTTTGCCCGGAACAAGGATGTGATCGTCACCACCTTCGGGGACCTGATGAAAGTGCCGGGATCCGGCAGCACCCTTGCCAGGGAAAAGGCCGCCGGTGCGGACGTGAGAATTGTTTATTCTATTTTTGACGCCATGGCCGTTGCCAGGGAAAACCCGGACAGGGAGGTCGTGTTCTGCGCGGTTGGATTTGAAACCACCATTCCCACCATTGCCGCTTCCGTTCTGACGGCGGCAGGCGAACAACTCGGGAATTTCAGCATCTATGCGGCCAATAAACTCACCCCCCCGGCCCTTGCCGCCCTGATGGAGGCGGACGGGGTGGACATCGACGGATTCATTTTGCCCGGCCATGTCTCGGTGATCACGGGTACGGATGCCTACAGGAAAACTTTTGAGACTTATGACATCCCTTCGGTGATTGCCGGGTTTGAGCCGGTGGATATTTTAAAAGCCGTACTTCTTCTTGTCGAGCAGAACGAAACCGGTATCCCCGAACTGGTCAATGCCTATCCCAGGGCCGTGTCCGACACCGGGAACCTTAAGGCCAAGGCGGTCATGAGCCAGGTCTTTGAAATTTGCAGTGCCACCTGGCGGGGAATCGGGGATATCCCTGACAGCGGCATGTGTCTCAAAGAAGAATTCCAGGCCTTTGATGCGGCCCAAAAATTTGATATGGACATGCCTGATGTGCCCGAACCAAAAGGATGCGCCTGCGGCGAAATACTCATGGGCCTGAAAACCCCCGAGGCATGCAAACTTTATAAAACCGCCTGCTCTCCCATGAGCCCGGTGGGGCCTTGCATGGTTTCCAGCGAAGGGGCCTGCGCCGCATATTATAAGTACAGTTAGAAACGCCGGTACAAGACGGGCGCGACATAATCTAAGGACAGATAAAATGGCAGACAACGATACGATTTTACTTGACCATGGCTCCGGGGGCAAGGTGTCCCACGCCATGTTTTCCGATTTGATTTTACCGCTTTTTGATTCGCCCGAACTGGCGCGGCAGGATGACGGTGCCGTTCTGGACGTGCCAAAAGGGCGTTTGGCCTTTTCTACTGACTCCTATGTGGTGGACCCCATTTTTTTCCCGGGAGGGAACATCGGCGATCTGGCGGTCAACGGAACGGTCAATGATATTTCCATGTGCGGCGCCGTGCCCCTGTATATTTCCGTGGGGCTGATCATTGAGGAGGGATTGCCGGTCAGAGACCTGAAAACCATCCTGGAAACCATGGCCGGGGCCGCCAAAAAAGCCGGGGTCCGGATCGTGACCGGCGATACCAAGGTGGTGCCCCGGGGCAAGGCGGACAAGATTTTTATCAACACCTCCGGCGTGGGCGTGATTCCCGACGGGGTGGATGTGTCCGGCGACAAGGCCGTGGCAGGAGACCAGATCATTGTATCGGGCACCATTGCCGACCACGGCATCACCGTGCTCAGCGAACGGGAAGGGCTGAAGTTCGATTCCGACGTGAAAACCGATTCCGCCCCCCTGAATCACATGGTCAAGGCCATACTGGACAGCGGATGCCGGGTGCATGTGCTCAGGGACCCCACCCGTGGGGGGCTTGGGACCACCCTCAACGAAATTGCAGCCCAGTCGGGCGTGGGGATCCGCCTGTATGAAGAAAAATTGCCGGTTCGCGGCCCGGTCCAGGGCACCTGTGAACTGCTGGGGTTTGATCCCCTGTACATTGCCAACGAGGGCAAGCTGATTGCCATTGTTCCGGAAAGCGATGCAGACAAAGTGCTTGCAACGATTCGCGGGGATGAATTCGGGAAAGAGGCCGTGATCGTGGGTGAGGTCACCGACCGGGAACCCGGGCGGGTGATACTTGAAACCCTGATCGGGGGGACCCGGGTGGTGGATATGCTGGCAGGAGAGCAATTGCCCAGGATCTGCTGAGCCTGGAAACTGCGGTTTGGGAGACGCTGGCCGGCGGGATCGCACCTGCCGGACTCATTACCTGCTATGCCAGAAGTTCCCGGATATGCTTGCGGATGATCTGGAGGAAGCCGGGGAATGCCTCTGCCAGACAGGGGGTCAGTTCCATGCCCCAGTCGATCTTTTCAGGCTCAATACCCACCACCCTGAGATAGGGGCGGTGGCCCCGCATTTCCGACATGCCCAAAGAGTCCAGAAGATCAATGTCATGGAGGGAGAGCATCTGCTTTTCATCCTTGCGCAACTGGTCTTCTTCCAGGGTGTAAATGGTGCCGGGTGCATGGCCGGCCCTGACAATGTCCAGCACCAGGATCTTTTCATATTCTTCAAACAGGTAGAAAATATCCTGGGTAAAGGTGCCGCCATCTACAAAATCGACCCGGGATTCGTCCCAGTCCTTTTTTTCCTTCCAGAGTTCGTAAATGGCATGGACCCCGATGCCTTCGTCCATGAGCAGAGTGTTGCCCACTCCCAGTACCAGCAGTTCTTTCATTTGGTTTTTCCGTTTTACCTGTCTTGTCCGTATCTGCTTAAAAAAGCAATGAGGAGGCAACCGGACGGCCGCCTCCCCATAAACTTCATGTAAAAGGTATCAAATTAAAGGGGAACTTCCACTTTAACTTCTTTACCAGTGTCTGCGTCCAGCACGTGGACGGCGCAGCCCAGTCAGGGGTCGTAGGCGCGTATCAGGCGCCCGACATTTACAGGACTGTCGACATCCGGGACCGGTACGCCTACAAGGGCTTCTTCAATGGGGCCTCTCTGGCCCATATCATCCCTGGGGTTGGCGTTCCAGATGGTGGCGGATGTGACCTGGTAATTGGAGATGACGGAATCCTTGATATCCACATAGTGGAGCAGGGCGCCGCGGGGAGCTTCGGTCATGCCGAGGCCTTCCGCCCTGACAGGAATGTCCGCCGGAACAAAGGTCTCTTTGCCTGGCTTGGCTTCGGACAGCCATTGCTCAATGGCCATGGCAACCAGTGCGGTTTCTTCGGCCCTTGCCACATGGCGGCCGAGGATGGAGAAGCAGGCATCCCCGATGTCACGGACTTTTTTGACCCCGAGTTTGTCCTGTCCGGTTTTGGACAGTTCCGGGTTGGTGGCCCACATTCTTGCCAGGGGGCCGCCTTCATGGGGTTTGCCGTTATATCTGGGGGCTTTGATGAACGAGTAAGCATCCGCCTTGTTCGGGTTGGGCTTGGTTTCGCCGCGGGTGGGATTCAGGCCTGTGGTGGAATCTTCGAACCAGGAGTACTTCACATATTCCTTGATCATGTCAGGTTCCACGTCATAGTCTTTGCCATCGGTGTAAACACCGGCTTTCAGCAGGTTGGTGCCCTTGCTGTCCATGGGGAATGCGCCCCAGGAAACCAGGTTTTTATGCCCGATACCTGTTTTCAGCAGATCGCCGTACGGGTCGGCCAGCAGGTAAACAATGGGAATATACTTGTTGAGGATGAACTCCTTGACCTGTTTGAACCGCTTGGCATAGGCATCCAGAGCTTCACGGGTGGGAATCTCGGTGGAACCGCCCACGACAATGCCCTGAACGTGGGGCATCTTGCCGCCGAGAAGGGCAACCATCTCGTGACAGATCTTCCGGATTTCAAGGGCTTCAAGATACTGGCCTACAGCCACATCGTTGATGTCTTTGGGTACCCTGACATCATTGTTTTTATACCTGGGGATAAAGGGTGCCGTATCCGGGCCGTTGACATAGTCAAGGGCTGCCAGGTGGTAGAAATGCAGGATATGAGACTGGAGATAGTTGGCGCCCAGGATCAGGTTCCGGGCAATCCGTCCGTTATCCGTCAGTTCAACGCCAAATGCATCGTCAAGGGCCAGGGCGGCCGCAGTGGCGTGGGCCGTGGGGCATACGCCGCAGATCCGCTGTACGATCTGTACCGCATCCCTGGGGTCCCGCCCCCTGAGAATCTGTTCGAATCCGCGGTACATACCGCCTGAAAGGTGGGCGTCAACAACAACCCCGCCTTTAACTTCTACTTCTGCTTTCAGATGCCCTTCGATCCGGGTCACCGGATCGATATGGATCTTTACTTTTTTGGTGCTGCCGGCCGGTTCGGCCTGTGGTTTACAGCCTGCCATAATTAAAACCTCCTTGGGTGTGGTAATTTCGGATATTAAGCGGGTTCATAGAAGGGTGATGAGCCATCCGGGAATCCCGGTTCAACGCAGCCGATACAGACTGAGTTGTCCACACACCAGTTCAGGCCGCCGTTCCATTTTCTTTTGAAACAGTCGGCATATGTATCCGGTCCTTTACATCCGACGTCAATACGGCAGCCTTTGGGATCCGACAGGGTTTCCGAAATTTCGCCTTCGTCGTAGAGTTCGAGCCTGGGGCAGTTGTCATGGATATTTTCACCAAAGAAAAGGGTGGGACGTCCGTCGTCATCCAGTTCGGGAATGCCTTTTTCCAGCAGGTGAACAATGGAAAGAACGATCCAGTCGGGATGGGGCGGACAGCCCGGAATATTGACGACCGGTGTCTTGATGCCTTCGGCTTCAAAGAAATCCATTACCGATGTCGCGCCCGTGACATTGCCTTCGGCAGCGGGAATGCCGCCGTATGCGGAACAGGTGCCCACTGCGAGGACAGATCCGGCCATGGGGCCAATTTCCTTGACAAGATCGACCATGGAGTACTCTTTGTGGTGGTATTCACCGACGATACAGTATTTTCCGTTTTCCGCCGTGGGAATGGAGCCTTCGACAACAATAGAAAAGCGGCCCTGGTATTCCTTGGCAATGGCAAACAGGTTTTCCATGGCGGTTCCGCCTTCACTGGCCATTACCGTGGGATGGTATTGCAGGCTGATTACCTTTAAAAGGACATCGGCAATGGACGGGTCCACACTGTTGAGTATGCTGACAGAGCAGCCGGTACATCCCTGTCCCTGGATCCATACGACCGGATGTCGTTCCAGCCCCTTTTCCAGGGCCTGGATGAGCTCCGGGTTCACCATCTGCGAAATACCGATTCCGGCAGCAGCGCCGGTCACGGTCTTCAGAAAGCTTCGCCTGCTCACTCCTGATGTTTTCTGTTGCGGTTCAGGCAACACTTGTTCGTCTTTCACGGGCACCTCCTTGATGCTGTTAAAAGGCTTACACCTTGGTACGTTATTCCGCGGGAAAGTACATTCATCGCGGACTTGGAATTGTGATAGGGCAGTATATTAAAGTGCATATAGAGCTGTCAATGATTTGTATAGAAAAATCCGATCATCTGCCGGGGTTCTATTTGGATTGAAAATACCGGCGGGAATATCGGTTGCCGGATGATGAATTCAGACGATGTTTCACAACCTGAATTTGGTTTTTTTGCGGGAAAAGCCCCTGAAAATGGTGCCTGAGAGGACATTGGGAAAACAAATAGTTGATTTATCAGAAAAAATGTTTCATAGAATACCTATAAAGCAATTGTTTTACTTAGGAAAGAAGGCAGACGATGAAAAAAGACGACACATCCCGGAGCAGGGAATTGCGGGCGGAAGTCAGGGAAGCTGCGGCAAAGGGTGCCAGTGTGGAATTCAAACCCTCCAAGGATTCCATGGTGTACCATTTCAGCCTCAGGGACTGGTCTCCCTCGGGACTGGGAATCCTGGTCCAGAAGAGTTCTGATATTTTTCGCCACCTGGACGTGGGCCAGGAAATTATCGTAAAACTCCACAAAGGACCGGCAACCCTGAATCCGGATGTTCTCAAGGCGGAAATCCGCCACATGTCAACACCTGCCGAAGGCCAGCACCCCGATCATACGATCGTGGGATTGTCCATCATCGAAAGAATCACCGAATGACCACCTGCCGCCTGATCTGAGAAGACAGATCCTGTACCAGTTCACTATTTGTTATCATACGGATGCACCGGGCATACCCGGAAAAATTTTGGGGCTTCAGTCTTTTGGATTTGCCCCGCCGGTGTTGTGTGCCTCCCTGCAGTTGGGTTCGGGAGAGGCATCGGCCATGGCCAGGAGACGGCTCACCGTGATGCTGTCCAGACACTCGAACATGGCATTGGACGCTTCCACCCAGACCCACCTGGACAGGCAGTCCCCGGCCTTGTTGCAAACCCCGCAGGATTGTCTCTGGTCATCGGCGCAATCCGTGATCTGGGCCTTGCCTTCCAAAGTGCGGACGATCTGGCCGATGGTGATCTGATCGGCGGGCTTGGCCAGCATATGGCCGCCGGACGCTCCCCTGAGGCTTTTGATTAATCCTGCTTTTTTGAGTTTTACCGTGAGCTGTTCAAGATATTTTAAGGAAATGTTCTGCCGTTTTGAAACATCACCCAGGGGGACGGGCTTTTCAGCCCCGTAAACCCCGAGGTCAAGAATAAGTCTTGTGCCGTAACGGCTTTTGGTGGTGAGCCTCATTGTAATCACACGCCTATGGTATACAGGTTCATTTTGCCCGGCACAGGCCGGGTGAACGGCCGGGCCGGGCAAATGTACGACAATCGTATAAATCGTATGGCCGGATTATTCGTCCTCATCCTCCGGTTTTAGATGATCCGGAATATCCAGCATTTTGATGATCAGGGGTTTAAGAAAGGACCACCGGATACCGATCTCAAATTCTTCTTCAAGATCCCGGATGGCATCCCAGCAGTTATGGCAGGGGGCGATCACCAGTTTGGCGCCGGTGGCGATAATCTGGTCCCGCTTGATCTTGAGTCCGACATTCCGCTCTTTTCTGAAGTACCCGATCCCGTTGAAGCCGCCCCCGCCGCCGCAGCAGAAATTGTGCTGGCGGCTGGGGTCCATATCAATGAAGTAGCCGGGCTCGACAATATAGGAAAGGATTTCCCTGGCCGTGTCCCTCAGGCCGTGGTTCCGGACATAGTTGCATGAATCCTGGAGGGTGACCGGTTCCTTGATGCGTTTGGACGGATCAATTTTCAGCTTGCCGGTACGCAGGGCCTCGGCCAGCCACTCAATATAATGGATGGATTCCACCGGGGGCCTGCCGCTTTTGCGCCCGGCCCAGTATGGCCCTTCAACAACCGATGCCCTGTGGGCATGGCCGCACTCCGTCCCGATCATCCGTTTGGGGCGCAGACGCTCCATGGCGTCATACACGGATTCCACCTGCATTTTGCAGGCAGCCCAGTCCCCGGCGAACATGGCAAGGCTGGTCTGCTCCCAGCCTTTGGACGGGATGGTCCAGTTTTCACCGGCAATGTGGAAAAGAATGGCTGCCTCGGCAAGGTCCTCGGGATAATGCTTGGCTTCCCGGGCATTGACCGTGTACATGATGTCGGCGTCTTCCACGTCCACGGGAACGGTGAGGCCGGGGTAGTCGTCTTCGTACTCTTCCACCATCCATTCAAAGGTATCCACGTAATCTTCGCTGGAAATGTCCATCTGGGCTTTGTAAACCCGGTGCATGCCCGCACCGATTTTCATTTCCCAGGGAACAAATCCCTGCTGGTAGAGCAGGCCGCGCAGGTAGCCGAACATGATGCCCGTGTCAATGCCGTGGGGGCAGTATGTGCCGCAACGGTTACAGCAGGTGCACTGGGCCCAGGCCACTTTCATGGCATGGCGCATGAATTTGTTGGACACCTTGCCTTTTTTCTTGATGATTTCACCCAGGGTTGACTGGATCTTGTAAGCCGGTACCTGTTCCGGCACCCGGTCATTGGCCAGGTACAGGAAGCAGGAGTCAGCACACATGCCGCAATGGGCACAGATCTCAAGCCAGGTCCGGATACGGGACTTGCAGGTGTTCTGTATGGTTTTCCAGAGAAGATCCGAATCCACCTCCAGGCTTTTCATCTCTTCGTAGTATTTTGCACCGCTCTTGTCTGCCAGCAGATCGGTGATTCCCTGGGCAGTTTCGATGGGGGTTTTATTACAGTATTTTCCTTCCGGCATGGATATGTTCTCCTTAAAGCTGGTTTGCGTCAGTTTACCAGGCCATTGGCGTTCCTTTGAGGCCGCCGCGTTTTATACCAAAGTCCATTCCGAGCTGTGCGCGTGAGGCAAAGAACAGGAAGACATGGGAGAGTTTTGTAAAAGGGATGGCCAGCAGAATCAACTCGCCGGACAAGATGTGCAGGTTGATCCAGAGTGAGTAGTCACCCACCTGGTACCGGGCAAGCAGCCCGGTGACAAACGGTGCAAGGGAAAGCAGCAGCACGCCCCAGTCTTTCCTGTCGGTGAGGATCCGGACCTCGGGGAGTACAAGCCGCCGGAGTGCAAGTATCAAAAGGCCGACAATGGCCAGCCAGCTGATAATGTCCGCCAGTGCGTTGCTGATGGTGGGAAAGGAAAATCCCAGTTTGTCTTCAAGGAAGACATTATGGCCGACCAGGAACAGGGGGATGCATACCGCGCCGATGTGAAATGCGAAAAAAGCGGCGGTCATCACGGGCTGCTGTCTCCACCCGTAAGTGCCGTAAGGTATCAGCCATTTGTAAATGGAACGGAACGCCCCTTTCAGACCCATGGCCGGGTATTCCTTGTAAGCCACCCTGTCAAGCTGCCAGGACAGGCCGGTAAAGTATTTGTAAAACCGAACGATCATTCCGATTATACAGACCCCCAGGGAGATGTAGAACAGGGGTCCTGTCAAGAATTCGTGCATTATTGCCTCCATATTCTTAAATAGTTCTGTTGCGGTTCCGCGGGGTGAATCAATCGTCCCGGTCCGTGAGGTAAAGCCAGTACACCGGCATGAAAACCAGGATCGCGCCCATGATGAGGTAAGTGATCCCCTTGGAGTATGTCATAAAGTCATGGAGTGTAAAAAAATCCATCGTCAGTCTCCTTAAATTAATGCTCTTCTTTATAATCGGGATGTTCGTAAAGTATGGGCATTTTGGCCGTAATCACCCGGTATGCCGTAATGCCGACAAACACGATGAAAATGGTGGTGCCGATCTCCGGAAGACTGGGGAAGTAGCGGTCTGCCGCAGGCAGGTGGTAGTTAAAGGCCACCATGGAGATATTGAACCGGTTCAGCACAATGCCCAGGACCGTCCAGACCGCTGCAATCCGGATAAAGGTCAGGTTCTTTTCCCTGGCACCTACGGAATAAAGGATGGCAGGCAGAAGAACAAAACCGATCAGTTCCACGAGATACCACGCCCCCCAGCCGGTGGACAGATAATGCCAGTTGTTGTCCACGGCCAGGCCGATGACCTTGATGCCCACATACCCCATCATGATAAACGAAGCCGCCTTGCCGAAACCCAGGACCACGCCGTTTGCTTCGGCCAGATGGGTGTCGTCCATTTTATGGTGGAGCCAGCGGTGGGCCAGCGTGCCTTCGAAGATGACCATGGAAAGTCCTGCAAACATGGCGGAGATAAAAAAGTATACGTGGAGATAACCCGAGTACCACAAGGGGTGGAGCTTTGACGGTGCAATCATGAACAGTGCGCCCAGGGAACTCTGGTGCAGGGTGGACAATACCACGCCGAAAATGGTGAGCAGCAGGGTCAGCCTGACAACCACCGTGCGGAGCTTTTTAAACCCGAGCCATTCAAAGGCGGCCGGGGTCCATTCGATGAAAAGCACCGTCAGGTAAAGGAACACGCACAAACCCACTTCAAAGAGCAGGGAAGAGGTGCCCTGGGATACAAATATGGGGTAGGGCAGTTTCCAGGGGCGGCCCACGTCGTAATGAAGGGCGAACACCACCAGGGCATAGCCCAGGAAGGCGGTGAGGATGGCCGGCCTGACTGCGGAGTGGAACCGTTTGAGGCCAAAAATGTAACAGGCGGCAGAGGTGGTGAACCCGCCGGCGGCCAGGGCAACCCCACAGAGCAGGTCAAACCCGATCCAGAGTCCCCAGGGATTGTTGTTGTCCAGGTTGGTGACTGCGCCGATACCCTGGGTAAACCGCATGACGGTGAGGACCAGGCCAACTGCCAGGACAACGGCCGTGATGATGTTGAACGGCGTAAACCAGTTATACGGTTCTTTTGATTTTACCTGATCCATTATTCCTCCTCTTTCCCGGCTTCGGGAGCATCCGCATCCCCAGATTCATCGACGCCGGCGTCTGCCTCGGCTGCTTCCCTGGCGGCCTGGGCCTCTTCCTCGGCTTTTTTGGCTGCCTCTTCAAGTGCCTTTTTGACTTCATTGGCAACGGCGGTCTGCTGTTCCTTGGTCATCTTGTCCTTGAGCTGGGCCAGTTGCTTGTTCATCTCATCCGTGGCCTGGCCAATGGCTTCCTGCACCGCAGCTTCCCGCTCCTGCCTGGCGATTTTATCTTTCCGTTTGGCAATGGCATAAACGCCGGTGAGAAGAACCGGCCAGAGGCCCACAACAATGGGAACGGCGGCCAGGGCGCCCGAGGTCAGTTCCGGGGCAGATGCCGTGCCAAGGTCTTCCCGCATGCCGATCTGTTCAAAGGGCAGGCCGGAGATGTAGAGCCAGGACGTACCGCCCATTTCATGTTCTCCGTATACATGCTGAATATACCGGTCGGAATTCTCGCTGAGCCGCTTCCAGGCCAGCTTGACCAGGTCGGTCCGTTTGCCGAACACCAGGGCTTCCTTAGGACATACTTCCACACATCCGGGCAGTTTCCCTTCAATGATCCTGGGGTGGCACAAGGTGCACTTGGTCACTTTGGGGGTGAGCGGGTCGTTATAGGTGTATGCGGGGACGTTAAAGGGACAGGCCACCATACAATAGCGGCATCCCACGCAAAGGGACTCGTCATAAATGACAGCCCCTGTTTTGTCTTTTTTAAAGGCCTTTACAAAGCAGGCTGAGGCACAGGCCGGTTCCTGGCAGTGGTTGCACTGGGTCTTGGCAAAGGTATTGCCGAATTTGTTGACCACCGTATACACGGCTTCGTCGGTTCTCCGGCGCTCTTCCAGGACCGTAAGGTCGTCAAAGGGCTTGTCCGGCTTGCCCAGTTCATTGATCTGGTTGCAGGACTCCTCACATTTCCGGCACCCGATGCACTTTGTGCTGTCGTGCAGGACCCCGAAACTGTCCGGATAGCCGGTAAATTGTTTGTTGGATGCGGCACGGGCAATCGTGCTCACACCTGTTGTGGTTCCTAATGCTGCGGTGAGGCAGCCAAGAAACGTTCTTCGGGAAATAGCCATAAATCCACCTTTATTCTATATATGCAATTTTTTTATTTTTTCTCGTGGCATTTGATACAGTCCGTGGCCGGTACGCTCTTGACCTCCATTTTCTGGTGGCAGGTGATGCACTGGCCGTGGTACGCCCCTTTCAGCCCCGGCTTGCCCGTTGCCAGGTCCGGTTTCGCATCATGGCAGGATGCGCACTTGGGCGGTGTCATTGTGGCCGGGCTGTTGTGGTGGCACCCCGTGCATAGGGTCAGGTCGTTTTTATGGAAGGCCTGGGCCAGGGTGTTGTTTTCCACCTGTTTGAAGATGGCTTCCACCACCATGCGGTGGGGGAAATTGGACGGCATGTACTCGTCTGCAATGGCGTTGATCACAACAGTTTCAGGAATGTCATTCAAATCCACTTTGTCGTAGCGCCTGCTGTCAATGGCGGTTTTGGCCAGGCCGGCGGTGGTGTCGGTATCGTTGAGCACATGGGCGGGCATGGTTTTCACATCCATGGCATGGCATGTGGCGCAGTCTTTTTCCTTGGGCGGGGTTTTGGGAATCTGGAAGTGGCAGCCCGCACACTCCTTGGCCGTCTTTTTTTCATTGTGGCAGCCGATGCAGCTCCGGGTTTCGTTGTCCGCGTGCATGGCTCGGCTCAGCTTGATGTATCCGCCTTTTTCTTCGCCCTTGTCCGTATGGCAGGAGGAGCATTTGTTCAGGTCTTTATGATGGCAGACCCTGCAACTCGTTTCTTTTTCTTCATGGGCCTTGTGGTTGAAGGGAACCGCATCCATATACCCCTGCATTGTTTTCAGGTTTTTTTCAGGATCGCTGCCAAGGCTGTCCCAGCCGGTCATCAGCACCTGGTCCGGCTGGTTCCGGTCAAGCCTGGGCATATCCGTGTGTGTTTTTATCTTTGCCTGATTTTCAGCGGCATGGCATCCGGCACATTCAACCGGGCCGGCATCCATATTTTTTTCCGCCATTGTCTGGTGGCAGGCCACACAGGAATCATGGGCCGCTTGTTTTTCAGACCTGAGGCCTTCTTCGGTTTCCGGGGTATGGCAATAAATGCAGGCAGACTCTTCGCCTTTTTCATAATAGACGGTTTTGGCCTTCATATTGGCACTGTGATGGCAGGCATTGCAGTTGGTGGGCTCGGCGTCAATTTCCGATTTAATGGTTTTCGCCGTCTCGTGGGTATAATGGAGGGAACGGTCAAACACCATTTCCGCCCGGTTGGATTCCGCCCCGGGTGCTGCATTGTGGCAGATCCGGCATTCCGCTTCCATGGGGCCGGTGGCTTGGGAGGCGTTTTTCATCTCTACATGGCAGGCCACGCAATTGTCATGGTAGAGGTCCATATAATCCATCCCCTGGACATCTTCGATCCGCTTGTATTTGAAAACAGGTTCTGCATCCTTGTAATCATGGCACTTGATGCACTCCCCATCCACGGCCCGGGTGTGCAGGTCATGTTTGAACTGCACCGGCGGCATATCCTTGTGATCCGGAGAGGAGGGAATGTCGATGGTGATGATGTCCGGCCTCTTTTCAACCGGGTCTCCCATCATTTTCACACTGGCAAACACAATAAAAGGAAATAAAAATAGAACTGCTGCTGTTCCCAACAGCAGCCTCAAAGATCTCTGTTTTAACATAACCCGATCCCCATGGTTGGCGTTTATGGATGTTTATTTTCCACTTATCCAGAATTATACGGATAATTTCCTACTAATTTTGTAGGAATTTTTTTAATCGAAAATTGAGGCTTTTGTCAACAGAAAAAAAAAGAAATTGCCTGGGCTAACTTCCTTTTTTTACAAGTAATCGTTAGTATTGTCCGCCTGACCCCGGGTCGGCGGCAATTACGCTGTGTTTACGGCGGGCAGCGTTTGTTTTGTAAGTCCCTTGTTTGAATGCACTTTACTGATGCCTGCGAAAAAATCGTGGATTACCCCAAAAACGGCAACTCCGGAATGGGAATCAATTTCTTACCGGGACCCAGGCATACCAGTTCCAGGGTACAGGTGACCGCAGGCTTGTCTTTACCGGGCCGCCAGGCTTCATGAATGAATACCACCCGGTAGGGACCCTGCTTTTCCCAGGTGGTGCGAATGTCCAGAAGATCACCGAAAACAGCGCCGTCATGATACCCGATATTGGCCTTGTACACGGCAAATCCGACCTGGTCGTCATGCCACATTTGGGCCAGGGTGTCCACACCGATAATATCCTCCCGGGCCCGTTCGAAATATTTCAGGTAATTGGCATGGTATACCACGCCGGAATGGTCGGTGTCCTCGTAATATACCTGGGCTGGAAAATGATGGACGGCTGTTGTCATTGCGTATGCTGCTCCGGGTTATGGTGTTGTCTGGTCCTGGTTTGTCCATGGCACCGTTGCCGGCGCCCATTACATTATAGACAAGGAATACAATATTACAAGGCAGCATGCTAAATTTGAGGGCATGGAATTAAAAATATTGACAAAGTAGAGTGATCGCTCTACTTATGGGGCCATGGCAACCACGGAAGAGACAATTAAAGGCCGCCTGGAAAAAGCATTCAGCCAAAAGGGATTTGCAAGGCCCGGTGTGGCAGAATTAAAGAAAGATGCCGGGGTCAGCCTGAGGACCCTGTACCGGTATTTCCCCTCCAAGCTGGATATGGTGGTGGGTGCACTGGACTTCCGGCATGAACGGTATATGAGGTTTCTGGAACAGGATCTTCCTGAGCCGGGCCGGGCCGCAGTACTTCATATCCTTCACCGGCTGGATGACTGGATGCGCAGGTTCGCTCCCAACGGATGCCTGTCGGTAAATGCCCTGGCCGCTTATCCGGATGACCGGACGGTCCGGAGTGCGGTGGCCCGGCACAAGCAGGAGACTATTGCGCTGATGGAGAGGTGCGGCGGCATACCCGAGATCGCAGTGGCGCTTTTCCTGGTCCATGAAGGGGTATCCGCTGCCTGGCCGGTTGTCGGTTCCCGGGCCGTGGACGCGGCAAAGATAACGATTACCAAATTATTTAACACGACTGAACGGAGTGAAGCATGACGGATCTGCCCAAAATCATGAGCGGTGTATGGCTTACCGGACACGGCGGGCCTGAGAAACTGGTATATGCAACAGATATTCCCGTGCCGGTTCCGGGACCCGGGGATGTATTGGTAAAAGTGGCGGCCGCTGCTGTGAACAATACGGATATCAACACCCGGCTGGCCTGGTACTCCAAAAAGGACGGAGACGGCGCCGACGCGAGCTGGGCGGGCCAGGCCATTGTTTTTCCGAGGATTCAGGGCATTGATGTCTGCGGACACATTGCAGCTGTGGGAACGGGTGTGGACCCGGCGCGTATCGGGGAGCGGGTCCTGATTGAACCCTGTTTGGCGGAGATGGATGGGCAAATTTTTGAACAGCCCGGGTTTCTCGGCTCGGAATGCGACGGCGGCTTTGCCCAGTATACCCGGGTGGCGTCACGCCACGCCCATGAAATCAGCAGCCGGTTTTCCGATGTGGAGCTGGCCTCTTTTCCCTGCTCGTATTCCACGGCGGAAAACATGTTGACCCGGGCCGGGGTGACAAAAGGGGAACGGGTGGTGGTAACCGGAGCTTCCGGCGGGGTGGGGTCTGCCGCCGTGCAATTGGCAACGGCCCGGGGGGCAGAGGTGGTGGCGGTGACCAGCCCGTCAAAATCGGACCGGGTCCTGTCCCTGGGGGCATCCCAAACCCTGTCCCGTGGGGATGATCCCGTGGCGATCCTGGGGGAAAACGCTGTGGATGTGGTTGTTGATCTTGTGGCCGGCCCTGTATTGCCCAGATTCCTGGACACGCTTAAGTCCGGGGGGCGCTATGCCATTGCCGGGGCCATGGCAGGTCCCATGGCTGAACTGGATATGAGAACCGTCTATCTCAAGGATCTTTCTTTTTTCGGATGCACCCGCCTGGGGACCGGGGTGTTTGCCAACCTTGTACGCCTGATTGAAGCGGAAAAAATATCTCCGGCAGTGGCGGAAACCTTTGCGCTTTCAGACATCCGTGCTGCCCAGGACATGTTCATGAAAAAAGGATTTGTCGGAAAAATTGTGCTGAACATCCCGGAATAAACCTAACCTGCAAACCGGCAGGGCGGCATCAATTGGCCCTGCGGGGCAGTGGATTCTCCCGTGAATTCACCGCAGGGCCGCTTGCTTATCTTTTGGCCTGGTGGCCACTCTTTTGTCCGGCGATCACTGCTGCACCCAACGCCCCGATAATATCCGGCCGGGGCGGAATGACCAACTCAATGCCAAGCGCTTTTCGGATTGCTGCTGCAAGGCCGGTGTTCAGGCCGCCGCCCCCGGCCAGGGCGCATTTTTTTTCCAGGCCGATTCCCTTGGCCATCGCGGCAATCTTTTCTGCCAGGCTGTGATGCGCGCCGGCCAGGATGTCCTCTATGCGATGGCCTTCACAGATCCTTGTGATGACTTCAGTCTCGCCGAAAACCGCACACCCCGTATCAAACCTGACTGCTGCTGTGGATTTAAGGGAGAGCGGTCCGATGTCCCCAATATCCAATTGAAGGATTTTGGCAATGACCTGTAAAAAAACACCCGCGCCGGTGGCGCACCGGTGGTTCATTGAAAAATCAATGACCATGCCGCCCTGTCCGAGCCGGACCACCCGGCTGAACCGGTCGCCGACCTCCACAACCGTTCTGATGGTGTTGTCAAAAAAACATATTCCCCTGGCCAGGCTTTGGATGTCTGAGCACTGGTCATCGGCCCAGGCAACACGCTTTGCACCGCACCCGGTGGCTGCCGTGCGGATATGGCGGATGTGGGGTGTCTTGTCCAGCAATTTTGCCCTGATTTTTTCAGCGGTCTGTCGATGATTCACACCGGACGCACAGGTATAGTGGGCAATGATGGAATGGTCTGCGATTACCACGCCTTTGCTGTTCTGGGAACCGATGTCAATGCCGATATAACCGTTCACTGTTCTTCCTGAACCCGTCATATATTGATACCGATAACATTGGTTACGGCCTGGCGGGTCATGAGTTACCCTTGCCTTTTTCTTTCAGCCAGATTTTCCGGGCGAGAATGGCTGCCCCCAATGCAACCGTTGTAAACGGGTGGTCCGGAATGGAGACGGGAAATCCAATGTGGTTTTCAATGGAGCGAACCATTCCTGTGTTTGTTGCCAGGCCGGCGGTAAAAACAACTTCCGGTTCGATTTTCAGCCGGTTGACCATATTCACGACCCGCATGGTAATGGCGTCGTGGACACCGGCAATAATATCATGGATATGTCTGCCCCGGGATATGCAGGCCGTGAGTTCATCCCTGGCAAATACCGTGCAGAAATTGTTGATCTCTACGGCAGTTTTGGCCTGGAGGGAAAGATGTCCGAAATCTGCAAGAGGAATATCAAGGGAGTCGGACAGGACTTCCAGGAATCTTCCCGTGCCTGCCGCACACTTATCGTTCATAATAAAGTCTATGACCCGTCCATCCCCCAGCTTAACCCCTTTGGCATCCTGCCCGCCGATATCGATGATGGTTTTTGCCTTGGGGAACAGGGCGTGCACACCTGCTGCCTGGCAGGTGATTTCCGACATGTGCCTGTGAGCAAACGGAACGTTGACCCTGCCGTATCCTGTGGCCAGGACGTATGAAATCGAATCCGGCGACAAATTAATAATACTCAGGGCATCATCAAACACCTTGCGCGCCAGAAGGCTGTGTCGGGCACCCGTGGGCGTGGCCTTCCGGATCAGTATTTCATGGGCGTCATTGATGATGACCACTTTGGTCATGGATGAGCCGATATCCATTCCTGCAAAGTACATTTTCACGGATTAAAGCAGGGTTTCCAGAAAGGTCTGCAACCGAGTTTTAAGTGGGGCAAGACTGCCGGTGGTGTACTCTGTTTCAAGGTAGAGGTTGGGGATGTTAATGCTGTTCAGGTAATCTTTCAGCTCCGGGACTTCGTATCCAAATGGGTCGCAGAACCTGACCAGCTGGATCACAACACCCTCCACCCGCCATTTTTCAATGTAGTTGCCAAGATGCGCGAACCGCGTTTCCAGGTCGGCGGCATGGTCTTTTCTGAATTCACCGGCAACCGTTTCCCGGAACGTCCGGGCGCAGGTCAGGTCCAGATACCGGGACGCCAGCCCCTGCATGGGATCTTTGGTGATGGAAACATCCCGGAAATAGGTCCGGGCCCCCATGCAGTTGTCGTCCATGACCACATCGGCATCAAAATCCTCGATCAGCCGGATCAGGGGCAGGGCATCAAGGCAGGCTCCGACAACAAGAATCCGTTTTTTGTCCTGGGTGTCTGCCTGTATTTTTCCGGCCCTGGCCTCCTGGATGACCGCTTCCAGCAATGCACTGCCCTCATCAACCGGCAGGCCGGATATGGCCGTGAGTATACGGAGCGTATCCGACCCGCTGACCAGGGGTGGGTCAAACCGTTTCAGTTCATACAATTCCCTGACAAGTGACCTGTGACGGTTATGGGCCAGAATGGATGCTTCCAGGGCTTCCCCGGACAGCGGTTTTCCGGTCCAGGCCTCGCAGGACGACTTGAATTTCTCAAGGCTGCTGCGATACATGTCCGCCCCCCATGGGTGCAGGGTGGCGGGCATGTCCAGGTAATGGTAGAATTCATATTTGATTTTCGATTTCCAGACATGGATGCTTTTTTCCTGGGCATCGCAGGAATGGGCCCCGACCACCCCGTCCAGGAAGTCATACCTGCCCCTGAACACCGTATTGATACAGTTGCGCAGGAAAGGGCAGAACGACGTGGGCAGCACCGTGTCCATTTCCGTCACCGGTTCATCCATGTCTCCCAGTATTCTCACGGGAACCAGATCCATGGCCGTCAGGATTTCAACCGGTACATAACTGCAGAAGTAGCCTACCGCCTTTTTTCCCTGTGCTTTGAGCTCCCGGATTCTGGCGGACCGGTCGGCAAGGACCTGGCTCACCCGGGACATGCCGTGCAATGTGTCCAACATCTTGGGATACCTCGCTGGTTAAGCCGGCTGCATATTGTCAGCCGGGAAATGTTCCTGTTGTCTTAATTCCCGATAGTAGTCCATGGACTCTTCAAAAACTTCCGCCCGCCTCAGGGCCTCTTCTGCGTTGAACAGCCTTAAGTCCACCAGATCCCCTTCCACCTGAAAGGACGGGATCTTGAGTTTTCTCATGAGCAGTTCCCGGGTGTAGGGATGGTGGGTGGATGCGCTGCGGCAGGTCATCAATCCATGGAAAAACGCACCGTCACATGCATAGTCTTTTGCGAATTTTACATAGGGGTATCCAAGATATCCCATGTACTCGTCATCTGCCAGTGCGTCCGCGTGATAACCGGTTGCCACATGCAGGTGGAACCGGGCATGCCGCTCCACCGGGTCACTGATGTCTTCCAGGCCCTCCAGGGGACGCGGAGGATTGTAAGCCCATGATTCCTTGACAAAATTCCATCCCCTTTCGGCCAGCCGGTCAAAGAACTCCAGGCTGTGCCAGGGGGGCAGTTCCGCAAACAGCAGGCGGTATTTCTCTGGCTCGACCGCCCCGATACGCGATGCAACCCGTTGTTCCACCTCATCGTATAATGCCTGGTAGCAATCAATGGAATCTTTGAGGTCGCCGCTCATGTAAAGGTAGGGCGGCATCACGCTCCAGAAATCGCGCGAATGCATGGGGCAGGGGGTTGCCTTGCGCAGCTCAAAAGTCTTATAGGCCAGGCGGCTGAGCGTGATCATGTCGCTTAGCATTTCATCGTATCTGTCCCGGTTCAGCTTGCGGCCAAGCATCCGTTCCAGGTAGGCGATGAACTGCTCTATCTCGTCCATCACCAGTTTCAGGGACCATTTGCGCACATCTGGATCATTCCATTCCTCAACCCCGGGCAGTGCGGTTTCCATCATCCAGACAGGAGTGTCCATGTAGCGGCCCAGGGACTGGAACCACTTGACCCGCGCATCGCAGAGCATGGAGTGGCTCAGCATCATCACCGGCTTGGGAAGCCCACCCATTGGTGCTTCGGGCGGGATGCCGCCTGCACATCCATTAACCATCCGCGATACATACCCGAGATTTATCCTTGAATACCCGCACAAATGGGTGGGAAATCCGTCTGCATCGCATAAATCCAGGTATCGGGACGCTTTTCCCGAGGCCGCCACCATGGCCGCATAGTTTTCCGGGTAGACAACTTCCAGGTCCATGGCTTTAAAGACCGGGTCTGCATGCCACCATGTCACCATGGACCAGGCAACAGGCCTGCCGTCTTTCATTGCCTCCAGTCCGGAGGTGTACATGTCGTCTACCTTGGCGCGCAGACGATACATGGCCTTCAGCCGTTTGATTTTTATGGTGTCCGTTGGCATATTCACCTTTACAGCAGATCATGAACGTTGTTGAATTTTTGTATACGCTTCCGAAACCGGTTTGGTTTTAAGAGGCGTGACTCTTTTCGATCCTGGCGGCCGCCAAATAGAATGAAGTGTTTCAATGCGTCTGGTGCCGAAGAAGAAATGGCACGTTGGCATCTTTCATTCAGGAAAATCCGAGGTGGTGTATTGGTGCAGTTTGAAATGAGATTTCCACCATCGCGATTGATCGTAGGACAGGAAGAGGGGTGTTGTCAACAAGGCAGTGAAAAAAATTATAAATCGCTAATATTGAAAATTATCGGGAAGTAAGCGGTGGTGTGGAGACACGCCCGGAACTGCCGGCAAGAGCGACAAAGGTAGTAAATGTTTGTATTTTGGAGAACAAGCGGCGGCCACATGTCCGGCGTATGCCGCACCCGGCGCAATGGGTCAACCTGCCGGTCTATTTCTTGACAATCTTTCCGGGAGCGGGGTAGGGTAGACAGATCCGTAATTGCCCGTTTATTTTCACCGCGTAAGGAGGTTGTCATGACCGATCACACCCCAAAGCTTCTGGATGCCCTGGATGCCTTTGAAGAAGGGATCTATATCATTAATGAAGAGTATGAGGTCGAGTACATGAACAAGTTCATGAAGGCCTATTTCGGGGATGGTGTCGGGAAAAAATGCTACAAGGTCCTGAGCGGATCCGACGCTCCCTGTACCTGGTGCAATCACGACGAAATCTTTACAAAAAAGGAAACCCACAAAAGCGAAGTCTTTATCCCGACCGTGGGAAAGACCTTTGCCCTGACCGAACTTCCCGTGAGCAACCGTGACGGCACCCGGTCCAAGCTGTCCATCTACCGGGATATTTCCGATGTGGTGGCCCAGAAAGCCAAGCTCAAATCCTCCAAGGCCAGTTACCAGCGCCTGTTTAAACATGCGGGTTGCGGGGTGTTTATCTCTTCGAAAGAGGGGCGGTTTCTGGATGTGAACCCGACCCTGCTCAGAATGCTCGGGTATCAGAACAAGGACGAGTTCCTGGCCCTGGACCTGGCAACGGATGTTTATCTGCGTCCCGAGGACCGGCGGCAGTACCGCCGCAATGTGGAAAAGACCGGCCATGTGGTGGATTACGAGGTCAGATGGCGGCGCAGGGACGGACATATCCTCCATATCCTGCTCACCTCCAATGTCCGGTATGATGAGCGCGGGGAAGTACTGGGGTATGAGGGTATTGTGGTGGACCAGACCCAGCGCAAGCAGAGTGAAAACCAGCTTCGGGAAGCCCATGATTTTCTGGACAGGATTATTGCCTGCTCGCCCAATGCCATCATGTCCATGGAAATGGACGGAGAGATCAAGCTCTGGAATTCAGGGGCCAGGGACATTTTCGGGCCGGATGCCGAAGCCGTGGTGGGCCAGATGAATATCCGGGATTTTTTCGGGGATTCCGTTACCGAAAATGTCATGGATATGATGCGCGATACCGGATTCGGGGGCAAGGGTCGCCTCAACTCATTTTCCCTGACCTTTACCCGGGAGAACGGCACACCTGTGGAGGGCAACCTTTCCGCGGGCATCATTTATGACGAACGGGGCGGGGAAGTGGCATGGGTGGGTACTTTCATGGATCTCAGCGAGCGGCTCAGGACCGAGCGGGAATTGTCCGAAGCCCGCCAGCACCTGCTCCAGTCCGAAAAGCTGGCCGCCATGGGCCGGCTGACCTCCCAGATCGCCCATGAACTGAACAATCCCCTGTTCGGTATCATGAATACCCTGGAGCTGATGAAAACGGAAATTTCCCCCTCAAACAAGCGGCGCAAACTTCTGGACATGTCCCTGTCGGAAACCCTCCGCCTGGCGGATATGCTCAAGAAAATGCTCTCGTTTTCAAAGCCGGACCAGGACATCCGCGTGGAACTGGATATTCATTCGGTGCTGGATGAACTGCTGCTGCTTTATGAAAAACGGTTCAGGGAAAACAGTATCAAGCTGGTGCTCAATCTGATGGAGGCACCGGCAAAAATCATGGCGTCCAGGGACCAGTTGCGCCAGGTTTTCATCAACCTTTTTTCCAATGCCATGTATGCCATGCCCGACGGCGGAGACCTCAAGATCAGTACGGCCGCCACCTCATCCACACTGAAAATCACCGTGGAAGATACGGGTACCGGGATCAAATCCGAGCATATCGCCAAGGTGTTTGACTCGTTTTTTACCACAAAAACCGAAAGCGTCCAGGGCGTTGGTCTGGGCCTGTCAGTCTGTTACGGATTCATCAAAGACCATGGCGGGGATATACGGGTCTCCTCCCGGGAAGGGGAGTGGACCCGGTTTGATATTTCCCTGCCCTTGCTGTAATACCGGGCTTTTCAGTCCTTACCCGAGATCTTGAACACGCTGATCATCTCTTCAAGTGTTGATGCCAGGGCGGACAATTCCCCGGCTTGGGCCGCCATTTTTGTACTGCCCTGGGACATGGTCTCGGACACGGTATTGACCTCTGCAATATCCCCGGCAATTTCCGTGGACACCTGGGAACTCTGGGATACATTCAGGTTGACCTCTTGAATGCCTGTGGCGGCCTGGCTGATGTTTTCCGCCACATGGGATGCGGCTGCGGACTGCTCTTCAACCGCCGCCGCAATGCTGGTCACGATCTGGTTGACCTCTGTGATGACTTCCGAAATCCGGCCCACTTCATTCACCGTTTCCTGGGTAGAGGCCTGGATACCGTCGATTTTGGCCCGGATGTCCTGGGTGGCGCCGGCGGTTTCCAAAGCCAGCCCCTTGATTTCCGTGGCTACCACGGCAAACCCCTTGCCGGATTCACCGGCCCTTGCCGCCTCAATGGTGGCGTTCAGGGCCAGAAGGTTGGTTTGCTCGGCAATATCGGTGATTACCTGGGTGACCTTGCTGACCTCGTTGGCGGCCTGGCCCAGGCGGGTTACCTTGGTGGTGGCGTTTGATGCACCGGCGCTGGCGTTTCCGGCGATGTCCCTTGCCCGGTCGCAATTGGCCGCCACTTCGTTAAGCGTGGTTTTCATCTGTTCCGCTGCATCCGAAACCTGGGTGACATTGATCGAGGCCTGTTCACTGGCCGCTGCCACAGACTCCATATTCACGCTCATCTCTTCCGTGGCCGCCGCCACGGTGGTGGACCGTTCCGAAAGCGAGGATACACTGTCGCTCATCCGGGAGGCATCGTCCTGCATTGTCCGGGCGGCGGTGCGGACCGTACCCGAGCTGGTGTTGATGTCCAGGATAATCCTGTCCAGCCGTTCGAGAAAGGTGTCAAACCAGCCTGCCAGCACCCCGATTTCATCTTGCCGGTCCAGAGCCAGCCGTTTGGTCAGGTCGCCTTCCCCTTCGGCCGTATCCTTGAGGCCGTCGGACACGTTTTTAATGGGAAGAACCACAAGGATGTGGAGCAGAAAGCCGATGAGCACCAGGGTCAGGACGGAACAGGCCAGCCCCACCACAATGATGACCATCCGGATGCTGTTGCCGGCACTGGCCGCGGCCCCGGCCAGCAGGGCGGTGGTGTTTTGGGTGGCATCGGCAGTGGCACGGTTCACCAGGTGCAAATCTTTGTTGATCTCCGAAAGCACCTGTTGTGACCCTTTTTCAAGCGCCGCCTGAATCTCCCTGCTGTTGTTTGCGTTCAAGGCTTCGAACCGCCGGGCCAGGGATTCGATTTCCGAGATTACCGAATCCCGGTTCATGCAGATCACGGTTTTTCCAAGGGTGGTGCCGTAGTATTCTATGGGGAACTCGAACACCATGACCGTGTTGTCTGTTCTGGAGTATTTCAGAATTTTCTGGATGGGTGCAATATCCTCTTCCTGGGCCAGGTAAGCCTTTACCTTGGGATCCTTGGTGTTGAGATGGCCCGGAAACGGGCTGCCGTCATTGTCAAGAAACAGGGTATAGATGATTTCATTGGTTGCGGCTGCGGCTTTGCTGTATTTGATCAGTTCGGCAAACGCTTTTCTTGCAATGATGGACGGGGTCACACTGTTGAGCATGGCCGTGATGCCGTCGGCATTTTTCAGGAGCAGGGATTCCATTGCCTTGCGGATGTTTTCCTCTTCAGTGTCAAGGGCTTTCCGGGTGCCGTCGGCAATGGTGCCTGAAGTATCGGTCTGCATGGTATGAAGCAGTTCATCCACATGGGATTTCATTTTATCCAGGGAGGCATCGGTCTGGTCGCCGGCAGATGCCAGGGCACTTCCCACCCGGGTGCTCATGTCACCCAGCAGGGTCTGCTGCTTTTTCAGGATGAAAAAGGAAAGACCGGTAAAAGAGGCGGCCAGGATAATTGTCAGAACGACCAAAAGTTTCAGGATCAGGGATCTGTGCATAAAAGAAAGCATAGAAGGCTCCTTTGGAAAGGTTGACGCTGGGTCAGGTTTGATTATCATATATACATATAATCGTACAAAATTTGCGCATAGTAACAAGACTTTACCATGAGATCAAATGAAAAATAAACAAACCGCGAACCTGTGGCGAACGCCGGATGCCCCTTCTGACAACAGATATCCGGCAGTTAAAATACCCCGGACAGATCCGGCTGCTGCGTTTTCCCGGTTGAAAAAACTCATTTGTATGATAAAGTTCCAGGCAAACCGGATTTTGATAAGGATCAGATACAGGGTCGACGCATATAGAGGTGATCTATAGAATTGGAACAAAAGATTCCGGTTGTCTGGAAGAGGCTGTCGCAAGCGCAAAAAAGACCGTATGCAGACATCATAAATTCCTGACGTCTTGTGAATTAAAAAAATGTATCAACGCTAAATGCATTTGCTCTTAGGACCATATAAAGGAGAAAGAGTGGCGGTAATCGCAAAGAAAAAGTTGTCGGAAAAAGTCGTGGACGAAATCCGTAAGCGTATTGATTCGGGAGAGCTGAACATCGGGGACAAGCTCCCCAACCAGAATGTATTGTCCCAGGAACTGGGGGTGAGCCGGACGTCCCTGCGGGAGGCCATGAATATCCTGGATCTTCTCGGGGTGATCGAGCAAAAGCCCGGATTCGGCACCGTGATCCGGAAGCGGGTGCCCCAGATCAACCCGGAAGGGTTGCGACCCACGCTGCTGACGGACGAAAAAACCACAAAGGAACTGCTCGAAGCCAGGCTGATCATTGAAACCGGGACCGCCCGTCTGACTGCCCAGCATGCCACACAAAAGCAGGCCCAGAGCCTGTCCGGCATGGTGGAACAGATGCGGGACTGCCTTGAGTCAAAACGGTTCAAGGAGTATTCCCTTGTGGATTTGAAATTCCATAAAACCGTTGCAGATATGTCCAAAAACCGGTTCCTCAGGGAAGCCTTTGTCTCCATCAAACAGCACATGGAACTCTTTATCACCGAGCATACCACCCTGCTTTCCCATGTACTGGAAGATTCTCAGAAACATCATATCGCCATCTGCGGCGCCATTGCGGACCAGGACCCGGAACGGGCGGCCCGTGAAATGGAAAAGCATATCATTTATCTTCAGGGCAGTTTCGAGATGTACAACAAGGTTCAGAGTTAGTCCTGGGGGATACCCCCGCAGCCGTATCCATATCATTGAGACCCGATGAAAAAGAAAATCCTTGACACAAATAAAAGTTTGTATGATTATCAGCTCAACTTACAAATAGTCAGATCGTACGCCCGCATTTTTTGGGGCCGCATACATTGAGGAGATGATCATGCCGGACCGCAGCAAACGCATACTTTCCCGCCCTGAATGGTCTATTAACAGGGCCTATTACAAATCCATGGGCTATGAGGATTCCAGCCTGGACCAGCCCGTGATCGGGATTGCTAACGCCTGGAGCACCACCGTGCCCGGCCATGTGAACCTCAGGGAAGTGGGCGAAGCGGTCAAATCAGGTATCTGGCGCAGCGGCGGCACCCCGGTGGAGTTCGGGGTGATCGGTGCCTGTGACGGCATTGCCGAAGGCCATGCGGGCATGCGGTATATCCTGCCCACCCGGGATCTCATTGCCCACTCCATTGAATTGATGGTCCAGGCTCACCAGTATGACGCCATTGTCCTTCTGGGTTCCTGCGATAAAATCGTGCCCGGAATGCTCATGGCTGCAGCCCGCCTGGATATTCCCGCCATCCTTGTCAACGGCGGCCCCATGATGGGCGGACCAATGATCCACGGCAGAAAAGCCGACTCCACCTCCATCGTGGAGGGGCTGGGCCGCCTGGCAACCGGGGAGATCTCCCGGGCCGACCTGCTGGACATGGAAGACCGGTGTGCCCCCACCTGCGGGTCCTGTTCCTTTTTGGGCACGGCCAACACCATGTGCTGTATTGCCGAGGCCCTGGGCATGTCCCTCACCGGCTCGGCCATGGTTCCGGCCACCCATGCCCGGCGTCTCCACGTGGCCCATGAAAGCGGCATGAAAATCGTGGACCTGGTCCGGTCCGGCACCACAGCCTGTGAAATCATCACGGAAAAATCCATTGCCAATGCCGTGCGGGTGACATCAGCCATCGGCGGTTCCACCAACGCGGCCCTGCACATCCCGGCCATTGCCCACGAGGCCGGCATTCCCTTTGACATTGACGTGTTTGACGACATCAGCCGGTCCACCCCCCTGATCGCCCGGATGAACCCGGCAGCGTCATATAATGTGATTGATTTTTACGAATCCGGGGGGGTGCCTGCGGTCATGGCCGAGCTGGCCCCCATGCTGGACATGGACGTACCCACGGTGACCGGCCGCACCCTGGCCAAAAACCTGGAAGGGATCGCCTCTCCGGACAACGCGGTGGTGAAAACCCTGGAAAATCCGTTTTCCCGGTCCGGCGGCCTGGCCGTACTCCGGGGCAACCTGGCCCCTGAGTCCGGGGTGACCAAGCCTGCGGCCATTGATCCGGATATGCTGTTTTTCAAGGGCCCGGCCCGGGTGTATGACAGTGAACAGGATGCCAACACCGCCATCATGGCCGGGGAGGTCCGGGACGGGGATGTGATCGTGATCCGGTACGAAGGCCCCAAGGGCGGGCCGGGCATGCCCGAGATGTTCAAGGCCCTGAAGCTCCTCCACGGCATGGGCATGGCCAAAAAGACCGCCCTGGTCACGGACGGGCGGTTTTCAGGCACCAACAACGGCTGCTTTATCGGTCATGTCTCCCCGGAAGCCATGGAGGGCGGCCCCATTGCCCTGGTGGAAGACGGGGACCTGATTACCATTGATATTCCGGGCAAGACACTGACCCTTGATGTGGATGCAGACATCCTGGCTCAGAGAAAAGCCGGGTGGACCGCACCTGAACCCCGCGTCAAACACGGCTACCTGAACCTTTACAGCCGGCTGGCCTCATCTGCCGCGTCCGGTGCGATTATCGCGTAATACCTGATAAATAATAATTCAACCCCTGCCAACCAACAGGAGACCCAAATGAACAAGAGACCTTCGATCTTTGACCTTTACAAAATGAAAGAAAACAACGAGAAAATCGCCTGGCTCACCTCCTATGATTTTCCCACGGCCCAGTTTGCCCAGGAAGCCGGGATGGAGATGATCCTGGTGGGCGATTCCCTGGGGATGTGCGTATACGGGTACAACGGCACCGTTCCCGTAACCATGGACCAGTGCATTGCCCATTCCGAGGCCGTGCGCCGGGGCGCACACAACTGCTTTCTGGTGGGTGACATGCCCCTGGGTTCTTACCAGGCATCAGATGCCGACGCCGTGACCAATGCCATCCGGTTTCTCAAAGAGGCGGATGTGGATGCCATCAAGCTGGAAGGCGGCACCCGGGTGGCCAGCCGGATCCGTGCCATTACCGATGCCGGTGTCAATGTCATCGGCCATATCGGCCTGACCCCCCAGAGTTCGGGCCAGCTCGGCGGCCACAAAGCCCAGGGCCGGACCGCTGAAACCGCAAAAATGGTCGTGGAAGACGCCCTGGCTGTCCAGGCGGCCGGTGCGAAAATGATCCTGGTGGAGGCCGTGCCCCCCGAGGTCATGAAGTATATCTGGGAAACCCTGGAGATTCCGGTGTTGTCCATCGGCGCAGGCCCCCACTGCGACGGTCAGCTTCTCATTGTCAGCGATGTGATCGGACAGTTCCAGGCCTTTACGCCCAAATTCGTCAAGCGGTACTGCAACGTGGCCGAGGTTATTGTGGGCGGGCTTAAGGACTATGTGGCCGAGGTCAAGGCCGGCACCTTCCCGGATGAGGACAAGTACTGCTACCACATGGTAGACGGCGAGGAAGAAAAATTCCAGGACCTGATGAAATAAACGGGACCTGTCAGCATGCACCGGTTCCCGTATTTTATTTGACATTGTTTGTATGATTATATTATGAAGCGTCAAATGAGACGGGAACCCACCATACGGCATGTGCCCGCATGCCGGAACAAGAGGTAATTGTGTAGTTCAACCCCTAAATTTAATTTAAGTGTAAGGAGAAGTTCAACATGAAACGCTCATTGGTCAAACTGGGTATTGCAGCTGTATTAACCGTGATTTTCGCGGCAACACCGGCGTTTTCCAAGGCAAGAGTCATCAAGGTGTCCACCACCACCCAGCCCACCCACATCTATAACGTGGGGCTGGAACATTTTGCCAAGCTGGTTAAAGAGAAAACCAATGGTGAGCTGGAAGTCCAGATCTTCCCTGCGGCCCAGCTCGGTTCCGAGCGGGACGCTGTTGAAGGCCTGCAGCTGGGCACCCTGGAAATGACCCTGACCTCCACCGGTCCCCTGGGCAATTTTATTCCCGAAATCAAATTGTTGAACCTGCCCTTCCTGTTCAAGGACCGGGACGAAGCCTACAAGATCCTGGACGGCAAAATCGGCACCGGGATTGCGGACAAATTCCCGGCCATCGGCATCCGGAGCCTGGGATGGTATGAAAACGGTTTCCGCCACATCACCAACAATGTCCGGCCCATTAATTCCATGAAAGACATGGCAGGAATCAAAATCCGCGTAATGGAAGACAGCCTGTTCATCTCCACCATGAAGGCCCTGGGCGCAAGCCCCCTGCCCATGGCGTTCGGCGAACTTTACACCGCCCTGGAGCAGGGCACTGTGGATGCCCAGGAAAATCCCCTGGTCAACATTGACGCCAGCCGGTTCTACGAAGTCCAGAAACACCTGGCCATCACCGGCCATTTTTACAGCCCGGCCATGCTCCTGGTTTCCGAGATTTTTTACCAGAGCCTGACCCCGGCCCAGCAGAAAGCACTTGCCGAGGCCGCTACCCTGGCCCGTGACTTTGAGCGGAACCTGAGTATTGAAGGCGACAAAACAACCGAAGCCAAGCTGGCCTCCAAAGGCATGACCGTCACCCATCCGGACAAGGCTGAATTCGTCAAGGCGGTTGCCCCGGTTTACAAGGCTGCTGCCAAAGATATCGGCGGCGGTGATGCCGCCAAAGGCCAGAAGCTGATTGACGAGACCCTGGCCGAACTGGGCCGTTAAACGCAATACCCATCAACGCTCTCCTGTAATGAAGACCGGCAAGGGCCGGGTGCAGGCTGCGCCCGGCCCAACCGGCACAGGGGAGGCATTACGGAGGAAAAGGCATGATAACGCGGCTGTTGAGCGGAATGGACACCATAGTCAACTGGATCCTGGCCCTGATTATGACGGCCATGCTGGTGGTGGTCAGCGCCCAGGTCTGGTACCGGTTTGTCCTGAACAACCCCCTTGCCTGGTCCGAAGAACTGGCACGCTACCTGTTCGTATGGATCAGTTTCCTGGGCAGTGCCGTGGGCGTCCGGATGCGGGTCCACCTGGGTATTGACCTGATTGACAAAATTTTGACATCCGGGGGGCGGAAGGTCATGACCGTACTGGTCAACCTGCTCATCCAGATCTTCCTGGTGGTGGTGATCCTCTGGGGTATAAAGATCCTCAAGGTGGTCCAGTTCCAGAAATCCGCGTCCATGGGCATTCCCATGACCTGGCCCTACCTGGCCGTGCCCGTGGGGTCCGGCCTGATGCTGCTTAACTCCCTGCGCCTGACCTGGGATGTCCTTTTCACCCCGGACCATGGCCCCGACACTGAGGAGGATGCCAAATGAGTACCATATTGTTCATCTCCCTGATCACCTGTTTTGCCATCGGCATGCCCATTGCCTTTTCCCTGGGGGTCGCTTCGGTGGCCACCCTCCAGTTCGGGTCACAGCTCCCCCTCACCCTGGTGGCCCAGCGGCTCTTTGCCGCCACCGACTCATTTCCCCTCATGGCCATTCCATTTTTCATGCTGGCCGGGGCGGTCATGGACACCGGCGGGATTTCCCGCCGCTTGGTGGATTTTGCCCATTCCCTGGTGGGATGGATTTACGGGGGGCTCGGCATGGTGGCCGTTCTGGCGGCGATGTTCTTTGCCGGCATATCCGGGGCCGCTGCCGCAGACACGGCTGCCGTGGGATCGGTTTCCATTCCGGCCATGATCCGGAAAGGCTATAAAAAAGGGTTTGCCGCCGCTATCCAGGCGGCCGGCGGTTCCATCGGCGTCATCATTCCCCCCAGCATCCCCATGATTATTTTCGGGGTCATCGGCGGGGTGTCCATCGGCAAGATGTTCATGGGCGGTTTTGTACCGGGCGTGCTCATCGGTGGGGGCCTGATGGCCGCCTCTTACTTTTTGTCCAAACGGGCCGGGTACAAGCGGGACAAACGGGCCACCATGCCTCAGGTGGGCAAGGCGTTTTTTGACGCGTTCTGGGCCCTGCTTATGCCGGGCATCATCCTGGGCGGCATCATGGGCGGGATTTTCACCCCCACGGAAGCTGCCGTCGTAGCGGCCCTGTACGGTCTTGTGGCCGGCCTGTTTATTTACAGGGAACTCAAATTCAGTGATCTGCCACGGGTCTTTGCCAAATCCGCCATCACCACCTCCACGGTGATGCTGCTCATTGCTACAGCTAATATTTTCGGCTGGATCCTGACGGCGGAACAGGTGCCCCAGACCGTGGCCAGCTACCTGGTGTCGCTCACAGATTCACCAGCCGTCCTCTACGCCCTGATCCTGGTCATGCTGCTGGTGGTGGGCACCTTCATGGAGACCACGGCCTCCCTGATTATCCTGTCACCGGTGTTTTTGCCCGTGATCCAGCAATTCGGTATTGATCCGGTTCATTTCGGGGTGGTCATGGTCACGGCCCTGGCCATCGGCATGCTGACCCCGCCCCTGGGGATCTGCCTGTTTATCTCCTGCAACATTGCCGGCATCCCCTTAAGCGAGATTATCCGGTTTGTGCTGCCGCTGCTGGTCATCATGATCGGCTGCCTGTTCCTGATCACCTTTGTGCCGGACCTGGTGATGTTTGTGCCCAACTTGCTGATAAAATAACGACGGAACACTGAAAACCCAAAAGAGAACATGGCATCCCGGTCCCCAACCGGGCACGGGATTCCTGTTGCCATCATATGAAGGACACCAAGATGAATACTGAAGCCTCCGATCTGATCCGGCTCACCCCGGATGACACCGTGGGGGTGGCTGTGGCCGCCCTGGCCAAAGGCCGGCAGGTCCGGCCCTGGGAATTTACCTGCCGGGCAGATATCCCGGCGGGCCATAAGGTCGCCCTGGAACCGGTTCCAAAGGACCGGCCCGTATTCAAGTACGGGGCCGTGATCGGATATGCGGCCACGGACATCCGTGCCGGGGACCATGTCCACACCCACAACATCTACGTCAAAGAGACGGACAAAAATTATGCTGTGGGCACCCGGACCCGGGAGACCCGGTTTACCGCCCCCTCAGCCCGTCCCACTTTTGACGGGTATGTCCGGCCCGGTGGTCTAGTGGGCACCCGGAACTATATCGGCGTGATTTCCACGGTCAATTGTTCTGCTTCCGTGTGCCACTTTATCGCGGACGCCGCCAACAAAGCCATCGGCGATACCTGCCCGGGATTTGACGGGGTGGTGGGCATCAGCCACGGGGCCGGGTGCTGCATGACCATCGGCGGTGAAGGCCTTTCCCTACTGCAGCGCACCCTGGCCGGGTTTGCCCGGAATCCCAACTTCGGGGGGATCCTGGTGGTGGGTCTGGGATGCGAGGTCAACCTGGTGGACACCTTTATGGAGGCAGGCCAACTTGTGGAAACCGCCCTGCTCAAAACCCTGGACATCCAGGACCTGGGCGGGACCCGGGCCACGGTTGAACACGGGGTGGCCCGCATCAAGGAGATGCTGCCCCAGGTCACGGCCGCCAAAAGGGAGCCGGTCTCTGCCGAGCACCTGGTGGTGGGCCTGGAGTGCGGCGGTTCCGATGCCTACTCCGGCATCTCGGCCAATCCTTCCCTGGGCGCGGCTGCCGACCTGATCGTGGAAAACGGCGGCACCGTCATCCTGGCGGAAACCCCGGAGATTTACGGGGCGGAACATCTGCTCATCCAGCGGGCCGCAGACCGGGCCACGGCAGACCGGCTCATCGACCGGATCCGCTGGTGGGAGGCATACACGGAAAAACACGGGGCCCAGATCAACAACAACCCCACCCCCGGGAACAAGGCTGGCGGGATCACCACCATTCTTGAAAAATCCCTTGGGGCCGTTGCCAAGGCCGGTACCACCAACCTCAACGGGGTTTATGCCTATGCCGAACCCATCACAGGCAAGGGTATGGTGTTCATGGACACCCCCGGGTACGATATCGTCTCCATTACCGGCATGATCGCGGGTGGTGCCAATATGGTCTGCTTTACCACGGGCCGGGGCACGGTGGTGGGGTTCAAGCCTGTGCCCTGCCTGAAGCTGGCCTCCAACGGACCGCTTTACCGGCACTTGTCCGAAGACATTGACATCGACTGCGGCCCGGTTCTGGACCAGGGGGTCTCCGTGAGGGAAATGGGCCAATCCATATTTGACGCCATCCTGGATACGGCTTCGGGAAAACCGAGTAAGAGCGAAGCTTTAGGATTCGGCGACCGGGAGTTTGTGCCCTGGCATATCGGGGCTGTGCTGTAACAGGGTGCCGGGAGTTGTGAGATAATGCCGCTGTTCAATACCGGAAATAAACCGTCGCCCATGGTGGCTGGCCTGATTCATATACTGGGGCCGGAGCGGGTCAGGCACAGCCCCCTGGCCCGGGAGATGTACGCTTTTGATTCCTCCCCGTTCTCCTGCCTGCCCGATGTGGTGGCCTTTCCCGAAACAACTGCAGAGGTGGCGGCCGTGGTGGGGATTGCCGGAGACCATGGGGTTTCGGTCATGCCCAGGGGCGCAGGCACCTGCCTGTCCGGCGGGGCCGTGCCGGTAAAGGGCGGTATCAGCCTCAGCCTCACCCGGATGAACCGCATCCTGGACATTGACCCGTTCAGCCGCACCGCCCTGGTGGAGCCCGGTGTGGTCAACCTGGACCTGCAGAAGGCCCTGGCCCCGCATGGCCTCATGTTTCCCCCGGACCCGGCCAGCCAGAAGGTCGCCACCATCGGCGGTAATGTGGCCGAGTGTGCTGGCGGCATCCAGGGGGCCCGGTACGGGGTTACCAAAAACTATGTACAGGGCCTTGAACTGGTGCTGGCCGACGGCAGTACCGTATGCACCGGGCTGTTGTCCCAAGCGGAAACCATGGGTCCGGATATGACCGGGATCTTTAACGGCAGTGAAGGTGCTTTTGCCGTGATCACCAAAATCCTGGTTTCCCTCAGGCCCGTTCCCCAGTCCTGCCGGACCGCCCTGGCGGCATTTCCCGGGCTTGGCCAGGCGGCCCGGGCTGTATCCGGCATCATCAGCCAGGGCATCATCCCCACAGCCTTAGAACTCATGGACCAGGCCATGCTCCGGGCCGTGGACGATTATGCCGGCATCGGGTTTCCCGAAGATGCCGAAGCCGTGTTGCTTATGGAGGTGGACGGGTTTGACGCAGACCTGGACCGCCAGCTTGACCTCATGGCAAGGATCTGCCGGGAAAACGGCGCTGCGGACGTGCAAAAGGCATCCGGCCCGGCCGAGCGGGAAGACCTTTGGCGGGCCCGACGCTCGGGCAACGGGGCCCTGGGTCGTATCCGGCCCGCCTACATGGTCCACGATGTCACCGTGCCCCGGAACCATGTGGCTGCCCTGCTGACCCGGATCCGGGATATCGGCATCTGCCACAATATCATCATCGCCCAGATGGCCCATGCCGGGGACGGTAATGCCCATCCCCACCTCCTCTATTACCCGGATGAACCGGATATTGACCGCCGCCTCCACGACGCCACCGCCGATATCTTCCGGGCCGCCCTGGAACTGGGGGGCACCATCTCGGGGGAACACGGCATCGGCCTTGAAAAGCAACCCTTTATGGGGATGCAGTTTTCAGGAGAGGATCTGGATTTCATGGAAAAGATCCGGGCCTGCCTGGACCCGCACCACCGCCTTAACCCCGGCAAGATCCTGCCGGCCCCAAAGGACCGCAAAATCCACACACCCCAGCTCCCGACACTGCTCCGGCCCGAACCGGCTGAGGCCGGGGAGGATAACGGCATCCTGGAATTCATCCCGGACAACCTCACCATCAAGGTCAGGGGTGAGACCCCCCTGCACGAGGTTCAGGCCGCGGCCCGGGGCATCAATGCCTGGGTTCCCCTGGACACCGGCATTCACGGTAACATTACCCTGGCCGATTTGGTGGGGCAGGGCGCAAAAGGGCGGGGGGCCATGGCCTGGGGCAGCCTCAGGGAGTATATCTTCGGCCTTGAACTGGTCACGCCATCAGGCCAAAAGATCTGTACCGGCGGCCATACCGCCAAAAACGTGGCCGGGTTTGACTTCACCCGCCTGCCCTGGAAGGCCCGGGGCACCCTGGGGCGGATTGAAACCCTGACCCTTAAGCTGGTGCCGCGCCCGGAATCCGAGCAGGTGGCTGCCCGGGAATTTCCCTCTCTTTCCGCCTGCCTGGCCGCTGCCCGGGAGATCCTGGTCCGGGATATTGCCCTGTGCACCCTCAAGGCCGTGAACCGGCCCGGCAAGATTCCGGTATGGACCCTGGCCGCTGTTGTGGCCGGATCTTCCGGCCTGGCCGCTGTCCATGTTGACCAGGCCCGCATCTACCTGGACCGGACCGGTGGTACAACAAGCCCTGCTGCTGTTCATGGCAATGCCGATGCGTTCTGGGACCGTTGGCACAAGGCCGGGCAAGACCACCCGGTCCGGCTGGCAACGGGCAGGGGAACGCGCAGGCCCATGTTTCATTTCCTGGAAACCCATGCCCGGCAGTTGGATGGCTTGGGAGGCCTGCGCCTGGAACTGGACCTGGGATATCCCGGCCTGGAACTTTTTGGACCGGCCGGTACCTCGGTTGGCGTGAAAGATATGTTTCCGGAACCTTCGGTCACAGACCCGGAAACCCATGCTGGATTTTATATACAACCCGACCGGGCATTTCCCCAAAGCCCGTTGTACAACAGAATCAACACCCTGGTTGCCGGGGATACCGTCCCGGGAAAAGGAGGGGCATCATGATTCCCTGCCATGGCCTGGAACCGGATCTGTCCCGGTGCAATCGCTGCGGATTCTGTCAGGATGTCTGTCCCACCTATGCCGTGTCCCGCAATGAACTGGATGTGGCCCGGGGGCGGCTGCGCGCACTGGGCCAGGTGGCAAGGGGCCAATGCGCCCCGTCAGTTGCCCCGGAACTCCTGGTCCAGGCGGACCAGTGCCTGCTTTGCGGTGCATGCAGCGCCAACTGCCCGTCCGGTGTGCCCACGGAAGACATCATTCAAAAGGCCAGGACCGGTATGCTCGCCCAACAAGGTTTTTCCCTGTTCCACAGCCTGGTCTACCGCGGGGTGTTGGACCGCCGGGAGCGGCTTGAAAAGATCACGGCCCTGATCCGTCTCCTGGACCGCACCTCACTGAGAAACCGGGTGGCCCGGAGTGCTGCCATGGCTGCCCTGCCGGTCATTGCCCGGGCGGCCACCGCACTTCCCGAACAACTGGATATCCCGGCCAGGAAACAACTTGGTTCCGGATACGAAGGTGTGCCCGGCAGGGAGCCCATCTGCTATTTCATGGGGTGCGGCACCAATGTCTTTACCCCGGACGCAGGCCTGGCCCTGGTGCGCTGCCTGGAAACCGCCGGATTTGAGGTGGCAATTCCCCGGGTGCCCTGCTGCGGGGGCCCCCATTTCAGTGCCGGGGACATGGCAAAGGCCCGGCGGCTGGCCCGGGAAAATATCGGGATCATCACCCGTCTTTCCCCCAAAGCGGTTGTTACGGACTGCGCCACCTGCGCCCATACCCTGCACAGTTATGCCGGTTTTTTTGACGCCGATGATCCCATCCAGGAAAAGATCAGGGCCCTGGCTGAAAAAGTCGTTGATATCCACCAGTTTTTAATTGATCATTTACACACGAACGCATTCCAATCCGGTTTGGCACCGGGCAGGAAGACCGTGGTCACCTACCATGACCCCTGCCACGCCGTCAGGGGCATGCAGGTATCCCAAAGCCCCAGAGCGCTTTTGGCGGCCATCCCCGGCATCCAATTCCGGGAGATGGAAGGGGCGGACACCTGCTGCGGCGGGGCCGGGTCCTACGCCTTCCGCCACCCGGGCATGTCCCAGGCGGTCCTGGACCGGAAGATTGACGCCATTGTCCGGACCAGGGCGGCCGTGGTGTCCACCTCCTGCCCCTCCTGCGTGCTGCAGATATCCGCAGGGCTGCGGCGCAGGCGGCTCAACATCCGGGTGGCCCATCCCATAACCCTTGCGGCCCAGGCCCTTGGCAACAAACGCCCCGGAAAAAAGAACAACACAAGGAGACCCAGATGACAGCATCAGACATGAGATTCCCGGACATGGTCCTTGCGGCCCAGCATTTTGACAACTCTCCCCTGGAAGACCCGGCCCAAACCCTAAACGAGCGGCTGGACGCCCTGGACCTGTCCTCCAGGATTTCTCCGGGCCAGAGCGTCGCCATCACCGCAGGCAGCCGGGGGGTGACCGATATGGTCCTGGTGATCCGGACCCTGGTCAACCGGCTCCGGGCCATTGGTGCAGAGCCTTTTATCGTCCCGGCCATGGGCTCCCACGGCGGGGCAACGGACGAGGGCCAGGAAAGCATCCTGCGGGATTACGGCATTACCCTGGAAACCACAGGCGCTCCGGTCCGGTCCAGCATGAAAACCGTGCACCTGGGCGAAACCGTCTACGGGGTTCCCGTATACGTGGATGCCACCGCATATCACGCCGACCACATTATCGTGGTCAACCGGGTCAAGCCCCACACGGATTTTGAAGGGGAGATCGAAAGCGGACTGACCAAGATGCTGGCCATTGGCATGGGCAAACGGGAAGGCGCGGAAATCTACCACAACGCCATCCTGGACCAGGGATATTACAAGACCTTTACCTCGGTGGTGGACGTGATCCTGGAAAAAGCACCGGTGACCCTGGGGGTCGGCATCGTGGAAAACCAGCTTGACCGGACCGAAGAGATCGGCGCGGCCTGGGGCGAAGATATCCCGGCCCTTGACCGCAGCCTCCTGGCCAAGGCCAAATCCGTATTTCCCCGGCTGCCCTTTGATTACCTGGACCTGCTGATCGTGGATGAGATGGGCAAGGATATCAGCGGCACCGGCATGGACCAGAACATCATTGCCCGCACCGTGATCAAGGTGGGCACGGTGCCGGCACTGCCCAAAATCCGGCGGATCTTTGTCCGGGACCTGACCCCGGCCTCCCACGGTACTGCCACCGGGCTTGCCAATGCCGACTTTGCCCTGACCCGGCTCATCGACAAGATCGACCGCCACGCCACCTATACCAACTGCCTCTGCTCCTGCGAACCGGCCATGGCCGCCATTCCCCCCCATTTCCCCACAGACCGGGAAAGCCTGGAAACCGCCTTTAAAACCATCGGCCTCACCCCCCCGGAAGATGCCCGGGTGGTCCATATCAAAAACACCCTGCACCTGGAAACCCTTTCCATCTCCAGGGCGCTGGCGCAAGAGGCCGCAACAATCCCGGGACTGGACGTCACCGGCACCCCGGCACCTCTTTCCTTTGACGATAAGGGATTCCTCATCCTGCCCTGGACGTAAGGGAGATATACTGTCTGTCGGGCTGCGCCGGTATCGACAGCAGCCCTATATCATTGTCGTAGTGATCAGCAAACGCCATATTCCAGGCTCTTGATAATCTGTTTTTGCTCTGTTATATCATGCTGGATAAAAAAGGATTTCTTATCCATATCCATCATAATTTCAGGAGATTTCTATGAAACGCTTTCTTTTGCTGGCCATTCTCTGCTGTATTCTTAACACTGCATCTGCGTTTGCTGCGGGTAAACTTGTGATCGCACACAGGGGGGCATGCGGGTATCTGCCCGAACATACCCTGGAAGCCAAGGTTGCCGCCTATTTTATGGGTGCGGATTACATTGAGCAGGACCTTGTCATGACAAAGGACGACAGGCTTGTCGTGCTGCACGATCATTACCTTGACCGGGTCACTGATGTGATGGAAAAATTTCCGAAACGGTTTCGCAAGGTAGACGGGCAAAAGCGTTGGTTTGCCATTGATTTTACACTTGCCGAAATCAAGACGCTGAAGGTGAGTGAAGGGTTTAACCTCAAAGGCGAGGCCTATAACGCCACCGGCGGGGACGTGGATGTATCCCAGCTTTCCAAAGGTTTTGCAGGCCGCTTCCCCCTGTTTACGGCGTCCTTTGAAGTCCCTTCTTTTGAGGAAGAAATTGAACTGATCCAGGGGCTGAATCAGGTGACCGGACGCAACGTCGGTATTTATCCTGAATTCAAGGCACCATGGTTTCACCATAAAGAAGGCAAAGATATCAGCAACGCCGCCCTTGCCGTCCTCAAAAAATACGGCTACACCTCCAAAAAAGACAAGGTGTACGTGCAGTGCTTTGATCCCAACGAAACCCGCCGCATCAGCAAAACGCTTATGCCGGCCCTGGATATTGAGCTGAAAGTTGTGCAACTCGTGGCTGAAACGAGCTGGAACGAGTCCTTTGAAAAGAAAAACGGTAAATGGGTTCCCTACAACTATGACTGGATGTTTAAGAAAGGGGCAATGGAACGTATTGCCGAATATGCGGACGGACTCGGTCCCTGGAAGCCCATGCTTGTTGACGGCAAATCCACCCGGGACAACATTATCATCACCGGTATGATGAAAGACGCGCGCAAAGCAGGGCTGGAAGTACACCCCTACACCTTTCGTGCGGACCGCGGCCGCATTCCCGGCTATGCTGCCGGCTTTGAAGATATGCTTGATGTTTTCTACTACACAGTCGATGTGGACGGGCTTTTCACCGATTTCCCGGACAGGGCTGTGGATTTCCTGCGCCGTGCGGAATACCAGCGTAAAGGCATGTAAGCAGAACCTGCCATTTATTTGGGGCCGGAGGGCAGATGCGCTCCGGCCTTTTTTATTGCATCGGTATCCGCGTTGCCGGTTTCTATGTTTTGCAGATGGAAACACCGCCGTCCACCAGCATTGCCGTGCCGGTGGTAAAGCTTGATGCATCTGAGGCAAGATAGAGTGCTGATCGTGCAATTTCTTCCGGTGCCGCGGTTCTTTTGAGTGCGTGCATGTTTTTCACAAACGCCACCACGTCCGGCGAATCTCCGAATGCTTTGCTCATCGGCGTGTCAGTGCCGCCGGGCAGTAGCGCATTGACCCGGATACCACTGGGGCCATATTCACTGGCAAGCGCTTTGGTTAAGCCGATTAAACCGGCCTTGCCCGCAGCGTAATCCGCTGTTTGGGGCATGCCTGTGGTGTAGCCGACAAATGAAGATGTGAAAATAAGTGAACCGCCTGATTTCAGCATGGCGGGCAACTGGTATTTTGCACCCAAAAAGGCACTGGTCAAATTGGTGGCAATGGTATTTTCCCACGCCGCTAACGCGATATCAGGCGTTGATGTACAGGCCCCCAATATCCCCGCATTATTAAACGCAATATCAAGGCCGCCATATTGGTCAACGGCAAGTTCCACCAACGCCTTTGCATAGGGTTCATCTTTCACGTCACCGGCTAAAGCCGTTGCATTTCCATTGTCTCGTGTAATTTCATCTACGAGCAGGTCAAGCTCTTTTTGCCGCCTTGCAGCAACAACGACGTTTGCCCCTTCCCGGGCGAACAATTTTGCGGTTGCACGGCCAATCCCCGAACTTGCCCCCGTAACAATAGCCACTTTGTCATCTAACATATTCATGCGAAACTCCTTTATCGTGAAAACAACTGCAGATACTCTAAGGGGTTTCGATGCGATGCGCGACCCGGTTCTTGCGATTCAGGGTTTCCCCTGATGCGCGATTGATCCGCAGGGATTCAATTTATGCGCCCGGGAAAACACCATTTTATATTTCAATGGATGAAAATGTTTCCGGCAACGGCACCTGTAAACGCTTGGCTACCCGCAGGCTGGAAAGGACCGCGCTTTCCAGAAGAGGGATCCCTTCGGCAGCATAGGAGCCGCAGAACCAGATTTGCCTGTCTGCCTGCTGATGTAACTGCTGCAGCAATTCCAGGCCGGCCAGGGATTGGGCATTGACGACCGGGCGTTGCAGATTATACCGAGCGATGACGGTATCCGGATGGGGTGCGGACAAGGGAGTGATGGTCTGGATAATGGGTTGGGCAATCTGCCAATCCGGATTAAAACGGTTCATCCAGACGCTGCACATGGCAGCACGCCGGTCCCGGGCAATGATGAGATTGATATGGGCCCAGTCTTTTTTTCCGGCCGGCATCAAGGCCGGATCTTTATGAACGGCAATGGGGACGTTGTCATAGCTGAACGCGTTGAGCATTTGGGCTTCAGTCCCGGAAGGGGCGGATAAAAGATCAAGCGCCTGATTCGCCTGGGTGGCCACAATCAGATGATCGAAGACATCGGTCTGCCCCTGTACTGTCTCCACCCGTACACCGGCCGGTGTCGGATGCACGGCACGGCAGACTGTCCCATACCGGATATCTTCAATACTGCGGCTCAACCGTTTGACAACGTCTTGTGTGCCGTACGTTGTCCGTAACAAGGGCTGGTCGCCGAACAGGTTGAGTAATGCTTTTAAAATCACAGGGGCCGGGTAAGCATCCAGGCTTTCATAAGAACATGTGCAAACCGTTGAAGCCAGTGTGGGATAAAGAAAATCACAGATAAAGGCTTGTGAATAACCCCGGTGCTGCAAATAGTCAACCAGGGGGATTTGATCGGATAAACCGTCAGCCAGATCCTGGGGAGCGCCATGAACAAACCGGGCGATGTCATTCATGATCTGGGTCAGGTGTGCTGAGGAACCGGGCCCGCCCGGTATTTGGGGTTGATAAGCGGCATCCACATTCAGAAAACCGGGCTGGCCGGAAAAACCAAAAGATTGTGACGGATCAATGGGCTCAAACACAACCCCCACTTCACGATAAAGCGTGGTCAGATTCGGCCACTGGGTGACGTTAAAAATGCGGGGGGGCACATCCGTACGCAGGGTGGCGCCATCCTGTTCAAAGGTCATTGAATGTGCATCCATGCCCAGGGCATGCTGTTTCTCATACAGCGTCACCCGGTGTCCGGCACGGTTGAACAGCCAGGCCGCAGTTAAACCGGCAATGCCGGTTCCAATGATTCCGATTTTCATACCGCTCTCCTTCTAATCCGGAATCCTGACGACCAACTCCATCTCGACGTTTAGATCAGGCGCCGCAAGTGCAGCCACCCCAATACCGGTAACACAGGGTTGTACCCCGTCAAAAACGGCCAGGAATGGCGGCATAAGCTCTTCTAACCTTTCCGGCGTGAGGTCGACCACATAAATACGTACCATAACGACATCATCCGGAGCCGCACCCACAGCATCCAGTGCAGCCTTTGCATTCAGGCAGACAATCTTCATTTGCTCAGCCAGATCTTCAGGCACAGGCGCACCATTTGGCCTCCAGGCCACCTGGCCTGATATATAAGCCATGCGGCCCGGCTCTACGATAGAGATTTGTGAGTATCCCATTTCACCGGCATCTGGCAGTGTTTTGGGGTTCAATCGGATGATGGGTTTTGTCATTTTTCCTCCAACGCTAGTGTTACGTTCTCCGGGGCTAAGGCATGTGCAGCAGGCCGTTTGACGGCCCGGGGCAGTGGGATGCTTCCCGCTTATTCTATCACCGTTACCGGCTCCGTGTCACCTGCAACCGTGATAAATTTGGAATGGGAGCGTTTAAAGCAGAACCTCCCGGAAGATAAAAATGGCAGGGTTGTCAAACCAGCCTGCCATCGTTCTCTGACCGTTTGAGATCTGCTTTTTTGACTTATGCCCTTTTTCTGATGAAAACCAGACATGAATTTAGCGCATGGCTCATGGACAAATGATCCGCCTGTTTTTATAATGGCCGTGCCGCAATTAATTTTATTTCCGGTATTCCGGGGGAGTTGGGTTGTGATGAATATAAACCGGGTTTTGGGAAGGAAAATGGAGTTGTTCAGCATGCGCTGGTGCCTGATGGTAACCATGGGGATGATCGTGCTTGGGGGATGGCATTCCCCGGTCCAGGCAATGGAATTGGTCGTATCGGGCCAGACCATTACCCTGAAAGCGGACAAGGTGCCGCTGCATTCGATCCTCAGGCGGCTGAGTGCCACAGGCATTGCCGTCAAGGTGGATCCTTCCGTCAATCCCATGGTGACGGCGGACTTCAGGAACAGGAGCATCCAGGAGGCCCTGGATCAGATTCTGGGCGACAACAGCCATGTCCTTTTCTGGAAAAAGGACCGCCGGGGAGAGATTGCGCTTTCCAGGATCGTTATTTACAGGGACGGCCTTATGGATGCGGCATCCCCCCTTGCCGCATCCGCCGGTCTTGATATTGAAAAAGACCCGGAAACCGGCAACATTTACGTTAAAAACAAGATACTGATGCAGTTCCGTCCCCCGGTGGATTCCAAGCGAATCCGGGCAATCCTGAAGAAATTCGGTGCCGGCATCAAATTATTTCACGAAGGGTTAGGCGTTTATGAAGTGACACTGCCGGACGGCAGCCGCATGGCAGACGCCCTGGCCGCTTTGGGAGAGGTCTCCGGCGGGGGGCTTGTTGAGCCGGACTATGCCTATAAAACACCTGTGCCGCTCCAGTACGCCACTGACCACCAGGTGCCCCGGGAAGAAAACAGCAGCCAGGCCGTGGGATCATCACCCGTGGCGGTCCTGGATTCGGGCCTGGACCCCAATTTCCTGTCACAGGACCTGAACCTTGCCTCCCTGGATGCCCTGATGCCGGAGGAGGCCATTTCCGATACCGTGGGCCACGGCACCCAGATGGCCCTGATCGCGTCCGGCCAGATCGATCCCATGGGCGGTGAAAATGAGGCGTTTTTAAATCCCGTGCTCTCTGTGCGTGCATTTGATGACAATGGGTATACCTCAAATGCGATTTTGCTCAAAGGCATTGATTTTGCCGTGGAAAACGGGGCAAAGGTGCTGAGTTTAAGCTGGGGGTCTGAAACAGACAGTGCGTTCCTGAAGCAGGCCATGGCCTACGCCAGGTCCAGGGGGCTGCATATCGTTGCTGCCGCCGGAAATGTCCCGACCGGGAAACCCGTGTATCCGGCCGCTTATGATACCGTGCTTTCCGTGGCCGCACTGGCGCCGGACGGAAAGGCCTGGGACAAGTCAAATTACGGGGATTTCGTGGACGTGGCCGCCCCGGGATTTGCCCAACTGCCTGTCGGCCATAAGGGCGACCCCGGCACCTATGCGGGGACATCCATTGCCACGGCTTATGTGGCCGGGAAACTGGCCGCCTATCTTCGGGAGAACCCCGGCCAAAAGATCGATATTGAAAAATTGCTTGAGTAAACCGCCGGCACGTCTGCCTGTGACGCCAATGGCGGCCGCCCCTTTTTGATGTTAACCCGTCCTTATTTCCTGTGAATGAGCCCGGCCAGTTCCAGGGCCCGGGAGAGCACTGCTTTGGCAGATTCCCGGCCGGCGTGGTCCTGGTCCGCACCTGAACGGACCTTGGGATCGAAAACCCCTTGTCCATGCCTGCTGCTTACGGCGGAGGCACCCAGGGGACTGATGGAGGCGTGGGTGGTCGTAGGGATCATATCAAGGGTGATAAACGCGCAGATATGGGAGAGGTGTGTGGTTTCCATACCTCCGTGGCGCAGCCATGACACGCCTGCACTGACCCCGATTTTGTTTCTGAGTTTGCCCCCTGCGATATTGCCGAAAATAAATACCCGGAGACGGTCGATAAAGGTGGCCATCATTCCGCTGGTCCGCATGAAATACACAGGGCTTGCCAGCACGATAATATCCGCGCTTTCAAGCCGGTCGTAAATGGCCTGTGCATCGTCTGTCAATGCACAGTATTTGCCGGGTTTTTGTTTGTTAAGGCAGAAATTGCAGTGGACACAGTTTTTGATTGCCATGCCCGCAAGATTGACAATGTCTGTGTCATGCCCTTTTTCCCGGGCATGATGCATGATGCCCGATAAAAATGTATCTGTGTTCCCTTGTTTGACCGGGCTTGCTGAGATCCCGATGATGTTATACGGCATGTGGCCCTCCTGTAGCGGCGGGTTATAATCTCGCCCCTAACCTGAATATTGCACGAAATTGAGTAAAAAGAGAGGCAATTCCTTATAAAAAGTTTATAATTCAGCCGCTTAAACGGAATCAAAACAAAGGAATTGCCGTGACACTTTGTATCACGAAGCCAATCGAACTCTCAAGATGTAAAGGCCGGAAAATTCAGTGACCGAACAAGTTTTATGAATTGGGTACCCAATCAGTTCCGGATGTTATTGTCTGGTTTGGCATATACTCTGATTGAAACAATCCGGCGCCTTGCACTAAAAAATACCGAATTGGCAAAGGCCGGTTGCGGGACGATCAGGCTCAAATTATTTAAAATCGGTGCAATCGTTTTGAAGAACACCCGGCGGATTCAAATGCTTTACGATTTGACTTTCTGTATTAATGTGTTGTTAGGTGACAAAAACATAGTAAGATATGAGATTTATCTCCAGGCGACAAACCCAAGTCTCACGTTCGCCGCAGGACCAAGTGCGACGATCCACGTGAATTGGGGATGGCATATGCTTAAAACGCTTTATCAAAAAAGGAATAGTTTATTTTTATAATATAATATAGGGGGTAATAATGGGTCGTTATAAAAATACCTATAATTTTGATGAATTTACTGATGAAAATCAGAAAAAAGAAGTACAGCGTCTTCATGCACAAGCAACTCTTGCATCTGATTTAGAAAAAGAAGCACTAGAATATTTAAAAATTCCTGAAAACTCGAATATTGTTGATATTGGCTGTGGGCCGGGATTTGTTACTGCCCAAATTGCTGAAAACAATCCAACTTGCAGCGTTTCGGGATTAGATACCAGTGAAGAATTGCTCGCCGTTGCTAATGACTTCACTTATAAATACCAAGAAAATTTAAATTTTAAGCTTGCAGATGCATACAATACTAAATTTGCAAATGATTCTGTAGATTTTATCTATAACAGGCTTATATATCAACATATAGAACATCCAGTAGATGCATTAACTGAAGCAAAAAGAATATTAAAACCAAGAGGTAGGATTTGTATTTTGGATATAGATGATCAAATGCAGATATTTTATCCGGAATTGCCAAGTTTTCCTAAATTACAAAAAATTGCTGGCGAAAATCAACAAGAATATGGTGGTGATAGGTTAATTGGCAGAAAATTGCCTTCTTTATTAAAAGAGGCTGGCTATAAAAATATCCGCTGCCTTATTCGTGGTGTTACAACCTTAGATATCGGTTTTGAGGCGTTTTTTAATATTGTGGTATCATTTAAAGCTCAAATTGTTGGAGAAAAAGGGGACCAATTGGTAGAACAAATAAGAAAAGAAGTTCAAGAGTTAAATCAAGAGCCATTTGGGATTATATCCGTATTAGTTGTAACAGGTGAGGCATAATCATAATGTTATCGTCTATTTTACAGAGTCTTATAGCGGTTAAGAAGGCTGAAGATGAGCAAACTAAAGAGGCAATTTTTAAGCTAAGATATAATATTTATGTAAATGAGTTAAAGAAAAAAAATATTGCTAATATTGATCATAAAAACAAGCAAGTAGTTGATCAAGAAGATAAATTCTCTGGCTGTAGTTTATTTTATACAGGCAATAGAAGCTCTCCATCTGGTGCATTTAGAATAGTGACTTATGAATATGATAAATTGCCTAAGAATACCAAAGAAAAATTTTCTTTAAATATTTTCCCGGAATTGTCGGGTTATAAAATATGTGAAGTCGGCAGGTTAATCATCAACCCCAAATATAGGGGTAGTTTATTAATGTTATCAATGGTTTTTACTATTTTCAAACATGCTGTTCAAATGGGTAATATTGGCGGCCTTTTATATTGTTCACCTGGTTTGGCAAAATTATATAAAAAATTTGGCTACAGGGCTTATGCAGGTAATTTAATTGCCACTGAAGATGGTATCAAATTGCCTATGATATTTATTAATAATGATCTGGAATATTTAAACTATGTTGGATCACCTCTATATTCATTAGCTAAAAAATTATATAAGAAACAACAAATGGTAGATTTTGATTACAATAAGATTCAAGATCGGATGGGAGATGGTTTATCATCATTAAATTTTGATCAGCAACAAGTTTGGCAATCATTAGAAGAAGAATTTTTAAGCTTTCAAACTAGTCAAACAGCAAACATAATCTTTGAAAACTTAACTATAAAACAAATTAAAGAGTTAAGTGATAACGGCTTTATTCTTGAAGTTAATCGTGGAGATAAATTAATTAGCCAAGGTTTAAGTGAACAAGAAATGTATGTTGTAACGCATGGATCATTTGAAGTTATCTCAAAAGATGGTGTACGATTATGCGTTTTAGGAAAGGGAGAATTATTTGGAGAAATTGCGTTTTTTAGCAATAAAGGCCAAAGGACCGCATCTGTTGTTGCTTGTGAAGATAGTAAAGTGTTTGTAATAAGTCGTAATTATATAAAAAAAACAATGCAATCAAATCAGGATTTAGCAATAAAACTGTTATATAATATTGCAAAAATTCAGAGCTTGCGTTTAGCAAGAGCAAGTAATTGAAAAAGTTAAGATCTGCCCGGACAGTTTGACGTTGCCACGGGCATAGTCCTCCTTCTCTGGGGACCAACAAAAAATCCCCAGAGAAGGATGGCGGTGATAATGCCTCTCAGGTATAGTTTTTACGCCAATAAAAATTAGCCTGAAAGGAGAACATTATGACCGCCGACAAAAAATTAGCACACAAAAAGCTCACTTTGCCACAACTTGCTGAAAAATTGGGGAACGTTTCCAGGAGCCAATTCTATGATTACAAAAGATCATTTCAAGAATTCGGTCTTGAGGGATTAGTTGATAAGACGCAGATCCCAGTCTCGCACTCCAACAAAGTCCCGGATGATTACCCAAGGACTGACACGGTGGTTCCAGTACTATAACCGGGAACGCGAGGTTGTAAATTAAATTGTGTAACTGCTCATTGTTCTATAAATTACGAGAACTTGAACTGAAAGATGAGCACACATGGACGACAAAAAACTTGAAGCACTGGCAAAAGAGCTTGCCAAAGACGTTAAATCAGAAAAAGACCTGTCTGCATTTGCATGCGATTGTTAGGTGGAAAACTCCAAACATGTTGATCTTGACCTCACCTAACGCACCATCTCCAGGAATCGCAGGATCTCACGTGTCGTTTCCTTATGACGCTCAACTTGCACCCAATGTCCTGCACCTTCGATACGTGTAATGAAACGCAGATCTGACATGAATGATTTCATCCCCTCCATCCAGTTCTGAAAGACAGGGTATTTGAGTACATCATCTTCAATTCCAGTAACAAAGGCTGACGGTTGTGCAACTTTCTTCATCTTTAGTTCAGGCGTCACTTCCCCCAGAACTGAAAGATTCCGATACCAGTTGAGTGGACCACGAAAGCCAGACTTTTCGAAGACCTGGACATAATAATCAAGCTCGGCCTCATTGAGCCAAGAAGGCAAGTTTTCCGGCATGAGGAGAGCATCGAGAAGCTTGCTATCTTTTGGGTGTTCGCACTGCGCAATCCAACTTCCGGGTGGCGAGTCGCCCGAAATTGTGTAGTATACGGCGAGTAGCGCCCGACGTACGTCCCCCTCTATCTCTGTCTCGGCGACGCCCGGCTCCTGAAAGTAGTCAATGTACCAGAATTGATCGTCTGGTAGGTTTGTGGCCTCGGGAGGCTCTTCCGACCGCATGTACGGTACCGAGAGTCCCATGACCGCCTTGCAACTCGTCTCGTGCAATAAGGCGGTGTGCCAGGCGACCACGGCTCCCCAATCGTGCCCGATAACAATGAACTCGTCTACGCCCAGGGCTGGCGCGATGCCCGCTATGTCATTTGCCAGCTCACGGATATTGTATGCAGACACCTCATTCGGCGCGTCGCTACTACCGTAGCCCCTCTGATCGGGTACCACGACGCGAAAGCCCGCTTCGATGATCGGATCAATCTGATGACGCCAAAGGAACGAACACTGTGGGAAACCATGCAGTAGAAGCACTAAGGGGCCATCCCCTTCCACCACGGCGTTAAGTTCGATACCATTTGTCTTGATACGTTGAAAATTCCGGTTGAACATAATTCCCTCCTATTTCTATGATCTTAACCGCCACATAATGTTTAGCTCACTGGTTTGTCCGGTGCATTTGTTGGTTAGCTGTGATTTTTTAAGTAAGCTCTTATGTTCATTTTAAATAGTTCTTGGCTATGATGAAATTTCTTTTCTTTTTCTTGAAACCTTTCATCAAATTTATTTGCCTCGTCTTGATCTATATTAAACGCATCACTTTGCTTAATTTTCCATTTTTTATCACCAAAGAATCCTGACTGAAGCTCAAGCACAAGCAAGCCTAACGGATATTCACCATCCATATTACTTACTTGATAGTCAATTCCATTTTTAAAGCCATGCTTACAATAATTGTGTGGGTCTCCGTAAATAATAATTGCCGGCACTCCCATATTCAGGACTAATGATTTTGTTTTTTCAATTAATGCCGTGCCAATGCCTTTTCGCTGATAATCGGGATGAACACATAGAGGACCAAAAGATACAGTATGGATTTTTTCTTCCTCATCATTAATTAAATACGAGTGTGTATACATAATGGAAGCAACTATTTTACCATCAAGTTCTACTACATAATCAAGTTCACTGATAAAATCTTCATGCTCCCGTAGTGTGTGACATAAATAGTGTTCATTACATCCAGGAAAATATAAATTCCAAAAAGCTTCTCTTGTAAGCTCTTCAACTTGAATGTAATCGTCCTTTGTTTCTAATCGTATATTCATTATCGTTGTCTCCTATCTCTGTTCAGCTAACCGTTTCAGCTAACTTGCCGGCCAGAGCAGTTTAAAGCTTGCAAAGCGCTTCCAGAAAACCGCCTCAGTATTCCCGGTCAGGTTCAGCGCCATGTCATACTCCGGCTTTATTTAAAGATTCGATAGCCAGCGCACCATGCTTTACCTGACTGACTGCTCACTTTTATATACAAAGTGTTTAATGAAAACACTTCGCTGCTGCTAAAGCCAACATAGCAGCCATTGTCACTTTCGTCAGACCAACCACATTTGATGGATGGGTCAGCCAAATCTATTTTTTGGGCTTCTTTTTCACATAATGAATCTGGATTGGTCAACATGTAATTCTGAGCGATTATTTTCATTTCTGCTTCATTGACCCCATCTGAGACATCAACATTTGAATATTCGGATTCAATCTGTATTGGATCAAGCGAAGGGGAAGCACAAGCCGCTATGAATAGAATAATTATGATAGAAAGTTGTCTCATTTTTTTTAGAGTATAACCATTCCAAATCACCGGCTTGCCCGTGTGCATTTGGGTTTTTTGAAATCAGATTTGATTCTTAAAGTGCTATTTTGGGGGGCGAAAACGTTAACCTAAGGCATTTTCCTGGGTTGATCGCTTTTTTAATTATCCCCATTAATCGTTTCCATAATCTCCTTGAAACTGTTTAATCCTGATTCAATGTTTTCAATTATTTCTTCAGCTAAAACATCAGGGTCGGGAAGATTATCCAGATCGGCCAGGCTTTTGTCTTTGATCCAGAAAATGTCGAGATTGGTTTTGTCTCTGGCTATGATTTCATCATAGGCATATTTGCGCCAGCGACCATCTTCGTTTTCTTCGCTCCAGGTTTCAGATCTTTTCATTCTGTTTTCAGGATTATAGCGTGTGATAAATTCCTCTAAATGCTCAAACCGCATGGGGCGTTTTTTGGGGGTATGGTGGACATTACTTCTATAGTCGTATATCCAGACCTCTTTTGTCCACGCATTCCTGGAGGCTGGTTTATTGTCAAAAAACAGGACGTTTGCCTTCACTCCCTGTGCATAAAAGATACCGGTCGGCAGGCGTAAAATGGTGTGAAGGTCTGTTGTTTTCAGCAATTCCTTGCGAACCAGTTCACCGGCACCGCCTTCAAACAAAACATTATCAGGAAGGACAACGGCTGCTTCCCCGGTTATTTTTAACTGTGATTTAATATGCTGGAGGAAATTAAGCTGTTTATTGGAGGTGGTTGCCCAGAAATCCTGCCTGTTATAGCTGAGATCCTGCTTTTCCTGTTTACCCTCTTCATTGGTGATTGTGACGCTGCTCTTTTTGCCAAAGGGGGGATTTGCCAGGATGTAATCATAGCGGTCTCCGGTATCGGCGACCAGCGCATCGGCAGATGAAATAAAACTCTCCCCGTCAATCTCCCCGATGTTGTGCAAAAACATGTTCATTAAACACATGCGCTTTGTATTGGCAACGATTTCATTGCCGTGGAATGTATTGTTTTTTAAATGCTCTTTTTCAGCACGATCCAGCGGGTTGTTTTCCACTATATAATCGTAAGCGGCAAGAAAGAAACCACCCGTTCCACAGGCCGGATCTGCGATGCTTTTTAAGGGTTTCGGCCGGACACAGGCCACCATGGTTTTGATTAAGGCTCTTGGGGTGAAATACTGACCCGCACCGCTTTTGGTATCTTCGGCGTTTTTTTCCAGAAGCCCTTCATAAATCCTGCCCTTAACATCCGCACCCAAAAGGGTCCACGACTCTTTATCAATCATGTCGATGATTTTTAAGAGTTTGGCCGGGTCCTGTATTTTATTCTGACTTTTGGTAAAAATCTGACCCAGAATCCCTTTTTCCGTGGATAAACTGCGGAGCAGTTGATTGTAAAAGATTTCCAGCTCCGCCCCCCGTTTATTGGAAAGTGTCGGCCAGTCGCAGATGTCGCCGTCTTTAATTTCAGCCCCTTTTTCATTCTTTAATCTTGGGAATTTGAGCCCTTTATCGTATGGCGGTTTATTGAATTCATCCGCCATTTTTAAAAAAAGCAGATAGGTGATCTGCTCCAGGTAATCCCCATATCCGACGCCGTCATCACGGAGTACATTTGCAAAATTCCAGACTTTCGATATGATTTCAGACCCTGTCATTATTTTTTTTCCGCCTTTTTCCCTGTGGTTTTCTTCTTTTTCTTCAGCTTTTCCCGGCCCTCTTTTTTTGCTTTCTCTGCCTGGATTTTCTTTAACAGCTCGCCGGCAGGCTCATAATCCTTTGCCTTCTTGCAGGCAGCCAATTCATCATCATTCAATAACCTGCCTTCAAAGGCTTTTTTCAGGATGCTTTGGCGCAGGGCTTTGGCTTTTTCAAGGCTTTGGGTGATGGTTTGTTCCACTTTATCGCAGACGGATAATCGGGTTTCTATTTCTTGAACTATTTGGTTTTGTTCTATTTCTGAACATAAGGGCAATGGAACCGATTTTAACTGAGTGGTATTAATTCTTGGTCTTGTTGCACCGTGGACTTGATTAGCCAAAAGGCTATAAGTAAATCTGGTGGACAAGAAATACTCAACATATTTATTATTTACTAGCTTGAAAGGCCGAACACATAAACAATCAGCCTTATTTATGGCATATTTTATATAGTTCGGAACTATTGCAACTTTTGTTTCTGTAGATATAAAAGTAGAAAAGATAATATCCCCTGAGAAAACGGTATGATTTGAGATTGAATCATATTTTAATTGAGAGACATAGGTTTTATTAGTTCCGATCTAAACCCTCCACCTCTGGTGGAGGACCCGGTGAGGTTCTACCGATCCGGCGTAAAATAGTATAGGCTCACCCTCCGGGAAAGCCCCGAAGGGCAGAATGGAGGATGAACCTATGCACGATTGGGAAA
>JBAJNJ010000032.1:0-59927 GCA_036881925.1 Desulfobacter sp.
GGATACCGGAATCAGGGGCGCCGGCCAATTGAGACATTTAGAATGGGACTAAAACTGAGATCTGAGATTGTAAACGAAGCTGCTTAAAGCATAACTCTGAGAGGCCGAACTGTTTGGGAGGTTCTTGACTTTTACAACCAAAAAGAGTCTCAAGCTTTTCTCTTTTGCCATGATTTATGAAACCTCTACTATCGTTGGTACAAAAGTAATCACAACCGACAATAGTCGCGGACTCATAAATCATAGCGTCACGTAGTTGATTCAACTGTCTCTTGGTTATTTTTCCGGAATTTAATCCGGAATTTAAATGGAACGAACCATTAGAGATGATAGACAAAATTTCCTCTAAGTGGTTTGTTGCAACGTGTGACGCGGCAATCAATCCCAGGAAATCTGGCAGTCAATCTAAGGTTTTGAAGCTTAAAAACTATGTTTTATATTTCGTTAACGGTTATTTTGCTTTTCTATTTCCCATTCTTTTAGTATGTAGTCTGTTATCTTTCGTTTAATATTGTCTTCTATTCATTATTCTTAAGAGGATTCCGCATGAAGAATACCTTTTTCTATGTCTGCCCTATTTTATTGGAAAACGGAAGCATTATAAGTCCCGGGAATTTTGGCAGAGTGATACAGGAGTACCAGGAATACCGCCCTTCGGACCTTGGACATCTTGCCGTCAGGGAGTTGACTTTTGAAATCGTCAGATCAGAGCATTTTTCAGACAAACCCAGCCGGTTGACGTCATTGTTCCTGTTCTCCACAAAAGAGGCGGCTTTTGAAAACATTGTCAATTTTTCCATTGGATCGGTTATTTATGAGGTTGAACTGATCGAAGAAGGTTCCAAGATTTTTAAAGGCGACATGGATTTAATAGCGGCAAATTCTCCCAATGAAAAAATTCCTGCCATTCCCTTTATCATGCAGGCCGCAGCAAGTTATTGGAACGGGCAGAACCTTATACCCGAAAAAACCGAGGTGTTAACCGATTCACCCGTCCGCATATTGCGCTTGATTGATCCGAGGGTAAAGGTTCCAAAAGTTTCAGAGCCCATCGGGTTCCCCGGCTAAACCGGGAAAACCGGTGCGGCTTGTAAATCTTCCCGGGTGTATTGCGTTTGCCTGAGAGAATGATGATGTGGTTTGTATAAGAAATTAAAATTACCCGCCACGTGATCAAAAAACACTTGCCAAAATGCTACGTTGTGGTATTTATGATGTCGGAGCCCACCGCTCCCATTTGCCTAAAGAAAGCCTTCTGCAGTTTTTCTGCAGGGGCTTTCTCTTTTTGTGCTGCATGTAAATATAATGATTTCATATTTTTATCGGTTGGGATGCCTGCGGCAGCTAACTTGAGAATGGATATGATACCACTGGTATCAGGTGTGTGGGCTTGTCTTTAATTGGATATTGAAAATTTCTGAAGAATGACGGTTTTAAAAGAAAAGGGCTGGCATACAGACATTTTCAGGAAAGAAAATTCCAACAGGGATTTGGGTGTGAAAGCCTTATCCTGGTGACACAGGGTGTGCGGGTTGCTTATTTTAAAGAAGATATCCGGATAAAAAACCGATAAGCCAGAACACGATCATTAGAATCCATAGTTTTGAATGTATGGTATGCATTGCAAGCCCTTTCTGTGGCGGTGCCATGTCATAATCTTCAGGCAGTTTTTGGGCTGTTGCCGAGTAATTCGTGCCTACCAGATTGTCTTCTGATCCTAAAAATACGGCTTCCCGGTCCAGAATAAAAGGATATCCGTCAATTTTGACTTCGGTATGGACCGGAAACAGGAAATGTTCGAAATGGGAAAAACGGCGTATCACGTGTCCCCCTTTATTGGAAAATATTTAATCGAGATACGGAGTTAAAATGGATTCGACGCTTTCATGATTTTTGTTTATACTCATTTTTCATGCCGAATGACTTAAGAATACGGATGAGTGAAACATTTGAAATCCGTATACAGTCTAATTATGGTATTGAATCCTTTTTTTGTATTAATGTCAAATGTTTTTTAGCTTCCGCTTATCCGATCCTGTTTCCAACAGAATCCGGCTTACGGGGTACAGGCTCCCAACCGTATTAAAAATACGGTGTAAATAAACGGGCGGTGTAAATATAAAATATCCGGACAACGCATTTTAAGACCGTCTTTTTATTGTGCTGCTGCGGTGATGGAATCGCTTTAGAGGCAAATCCCGGCCGTCGTGTCCGGATACTGATAATACAGCATCTTTCTGTTCTGCATTTGCGGGCATCAGCGCGCCTATGAAACGATCGTTTTCAGTTTTTACAGGCGTTTTCCCTGTGTTGAAATCCGTTTCACCTTGACTTTTATCCGGATATCGATTAGTCATTTTACTATGCATTTGCTATGTAGTTGTCCTGCTATCGTCCGGCTATAGATTGATTCAGCCAGAGTCACGTTTTCAAGGATATTCAAACCCTGCAATGTTTGTCTGGCAGGTATCGGTCCGACAGGCTGCGGTTGAACGACACCAGAAACCTAGGGGGATTTGGATCATGAAGTTGGATAAACAAGTCGTTGTCACCTCTTTTTTTATTGTATTTGCTTTTCTGTGTCTGATTCCATCGGGATATGCTTCAGCCTCCCAGGGAGATGGCAATGACGTTTCCCACTACACCCTTGAAGTAAAACCGGAACAGGATGCACATGCCACTGAAAAAGACGGTGATGCAGCCGCACATGGCGATCCTGCTGCCCATGGCCATGGCGGGGGCCACGGCCATGCAAACCTGGGCGAGGAACTGCCACTTTATTCATGTATTCCATTTGCCTGTATGCTGTTGTCCATCGCGTTGCTGCCCCTGGTTGCGGGCACGTTCTGGCATCACCACTTTGGAAAAATCTCCGCATTCTGGGCAGCCTGTCTCGCCATTCCGTTTATCGCGATTTATAAAGGGATAGCTGTTTACGAAATCCTTCATATTATCCTTGCGGATTATGTGCCGTTTATTATCCTGTTGTGGGCGTTGTTTACCGTATCCGGCGGCATCCTTTTACGGGGCACCCTGAGAGGAACACCCATGGTAAATACCACCATTATTCTCATTGGCACGCTGCTGGCGTCATGGATGGGAACCACAGGGGCGGCAATGATAATGATAAGGCCGTTTCTCCGGGCAAATGAGCACCGGAAAAATAAAACCTTCATGGTTGTGTTTTTCATCTTCCTGGTGGCAAATGTGGGTGGGGCACTGACCCCCCTGGGGGATCCCCCGCTTTTTCTGGGCTTTCTCCATGGGGTGAGTTTTTTCTGGACCTTTAAGATTATGCCCCACATGCTGCTGACCTCAGGCATTCTGATCGTGGTCTATTTTTTACTGGATTCATATTACTATAAAAAGGAGGGGGCGGCACCACCTCCGGATGACGGGGAAAAGGCGCCCTTACGTCTCGTGGGCACCTACAACTTCATCTTTCTTGCCGGCGTCGTGGGTGCGGTGCTGATGAGCGGCATCCTCGAGCTTGGCGAGATCACGACGCTGGGGGTGCACCGGGCTGCCCAGGACTGGCTCAGGGACGGCCTGCTGGTCCTGTTCGGGTTGATATCCCTGTGGGTCACTCCCAGAACGCTGCGCGAAGAAAACGAGTTTTCCTGGTTTCCCATTGTGGAGGTGGCCTATCTTTTTATCGGGATTTTCGTCACCATGATTCCTTGCCTGCTTCTGCTCAAGGCCGGTGATAAAGGGGCGTTTGCCTTTTTGATCAATGCGGTTAAGGAACCCGTGCACTATTTCTGGGTCACAGGGGTGTTGTCGGCATTCCTGGATAATGCTCCCACGTACCTGACCTTTTTTAACACTGCCCTGGGCAGTTTTTATGCAGGGATGACCGAAAGCCAGTCCGTGCCTCTGCTGATGACGGAAAATGCTATTTACCTTAAAGCTGTGTCCGCCGGGGCGGTGTTCTTCGGGGCCTGTTCATATATCGGTAATGCTCCCAATTTTATGGTCAGATCCATTGCATCTGAAGCGGGCGTGGATATGCCCAGCTTTTTCGGATACATCCTGAAATACTCCGTGGTGTTTCTCGTTCCGACCTTTGTGGTTGTCACCGTGATCTTCTTTTAATATAGTGATAGAAAGGTGCTGTCATGGCCTGATAACAGAACACAAGGAGTATTCATGCAACTTGACCTGAACCAGCGAAAAATAGCAATCATCGGCGGGAATGATCCGTGCTGTGAGATATTGAACCGCCTGACCGACCGCATTTTCGATTCGCTGGAACTTCAGGTGGTTCTTGTGGCAGACCCCCTGATTCAGAATGAAGGCGTTGCCTGCGCCAAACGGCTTTATATCCCGACAACGGTTGAATACCGGGATGTCCTTGAGCCGGGGCTTACCGACCTGGTGCTGAAGCTTAAAAATGATGAACGCCTTGCCCCCATTTTGGAAGAACTGGACAAGCGGGGCGTGGAAATCCTTGATCTGGATTCCTACCAGGTGGTGTCTTTTCTCGGGTTGATCAAAACCGAGGCTGAAAAAATCCGTGTAAAGGAAAAAATTACAGACGATGATGTCTGCCGCGATGACCTGGTCTGCCTGTTTGACACCTTTTCAGGCCATGTCACGGACATTGCCAGTAAAAAGACCGAATATCTCAAAACCGAAAGGGCTGAACTGCTTGAAATGGAAAAAGAACTCACCCAGGTAATCCAGGGCAGCATGATTCCCACATTTATCATCAACAACGAGCATATTCTGACGCACTGGAACAGGGCCTGTGAAAAATTGACAGGCCATAATGCCTATGAACTGGTGGGCACGGACCGCCAGTGGGTCCCGTTTCGCTCCGCAAAGCGGCCGACCCTTGCCGATATTGTGGTGGAGGGGTTGAAAGAAGAGGAGATCGAAGCATACTACGGCGTCTCATGGCGGCGTTCAAAAATCGTTAAGGAAGCACTGGAGGCGGAAGAGTTCTTTCCCCATCTCGGGGACAAGGGCAAGTGGATTTTCTTCACGGCAGCACCGATCAAATCGCCGGACGGCAAAGTGATCGGCGCCATAGAAACCCTGAGGGACCAGACCGAAGACAAGGCTGCCCAGCAGGAAATCGCCCTTCAGGACCGGGAACTGGTCAAGCTGCATGAAAAATACAAAAAATCCGAGGAAAAATACCGGTCCCTGTTCAACAACAATCCCACCCCTATTTTTATCATTGACAGCCAGACCTTTGATATTCTGGACATCAACCACCGGGTGGAAAGAGATTACGGATACTCCAAGTCAGATCTTTTGGGCCGTTCGTTTCTGGATCTTTGCGACAAGGATGATGAAACCGTTGAACAGGGCCTAAAGGGGCTTTCCCTTGGTGAGGATGTCCTGTTTACCAAAAAACGGCATCTTAAAAAAACGGGTGAAAAATTTTTCGTCAATCTCAAGGTCGTGTATACAACTTATAGCAACCGGGACGTTCTGATTGCATCGTCAACCGATATCACGGAAAGTGTTGAAAAAGAAACCCAGCTTATCCAGGCCGGCAAGCTGGCCACCCTGGGAACCATGGCTGCGGGTATGGCCCACGAGATCAACCAGCCTCTGAACGTGATCCAGATCTGTGCGGATCTCATGCTGAAAATGATCAAAAAAGGAATGACGATTCCGGATGAGGAGCTGGTGGTGATGGCCAACGACATCATTGAGAATGTGGCCAGGGCCTCCGGGGTGATCAAGCATGTCAGGGACTTTGCCCGCCAGTCCGACCGGGATTTGAAGAAACTGAACCTGAACGACCCGATTCGTGATGTGTTCAAAGTCCTGGGACACCAGCTCACGGTTCATTCCGTAAAAGTGAACCTGGAACTGGAGGAGGATTTGCCCGAAATCCGGGCCGAACACAACCGGCTTGAACAGATTTTTATCAACCTGGTCACCAACGCCATTGACGCAATGGATGAAAAAGCCGAAGCTCAGGGCGGCGGTGTTGAAAAGATACTGACCATTAAAACCTGTGTCCGGGACGATCTGGTGGTTGCCAGTGTGGCAGACACCGGTGTGGGCATGAGCGAGGCCGTGAAACAGAAGATTTTCGAGCCTTTTTTCACCACCAAGGAGACGGGAAAGGGAACAGGATTGGGCACAAGCATAAGTTTCGGGATTATAAAAGACTACAACGGGACCATAGATATAGAGAGTGTTGAAGGCCAGGGCGCCAGATTCATCATTAAATTTCCGAGGATTGATTGAGGAGAGCAAAACCCATATGTCAGCCAATAAAATACTGATTGTTGATGACGAAGAGGTCATTGTCAGGCTGCTGGCCATGTCCCTGCGCAGTGACGGGTATGAGACCGTGACCGCCGGCAACGGAGAGGAGGCGCTCAAGGTCCTTGATGCCGAAGCCCCTGATATTGTGGTCACGGATATCAAAATGCCGGTGATGGACGGGCTTGAGCTTCTCAAACGGATCAAGGAAAAAGATGCGGATAAAGAGGTCATTATTGTTACCGGCCATGGGGATATTGATTCCACCATCATCGCCCTCCAGCACGGTGCCTCGGATTTCATCAACAAGCCGGTCCGGGATGAGGCCCTTGCCATTGCCCTGGAACGGGCCAAGGAAAAGATCCGCATCCGGGCGAAACTGGCCGGATATACCCGTGACCTGGAGCAGAAAGTGGCGGAGGCCACAGAGGAAATTCGCCGGAAATCAGAGTTTCAGCGGTTGCTGATTCACGCCAGCCACGACGCCATTGTGGCCTTTGACCAGGACTGGAAAATCGTGGTCTATAACCCCCAGGCTGCCCGTATGTTTGGCCGGCCTGTGGCGGATGTCCTGAATAAAATGACCATGGACGACCTGTACCAGTCGGAGGTGACCGACATTTTCAAGGCGGAAGCCGGGAAAACAACATCGTCGGCTGAAATCCCCTGGCAGGAGATGACCATCACCAACGGGCAAGGCGTAAAATTCCCGGTCCGGTATGCCACGGATGTGTTGTATGAAGACAGTGAGTTCATGGGAATTGTCAATTTTTTCCAGGATTTGACCGATATCAAGCGCCTGGAAAAAGAACTGGTCCAGTCCGAACGCCTGGCAGCGGTGGGGCAGACCGTGAGCGGGCTGGCCCACTATGTCAAAAACATCCTCATCGGCCTTAAAGGGGGCTCCTATGTGGTGGATGTGGGGATGAAAAAGAATGATACGGAAAAGCTGAAAACCGGATGGGAAACCATTAAGAAAAATATCACCCGGGTATCGGACCTGACCCAGGACCTGCTCACGTATTCCAGGGAGCGGGAGCCTGAATTCGAACCTTGTTCTCCCGGTGATATTGTGGATGATGTGGTCAGCCTGGTGTCGGATGCGGCTGCGGCCAACAATATTTCCGTCACCGCCCGGACCGTTGAGGGCATGGGGGAGGTCATTGCCGATCCCAGGACCATTCACAGGGCATTGCTCAACCTGGTGAACAATGCCATGGATGCCTGCATGGAGGACGAGGATGCGTCCAAGGTGTTCCGGATCCGCCTGACCACGGGGATTGAAAAGGGGAACATACTGAACTTAAGCGTTGAAGACAATGGGTGCGGCATGGATGATGCCACCCAGGCCCAGTTGTTCAATCCCATGTTCAGCACCAAGGGAGGGAAGGGAACCGGGCTGGGCCTGCTGGTTACCGGTAAACTGGTGGAAGAGCACCAGGGAACCATTGAGACGGAAAGTCAGTTGGGAAAAGGCACGCGGTTCACCATAAAACTGCCGTTTGAGACTGTTGCACGGGATGGTAAGCAGACCAAGGAGGATAAATAATGAGCAAAAAGGTACTTGTGGTAGATGATGATCCTGATGTGAGATCATTCGTGGTCACAGTACTGGAGGAAAACGGGTATACCCCTCTGGTGGCCTGCGACGGTGTCGAGGGTCTTGAAAAGATCCAGGCAGCCCCGCCGGATTTGGTGATACTGGATGTGCTGATGCCCCGGGGAAGCGGGATCCGCCTCTATCGTCACCTGAAAACCGACGACAGCCTCAAGGAGGTTCCCGTAATTATGTTCACCGGTATTGCCCTGCGATCTTTTTTAAAGTCACAAAAGGCGCTGGATGAGTTCAAGGGCGGAGAAGTGCCCAAACCGGACATTTATCTTGAGAAACCGGTGGAACCCGAAGAACTGGCCCAGGCCATTAAAACAAAAATCGGTTAATCTGGGGGGCGTCTGTACGTCAGGCGTCCGGTCCGTCAGGAGCAGCCATGGAAATCAAAAAATTACTTTTTGTCACCAAATTTGAAGGGCTCTGTTACGATGCGTTACGATCTTTACTCAGCCTGCGTAAGGCTGCCCTTGATCATGTGGTTTTTCTCAATGTGATCGAGCGGGAGAAAGTGAGCATGAAAAGAGGGTCCGGGTATCTCAAGGAAGAAGAGGTGAAGCTCAAGGAAACCGCCAACATCCGGTTCATTGACTGGGCGGAAAACCTGTTTGAACTGGGCATGGAGGTCGGTGCGTATATCGAGGTCTCCAGCCTGATTCCCGAGATATTGAAAGTCATTGAAAAAGAACAACCCGACCTGGTGGTGATCGGCCGTTCCCACAAAGGACGTCTGGAGCAATTGTATTCGCGTACGGACATCACGGAACTGACCCGCCGGGTCAATATTCCCACCCTGGTGTTCAAGCATATGATCGAGGACCAGGTGGTGCCTGAGAAACTATTTGAAAGGCCGCTTCTGGCAACATCCTGGTCCACTTCCGGTGAACAGGCTGTGAAATGCCTTAAGGGTCTTTCAGACGTGATCGGCCAGCTTCATGTCATGCATGTGGTGAGCGAGAAAGATCTCAAGAAGTCAGACACCCACGAGGTGCAGAAAGTCAGAAAGCAGGAGCGCCGCCGCCTGGACGATCTCTGCGAAGAGTTTGAATCCGTGGGAATCGATGCAAGACCCCATGTCTATGTGGGGGATCCTGAAACGGAAATTCTCAGGGCTGCCAAGGAATACCAGGCGTCCATGATTATCGTGGGAACCAGCGAGCGAAATGCCATGCTTGAACGCTGGATGGGATCTATTTCCAGAAATATTGCAGATAAATCCATCTATCCCTGCCTGTTATTCCCGGTGCTTTAACGGTGTTTTCCAGGGAAGGATGTGATGCAGTAAAATGATCAAATGCAATTCAATTCCAATGGGTTGTAAAAGTGTGTGGCCCCTATTAAATAGGTATGTTGACGGAAAGAAACGGCTTGACTCCGATTTTCGGTTCTGGTACTAAATTACACTTTAGCTAAAAAAACCGCAGTAAGTTTTAAGAGAAAACAACAAAATTTGCTAATTATCAAGCTGATACAAGGGTTATTATGAAACTCCTATTTATAGACGACGAACAGACGTTTTTGAAGTACCTGGCCAAGCGGCTGGTGTTGGACGGATTTACAGTGAAAACCACCTTTTCCGGAGAAGAGGGGGTTGAGGCGGCATCCAAAGAGGAGTTTGATGTGGCCGTGGTTGATCTGCAGATGCCGGGTATTGACGGCATTGAAGTCCAGAAACGCCTGAAAGACCTCCAGCCCTTTTTACCCTGCATTGTGCTCACCGGGCACGGCAGTGTTGAAAATGCCCTTGAGAGCGGCAAATACAATGCCTTTAAATTCCTGTCCAAACCCGTGGACATGGAGACACTTATCGATACCATCAAAGCAGCCCACGCCCACAGGCTGGAACGGGAGGGTCGTTCTGACCAGCCTGTTGAAAGCCCTTCAGCACCCAAAAAGAAAGGCACTTTGTCAAAACTGTACGACAAGTTCCGCGGAATTTACGGCGTAGAACGATAGCGTCGCTGTCTGATACTTGATCTTCACACTCATTTGACCAAGGAGACCTGCATTGACCCATGCCAATACCGGCAGCAGCAGGCCTGAAAAGGCGGCTGATGCCCATGAAAAAAAATCAACCCTTGTTCCCTTTTTGATGACCTTTGTACTCATGTTTGCCACATGGGTGGTCCTTTCCGGGAATTTTTCCGGGCTGCTGATCAGCCTGGGCGTTGTTTCCAGCCTGGTTGTGGCCTGGTTTTTCCATGATCTGCTGTTTCCCACGCTCACTGCGGGGCACCTGCGGATCTTCATAAAGTTTTCCGCCTATATCCCCTGGCTGATCCTGGAGATTATCAAGGCGAATTTCCATTTGCTCTATCTGGTTTTTCATCCCCGGATGAAAGAGCTGATTGATCCGCACATCACCAATTTCGAGACCGGTCTTGAATCGGATCTTGCCATTACGACCCTGGCCAACTCCATCACCCTGACGCCGGGCACCATTACCGTGACCACAGGAACCGACGGGAAATACCGGGTGCACGCCATTGACAAGCCGTCTGCAGATGCCCTTCCCGGAACCATGCTGGACAAGGTGGCTGATATTTACGGAGAAAACAAATGAACACCTTCTTTTTGTGTATCGCAATAGGCCTTTGCCTGCTTATGTTCATGTCCCTTTACCGGTGCCTGTTCGGCCCCACCGTCCTGGACCGGCTCATCGGGGTGAATGCCATCGGCAGTAAAACCGTTGTCCTGCTCCTGCTCATCGGATTTTTATACGAGCGGGTGGATATGTTCGTTGATATTGCCCTGGCTTATGCCTTTCTCAACTTTGTGACCGTTATTGCCGCATCCCGGTACTTTCACAAGAGAAAAGGGCTGTACGAAGAATCTTTCATGGATTAGCGGGGGAATGTCATGGATATACTTGTGATTATATGTTTGGCCTTTGGGTTTCTCTTTTTTCTGGGAGGGGCCGTCGGTATCATCCGGATGCCTGATTTCTACTCCAGGCTTCATCCGGCAGGTAAACTGGACACCTTGGGCATCATGGCCATGGTGGTCGGTCTTTCCCTGTACAACCTGCACCATTTCACCCTGGGCACGGTGCTGCTCACCATCAAAATGTTGCTGATCGTCTTTTTTGTATTCCTGTCCAGCCCCACAGCCACCCACTCCATTGTGGATGCGGGGATGCGGGCCGGACTGCGGCCATGGACCCGGAAAACCGACACACGGGCAACCCGGAACGAAACCGATGAAACCCGGAAAGAAGAGGTGTAGATATGGCCTGGCCCATTGATTTGATCGTATTGACCTTTGTTATTTTTTGCGCCATTGCCGCCATTTCCGTCCGGGACCTTCTGGGAACAGCCATCCTGTTCGGTGCCTATTCCTTCATGATGTGCCTGCTTTGGGCGGTGATGGGAGCGGTTGACGTGGCCTTTACCGAAGCCACTGTCGGTGCGGGTGTGAGTACTGTTTTCTTTGTTGCGGCTGTATTTCGGACAAGCAGGAGGACAAAAGATTGAAAATTTTAGGATTTATCATTGTCTGTCTGACCGGCGGGCTGTTGTTATACGGAACCGGGGAGTTGCCGGCCTGGGGAGATCCGAATTCTCCCGCCTCCACCCATCTGTCAAACCACTATATTGAACAGGGTATCGCAGAGACCGAAGTGCCCAACCTGGTTACGGCGGTGCTGGCCGATTACAGAAGTTTTGACACCATGCTTGAAACTGCGGTTGTGTTCTGTGCCGGTCTGGCCTGTTTTCTTCTGCTCCGGGATTACCGGCCCAAAAAGGACCATTACTACCGCCATGTCCCCACAGGGGTAATGCTCCACGTCAAGAACAGCGACAGGCAGATTGATGTGGGCAGGGAATTCGAATACATGGACAAGGAGTGGGTGCCTTCCGACACCATCATTAAATCGGTGTGCCGGATCCTGATTCCGTTTATCCAGATTTATGCCCTCTATGTCGTTGCCCATGGCGACTTTTCCCCGGGCGGCGGATTCCAGGGCGGTGTCACCTTTGGGGCCAGCCTGATTCTCCTGGCCATTTCCTACAACCTGAAAACATTGATGAAACGGGTCTCCGAGAAATTTTTAGGGATATTTTCCGCCATCGGGGTCCTGGTGTTTGTCGGCATCGGCGCCATTGCCATGCTCCTGGGCGGCCATTTCCTGGATTATGCACAATACATCCCCATCTTCGGGGAGCACCATATCCGTGCCCTGGGCATGCTCGGGGTTGAAATCGGGGTAGGTTTCGCCGTTACTGCCGTAATGGTCGTTATTTATATCAATATCGTCTCCGAAGGCAGACACGACGAGGGACTATAGGAGGCGCAAATGAATGAATTATTGTCATTGATTGTGGCAAAGTACAACTACTGGCTCTATATCATCCTCATGATGATCGGACTCTACGCCATGATCACAAAAAACAACCTGATCAAAAAACTGGTGGGCATGAATATTTTCCAGACCGCCATTATTCTGTTTTACGTTTCCATCGGATACAAACGGGACGCGACCATTCCCATCATCCAGGGGGATGCGGGCCACGGGGCCGGAGAGGCCGTTATCCGGGCCGCTGATTATATCAATCCGCTGCCCCACGTGCTGATGCTGACCGCCATTGTGGTGTCCGTGGCCACATTCGGCGTGGCCTTGACCCTTTGCGTAAAGGTATACCAGCGGTACCAGACACTGGAAGAAGATGAACTCAGAATGCGCTTATCGGAAAAATAGATCATGAATAATTATCCAGCTCTTGTTGTTGTTGCGCCGCTTCTCGGGGCGCTTTTTGCGGGGATCACCGCATGGGTGGAAGACCGGTTTACCTTCCCCATTGTCCTGACCTCGCTTGGTATCGGTGTTGCTGCGGCCATAAGCAATATGGCCCTGGTGCTGACGTCGGGAACCATCCAGTACAAAATGGCCGGGTGGATGCCGCCCATGGGCATCGAGTACCGGATCGACACGCTCAATGCCATGGTCATGCTCCTTGTATCGGTCATTGCCTTTTTAAACCTTGCGGCAAGCTATTGGAACGTCCGCCAGGAAACCCCGGACCGGGCCGGTTCCTTTTATGTGATGTACCTGCTTTTTGTGGTGGGGCTTCTCGGCGTCGTGGCCACCGGTGACCTGTTCAACCTGTATGTGATGATCGAAATCACGTCCTTAAGTTCCTATACCATGGTTGCCCTCGGTGATAAAAACAGGGCGCCCCTGGCTGCATTGAATTATATTTTCATCGGTGTGATCGGGGCCTCTCTTTATCTGCTCGGCGTGGGCTACATTTACATTAAGACCGGCTCCCTGAACATGGCGGACGTCGCCACAATGGTGCCGCATATGAAGGAATCCTCCTCCCTGTTGGTGGCGTTTATTCTCTGCATCATCGGGGTCTGGATCAAAATGGCCCTGTTTCCCCTGCATGTCTGGCTGCCCAATGCATACGCCTATGCGCCCGTGGGCTTTGCCCGCATCGTGGCCCCGCTCATGACCAAGGTCATGGTGTATGCCATGGTGCGCCTGATGATTTCCGTATTTGGCATGGACTATGTGTTCAACACCCTTGATCTGGCCGAAGGGGTGGTCTGGATGGGCACCATTGCCATCCTGGCCGGCGGATTCATGGCCCTGTCCCAGAAAAACCTCAAAAAGATGCTCACCTACATCATTGTCTGTGAAATCGGTTACATGGTGGGCGGTGCCTGGCTGGGCAACGAACTGGGCATGACCGGTGCCATTCTCCACATTCTGAATGACGCGCTCATGACCTTTGCCCTGTTCCTGGCCGTTGGAAACATGGTGTACAAACTGGACCGGGTGGACATTGCCGACCTCCAGGGGTTGTTCGGCAAGATGCCCTGGACCATGGCCGGTTTTGTCCTGGCCGCGTTCAGTATTGTGGGCGTACCGCCCACATGCGGATTTTTCAGCAAGTGGTACCTGATCCTGGGGGCGTTTGAAGCCGGGGCCTACCACTTTGCCGCGGCCCTGCTGATTTCCTCCCTGATCTGTGCCGTACTCTTTTTCAAAGTGTTTGAGGTCTGCTTTTTCGAGCCCATGTCAGACGGGCACGGGGACGGGCACCACGGGCACGACAATGCCGTTGCCATGGCAGAGGCGCCTGCCTCTTCCCTTGTGGTGCTTGCCATTGTCAGTGTTTCCCTGATCGCAGCCGGTGTATACTCCGGGACCATTGTGGATACGGTTATCCTGCCGTTTTTGAGATGAATGTAGATATAAAGGCAAAATAATAAATGGAACTCATACCTTCGATTAAACCCCTTCTGGCTGTTCTGGTCTCCCTGGCCGTGATCCCGGTACTGGTCTCATCTTCGGAAAAGCCCAATGTCCGTGAAGCCTGGACCTTTGTTGCCGGCACCGTCAAGTTCCTGCTTGTGGTCTCCATGCTGCCGGCGGTCATGGGTGGAAACCAGATTGTGCTGACCCTGTTTAAAATTGCTCCGGGTGCGGATATTGCCTTTCGGGTGGACGCCCTGGGAATGCTCTTTGCCCTGGTGGCATCTTCCCTTTATATTGTCACCTCCATGTATTCCATCGGGTACATGCGGGGATTGAACGAGCACGGGCAGACCCGGTTTGTATCGTTCTTTGCACTGGCCATCTCCGCCACCATTGGTGCCGCGTTTTCCGCCAACCTGCTGACCCTTTACCTGTTTTACGAGATTTTGTCCCTGGCCACGTATCCCCTGGTTGCCCATCACCAGGATGCCAAATCCAGGATTTCGGGCCGGCGCTACCTGACCTTTATCCTGGGAACTTCCATCGGCCTGGTTCTGCCGGCCATGATCTGGTGCTACCATGCCACCGGCACCCTGGAATTTTCAGCCGCCGGTATTTTCACCGACCAGTTGTCCAAACCCTCGGCAACCGTGCTCCTGCTCATGTTTGTGTTTGGATTTGCCAAGGCCGGTATCATGCCGTTCCACTCCTGGCTGCCCGCCGCCATGGTGGCCCCGACCCCGGTGTCAGCGCTGCTCCATGCCGTGGCTGTTGTAAAAGTCGGGGTCTTTTCCATTGCCCGGGTGATCACGGGGATTTTCGGTATAGAGTTTCTGGCCTCCTTTGACCTGGGGGCGATTGTGGCGGGCATTGCTTCTGTCACCATCCTGGTGAGTTCGGGCATTGCCCTGTCCCAGGATGAATTCAAACGGCGGCTGGCCTATTCCACCATCGGACAGTTGTCCTATATTGTTCTGGGCGCGGCCCTGCTCAGCCCCAAAGGGGTGACCGGCGGCCTGCTTCATATTGCCATGCACGCTTTTGGGAAGATTACCCTGTTTTTCTGCGCCGGTGCCATTTTTGTGGCCACAGGTAAAAAATATCTCAGCCAGATGGTCGGGATCGGTTACCGCATGCCGGTGACCATGACGGCCTTCTTTATCGGTGCCCTGTCCATTATCGGACTGCCGCCCACAGGTGGATTTATTTCCAAGTGGCATCTTGTGCTGGGGACGCTGGAAGGGGACCAGATGGTCATGCTTTTTGTTCTGCTGACCTCGTCACTGCTCAACGCCGCCTATTTCATGCCCATATTCTACAAGGCCTTTTTCTGCACCAAAGAAGAGGCCATGTTTGAGCGCAAGGTGGATGAGGCGCCCATGATGTGTGTCATTCCCCTGGTGATCACGGCATTGATTTCATTTGCCCTGTTTTTTGCGCCGCAGCCGTTTTTAGACCTGGCAACACTTGCGGTCAACGGATTTATCGGAGGCTGATCCATGGAAACAATGCCTGCCTCTTTTATCGCCCTGGTTTTTGTCTTAACCTAAAGGAAACGCACGATGGTAAAAATAGAAGACCTTAAACGCATTAATATGTTCAAGAAGATGCCTGACGACCTGCTTGAGATTCTCAGCCGGGAAGCCCAGCTCAATATTTACGGTACAGGCACGACATTGTTTTCCGTGGGGGACGCCATTGACACCTTTTACCTGATGATCATGGGCCAGGTGGCATTAAAGGTGGTATTGACCGATGATATCGACGTGATCCTGGACAATCTCCAGGCCGGCCGTTCTTTCGGCTCCTCCGCCCTGCTGGCGGATGCCAGGGCCTCCTACACCGCAGTCTGCCAGGAACCCTGCGAAGTCGTGACCCTTCACGGCCCCAGAATGCTTGAGTTGTTTGAGACCAATAAGGCGCTTGCCTATCATATGATGACCGGTGTGGCCGGCCAGTATAAACGGACCATGGACAAACGGGCCAGGATGATCATGAAGACCCTGGATGAACACCCGGAACTCAAGTTGCGGATGCAGGACCTTGACGAACTGACCCCTGTTTATTAACCGGGCATCTGCCACCCGGCAGCCGGCACGGTATTACCTGGAAAACGAGACGCATAGAGGGAATATAATGGTAGGTATCAACGACCTTAAGAAAATCAATTTCACCAAAGCACTTCCGGATGAAATCCTGGAGAAAATCAGTACGGTGGCCCAGCTTGAAACCTATGACGAAGAGGCCATCCTCATCCGACAGGACCAGTCCCAGCACCTGATTTACATGCTGGTCTCCGGAAGGATTTTTCTCAACTGCAGGGCTGGCAGCGGCCAGGCCTATACCCTGGATGAACTCTCTCCGGGCCATACATTCGGGCTTTCTTCCCTGCTGGACAATTCCCCGGCCACATACACAGCCATCTGCGCCGAAGACAGCACGGTGATCACCATGGCTTCGGCACAGCTTCTCCAGTTGTTCAAGTCAGACTATGCAGCCGGTTATCAGGTCATGCAGCAGGTGGTGGAAAAGTTTAAGAAGCGGATGAACCGGCATACCCGGCTCTTCATGGAATCTTTGTCCAACCATCCGGCCATCGGCTGAACCCTTCAGGGCAGGGCGACACACCGCCCGGGAGACCGGCATGGCATACACTCCCATTAATTTTGAAGAAAAGTTTGCAGCATTTACGGATCTCTGGTCTCCCCGGGTGATTGCCCGGATGAATACCTACCAGTTCAAGCTGGTAAAGGTGCAGGGAGAGTTTGTCTGGCATGATCACCCGGACACGGACGAAGTGTTTATCGTCATGACAGGGTCGCTTGAGATCCGCTTCAGGGACGGCAGCGTCACCCTGGGGCCGGGTGAAATGTTTGTTATTCCAAAAGGAAAAGAGCATTGCCCGGTGGCCCGGGAAGAATGCCGGATCATGATTGTCGAACCCGAGGGTGTGGTCAACACCGGCAATGCCGGGGGAGCATTGACCGCTGAGAACGATTGCTGGATCTGACCAGCCAAGCCCCTTCTTTTTTTATACCTTACAACCCTTCTCAACATTCCGTTCTGACGCAATTCCAGATTGGGTGGTTGCACAGACTGACCCTTACGTTTTCAATGTGTGTGATTGAATCCGTATTCGTCTCAGCAACTTTTCTCGCAAAAGGTTTTTGTTATAGCCGTTGCCAAAAAGAAAATAACATCACCCACCCGGTTAGTGAGCAAATGACACTACCTGTAATGCATTGCGTTCGTTTTAGGCACATACCAGGACCAGGCATCTGGCTATAACGGACGATCTTTCTTTGATTTTTTATAGTTACCATAATAAAAAACGGCCTTTGAAATGATGATTCAAAGGCCGTTTTTCTATTGCAGGTCTAAAATAAAGACCTGTTGTGTCAGGTAATGACGAACATCAGAGCGATAAACGAAACTGCGACTGCAGCACAGATACCCACCGGCACGGTGCCTTGGATAATATCGTTGTAAAGCTGTTCCTTCTTATAGGCCAGGCGTTTTCCCCGGTACCCCTGGATGAGCCAGAAGTTCACGGCGAAAAACAAGGCGATATTCGTACTGGTCTGCCGGAAAAAAGCAGATACGCTTTTCGTCACTCCCATGAGGACATTCTCACAGATCCGGTTCAAGGCATTCAGGCCTTTGTCCATGGATGCATAGGCGGCCTTGCCGAACTTCCTGTAGAACCAGTCCGCATCCAGGTTCCGGCTTCTTACCTCGGGCACATAGTACCCGGAGAGAATCAGCAGGGTGAACGCAAAGGCGCCGAACAGCAGCAATTGGAGCTGCCCCACGATATGGGCCCCGGTATACGGCTCGTATTTCACCGGGAACGGCAGCAGGTCGTAAAGGGGCTGGTAGTAAACGCCCAGGCCGACACATAAAAAGGCTGCAATACCCATGGCCAGGAGCATGTTCAGGGGCGGCTCCTTTGCACGGATACCGGAATCATGGCCGAAAAAGGTAAAGAACGGAACCTTGATACCCGCATGGTCCACCACACCCGTTGATGCAAACTGGAGAACCAGCCAGATCAGGAAGATCTTTTCATAGGCCGATGCGGAAACAATCATGGACTTGGAAACAAAACCTGAAAAGAACGGGAACGCAGATATGGATGCCGCCCCCACGATACAGAACAGGCAGGTCAGGGGCATGGTCTTATAAAGCCCCCCGATTTCCGTACATTTTATTTTTCCCGTCATCTGGAGCACGGACCCGGCCGCCATAAACAGAAGCGCCTTATAAATAATATGGCAGAAGGCATGGGCCACAGCACCGTTCAGCGCCAGCTCCGTGCCGATACCGACACCCACCAGCATGAATCCCACCTGGTTCATCAGGCTGTAGGAAAGCACACGCCGGATATCATTTTCCAGGACAGCGTAGAAAATCGGTATTGATACCATCAGCCCGCCGATCACGATCAGCAGTTCCGTACCCGGAAAGGTCCGGATGAGCATATACACGGCAGATTTTGTGGTGAATGCGCTTAAAAAGACCGTACTGGTAGGGGTGCCCATGGGATAGGCATCGGGCAGCCATGCATGCATGGGAATGGCGGCGGCGTTCAGGCCGATACCGATAAAAATGAGCCAGGACGCCGGGCTGTTGAGCCCGATATAGTCAAATGCAGTTGTACCGGTTTCATGGACATAGAATATAATGCCGCCCAACAGGAACAACCCGCCTGCCAGATGAACCAGAAGATACCGAAAGCCCGCTTCCCGGGACTCCCGGGTCCGGGAGGCGATGACAAGAAATGTCGAGGCAACCGCCATGATCTCCCAGAACAGGTACAGGGAGAGCAGGTCCCCGGCCAGTACCACGCCAAGGGTGGAACCCGCATAAACCAGTCCGGCTACGTGCTGGAGATCGTCCTCTACTTTCAGGGCGAACAGCACCCCGAGAAAGGTCATGATGGTGAATATAATTGCAAAAATCCGGGAGAGTTTGTCCACCCGGCCGAGGATAAGGTCAAAACCGGCAAATTCAGCGGTCCAGTAGTTTCCAAGGGGCAGGTTGATGATGGCAACAAAAACCACCACCGGCAGAACAAGCATATATGCCTGTTTAAGAGCCCCGCGTAAAAAAGGGATCAGTAATGCCCCGAACACAAGAATGAGCGCGGGAGGAATCAAATCAGGTGTCATAATAGTCCTCCTTTCTCATGACCAGTCTTCTAACGAATTTGGCGACAAATATAAGTACGACATAGGAGATGAAGCCGTATACGGCGTAAAATCCGTAAAAATGCTCTACAGCAAACTCTCCGTGCATGTCAACAAAGGCTTCGGCAATCAATACCAGGACAAGCGCGATAAAGAATCCGATACGAAGCCGTCGCACGTTTTCAGGTTTATCAAAAATGGTTAATTCCTTTTTCATTTTCTTAAGGTCCTTTCTCAAGTCATGTTTCAATGCAGGAATATGTAAGCGAAGTAGACAACAGCCACACACAGGACGATGTGGAAAATGTTTTTGAAACCCGGGGTTTCCCCGTGTTCCAGCACTTCGTACTTCTCGTTGTTGAATTCTTTAAATTTGGTTTTCATAAGGTCTTCTCTCTCAGTGTTCGGGCCTGATCAAATCCGGTATCATGCCAACCGGGATCATGCCAAATGGTTCGTTTGCTTGCTGCTTGATGTGCCGCGCCGGTGTCACCAGTCCCACTGCCGCCAGCACCGGAAACCGGTGGGTTGACTCTTCAGCGGCAGCAGGGAAGACACCGCTTTATCCCTGTACGGGACTGAAAAAAGCGATGTCAAAAATTTAAAAAACATATGTATTCATATCTCCATTTAATTGTCCATGCGCCGCAGCATTGATATGCTGCCGGGCAACGGAACTTAAAATTGTCTTAATCGTTAAGTTGGCTGCTCTGGGCAGGCGTCAGAATATGACCCCGGCGTTATCGTCCACAGGGTGGACAGACTGGGTTTTGATTAACCGGGTTTTTGTCAGGGGCGGACAGGAAAGATATTTGAGCCGGCTTTCGGATAAGCCGGATCCGGGCCGGGCATAAGCCCTTGGGGGTAAAGCATACGGGGAGCAGAGGGAAAACAGGCGGGATAACGCAATCGTCAGTATCAACGGCGTGAAGACCATGTCCTCCTGATTCATATGTTTCTTTCGACCGGGCTGCAACCCCACATCCTTATTCTGTTTGACGGTGGTTTCAAAATACCGGGGCCGAGGCGTAGCTTCGCCCCGTCAATACCAGAAAACCGTCCTTTGGTTATCAATATCTGTAAATTAATATAAGAGAATATCAAAAATTTCAATCCGGGGAATCCTTTTTTTTATTTTTTCCAGAATTCCGGTGTTAAAAGTATGATAACCGTATAGATTTCAAGGCGTCCGGCCAGCATACACCAGGATAAAATCCACTTTCCGGCTGCGGGCAGGTGGGCAAAGTTTTCAGCAGGGCCCACACTGCCGAAACCCGGGCCGATATTCCCGATGCATGAAGCTGTCGCTCCGATGGCGGTGAGCAGGTCGACCCCCATGCCGGCGAGCAGAACCGTTGCCACGGCAAATACCAGGATATAGAGCGCCAGAAAGCCGGTAATACTCCGCAGCAAATCATCCGAGACAATGGTGTTGTTTATCTTGACGTGGCTGATGCTCCTGGGATGGATCAGCTTAAACAACTCCCTGTAACAGTATTTACAGCAAACCAGGATCCTGGCACATTTCATTCCCCCGCCCGTGGAACCGGCAGATGCACCGATAAACATGCAAAAGAAAATCAGGGCCTGGGAGAGCCCCGGGAATAACTCATAATCTGCGGTGGCAAATCCCGTGGTGGTAACAATCGATGCCACCTGGAAGCTGGCGAACCGGAATGCCTCTGCAAAGCTGTCGTACACAGGTCCCATGGTGTCCCAGGCAATGATCAGGGTAAAAACAAGAACCAGGCCCAGGAAAAACCGGCATTCCGCATCCTTCCAGAAGGCCAGGGGCCTTCCCCTGAGCAATTGGTAATGCAGGGAAAAGTTAATGCCTGCAAGCACCATAAAAAGGGTGATGGTATAGTCGAAATATGCAGAGTTGTAATGGGCAATCGAGGCGTTCTTCGGTGAAAATCCTCCTGTGGGCAAGGTGGTCAGGGCATGGCAGAGCGATTCGAAAAAGGGCATGCCCCCAAGGTAAAGGAGCAAGAGCAGAAATACAGTCATGCCGGCATAGACCATCCACAGGATTTTTGCTGAATCGGAAAGTCGCGGGGTAAGCTTGTCCGGAACAGGGCTGGGCACTTCTGCCTTGTAAAGCTGAATGCCGCCAACGCCCAGAAAGGGAAGAATGGCCAGCGACAGCACAATGATCCCCATGCCCCCGAGCCACTGGATCAGGCTTCTCCAAAGCAAAAGACTCGGGGTTGCGCCCTGGATGTCCGTCATGATTGAGGAGCCTGTGGTGGTAAACCCGGAAACCGATTCGAAAAATGCGTCCGTAAAGGTGGCAAAATCCGGGGCCAGGTAAAAGGGCAGGGCACCGGCAAGGCCTGCACAGAACCACCCCAACGCCACCACAGCCATGCCCTCTTTCTGGTTGATATAGGTCTGGCCGCCGGCCCGGTAAGAGCAAATAAAAAGGAGTGCACCCCCGGCCATGGTGAGGGCCATGGCTGTGGCATGCCCAGTATGTGATCCGTCCCTGAAGTACAGGCTGAACGCCAGGGGGACTGCCATGGCAAGTCCCAGCACAAAAAGCAGGATACCGATGATTTTAAGGATAAAGGGCCAGCGCATCAGAAAAATCCCAGTTTTACGGTAAGCATTTTTTCAAGTTTTTTGACGGCTCCCTGGACGGCAAACAGGATGATCCGGTCGCCCGGGCAGACCCGGCTGTCCCCGGCAGGAATGATGACACGGTCCTTCCGGATGATGCAGACAAGGATCGCGCCCTTTGGAAAGGATATTCTCTTTAGCGGCGCCCCGGTGATATCCGAAGTTTCAAGGGCAATGGCTTCAATAAACTCGCCCCGTTCCCCAAAGATGGAAATATCCGATACCACATTGCCTTGCCGGATATCCTGAAGGATGGAAGACACCGCCGAAACCCTGGGGCTGACCACCTTTTCAATACCAATGGTAGACAACAGGGGATAATAGCCGGATTTGCCGATACGGGTGATGGTATTGGTGATTCCCATGTTTCTGGCCAGAAGGGACACCAGGATGTTGGTCTCATCATCATCGGTCACAGAAACCACGGCATCCATCTGCCCGATGTTTTCTTCCATGAGGAGTTTCTGGTCCGAACCGTCGCCGTGGAGCACCACTGTTTTTTCAATATCCCGGGACAGTTCATGGCAGCGGTCAAGGTCGGACTCAATGATTTTGGTTTCTATTTTCCGGGACTCAAGTGCCCTTGCCAGTTGGGTGCCGATCCTTCCCCCGCCCACAATGAGAACTTTTCCGGCCGGGCTGACGTTTATGCCCAGCAGGTTGAGCTGTTTTTCAAGGTTCCGGGCCGTGCAGACAAAATAAACAAGGTCACCGGCAATGGTCCTGTCCGTCCCACGGGGGACAATGACCTCGTTGTCCCGGATAATGGCAGCCAGCAAGGGGCGGTCATCGCCGAACCGGCCATGGAAATCAGACAATTTCATACCGGCAATCGGGGATGTCTCATCCACCCGGATTCCCACATATTTGACCTTGCCCTCCAGGAAGTCACCCGTGTCCCTTGCTTCGGGTACTTCCATCAGCTTCTGGATGGTTTTGACCACTTCGACCTCAGGATTGATAATCGTGTCAATGCTCGGGTTTTCCTTTTTGAAACTGGCATGGAAGGGGAGAAACTCTTCGTTTCTCAGCCGGACCAGTTTCCGGGTCAGGGGAGAGATCTGGTTGGCCACCAGGCAGGCCACGATATTGATTTCGTCGCTGTCGGTCACGGCCAGAAGAATATCGGTATCGCGGATGCCCGCTTCATTGAGAACGGCGGGGCTGCTGCCCGATCCCACAATCACCTGCACATCCAGGTCTTCGGCGATTCTCCGGCAGGCACGCGAATCCTGGTCAATGACCACAACCGCCTTGCTTTCAAGGGCCAGCCGGCTGGCAATATTGTATCCAACTTCTCCGGCACCAATGATGATTATTTTCAAGATATGTCTCCTGTTCCGAATATAGAATGGCGGGGTAAAAAATCTGGAGCCAGTTTTTACTAAATTCTGCCAGGACTGTCAATGCCGGGCAACCACAGAGCACTCTGGTCCCCATGTTATCGGCTTACAGGTGTTGGGTCTCTTTTGATACGTATGCCGGATTCATATCATTGGAAGGGGGTGAAAATCGCCGGGACGAATAAAAAAAGCCTGCCCCGCCGAGTTGCGGGGCAGGCCTGTAAAATAACGCTATTCGACAAACTCGCAGATCTGGTCAAAAATGTCGGCCAGCCTGAGGATGCCGACAACCGTCCCGTCGTTGAGCACCAGCAGGGATTGGTGGCACCCCAGGATAAACTGGTGAACCGCTTCGGCCAGGGAGGTGTCTTCGGAAACATACTCCCCTTTTGACGGGGAGTACATGATGTCCTTGACTGTCAGGCCAGACGCCTTTTTAACCAGTTCTTCCATGGACTCATCCCAGAGTTCCAGCTTGTCGACCAGGGACGAGAGAAACTCCATGTTGAATCCAAACCGCGACAGGCCGATACTGCCCATGTCGTCGGCATGTTCAAACTGGCGGTATTTGGGTTCCAGGGCCTTTAAAATCTCCCTGAACCCCAGTTTGCCCACGATGTTTTGGTCCTTGTCAAATGCCAGGACCGCCCGGTGCTTATGGTGATACCGGGTGTCGGATTGGGCGGCTTTTAACGCCTTGATGGCATCGGTCAGAGATGCATCAGCCGATACCGTGGCATAATCTGACAGGGGAACCATCACCTCTTTGACTTGTTTGACCTTCATCGCAACCATATCCTTTTGGTATTAAGTTGTCAGAATGGGCATTCCCATAAGTCCCCACAACCAGATGGCAATACCCACGACAATCATGAGGATCACACTGGCGGGAACACCGTACATGAAAAATTCACCGGTGGTGAATTGCTTTGAGTCATATGCAATGGCATTGGGGGCCGCACCGACCAGGAGCAGGAAGGGCATGCCGGCAGTTACCAGAGCGGAGAACAGGATGACTTCCGGGGCAACTCCCAGGTAGGGGGCGATAACCAGGGCCACGGGCAGGGAAATGGCAATGGCGGCCACATTCATAATAAAGTTGGTCATCATCATGACGAAAAAGGCAATACTCATGACAAAGACAAACCAGTGGGAGTCCTGAAACATGGTGAGCCAGTTGATGGCAAGCCATTCGGCAGCACCGGTTTCCCAGAGGCAGAACCCGATACTCATGGCCCCGCCGAACAACAGGATAATATTCCAGGGAATGGACTCAAGGTCCTTGATGTCCAGAATTTTGAAAACAAAAAACAGCACCGTGGATACCAGGATAATGGCGTTTTTGTCCAGGGATGAAATGGCCGGGATAAACTGTTTGACGGACATGATGCCGATGCAGCCGAAAATGATGACCGATGCCAGGATTTCATTCTTGGTAATACCGCCCATGGCCGCACCCAAGGTTTTTGCCTTTTCCCTGAGACCCGGAATGGTCTTTCTTTCCGGTTTGAAAAATACCATGAAAAATCCCCAGAGGATAAAGGTCATGGCCCATCCGATGGGGAACATATAATAGGTGATTTCAAAAAAGGACACATCACGGCCGACAATATCTTTAAAAAAACCAATGGCAACGGCACCGCGGGCTGCGCCAAGAAGGGTCACGATGGAGCCTGCACCGGCCACAAAGGCCATCCCCATGAACAGCCCCTTGCCGAAACGGGTGGGGCCTTCTTCATCCGTGTACATGCCGTAAATGGTCATGAGCAGGGGAAACATGGTGGCGGCCACGGCGGTATGGGCCATGATATGGGTGAGAGCGGAGGTGACCACAAAACAGCCCAGGTAAATCATACTGGTTTTCTCACCGACAATGGCCAGCATCTTATACGCCAGCCGCTTGGTCAATCCTGTTTTGGTGAACACCATCCCAATCACCAGTGAGCCGAAGATAAACAAAACGGAAGGCGTCATGAAGTCCTTGAGCGCCTTTTCCGCAGGACGGACCATGAAAAGCACCTGCATGGCGCCCAGAGTAAGGCTGGTGATGCCAATGGGTACGACTTCAAAAACCCACCAGGTGCCGGCCAGCAAAAATATGGCCAAAGCTCCTTTCCCTTCAGGGCTCAGAACAAAGTGCTTGCCTGTGGGATCAATCGCATCAGGCCATTGGGGAGAAAAGTTAACAACCGCAAATAGTGTCACCCCTATTAAAATAAACAGAATCCGCTTCCAATCAAAATCTGCTGCTTTCTCATTCATGTTAAGATTATCTCCTAGTTAAATTTATCTCTTATCTTAAAGGGTATAACCGTCCCTTTTAATTTTAAGTTTGTTTTAGATAAGATATGATCTCTCTTGTTGTCAAGAAAAGTCTCGTCTGTGAACATATTTATTAGGCAGGCGATGGATTGAGAAATATCTGTTTTTTTTTGTGCTTGGCGGGAATGCCTGGTGGGGCATGGAGAGAATGGCCGTGTTATCAATGGATTAAGATATTGACGGCGGTCTCTCCATGTCGGGCAGATACCACGTCCCATGCATTTTTATATGCATTTGATTGGGTGGAAAATAAAGGGGTGCGTGTCTGGTTCTGCGCAAGAGAACAGTCCCTGATTCCAAAGATGTGTTTGGAAGGGATTGTAAAAAAGGCGGCTTTGATAAAAACCAGGGCGCAGATCAGTTGCCGTAGCGCTGGAGTATATCCTTGAGTTTTTCCTCGGTCTGTTCTTCAACGATCAGCATTTTTTCCGCTTTTGCCTTTTTGATTTTCTCGGCAAGGGCTTCAAGGTCCGCCGGTTTTTCCAGAAAATCTGTTGCACCGATTTTCATGGCTTCTACTGTTTTTTCAACAGTGGCATAGCCGGTCAGCAGAATGATCTGCAATTCGGGCTTTTGGGTTTTTATGGCCTTCAGGGCCTCCATGCCGTCCATTGCCGGCATCTGGAAATCCATAACAATGGCGTCAAAAGATTCTTTTTCAATGATGGCCAATGCCTGGTCTGCTGAAGTGGCAGTTGTAACCGTCATTCCCCTGGCCTGCATCCGTTCGGACATCACCTCAAGAAATTCTTCTTCATCATCCACAAGCAATACTTTTTCCGACATGTCTCTCTCCTTAAAATTTATGGTGTTATGGTCGTAAGCGACCCGTGTTCGTTACTGGAAGGATTCCGCCATAAAAGGCCAAACCCCTTTTGTGCGTTATACGGTTGAAAAATGACATTCATCTGTTTCATTATATCCCGGTTCTGGCCGGAATCAAGGGGGATTTCATTGGACAGAGAATGCCCCGCATCCGGTGAAAACCATATTGCCGGGCCCTGGGCCGTATCTTCGAACCGGATGGACATCTGTTTATCATCCCCGCTATTCTTAAGACAGGTTTCCACACACTGCCAGACCAGGTGTGCAAAATGAAACAGGTTGCAGGTTACCGGAATTTGTTTGCCGGCGGGAATGATGCGGACATGGGCACAGGCAACGTCAAGCAGCCTGCTTCCCAACTCCAGAACAAAGCCTGTTGCTGTCTCAAGGTCCACGGTCTGCTCCGGGACATCGACACTGTGGGAGAAACGGTTCATCCGTTTTAAAATCTCGTCCGCCCGTTTGATCTGTCGTCCGATTTTCTGGGCAACATCATTCACCCGCTCCGGCGAGAAAGAAGCCCCCCCCATCATGGACAGATCTTCCAGCAATCCGGCACTTTCATTGATAATGGCCAGATTGTTTTTTATCTCATGGGTGGCTGACGCCAGTATTTTTCCAAAAAAATTGACGCCGGATTCAGGGGATGTGGTCTGTTGTGTTGCCATATTTTGTCTTTTATTTACAAAGGTTCTTCTTCATGGGGTGCTGCTGCCGCCTGTGCAACAGGTGCCAAAGGAAGCGTCAGTGTCAGGCATGTGCCTTTGTTTACCCGGCTTTTTACCGTGATATCCCCTCCAAGTTCCTTGATCAGTCCATAGGTAGTGGACAGCCCTAAGCCCTTTCCCCATTTATCGTTGCGGGAGGTATAAAAGGGTTCAAAGATTTTGGGAATATCTTCCTGTGGAATACCGTGCCCGTTATCGGAAAATGCAATAACAAGCATCTTGTCTCGCCTGGTTTCCATGGAAATTTCCAGCCGCCCGCCGTCTTCCATTGCTGCAAAAGCATTTTCGGCAAGGTTCAGGAAAATTTGCTGCAGACTGCCTTTATCACAGGTAAAGGTCGGTATCAGCTTGCTGTTCACCGTTATTTCAATTTCTCTCCGGTCCGCCTCTTTTTCAAGAAATGCCAGCACCTGGTTGAGTACATCCCCGATGTTGACCTGTTCGATACTGGGTTCCATATGCCGGGCAAAGTCCAGCAGTCGTCTGGTAATAGAACCGCACCGGTCAACAGCATCCTGGACATCGTTGGCCAGGGGGAGCAGCCTCTCGTCCGGGGCAACCGTTTCTTTTAATGTAAACAAATCCATGATCAATCCGGTTTTCTGACTGATAATGGCCAGTGGATTGTTGATCTCATGGGCAACCCCGGATGCCAGCCGGCCGATGGATGCCAGCCGGTTTGCATACTCGGCATGGTGAAGCGCCTGCACCCGTTTCCGGTCAGCCGTGTGGATGCGGTTGATCAGGTACGTGGCCATTCCCATAATCGAGAGCAGGATCAGGATGATGCTGATTCCCAGATAACCGGCAAGCTTTATCCGGGGCTTGAACCAGAGGTCTGCCACTTCCTGATGCGGGGTCACCACTACAAAGGTCAAAGGGAAATCCGGAAGTTTGGCATACCCGGTAATCATACGGCCGTGCGGCAAGTTGTCAAGGATCGCCACTCCCTTATCATTCTCAAACAGGGCAGGGGCGACAACACCGTCAGTTCCGGGAGCACCGAAGTAGGCCGAAGGGGTCACCAGGCCTCCTGTGTTGTCCAGGACAAAAAGATCCTGGTGATTTCCGGGGGAACCGATGGCAAGGCTTTGGGTCAAGACGTCCATATCCAGGATAAAGGTGGCGACGGCCCCGCCGGTATGCGTTGCCGAAGACAGCACCAGGTAAGCGATGCCGGTTGTTTGATGGATATAAATATCCGAGTAAAAGGCAGGGTACCGGGAATGGGAAATCGCTTTGCCTGTCAGGACTGGAAGCGGAATTCCGGCCAGGGGGCCTTTTTCATACAGCAGCCGGCCGTCTGATGTCGCCAGGGACAGATGAACAACATGCTGATTATACAAAGGCAGGGCGCCAAGGCGCTGGGGTAAAGAATCTGCAGTGCCGTCGGCAACCGTTGAAAGTTGCGACATAACCGCTTTTTCTCTGTCAATGGAATCTGAAAAGGCAGCCGCTGCAGATGCAATGGTTCTTGACATGCCCGCCTCAATTTCCTGCTCAATGACACTGCGGGTGAGGTTGAACTCCACAATTGTCATAACCAGCAGGGGCAGCAGGGCCATAAAAGAGGTCAGCAACACCAGCAGTTTCCATTTGCGCCGGAAATTAAACAGGGTGTGCCCCTCAGGATCAGGCCCGGCTGTGACCTTGTGGTCCCAGAACGCGGGTTTGAGTCTTTTGAACTGCTTCATGGCGGGCCGGAGCGGGTCAGCACCCTGTCCCGGATGTTGCCTTTTTATGGGCATCACTCAGGGTCAGGCTTAGCTGGTTAATATCGACGGGTTTCTGCATATAGGCAAAGGCGCCCATGTTCATGCATTTTTCCCTGTCCTGCTCAGAGCCGTGACCGGTAAGCACAATTACCTCGATTTCGGGCCGGATCTGCTTGACGCGCTCCAGCACCTCCATACCGTCAATACCCGGCATCTTAAGATCAATGATCATGACTTCCGGGTCATCGTTCCGGACCAGGTCCAGGGCGGATTCACCGTCATAGGCAACTGCAGAGCCGATATCCCGCATTTGGAGGCGCTCTGACAATGTCTGGACAAATTCTCTTTCATCATCCACAAGAAGGACCTTGGGCGGGGGATCAACGGCGCGTTTCTGATACGCAGGATTTGACGGATCCGTCTCTTTGACCCGTGTTGCCACGGACACCACCCCGGGGATATTTTTGGCAATGCTCTGCAACTCGTCTTCAAGCCGTTTGAGCATCAGGACCTTCCTGTTGATGGTCAACTCAACAACACCGTTGCAGGTATTGACACCCACGTGGTGGCCAGCGTCTATCAGGGCGGTCTCCGTAAGGGCGGCCAGCCGGAAATCATCCATTGCTGTCTTGGACTCCGGCGTCTGTCTGACAACGGTCTTGAGAAGGTTCTCCTGAATCAGGGCAACAGCTTTTTGCGCGGTCATCTTACCCATGGGAAGCACAATGTCATACAGATCAGGCTCCCAGGGATCATTCCGGAAAAACAGAAGGCCGGTCCACGCCGCCCGGTCCCTGTCCGCATCCTGGATGATCTCAAGGGCCTCGTCCCGTGAAAGCCCGTCCTGAAGACCGGCAAGCTCTGTACGGAAGCCGGTTTTTGCAATCAGACAGATCCGCAGCACATGGGTGATGCCGGAAGGGATCAAAAGGCTGCAGTATCCTGAAACAATGGACCGGTTGTCCAGCATTTCCGCCAACGCCCGCCTCAGATAGGCAACGGCCTGCTCTTTTTCATGGGTGAAAGGGTTGAACACAGAGGTTCTGGATGAAAACGCCCGTTGTATTTTTTCTTCCTGTATGCCGGATAATCCAGAGGCCCTGGCAATGACCGTTTCATCCGTAATATGCCTGTATCCGGTACTCTCTGCAATATCACGGACCACGGCGGCTTCATTACAGAAAACACCGCTGAAAAGGGATATAATAGACATGGCTTTTGATTCCTTACATCGGGTCCGGGCTGGTTTCCCGGGTCAGTATATTCCGGCAGGACCGTATCAAATCCTGGTATAAAGAGGCCGCATGATAAAGGTTGTACGTGTTGAACCGGGTGACCCCGTCAACCATGGCAAACAACAGCATGGCGGTATTCCTCGGGGAAGCTGCCGTTACCGAACCGTCCTTTACACCTGCAGACACGGCTTCTTCAAAAATATCCAGCAGGCAGTTGTGAACGGATTCAAGGTATGATCTGCACAGATCATTGGTCTCCGCCATCTGGTAGGGATAGTGGCGGTGAAGCAGCAGGAACTGGTCTTCCATTTCCCCGGCAAGCTGCAGATAAAACGAGATCACCCCTTCAACCATTTCAAGGCCGTTGCCGTAAGCCATTGTTTCCTTATGCCGGGCAAAGGCGGACAGTATGGTTTCCTGTACATCTTTAAGAATATTCAGGAAAAGGTCTTCTTTATTTTTAAAGTGGTGGAAAATCGTGCCGCCCGCCGCCCCGGTCATACGAGACAGGTCAGACATGGATGTCTCTTTGAAGCCGTTGCGCGAGAACAACCGGGTGGCTGCTGCAAGTATTGCATTTCGTTTGGACATATGCTACCTAAAAAAAGGTTCAGCCCAACCGAATGATCGGTCGGTTTTATAAATATAAATAGGTATTGAAATCCATTCAAAAAGTCAAGGCCAAACATGACCAATACATTACCGGAAAAAGCACGGCTGCTGGAAAAACTCAAACACAGCGGATTCAATGTGCCTGACTTTATCTATGTGACTGCGGGCCAGTTTAAGGCAGAGGCATTTGCCGATCTTGAAACGTTTCTGGATACCCACCGCGAAAGCTATAAAGTCATCGCCAGAAGCGCCCATCCCCTGGAGTCCGCATATAAGGGCGGAACCTTTGACTCCCTTGACACCTACGCCGACATCAGCGGCATCAAGTATGCCAGGAACCGGATTATAAAAATTGCCAGGAATGCCAAGCGGCTTTCCATTAAGCGGCAACAGGTGTTTAACCATGCCCCCCAGATCAATATGGATGAGATGGGGGTGATTGTCATGCCCTTTGTCACCGGTTCCAATGTCATGGCCAAGATCATCGGGGATGAATGGGAGTTCGGGTATTGCAGGAACCGGTCCCATAAAGTGCAGAGTGAACCCCACATTACAAAGATCCCCCATGACCGGCGGCTGCTCAAGCTGTCAAAGGAAATTCAGAAAGCACTGGGGTTCAGATGTGAAATCGAATATATCATTTCCGAAGAAGGTGAAGTATTCGTGGTTCAGGCCAAAGATATTTCCAGCATCGAAACCCTTGAAGAGACGGAGAGCAGGCGGTCCATCAAGCTGGACGGCATCCGCCGTATCCGTAAGCGCAGAAGTTACAGGGAACGCCCGGTCTATGTCATGAACAACAAGGCGTTTTACATCAGTATCATCAGCCAGTGCGAAGATCTTGTCCACAGGGGAGGGGTGCCTGAGGGGATCGACCATATCATTTCAAGTATCACAGCCTATGAAAAAGAGCTGGAATCGTTCGCATTGAGGCACCAGCGGTTTGCTGTCCTGGGATTTTCCATCCAGGATTCCAGTGAACTCTACCAGATCGCTGCCCACTATCTGGACGAGGTTGACCCGGAATTGCAGAAACAACTGGCAAAAGCCCTGCATAATAATCTGTATAAGATTGATATTTTTCTGGGCGAGGCCGATACCCTGATTGCCAAACATAAGTTCAGGGTTAACCTGTGCAGCCATGATGCATACGGAATTGATACGGTCAGAAATCCGCTCTGGTCGGTGTATTGGAAAGTTGAGCGCCACGATGATATGGTCAGGGAATTTTCCCGCCTGGGCTTTAAAACAGGGGATACCGTGGGCGTTGATATTGATGTTGACAGTCGCCCGGTGATCTTCAGGTTGTGATCCGTATTCTAAATTGGGGTATTGATCTGGGTACGGCATCAGTCCGACAAGTGATGTTTTTACCGCAGCGGAATACAGTTTCATTATGACGTATGTTTATGGTATTGGGAGTCGTTGTTGAATGGAATCTTTGAATTACCACCACCTGTTTTTTTTCTGGGTCGTCATGAACACCGGCAGTATCCGGGCGGCAAGCAATCGTCTGGAATTGGCACAGTCCACCATCAGCGCCCAGTTGGGTTCCCTTGAAAAAACCCTTGGCGGAAAGCTTTTCAACCGGGTGGGACGCAGCCTGGAACCCACTGAACTGGGCCACATGGTGTTCAGTTATGCGGATAAGATTTTCACCATTGGCCAGGAAATGATGAACTCCATTCACAGCTACGCCAAAGAATCGCCACTCTCCCTGCGTGTGGGCGTAGTGGACGTTGTGCCCAAGCTGCTGACCCGCAAATTTCTCCTGCCGGCCATGGAAGTGGCAGACAATATTCACCTGGTGTGCCAGGAGGGCAAAATGACGGACCTGTTGTCCGAACTGGCTATCCATAACCTTGACGTTGTCCTGGCAGATGTGCCCATCAGACCCGGGTTGAGCGTGAAAGCCTACAGCCATCTGCTGCATGAATGCGGGATCAGCTTTTTTTGCAGAGAAGAACGGGTTGAAGAGTTCAGTCAGACGTTTCCCTACTCTTTGGATAAGGCGCCCATACTTCTTCCCATGCCCAATACCGCACTGCGCGGCCGCCTGGACAGGTGGTTTGACACGTTAAACATATTGCCCCATATCATTGGTGAGTTTGATGACTCCGCACTGCTCAAGGTCTTTGGAGAGGCCGGCGAAGGTGTCTTTGCCGCCCCCCAGGTTATTGAGCAGGATATCATGTCCCAGTACCGTGTCGGCGTTATCGGAAGATCAAACGATGTTCTGGAACGATTCTACGCCATTTCCGTTGAACGCATTATAAAGCATCCCGCCCTTATCGCCATTGCCGATGCCACCCGCCATAAATCCTTTGTAAACGCATAACACTTCCTGTTTTTTTCGATGATAGCTGTCCTCAAAATTCCGTTCCGATTCAATTTTTAACTTCAGCGATTGCACAGCAAATAACGCTTATATTTTAAGGGGTTCTTACTGAATCGGTATTCTCGTTACCGTTTTTTCGGACCGTATTTTTGTTATTTGCTATAAAAACCTGTGCTCTCCTCTGTTTTCCCTTACAGAGATTCCGCATGTTGATGGGTATTGTCCTGTTCTTCATTTCTCAGATTTTAAAGATATTCCTTGGTATAAATTCGATAAATTCAAATATTAACAACCGATAATTCGTATTGACCGAAGTTAGTTTTTGATTTATTGTTCGATAAGTCTATAGTGAACTCGTGTAGGCATATGGTGTTTTGTTTTTTAACATACTTAAATTAGAATGAAATACTGCTTACGATAACGCGAAAAGGACGCTTGCAGCCATATTATAAAGGGTATTGTAAACTCGATATTAAGGGCTGAATCTTCGGTATTATCGAATGTTCAATATGAAAACCAAAGCCCGTAACTGTTTCTGACCCTGGAGGATATGGGAAGGCATCCTGAAATTTTACAATCATATGGATAAATACAGGATAGAAAAATGAACCAGTTAAAACAATTAAACGATCGAATCATAAGTCGCTTAAACGTAAACTTGAACGGGTTTCATTTTGATGCGGAAACCTTTGTGGCAAGCGCCATCGACTATGAAAAAATGCTGAAGTTCTATGCCTTCTACGGCATCACCGCCCATCATCCCATCTTTTTTGATTTCAGAAAATCCAACATTGCCGGCAGCTATTTTCTGGGTAAGTGCTATGTGGGCCGGTCCACGATTTACAAGAGCGATATCCGGGGGGATGAATTGAAGCGAAAAGGGGATTTTATAGATTGTTCTAAAAATGTACCCCTGCTGGATGACGAGATCATCACCATCAAGGACAGTCTGCTTTATAAAACACTGGTCCACAGCAACTCCCACAACCCCGAGTCTCCCGAAGAATTTTATATCAGGAATTCGGTATCCGCCCACTACTCAAATATCCATGGCTCGACCATTGAGGGCAGCTTTTTGGGGCCCTTCGCCACTGTGGACCTGATGAATCTCCATGCCTGCATTGTCGGTGAATTTTCATATATTCAGGTGGGTGAACTCTACCACCAGAAAATAGAGCCCGGAACCGTATGGGTGAAACATCCGGATTTTGAGCTTAAGTACACCTTTGAAAAAGAGATTCTGAACGATTATGTCGGATTGAACGAAACCGACCAGCCGCGCGGCCAGATCTATGATTTTGTCAAGCAGAGGGAAAAAGACTATGAGCGGCTTTTCGACGTTATCGCCCTGGATCCTGTCGAGTTTCCGAAAAGCTCTGCCGTAAACCGCTATGCAGTGATCAAGGGAGACACCTTTATCGGTGAAAATGTCCTGGTTTCCCAGCGCGCCTTTCTTGAGAATGCCAAAATCGGCGACGGCTCAAATGCACAGGAGAACTCATATATCGTTGATTCGGAACTCGTGGGCATGAATGTGACGGCTCACGGCGGCAAGATCATCAATGCCGAGGTCGGCACCAAGACCTTTGTCGGGTTTAACTCGTTCATCCACGGAAAGGCAGATGCGCGCATCACCATCGGAAAGGGCTGCATTGTCATGCCCCATACTATAATTGATTCGGATGAACCCATTGAGATCCCCGAATACCATCTGGTCTGGGGATTTATCGGTTCCCAGAAAGACCTTGAAACCCATACGCTCTCTTTTGCGGATGTTGAAAAGGTCAAAGATGAGATCACCGTGGGCCGCATGACCTTCAGAGGCAACGGCATTGCTTTTATCAATGCAAAAAAGACAAGGATCAACCAGATCCTTATGGCCAACGGATCTTTCTTCCAGAATGAGAAAAACCGGGGCCATGCTCAGGACGGACAAAATATTTCTTTTAATACCCTGCAGCCGTATACCACAGGGGATAATACAGGGATTTATCCTTCCATCCGGATTGATCCCTGATATGCGTGTGACCCGGAATACTACGCCAACTTAAAACCGGACACCTTATTATGATAAAAATCATTGACGATACAAAAAACATAACCGTTGATTTTATGAACGAAGCAAATCAGCGGGTACAGGGGCAGCTTCTGGTCTATGAAGTTCTGGGTGAAGCCTGTGTGCTGGTGGATCGCGAACGGGTATGGATTCCCTTTTCACGGCTGACCCGGAAGTCCCGGGACCTGATACTGGGCACCCCGGCAATGGTTAAAAATTCTACGGATATCGGCATATTAAAAGATCCAAAAGCGGTTGCCATTCTCTCGCTGATGGTCGTGATCTTCTATTGTTTGGTGCAGGCCACTCTCTAAAAACAACCTTGCACCAAACAAGAAGATCTTTGATATGTTGGTAGGCGTTCACTGCCGCACCTGCCGCAACAGTTGCGGCAGTGATCCGCCATATATTCAGGCTTTACCGCATATCCTGGAGCGGAGCATTTTTAAAGAACACCTTGTTGTAGAGAAAAAACAACAGGGTAAAAAAGCCCACGGCAATATTCAAATCCTTTACAACGGTAATCAGTGTGGTTCCCCCGATAAAGACAAACATTTCCACGTTGGAAATGCGGAATTTCTGACCGGTGTCGATATTCTTCATCTGATTCAGATAGATGGCAATGGAATCCTTGTCAAATACATCCCATCCGACTTTGAACAGCACCCCGGCAAAGACCGCCTGGGGGATATAGTTTAAAAGATCCTGGAACAGGACCATTTCAACCAGTACAAAAACACCGACAAGAACGCCGGCATACCGTGCGGTGGCCTTTTCCTTGATGATGAGAACCGACCGGATCGTTGCCTGGGCCCCGGGAATACCCCCCAGAAAAGCTGATGCGGCGTTGGCAAGTCCCTGGGCCGCCAGTTCCCGGTTCCTCTGGGTGGTTTCATTCATGAGTTTGTCCACAACCAGGGAGGTCAGTAAGGTGTCCAGATACCCCAGTGCCGCCAGCTGAAGGGCAAAGGGCAGGGCAAGGATCACAAGGCTCATGGACCATGTGGTCGGGAATTGTGCCGAGATGATTTCCTTGATGCTGGCGAACGAGTCAATCCGTGTGTTGAGCTGGATGGTTTCAATGGGAATGTTGAAAATCGATACAGCGGCACTCATAATAACAATGGACATCAATGTAGCGGACAAAAGGCCGCCTTTGGGAATCTTCCTGGTGATTTTAGGTATCAGGAAGATCAGGGCGCAGGAGACAACGGCAACAGAGACGTTGGTCGCCACAGGCCCGCCATATGCTTTTTTTCCCATAACGCCGAACAGCTTTTTGATCTGGTCGATCCATATGAGAATGGCGATCCCGTTCATAAATCCGGAAACCACCACATTGGGAATGATTTCAATGAATTTTCCCAGTCTGAGCACCGCACCCAGGGCCAGTATGACACCGGTGAGGATGAATGTAATGTTGATAAAATGCACCGGGTCAGCACCGGGAACCTGAATGAGCAATTCATTGGAGGCAAATGCCACCACAAGGACCGTTATGGCTGTCATGGGCGCTGTGGGACCCGAGCACTGCACCCGGGTACCGCCCAGCAGGGAGGTGAGAAGGGCGATGATACCGGCGGATATGATGCCGGCAAAGGCCCCCCGGCCTGATAATATTCCAAATGCCGCACCCAGGCTGATCGCGGCAAAGCTGACCGTTAGGGCAGCAATAAGATTCTGAAGTATTTCATCAATATTTGACTGTTGTTTTTCTGACATGTCAACCTCTTTGTTTTCGGGCTTGTGTTCATATTAAAGCTTGTGCATTCTGATGGTGCGCAACCCATTGTCAACGGAATCAATTTCCCGGCAGGATCGGGCAAATCTGAACACCACGGTCCTGTCCGGTTCATCCCTTACAAAACCTGTGGTTCCGATTTTTCCCGCGTCTTTACAGGCAACACCAAGATGCCCCACACCAGGGTGTTCTTTTCTGATAGTTGCCACCACCGTTTTTCGAGCGAAAGACGGTTAAGCTTGCCTTTATCTGCTTTTGTAAGGGGGGGAGCATCGTCTGTGTCGGCTGCAAAGTCCGCAATCGCGAAAGCAACTGGGTCAGAATCCGGTTTTTCATGATTGAAAAACCGGTCCTGGGAATGGGCGTCTCCAACTTCCCGGCGGAACACATACGGGATAACGTTTTCCCGCCCGTGGTCTCTTTTTTCAGAAGATCCTTTGCTGCATCGGGGGAGATGTTTTCCCGTTGTTGGGGATTGGCCTGCATTGCCTGGGGGGATGAAACCATCCTGACATTTAAAATATGGGGCATATCAATTACGTACTGACCGCCCCGCCCTAAAATGACGACATTGTCGTTACTTGCCTTTTCAAAAAAAATGGCCTGCGAAAGCACTTTGTGAACCCGGGGGTGGATAAAAAAGTGTTTAAAAAAAACGGGCGCTTTCCCGCGTGCCAGATGTTGAAGTTCATTAGAAAAATTACAGTGAAGCGCCTTGGTTTTATCGTTTATAACGAACTTGTCGATGACCTTACTGCCGCGCCTCTCCGCAACCCTTCCGGCAGCCTTATTTCCGCAATGATAAGGCTGTCTCAAAATGTTGATAATTGCCATTCTCTAACTCCTTTCGGGGTTACACTCTCTAAATATGGTTATAACCATTCGAACTTTTCCTATCACACTTTTTTGGGCATTACCAGACTGCCGTTGATATGAAAATTAAGGGAAATAGAGGGCAAGAAACATTAGAAATAAGACAAGCAAAACAGATGATTGTGAGGAAGGTTCGTATGTATGGTCTTACTTTTTTTGCCGGACAGGGCTGGGAGAAAACGTCCTGAACCGGCAATGGAGGATTTGAATCAGGGATTGGCTAAGGGTTGAAAATGGCACAAAAGACGGTGCCCGTATAATCACAGCAGTTTCAGGTGCCAGTTCCACAACCCGGGCCGGTCTTTTATTTTGACGCCTTTGGGAATTCTCTCGTTTAGGTTGACAAACAGGGTGTACCCGGCCTGCTGAAGCGCCTCTTTTTTATCTGACAAATCCAGCATCCAGGTGGGGAAGGTATAGTAAGTGTTGTTGAACTTGCTGGTCCATGCCCCTTCTCCTTTGGGGCTGAAAAATACCTGGCCGATGGACAGATCCGGGGATACGATCCTGGAGACGGCCAGAGGCCAGTTTGCCCGGATCACAGCACCCAGCGGCAGGGCAGACGTCTTTGGCAGGGCCAGAAACGTTTCTTTATCAAGTTCCGGGCTGACAATGACACCTGAGAATCCCTGGGATTTCAGCAAATGAATAAACCCTGCGTTTGCGGCATTGCAAAATGGCCCGGCCCACAAGTTCAGGGTGTGCGGCCGGTTGAAGAGCGCGATTTGCCAGGGGGCGTTCAATACAAAGTTTTTTGCCCCTTTTTTTATTGCAGCCTCCACATAACGCCGGCAGAGAGGCTCTTCTTCCGGAAAGATCAGGGGATCCAGCCAGAGCCAGGTCTTGCCGGGCGGCTTGATGCCGTAACCGCCTGCGGAAATCCACATTCCTGTATCCTTGTATCCCTTTCCCGGTGATGTCCGTCCCCGGAACACATCCATCTCATAGGGGGGCTTGATCTTACGACCACGGGAGGGAGGCGTGGGAGGCGATGATTTTGAAAACCGGTCATCGCTGACAGGCCGGACAGGTACCGGTTCAAAACGTTCCAAATCCTGTTCAAGGCTTTGGAGCTTTGCCTCAAGCTCTCCGCCTCTGCGGTCAATGATGAATACGGGGGTTCCTTTTTTGATCCGTCCCCTGGCTTTTTGGGTTAGAAAAAATTTTCCTTTTTTGGGAATGGCCCGGGTGACTTTCTGGATGTCGTGAAAACTGTCTTCTTCATAGCCGATGCGCAAAAGATCATTGATAAGTAACGCTTCCCTGGTGATGACGTAAGGCTGGGCAGGATTTTTCACCCGGCCCAGAAAAAGGCCTGAACCGGTTTCAGACCCATGCTCCAGGGGATTTATCATGCGCTGGGACAACAGGTTATAATGGGTAAACTCCCTGCCCATGGCATATTCCAGGTAAGATAACGCCTCTTTTTTCCGTTTGGGATCATCCCTGAGCAGCCGGTATGCTTTCACCGTATAATATACATAATGAGGGCTTTTTTTCCGGCCCTCTATTTTCCAGGTGGTGACCCCGGGGATTTCCTTGAGCACCTTGGCCAATACATCCGCAGAAAAATCCATACATGAGAAGTGACGCTGTTTCTGGTTTTTTTGACCGTACATGCGCCTGCAGGGCTGGACACACCTGCCCCGGAGGGCGCTTTTTCCACCGAACCAGGATGACCAATAACACCTGCCCGACACGGAATAGCATAATGCACCATGGATAAAGACCTCAAGATCCATGGAATCAGGGGCTGCCGCTGCCATGGCCTTGATTTCGTCAATGGTAAATTCACGGGGCAGCACCACTCTTGAAAATCCGGCCTTGCGGGCGGATTCAAGACCCAGGGGGTGGGTGCAGTTACTCAGGGTGGAAAGGTGAAGTTCTCTGTCAAAGCCTGCCTTCTGGGCCAGTCCCACCATGGCCGGGTCTTGAACGATCAGGGCATCCACATCCGTATACCTGGTCAGTTTTGTGAGGATCCGGAATACCTTTTCACGTTCTGACTCTTTAAGGATCGAGTTAAAAGCGACATACACCTGTACATTGTTTGAATGGGCCAATTCTGTCAACCGCGCCAGTTCTTCGACAGAGAAGTTATCCGCTTCCATGCGGGCGGAAAATATTTTCAAACCGCAGTAGATGGCGTCGGCACCAGCGGCTATTGCGGCCAGAAACGACCGTTTGTCGCCTGCAGGTGCCAGAATCATGGGGGGTAAATGTGTGTCCGGAGTCATATCGTCTTTCAAATCATGGGGTTATAGCTGTTAAAAAGTCGTTCCGATTCAATCCTAAATCGGGTGGTTACACAGCAAATGAGGTTTAAGCTTTAAGTATTGTTTATTGAGTAGGTATTTTTGCCATTTGCTATCGTGGGTTGGAATTAAAATCGGATCAGTATTGCAATTTTAAATAATAATGTCAAAATGCCGGTTTAACTATAGGCATTATAAACAGGAACGCAAATACAGGTGAGAAAGGATATACAATGTTTACTCCCCACAATGAAAACGGATATGCTGTACCTGTAGACGGAATCGAAATGAAAACCCTTGTCCATGGCGAAAACAGCCTGTTGACAAGATTTAAGCTTACCAAAGGCGCTGTTTTGCCGGCCCACTCCCATCCACAGGAACAGACCGGCTACCTGATCTCCGGCAGGATGACGCTGTACATCGGCGACACCACATTTGACGCTGGCCCAGGCGACAGCTGGTGCATCGGCAGTGACGTGGAACACCGCGCAGAGATACTGGAAAACAGTGTGGCCATCGAGGTCTTTTCTCCGGTGAGAGAGGATTATCTGCCCTGATAAGAAAGAATCAAGGGTTGCATATCTTACATGGGGAATATCCCTGCTCTAAAGCAGCTTCCCTGTTGTCAAACACAGCGGTGCAGTTTTTTCCCTGTGAAAATTTACAGGACACCTTGTGAAAAACAAGGGTCTCCTTATTCCCCTTATAATTACAGGGCACGTTAACGTCTTTTGCTTTTTCTTCTGTGGAGGAGGTGTTTTCCGGCGGTAGGGATTCGGGTGCCACCGGGGCCTCATTGTCCGTTCCCACATGTTTTTCATTCATCGCTGACGTTTCCCCTGGTGCGGTGTCGTCGGAATCCTCAGGTGTTGGCATATGTTCCGGACGGGAAGGGGTGGGACGCGCTTCATCAATATGTGAAAAGTCATCATCTCCACCGCCCCGTATATCCGTGTACCCCAGGTAGGCGGCCAAAGCGCCCCCCAAAATAAGCAGAACAGGAAGAGCCCCGGCGATGATGCCCAGAAAGTTGAAAAAATAGTAAGAAAATCCAGCCACCCCGAAAAGAACGGCCAGACTGCCGATTATTAATGTCTTCATAAGCAGTCCCCAAATTGAATATGGATAATGCATAACACACCACTGTATCTATATTGTGTAGGTTGAATCAGGGGATTTTGTCAAGATATCCGGTGAATATCCTTATGGGAACCCTGTTTTTTTAAAGGGAAAAGCGGTATGATAATAAAATATGGGTAAAAAAGTTGGAATTGTATGTGCAAATATACGAATATGTACGGATTTTTACCGAATCAAAAAGCAAAATAATTTATGACAAACTTTCTAAAGCCCGGAGATCTTATAGGCGTTGCTGCCCCTTCTTCCCGTTTTGACCATGATCTTTTCAAAAAGGGAATTGCATGTCTTGAGCACATGGGGTTTCGCGTCAAGGTGCCTGATGGGCTTTTCTGTAAGCACAGGTATCTTGCAGGGCCGGATCAGGACAGAGCATCGGTTGTTAATGCCTTATTCTCAGATCCTGAGGTGAGAGCGATCATCTCTGTGCGGGGCGGATTCGGTGCCATGCGGACCCTTGATCACCTGGACTGGGAATTGATCAGGGAAAATCCCACCCTGTTCGTGGGGTTCTCAGATGCCAGTGCCCTGATATCGGGATTGATATCAAAAGCCGGCCAGGGAGCAGTTCACGGCCCGAATCTTGTTTCCCTGGCCAGGGCGGGAAAAGAGACCCTTGACGGTTTTTACAAGGCCCTGACCGGGCAGATGGCATCCCTTACCGTTGTCAACGGGCTTTGTTTATCCGGCGGCCAGGCATTGGGACGGTTTGTCGGAGGAAATCTGGCCACTCTGGTTCATCTTGTGGGCACCAGGTTTCAGCCCGATTTTGATGCGGGTATTCTTTTTATTGAAGACATCGGAGAACCTGCCTACAAAATTGACAGGATGCTCTCCCAAATGAAAATGGCAGGGCTTTTTGATCATCTCTCGGGGGTTGTGACCGGCTCTTTTGAAGACTGTGCCAATCCGGAATATATTCCTGAGATCATCGGCGAAATTTTCAGCGGTAAAGGCATTCCCGTGCTTATGGGGCTTGATGCCGGCCACGGCCGGGTAAACCTTTCCATTCCCCTGGGCGAAACGGTTTTGCTTGATGCAGACAAATCGTTGATTCGCTGGGAATATTGACGATGAATACGGCTGACATGTTTACAGACATTGACACCGCCATGACCCGTGCCGTTGAAGACGGGGTCTTTCCCGGTGCGGTGTTGCTTTGGGGAGATGTCTCCCGGATAATGTTCCACAGGGCATATGGAGTCGCGGACCTGACCACGGGAGAATCTGTGGAACCCGCTTGCATATTTGATCTGGCTTCCCTGACCAAGCCTCTTGCCACAGCCCTGGCAACGGCCGAACTTGTCCGGATGGGCCGGGTGTCATTGAATACCCCTGTAGGAGATATTCTGCCCGGGTTTCGGGAAACCGGCAAGGCATCTATCAATATGGACATGCTTTTGCGGCATACCTCGGGCTTGCCCGCTCACAGGGCGTATTTTAAAACATTGGCCGGGCCGGGCTGCGACGCAAGAAAACAATTGCGGGAGATGATCCTGGCAGAGCCTCTGGAAGTACCGCCTGGCACAAAAGAGATTTACAGTGACCTGGGCTATATCCTGTTGGCATGGGTGGTGGAAATACTGTCGGGACAGCGGTTGGATCGGTTTGTTTATGACTGTATTTATGGCCCTTTGGAAATTGAAGCCCTTTTTTATGTAGATCTTGACAACCGATATGGCGAGGGCCTTTTATCTGGCTGTGAAACGTTCCGTGGCATCCCCCCCTGTGTGGCCGCCACCTCCCGTTGCCCCTGGCGGGGAAAGCTTATCCGGGGAGAGGTCGAGGATGAAAATGCCTGGGCTGCAGGCGGGGTTGAGGGGCATGCCGGGCTTTTCGGCGATGCCCTTTCAGTATACAGACTTTGTTGTGAGATTTTAAAAGCCATTGGGCATGGCGACCCAAAGGTCCTGGACCCCGCTATTCTTAGCGCTCTTACCAAGCCTTTGCCCGGGTTTGCCAGGACCGCGGGATTTGATATGCCTTCAGGTGAGAATTCGTCGGCAGGACGCCTTTTTTCAAGGGCGGGCCTGGGACACCTGGGGTTCACAGGCACATCCTTTTGGATGGACCCGGATAGCGGTTGCATCACCGTGCTGTTAACCAACCGGGTGCATCCCTCCAGAGACAACTGGAAAATCAAATCATTCAGACCGGATATTCACGACCTGATCTCACTAAAAAACAATACAAATATACGGGTGTGAAACACTTTTATTCTTGTAAAAATCTCGTAAGTTTGTTAGCAAATATCTTTTAATAATGATTTTTTTCAAATGATATGGATATTCAACCCAATTATCGCATGAAAGAGGACAAATGAACTTTGTAACTGATACTTTGCTTGGTGCCTTTTCCAATGATCTTGCCATCGACCTTGGAACTGCAAACACATTGGTCTATGTGAAAGGGAAGGGGATTGTCTTAAGCGAGCCCTCTGTTGTGGCAGTCAGAACGGACAAACGGGCCAAAAACAAGGTTCTGGCCGTGGGACTTGAAGCAAAGCGGATGCTTGGGCGTACCCCGGGTAACATCGTGGCCATCCGGCCCATGCGTGACGGTGTTATTGCCGACTTTGAAGTGACCGAAGCCATGCTCAAACATTTCATCCGTAAAGTTCATAACAATAGAAAAACGCTTGTCAGGCCCAGGATCATTATTGCCGTACCATCGGGAATCACACAGGTGGAAAAGCGTGCTGTCCGGGAATCTGCGGAATCCGCAGGTGCCAGGGAGGTCTTTCTGATCGAGGAGCCTATGGCTGCGGCCATCGGTGCCGGGCTTCCCATTACCGAGCCGACGTGTAACATGGTGGTTGATATCGGGGGGGGCACCACGGAAGTCGCCGTGATTTCCCTGGCCGGCGTGGTCTACACCCGGTCGCTGCGGGTCGCCGGAGACAAGATGGATTCGTCCATCAGCCAGCATATCAAGCGGAAGTATAACCTGCTGATCGGTGAAAGAACCGCAGAAATCATTAAGACAACCATCGGCAACGCCTATCCCGACCCGGAACACCTCGAAACCATTGAGGTGAAGGGACGGGACCTTGTCTCGGGTATTCCCAAAATCCTTGCCATTGATTCCGAAGAGGTCAGGGTGGCCATTTCCGAGCAGATCGACGCCATTGTAGAAACCGTTCGTATTGCCCTGGAGCAGACCCCGCCTGAGCTGGCCGCTGATATCGTGGATTCGGGAATCGTTCTTACGGGTGGCGGTGCCCTGTTGAAAAATCTGGACAAACTGCTCAAGGAAAAGAGCGGCCTGCCCATTGTGGTCACGGACGACCCCTTGTCCACGGTGGCCCTGGGCTGTGGTAAATCCCTTGACAGCATTGAAATCCTAAAAGAAGTTGTCATCAGCTGATAGATGTTTTCCCGGCGGATAATTATTATTATCGGTGTGGGCGTTTTTATTGCAGTGACCTTTACCGTCATTACCATGACCAGCCGGCAGTCCTTGCCGGTGAGCGGTCTGGAACGCCTTGCCATTTCACTGACGTCCCCTTTCCAGTTCGTGGTGACCCGGACTATCGGGTTTACGGAGTCGGTCTGGCGTACGTATTTCACGGCAGTACTTGCCGTGGACGAGAACAAACGGCTCAGACACGCCCTGGCCAGAGCCACTGAAATTCAGAACAGGTATGAAGAACTGGAGCTGGAAAATGCCCGGCTCAAGAAATTCGTCAATTTTACCGGATCCGTTCCCGCCACCTATGTGGCTGCCCAGGTGATCGCCAGGGATCCTTCTCCCTGGTTCAAGACCATCATGATTGACAAAGGCGGGGCAGATGGGCTGGTCAAAGGCTCGCCCGTGCTGGTCTCCGAAGGGATTGTGGGGCAGATCATAAAGGTGTCCAAGAATTTTTCCAGAGTCTTGTTGATCACGGACCGGAACTCTGCCGTCGATGCCCTGGTTCAGAATACCCGTGTCCGGGGAATGGTAAAGGGCAACAACCAGGATACCTGTTCCTTTGTCTATGCCCTGCGGAAAGATGAGGTCAAACCCGGTGAAATGATTGTTTCGTCAGGGTTGGACCAGGTTTTCCCCAAAGGGCTAAAAATCGGCAAAATCCTGGACGTAAAAAAAGTACACTCCCAATTGTTTCAGGATATTATTATTGAAACCAGTGTGGATTTTGATAAACTTGAAGAAGTGCTGGTATATAAGAATGGCGATTGATAACCGGGAGATTCGGTCATGATGGATTTTTCGTTTTTTTTCATGACGACCCTGGGCCTGATCATTTGCCAAACGGTTATTTTTCCTTCACTCCCCCTGTTCGCCCAGAGTTTTGACATCCTGATCATTGTCGTGCTTTACCTGAGCCTTGCCTATTCCCGGTATGGTGCTGCCTTTGCCGTTGCTGCGATCGGTGGGATCATGGATAGTATTTCAGGGGTTCCTTTTTTCCATTATATTTTTTCCTACCTGTGGATTTTTCTGATTGTCCAGCTTTTCAAACAACTGGTGTTTCAGCGCAGTGTTATTTTTGTCGTTGTTGTCAGCCTGGCGGCGGTGGCGATTCAGCAGTGCCTTACGCTGTTTTCTATATTTGTTGGTCAGGGACAGGCCGGGGTACGCGGACTGGACTATTCCCTGGCTGTCAGACAGATCCTCTGGGGAGGGCTGTTTATCCCGCCATTTGTCTGGCTGATGAATTTCATGCGTCATAATTATGTATATACCATACGTCGGTTTAGACGCGAGTTGGTACGCAAATACATGGAGTAGGGTGTGGCCGGCATCAACAAAAACCCTGACCGGGATTGGATAAAGCAGCGTCTCATCGGGGCCAGCCTATGTGTTATCTTTGTCTTTTCCCTGCTTTTTTTACGCCTCATGTACCTTCAGCTCATCAAAGGAGAAGAGTTCCGGCGCCTTTCCAAGACCAATTGCGTCCGGCTCAAAAGCATCAAATCCTCCAGGGGGCTGATTTATGACAGGAACAATGCATTGCTGGTTGACAACCGGCCTGCCTTTGATCTGACCATTGTCCTGGAAGATGCAAAGCCGCTCAGGGAAACGGTGAGCCGCCTTGCCGAACTTATTGGTGAGCCTTATGAAAACCTGATGGAGAACATCGAGCGAGCCGGAAAATCAGCGTTTTACAAGCCATTGACCCTGAAACGGGACATCACCCGCGATCAATTGGCCATTGTGGAGGCGCACCAGTTTGATCTGCCCGGTATTCACATCGATATCGAACCCACCCGTCATTATATATACAAAAAAGCAGCCGCACATCTGCTGGGGTATTTGGGGCAGGTCAACCGGAAAGAGCTTGAAAGCGGCGTGTATCCGAATTTAAGGTCAGGTGATGCCATCGGACGTTATGGTGTGGAAAAAAGCTTTGAATCCTTTCTCCAGGGAAAACGTGGTGGACGCCAGGTAGAGGTCGATGTAAACGGCAGGGTGATCAAAGTACTGAAAACGGTGGAGCCTGTTTCCGGGAAAAATCTTCATTTGACACTGGACCTCAAGCTCCAGAAGCGGGCGGAAGAACTGCTGTCCGGCCAGGATGGCGCTGTCGTGGCCGTGGACCCATCCAACGGAGATGTCCTGGTCATGGCATCCAATCCGAGTTTTGACCAGAATGACTTCATTGGCGGTATTTCCACCAAAAAATGGCGGGCCCTGATGGATGATCCGGGCAGGCCCATGAACAATAAAGCCATTCAGGCAGAGTATCCTCCGGCATCCACGTACAAGATTCTCACTGCGTTTGCCGGACTCGAGGAAAAGGTGATCGACAAACACTCTACCTCTTATTGTCCGGGGTTTTACAAATTCGGCAACCGCCGTTACCAGTGCTGGCATCGTCACGGGCATGGTGAGGTAGACGTGGTAGATGCCATGGCTCAGTCCTGCGACGTTTTCTTTTATCAAGCCGGTGAAAAACTTGGTGTAGATACGCTTGCCCAGTATGCTTTCGGTTCCGGCCTGGGAAGCCCTTCAGGCATAAAGCTGGCACATGAGCGCGACGGGCTCATCCCCACGGCGGCCTGGAAAAAGAAACGGTTTAAAGAGCCCTGGCAGGCCGGGGAAACCCTTTCCATAAGTATTGGGCAGGGTTTTAATCTTGTAACCCCTTTACAGATGGCTGTTTTTGTTGCCGCTGTGGGCAACGGCGGCACCTTATATAAACCCAGAATCGTCAAATCCATCCGCGACAGTAAAGGGGGTATCATTAAAGTGATTGAACCTGAAATCCGGGGCGGCCTGCCCGTATCCAAAGAAAACCTGGATCTGGTCAAGGAGGGGTTGCTCAAAGCGGTGCATGGTGAGCGGGGAACTGCCCGCAAGATCCGCATCAAAGGGCTGGAGATCGCCGGTAAAACCGGGACGGCACAGGTTTTCAGCCGGAAGGCAGGCGAAAAGTTTGAGAATGAAAAACTGAGACGCACCCTCCAGGATCATGCCTGGTTTGTCTGTTACGCACCTACGGAAAATCCGAAAATCGCCATTTCAGTGATCATTGAGCACGGCGAACACGGGTCCAGCGCTGCCGCACCCATTGCAAGCGATCTGATCGGTGTCTACCTCGGGGTTGGCAATGACCAAAAAACAGCATCGGGTCAAAACGATGCCACACAGGAGTAACAATGTTTGACCGGCGGTTGATTGAAAACTTTGACTGGGGATTTTTGGGCGTTATTTTTCTGATCTGCGCCACAGGCCTGGTGATTCTGTACTCGGCCGTAACCGCCGGCTTCAATGGTGACGGGGTGCATGTGCTTTTCAGGAAGCAGGCCATCTGGATGGGGGCCGGATTTGTCATCATGATGGGGAGCCTGATCATTGACTTCAGGGAGCTGGATAAGCTCAACCTCTTTATATATGTTCTTTGTATCGGATTGCTGGTCTCCACATACCTGTTCGGACAAATGGGCGGGGGCTCCCGCAGGTGGCTGGTGCTGGGTGCGGTGCGCATGCAACCCTCGGAACTGATGAAAATATCACTGATCATCAGCCTGGCAGCTGTGTATTCAGACAATGTTTCCCAGGAGGGGCTGGGGTTCCGGAATCTCATCAGGCCCGCCATTCTATGCCTGATACCTTTCGGGCTTATCGTCAACCAGCCGGATTTGGGAACCGGCCTTCTGTTGCTGCTCATTGCAGCTTCCATCACACTTTTTGTCAAAGTGGAAAAAAAGGTCTTTTATACCCTTGCAGGTGTGGGACTCTCCATTGTCCCCCTGGTCTGGTTCTTCGGCCTTAAAGAATATCAGAAAGGCAGGATACTGACATTTCTTGATCCGGACAGAGACCCTTTGGGGGCAGGATATCATATCATCCAGTCAAAAATTGCCATCGGATCCGGCATGATAACTGGAAAGGGATTTTTAGAGGGTACCCAGAATAAACTGAATTTCCTGCCTGAACAGCACACGGACTTCATTTTGTCCGTCCTTGCCGAGGAATGGGGGCTTGTGGGGTGCGGAGTGCTGCTGATTCTCTACTTTGTTCTCCTCTTCTGGGGCCTGAATATCGCCTATGCCTGCAGAAATATGTTCGGCTCACTTCTGGCATTCGGGATCACCACCATGATTTTCTGGCAGATTTTTATCAATATCGGCATGGTCATGGGATTGATGCCGGTGGTGGGGGTGCCGCTGCCTCTGATTTCATACGGGGGGTCGTCCGTGGTAACCAATATGGTCGGATTTGGCATTCTGCTGAACATCAGTATGAGAAAATTTACTAGCTCATGATGATTTTTTGGTGAGCACCAAAAGAGAGAATTCCAAAAAAACAGCAAGGTTCATTCATTTTTTTTGTGGGAAAATATCAAAAAAAATGAATGATTTGACAGCTGTTTTTCATGCCCGAAATAGCCCGGAAGCCCTATAAAGAACAGTGTTCAAACCTTGAAATTATTTGTGATTCAATGTTGACAAATAGGTGGTCGGATGGTACTCAAGTCACGATTATTTTCGAATTCGGGTCAGGTTCGTGTGAATCTGGTCAGTAGTATATAAGTGGTTAATTTTTTAAATCATTAACTGGCGGAGGGAATTTTATGATAACTGTGATTCCTGATATATCGTTGGTATATCAGATGATCAATTTCCTTATCCTGCTCTTTGTCCTCAACATGGTATTGTACAAGCCGATTCGTAATGTTCTTCTGGAAAGAAAAGCCAAGGTCCAGGGCCTTGAAAACGGCGTTGAAAAAGCGTCGGCTGACCTCGAAGCCCAGAAAGAATCCTACAAAAACGGTTTGCGGCAGGCCAGAGGCGAAGGCCTTAAGAAAAAAGAGGCATTCGTTGAAGAGGCATCCCAGGAGGAAAAGGAAATAATCAACCAGATTAACAAAAAAGCTCAGGCCAATTTTGCCGACATCAAACAACAGGTGGCGCAAGAGACTGAGCAGGCCCGTAAAACGCTGGAAGCCGAGGTGGATGCATATGCAGCTGCCATCGGTGAAAAGATTTTAGGGAGGGCTTGTTAATGAAAAACATAAATTGGAAAAAACATTTCAAGGTGTCTGGCACGGTCGTGGCTATTCTTGCCGGTTCCACGGCAGCAATGGCTGCCGGCGGCGGTCATGGGGAAGTGCACAACTCCTGGTTGCCCATTGACACCTGGAAATTTTTGAATTTTGGCATTCTTGCCGTGGCCGGATTTTTCATTGCCAGAAAACCCGTTGCCCGGTTTTTCTCGTCCCGCGCAAAGGATATAGAAGAAGAACTGAGCGATCTGGAGCAGAAAAAAGCAGAGGCAGAGAAAAAGCTGGCAGAATATGAAGCCCGGTTTAGGAATCTTGAACAGGAATCTAAACAGATTGTTGAAGATTACATCAAGCAGGGCGAAGAAGCCAAAAAAAGAATCCTTGCAGAGGCGGAAGCCCAGGCGGAAAAACTGGAAGATATGGCCAAACGGAATATTGCCCAGGAATTTAAAACCGCCAAGACCGTCCTTCAACAGGAAATCGTTGAGCGTGCAATGGAAAAGGCAGAGGCAGTCATTAAAGAATCCATCTCAGCTGAAGATCAGGATCGACTTGTTGACGAATACTTGAAAAAGGTGGAGGCATAATGAAGAATCTATCGGTTTCAAGGCGTTATGCCAAAGCATTGATTCTGATTGGCCAGGAAGACGGCCAGGCAGAACAATACAATGAAGAGCTCGCCGCCATGGTCGGGCTTTTTGACACCCAGGAAGGATTTGAATTGGCCCTGACCAATCCGCTGATCAACAAGAATGATCGGAAAAAGGTTCTGGAAGCAGTTATCGGCGCCACCGATCTGACTGACGTTATGCGGTCCTTTCTGACTCTATTGTTTGACAAGGGAAGAATCGGTTTTTTAAGGGATATTGCTTCGTACTACAAAGATATGGCTGACGAACTCAAAGGTGTGGTCAAGGCCAGTGTGACGTCCGCCACCGAGTTGTCTGACGACGCCATCGGCAAAATCAAAGAATCCCTGTCCAAAAAGACCGGAAAAACCATTGTACTGAATGTAGAGCAGGATCCAAGCCTTATTGGCGGCGTGGTGACAAAAATCGGCGATCTTGTTCTTGACGGCAGCGTAAAAACCCAGCTGATCAATATGAGGGAAACTTTAAAAAAAGGTGAGAATGTCTAATGGAAATTAAAGCAGAAGAAATAAGCCAGATTATAAAAGATCAAATTAAGGGATTTGATGCAGAGGTCGATCTGAGCGAGACCGGTGTCGTTCTGTCTGCGGGTGACGGTATTGCCCGTGTTTACGGTTTGGAAAAAGTAAAAGCGATGGAGCTGGTTGAGTTTCCCGGTGGCATCCTTGGCCTCGCACTCAACCTTGAAGCGGATAACGTTGGTGTTGCCATCCTCGGTGATGACAAGGTCATCAAAGAAGGTGATGTTGTAAAAAGAACCGACCGTATCGCTTCCGTACCTGTCGGCGAAGCCCTGCTTGGCCGCGTTGTCACCACCACGGGTGAGCCTGTTGACGGCAAGGGACCCATCAACTCCGATACCTATATGAACATGGAGTTGGTTGCCCCTGGCGTTATCGCCAGAAAAGGTGTTCATGAGCCCTGCTACACCGGTGCAAAAGCGGTTGACGGTATGACGCCTGTTGGCCGCGGCCAGCGTGAGCTGATCATTGGTGATCGTCAGATCGGTAAAACAGCGGTTGCAGTTGATGCCATCATCGCTCAGAAAGAAAGCGGCATTAAATGTGTATATGTTGCCTGTGGTCAGAAAAAATCAACAGTTGCCCAGGTTGTGGCTGCCCTTGAAGAGCACGGCGCAATGGAATACACCACTGTTGTTGTTGCCTCTGCTTCTGAATCTGCTGCCATGCAGTATCTGGCGCCTTATGCCGGTTGCGCCATGGGTGAATACTTTCGCGATAAAGGCGAGCATGCACTGATTGTTTACGATGACCTTTCAAAACAGGCGGCTGCTTACCGCCAGGTATCCCTGTTGCTCAGGCGTCCTCCCGGACGTGAGGCTTTTCCCGGCGATATCTTCTACAACCATAGCCGTCTTCTGGAACGTTCCGCCAAGATGAGCGATGAACTGGGAGCAGGGTCACTGACCGCTTTGCCGATCATTGAAACCCAGGAGGGCGACGTATCCGCCTTCATCCCGACAAACGTTATCTCTATTACCGACGGTCAGATCTTCCTGGACAAAGACCTGTTCTTTGCCGGTATCCGTCCGGCAATCGACGTTGGTTTGTCCGTGTCCCGCGTTGGTGGCGCCGCTCAGGTTAAAGCCATGAAGCAGGTTGCCGGTACCCTGCGTCTGGATTTGGCTCAGTATCGTGAACTTGAGGCGTTTGCGGCTTTCGGTTCCGATCTTGATGAAGCCACCCAGAGACAGTTGACCCGTGGCGAGCGCCTGGTTGAGTTGCTCAAACAGCCCCAGTTCCAGCCCCTTCCCATGGAGAAAATGGTTACGGCCCTTTACGCAGGCACCAAGGGCTTTATTGACCAATATCCCAGAGAATCTGTTCAGGCTTACGAGCAGGGACTCTATCCCTTTGTTGAAAGCCGCTATCCCGAGATTTTCAGCGGATTGAAAGAAAAGCAGAAAATCGACGATGAACTTGAAGCCAAGCTCAAAGAATGCCTTGCAGCCTATGACGAAGAATTCAAGGAAACCGTTTAACAGCGGTGGAACTGAACACTTTCATGAAAGATAAAATTAACCATAGGCTTGAAAGGTAGATCATATGGCAACGCTAAAAGAAGTCCAATCAAAGATAGGCAGCGTTAAAAAAACGAAGCAGATCACTTCTGCCATGAAAATGGTCGCCACTTCAAGACTGCGCGGTGCACAGAACGCAATGGAGGCATTTAAGCCCTACGCGTCAAAATTTGCCGAGGTTCTCGGCAGCATCGCAGGGAAATCCGGTGAGGAAGCCTCTCCTCTTCTGGTTCCCAGGGAAGAAGTTAAAAAGGTGGCCGTGCTCCTGTGTACTTCAGACAGGGGACTTTGTGGCGGTTTTAACATTAATTTGATTGATAAAGCTGAAAAATTAATTAACAACGAACTTGAAGGCAAGGAAGTCTCCCTGGTCTGCTTCGGCAAAAAGGGCCGGGATTGGGCAAAAAAGGTTCCCTATGCCATTGATGCCGAGTATATAGGCGTCATGGGCGGAACCATTGAGTTCAACACGGCTTCCACTTCAGGCCAGACCTTGATAGACAGTTTCCTTACCGGAGCTGTTGATGAGGTATATCTGATATATTCTGACTTCCAGAATATGGCCAGACAGGTTCCCACAGTAAAGCAGATTCTTCCCATTCCCTCACTTTCGGATATGGTGGAAGAAGAAGTTGAGGCTGCCGCAGACGGTGAATTCCTCCCGGAACATATCTGTGAACCCTCTTCTGACGTACTGTTGGGTGAGATGCTGCCCAAAAATGTTTTCATTCAGATATATGATGCGCTTCTACAGACCACCACTTCCGAGCATGCCGCCCGTATGAGGGCAATGGAAAATGCCACCAAGGCATGTGAGGATATGGTTGTCGAACTGCAGACAATCTTTAATAAAACCCGTCAGGCTGCCATTACCGCAGACCTTATGGATATTGTCGGCGGTGCGGAAGCACTTAAGGGATAGCAATTTAAAGATATACGCAAAATTTAACAGCTTTATAGGAGAAGAAAATGGCTGAAAATATAGGTAAAATCTCACAGGTTCTCGGCGCCGTTGTTGACGTTGAGTTCGAGCCCGGAAACCTTCCTCCGGTCCTGACTGCACTGACTGTAACCAACCCCACCATCGGCGACATGGAAGACAACCTTGTTGTTGAGGTTGCACAGCATTTGGGGGACAATGTTGTCCGTTGCATCGGCATGGATGTCACCGACGGCCTCCAGAGGGGGATGCCCGTAAAAGATACCGGCGCTCCCATCAAAATGCCTGTTGGTGAAGCTTCCCTTGGCCGGGTTCTAAACGTTGTTGGCCGCCCGGTTGATGGCCTCGGTGAAATTTCCATGGAAAAGACTCTTCCCATTCACAGGCATGCGCCTGCCTTTACCGAGCAGGATACCACTGTCCGGGTTCTGGAAACCGGTGTAAAGGTTATCGACCTTCTGGTTCCCTTCCCCAGGGGCGGCAAAATGGGCATGTTTGGTGGTGCCGGTGTTGGTAAAACCGTTATCATGATGGAAATGGTTAACAACATCGCCATGCAGCACGGCGGTATTTCCGTATTCGGCGGCGTCGGTGAAAGAACCCGTGAAGGTAACGATCTTTACCATGAAATGAAAGACTCCGGCGTATTGCCCAAATGTGCCCTGGTTTACGGCCAGATGACCGAACCTCCGGGAGCCCGTGCAAGGGTCGCCCTGTCCGCTCTGACTTGTGCCGAGTACTTCCGTGATGAAGAGGGCCAGGATGTCCTTCTGTTTGTTGACAATATCTTCCGTTTCACACAGGCCGGTGCCGAGGTGTCTGCAACGCTCGGACGTATGCCTTCCGCCGTTGGTTACCAGCCGACCCTGGCGGTTGATATGGGTGAGCTTCAGGAACGCATTACCTCTACCGACAAAGGGTCAATCACGGCTGTCCAGTGTGTTTACGTGCCTGCCGATGACTTGACAGACCCTGCTCCCGCCACCACCTTCGGCCATCTTGACGGTACCGTTGTTCTGTCTCGCCAGATCGCTGAGCTGGGTATTTATCCTGCCGTGGATCCGCTTGACTCCACCTCCAGGATTCTGGATGCCGCCTATATCGGTGAAGAACACTACAATGTCGCCCGCGTGGTTCAACAGACCCTGCAGAAATACAAAGAACTCCAGGACATCATTGCCATCCTTGGTATGGACGAATTGTCCGATGAAGACAAAGTGACTGTACAGCGTGCCAGAAAACTTCAGAAGTTCCTGTCACAGCCGTTCCACGTTGCTGAAACCTTCACCGGTATGTCCGGTATTTTTGTAAAGGTTGAAGACACTGTTAGATCATTCAAGGAAATCATTGACGGTAAACATGATGATCTTCCTGAAAACGCTTTCTACATGGTCGGTTCCATCGAAGACGCTGTAGCAAAAGCAAAAGCTGAATAAGCATTTGGAGGAGAATCATGGCTGAAAAACTATTTCTTGAAGTAGTTACACCACAGCAGGCAATCATCAGTGAAGAAGCTGAAATTGTTGTGGCGCCTGGTTCTGAAGGTGAATTCGGTGCCCTCAAAGGGCATACTACATTCCTGACTTCACTGAAGACAGGTTCCCTTCGGTATAAAGATGCCACCGGCAAGGAAAGGGTGCTTTTCATCAACGGCGGTTTTGCAGAGGTTCTGCCGGACAAAGTCACCATCCTGGCTGAATCTGCCGAACGCCGTCAGAATATTGATGTCGCCCGGGCCATGCAGGCCAAGGAACGGGCCGAGCAGCGCCTGGCACAAAAAGCTGCCGACATTGACCTTATCCGTGCCGAAGCTGCCCTCAGGCGGGCGCTTCATCGGCTCAGGGTTGCAGATACCAAGTAATATCAATGGTGTCTGTCCCCCCGGATAATACTCTTGTCCGGTAAATAAGAACAAAAGGGGATGCTGCTAAGGCATCCCCTTTTTATTTTTAAAATACGTAGTTGACGGAAAATGAGAATGGATGATCTTGCTATTGTGATCCTGGCAGCGGGAAAAGGCACCCGGATGAAATCCGACCTGGCCAAAGTGCTCCACCCGATCGCCGGAAAAAGTATGGTGAATCATGTTGTGGAGTGCGCCAGGACTGTTGCCGGAGATCATATTCATGTGGTCGTCGGTCATCAGGCTGACCGTGTAAGGGCAGAGGTGTCACAATTTCATCCGGCTCACTTTGCCGTTCAAAAAGAATTGTTGGGAACAGGGGATGCCGTGAAGGCAGCATTGCCTGGGCTTGCGGAATGTGTCCGGAATGTGCTGGTGCTTTGTGGGGATGTGCCGCTGATCCGGAAAGATACCCTACGAGATCTTGTGCAGGCGCATAAATCTGTAAAATCGGAATTCACCGTTTTGGCGGTAAATGTCAATGATCCCGGAGGGTATGGTCGGATTATAACCGATAAACATGACGGGCTGGTTGCCATCAGGGAAGAGGCGGATGCCAGTGGCAGTGAAAAAGAGATCAAGCTGGTAAATGCCGGGATCTACTGCTTTGGACGCCGCTTCCTTGAGACCGGTATCACCCTGTTGCGAAACACCAACAATCAAGCCGAGTATTATCTGACGGATCTTGCGGAAATTGCCGTATTAAAATGCGTCAAGACCCTTGTCCAGAGCATAGATGATCCCAGTCAGGTGATGGGCGTAAACACCCTTGAACAGCTGTCCAGAGCCGAAAATTTGTTTCGTGAAACACCAAATGAATTGCCTTGACTTTCTTTGAGGGTCTGAACTATACTGATCTCCACAAACCACTTTATGAGACTATGAAATTGGGTAACGAGGGTATTAAAAACAAGTTTGATGACATCGACATCCGTGTAGATTTTTTGATTGAATTATGCCAGTCCCTGCAGCAAGAAAATAAAACACTTTTGACCAGGGTTGATACTCTGGAGGCGGAATTAGACAAAAAATCAAAAACCGAAGAGACCTATGCAGAGCAGGAGTCTTTGATCCAGGCAAAGATCGACGGACTTCTCACGAAACTGGATGGATTTTCAAACACAATGTCCCAGGATGATCGGTCAAACGTTTGACCATAAAGAATCGGTAAAGGGATTTCCTTGGATGAAATTGTTAAAATTGAGCTTTTCGGAGAAGAATTCAGATTTAAGCCGGATGAGGACAGCAGTGTTGATCCGGTTAAAATCGCAGCACAAGTAAAGGAGTATATAAAAGAAGCAGAAGGGGTGTTCCAGAATAAAACCACCGGCAGAAACCGGATCGCCATTTTGCTTCTCGCAGCCATGAACTTAGCCAAAGATTACCATGAACTTGAGCTGCAATATTCCGAGCTGGAAAAAGATGTAGAGAACAGAGTTTCATCCTTGTTAAAAAAAATAGATGAGGAAATAGAATAAAAAGATTTTAAACTGACATAACAAATACCCCTGCATTGTGCGTGATTGTATGACAGACTTTGTCCTAACGCATAAAAAAAAGGGAGTTCACTCTGATACTGGTGTGCAGGTTCCTCAATTCGGAAGGAAAAGCCTAAAGGTATTATTGAACACCCACCTTTTGGACCTTTGGTTCAAAGCCTTAAAAGCAACACGGCAGTTTGTGGGGGTTATTGTTATACACTTTCTATTCTTTTCCGACTTCCCTCCCGAAGCATTATCCCATTCCATATTTTTATAAAGTTTAACGCTGGCCGTACATTAACGTATGCCAATAGAATTTTAGGAGAATGATTGAATGGACGTTATGATGGTGCTCGCATCAATACTGGTTGTCCTTCTGGGGTGTTGTGCCGTAGCCTTTTTCGTAATCAAGAAAAAGGTGACCCAGGAAAATCTGAATATAGAAGAAGAGCAGAAACGTATTGTTGAGGAGGCTGGCAGAAAAGCAGATAACCTTCTCAAAGAAGCCAAGCTTGAGGCGCGCTCCCGCCTTCTTGAAATGAAAAGTGATTTTGATGCCGAAACCGAAGAAACCAGGGGGGAGCTTAAAAAGGAACAGCGCCGCCTGGCCAAAAAGAGTGAAAAACTCGATCGGATTGAAGACCAGTTTTCAAAACGGGAACTGGACATCTCAAAAAAAGAGGGTGACATAAAAAAGAAACTGGATACCGCCTCCAGAAAGGAAGAACAATATACTGTACTGCTTGAGGATACGAAAAAAGAACTGGAAAAAGTCTCCGGCCTGACATTGGAAGAGGCCAAAGAACTTCTGCTCAAGGCCATGGAAGATGAGGCCAAGCACGAAGGGGCCAAGCTGATCAAGAAAATCACCAGCGAAGCCAAGGAAAAAGCAGACAAAGAAGCCAAGAAGATCATTTCAACAGCCATCCAGCGTTATGCCGGCGATTATGTGGCGGAACGGACGGTTTCCGTGGTCCATCTGCCCAGTGATGAAATGAAAGGGCGGATTATCGGCAGGGAAGGGCGGAACATCAGGGCTCTTGAGGCTGCCACCGGTATAGATCTCATTATCGACGATACGCCGGAGGCGGTTATTCTGTCCGGTTTCAATCCCGTACGTCGTGAAGTGGCAAGAATTTCCCTTGAAAAATTGATTTCAGACGGTCGTATTCACCCTGCCCGGATTGAAGATGTCGTGGAGCGGGCAACTGAAGAGGTGGATGCAGCCATTAAAGAGGCTGGAGAGCAGGCGGCATTTGATCTTGGCGTACATGGGATCGACCCGGAGCTGATCAAGGTGCTTGGCAAGCTTAAATTCAGGACTTCCTATGCCCAGAATGTGCTTCAACACTCTGTTGAAGTGGCATTCCTGTCCGGTGTTATTGCTGCTGAATTAGGGCTTAATGTGAAGCTGGCCAAACGTATGGGGCTGCTTCATGATATCGGAAAGGCCGTTGATCACGAGGTTGACGGTGCGCATGCCATTATCGGAGCCAAGCTGGCCAAAAAATACGGTGAAATAGAAAGTGTGGTCAATGCCATTGCCGCTCACCACGAGGATCGGATGCCGGAGAGTGTATATGACTTTATTGTCCAGGCTGCCGATGCTTTATCCGGTGCCAGGCCTGGTGCCAGGAAGGAAAGTCTTGAAAATTATGTAAAACGTCTTGAAGACCTGGAAAATATTGCAAATGGCTTTGATGGTGTGGTGAATACTTACGCCATACAAGCCGGGCGCGAGATCCGTGTGATCACGGAATGTGAAAAGATAACCGATGACAGTGCAGTGATTCTTTCCAGGGATATTGCCCGCCAGATAGAAGAGAACCTGACCTTTCCGGGGCAGGTAAAGGTGGTGGTTATCCGGGAAACCAGGGCAGTGGAGTACACAAAAAAATAAATGAGGAACAACAGCGGTATGAGTGTTTTATCTATATTAAAAGAACGTGGCTTTATTGATGCGACTACCCACACTGAGGAACTGGAAGACTATCTCTCAAACAACCGGGCCACATGCTATATCGGGTTTGACCCCACCGCTTCCAGTCTCCATGTAGGCAGTCTGGTTTGTATCATGGCGCTTGCACACATGCAGCGTCACGGGCACAGGCCCATCGGCCTCGTTGGGGGCGGTACGGGCCTGATCGGCGATCCTTCCGGAAAAACTGAGCTTAGAAAGGTCCTTACCCAGGAGATCATAGATGAAAACAAAGCCGGTATAAAAAACCAACTATCCAGATTTATCGACTTCTCGGAAGATCGCGCTCTGCTGCTGGACAATGCCGAATGGCTGACACAGCTTGAATATATTCCGTTCCTGAGGGATATTGGGCGATATTTTTCAATAAACCGCATGATTAAAGCGGAGAGCTATAAAGCCCGAATGGAGTCCGAAGACGGGTTGACCTTTATTGAATTCAACTACATGTTGTTGCAAGCATACGATTTTATGAGGCTTGCCGAAACCCACGACTGCTTTTTGCAAATGGGCGGCAGTGATCAATGGGGCAATATTGTGGCAGGCATTGATCTGGTGCGGCGCACGCTTGGGAAACAGGCGTTCGGCATTACCTTTCCCCTGATTACAACTGCATCAGGCATCAAAATGGGAAAAACCCATAAAGGCGCGGTCTGGTTGGATCCTGAGCGGTTTTCACCCTATGAATATTACCAGTTCTGGGTCAATTGTGATGACGCGGATGTCGCAAAATTTCTGGCACTCTTTACCTTTTTACCCATGGATGAAATTGAAACGGTTAAGGGGTTGGAAGGTGCCGATCTGAACAAGGCCAAAACCATCCTGGCATATGAGGCAACAAAAATTGCCCATGGAGAAGATGGGGCTATCAACTCCCTTAAGGCGACAGCATCTGTATTTGGAGCCTTTGAAGTGCCGTCAGGTCTCCTGCCGTCTGCCACCATACCCAGAGGTGCCCATGCAGCTGGTAAGGACGACTCGGTTCCTGCCACAACCTACCCCCGGGATGAGGTCGTGGATAAAAAGGCTGTTGTGGATCTGTTTTGTGAAACAGCGCTTTGTAAGTCCAAATCAGATGCCCGGCGTCTGGTAAAACAAGGGGGTGCATATATCAATGGGGAACGCCTCTCTGCGTTTGATCAGGTCGTGGGTGAAGCCGATGTGGACGGAAGTGAAATTCTGCTGCGCGCAGGTAAGAAAAAGTACCATAAAATTATTTTAAAATAATTAAAAAACTGTTTGACAAAGCCAGGACTCAAATGTATATTGTCCTGGTTTGTCGGTCAGGGAAACCTGAAACAAATTTGATCTTTGAAAATTGGTCAGTGAAGAAGAATGAGCGGGTCTTAAAAAGACCTTAAAGTTTTAGTATATAGATCAGAGTTTAGGCTTTGATTGACATAGGATTATAACTGGAGAGTTTGATCCTGGCTCAGAATGAAC
>JBAJNJ010000033.1:0-57062 GCA_036881925.1 Desulfobacter sp.
TCGTTGGAATACTTTTTATATTTGGCCATTTGAAAGTATCGCGTCTTTAGGTTAAGTGGTTTTCCTATCCAATATCAGGAAAACCTAGCATAAAATGATAAGGATCTCCAATTTTTTTGGACTTATTCTACAGCTTCAACGGTTAAGCTCACAGGCTGCAAGGGTTTCCGTAATGTTGGGTAAAAGCGACGCAGTTTCTAAATTTTTTTCAACTTACAAAAAAGCCGACCCTTGCGATCCAGTGGACACTGGTTTATATCATTTTGTCTGTAACATCTTAAATGATTGGGAAAATATTACTGCAGCTATTATAGATAATAAACTGCTTATAATAAAATTTAATGTTAGAACAGCATTAATGCTCTTAATAACAGTGAAAAGGAAATTAAGTAAACAAAAATAGAATATCACCTTGATAGTAAAATTTTTAAAAGGGATATATTTTTCAATTTTTGAGAATATTAATGCCAATAGGACACCAAAAAAACCAACGAGTATAGTAACAACAATTGAGAGGCGGATATTTTGATTTAGTGTTAAACCGCTGCTACTCCCCATAATGATTCCAGCTAAAATATTCATGGTTTGAAGGCTCGCAAATGCGATAAAGCCAGACAACATCCAGGCTCTTTTATTCAAGATTAATCCTCCTATTTGTGATTGGATATAGCTCTTAAATCAGGGGCGTCGTGGGCGGCACCTGGATTTTTTTGCTAACCAAATTTAGATTGTGTTTTTTCTTGAGCTTTTCATATTCATTTTCAAGCCGCTCTATCGTTTTATCTATGTTTTTAATTCCTAACGGGTAAGGAGCCCATAGCAAACTGTTACTATAACATGTGGCTTTTATTGCGTCATAACTTCCAGGCATTTCTAATGGATGAAACTCGAATAACATATCTCCACTCTCCTTGGAGATGACCTTAGCTATGTCTGGTTTTACTAAATGAGAAAAATTAGTTTTAAACCAATCTACATCATATTCATCAACCAAAATTCGACCTGACTGTTCCATTCGTCGAAGAACTATATAATGTGAATAAAGAGAGCGGGATATTCCATCTAAATGTTCATTCGCAGCTATTGAGTATCTTTTGAAATCCTGACGCAGTTGAAATGAAAATTTTTCAGGTAGTTCCTTTAATAAAGGAGCTTGTGTAGTTTGATAGTTATAAAGTAGATGACCTATCTCATTATTAATATAAGATGCTGGAGATTCTTCTTTAATTCTATTTGCGAACTCTTTTAGCTTATTAGTCAAATTTAATACATGCTTTGCATTTTTTATTTCTCTTTCAATATCAACAAAATGTTTGGCAAATTCTCTGTTCCGTTCAAGATTTTTTGTCTTTCTAAAGCTGTAACTAGTGACGGCATAAACACCAATTACACCAATTAATGAGCCTCCAATACTGCCCCAAAATGATAACTTTGCATCTATTTTAACTTGGTTAAGCCAAGGAAAACATAGAACTACATCTACTATAAAAAGTACTATTGAAAAAACAATTATTGAGGCTAAGGCCCAAAGTAAGTTGATAAATATCTTTTTAATGATCATATCTTATATTTAATACAAAGTTCTTCCAAATGTTAGGATAACAATATAGTTTGCAGATTCGTTTCTCCCTTTATTATCCGTCAACTATCCGCATGCCCTTCAAATTCAAATAATATCCGACCAAATGAAGATAGGCCGGGCCAAACGCAATATTTCTCGGACATAACCATGATTCCGGACAAAATGCAAGAATCCTTATTATACATTGAGTTTCATGGATTGGTCCAAAAATCCCATAAAAATAAAGAGTGATTTTCAGGCGCTTTTGTCTCCCACTAATCCACACCAAACTCTTCGGGCTTAAGATGGGTAAGGTAATTGATCAGGGCCTGGTTTTTCTCAAAGTCCAGTTTTTCTTTTTTGATGAAAATATTGAAATGATCTGCCCCGGGCTTAATGCCGGGAAAGGGATCCACCAGGGTTTTTTCCTCCAGTTCCCGGATCACGGTGTATTTGGGAACAAAACCGATGCCCAGGCCGGATGCGGCGCCGTTGATAATGCCCCGGACATGGTTGATCTGGACCACGTTTTTCAGGCAGGACCGCTTGTCCCGGGGAATGGCGGTTAAGAAATTACGCCACCAGGCCAGTTGCTTGTCATTGGACAGGATATTGACGCGTTCCAGGTCTTCCAGGGCGTATATCCCGTGGGTTTGGATGAAGCTGGGCGAAGCAATGGTCACGTAATGCTCCTGGAACAGGTAAATGGCCTCCAGGTTGGGCAGGGTATGGGGAACGCAGTCAATGACAAGGTCCACTTCGTCCCTGGCCAGGGGAGCTTCCAGGTCCGGGGAAAAGTAAAAGTCCAGGTGAATCTCGGGGTGGGTGTCGAGAAAGGCGCGGATATGATTGATCAGGATACTGGTGCCGAACTCAATGGTGCTGCCCACGCGTATCCGGAAACTGGCCTCCTGCCGGTACCGGGAGATCTCCTGGTCTGCTTTTTCAATTTCATAAAAGATTTTTTCGCAGGACCGGTACAAGGCCTGGCCCGCAGGGGTCAGGTCCAGGATTTTTCCCCGGCGTTTGATCAGGGGGGTGTCAATGGAGGTTTCCAGTTTTTTCAGGGCATGGCTGACCGCGGATTGGGTGACAAAAAGCAGTTCCGCCGCATGGGTGAAGTTTTTGACTTTGGCCAGGGTGAAAAAGGTTCTGAGGTGGTAAAGGTCCATGGGTAAAAGTATGACTGAAATTCATATTAATAATAAGTATTATGAATTTTACTTTAGCAACCCCATGGTTATATTACAAGGGATATCATGTCACCATAATATAGGGAGGATTTGTCATGGACAGCGGTCTGGATAAGGAAAGCATCAAAGGCATTCTGGAAACCCTTGGAATCAAACCGGTCAATTCCGGCGCCACATCCGGCGGCAGCCGGGGATGGATAGAGACAACAGGACCGGAAATCACCAGTTTTTCCCCCATTAACGGCGAACCCATTGCCAAGGTGGTCACAGCGGATCGCCAGGCATATGAAACCCTGATGACCCGTGCCCAGGAGGCGTTTAAAACCTATCGCATGATGCCTGCGCCCAGGCGGGGCGAAATGGTCAGGGATATCGGTAATGCCCTGAGGGAAAAGAAAGCTGCCCTTGGCGCCCTGGTGTCCCTGGAGGCCGGTAAGATCAGGGCCGAAGGCGAAGGCGAAGTCCAGGAGATGATCGATATTGCGGATTTTGCCGTGGGATTGAGCCGCCAGCTCTACGGGCTGACCATGCACTCGGAACGGCCCATGCACCGGATGTATGAACAATGGCATCCCCTGGGCATCGTGGGCATTATCACAGCCTTTAATTTTCCGGTGGCAGTATGGTCCTGGAACGCGCTCATCGCAGGAGTCTGCGGAGACGCGAATATGTTCAAGCCCAGTTCGAAAACCCCGCTGACCGCCATTGCCATCCAGAATATTATCGCCCCGGTGGTGGATGCATATGGGGTGGACGGCATTTTCAACATGGTGATCGGCTCCCGGAGCGAAGTGGGCGAGCCCATGCTCCATGATCCCCGCATCCCGCTGATTTCAGCCACGGGCAGTACAGCCATGGGCAAACATGTGGGCGAGGTGGTTGGCGGCCGCCTGGGCCGGAGCCTTCTGGAACTGGGGGGCAACAACGCCATTATTGTCACGGAAAACGCGGATATGGACATGGCGATCCGTGCCACCCTGTTCGGGGCCGTGGGTACGGCCGGCCAGCGCTGCACCTCAACCCGGCGGATCATTATCCAGTCATCGGTGCGGGAATCCTTTGTCAAGCGCCTGGTGGCTGCTTATAAACAGGTGAAGATCGGCAATCCCCTGGATGACGACACCCTGATGGGTCCCCTGATTGACGCGCAGGCTGCCGTGACCATGGACAAGGCCCTTGAAGCGGCCGTGGAACAAGGCGGCGAAATCCTTTACGGCGGGGGCCGTAAAGAGGTTCCCGGCCTTGACGGCGGAAGCTACGTGATTCCCGCCATCGTGGCTGCCAAAAACGAATTCCCCATTGTTCAGGAAGAAACCTTTGCCCCGATTCTCTATATCATTGAATATGACTCTTTTGAGCAGGCCGTGGAGATCCATAATAACGTTCCCCAGGGCCTTTCTTCGGCCGTGTTTACGGACTCGGTCCGGTACCAGGAGCAGTTCCTCTCCCACATGGGATCGGATTGCGGCATTGCCAATGTGAACATCGGCACCTCCGGGGCTGAGATCGGCGGCGCATTCGGCGGGGAAAAAGAAACAGGCGGCGGCCGGGAATCCGGATCAGATGCCTGGAAAATTTATATGAGACGCCAGACCAACACCATCAACTGGGGCAGGGACCTTCCCCTGGCCCAGGGAATCGAATTTAATATCAGCGAGGATTAAAATGACAAACAGCGTATTTACATTGCCGGACCCCTACAACGAACCCATCAAAGCCTTTGCCCCGGGCAGCCCGGAACGGTCCATGCTCAAGGCGGAACTCGACCGCCAGATGGCGGACCGGGTGGAGGTGCCGGTGATCATCAACGGAAAGCCCGTTCACACGGGTGATGTCCAGGATATTGTCTGCCCCCATGACCACGGCCATGTGCTGGGCAGTTTCCACAAAGCAGGGGATGATGAGATCCATGCAGCCATTGATGCGGCCCTTGCCGCCAAACCTGCCTGGGAAAACATGGACTGGCAGGAGCGCGCCGCCATCTTCCTTAAGGCTGCCGATCTGATCTCGGGCAAATACACCCACAAACTCAATGCCGCCACCATGCTGGGCCAGTCCAAGAACGTGTTCCAGGCGGAAATCGACAGCACCTGTGAGTTGGTGGACTTCCTGCGGTTCAACGTAAAATTCATGGAAGAGATTTACACGGGCCAGCCCAAATCCGACCACGGCATTTGGAACCGCACCGAGTACAGGCCCCTGGAAGGGTTTGTCTTTGCCCTGACCCCCTTTAACTTCACCGCCATTGCCGGCAACCTGAGCACCGCACCGGCCATGATGGGCAACACGGTTGTGTGGAAGCCCGCGTCCACAGCCGTGCTTTCCGGCTACTTTATCATGGAGATCCTCAAAGAAGCCGGGCTGCCTGAGGGCGTGATCAACTTTATCCCGGGCAGGGGCTCCAGGATCGGCAACATCCTCCTGGGGCACAAGGATCTGGCAGGCATCCATTTCACCGGTTCCACCGGCGTGTTCCAGACCCTGTGGCAAAAGACCGGCGAGAATATCGACACCTATAAATCCTACCCGAGAATCGTGGGGGAAACCGGTGGCAAGGACTATATCTTTGTCCATCCCACTGCCAATGTGGACCAGGCTGTTACCGCCACGGTCCGGGGCGCGTTTGAATACCAGGGGCAGAAATGTTCTGCCTGCTCCAGGCTCTACCTGCCCAAATCCATGTGGCCGGAGTTCGAAGGCAAGCTCAAGAACCAGTTGGCAGAGATCACAACCGGTCCTGTGACCGAATTTAAAAACCTTGTGAACGCGGTGATCGACGAAAAGGCCTTTGACACCATTGAAGGCTTTATTGCCAGGGCGGAACAGTCCGAAGACGCCGAGGTCCTGATCGGTGGAAAACGGGACAAATCTGCGGGCTATTACATTGACCCCACGGTGATCCTTGCCAAGGATCCGGGATATGAAACCATGGCCGAGGAAATTTTCGGCCCGGTGCTCACCCTTTACGTATATGCGGATGACAAACTGGACGAGACCCTGGACCTTCTGGACAACACCAGCACCTATGCCCTGACCGGTGCGATTTTCGCCCGGGACCGCCAGGTGGTCAACGCCCTGATGGCAAGGTTGACCCATACAGCAGGCAATTTTTACATCAATGACAAGCCCACCGGCGCCGTGGTCGGCCAGCAGCCCTTTGGCGGCTCCCGCAAGAGCGGCACCAACGACAAGGCGGGCAGCCCGTTGAACCTGATGCGCTGGACGTCGCCCAGAACCATCAAGGAGACCTTCCTGCCGCCGGAAGACTACCGGTATCCCTTTATGGAGGAAGATACCGAGTAAGCCGCTAAAACACCCCGGAAAAGGTGAAAACTAATAAGTGCTTGTTTTTTGCCTTTTCCGGTATTATCATCCCCTGAACTGTGTTTACATTTAAAGGGGTGACTGTGGCCGATCCGACCAAAAAAATATCCCCACGTGTTTTTTCAGACCTGAAAAAGCGGTCATTCGTGGGGGTATTTATTTACTCGATTGCACTGGGCACCGTGCTTTTTGCCGACGGCTACTATTTCAGGCATCCCCAGGTGTCAAACCGGTTCCTTGCCGTGATGACGGGGATCTGCCTGCTTCGCCTGATCCACGACCGTTCCGGTTCGTGGATACCGGCCCGCCTGGCATTGGCTGATATCTATCTGTTTTTTACCGGCATTGTCCTGACCGCCGTGGTCTGGGGCACAGGGTCGGCCGCCTTTATGGTCCAGCCCGGAGAGATGAATATCCGGCTGCTTATGGTGGTCTGCACCGTGGGCATCTGTGCGGGGGGCTGTGCCGTGTTCAGCCCCTGCCTCTGGCTTGCCCTGGCCTTTAACCTCTGTATGCTCTGGCCCGGTATCCTGGCCCTGCTTTTCCAGGGGGAAAACCTGCCCCTGGCGGTCCTGTTCATTATATTTTCCATTTATATGGCATTGATGAGCACCCGTATCCATACCGAATACCGGGCCGCCCTGGAAAACGAGGCCCTGCTCAAGCAGAAAACCAAGGATCTGGAGAAGCTGTCAAACATGGATGGGCTGACCGGGCTATACAACCGCAGGTACTTTGACACGGCCCTGGAGATCGGGTGGCAGTCCGCGGCCCGGAACCGGACCTGCATGGCCCTGATTCTCTGTGACATTGATTTTTTCAAGCGTGTCAATGACGCCCACGGCCATCTGGCCGGGGACGAATATCTCAGGACCGTTGCCCATACGCTGAACCGGATATTCCGGCGGCAGACCGATATCGTGGCCAGGTTCGGCGGGGAAGAGTTTGTCGTACTCATGGGAGATGTGAAAAAGGGATCGGCAGCCTGCCTTGCCGAAACCTTCCGGCAGCAGGTGGCCCGGACTCGCCTGCAGTTTGAGACCCGGACCATTGCCACCACAGTGAGCTTGGGCATCGCGGAAATCACTCCCGGTCCGGATATTGAACCGGAAGCCCTGATTGCCAGGGCCGACGCCATGCTGTACCGGGCCAAAAACACGGGCCGGGACCAGGTGGTGGTATACGATGCCTGATCTGTTTTTTCCCGGCCAATGCCATTTCCTGTAAAAGAAAACAGATAAATCCATTGGACAAACCCGGGGGATGCGTTACCATGTTCCCCAGTTCATCCCATATCCTTGAAAAGGATATACATTTAAATCACCGGACCGTTTCCAGGCCCGGATATCAGGTCTGCATACCCGGACCTGGAAGGACAACAACATGACAGAAGCCATTCAATCAGGGGATACCATTGCCGTGGACTACACGGGAAAGCTGGAAAACGGGGAGGTGTTCGATTCCTCCGAGGGTAAGACGCCCCTGACATTTACCGTGGGGGCCGGAATGCTGATCAAAGGATTTGACGAGGCCGTCATCGGCATGAAAAAAGGGGATTCCAAAACCGTTACGATTCCGCCTGAAATGGGATACGGCCCCAGGAACGATGATGCCGTGGTCGAAATCCCGAGAGATCAGATTCCGGATGAAATCCCCTTAGCGGAAGGGCTTGAGTTGCAGCTCCAGGATCCCAACGGCCGTCCTGTGCCGGCCCGGGTGACAGAGATCTCCGATGAGATCGTTAAGATGGATGTCAATCATTTCCTGGCCGGTAAAACCCTGGTCTTTGATATTACCATTGCAGACACCGGGCTTGAGCCGCCCGCCCATGGTTGCGGCGGCGGATGCAGTACAGATGCCGATGACTGCAGCTCAGGCTGCGGTGACGGCGGCTGCTGCCATTAAGATAGATGTCAGCCGTCCACGGCCCGGGTTGGGACCGTGGACGGCAATACTGCCGGAAAGTCCGCCGCACCCGGATCAGGTGGTCTTCGGCTTGTCTTTATAGCTTCCCATGCCTTTATGGGCATCTTTGAATGCCTCCCACTCCACCATATTCAACTCTCCGTCCTTATCCTTGTCCAGCATGTCAAACCCCGGCTGCCGGGTCCTGGGAAAGGTGGCTTTGAATTCCTGAAAGTTTACACCCCCGTTCTTGTCAGCGTCCATGTCCTGGAAGCTGATGGTTGCGATCCTGCCCATTTTATGGGGATCTGAAGCGGCGTGGCTGGTTCCGCAGTCCGCATAAGCCGTATCCGCGTATACCGTACCAATGATCAATAATGTAGAAAAAATACCTGCTGCCATTGCAAAAGATGTTTTCATAAGATTACTCCGTTTGGGTTGTCCCGGTTTAAAAGAGCCGCCGCCGGATGTGTTTGGGTTTTGGCATGTGCGGCGGATATCTTTATGTTTGTCATGGGAATTCGATTTTGCAAACAGGATGCCAAGGCGTATGAAAAACGCCAAAAGCCCCGGATACAAAGGGTTTGCATACCGATACATGCAGACGGTTGTATCAGAAATAAAAAAATGAGACAGTGGTTTGTCGACAAGCTGTCTCAATTCTGTCTCATTTCAGGGGGAGCCGCCCGGGCATGGCTGCCCGGGCGGATTCATTTGCGATAATGCAGACCCTGTGGGATTAAACGGTTCTCTGGAGTTCCTGGGCCTGGTCGAATTTTTCCAGGGTTTCCTCGGAAGGCGCTTCCGTGACAAGGCTGACCAGGACAATGGCGGCAAAGGCCGTGAAAAATCCGGGAAGCAGTTCGTAAAAATATTCGCCTTCAATACTGATATAGTTCTTGACGATGAAAATGGTGATTGCGCCAACGATCATACCGGCCAGGGCACCGTATTTGGTCGTGCGCCGCCAGCACAGGGCAAGAATTATCAGGGGGCCGAAAGATGCGCCGAACCCGCCCCAAGCATACCCGACCATAGACAGGATGGTGCCGGAATCATTTGAGGCGATCAAATAGGCCAGCAAGGCAAACCCGACCACGCCGAACCGGCTGATCCAGGCTTTGGTGCGCTCATCGTACTTCTGGAAAAAGGGAAGGTCCTCGGTCAGGGAAGAGGTCAGCACCAGGAGCTGGGAATCTGCCGTTGACATAACCGCCGCCATGACCGCGGCCAGGACGAATCCGCCGACCAGGGGATGGAACAGGGCGGTGGTCAGGGCCAGGAAAATCCGTTCTTTGTTGCCGTCCGGCCCGGATACGCCGGCCAGGGGATGCACTTCATTATACCCGATTCCGATGAGTCCGATGGCCGTGGCCAGTATCAGGCAGACCACCATCCAGGAGATGCCGATGCGCCGGGCCCCGGGTACGGATTCCACATCCTTGATGCCGATGAACCGGGCCAGGATGTGGGGCTGGCCGAAATACCCGAACCCCCAGGCCATGAGGGAAGCGCCTGTGATCCAGGATGTGGTGAATTTAAATGCATCGGGTTTTACCGAGACAATGGTGGCCCCGGTGCCGGAAATGGCCATATATCCCAGGACGGCGCAGAACGTCAGGGCCGCCAGCATGAGCAGCCCCTGGACCAAGTCTGTCCAGCACACTGCCATATATCCGCCCAGGAAGGTATAGGAGACCACCACAAAGGTGGTGACCAAAAGGGCTGTGTTTTCGGTGGCCCCGAAGCTGTGGGCAAAGAGCAGGGTGCCGCCTTTAAGGCCTGATGCCACATAAAGGGTGAAAAAGAACAGAATCACGGCTGTGGATACCACTTTGAGAAGCCCGGATTCATCGTCAAAACGGCCGGAGATGAACTTGGGAAGGGTAACGGCATGAAAGCTTTCGGTCAGCGCCCGCAGGCGGCCGGCCACGACCAGCCAGTTGACATAGGCACCCAGCACCAGCCCCAGGGAGATCCAGACCCCTTCCACAAGGCCGCCGGCAAATACCGCGCCCGGCACTCCGAGCAGCAGCCAGCTTGACATATCGGATGCCCCCGCGCTGATGGCGGTTGTGACCGGGCCCAGGGTACGCCCCCCGATCAGAAAATCTTCGTTGTTGCTTGTCCGCTTCATTGAATAGTAACCGATACCCAGCATCAGTAACAGATAAAGACCGAATTGCACGTATAAAATACCCATGTGTTTCCTATTCCCTTATGTTCATTTTTTTGGTATAAGATCCCGCCGTCGAAATCCGGCGGGATGATCCCGGCCGCCGCACATACTCCTTCAGTTCCGTGTCAACATGAATTCCGGGCGGGAGCGCCCGGAGATGTAATGGTTTAACCATTGCTATCGATAGAATCCGGTTTAGTCAAGTATTTTTATCCCGGCCAAAGAAAAAACAGCCAGAGAGAAAAACCAGAGAAAAAACCTGTAGAAAAATAAGGCCCGCCAACATGCGTGCGAGGATATGGCCGATCCGGCCGGTGGGGCTGCGGACCTGTTGCCTGCGTTGACAAAGCCTTCCGGGCATTTTATAACAGCGTACGGTTGCGCCGTTCAACCATCCGGTTGCTCATACCGGCTTATCTATACCGGGTTGTCCACGCCGGGCTACCCATAGCAGAAAAAGGGATGCCACACCCCAGATGGAAACCATACTCATCGTTACCGCATTTGTATTCGGGTTTGCTGCCAAACAGGCGGGACTGCCGCCCCTGGTCGGCTTTCTGGCTGCGGGATTCGCCCTGAACATGGCCGGGGTGGCAGCCACTGACACCCTCCGGGACCTGGCCGATATCGGCGTGATCCTCCTGTTGTTCAGCATCGGCCTCAAGGTCCGGGTCAAGCGGCTGCTGGCCCCCCAGATATGGGCGGTGGCCTCCCTGCACATGGCCGCCATGGTCGTGGTGCTGGGGCTGGCAGTGTTCTGGCTGGGAGCGGCCGGCCTGCTCGCCTTTGACGGCCTGGCCCCCTACCAGAGCCTTGTCATTGCCTTTGCCTTGAGTTTTTCCAGTACTGTATTTGCCGTGAAAATTCTTGAACAGCGGGGAGATATGGGGTCCAAACAGGGGCGGCTGTCCATCGGCATCCTGATCATGCAGGATCTGTTTGCCGTTGTTTTTATTACCCTGTCTTCAGGTAAACTGCCGTCTCCCATGGCCCTGGGGCTGCTGGGTCTTTTTTTCCTGCGAAAGCCTCTGTCACTGGTGCTGAACAAAAGCGGCCACGGCGAGTTGCTTGTTCTCCTGGCCTGCATCCTTCCGGTGGCCGGTGCCTCCCTGTTTGAATATGCCGGGCTCAAACCCGATTTGGGGGCCCTGTTGCTGGGCATGCTCCTGGCCGGCCATCCCAAGACGGACGAGTTGGCCAAGGCCATGTTCGGGTTCAAGGATATGTTCCTGGTGGGATTTTTTCTGACCATCGGCATGTCTGCGCTTCCGGACATGGATTCCCTGCTCACCGCCCTGGTGCTCATGGTCTTTGTTCCCCTTAAGGTGCCGGGGTTTTTCTTTTTGTTTACCCGGTTTTCCCTGCGGGCCAGGACTGCCCTGCTGTCGTCAATGAACCTGGCCAATTACAGTGAGTTCGGCCTTATTGTCGGGGCCCTCGGGGTCAGCCAGGGATGGCTGGACGCTTCGTGGCTGGTGATCCTGGCCGTTGCCCTGTCCGTTTCCATGGTGGCGGCCGCACCGGCGTCGGGCCTGGCCGGAAACCTTTACCGGCGCTGGAACCGTTTCTTCCATTCCTTTGAGACCCAAAAACGGCTGCCGGACGATAAAGAAATTGATGTCAGGGATGCCTGTGTCGCCGTATTCGGCATGGGCCGTGTGGGAACCGGGGCCTATGACAATTTGCGCGGCCGTTACGGCAGGACTTTGATCGGGATTGACTCGGACCCGGAACAGGTCAAGATCCACCAGGAACAGGGGCGGCATGTGATTATCGGGGATGCGGAAGATTATGATTTCTGGCAGCGGGGCATGGCCGGCCATCCCAGGATCACCCTGGTGCTGCTGACCATGTCCGAGGCCGCCAACCTGAACGCGGCAAAACAGATCTCGGCTTTTCCGCTCAATGCCACCCTGGCGGCCATTGCCACCTTTGACGACCAGGTGGCGCCGCTGAAACAGGCCGGTGTCGACCTGGTGTTCAACATCTATGCAGAGGCCGGGGCCGGGTTTTCGGACCATATCTGCCAGGCTGCGGACCCGGAGGCCTCCGGAACCCTTCCGCCCGGCCCGGACAGGAGCCATTCATGAAAATTACACAGAAACATAAAATCGGTCTTTTTGATATCGCGCACGACAGCACCCTGAAGCTGGAAACCATGGCAAGGTTTTTCCAGGACATCGCGGTTCACCACACTCTCCTGGTGAACCAGGGCCCGGAATACCTGTTTTCAAACGGAAAGGTCTGGTACCTTCACCGTTTGGAAATCGAGGTGGTCCGTTATCCCGTGTTCGGGGACGAGATTACCCTGACCACCTGGTCCAGGGGATTCCGCCAGTCCATGGGGTTTCGGGAATACAGCATCGCATCCAAGGGTGAAACCATGGTAAAGGCAGGCTCGGTCTGGGTCTTTTTCGACGTTGCCAGGCAGCGGGTGACACGTTTCCCTGCGGAAATGGCAGCGGCATTCGGCTCCGAAGACCAGTCGCAATTTGACCGGGAACTTTACCTTTGGCGGCCGGAACCACAAGGGATACCCGAGGTCCGGACCGATATCAGCCTGAGGTATTCGGATTTTGATGTGAACGGCCATGTCAACAACACCATTTATCCGGGGTTTGTGGAAACCCTGTGCCATACCGCCCCCGAACGGTTCCCGGATAAGATCCGCCGCCTGAAATTCCGGCTGGTAAGTGAAATCCCCCTGGGCAAAACAAAGATCCGGGCCGGGTGCTGCAACGCCGGAGACGGGTACAATTTTGTTGTCAATGATCCGGCAGATCCTTCTGTCATCTATTGTGAGGGAAAGTTCTTTTGTTCGTGATATGGGAACAATGTAACAAAAAATTAACAAAACCCCTTGCAAGGAGTGCAAAATCCTCCTATTTTGAAAGGTATGGGTGTCTTGTAATTCGTATATCTTCACTTCTATCCTTCCGGAGTATTTGTGATGGGCGTAAAAAAAAGTTTAGTACTTGCAGTGGACGACAAACCCCAGAATCTCCAGTTCCTGGGCAAGCTCCTGGCTGACAACGGTTATGAAGTGGCCATGGCCCAGAACGGGCAGCAGGCGTTGAACTTTGTGAGAAAGGACGAGCCCGACCTCATCCTCCTGGATATCATGATGCCGGAAATGGATGGGTATGAGGTCTGCGAAAGACTCAAGGGCGAATTCAGCACCCGCCACATCCCCGTGATCTTCCTCACTGCCAAAACCGATACCCAGGATGTGGTCAAAGGGTTTGACGTGGGCGGGGTGGATTATGTCACCAAGCCCTTCAATTCGGCCGAACTTCTGGCAAGGATCAAGACCCATATCGAAGTCAAGCTGCTCAGGGGACTTTTGCCCATGTGCGCCAACTGCAAAAAGATCCGGGACGACGAAGGGTTCTGGAACCAGGTGGACTCCTACCTGGAAGCCCACTCCGAACTCACCTTTACCCACGGGATCTGTCCGGACTGCATGCACGACCTCTACAAAGACACCAAATGGTATAAAAAACACCACAAATAGGGGAATGCCTTCTCCTGTTTTTTCCACGGGATCAATTGCTTTTTTCATAGATTGCGTTATGTTAAGGACGTGAATTTAACCTTCTGACATTTGGAGTGACTATGAGTAAAGTAATTGCCATGGCTGGCAAGGGCGGTGTCGGTAAGACAACCGTTTCCGCGCTGGTGACCCGATATTTTGCCACAAAGCAGTCCGATCCCCTTCTTGCCATTGATGCCGATCCCAACTCAAACCTGGGCGAAACCCTTGGCCTTACCATTGAAAAAACCGTTGGAGATATCCGTGAAGATTTCATGAAAGATCCCCAGGGGGTCCCGTCGGGCATGGACAAAGTACTTTACCTGGAAATGCTCATGAACCAGGTGCTGATCGAGGAAAAATCCTACGATCTTTTGGTGATGGGCCGCCAGGAAGGCCAGGGCTGCTACTGCATGGTCAATAACATCCTGAACCGGTTCGCGGATGAACTGGAGCGCAATTATAAATACCTGCTGGTGGACAATGAGGCCGGCATGGAGCATTTGAGCCGGAGAACCAGCGGCAAGGTGGATATGCTGCTCATGGTCACGGACTACGCCCTCAGGGGGCTTCGGGCCGTGGGCCGGATCAACGAAATGCTCGGCGACCTCAAACTGGACGTAAAGGAAAAGGGAATTATCGTAAACCGGGCCCCTGAAACCCTGGGACAGGCGTTTCTGGACGAGGTGGAACGGATCGGCGTCCCCGTGATTGCCGCCATCCCCGATGATGGTAATCTTCTGGAGTTCGATATGGAACAGCGGTCGCTCATGGAACTGCCGGATGACTCACCCGCAGTGATTGCCGTGGAAACCCTCATGGCCAAAGTGCAGGAGGCCATGGCCTGATATGGGGTATGTGTTTGATTTCAAGGATGCAGGGGAGTGCGACGCCTGGCTTGACAAGCCCGGGCACAGGCACTGCCTTGACCTTCAAGTCAAACTGATCGAGTCGCTTGTCAATCCCCGGAAAGGGCAGCGGCTGCTGGATATCGGCTGCGGCACCGGCATCAGCCTGGTGCCGTTCCTGGACCAGGGAATGGGATTGACCGGTATTGATCCCTCGCCCTATATGCTGGACATGGCCGCGGCCAGGCTCGGCAACCGGGCCGACCTGCACCGGGGCCATGCCGAGGACCTGCCCTTTGACGACAACGCCTTTGACACAGCCCTGCTGTTTACCAGCCTTGAATTTACGGACCGGCCTGCCAAGGCCATTGAAGAAGCCTGCCGTGTGGCCAAGGACCGGGTGGTCCTGGGGGTGTTCAACCGGTATGCTCCCCTGAACATGGCCCGGCGGTTCAAGAGCTTTTTCTTTCCCGGTATCTATACCCATGCCCATTTTTTCAGTGTATGGGAGTTGAAAATGATGCTTTCCTCCATCCTGGGACGGGTGCCGGTAAAATGGCGGACAACCGTCCAGTTCCCCTTTGTTACAGGGGCCTGGATTTCACGTGTGGAAAACATGCGGCTGGTGCAGAAATCCTATTGCGGCACCCTGATCGGCATGCGGATAAAACCGGTGCCCAAATTCCGGACCCGCCCCCTGGCCTTGAAGATCCGGAAGCGGAAAATTTATAAGCCTGCAACAGGCCTGGTCACGGGCATGAGGGCGGAAGAATGAAAAAAGCCCTTTTTTTTGACACCCTGGAAGGCGGCCGGGTCAAATGTCTGGCCTGCAGCCATTATTGCCGGATAGAACCCGGCAAAACCGGCATCTGCGGGGTCCGGGAGAACCGCGGCGGCACCTTGTTTTCCCTGGTCTATGACCGGGTGGTGGCTGCCAGTGTTGATCCGGTGGAAAAAAAGCCCCTGTTTCATCTCAAGCCCGGGTCCACATCATTTTCCATTGCCACCATGGGCTGCAACCTGGGCTGCCGGTTCTGTCAGAACGCGGACATTGCCCAGGTCCGGGATTCCGGCCGCATCCGGGGCCGGGGCATCTCCCCTGAAACCATTGTGGCCCAGGCCCTGGATGCGGGATGCAAAAGCATTTCCTATACCTATACCGAACCCAGCGTGTTTATTGAACTGGCCCTGGACACGGCCCGGCTGGCAAAGGATGCAGGGCTGTACAATATATTTGTCACCAACGGGTTTATGAGTCCTGAACTGGTTGAGGCAGCCGCGCCTGTGCTGGATGCAGCCAACGTAGACCTCAAGGCCTTTACCGATGAATTCTACAGAAAATTATGCCGGGCCGGACTGAAACCGGTCAAGCAGACCCTGAAACAGATGAAGCAGAAGGGGATCATGGTGGAAGTCACTACCCTGGTCATTCCCGGGCTGAATGATGACCCGGGCGAACTGGCCGGGATGGCCGGCTTTATCGCAGGGGAGCTGGGGCCGGAAACCCCCTGGCACTTGTCCAGGTTCCATCCCACTTACCAAATGACGGACCGGGCCGCTACCCCGGCCGCCACCCTGGAGCGGGCATGCGACATCGGTGAAAAGGCCGGGCTTTTCCATGTATATACCGGGAACCTGCCCGGGGCCAGGGAAAACACATGTTGCCGGAATTGCGGCACCCTGCTGGTGAAACGGCACGGCTACGGCATCGAAAATTTTTTAAAGGAGAACGGACGTTGCCCGGGATGCACAGAGACGCTGTACGGCATTTTCTGACCGGGGTGCGCCCTGAAATCGAATCATAATTAAATGGAATCAGCAATATTGAAAACACGTATTATGGAAAAAACCCGGGATTACGGCAGGATGATCAAGTTTTCCCATACGGTATTCGTCCTTCCCTTTGCCTTGTCCGCCGTTGTACTGGCCTGGCAGATCCACCCCTTTTCCATGTGGGACCTGGCCTGGATTCTGGTGGCCATGGTGGGGGCCCGGTCTGCGGCCATGGGATTCAACCGGATTGTGGATGCGGCCATTGACGGGAAAAACCCCAGGACTGCCATCCGGGAAATCCCGTCGGGAATATTGTCGAAAAAAGAAGCCTTACTCTTTGTGGCGGTCTCAAGCCTGGCCTTTATCCTGGCGGCGGCCATGCTGTCCCCCTTATGCTTTATGCTCTCATTTCCCGTGCTGGCAGCCTTGCTTTTTTATTCGTATACCAAGCGGTTCACCCAATACTGCCATCTTTACCTGGGGTTTGCCATGGCCCTTGCTCCTGTGGGCGCCTGGGTCGCTGTCACCGGCACCATCACCCCCGGTGTGGTATTCATGGCCGCCAGCCTCTGGACCTATATTGCGGGTTTTGACATTCTTTACGCCTGCCAGGACATTGACTTTGACCGGGAGCAGGGGCTGTTTTCCCTGCCCGCGTCCCTGGGGCCGGAAAACGCCATGAAGGTTTCCACCCTGCTGCATGTCATGACCATGTTTTTTTTTACGGCTATGTTCTTTGCATTTGATATGCATCCGGTATTCCTCCTGTTCCTGGCCGGTATCGGCATTCTTCTGGTGATTGAGCACCGCCTGGTCAACCCCGGCGACCTGAGCCGGATCAACATAGCGTTTTTTCATATGAATTCCATTGTGTCGGTCATGCTGCTTGCGGGCGTGATCACGGAGGTGATCCTGAGATGAATGCGGTAAATCCTCAAACAGCGAACCTGGACGCAAACCAAGGCACAAATCAGGACAAAACCTATGTGGTGGGCATCAGTGGCGCGTCGGGCAGTATATACGGACTCCGGCTCATCAAGGTCCTGGCCGAAACATCGGCACGGGTCCTGGTGATCCTGTCCCATGCCGGAAAAAAAGTCATGGCCCATGAAGCAGGCCTGGACCCCAAGGAAACGTTTACGGACTTTTTAATCCGCTACGGTCTTTCACCCCAATGCATCAGCCGGATTACGTGCTTTACCCAGGATGAGATCGCCTCGGCACCCGCCTCGGGGTCGTTCATCCATCACGGCATGGTTGTGGCGCCCTGTTCTATGAAGACCCTTGCCGCCGTGGCCTCCGGATATGCGGACAATCTCATCACCCGGTCCTGCGATGTCTGCCTTAAGGAAAAGCGCCCCCTGGTCCTGGTGCCCAGGGAGACCCCGTTCAGCCTGATCCACCTGGAGAACATGACCCGTGCCGCCCGTGCCGGGGCCGTGATCCTGCCGCCGTCCCCATCGTTTTACACCTTTCCCAAAACCATAGAGGACCTGGCGGACACGGTGGTGGCAAGAATCCTGGACCACCTGGGCGCAGTACACCACCTGGTGGACAGATGGGGAGACTGACCCGGTTCCCATGATTCCCGATTCTTCAGTTCTTGAGCGCAGCCCTGCCTGGCCCCGTGCCGTGCAGGTGCTGGACACCCTGCGGGCCGGCGGATACAAAGGCCTTGTGGTGGGAGGTGCGGTGCGTGACATGCTGCTGGGCATCTCTCCCCATGATGTGGATATCCTGACCAATGCCGGTCCCGATGACATCGCCCGTCTCTTTGCCGGCACCCGTATCCGCCATGTGGGCCAAACTTTTGAAATCAGCCTGGTCAACGGGGTGGAAGTGGCATCCTGCCGCGGGAACGGCACGTTTCCCGGTGCAGATCTGGGAATGCGGGATTTTACCATCAACAGCATGGCCTGGGACTCTTTTTCCCATACCCTGTTTGACCCGCACAACGGACAGCAGGACCTGTCGAACAGGATGATCCGGTTTACCCTGGATCCCGGGGAAAGGATAGAGGAAGATCCCGTGCGCATGATCCGGGCCTGCCGGTTTGCCGCAAGGTATGACAGCCGGATTGATCCTGATGCCCTTACCGCGATCCGGGCAAGTAAACAAGACCTTCACACCCGGGCGGCAGGCGAAAGGGTCCGGACCGAACTGCTCAAGGCCATGGCCATGAAAACCCCATCGGTTTTTTTCAACCTGTTGCACGCGGCAGATCTGCTGGACCAGGTGCTGCCCAGCCTGGACAGATGCCATGGCCTGGACGGGGGGCCTTTTCACGGGGAAACCGTATTTGAGCACTGCCTGTTGGTGGGAGATGCGCTTCCGGCCCGGCTGCCCCTGCTGCGGCTTGCCGGGTATCTTCATGATGTGGGAAAGTTTGACGCCGCCCGCATGAAAGAGGGGAAACTGACCTTTGCCGGGCATGAAACACACAGGGATGCCCTGGCCAAAGATCTTGAACGGCTGCGGTTTTCAAACCGGGAAACCGCTTATATATTTTCCCTTGTCCGGGCCCATATGCGGCCCTTGAACCAGGACAGCACTCCCAGAGCGGTGCGCCGCCTCCTGGCCTTTCTCGACAGCCTGGGGCTTTCCTACAGGGATTTTTTCCGGCTGCGGATGGCGGACAAAGGGGGGAACCTGGCCAAATTTCCGTACACCATTTCCGAGGCCCGGCTCCGCCTGCAGAAAATCCTGGACCAGGTCACCGCAGGAGCTGCCTTTACCCCCAATGACCTTGCGATTTCAGGCCGCGACATCCAGACGTTGCTGGACATCGGCCCGGGCCCCCGGGTGGGGGAGGTTAAGGCATTTCTGTTTGAAAAGGTGCTGGATGATCCGGACCTGAACACCAGGGCCGCGCTTGAAACCCTGGTCCGGGAGATGAATCCGTGAGGATGCACAATGCCTGCTATCCCTGCCTTGCCAGGAGTGCCCTGGATGTGGCCGGCCTGGCCACTCCGGATGAAGAGGTTCAGCGCAAGGTGGTGCAAAAGGTGCTGGCCCGGCTGGCAGGTCTGGACCCTGACACGCCTCCGCCCCTGACCGCCCGGTTTATACACGACACCGTCCGGGAGCTGACCGGTGTGGCAGATCCTTACGGTCCGCTTAAAAAACAATGCAATTCCATGGCCCGGGAACTTTATCCAAAGCTTCGGGAACTCAAGGATGCAGCAGAGCCGGAACGCCGGTTTGACACGGCTGTCCGGCTGGCCATCGCCGGAAACATTATTGATTTCGGTGTGGCATCCGAGGTCGGCAGGAAAACGGTTATGGAAACCATTGACCACGCCATGAACACCCGGGTCAACGGCAGTACGGCACTGCTGGAACGTGCCGTCCGCAAGGCAGAACATATTCTCTGGCTGGGGGATAACGCCGGTGAAATTGTGTTTGACAAACTGCTGCTGGAAGAGATAAACCCTGCAAAGGTGGTGTATGCGGTCCGGGGCGGCCCGGTACAGAATGATGCCACAATGGCGGATGCAGAAGCTGTGGGGCTGACGAAAATAGTCCGGGTTATTGATTCCGGCGCTGCCATTCCCGGTACCCTGACGGATCATTGTTCCGATGAATTTGTCCGGGTGTTCAACCGGGCCGATCTGATTATTTCAAAGGGCCAGGGCAATTTTGAAACCCTGCCCCATGACGATCCCAGGATTTTTTTCCTGTTCAAGGCCAAGTGCCCGGTTGTGGCCTGCCAGGGAAAATGCGCACTGGGGGATGTGGTGATCCGTTCCGTTCACCCGATTTCAAAAGACAGGTAAAAACGCTTTACAAGGCCTGGCACCACGAACTATAAACCAGAATTTAACGCACCGCCGGAGCGGCAGCAGATATGATACCAGGGGAGACATATGGGCGATATCGTTCTCATTAATATCACAGGCAAGGACAGAAAAGGACTGGATGCCAAGTTTACCGGCATCCTGGCCCAGTATAACGTCACCATCCTGGACATCGGCCAGGCCGTGATCCACGAATACATCTCACTGGGGATCCTGGCGGAAATTCCTTGTGCCAGTGATTTTTCACTGATTTTCAAGGACATGCTGTTTGAGGGCCACAACATGGGCCTGAGCGTCGACATCAAGCCGGTGGACCATGAGAGCCATGAAAACTGGGTCCATGCCCAGGGCAAGGAGCGGCGGGTCATCACCATACTGGGCAGGACCATATCCGCCCGCCAGATTTCTTCCGTGGCCTCGGCCATTGCCGACAACGGGCTGAACATCGACTCGATCAGCCGGCTCACCGGCCGCAGGTCCGTTAAAAATCCCCAGGCCTCCCCAAGGGCCAGCATCCAGTTTTCCGTTTCCGGCACTCCCGGGGACATCGGGGCAATGCGGGCCGAGTTCATGCGGATTTCCCAGGTCCAGGGCATCGACATCTCTTTTCATGTGGACAACATCTACCGGAAAAACAGAAAGCTGGTGGTCTTTGACATGGACTCCACCCTGATCCAGGCCGAAGTTATTGTTGAACTGGCCAAGCTGGCAGGCGTGGGCCGGGAGGTGGAGGAAATCACGGAATCCGCCATGCGCGGGGAAATTGATTTCAAGGAAAGCTTCCGCCGGCGGGTGGCCCTGCTTGAGGGCTTGAGAGAAGAACAGATCCGGGGGCTGGCGGAAAAACTGCCCCTGACCGAAGGGGCGGACCTGGTCTGCCGGACCCTGAAAGGCCTGGGGTACAAAATGGGCATCCTGTCCGGCGGATTTACCTTTGTGGGCGAATATCTCCGGGAACGGCTGGGCGTCGACTATGTATATGCCAATGAACTGGAAATCGAGGCGGGCTGTGTCACGGGCCGGGTCACGGGCGATATTGTCGACGGGGAGCGCAAGGCCATCCTGCTCAGGGAAATCGCCCAGCGGGAAAAACTGGCCATTGAACAGACCATTGCCGTGGGAGACGGGGCCAATGACCTGCCCATGATTTCCATTGCCGGACTGGGGGTGGCATTTAACGCCAAACCCGTGGTCCGGGAAAAAGCAGCCAATGCCATCTCCACCATGGGGCTGGACGGTCTGCTCTACCTGATCGGCATCCACGAGCGGGAGATCAGCCAGTCCAACCCGGTTTGATCGGTATGGGAAAATGCGGTCCGGTCAGGCCGGATCAGGTCCGGTAGGGGGTCGGGTCGGGAATGCCGGCCTCTTCAAATCCTTTGATCCGGTGGAGGCAGGAGTCGCAGCGTCCGCAGGACCTGCCGTCCGCATCCGGGTCATAACAGGAAATGGTCAGCCCGTAATCCACACCACGCTTGTGTCCTTCGGTAATAATCCGGGATTTGGACATGTGAATCAGGGGCGTTTCAATGGTGAGCACGGTCTCACCGGTTACCCCGGCTTTTGTGGCCAGGTTGGCCATGGTCTGGAAGGCATTGATGAATTCCGGACGGCAGTCCGGGTAGCCTGAATAATCCACGGCCGTCACCCCGATAAATATGGCGCCTGCCTTGAGCACTTCGGCCCAGGCCATGGCATAGGAAAGAAAAATGGTATTCCGGGCCGGTACATAGGTGACGGGGATCTCTTCCTGGTTAATTTCGGCCACATCCTGGTGTTTGGGCACGCTGATGTCGTCTGTCAAGGCGGAGCCGCCGAACTGGCGCAGATCGATATCAATGATTTTATGGGCTTCCGCGCCCAGGTGGCGGGCCACTTTTACGGCACAGTCCAACTCAACGGAATGACGCTGGCCATACCTGAAACTCAAACTGTAAATTTCGTTTCCCATATCCCTGGCCATGGCCATGGCCGTGGTGGAATCAATGCCGCCGCTGGACAGCACCACTGCGCGTTTTGTCATCACTAACTCATACTCCTCTTTCTTCCGGGTGCCAGATCAGTTTATGCTGCTGAAGGGAAAGCCGGGCATCAAGTCCGTCTTCCAGAATCCACCAGGCCATGTGTGCCGGAGTGATCGTTCCGAACACCGGGGACAGGTGAATGCGCTGCCCGGGGTGGCCGGCCAGGCGGTCCCGGATAATTTTACGTGCAAATTCATAATCCATGCGTGATCCCACAACAAACTTGATTTCGTCTCTTGGGGTCAGGTGGGCATAGTTCGCTTCCAGGAATGAACCACCGGCATTGCTGGACGGGCACTTCACATCCACGATGCGGATGCACCCGGGGTCCACAAGGCTGATGTCCAGACTGCCGTTGGTTTCCATGAGCACCTGTCTGCCTGCGGCAAGCAGCCGGTCCACAAGTACCGGGGTCTGCTCCTGAAGCAGGGGTTCGCCGCCCGTAACCTCCACAAGGTTGCAGTTGAAACCGGCGACCCGGTCCACAATTTCATCAACAGACATGGGATGGGCTTCGGTCTCTGCGTAACGGGTGTCGCACCAGGCACAGTCAAGGTTGCATCCGGACAGCCTTACAAACACGCAGGGCCGGCCCGCAAAGGTGGATTCCCCCTGGAGGCTGTGGAAGATTTCACAAATGTTCAGGGACAATCACACCTCCTGGTAGGAAGACCCGCAGCCCGGGCTTTCAAATACCATGATTTTTTTCACTTTGATATGTTCGGTGTTCAGCCGCCTGGACAATTCCGTGTAGATGAATTTGGCAAGGTTCTCCGAGGTGGGGTTGATGCTGCCGAACTCCACGACATCGTTCAGGTTGGTGTGGTCCAGCTTGCTCAGTACATCCTTGACAATGCCTTTCACATCCCTGAAATCAATACCAATCCCCAGCTTGTTCAGCTTGGTGCAGTGGATATAGGCTTCCACAATCCAGTTGTGTCCGTGCATCTGTGAACAATTGCCGTCATATCCCCGTAACGCATGGGCGGCGGCAAAATGGTCCTTTACATAGATTTCATATACACCCGGCATAAGCACTCCCTGGATTTGCAAATTGGAATTGGTCAATCAATTTTAAAATTCTATCATAAACTTGGTTCTGAATCAAAAAAGTCAACCCGCCCGGCAAAAAAGCCGGACAAAAAAGCAGGGAAAAAAGCGGGTTAAATTATTTGAAACGCACCGGCACAGGAACCGTGGGCCGGCTGGAAACAGATCCTGTCCCGTGACGGTTCCCGGCAGCCCGGGCTCCCCTTTGCCCGCTTCCAATCTCCGGATGATGGCCTGAATATTGCTTAAAGGTCAGGGATGATGCCCTGAAAACATGCAATTGCACCATGCTGTTTTGAATTGAACAATAAGGAGCGGAAAAATGGTTACTGCCTGTGAAAAGTGCCTTGCAAAACATGAGATTGACCTGTCCCGGGTGGACAAGCCCGCAGTGAAATACCGATGCGTGAGCTGCGGCCATGTGAATACGGTTTTTACTCCCGGGGATGACGGCAGCGGCCATAACGCCCTGAAACCGCTGGATGCACCCGAACCTTACGTCGCAGAGCCTGAAACAGAGGTGCCCCTGCCCGATCCGCCCGCTTTGCCGCAGTTATCAAAACCAAAAATCTCCGGGCTTTCCATCCGTTCCAAAATTACCATCATTATTGTTGCGCTGGTCGTGACCTCACTGTCCATTGTCGGATTTGTGGCCACATCCAGGGGAAGCCGGGCGCTGTCCGGCCAGGCACAAACCCATTTGCAACTGGTCACCGGCCAGAAAGCCATGGCGTACAACAGTATCTTCAGCAGGCTGCAAAACGAGATCGAGGGGGTGGCTGTGTATGCCGAATATACCTTTGCCAGGCCGGCCATCTCCGGGGACCTGGGGTTCAGGCTGCTGATGCCCTGGACAGGTGCCGGCTACGGAAATCCGGCGCTTAACGCAACCCTTGTGGCCGAGGGCCTTGCCCTTCAGCGGGTGGGGATTTTTCTCGAAGCCCTGGTGCAGAGAAATCCCTATCTTGAACTGGGATACATGGCCACGGAAAACGGGGTGTTTGTCGCGGACAGCGAAGATGTCATCGGCGTTATCGAGGCGGAGCAGGGATACCAGCCCAAAAAACGGGCATGGTATATGGCGGCGGTGGAGAAAAAAGACACCATATGGACCCCGCCTTATATTGACGTCAATACCAAGAAACTAATCGTCTCCTGTGCCACGCCTGTGTACCTGGATGACCAGACCCTTGTCGGGGTTGTGGGATTTGACGTGCTGCTCGACACCATCCGGCGGGATATCATCACACTGGACATTGGTTACGACTCCAGCGCCTTTCTTCTGGGCCAAAAAGGCCGGTTTCTTGCAAAACCGGGTATGGACAGCCGGAACATTGCCTGGAACCAGGCGGTCAAAGCGGACAGTGCTTTGGCAACAGACAACCCGGCGTTCAAAAAAATCATCAAACAGATGATGGCCGGGCAAACCGGTGTGGGCAGTTACACGGAAAGCGGCGCCGGCATCCTGATCGCCTATGCGCCCCTGCCGGCCATCGAGGCCAGCGTGGGTATTGTCGTGTCTGAAAGTGCGGTGATGGCCCCTGCGGTCAGGATTCAAAAGATCATTACCGGGATCTGGGTCGGGGTGGTGGTGATCTCTGTCATCATCGGCCTGATCATCGGCAACGGTATTACAAAACCCATCAACGCCCTTGCCATGCGGGCAGAGTTGATTTCCCAGGGACAGACAGACCTGGAGGAAATCTCCAACAGGCGGACGGATGAGATCGGTGTCCTGATCGAATCCTTCAACAGGCTGGTCACCAGCCTGAAAATCGCCATGTCCAGATCCCGGAAATAAACGTGCCTTTGCTTCAGCCATCGTGCTGGCACATGATATTGAACTGTTGAAATAGTGGAGAAGCCATGTTTAACAAAAGCCAGTTAACCGCCATTGACAATGCCATCCAAACGCATCTGATGACCACCGGAATCGACCATGTGATTTACATGGACATGAGCGGAAATGCCATTGCCAAGCATGACAGCGGCAAAACCCCCATTGATTCCACGGCCTTTGCCGCCCTTGCCGCCGGGAACTTTGCCGCTGTGGACGCCATGGCCAAGCTCGTGGGGGAATCCGAGTTCTCCCTGCTGTTCCATAAGGGGGAGAAATCAAGCATCCATTTCAACAAAGTGATCGGCGACACCCTGCTGATTTCCATGTTCAACAAGGATATTTCACTGGGCATCGTCAGGCTCAAAGTGGCCGAGGTGGTGAAAGAGATCAACAATGTGCTGGCTTAGGCATGTACAGAACCTGCATCTTTTTTAACTGATCCTGATCTCTTAAACCGATGTTGATTTCTTCAACCCATTCATATTTTTTTAACCGATCCTGAGTGCAGCGGGGAGGGACCTTCAATTGGCGCTGATCAATGTAAAAACCAGGGAAGTCCAGATCAAAATCGTTTACTACGGCCCGGGCAGGGGAGGGAAAACCACCAACCTGGAGTATATCAACCAGACCTACAGGGAGCAGATCAAAACAGAGATGGTCAGCCTCAAGACCCATGACGACCGGACCTTGTTTTTTGATTTTCTTCCCTTTGACGTGGGGCAGATCAAGGGGTTTGACGTCACCATCCAGTTGTACACCGTTCCGGGGCAGGTCAAGTATGATGCCACCCGCAGGCTGGTGCTCAGGGGGGTGGACGGCATTGTCTTTGTGGCGGATATCCAAAAGGCGCTGCGCAAAAAGAACATTGAATCCCTGAACCAGCTCTATGACAACCTGCAGACCTATGACCTTGATCTGCTGAAAATTCCTTTGGTCATGCAATACAACAAGATGGACCTGAAAGGGTCGGGTGTACCAACCCTGGCATCCCATACACTGCAAAAGGACCTGAACGGGCTTTTAAAGGTGCCTGCGTTTGAAGCCAGCGCCATCCACGGGGGAAATGTGATCCCCACCCTGAAAAAGATTATATCCACAACCCTGGTTTCCATTCAGGACCAGATATCATGAAGGAGGTTGTTTTGGCGTCAGTCGAGAATATAAAACAGATCATCCAGGCCATGGATTCCCCCATCCAGGCCGGCCAGGTCAGGGAACTGGACAAGCTTCTGGCTCTGCTCGGGCAGGAGATACAGGAGAATGCCCCTGCCGTATCTTTTTTGAAAATGATGCGGTCCACGGCCAGGTACCTGGCAGCGCATATCCATACGGCGCATCCGGATACAATGCCGGTGCTGGTGTCCCTGGCCCGGGACCTGGACATGTTGTTGCGCACGCCGCCACCCTTGCCCGGGCAGGCCGATGAGATCCTGGCACGGGGTATCCGTTCATTCAAGATATTCAAGGCACGGGCATCGGCTCCCCATATATCGGCCGGGGAAATGGAGGCGCTCAAGGCCGTGATCCTCTCCATTGACTGGGAAATTTCCCATACCACCCTCAAAAGCTTTGACCGCGTGGTCACCGGTCTGAAAAAAAAGACCGCATCCAGCAAAATCCATCACACCTTTTTGAGAATCCTCCACGGCATTGTTGCGGATATTGCGAGGAACAAGGCCGATGCCCACAAAGATTCCATCCATCTGCTTCACACCGTGTTTGAAGATTTTGAACAATTGGTGCAGGCCCCGGATATGGCGCCCGGACAAAAGAAACAAATGATTGAAAGGGATATTGCCGCCTACAACCGCCTGAAAAAAGGGATTAACGCCAGCCAGGCCGGCACCGTAACCGAACCTGCACCGGCACCATCCGATGAAGAGATTTCCCCGGCCTTGTCCCATATTTCCACGCTGCCGCCTGCCGGGGAACCTGCCCCCCTGAGCGCGTTGCCGGCCCGGGAAATGGACACGGTCCCCATCGCGTCGAAAACAAAAGACAGCAACCCGCAGCCCACAGATGTGATGGGTGACCTGTTTTCCCCCAAACCTTCACCGGCCGACAAGCTGCTGGACGCGATTCACCTTGCCGATGTTCATGGCACAGGCCAGGAAACCGCTGCTATGGCAGCCATGGCCGAAACAGGAGAAGGGATAAAAAACTTCACCCCCCTGAGAACCGACAAAGCCCCCATTCCTGAAATCGAAAGCCGCCTGGATGCCTTTTTCAACCAGGAGTTCCCGGAAACCGCCACCGCTACCACCACCGCCTCCATAGACGGCACTGATAAAGATGATCCGGCAGATACCTTGACATATGCACCGGAAGAGGACGAATTCGTTGATGCCGCCCTGGTTGCGCCACCGGAATTACCCGGGGAAGAGCTTCCCGATGATGCCATTGTGGCTGTGGCAGAGGACGATGCCCGGGCGCATGGCCTCATGGAACGGCTGGAGGCGGCTTTGAGCGACCCTGGAACGCTGGGGGATGCTGCCGTGTTTAACGGCCTGCTTGAGGATTTGTTTGTGTTGAAGCAGTTGTGGGGGGAAGATGAAGACAAAACCCGGCTGTTGACGCTCCTGGCAGGGATAAGCCAATATATCCATGGTCTGGAGCCGGAAACGGCTGAACAGTCCCCGGATACCGTACAATTGTGGGAGGCGCCGGACACAGATGACGACCGGTCCGGCGATACTACCCCGGAAGACGACCTCTCCGGAGATGAACATCATCTGGATCAAGATCTCGGGGATCAGGATTCCGGTGATCCGGAACCGGAATACGATACAGAACCGCCTGAATACACCGAAAACAACGGGATATCTGGCCAGGAAACACCTGGTGAAGACCCACCGGAGCAAAACGAACCTTTGGGCGATGCAGACGGAGACGATGTAGCAGCCCGGCCAAAAGGCTTTTTTGCAAAGATACGCGCTGTTTTCCGGAGATAGCATGATTGCATTTTGTGAGGAATGCGGCGAAAAAAATACATTGCCACCATCTGCCGTGACAGAAGGGCGGGCGGTGTTCCAATGCCAGCGCTGCCGATATGCCAATGCCTTTCCCGTGAATGTCCGGGAAGCACCGTCTCCCATTCATACAGAGCGGTTTCTGGCTGCTGCCCTCTCTTGCCCCGGCATCATCGGGGCATTTTTATATCACGCGGAAAAAAAGGTACTTGGGGCGGACATGCCGCCCGGGCTCACCCCCGAGGATATCAATACCCTCGGGGATGGACTTGTTTCCGGGTATGAGGACGGTCTTTGCGCCTGTCCGGATCTGGACGGGATGACCGCCGTGATTTCGGACAAGCATTTTTTTGTGCACAGGATAACCCCGGAGGTGTACACGGTGATGGTCACGGCGGGCCAGCCCCTGCCAGGCGGGTTTTTAAAACAGGTTCCGGAACTTTTGAAAGGGCGTTAAATGGGTGTGGAACGGCTTTTTTCAGTGGTCAGCCGTATCAAGGGGGTTTACGGATATATTGTGGTGGACGGCAACGGGGCGTTCATGGCAGGAGATGTGGATGCCCCTGAACGGCTTTTAAAGACCATTTCCGCATGCGGACGCAGGCTGGTAACCCTGGGGCATGAGAATTTTAAATATGTGCTGTTTTCAAGGAAAAACAAAGGCAGCATCTTGATTTTTCCCGCCCGGGGATTTTTCCTGGGCGTGGTGACCCAGACCCATGCCCGGGATTCTGAAACCGCAACGGCGGTGATGGCATTTTTGCGTGTGGTGGAAGGAAAACCCCGGTGAGGGGGACTTGGGATTCAGGATCAGGAAAACAGGTTGAAAAACCGTTTGCGGGGGGAGGGCTTGTCCGGTTCCTGTTCAAAAAGATCGCAGGTCAGCTTGAGAGAGGCAACAGGGCTGTCAGGCGCCATGAATACCAGGAGATATAACGCCCCCAGTTCCCTGATGTACAGCCGCCCCTTTTTAAACACCAGGTCCAGTTCTTTTGGAAAGGCATCCGAGTGAATGAGCTGCATCCATTCCCTGCCGGTCTCCATTTTATTCAATCTGAGCGGGTCATATGCTGACCGCCCCTCTTCATCCAGGATCATGGCGCCGGAAACCCCGTCCAAGCCGATAACGGCATCAAATACTTTTTTCATCATCAGTCCAGATACCTGTAAATTGACCGGATGATTCCGTCCCGGGGACATTGGGCATTCAGGGTCAGTGTCGTGGACGGAGATCCCGGAATAAACACCTTGGCAGCGCTGCCGTCGTCTGCATACCCCAGTTTTAAGCGGCCAAAGCCGAACACATCCCCCATTGTCTGGGAGGCCCGGATAAGGCCGTCATCACCGGGATTATGAAAAATGTCGGCAATGCCCTGGAGGTTCCCGGGATCTGCATCAAGATGCTGTTTCAGCCGTCCGGCAAAAGACTGCTGTTTTTCAGGTGCTGCCGGATGTGCAGCAGCCCTGGGTTCCGGCGGTGGGGCGGCATCCTGTGCTTCATCCTTGAGATGGGCAGATTTCATTATAATCGACTGCAGATCTTCACGGATGCGGTCCTCCCCGGAAAATTCCGCATTCTGGATAAAAATATCCGCGGTTTCCCAGGCCAGTATCCGGCATGCCGCGTCCATGGGCGCCAGGGTCTGAAAGCGGGCCGCAACAAGCTTTCCGTTTCTGAAGGCCAGCATTCCTCCGTTTGTTGTCCTGCTGTCAAACACCCTGAGAATACAGGTTCTTCCCTCCATTTCCAGGAGTTGGGCAAACAGGTGGGGGGACACATTGCTCATGGTGCCGCCCCCGGAAATGCAATTGATTTCGGAATCCATGGCCTGCCTGAAAACAGTTGCCCCATAAGGCTCACCCACACGGGTCGCATCAACACCGGGGGACAACTCTGCATCGTTAAGGGGTGTGGGGGACAGGGCAAGCCGCCGGATGTCTGGGGATTGTTCTGCAATATATTCCAGCAGGGTCCGGCCCTTGCCGGGAAACCGGCTGACATCCGCCGCTGCAAGGGCAATGCACTTTTGTTCAACAAGGGCCATGGCTTCCCGGTAGGAAGGGGTTACAGCAAGGGAGATGCCACGCCCTGATACCAGGGTTTCAACGGCATACCTGAGTGCGGGATCATCTGTAAATAAAAGAAACGTCAGCATGGCATTTTATTTTTTGAGACGCTGTATCCGTGAAATGGAAATCCGGATACTGTCCTGGAGCCGGGTCACGGCTTCTGCCAGGTCTCCGATCTCATCTGCGGACCTGGCTTTAATTTCAACATCCATATCTCCCACACTGATCCGGTTGGCTGCATGGGTCAGTTCCCTGATAGGGCCTACAATTGTCCGGCTGGCAACCAGGGCAATCAGAATCACCACCACCAGGGTCGCGCCCAGAAGGATCAGGGCAAAAGAGCGGGCCTGCTTAAGGGGAGCAAGGGCTTCGCTCTTGTCCTGCCGGATGGCGATGACCCAGCCGAGAGCCGTGGTCCTGGTGAACCCGATGGCAGTGTTCCCGTTGTCATCAATGAACTCGATTTTCCCGTGCCGGCCCGATTGTGCCGCCCTGACCAGAGGGTGGGCCCCCATATCCTGCTCCTGCGCAACAAGCGCGTTGTTCTGATGGGCCACCACACGGCCGGTTTCATCCACCAGAAAGCTTGATCCGGTCCTGCCCTGCTTGAATGTGGTGATACTTTTTGAAATGGTTTCCCGGGTCATTGCCGCTGCCAGCACCCCCACAACCCGGCCCCGGGTTTTAATGGGAACCGCAAGAACCAGGGCCGGTTTTTTCGACGTTTTACCGATCAGGGTCTGCCAGGCCAGTTCCGCGCCCCCGGTAATGTCCTTGATGTATTGCCGGCCCGTGTAATCCTTTAAGGGATTTTTGTCGCTCCTGGCGATGTTGCGGCCGTTAATGCCCGTTGTAAACACAAGATACATCCACGGGTATTCGTTCTGCAGGGATTTAAGGGCGATTTCCTGGGCCCCGGCATTCATGGACCGGATTTCAGGCAGGTTGGCAATGGCCTTCAGGGCCCGGACGTTTGTATCGATCCAGGTATCCACCTGGGAGGCCAGGTGCCCGGAAACCATGATGCCGAGCGTCTCGGATTCAGACAATATCCGTTCATGGGACAATTTGGAAGAAACCGCAAAATAGATGCCCCCGGGGATCAGGCTCACCAGCAGCATCAACAGAACCACTTTTGCAGTGAGTCCGAACCTGTGGGTTGCCTGGGGGACGGCCTGGACCGGCAATGCATCCGGAAGCGTTGGGGTGTGTTCGCCGGCGGGTTCTGCAGAAGCGTTGCCGGACGGCTCTTCCGGATTGACACAAATGGTCTCAGCACATGTCCTGCAGGTAAAACAGGCATTGGGTCCGTTCACTTTTGACGGATCAATCCTGTACTTTGATCCGCAATCGCTGCATACAATTTCCATTGGGGTTCCTTACCTGGCTTTGCAATGGCGCAAAGTAACAATTAAAAATTTTTTGGAAAACAACCGCATTTGCGGATCACAGGTAATTTTTTTTCTGCATTTTCCGGAGCATATCCTGTTTGAACCGGTTCTGTTTTTCTTCTCTGGGGATTTCCCGGGATAACAGGTTGACCAGTTCTGCCGCCTGCCGGATGGGAAGGGTTGTGCCGGTGCGGCCTAGAATCTCAAGGCCGTCTTCAACAATGATCCTTCCAAGCGGCCCAATGGCAATGGACAACTGGGAAACCAGATGCGCCATAAATTCCTGGTCAACCACCTTTTCCACCGCACCCGGCGTTACCGGCCGGATCAGCCCGGCATTGAGCAGCCTGGACACCACGGGGTGAATGGCCGGCAGGGGCTGTGACATTGCCCGGGCAACCTGGCCAAGCGTCTTTTTTCCGTCAAACTGCATGAGCAGGCTCAGAGATAAGCCGTCCATGGCCGTTTTTCCAAGATCCGGTTTCACAGCCGGTTGGAACACCATGGCATCCAGATCTGCTGAAGACGGTGCCATATCTTACCCCCCGGCCTTTTGAAAACACCGGCAAATGTCCGGGTTTCTCGGGTATCTGTTATGTTGATTTGGGATCATGGTCTTGACAACTGATACATTTTCTATGCCAAAACAATTTGGGACAGGCATGGCCGATTGAGGTGCCGGGTGCGGGGTCACCCGCCGGATGTCTCAAGCGCCCAAACAAAATATCGCCATTTGGGTGTGTGGTGATATCTGGCGATTTCGCTTGAGTATCGCCAAGTTTGAGTGAATATCATTTTTGGGATGTTGTGGCCGGTCTTGCAAACATGTGCCGGGAAAATTTTTTTGGATTCATCCGGAGCGTTATCATGCCAAAAGCAAAATTACGGGATTGGCCCGGACCCGAAAATCGGGAAGCAAGTCAATCGATATTTTGAAAAACAAAAAACCCGATACCTTTGAAAATTTCATAGGTATCGGGCCTTGTAAATTCTGGTAGCGACGCAGGGACTTGAACCCCGGACTCTGCGGATATGAGCCGCATGCTCTAACCAACTGAGCTACGTCGCCAAAAAACCCGGAATAAATATCATAGCTTATGTCAAGGTGTCAATTGATATTTTACTTTTTTTCGGCTGACGGCTGGAAGTCCATGACCTCCACGGTAAAGTTGGTCAGGCCCGCGGGCAGGTTTGAAAAGACCAGCATGAACGGGACATCCTTGCCCGGCATGATGTTCACATTGGTATTCTGGACACCTTCCCGGGTAGTGAGTTGCTTGTGGATGTCCGAAATATTGCCTGATTTAAGGACTTCCTCGGAAATAATGTTGCCGCAGTAGATGATCTGGGTGGCGGCTTTGGGATTGTCCTTGGTGATCAGGGTGCCTTTGACGCGGATGTAGCTGTAGGCGGTGTCCGCGGGATTGTCCACTCTCCCGGTCACGATGAACAATTCACCGGCCGTGGCGTTTGAGACAAACCTGCCCTTGATGCTGACCTCGTTGGGCACGGGTTTGGAAACGGGCTTGGGCGGCTGTGTCGGTTTAAATGCCTCGGTGATGTAAGGGATTTTCAGGTCTGAGAGAAAGGGAATGGTGTAGCCAAAGCGCAGGCCTGCCGCATATGCCGCAAGAATAAGGAGAAAAATCAGGACAAGCACGATTATGGGAGCGCCGACAGCGCTTTTTTTCTTGCGAGCCCTCTTTTTCCGGATATCGCCGGGAAGGGGTTCTATCAGGGCCGCTTCCCGGGGGGGCGGTTCTTCTGCGGGCAGGGGATCTGCCTGCGGTTCCGGTGCAGCCGTTTCGGACAAATCGGGCGGATCGGTTTCCAGGGGCGTTTTCCGGTATGTTTCCCGGGGTTCCGGGTCTGCCTGGGGGACATTGTCCGGATATATTTGTTCGGGTTCCACATCCTGGTCCAGGACCTGGTCGTATTCTGAAAATTTGTCCTCTGCCAGTTCCGAGTCAAATGTGGCTTCGAAATCCGCCTCTGTCTGCTCCGGGAGGGTGCTTGGATCTTCAAAGGGGGATTCCGGTTCATCCGGGCCGGGGAAGGGCAGGGGCGCGGAGAAATCCGGAAGGTCCTCTCCGTCCGGTTCGGTGTCTGTCGCAGGGGTGGGTTCCGGCTCCGAATCCGGCTCCAGTTCCCCGTGCCATGGCGCGTCTGTATCTTCCTCAAAAACCAGATCTGCGTCCGGATCCTCTTCAAATGAAAGTTCGAGCTCCGGAATCTCTTCCCCGTCATTGTCCTCTTCCGGGGCTGTGTCAGCCACGGCAGGACCGGCATCGTCTTCAAGGCTCAGGCCGGTGTCATCAAATTCAATATCATCAGGGTCAACGGCAATGTCGCCGGTATCAACGTCGTCGGGATCCTGGAAATCCATTTCCAGTGAAATGTCAGACAACTCCTCTGTATTATCCGTTGTCCCATCCGGGCCGTCAAAGGTGATGTCGATATCAGCGGTATCTTCGTCGATTTCAATGGAGTCGTCTTCGCTTTCCTCAAGTTCCAGGTCCGGAAAATCCGGCGTTTCAAATTCAAGGTCTTCGGGCGCTTCCATTTCAAGTTCCGGAAACGGCTCATCCGCCGGGTCATCCTGAGAAGATATCTGCGCTTCTCTGTCTGTATCATCCGCATCAAACAGCGTGGGGGATTCTTCGGTGTCATCCGGGTCCATGTCCTGGATTTCCAGGGTGGGAACATCCAGTTCATCGCCGGTGTCAAAGTCTTCTTCAAAATCCAGGTCTTCGGTTTCAAAACGGATATCTTCGGGATCGAAAGTGATCTCTCCGGTATCCTCAAAATCAATATCCGGTTCCTCTTCAAGATCTTGGGAAAGCACCGGGTCGGTTTCTTCGGGAAGATCCGGAATTGCGGTTTCAAAATCCTCTTCCTGGGTTTCGTCACTGTCAAAGGAAAGCGGCTCAATCCCTGCGTCTTCCTCATCGCCGGTATCCGGGGCCGGCGGCTCTTCAAACGCGATCCCGTCAATGTCTTCCTCCGGTGCTTCGGAAAAAGGAGGCGGAACGTCATCAGCCTCGGGATCGTCAAATTCGATATCTTCGGGGATGTCGGGTTCCGTCTGGGGAATCTCGGGAAGTTCGGGGTATGCCGTGAAAACATGCTTGCACATGCTGCATCTCACCTTGGCGCCCTGGGGGGGGATCAGGTCATCATCAAGTGTAAACCGGGTTGCACACTCTTCACAGGTAATAATCATGGGGCATCCCCCTTGCTTTTATAATTTCAGATCAAAGATTGCAGGCAGGTTCCTGTACTTCTCCTCGTAATCCAGTCCATAACCTACGATAAAGCCTTTTTCAAGGGAAAAGCAGGAATAGTCGACTGTGATGTCCACTTCCCTGCGCTCATGTTTGTTAATAAGGGTGCAGATTTTCACGGATCTGGGATTGAGCAGGCGGACAAATTCAACGATTTTCGACAGGGTCAGGCCGGTGTCCACAATGTCTTCCACCAGGAGGATATCCCGCCCTTCCAGTTCCAGGTCAGGCTGTTTGGTGAAAACGATCTGGCCTGTGGTTGTCGTGCCTTCGTAAGACGAGGCGCCAATAAGGTCGATATCATGGTCAATGGTGATCTGCCGGGTCAGGTCGGCCAGGAAGATGAATGAGCCCTTGAGAACCCCTACCAATACGAGGTCCAGGTCTTTATAGTCTTTGGAAATCTGCGTTCCCAGTTCCCGGGTTTTTTCTTTGATCTCATCTTCTGAAATCATGGGGATGAATTCGGGCATCTTTGGTTACAATCCTGTTTCTTTGAGTTTGTTGATCAGTTCGGTCTGCCGTTGATCCAATGCTTTCGGCATGGTTATATTAACCACAACAAAGAGATCTCCGCAACCATTTCCTTTCATATGGGGGATGCCCTGGCCGGGCAGGCGCATTTTTGACTTGTGGCTGGTTCCCGGCGGCAGGGTGAGGTTCAGGGTCTTGCCTGCCGGGGTGGTAACCTGGATTTTGTCGCCCAAAAGCGCCTGGGTCAGCATGACTTCCCGGTTCATGGAGATGTTGTTGTCTTCCACAGTGACGCCCGGGGGCAGGGTGGGCTGGGACTTGATGTACAGGTTGCCTGCAGGACCCCGGTTGGGGCTGGGTTCGCCCTTGCCGGCCAGGCGTATTTTTTTGCCCCGGGTCAGCCCCTTGGGGATTTTCACCTCAATGGCACGGGTCTGGCCGCCCTGGCTGATGGTAATGGTTTTTTTGGTGCCGTTGATAAGTTCGTCCAGTGTCAGCGGGATTTCATATTCAATGTCCTTGCCCCGGACCGGGGCTTGCCGGCTGCCTCAGCCGCCGCCTCCGCCCATATTCTGGAAGAAGGGGTTGCCGCCCCGGTTGAAACCGCCTCCGCCCTGGCTGAAGCCCCTGGAGGAAAATCCGCCCCCGCCAAAACCAAACTCCTTGAGGATATCGCCAAGATCGAAATTCCTGAAAATATCTTCCTGGGAGAACCGCTGCTGGAAGCCGGCAGATCCGTAAGTATCGTATTGGTTCTTTTTCTCGGGATCGCTTAGTACGGCATAGGCTTCGGAGATCTTCTTGAACTTGTCTTCAAGGGCCTTGTCGCCCTTGGTCTTGTCCGGGTGGTATTTCAGCGCCAGTTTTCTGTAGGCTTTTTTGATCTCGTCCGCAGACGCGGTTTTACTAAGCCCGAGTATTTTGTAATAGTCATCCGCCATGGTCTGTGTATGTCCTTAAAACTAAAGTTTAATTGAGTTATTCTGAATATTTGTGAAATAAATGATAAGGGCCAACCCGTTCAAGTCAAGGGGTTTTGTTCTGGTGAAAGGCAGTAATGGCCACCATGAGAACCGAGATGGCGGCGGGTGTCATGCCGTCGATCCTTGACGCCTGGCCCAGGGATGCGGGCCGGACAAGATTGAGCTTTTCCCGGATCTCGTTGGACAGGCCGTGGGCCGCGTCAAAGGAGAACTCCCGGGGAATCCTGATTTTTTCCAGGTCTTTGTACTTTCTGATTTCATTGTACTGGCGCTGGATATACCCTTCGTACTTGATTTCGATTTCCACCTGCTGGGCGGCCCGCTCGTGAACGGTCTGGGGAGGCGGTGAAACTTCCCGGAGAATGGTATAATTCAACTCGGCCCGTTTGAGCAGCTGCTCAAGCTTGACCCCGGTGGTAATGGGGTTGGTGTGGTGCCGGGCCAGGAAATCGTTGTTGTCTCTGGTGGGTTTGACCACGGCATGTTTAACCCTGTCGATCTCGGCAGCGGCCTGGGCCCGGATGTCCCTGGCGAACTCCAGGGCGTCCCGGGTGATCAGCCCGTATTCAAATGCCATGTCCGCGAGGCGGAGATCAGCATTGTCTTCCCTGAGCAGGAGCCGGTATTCGGCCCTGGAGGTGAACATACGGTAAGGTTCCCGGGTGCCCCGGGTGACAAGATCGTCCACCATGACCCCCATGTAGGCCTGGGACCGGTCCAGGACAAAGGGCGGCCGCCCCTGGACCCGGGCGCCTGCGTTGACCCCTGCCCAAAGCCCTTGCGCCCCAGCTTCTTCATACCCGGATGTGCCGTTGATCTGCCCGGCCAGGAACAGGCCGCTGACCCGCTTGGTTTCCAGGGCCGGTGTCAGTTCCAGGGGATTGACATAATCATATTCAATGGCATAGGCCGGCCGCATGATCTGGGCCTGCTCAAGGCCTTTGACCGATCTGACCACCTGGTACTGGATGTCCAGGGGAAGGCTGTTGCCCAGGCCGGAGGCATAAATTTCCTTGGCGTCAATGCCCTCGTACTCCAGAATGACATGGTGGCTGTCCCGGTCCGGGAACTTGACGATTTTGTCCTCAAAAGAGGGGCAGTACCGGGCGGATTGACCTTTGATATGGCCGCCGTAAAGGGCGGAGTGTTTGAGGTTCTGCCGGATAATCTCATGGGTGCCGGGGTTGGTCTCTCCCATGAAGCTGGGCAGCATGGGGGTGGTAATTTCCGTGGTGGCATAGGAAAAGGGTTTGGGCTGCTCATCCGATCCGTGAATGTTAAATGCGGAAAAGTCGATGCTGTCCGCGTGGAGCCGTGGCGGGGTGCCGGTTTTCATCCGCCCCATGGTCAGGCCGGTCTGCTCCAGGCTTTGGGCGAGTCCTGTGGCGGCAAATTCCCCGGCCCGGCCGGCCTGGATTTTGGACGCCCCGATATGTACGGTGCCCCGCAAAAAGGTGCCGGTGGTGATGATCACGCAGGGGGCAAAATATTTAAACCCGGTCTGGTCCACAATACCCTTAACCGCCCCGTCTTCCAGAATCAGGGTCTCCACCATGGCCTGTTTGAGGTCCAGGTTGGCTGTCTGTTCGACCACCGCCTTCATCCGGCGGGCGTAAAGGTTTTTATCGTTCTGGGTCCGGGTGGAATGCACTGCCGGGCCTTTGCGGGTGTTCAGGGTGCGGTACTGGATGGCGGAGGCATCTGTCACCCTGGCCATCCGTCCGCCCAGGGCGTCGATTTCCTTGACCAGCTGGCCCTTGGCCATGCCGCCGATGGACGGGCTGCAGGGCATGGCTGCGATCTTGTCCATGTCAATGGTGAGCAACAGGGTATCGCACCCCATGCGCGCGCCTGCCAGGGCAGCTTCGCATCCGGCGTGGCCGGCCCCGACCACAATGATGTCATAGGTGTTTTTATAAAAATTCATAACCCTTAAAAATACTATATTTTATATGAATCGGTCAAGATTCATAATGCAGGGAAAAGGGAAAACGGGTTGGCAAATACCGGTGAAATATGTAAATTGGGGCCGGAGAATAAAGATGCTGGCGCCGCCGTATAAAAATGTTGGCGGCCTAGGACATGGCATGCCCTGACTGACCGGGGCGGCGGTATGGGATAAAAAAATCGAGGCGGGATGGAAAAGAAAAAACGGTATTCGGATTACAATGCTTACCTGCGGGGCCTGTTCGGGGAACGGGTCCAGAAGATTTCCGTGGATGCGGGCCTGACCTGCCCCAACCGGGACGGGACCCTTTCCCGCACCGGTTGTATTTACTGCAATTCAAAAGGATCGGGCACCGGGGCCTTTGCCAGGGGCCTGTCCGTACGGGAGCAGGTTGAGGCGGGCAAAGTCCCGGCCATGAAAAAGTACAAGGCAAGGAAATTTCTGGCCTATTTCCAGTCCTATTCCAATACATATACGACCGTGGAGCGGATGAAGGAGATGTATGACGAGGCCCTGTCCTGTGAAGGCGTTGTGGGCATGGCCATCGGCACCCGGCCGGATTGCGTGGACACGGAAAAGATCGGCCTGCTCCAGTCCTATGCCCGGGATTATCTGGTCTGGCTGGAATACGGCCTTCAGTCGGCCCATGATCCCACCCTGGATCTGATCAACCGGGGCCATGATTTTGCCGCGTTTGAACAGGCCATGGCCATGACACGGAACCGGGGCATCCAGGTGTGCGCCCATATCATCCTGGGCCTTCCGGGCGAGAACCGGGCCATGATGCTGGACAATGCACGAGTGCTGGCGGACCAGGGGGTCAACGGGGTCAAGATCCATTTGCTTTACGTGATCCGGGGCACGCCCCTGGAGCAGATGTGGCAGCAGGGGGATTACACGCCCCTGGAACAGCAGGCCTATGTGGACCTGGTCTGCGACTTTCTGGAGCGGCTGCCCAAAGAGATCATTATCCAGCGCATTACCGGCGATCCCCATGCGGATGAACTCTGCGCTCCAGCCTGGGCCGGCCGGTACAGGGACACATTCAACATGATCCAGCACACCCTGGACCAGCGGGATTCCTTCCAGGGAAAATACTATCAGGCCAAATTCTGAATATATCATTTGGCATATATATAATGAGGACGGAACAATGGGCACTTTGGAATTGTCGACAAAAGGCCATGTCCTGTGCATGGGACTGAACCGGCCGGAAAAGAGAAATGCATTTGATCTGGACATGTACCGGGAGTTGAGCGCGGCTTACGGCCGCCTGCACCGGGACCCTGAACTGCGGTGTGGAGTGCTGTATGCCGTGGGCGACCATTTTACGGCCGGCCTGGACCTGGCCGAATGGGCGGGCTGTTTTGCAAAGGGCAGCTTTCCCGATCTTCCCAAAAACGGAATGGATCCTCTGGGACTGGACCCGGAAAACCAGGTGGCCAAACCTGTGGTTATGGCTGTGCAGGGGCTTTGCCTGACCATCGGGATCGAGCTGCTCCTGGCAACGGACATCCGGGTGGCTGAGGACACTGCCCGGTTCGGGCAGATCGAGATCAAGCGGGGCATCTATCCTGTGGGCGGGGCAACGGTCCGGCTGCACCAGGAGGTGGGTTGGGGCAATGCCATGCGCTATCTTTTGACCGGGGATGAAATCACGGCTGCCGATGCTTTCCGCATGGGCATGGTCCAGGAGGTTACAGGGCAGGGAACCGGCCTGGAAAAGGCCCTGGAGATTGCCGGGACAATTGCCCGTCAGGCCCCGCTTGGTGTGGCCGCCACACTGAAATCCGCCAGGATTGCCAGGCTTAAAGGCGAACAGGCGGCCATTGACCGCCTTCTCCCGGATCTTTTGCCCCTGATGGCCAGCCAGGATGTCAAAGAAGGGCTGGCCTCGTTTCTTGAACGCCGGGACGCCGAGTTTAAAGGGATATGATCCTGACAAGGGGCGAGAGCCTGAAAGAAAAAATTGCCAGGGTGGTCCGGGAACATGTGGAAATTTGTCCTTATGACCCGGCATGGCCCGGAATGTTTGCGGCGGAAAAGGCCCATTTGCTTGCCTGCCTGCCCCGGGATTTGATCCTGCAGGTGGAGCACTACGGCAGCACTGCCGTGCCCGGGCTGGACGCCAAGCCTGTGGTGGACATGCTGGTGCTTGTCCGGGATTTGGAAATGATCCGGGAAAAAGTGCCCCCGGTGCTTGAGGCCCAGGGATATGATTATTTCTGGCGGCCCACTTCCGGGGACCACACCCCGCCGTTTTACGCCTGGTTTATCAAGCGCAACCCGCAGGGGCAGCGAACCCATCACATCCACATGGTGGAATCCGGGTTTCCCCAGTGCCAGGGCCTTGTGTTCCGGGATTATCTGCGTGAGTTTCCCGAGACCGCCCGGGCATATGCCCGGCTGAAACGAAAACTGGCTGCCGCACATCCCGGGGACCGGGTGGCCTATACCCGGGAAAAGACCGGGTTTATCCGCCATCACACCCAAAAGGCCCGGGCGTATTTTGGCCTGGATACGCCCGGCCCAGATTCTGATTAGGCCTTTTCAGGGGTGCCGCAGTCTGCTGCCACCTTTCGGGCGAACGCTTCCTGAAGGGCCCGGGTAACCGGCCCGGGAGCGCCAGTGCCTACGGCTGTTCCGTCAATGGCCGTGACCGGGGTGATTTCCGTTGTGGTGCCGGTGATAAAGGCCTCGGAGATCCGGGGAAGATCCGTGCAGAACACCGGGGCTTGCCTGGCGGGAATTTCCCGGGCCTCTGCCAGTGCCAGGACCAGCTTACGTGTAATCCCGTGCAGAATATAATTTGAGGCCGGAGCCGTGACCAGGCAGCCGTCGATCACGGCCATGAAGTTGGAGTGGGTGCCTTCCAGGACCACGCCGTCCCGGACAAACAGGGCCTCTTTGGCGCCTTTTTCCACGGCCTGCTGGTTGGCCAGCACATTGGCGGTTAACCCCACAGCCTTCATATCGCACCGGGCCCATCTCTGGTCCGGCACCAGGATGACAGATACCCCGTTTTCCCGTCCCGGCCGGGATTTTTCAGGATCAAAGGGCGCGGCACTGGCAAACACCGTGGGTGCCGGGGAAGGCGTTGGAAAGGCGTGTCCCCTTGGGGCTTCGCCCCGGGTGACCTGGATATAGACCGTGGCATCCCCGGATGACCCCTTGGTCAGGCCGTCGTTTAACTCGTTGTTCTCGTTGTTCAGGCCGTTTTTTTCCAGGAGCTGCACCGCTACCTGCTTGAGCCGGGAAAATTCCTGTTCCTTAAGGTTGAGATGGGTTGCGCCGTAGTTGAGCCGGGCAATGTGGTCGTCGGCCATGAACAGGCGGCCGTTGTAAACCCGGATGACTTCGTAAAGCCCGTCTGCAAACAAAAATCCCCTGTCGTCAGGTGAAATATGGATCTCTTCTTTGGGCAGAAACGCCCCGTTAAAATATGCAATCATGATTCCTCCTCCCAAAAGGGTGGCATAAGATGAAGTTTATAACTGTTCTCAAGATTCCGTTCCGATTCAATTCTCAGCTTCCGTGGTTGTAAGGCAAATGACGCTTAGGTTTTCGGCATTTTTTCCCGGATCGGTATGCTTGCGGCCGTTTTTTCGGAACCTGTTTTGTCATTTGCCAGAGCTGAAGTATTCCCGGATTTCCAATGTGTTGTCGGCCATCATAACCCGGCCTTTTGCCATGACATCCCTGATCTCCAGGGAGTCCTTTTCCAGCACCAGGATATCGGCATGGGCGCCGGGGCACAGGGCGCCTTTTTTTCCGGACAGGCCATACACCCTTGCCGGTGTGAGGGTCAGGGGCAGCAGGGCCCTGGACAGATCCATGTTGTGGTCCCGGACCAGGTGTTGAAGCTCGGTGATCAAGGTATCGGGAGTTCCCATGCCCATGCCCAGCAGTTTGGTCCGGTCCGGGTTCCACCTGGGCAGGGAGCCGCCGGCATCGGAGCTGAAGCAGACCTGTTCAAACACCCCGGCCGCCTCTGCGGCAGCGGCAAAATCTGCTGCATGGGTCATGGCACCTTTTCTGTCCGGTGTCCGGGCCAGGCAGGTGGCGTCGGCAAAGCTGCCCTGTCTTGCCAGGGCAAAGGCCTGGTCTGCCACGGCAGAGGTTCTCAGGTTGACGTGGGTGGGCACAAAGGTTCCGGCCTTGATACCGAACCGGTCTGTGGCCTCAATCAGCATGTCCAGGCCGGCAGGGTCCGCCCCGGTATGAAGGGTGATGATGCCGGGCTTGCCCGATACCATGGCTGCCACCCGGACCTCCCTGGCCAGGGCAGCCAGTGCCGGGGTGTCGTAACAGGCGGCCCGGTGGTCTGATATGGCCAGTTTGACGCCGATGACCGGGTCCAGGAAGGTGATATCCCGGCCCACACTGCCGCAGACCGTGGGAGAGGGCAGCCAGTATGCCCCGGTGAGCATCAGAGCGGTCATGCCCTCGTCATTGAGTGCCCGGGTCCTGGCATAGAGGCTTTCCACGGTGCGGGTCAGGGAATCGGTGCCCAGAAGGCCCACGGCCGTGGTCACCCCGTTGGCAATATTGGCGGACAGGCGCATTTCAGGCACCCGGGACTTGAACCCGTCCTCTCCGCCGCCGCCGGTAAAGTGCTGGTGGCCGTCGATAAACCCGGGCACCACAACCATACCCCGGGCATCAATCTCCCTGACCTTGCCCGGGAGGGTTCCGGCGTTGATATTTTTTTCCACGGCAAGGATCTGGTTGCCGCCAATGAGAATGTCGCAGATGCCTAAATTTTCCGGGGCAAACACATGTCCCTGTTTTATCAAAATCATGGGGTCTCCTTTCCGGCCGGGCGACTTGGCCCGCCCGGCAACGTCCGGTTCGTTGTATATTATCTTACAAAGGATCTGATGCCCGTGTTTTGCCGTGAAGTCAACATAAAAGTGATACCCGGCCGTTTATGGGGAAAATCAGGGAGAGCGGGCCGGGTGAAAAGGATTTCGCTTATGCTGAAAAAAATGATATTCTTATACCTGTATTCACACGTAAACTTGATTCGTCATTTCGTTATCGCTATGGATAAAGACACCCTTCATTCTTGTATCAACGATCCCGGTCGCCTGGCCGCCTTAAAAACCGTGGCCCTGCTAGACACCCCCGCAGAAGAGGCGTTTGACCGGCTGAGCCGTCTGGCGGTAAAGTTTACAAAGTCCCCTGTGGCCTTGGTTTCCCTGGTGGACCGGGACCGGCAGTTTTTCAAAAGCGTCGTGGGATTGCCCGAACCCTGGATCACTTGCCGGCAAACCCCTTTGTCCCACTCGTTTTGTAAATATAACCTGGTCGCCGGGGCTCCCCTGGCGGTTCCGGATGCCCGGAAACACGCTCTGTTCAGGGACAATCCCGCGATCCGGGAACTGAACGTGGTGGCTTACCTGGGCATTCCCCTGGTGACAAAGGACGGCCATGTCATCGGGTCTTTTTGTGTGATCGACGCCAGGCAAAGGGACTGGAAGATATCGGATATCGAAACCCTGACGGAACTGGCTGCGGCCGTGATGACGGAAATTGAACTGCGGACTGAAATCGCGGAGCGGAAAAAGACCGAGGCTGAACTTGGAAAACTCTGGGGCACGGTTAAAAACAGTCCTTTGTCCATTATCATCACCGACACGGGCGGCATCATCGAATACACCAACCCGGCCTTTACCGACATCAGCGGCTTCTCTGCCGAAGAGGTCCAGGGCCGGAATGTCAGGATGCTTAAATCCGATGTGCATGAACCCGGATTTTTCAAAAACATCTGGAAGATCATTGGCACGGGCGAGAGCTGGCAGGGGGAGATCTGCAGTGTGAAAAAGGACGGGACGTTGTTCTGGGAGCAGACAAACATCCTGCCGGTCAGAGATGACCATGGAAACCTGACCCATTTCGTGGCCATGAAAGAAGATATCACGGATAAAAAGGAGATGGCCGAACTCAAGGAAGATGTGGCCCGGATCATGCGGCATGACCTGAAACAACCGCTCACCGGCATTATCACACTGCCCCAGGTGCTTCGTCTCAAAGGCGGGCTCTCATCGGAACAGATGCATATTGTCAGGCTCATTGAGGAAACCGGGATCAGGATGTCCGACATGATCGACCTTTCCCTGGATATGTTTAAAATCGAGACCGGCGAATACCGGGTCCGGCTGCAGAGGGTGAATGCCGCGGCATTGATTTTCCAGGTGGCGGATCAGAACTGCAACCTGATGGAAGGCAAAAGCCTGGTTTGCGAAATATCCATGAACGGGTCGCCCCTGGAGCGGGCGGACCGGGTCATGGTGTTGTCCGAGGACCGGCTCTTTTTCCCCCTGCTTTCCAATCTGTTTATCAATGCAGTGGAGGCGTCTCCCAAGCACGACACCATTTTCATTGATATTTGTCGCCGGGAAACCGGCATCACCATTACGGTCCGGAACCGCGGGGCTGTTCCCGGCCCGGTCCGGTCCCGGTTTTTTGAAAAGTACCAGACCCATGGAAAGAAAAACGGCACCGGCCTGGGCACCTATTCGGCACGTCTTTTCGCCACCACCCTGGGGTACGGCATCCACATGGAAACCCGGGATGATATCGACACCACACAGGTGACCCTTGTACTTCCCTTGGAACGTATACCGGATCTGGCGCATCCACCCGGATCCGGCTGACAGCCGTGCCGGGGTTCGGCAGCGCTGCCGGGTTTTCCGGTCACACCGGTCACACCGGTCACGGGCTCAGGTGCCCAGGATATCCCGGATGGCCGTGCCTAAAGTGTCTTTGTCCACCGGTTTTGACAGCAGGCCTTTGATTTTCATTTTTTTTGCCGCATCAGGAGAGATCTTTTCACTGAACCCCGTACAGATGATGATGGGGATATCCGGCCTGATTTCCATCATTTCCCCGGCCAGGCGTTCGCCTGTCATACCGGGCATGGTCATGTCCGAAATGACAAGATCGTATGCGTCGGGATCCATGCGGAAGCGTTCCAGAATGCGTATGGGATCCGTATCCGAGGTCACCTGGTATCCCATCCGGTCCAAAAGAGTGGTGCCGTATTTGACAATGGCAGGCTCGTCATCCACAAAAAGCAGGCGTCCGGCCCCTTCCGTATGGGTGGGGGCTTGGGGTTGGTTCGTGTCCGGGGCGGCCGGTTCCCCGCTGGCCGGGAAGTACACATAAAAGGTTGACCCCTTGCCCGGGGAGCTGTTGACGATTATGGCGGCATTGTGGGATTTGACAATCCCGTGCACCACGGCCAGCCCCATGCCCGTTCCCTTGCCCACCGGTTTGGTGGTAAAGTAAGGATCGAAAATCCTGTCCGTGATATCCGCGGGTATGCCGTGGCCGGTATCTGATACCCCCAGCCTGACATACGGGCCTGGGGACAGGTCCGGATGCCGTGATGCCGCCCCGGTGTCCAGGTCCATGTTTTCAAGTGTTATGGTGAGATCGCCGCCGTCCCTGTCCATAGCCTGGGACGCATTGTTGCAAAGATTGATCAGCAGTTGGTGGATCTGGATCGCATCCGCAACCACCGTGTTGACTTCCGGTGGAAACGCTTCCCTGATCCGTATAAAAGAGGGAATAGAGGCCCGCAGCAGTTTAAGGCTTTCTTCGATGATATGGCTGAGATCCACGGGTTCCTGCCGGATGTCGATTTTCCGGCTGAAGCTGAGCAGCTGTTTGACCACGTCCCTGGCCCTGAGGCTGGCCCGGGTGACTTCTTTGAGCTTGTCTGATACCGGGTGCTGGGGCTGCTGTTGTTCCAGATCGTCAATGGACAATTCCGTATTGCCGATGATAATGCTCAGTACATTGTTGAATTCATGGGCAATGCCGCCGGCCAGATTGCCGATGGCCTCCATTTTGTGGGCATGGCGCAGTTCGGTTTCCATTTCCAGTTTTTCCGTGACATCCCTGAACACCAGGACGATGCCCATGGCGTCGCCGTCATGCCCGACAATAGGGGATACACTGCTGGCAACGATTCTTTCCGTGCCGTCCCGGCCTGCCAGCCGTAAGGTGCCCTGGGGGGGCAGCATTTTGTTCCCGTTTAATGTTGATGCGGCCAAGGTATCCCCGGACTGCCCGTCCACCACCTTGAATACGGTATCAAGGTGCCTGCCCCGGGCTTCATACTGCTGCCATCCGGTCAGGGTTTCTCCCACCCGGTTGATCAACACCACCTTGCCGAATATATCCGTGGTGATGACCCCGTCTCCGATGGATTGAAGGGTGACGTTCAGCCGTTCCCGCTCCCGGTGCAGCTCGGACCGGGCCAGCCTGGTTTCCACCAGGGCGCCGATCAGCTTTGCCGCGCCCTGCAGCCGTTTTTTGGCAACATCCACAATAAACTGGGGCCGGCTTTCGCATTGGCCAGACTCCCGGATCAGGTCTGCCGGATCCAGGCCGTATTCGTTCGCGATCCGGTGGATCTCGCCGGGCGCCCTTGGGGGGGAGCCATAGCCGAAGTTGATGGCTCCGATAATCTCCCCGTTTGCCCGGATGGGGATGGCATAGAGCCTTAGTCCGCCCCGGCAGGGGATATCCACAGGTCCACCCGTTTCCATGCAGCGTTTGGATGCGTCTGCCCAGCAGGATTCGTGGCAGAGCCATTTTCCGCTGTCCATGGCCTCCTGGTTGTCCGGGGTGGGGCACATGTTCCTGGAGGCGGCATCCATCATCCGGCACCATCCGGATGAGAAAATGCTGGTGGCATAATCGCCGTTGCGCTCATATACCGCAGAAGATGTGTCCAGGAGTTCCAGGAATCCGTTGACGATATCGGTCAGCATTTCCCGGCCCACATTGTTGATGATGGTGCCGTCTTTGTTAAGATCGGCCAGGTCGCCGTAAGGCTGGGACAGATGGGGGCCGGCCGGGACGGATTGGGTCAACAGCCATTGGATGGACCGCAGGGAAGCTTCTGCTTTTTGGCGTTCATTGATCTCTTTTTCCAGCTCTGCGGCCCGCCGGGAAAGTTGGGCCGTGCCTTTCCTGACACGGGCCCGGAGCAGCAGGGTGAAAAGAAGGGAAAATGCCAAGGCACCGGCCATGCCCAGGGACATCCATAACACCCACCGGGGAATGGCCGGGTCGGTTTCCCGGCCCATCCATTTTTCCACGGCCTGGTAATACGACGATCCTTTTTCCTGCTTCTCATTCAGCAGGTGGATGTCAATGGCCAGCAGCAAGTCAAGGTGCCTGTCCCTGGGGGTGGCAAACAATATGGGCTTGGGTTCGAAAATAATAGGGCTGCGGTTGACGGGAAACCGGTACGCGTTTTCCAGCCCGTTGAGCCGGTCCACCACGCCGGCATCCGCCTTGTTTTCCTGGAGAAGCCGGAAAATATCACTGGACTGGTTTACCATGATAAATTCGGATGAGACATTGAATGCATTCAACAGGCGTCTAAGCCTGTCTGCGTAATAATCCCCGGTTTGTCCGGCAATTCTTTTGCCTTCCAGGTCCAGCATGTTTCCGGCCTTAAGCCCTTCCCGGGTATAGACCTGGCCCCAGGAGGCCAGGACGGTTTCCTTTGAAAACGAGTAAACAGCGGTCCGTTCCTCTGTACGGACAATCGCGGGCAACAGGTCGATCCGCCCGGTTTTCAGCCATTCCAGGCATTGATCCCAGGTGCCGTGGACAAATTCGAGAGATATGTCCCGCTGGTCTGCAAAATCCGTGAGGATATCGGGGAAAATACCCTGGGGCCTGCCGTCGGCATCCATGAGAATCAAGGGCTTGAAATCGTAAATGCCGACCGTGATACGGTCCGGGAGTGCCGCGTGGGTCACAGAAAAGTGGATCACAGAAAAGGGGTGGGAAAGGCAGAGTACAATGGTCAAAAAGGTGATAACTCTCATGGATACAACCATCCAAATATCCGGTAAAATTAAAACATGGCGCGATCCAGGGACAATTCCCGACACGATATCATGCCCCTGCGCCCGGGTACAGTTAAAAATGGATTATCGGCAGGCCGGTCCGGGCATGCGGCCCGGTGGGTTCGCACCGGGGGGATGCGGCTGGTGCGCCGGGCCGGAAATCCGGAATCAGGACGGTTCCCGGGTCGTCAGCAGATAGGTGAGAATGCTGCCCAGGATGACAGCCCCGCCGGCCAGGGTGGCCGCCGGGGGCTGTTCCTTGAACAGGAGAAACGACCAAAGCGGGGCGAACACGGCGATGATCAGGGTGATCATGGCCATTTCCGCGGCCGGGATATACCGCGTGGACATCGCATTCATCACCCGGCCCAGGGGGGCGGTAAAAAGGCCCATCACCGCCATGATCAGCCAGGTGTTCAGGGTGAAGCTGCCGGGATCTGCCGGGAAAAACATGGCAATGGCCAGGAAAAAGCCCCCGGTTCCCACCACTGCGGGCCGGCTGATCTCTTTATATTTTCTCAGCAGGGTGGCGCTCAACGAAAGGCAGGCCACGGTAAACAGGGCCAGGCCGTCTCCCAGGAGACTGCCCGATGCAAGGGAGCCGGATACCACAACGGCAATGCCGCAAATCACCGCTGCAATGGCCGCCCATAATTTTCCGGATGTCTTTTCCTTGAGTAAAATCCAACTGAGCACCGCCGTGAGAACGGGTTGGCTGCTCATGATAATTACGGTGTTGGCTACGGCGGTGTGCTTGATGCTGAGCACAAAGGCCGAGGCGCTTCCCAGCATGAGCAGGCCCAGTAATACCAGGGGCTTCCCGCCTTGCTGCAATGTGCCGGCAACCCCTTTGGGGGCGGTGAACCGGATAAATACGGACATGGACACCGCCGTATAAAGGCCGAACAGAAACGCGGTATTGCATCCCCCTGTGCCGGACAACCGGATGAACACCGCGTCAAAACTGATCAGAAGGTTGCCTGCCAGGGCGGCCAGTATTCCCCGGTTACGGCCGTCTTTGGGAATGCATGGGAAAAAACGTGAAACAGACATGATCGGCTCCTTGTATAAAATCATACTCAATAGTATGATTAATAATGTCGGGTGTTTTGAAAGTCAATAAAAATCATACTTATCAGTATGATTTTTTGAGATAAAAATAATCATTAGGAACTGGCATGAAGAAAATAGAACGGAAAAAAGAACAGAAACGGACCGCCATTTTAACGGCGGCCCGGGAAACGTTCCGGACGGACGGGTATATCGGGGCGGGCATGGACAAGATCGCCAAAAGCGCAGGGGTTACCAAACAAACGGTTTACCGGTATTTCCCGTCTAAAGAGGTGCTGTTCCGGGCCGCCCTGGAAGCCCAGCGCAGGGAAACCCGCAATCCTTTCCTGGATGAGCTGGACCGGAAAGATACAACAGAGGCGCTGCTGCATTTTGCCCTGGGATTCCTTAAAACCCACATGTCCGAAGACCATTTGGCCGGTATTCGTCTTCTGGTGTCCGAAGGGCCGGATGCACCTGAGATGACCCGCTCTTATTTTGCGGTGGGGCCGGAGAAAACCGAGGCCCGCCTGGCCGGCTTTCTCAGGGAGCGGTTCGGGACCCGTGATCCGGAATACGCGGTCAAGGTACTGATCAATACCCTGCTTTCCATGCGCATGGGCGTCCTGGTCGGGTTGACCGCTCCCCCGTCACCGGAAGAGATGCACGACCACGCTGAAAAAACCGTGCGCATTTTTATGCGGACAATGTCCTGACTGTCCTGAGTATTGGCATGTCCCCTTATGGGCGGCCGGTTTCCGGGACCGTACGCCAGACAAAACAGCCCGATAGTGCGTATGCCAGGGCCAGAACTGGGCAGATCAGGCAGAAAAACGCATATGGGGCATAATCCAGGGTGGCCACCCCCAGGGTGGCGGCGGCAAATATGGCGTCGTTGCCCCAGGGCACCAGAAAGGCAAACAAGGTACCGCTGTCTTCAAGGGTTCTGGACAGCACATTGCCCTTGATGCCCATGCGCCGGTATGCCGGTTCAAACGCCTCTCCGGGAAGCACGATCGACACGTACTGGCTGGCGCTGAGCAGGTTGGCGGCCATGCATGCCCCCATGGTGGCGGCAATCAGCCTGAAACTGGTATTGATGGAATTGCCGATCATCCCGAGCAGGGCCCTGAGGATGCCGGTGCGCTGGATCAGCTCCCCGAATGAGAGCACGATCAGGGCAATGGTGACGATCCAGGCCATACTGCCCAGCCCCCCGCGGTTGAGCAGCTTTGCCGCATCTGCATTGCCGTAATCATAACTGACCCCCTTGAAAAGGGATAGCACCGCTTCCCTGGCGGTGAATGCATCCTGGACAACCACCCCGGCGACAACGCCGATCATGGCCCCGATCATGATACTGATGATGGGCGGTGTTTTTCCGGCAATGAGAAGAACGGTCACTGCGGGCACCAGCAGCAAAAACGGACTGACAACGAATGTGGCGTCAATGGCAGCCATCAACTCCCCGGCCTTTGCCGTGTGCACATCGCCTGCATCACCGAACCGCATCCCGATCAGGGCAAACAGGGCCAGGGACATTAAAATGGCCGGTCCCCCGGTGAAAAGCATGGCGTAAACATGGCTGAACAAGGGTGTCCTGGCCGTTGCTGCCGCCAGGTTGGTGGTATCGGAAAACGGGGACATCTTATCCCCGAACAAGGCCCCGGACACCACCATGCCCGCCGCAACAGGCAGGGGAACACCCAATCCGTCCGCAATGCCGATCAGGGCGACGCCCATGGTCCCGATACAGCCGTAGGAGGTGCCGGTGACATAAGAGGTCAGGCAGCAGAGGACCAGGCCGGTGGTCAGGTACAGGGAGGGGGTGAGCAGGTCCAGCCCGTAATAAATGATCGAGGGAATCACCCCCCCGATGATCCACCCCCCGATCACACACCCCACGGCCATGAGGATGCCCACCGTAAACGCGGCTTTTCTGAAGCCGTCCAGGATATAGGTTTCAATTTCTGCCATGGTGTTGCCGAGCAGACAGGCGGCAATGGACACGTATACAATGCAGAGTACCAATACCCCACGGGTGGGCAGTTCCAGCAGCCGGAGCCCTGCGATAAGCAACAAGACCAGCCCCGCAAGCACAATAACGGCATGAACGGGCGCCACTTGTTTTTCGGTTGGGGACATGTCGACTCCTTATGGGGTAAAGACAGTTATGAGAAAATGATACCCGGCCGCCGTGACAACGGCCAAAGGCCTGTTAACGGTTGCGGCCGGGATGAAACGGAATCTGCATCTGGGCAGAAGAAAATACCGATACCGGCAATGCCTGTGAAAGCGCCTGCCGGAAGATTACATTGAAAATTTATCCAAAAAGATCCCCCGAACTCTTGGATCTGAGAGTCTTTCAATATCACGGACAAATCCATCATGGCAATCTGCTTTTCATTTAATCCGTTTTTTTGTCATACCAATGGACCATTCTTTTATTCATACATAAATATACACATTGATGTGCTTAAATAAGTATTTAACCTGTTTGCGGTTTTGTGTTACCTTTATGTCCAATTTGAAACCACAACTGAATTTGGAACATATGCCGCCTAAAATACATGAGCGCCCCAAGCCGAGCAGTGAAGACATTGCCTATGGTCAGATTCTCAGGTTAATCTACCAGCAACAATTCAAACCCGGGGACTTCCTCCAGGAGGAAACCTTGTCAAAATCCCTTGGCATGAGCCGGACCCCCATCAACAGGGCCCTGTCGCGTATGGCGGTGGAAGGCATCCTTGAGCGGAAAAAGAAAAAAGGTTGTTTCATCCCCATGGTCGATCCGGAAAGCGGCAGGCAGTTGTTTGCGCTGCGGCAGCTTATTGAGGGGCAGGTGGCCCGGGAAGCGGCGCAGACCTGTCCGCCGGATGTACTGGATACGCTCAGAGGGGTCAATCTGCAGGACCGGCAGGCCATTGACGAGAATAACGATGATATCTATTATTCCGCCAACAGGGCCTTTCATTTCATATTGGCCGAGTCCATCCAAAACAAATACCTGGAGCGAATCAGCAAACAACTGTTTCACCAGTCTTCCATTTATATCTTTTTCTTTGACACGTTTTACCGGACTCCGCTTGAGGGTAAAATTCTCACCCCGGACCAGCATGAGGAGATTCTCGTCCACATCGGGAATAAAGATGCGGACCGGGCCAAAGCAGCCATGGAAGACCATATCGCCCATACCATGAAAATGTTTCTGCACTGATCGGTCCGGAACCCGTCAAATTCTCTTTTGGGGAATACCGGCATCAAGGCTGCGATCTTAAAAAAATGAAATATTGGTTCACGAAGGATAGATAAAACATCCTTTACGTACATACAAAAAGGACATTTATGGCCGTCAATATAAAAAAAACAAACCTGGAAAAAATAGCCCGCAAGATGACATCCAGCCTCCGGCTTGCCGAGGTGCTGACCGCCATCACCCAGGGACTTGTGGATGAGGTGGATGCCGCGTTTGCAAGGATCTGGCTCACCGAATCCGGGGATATCTGCGAAAAATGTGATATGCGAAACATCTGCCCGGACCAGGCGAAATGCCTCCATCTCAAAGCCAGTTCAGGTATTTACACACGCCTGGACGGAGAATTCAGGCGGGTGCCGCTGGGGTCGCTGAAAATCGGGCGGATTGCGTCGGAGCAGGTCTCGGTCTGCACCAACCAGGTGGCAGGTGACGGCCGGTTCCAGAACCAGGCATGGGTGAAGACCCTTAATCTGCGGTCCTTTGCCGGGTATCCCCTGGTGTTCAGGCAGGAAGTCCTTGGGGTGATCTGTTTTTTCAGCCAGAGAAAGATATCAGAGTCTGAGTTCAAGCGCCTGGCTGTTTTTGCCGACCAGGCCGCCACAGCCATTAAAAACGCCCGGCTGTTCCAGGAAGTGGAGCGGCTGAACAGCCGGCTTGTGGCCGAGAACACCTACCTGCACCAGGAAATTCGCCAGGGTCGCAACCCAGGGGAAATGATCGGCAAAAGCGAGGGATTCGGCAAAGTGCTTTCCCTTGTGAAAAAGGTGGCAGGTACAGATGCCACCGTTCTCATCACCGGGGAAACCGGCACCGGCAAGGAACTGATCGCCCATGCCTTGCACAGCACAGGTCCCCGGAAGAACCATCCCCTGGTCAGGGTCAATTGTGCGGCTCTGCCCGGCGCCTTGATCGAAAACGAGTTGTTCGGCCATGAGGCCGGCGCCTATACCGGTGCGGCCGGGGCCCGGCCGGGCCGGTTTGAGATCGCGGACCAGGGCACCCTTTTTCTGGATGAAATCGGGGAACTCAAGCCCGAACTCCAGTCCAAACTCCTGAGGGCTATCCAGGAGGGAACGTTTGAGCGGGTCGGCGGCACAAAAACCATCCGGGTGGATGTCCGGATTATTGCCGCCACAAACGCCGACCTCCAGAAGGCCGTTGCCAGGCGGGAATTCCGCCAGGATCTTTTTTTCCGGCTGAATGTCTTTCCCATCCATCTGCCCCCGCTGAGGGAGAGAGCCGAAGATATCACCGAACTTGCCATGCTTTTTGCGGCCAGGTATGCCGCCAAATACGGGAAGCCTGTTCCTGCCCTCTCGCCGGCCCTGCGGCGGGCCTTTGCCGCCTATGACTGGCCCGGCAATATCCGGGAGCTTGAAAACGTCATGGAACGGGCAGTGATTGTTTCGGAGGGGGAAGGGCTTCTGCCTGACGATGTGTTTCCGCTCATGCCGGGTCATGGGGACGGTGAAATTGACGAGGGAATCACATTAAAAGGGGTGGAACGCAGCCATATCCTCAAAATGCTTGAGCGCCGCAACTGGGTGATTGAAGGGCCCAGGGGCGCAGCCCGGGTGCTGGACATCCACCCGGCCACCCTCAGGTCCAGGATGAAAAAGCTGGGGATAAAACGGCCCGTACCCGAATACGCCGGCACGGGATAAAGGAAAGGGGGGCGATCAGATGGGCTTGTGGGTGATGTGATCCAGGCTCATCTGGAGCAGGGATCTGACATGTTCGTCATCCAGGGCATAATAGACGATTTTGCCCTCCCGCCGGTTCCTGACCACCCTCAGGTTCCGCAGCAACCTTAACTGGTGGGAAATGGCTGATTCGCTCTGGTTGCAAATGGCGGCAATATCACAGACGCAATGCTCCCGGTCCATGAGTGCGGTCACGATTCTGAGCCGGGACGGATCACTCAATGCCTTGAAGATTTCTGCCATGCCGGAAATGACATCGGCATCAGGCATTGTTTTTGCCGTCTTTTTCACCTGTTCCAGATGGATACATTTTTCCGAACATAAGTCCATGTCATCACCATTTGTTGTTAAGGATGCGTTATCGCTGTTCTCAAAATTCCGTTCCGATTCAATTTTGGGCGGTTGCACAGCAAATGAGGCTTAAGTTTTCAGTATTTCTTACTGAACCGGTATACTCGCCGGCGTTTTTTTCGGAACATATCTTGTCATTTGCTATGGTCTGAATCATGTAAACCAAATCCCGGGTTTACGCAAGGGCTTTCGGGCCGGTTGTCTATGCTTCTGATGTATTTTGCCGTGATATATCATGGTTTTCCTCAGCATATCGCGGCCCTTTTCCCTTCGTTTGTTTTTTACCTGCCGACACTATCATTCCTAATTCATTAATATAACACGTTTTTCGCGTACGGGGAAATCGTCCGGTGCATGTGGCACCGGACTTGCGGTTCCAGAATCCGGCAGATGCATGACCGTGTCGTTAATCAATACTAAAGATGAGGAGAGTTGTCATGACCGGAAAGACAAAAGAACCGAAAAAGGCCGATCCCATACAAGCATCGGTGGATATTGCCACCCGGCAGATGATCGGGCAGGCCCAGAAACTGGGAATTGAAACGGTGTTTGACCGTGCCGTTTCCATGAAACCCTGCAACATCGGTGTCCAGGGTACCTGCTGCAAGAACTGCGCAATGGGCCCCTGCCGCCTGCCCCTTCCCAAACAGGGCATTGAGGGCAAAGACAACCGCAAGGGGCTGTGCGGAGCCACGGCCAATACCATTGCGGCCCGGAATTTTGCCAGGATGGTGGCTGCCGGATGTGCAGCCCATTCCGACCACGGCCGGAATGTGGCGGAGATTTTCCTGTCCGCCGCCAGAAAAGAAACAAAGGATTATACCATCAAGGATCCGGCCAAGCTGGTTGCCATTGCCCCCCATTTCGGGGTGGATACCACTGTGACGGTTGACGGCCGGGAACTGGACCGGGACCTGGATGAAATCGCCCTTGAAGTGGCGGAAAAGGCCATTGCGGAATGGGGAAAGCCCGAAGGGCATATGCGTTATCCCCAGCGGGCACCCCAGCCCCTTTACGAACGCTGGAAAGCCCAGGGTGTCCTGCCCAGGAACATTGACCGGGAAATCGTCGACATCATGCACCGGACCCATATGGGGGTGGACCAGGATTACAAAAACATTATCCGCCAATGCACCCGCACCGCCATTGCCAACGGATGGGGCGGTTCCATGATGGCCACGGACCTCCAGGATGTGCTGTTCGGCACTCCGTCGCCGCTCCAGGCCGAGGCCAACCTGGGTGTTATGAAGGCCGACCATGTCAACATTATCATTCACGGCCATGAGCCCGTGCTGTCCGAGATGATCATTGCCGCGGCCCAGTCGGTGGAGATGACGGAATATGCCAGGAGCAAAGGGGCCCGGGGAATTCAGCTGGGCGGGATCTGCTGTACGGCCAACGAAATGCTCCAGCGCCACGGCGTGCCCCCGGCAGGCACCTTTCTCCAGCAGGAACTGGCGATTGTCACCGGGGCCTGCGACGCCATGGTGGTGGATGTCCAGTGCATCTTCCAGAACCTGGCCAATGTGGCCAAATGCTTTCACACCAAGTTGATCACCACCCATCCCATTGCCAGGATGGAGCAGGAGAACGTGATTCATATCGAGTTTGACGAGCACCATGCCATGGAAGATGCCGTGCGGATCGTGAGGATGGGGATCGATAATTTTGAAAACCGCGGCACCGAGGTCATGATTCCCAAACAGACGTCAACCCAGGTGGCCGGATTCAGCGTGGAATCCATCCGCTACCACCTCGGGGGAACGTTCCGGGGAGATTACGCCACCCTGAACGACAACATCATCAACGGCCGGATACGGGGCATTGCCGGGGTGGTGGGGTGCAACAACGCCAGGACCCGGCACAATGAGTCCCATGCCGTGCTGGTCAGGGAACTGGTCAAAAACGATGTCCTGGTCCTGGCTGCCGGCTGCAACGGGATCGCCTGCGCCATGGAAGGGTTGCTCACCCCTGAAAGCGCAGCCGTCCATTGCGGGGACGGCCTGGCGGAAATCTGCGAGACCGTGGGAATTCCACCGGTGCTCCACCTGGGCTCCTGCGTGGACAACAGCCGGATTCTCCTGGCCGCAGCCGAGGTGGTCAAAGCCGGCGGGCTGGGCACGGATATCTGCGATCTTCCCGTGGCCGGAGCCGCACCGGAGTGGATGAGTGAAAAAGCCGTTTGCATCGGCCATTACTTTGTCTCTTCCGGGGTGTACACGGTATTCGGGGTGACCCTGCCCACATCGGGTGCTCCCGAGTTCCACAATTATCTGTCACAGGAGCTGGAACAGATCAACGGCGGACGATGGGACATTGAGGCCGATCCCCTGAAACAGGCGGAAATGATCATTGCCCATATTGATAAAAAGCGCAAGGAACTGGGCATTGACAAAGCCAGGGAGCGTATCCTCATGACCATGGCGGACCGCCAGGCCATCTGATATACCCCGGGCCCCGTGCAGCCGGAAGCAACGGCTGCACGGGCATTGACAGATGAAAATACATGGGTGTTCCGGTTGAAATTATGGTATTCGGAATTAGTTCCGATCTAAACCCTCCACCTCTGGTGGAGGACCCGGTGAGGTTCTACCGATCCGGCGTAAAATAGTATAGGCTCACCCTCCGGGAAAGCCCCGAAGGGCAGAATGGAGGATGAACCTATGCACGATTGGGAAA
>JBAJNJ010000034.1:0-38602 GCA_036881925.1 Desulfobacter sp.
CCCAATCGTGCATAGGTTCATCCTCCATTCTGCCCTTCGGGGCTTTCCCGGAGGGTGAGCCTATACTATTTTACGCCGGATCGGTAGAACCTCACCGGGTCCTCCACCAGAGGTGGAGGGTTTAGATCGGAACTAAATTTTGTTAAGAACACCACTCTTCAAAGGTTATCACAGATTTTAGAAAAAGACGCCCCTTGTGGTCCGGCGTAGCGCTGGGTTCATGCTTGTATTTTTGTCTAAATTTTAAATCTTCTGATAAATTCAATTAATGCACCTGTTGCTAATGTTTTGACAATGTCTGTAGTGGCAGCAAATACAATCAAATCAATTGAAAGATTTAAACAAACCCAGATAGTATTATATGAAAGTTTCAGCTCTGTCAGTAAATATAAAACCTGATTGTTAAGTTTATAAATACTGTTTTCATATAGAGATGTTTGATGCTCATCTATTTCATTAGCAAGAATTAACAGTTTATATTGATTGACATATTTCACTTCCAAAAGTTGTATAATTGATTTTTGTAATAATTTATTAAGAAAGGTGGCTGGTATAAACGTCACTAATTTTTGCTTCCAACCATTTGACTCTGTACCAAAACTAGCTCCATCACCGATTTCAGTATTATAAGAAGAAGTATTTGTTAACATCTCAAGCAACTGCTCACCTAAATATACCTCTAACAGCAATAGTTTTAGCCAAAGAAAGATACCCGTTTCTTTGTTATTGCGTAGAAAGACTATTTTGAATACACTTTCTCTCATTTTTGATTTTTCATAACACCTAAATCACCGGCAGTTGCACCGGGTGGTTGTTTAACGAAAATGTTACAACCGGAGCTTTGGGAAAAGCCTTTTCGCGAGCGTATGCTGTCCGGTATATTTTTTTTGTTAGGCATTTTTCACCCAGTCGTAGAATACTTTGAAAGAGCTATCTGATTTAGCTAATTTATCGAGATCCATGTCATCTATCAAGCTGGAAAGTTTCTTTCTTACACTCCCTTTCCTCATGCTCTTTCTGAGCTCATCTCGATCAATAGGCAACCAGCTTTCGATCATGGGCTCAGGAACTGATGCAGTCCAGTTTTCAAGCTCAATTCCACGATTTAGCATATCTTTCGTCTTGTCTATATCTCCATCTGAATCTGTCACTATGAGAACAGGTGAAGAGGTAGAGATATTCCTAGCTGCATTTGCAACACGCGGGATAGTATATTTCCCCATAGCGACAATAATATTGATTTTTTTAGATAGACCGTGATGACCAAGAATTTTTGTCGCTAATAGTGAGATTAACTCCCTATCGGTTTGCCCCTCGCATACAACAACCAAATCTGTACTTTTATCATAGTCGGTAGCGTGTTTAACAAGAGTCTCAGAAGCTGAGTCGTAGGAAAATGCTTCTATTGTTGTAAAGCCATCTTTCGTTACCTGCTCTACTTCACTAGAAAAATAGACAACACCTTCTTCAGCAGCCTTGCGTAGCTTCGTTTTTAAGATTGCCTTGAAACCTATACCGCCATTAATTGCAGTGTCGATATCCTCTCGACCAAACAATATCACATTGAGAGACTTTCCAAGCGCAAGTGCGTCAACAGCATCTTTAGAATAACCAGACATGGAAATAAATACACCTATGGTTCCAGTCAGTTTTCCATCAACTTTTCCTTTAAATTGATAAATTGATGAAGCTGGCAGCGCATCTTTGTGCCACTTCGCCTCTAAAAGGAAAACACTACCGTCTAAGAAAAATGAACCATCAATTTGCTCCCCTTCTGCTTTATAGCTAGAACGAGGATCTAAACCATCTTCACATAAACAGGCATTGAGTATTTTTTCAAACTCAAAGCCTCTCTTACGATACCATGCTGCATTCGCATCTTCAGGTGGATTACACCAAATTTGATATTGTTCTTTGTATTCCATAAATCTATCTAGTTTTCATTTCATATTTCAGGTGCCTAACAGTGAAATAGACGAAATCATTAAATAGTGTACTATACGGAATCCGTCTATTACAGAAATCTAAGGTTTAAATTAATAACACCTCAGTCACGATTATTGGACATTAAATTGATTTTTCGGAAAAATCAAGAATCCGGTTTATGTATTCTAAAATCGATTCTTCGTTTATATAAGGTTATCTGATGTTAAGTTGATCTTTGGGGATAGCAGAAGTAAATTTTTTAATGCGGTCAAAAATCTTTAGGTATTTATCCCTCATTCTATCGATTTTGTTTCGTCTATCCATACTTTTTGTTTTTTTGTGAGCAATGAATCCCCATATTCCCTATTGCCAGGACTTTTTTGTGGGGTCTTATTCTTTTTATATTTCTTAAAGCTCGGCAAATAGCTTTTTCAAAAAAGTACCGTGTTGCATTGGCAAACAGCACCGCCTCAAGTCTTTCCTTGAATTTATATGCTACCCAAACCCCAGCCGATGTGTTGATCTATATTCATGATCATATGTGAAAAGTTATCCGGCTCATTATCAAGCAGTTTTTTACCGAAGAATGAAAGCATAACAAAGTGCTCATCAGTCGTTGCAGCCGCAAACATAAAAGCATTTTTCTGATCTTCATCGACTCTTTCCAGAATCGAAGTGATGCCTTCTACCTGGCTCTTAAAACTCATCATCGTAAAATTGGATCCGGACGGATCATTATCAAGCTTTTCTCTCATTACTGACAGATATCCGGCAGGATTTGTGGAATTTGTAATATTTTTAATGAAGTCCTTCCGAAACATTCCATCACCGGCGTCCAGGTGGGACGATATCTCCAGCAGGGTTTTGCGACTTTCATAATCCAGCATGTCAAACATGCTTATAAAGGAGGCGGTATCTTCTTCTGCATCCCTGGCAGCCAGCATGAATTCGGACCGGTCGCTATCGGAAAGATCAAGTGTGATCTCTTTGAATTGCTCTTTCACCGTACCGCTTATTCGAGATGCAACCTGTTTGAAAATCGCATAATCCTCATCAGAAAGAACACTTTTCATATAAATGGTTTCGTCCAGAGTTCCCTGGCCTTTGTTGGCTGATTTCAATAAAAATTGGGAAAGATCATCACCTTTGAGGTTTCCGACATTTTTGACCAGGGCTCTAAGATCTTCCTTATTTCCGGTTTTGGCGGCAGCATACATGAACAGATGCTTTTCTTCCCCATTGAGCCCATCTGCTGTTTCGGCCAATGCGTCAAGCACAGGGCCTCCAAATCGTGCGGCCTGGAGGAAATGTATGGTATCTGCTTTGGACAGTGTGGATGTGAAATTAAGATCAATCCGGCTTGCCTGGTCGATCAGCACCCCGACCTCATCCTCGGCATTGGCCGCAGTTGATAAAAAATTACTCACGGCAGAGTGCCCCGTGGATTCGCCCAATCTCTCAACGGTGCTGATCAGCCGGGCGCCGTTGTCCCGGGTATGGAGCGCGGATTCCAGTAAATGGCTCCTGCTTTCAAGACTAAGGGACTGGGACAGGTCAACCATATCAAGGAGTGTATCAATATCTCCGGTTTTCTTTGCTTCTTCTGCCAATTGTAAGAAATTATCCAGGTCTGCCCCGTTTAAACCACTCAGGAAGTCTGAGATTTTTTTCAAATCTTTTGTATTCAAGTTCTCCGAAAATTCAACAAATGCCATCACGCCGGTGCCTGCTTTGGCAGCAGCATCCAGAAATGATCCAAAGGTTTCTTTTTCAATCTTCTGGCCGATCCTGTTGTTGATGACGGCATTGAACGCACCGATATCTTTACCCGCATTGTTTGCAGCAGCAAGGTAGGAGGTAAATCCGATCTCACTCTCCTCAAGTTTTAAAGCGGTGGTTATGGTCTGCATCATATCACCGGGTGACTTTTTATAGATGGAGAAAAGATCGCTCAGGCCTTCATCAGAAAGGCTGGCGGTTAAATCGAAGAAACCGGTCATGAATTCCTCAGATTCATTTGAAAAATCATAAAGATCCTGGGTGGCGAGAAAAAACATTTCAATGAAATCGCCCGAGCTTAAGGCGGCATTATAAAATTTTTCCCACCCTTCACTATCCAGGGCATCTTTATTGGAGTTAAAAAGGCTGACATGCGCAATATTATAGGTCGTTTTTTTCCATTCATCAAAGCTCCCCCCGTTGTATTGAAGGGACTCCCTGGATGACACAAAATTGATCTCCACTTTTGTGTTGTTATTCAAGTCTACAATAGATGCAGGAGTTCCTCCTCCGGAATCGTTTTGGGTTTTCAATGGAATGATTTGATGATCCTGAAAACGATAGGCATTGGGTGTTGAAATATGAACGGATGGAATTTGCATAACTGCCTCCTGAGTCAACCATGTACAGATAGTGGTCCTATTTGGAGTTATATCGGACTCCCGGAAAGAAACTGGAGTACAAAGCTGCAAAAAACGTCACTGCTGGCGAAAAGCGGAATATAGATAAAAATGTCTGGCGTGATCGTTTCTTACAGAAGGAACCTGTGCAAGGACTTGAGGCCCTTGAGAATGGCCTGATGAACCGGCTTGGGACTGCTCCGTCAGCATCGCCGCCGGTACATGGCGTTTCAACCTGTTTTGGACAATGGCGGTAATAAAATCGGGGTTCCGGTTCACACCAGTGTTGAAATCAGCGTTCCCTGCCATTATAATGCCGGCCTGTTGGCGTCACATAAACTGAAACACGTAATGAATTTAAGGATATTCCATTGGCAGACTTCGACATCATCCTCATCGGCGGCGGTATTGTGGGTACGGCAACAGCACTGGAACTCAAGCAGCGGTATCCGGACCGGCGCATCCTGCTGATCGAAAAGGAAACCGGTTTTGCCGCCCACCAGACCGGGCATAACTCCGGGGTGATCCATGCCGGTGTATATTACCAGCCCGGCAGCCTGAAGGCGGATTTCTGCAAACGGGGAGCCCGGGCCACCATGGATTTCTGCCGCACCCATGGCCTGCCGTTCCGACAGTGCGGCAAGCTCCTGGTCGCCACCACCCCGCTTGAGCTGGAACGGATGGATGCGCTTGAGCAGCGGTGCGGCCAAAACGGCATTGAGACCCACCGCCTCACCCAAAAGGACCTGAACCGCATTGAGCCCAATATATTCGGCTTAGGCGCACTCAAGGTGCCAGCCACCGGGATCACGGATTTCATAGGGATCACCGCCAAAATGGCGGAATTGTTTGAGTGCTCCGGCGGCAAGATCATGACCGGCCAAACCGTTACCCGGATCAGGGAAACCAGTGACGATATTACTGTTCATGCAGGGCCGCAAAAAGTCTCCACCCGGTATCTCATTGCCTGCGGGGGGCTCCAGGCCGACCGCCTCGCGCGTATGGCCGGCATTGACATTGATTTCAGGATTATCCCGTTCAGGGGAGAATATTATCGCCTGCCCGACCGGTTGAACACCATTGTTTCCCACCTGATCTATCCTATCCCGGACCCGGACCTGCCCTTTCTCGGGGTTCATTTGACCCCGATGATCGGCAATTGCATTACAGTCGGCCCCAATGCCGCCCTGGGCTGGAAGCGGGAAGGATACGGGCGGATCAACGTCAATATCCGTGATACTTCTGAAATGCTGGCGTTTCCGGGATTCTGGAAGGTGATCGCCGCCCATCTCAAGTCCGGGATCGGGGAATGGATCGACTCGGCTTACAAGCCCGGCTACCTCAAACGGATTCAAAAGTACTGCCCCTCCCTCAAGGTCAATGACCTGGCCCCCTACCCTGCGGGGATCCGGGCCCAGGCCGTTCTCAGGGACGGTAGCCTGGTCCATGATTTTTTATTTGCCGAAAGCCCCAGATCCCTGCATGTCTGTAATGCACCGTCACCGGCAGCCACCTCGGCAATACCCATTGGCCAGTACCTGAGCGACCGGGCCGCTGAAAAATTCAGTTTTTGATTTTTTTGACGGGCTTCATTTTTTTACCGGGGTTTAAATTGACGGATCCGTATCCGTGCATACATTATTCGGACAAGTGTTAGTCAGACCAAACCGGATCAAGATCCCGAAAGGAAGACCCAATGGCCCACCGATTTAATACCCTGGCCCTTCACGGCGGTATCCACACCGATGACACCGGCTCAAGAGCCGTGCCGGTTCACAGGACCGCTGCCTACCTGTTTAAAAATACCGCCCATGCCGCCGATCTTTTTGCACTCAAGGAGCTCGGCAATATTTACACCCGGCTCCAGAACCCCACCCAGGATGTGCTGGAACAGCGGGTGGCAGCCCTGGAAAACGGCGCTGCCGCCCTGGCCGTATCATCGGGCACGGCAGCGATTTTTTACACTATCATCAATGTCTGCGGACAGGGGGATGAGGTGGTCTCCACGGCCAACCTTTACGGCGGCACCTTTACCATGTTCCAGAACATGCTGCCGGAGATGGGCATCACCGTGAAATTCGTCCGCCCGGAAAACGGTGAGGATGTTGAATCCGCCATCACAGACAAGACCCGGCTGATGTTTACCGAAGCCATCGGCAACCCCTCCCTGGATGTACCGGACATCAAAAAAATGGCTGATCTGGCATCAAAACACAACATTCCCCTGGCTGTGGACGCCACATTTACCACACCCTATCTTTTCCGTCCCATTGATCATGGCGCGGATATTGTCATCCACTCCCTGACCAAGTGGATGGGGGGCCATGGTACGGCCCTGGGCGGCATTGTGGTGGATGCCGGGAAGTTTGACTGGACCGATCCCAAGTTCAGGCTCTACAACGAACCCGATCCGTCCTATCACGACCTGCGCTATGCCCACGATCTGGGCGATCTTTCACCGATTGCCTTTATCCTCAGGATGCGGGTGGTCCCGTTGCGGAATCTGGGGGCCTGCATCAGCCCGGACAATGCCTGGCTCATCCTCCAGGGCATTGAAACCCTTGGCCTGCGCATGGATGCCCATTGCCGGAATGCCCTTGAAGTGGCCCGGTTCCTCCGGGACCATGACCAGGTGTCCTGGGTCCGGTATCCCGGCCTTAAAACAGATCCCTCCCACGACCTGGCCCGCACCCTTTTTGAAAACGGTTTCGGCGGTATGGTGGTCTTCGGCACCCGGACCGGACGCCCGGGCGGGCAGCGGTTCATCGACAGCCTGAAACTGGTCTCCCACCTGGCCAATGTGGGAGACGCCAAAACCCTGGCCATTCATCCGGCCTCCACCACCCATTCCCAGCTTACGGACCAGGAACTGGTAACGGCAGGGGTGAGCGGCGATATGGTCCGGTTGTCTGTCGGATTTGAGGACATTCACGACATTCTGGAGGACATTGACCAGGCCCTGAATCACTAATTCCATTGCCGGGTATCCCCGGGCCGAAAAAAGCCAAGAATCTTGATCCGGATCAATTTCAGGCCCGGGAAAAACCTATAGGGTGGGTTCAGCCTGAAGGCTTTATGTTTAAATTCACCAGGGAGGTAAGTGCCATGACCGATAAAAAAACAGACAAGAAAAACGAACTCATCAAAAATATCCCCTTTTCTCAGGCCGTAAACATCACAGCGCTTGTGGATTACGAGGAAGGCCGGGTGGTCAGCCGCACCCTGTCTGCCAAACCCCATGTCAACATCACCTTGTTCGCCTTTGACCAGGGAGAAGAAATTTCCGCCCACACCTCTCCCGGGGACGCCATGGTCCAGGTGCTTGACGGCACCGCCAGGATCACCATCGGCAGTGACACCCTTGACGCAACCACCGGCCAGGTGGTGGTCATGCCTGCCAATGTGCCCCATACCGTGTATGCGGAAAGCCGGTTTAAAATGCTGCTCACCGTTGTCAAGCAGCCCGTTGCCATCCAGGGATTATAATTCCCCATCCCTTTCCCGCAGGCGTCCTGCGGGAAAGGGAAAAATCCCCCCGCTTTACAACCCACGCCTTTACATTCCCGTTTTTTTCCTGTAAATATTCCGGCTTGCTTTTGCCCGGGTGCATCAGCGCAATCAGGTACAATACGAATTGCAACACGTATTAAAACACGTATAATTAAAGGAATTTCCCATGTCTCCCGTATTCGGCATTGATTTCGGCACATCCAACTCAGCCCTGTCCGTGGCCAGGAACGGACAGGTGGAACTGGTCGACGTTGACCCGGGCAACCCGGTTTCCGGCACATTAAAATCCATCCTCTACTTTCACAAGGAAGACGGAGAGATCCAGTCATATGTGGGACATGAAGGGGTGAACCAATATATTGCCAACGAAGCCGAAGGCCGGTATATGCAATCCATAAAGACATTTCTGCCGGATACGGGCTTTGAAAAAACATCGGTGTACGGCACCTCCCACACCCTTGAGTCCCTGATCGCCATTATCCTGAGAACCATCAAGGAGCGGGGCGAAGCCGCCATTGGCGAAGAAGCCGGCAGCCTGGTCCTTGGCCGCCCGGTCGTCTTTTCCCATGACAGCCAAAGAGAACGTGTTGCCCAGGACCGTCTGGTCCGGGCCGCGAAACTGGCCGGCTTTAAAGAGGTGACCTTTCAACTGGAACCCATTGCCGCGGCCCTGGCCTATGAAAAACACCTTGGGCGCGGCAGGGAAGAACTTGTAATGGTGGGGGATTTTGGTGCAGGCACCTCGGATTTCACCATACACCGGGCAAAGGGCGGCCGTAAAGGTTCAGATCTGTCCGGAACCGGTGATATCCTCTCCGTAGGCGGCGTTTACATCGGCGGAGATAATTTTGACGCCGGGATCATGCGGGACAGGGTGGCTGTGCATTACGGGAAAAACGTCCGGGTCAAATCCATGTTCAGCGACAACACCACCGGCCTTTCCCCCCTGGTCATCCGAAAACTCATGAAATGGCATCTCATTCCCCAGCTCAGGCGGCCCAGAACCCTGGACAACATCCGGGAACTCAAGGTCGGTGCAGGCCTCCGGGACAAACAGCGCCTGGAAAACCTTGAAAACCTGATTCGCCTCAATTACGGCTACCTGCTCTTCAGGGCCATTGAAGCGGCTAAATGCACGCTCTCCGACAATGACAGCGCCCAGGTCATGTTTGATGATTATGATATCCGGATTGAAGAAACCATTCCCAGGCCGGAATTCCAGGAAATGATCCGGGATGATGCCGTCCGCATCGGCAACAGTGTTGACGAGACCCTGGCAAAGGCAGGCCTGACCCCGGACGATATTGACGTGGTGTTTCTCACGGGCGGCTCTTCGTATATCCCTCTGATCCGGTCCATATTTGAAACCCGGATGGGAGCGGACAAAATCCGCACGGCAGACGCATTTACCAGTGTGGCATACGGGCTCGGCCTTTACGGAAGCATGTGCTGAGGCCGGCGACGGTCTGCACTCACCGGGATACTCACCCGGAGAATACTCACATTGATGCGGAATGCCCGGGAAAAAGGCTGACACGGCTGCCGGTTTTCATGTCCACCAGCCCCCGGCTGGAAATCCGCAGATAGGGAACAGCCGCACCTGTAAGGGTGGAGAGGCTGAGCAGAGGATCATCAAACCCGCAGCCTGCCGCCCGGATCTCCCGGGTCAGTTCCGCAGTTTTACGGGCTGCCGCTTCCATGGTCATGCACGAGAGCAGGCCGAACACCGGCAGGGCAAGGCTGCTGACGATCTCTCCGTTCCCGGCAAGGACAATGCCGCCTTTGTTCCGGGCGATCTCGCTCACAGCCAGGGCAATATCCCGGTCGTTCTCCCCGACAGCGATGATTTCCGGGCTGTCCCAGGCCGCGCTGGTGGCCACAGCCCCCCGGTTCAGGCCAAACCCTTTCACAAACCCGGTAAAGGTCTTTCCCGGTGTTCCGGCCCGGTCCAGGACCACGACCTTGAGAATATCCCGCTCCGGGTCCGGCATCACCCGCCCCCCGGACACAGACAGATCACAGATATGCTCCACTGTTACCAGGCCCGTGACGAATTCAATTGCCCTGACATGGATACGGCTCTCATTTGTATCTGCAACAACTTCAAAGCGTTCCGGCGTAACCGGCCCCCGGGTATCCACCGTATTCAGGTGCCGGGCAGTGAAACCGCTCTGTACGCAAGGCAAAAGCAACTCCTGGTTCCGGGCCGCAATCCTACCGCCGGCAATCACCATCTCCGGCCGGATCGTACCCAGATCCGGAACCAGGACCATATCCGCATACCGCCCCGGTGCAACAGAACCGATGTCCTGGTCCAGGCGGAAGTGGCGGGCCGGGTTCAGTGTGGCCATGCGGATGGCGTCCTCAGGCCGGAATCCCGCGTCAATGGATGCCTGTACAAGATCTTCCATATACCCCCTGGCCAGGAGCCGTTCCGGTGTCACCCCGTCGGAAACCAGACTGACATTGGACAGATCCAGGCCCTGGCCTGAAATGGATGCAATGGCGGACAGATCGGACCGGATGCTGCCCTCCCGGATCTGGACGTGGAGCCCCTTTTCCAGGCGTTCCACCACCTGGTCCGCAGTAATGGGCTCGTGGCAGGAGGTGATGTTCAGGCCGGCATAGGCGGAAAGCTTTCGTCCGCGGGCCCCTGCGGAATGCCCTTCCAGGCATTTCCCCGCCCTGCGCACCCGGTCAAATACGGGCAGAAAGCGGTCCGGGTTCTGGAATACGGACTGCCAGTAAGCTTCGCCGAGTCCCACCACCTCTTCCCGGGCCAGGAGGGCCTCAAGATCATCCGGATCAATGCCCATCATTTCAGGGTCAATGGCCCCCATGGCCGGCAGGGTGGCGTAAAAACGCAACGGCTGGGGCTTGAGCGCATCCAGAAAGGCAGTGATCCCTTCTTTTCCGGCCACGGGATAGATCTCCATGGTTTCGGTGATCACCGTGGTGGTGCCCCCGGGCAGCATATGGCGGACGTATTCTTCGGGCCGGACCAGCCATGCCAGGTGGGTGTGACTGTCAATGAGCCCGGGGATCAGCACCCGTCCCCGGCCATCCACGACTTGTGTTCCGGCATCCCGGGGAACACTGTCGTCTTCAGGCCCCACATGGGCAATCCGGTCTTCACAGACCAGGACCATGACGTTTTCCTGGATCCTGCCCGTCCATACGTTGAACAGGTCAACATTCCTGACGGCAAGATCCGGCGCCCTTGTGCCAAGGGCCACTTCCATGAGTTTTTTCTGCATTTCCGAATACTGGCGGGTCATGAGCATACCTCCATCATTCCGTGGGGTCGTGATCTTTTTTCAGACAATGAATCCAGCTTTACCAGAAACCCCGGGGCCTTGTCCACCCATTCTATTATCCGCCCATACCCTTATTCGGTAGTAGCCTTATCCGCCCACTTCGGGGTCCAGGCGCCGCTGTTTTATCCGCTGCCAGGCCCGGGTGCCCAGAATGGTGTCGGGCCAGGTTTCCAGCATTTTTAAAAAAAGGGCGTACGGCACGGCATAGGTAAGTTCCTGTTTTTTCAAATACCGGAGGCAGTTGATGTCAAACCCGCCGATCACTGCTTTTGTTTCTCCCTGGCGGCAGAACCGCCTGGGCCATGACACCAGAGAGGCGCACCCCATGCCAAAGGGCATGCAAACGGCATCCGGGTCTCCTGTAAGAAACACGGTCAACGCATTCAGTCCGATCATGCTGTCCCGGGTGGGGAAAAAGATCACAACCTCGGGTGTCTGATCCGGTGTAAACAGCTCCAAAGGCTGGATCACCAGCACCCTGCCCCCGGCTTCAGGCGGCTGAAACCCGTCGTAAAACCGTCGTCCGGTTTCGGCCGAATCAAGATACCGCTCTCCCTGTATCTGCCCCGGGATGCCCGTGGAAATCAGGGCCGGCTCAAAAGGAGCGTACCAGGATTTAAACCCCATGAAAAATGCACCCCCAAGGCAGCCGTAATGCGCGTGGTCAAAGAACGCCGCACAGTTTTTTCTCCGGGCATACCTGATTTTGGACAGCATACAGCAACTCCAGTTGACATCGGGGTTGCTCCCCGGTGCCATCTGTTCCAGGGAAAGCTGGCGTTTGGGAGAAATACCGGCTGCGGGTTTTTGATCCGTGTAAAAAAGCCCCATGGGATATTCATTCAGCCCAAGGGCATCCAGAAACATTGTCACGTCTTGCATCATGTTAAGATTTCCTTTTTTCATTCATACCGTTCAAATACAGGGTTCAGGCGGCAAAACACATTATGGCGATCAGCGCACTCAAAATTCCCAGGCCTTCTTTCAGTGTGATGGGCTCTTTAAGTACCAGGCAGCCCAGGGCAACGGTCATCAGCGGAGACAGGGCCGTAAACATGGATACCACAGACACCTTGCCCGACTTGACGGCAAATAAAAATCCCAGGGCGCCGGTAAAGCCGACCATACCCGTGGTCACTGCCAGGCAGATCCCTTTGGCATGGACATCCGGCTTAAAGCCCAGGAGGGCAAGTACCACAAGCCCCACCACCAATGCGCCAAGGGTTTCGTACACCATGGCGCTCATGGGGCTGATGTACCGGGTGGTGATTTTGGGGACAAATCCCCAAATTCCCCAGCAGATAAAGGTCACACACGCGGGCAACATCCAGGCTTTCATATGATAGTCTCCTTTTTTAAAATATAAATAAGATACCGCATGCCACCGGACCCTATCACCCGCCCGTCCCGGAATCGTCCCAAACCGCCATATGAAAATAAGAAATTGTAAAACCCCTGCCATTGATATACCTAATGAATCAGGAGAAAAAAATGCCGGTACTCACTTGTCAATTTTTAGGCAGTCCCTGCTTTTCCGTCAATGGCCGGCCGGTCAAGCCGGACCGCCGCAAATCCGTTGCCCTGGCCGCATATCTTGCCGTAACCGGAACAACCGTATCCAGAGAGCGGCTGGCCGATCTGTTCTGGCCGGATTACAGCCATGAAAACGCCCGGGCATCCCTTCGCCGGACCCTGTCGGCCATGGCCAAGGTCCTGGGCAGGTTCTGGTTTGCTGCAGACAGGGACGCCATATCTTTTATTCCCCACGAGAACATACAGGTGGATGTCACAAGGTTCCGGACATGGGCGCAGCAGGCCCCGGCAACCCGTCCGGTTTCCCCGACCCCCCTGGAACAGGCCGTCCGCATATATGGCGGCGCTTTTTTATCGGGCTTCACTCTCCCTGACGCGCCTGATTTTGATGACTGGCAGTTTGCCCGCAAAGAGGAACTGGAACGCCGGTACATATCTGTGCTCAAACGCCTGGTCCGCATTTATGCCGACCAGGGCAATGATGCTGGGGCCATTGAACACGCCTCGGCCTGGGCAACGGCCGATCCCCTGGATGAGTCCGCCCACCGGCATCTAATACGGCTTTACACAAGGTCCGGCCACAAAGGCCTTGCCTTGCGCCAATATGACCGGTGCTGCCGCCTGCTTAACACGGAACTGGGCATTGCCCCGGCCCCGGAAACCAAAGATCTGGCCCGGCGCTTACATATTCTGCCCAATGCATCTCCTGAAAAGAAACAGCCCCATGGCCCTGTGCTCCCGGAGCGGACCGGCCCGTTTATCGGCAGGGAAAAGGAAATCAGGGAAATCACAACCCAATTGCTCGGCAGCGGCACACGGCTGGTCACCCTGACCGGTCCCGGCGGCATTGGAAAAACCCGCCTGGCCATGGAGGCCGCCGCTGTCCTGGAAAACAGATTTTCCCCGGACATTTTTTTCCTTTCCCTTACGGATACGGATTCCATAGACGGGATCACGGCACGCCTTTCCAAGCGCCTCGGGTTCAGTCCCGATCCCGGGCAGGACGCACTCCGCCAGGCCATGGATTTTCTGCACCGGCGAAAGGCCCTGGTTGTCCTGGACAATCTTGAGCATCTTTCCGGGGCGGCCCGGTTTATCTCCGGGATACTGGAGCGGACAGACCGGGTAAAACTCCTTGCCACCAGCAGAGCCAGGCTGGGGCTCTCCCGGGAGCAGGTGTTCAGCCTTTCCGGCCTGCCCTGCCCCTGTGCCGGACAGACCGGGGATAGCGGCCGGCTGCAGAGGGTCTGCAACGCGGACAGCACCGCATTGTTCCTGTCTGCAATCCACAGGGTGCAACCGGACTTCAGGCCAAGCCCAAACAACATAGATGACATTGTCCGGATCTGCAGATTGACATCCGGGATGCCCCTGGCACTGATCCTGGCCGGAGGATGGGGGGATGTGTTATCCCCCGGTGAGATTGCGGATGAAATCGAGGCGGATATTGATTTCCTCCGGTCCGACCACCGGGATATTCCCCCAAACCACAGGAGTATGCGGGCCGTGTTTGACACATCCTGGCACCGCCTCTCCCGTCAAGAGCAGGATGTTTTTGCGGGACTTTCTGTATTCAGGGGGCAGTTTTCCCGGAAGGCGGCTGCGGCCGTAGCAGGAATGCCGGGAAAACCGGAACACAATAAAATACTGGCATCCCTGGTCCGTAAATCCCTGGTGAACATGTCCCGGGCCGGTTCAGGTGCTGCGACTTACACACTCCATCCCCTGCTGCACCAATATGCCGGTGAGAAGCATGCCTCTTCCGGTTCAAAAGATGAGACCTTGAAACGTCATGAAGACTATTATCTGGGTTTGGTCCGCGACTGCGGAAAAGAGCTGATCAGCCCCGGGATGTTGGACTGCCGCACCATCATGGACACCGCCTTCCCCAATATTGAACAGGCCTGGTCCGGGGCCGTGGACCGGGGAGATATGACGGCATTGTCCCGGGCAGCCACAGGACTGTATGTTTATTTTGACATGCACACCCGCTACCGTGAAGGGGAACGGCTTTTCCGGGCTGCCAAAGAGGCGGCATTCCGTTTTTCGGAACCCTCCGTCATCCCGGATGCGGGACAAATCCTGCTCTGCTGGTTTGACATGCAGGTCCAAAGCAGCGACACACCTGTCCGGCTTCAGGAAACCCGGGCATGGGCACATGAATGGCTGAGGCAGGCAGTGAAGTCCCGGGATTCCCACAGCAGGGCACCGGCCCTCCTGCTCATGGGTGCAATTGCCCATTATCAAGAACACCATGACCGGGCCGTCCGCCTCTACCGGCTGGGCCTTGGCCATGATTCCGGCATTGAGAACGCATTCTGGGTGACCATGCGGATCGGGTTGTGCCACAAGGCCCAAAATCGCATGGACCAGGCGCTGGCTGGTTTTGAAAAAAGCCTGAAAATCGGAAGGGAGTTGGGCGATACCGTGAAAATTGCCTGGTCCCTGGGGAAAACAGGCTCTGCCCATCTGTGCCTGGGACATATGGAAACGGCCCGGTCCTATCTGTTATCAGCCAGGGATGCCTTTGAGCGGATCAAAGCGCCTGTGGGCCTGATCACCTGCCTGGAGGAGCTGGGGCTGATCGCATTATTCAACGGGGAGTTTGACCGGGTGATCCGGCTGGCGGACCAGGCCCTTGCCCAGGCAGAGGATGCAGGCTTCAGCCATACGTCATTCCAGCGGGCACCGGCCCTTAAGGGATTGGGACAGGTCATGGCCGGGAACCCGGACCAGGGTTTGACCCTGTTCCGGGAATTAGAGCAAACCGGCTCTCCCGGCCTCACCGTCTGCCTGGGCCTTTGTTTCAGTGCAGTGCGCAGCCGGGACCGGCATGGAGCCGCCTATTATGAAAAAGCGGCACGCAGCCTTGCCGCAAACCTGCACAAGCCCCAGTTCACGGCCCTGCTTTATCTGGCCCGGTCTGCTGTGTCGGCGTTACACGGCGACCATGAGGCCGCCGCACAATACTCCGCCAGGGCCGCCGGTCATACTTACTGCCCCTGGGGATTTTTCAATGCCTGGTCGTCACTGGCATCATCTGCCTGATCCGGCCGTTTGAAAACAGCCTTGGGAAACAGACAGACCGGACAGGCATCAGGCGCCTCATCCCCGTAATGTACATGGCCGCACATATTGCACCGCCATATGGTCTCGTCCGTATTCAGGGGTTTTAAGCGGGATATGGGCAGTTCATCCAGGGGCGGCATGACAGGCTTGTAAGCGTTCAGGGCGTAACTGGACAGGATCATTCGCTGGACTTCACTTGTGCCTTCGTAAATCCGGTACAACCGGATATCCCGGAGCAATTTCTCCATGGGGAACATTTTGGTATATCCGTATCCGCCAAACACCTGGAGGGCTTCGTCAGCCACTTCCCATGCCGCTTCTGTGGCGTATATCTTTGCCACTGAGGCGGAAACGGTGGCGTCCGGGAGGTTATCCGCTTCCCATGCCGCCTTGAGAACAAGGAGCCTGGCAGCTTCGATTTTCTGGAACATCTCGGCGATTTTGAATTGGATGGACTGGAAATTGACGATTTTCGTACCAAAGGCATGGCGTTTTTTTACGTACTGGATGGCGAATTCCATGGCGGAACGGGCCGCACCCACGGCAAAGGCTCCGATCATGGGGCGGGTTCTTGAAAAGGTCTGCATGGCCAGGACAAACCCCTGGCCGGGTTCGGCAATGACATTTTCCGCAGGCACCCGGACATCCTTAAAGGACAGGGCTGCGGTATTTGAGCAGCGCTGGCCCATTTTCGGTATCGGCTCACCCGCCGTCACCCCTTCCCAGTCACGCTCAACCACAAAGGCGCAGATCCCGTCATGTTTTTTGGCCGGATCCACGGTGGCGAACACGGTCATGTAATCTGCGATCCCGCCGTTGGTGATCCAGAATTTGGTGCCGTTGAGGATATAATCACTCCCGTCTTTCCGTGCCCGGCAGCGGATCCCGGAAACATCCGATCCCATGGTGGCTTCGGAAGTGGCAAAGCAGATCAGTTTAAACTGGTCCGCGATTTCGGTCAGGTATTTTTTCTTTGCCGTCTCGTTGCTGCACAGGTAAAGGGGTTCCATGCCCAGGGAATTGTCAAAAATAGAGGTGGCGATCCCGGGGCAGGCCGCTGAAATTTCCTCGGTAATGAGCGCGCCTTCCACAAGGCCGTATCCTTTGCCGCCATAGGCTGTGGGGATGTCGGTGTTCATCACGCCGGCATCAAAGGCTTTTTTGAGAAGCGATACCGGGATTTCATCTTCATGGTCAAAATGCCATGCCAGCGGCAATACCTCCTTTAACGCAAATGCTCTGGCATTTTTCTGTATTTCTTTCTGCGCATCTGATAACTGGAAATTAAGCACGGTATCCTCCAATACGAGTTTTATTGATATTCCAAATGTTCCAAGGTCGGGTGTTGGTGTTGTCCGGTCTAATTTAACATGTTTTCAGCGCTTGTGAAATGCCGGGGGGATATAAAGACGTGTCGGGGCTGACGGGAAAAGTTTCTCTGCCTCCTGCCAGGGAAGGGAGTTCCGGATAAACGGTGGCCGAGTTTTGAAGCAGATCTTATGTATTTATGTTGAACAGGCTTCCGGGACGGATGCCTTCGGATTGGGCGTTGCTGCTGTTATCAAAGTAATCGTTCCGGTCAAAGTGGTATTTATTGGGTGTTCTGGCATAACGAAATTCCGCACTGCCGTATGTGTCTTTAATTTCATCGTGTGTCATGGCGTTCGGGCCATAAGAATTTAGCGCATAACGTATGACCATCCCTATATATGGAACCGTCTTTTTCGCGCGTACCGCATCATTCCGTGTAACGCCGGTTTCACTGCTGTAATCGATATAAGCCTGTGCAAACGCATAATCCCGGCCTTTGTCAGCAATGTTTTTAATGTGTTCATCGTTATCGTCTATCCAGGCGTCAATACGTTTTTGGTCATTCCACGCCTGCCCACCGGGCAATACGTCGGCATCTTCTTTCTGCTTGACCACCACACCGGCAATCGTAAAGCTGATATTAAAACTTTCCGTCTTGTCCATATTCTCCAAACGGGCAACAATATCACTTGCCTGTGCATAGAACTCTTCATACGACGCTTTTGCCTGGTCCCGGAACGCATAGGGATCTTTAAGCAGGTCTTTATAATTTTCAACACCGTTATGCTCGGTAATGTTTCTTTCGACCGGCATAATAATCTCTTCCAAAGGTATAACCATGGGCCCGGCACTGGCTTGCACATCTCGGGACGCCTGGATTTCACCCAGGTACGTCTGTTTCTCCGTGGTCAGTTTCGTGAGCGTCGTTCCATAAGATGAATAGGCGACAATATTTCCGGTATGAATTTTCATAACCCCTTCCTTTGTAAACACCGTGTGGTTTTCAAATTCCTGGTATCATGAAATAAGCATTTTCCATGCCGCGGTCCTAAGCGTATTGATGCCCCGGCGGGAAGCCGTTAAAAACAGCGCATCGGCCTTATCTCCCGGGATAACGGCCTCACCCAAAAGGTTCCACCCGGGATTTAACCGTCCCGTGACATGGTAAAAAATGCCGCGTTCCTGCAAATTTTTCTGATGATGATTTCACAGGCAGGCCAAGCCCGTTGATACGGATGGGATGTGCATCAAATCGGCGACCGGCAGGGACAGCAGTACCCCATTAACCAACACGCTATCCGTAACGATTTTTAAGCGGGAAATATCTGCGGCCGGTCAGGCGTGCAGCAGGGCAACGCGGGTTTCAAACTCCCGGGTCACGGCCATATGGCCGCCGCAGACGATAACGGCACCGAGAATCAGCCCCCTGGCGCAAAACGCTTCGGCACGCTCCAGGGACCGGTCCAGGGCGGCCCGGATCACGCCCCCGGGCAAGGGGGCCTTGATTTCCGCAGTCACGGGAACATCCGGGATATCGGTATGGGGATCCATGTCCCGGGCCGGTACGCGTAGAATATCGGGATGGGGATGGAAACAGGCATTGGCAATGGATGTGGCAGCCGCATCTGCCAGGGATGAGGTCACGGCAACCGCGGTGGCGGCAGATGCAATCCCGCAGGTCAGGCTCCGGCCGCCAAGCCCGCTGGTGTTGACCCCCCAGGAGGTGTGGTCCGCGTCCAGGGCCATGATACGGGAGATGCCGGGCGTGTCCAGTCCGGTCCGCAGCCCCACCCGGGCGGTCTGTCCCGGGTCGAGGCGGATGGCGATGTCGCCGCCGTTCTCAACAATGACCTTTTGGGCCCCGGCCCTGCGGATCCTGTCGGCCACGGCATCGGCAATGCTGCCGGCCACGGCGGCCATGGGGGTCAGATCCGGATCCCGGGTCCTGCGGATGCTCTGGATCATGGCCAGGGCAACCGGGGCGGCAGGCAGGGGAACGGATTCCGGAACAGCGCCGGGAATTTTCAGGAGACTGAGATGGGCTGCCACCTGCCTGAGGCAGGAAAAGGCGAACCCTGCCCCTTCCAGGGCCGCGTCCGTGAAAAACGCCCCTTCGGACCAGGCCCGGATGGCCAGGCGCATGGGGCCGTTTTCCGCAATCACGGCCATGCCGGGACCGCTCGGGTCTGAGATAAAAATATGCTGATCCCCGGCCACTATTCTTTTACGACTTTTCCGGAACCGGTTCCGGGTGTATCCGCCGGCCGGGGTTCCATGGCCCTGAACGGTTTCATGGCGGCCACATGCCCGCCCATAGCCGTGTAGTCGTTCAGGGTCATGGTGTACTCCAGGGGACAGATGGTGGCAGGGGTGGGGGTCCAGTAAAACGCACCCGGCTTGACCTTTTCGACATCCACCATAAAGGTGATGCCCCCGCCGGGCATGACATATCCGGGCGCTCCGCCCACGGTGAGGCATGCCTTGTTGTCGTGGACCGCCCGGGTCAGCCGGACGGGATAGCGGGTGACCCCTGCCCTGGCGCTTCCCCCGCTGCCGCCCGTGTACATGGCCGAAACCAGGGAGGGTTCGCAGGAATCCGAGATCGTGGCAAGTACACTTTTGGCCTTTGGGGTCATGGAGACCGGATCAAGGCCGCCACCGGCGTTTACACGGAACATGGCCCCGTTCTGGCCCGTGGTTTCGGTGATGAGAATGGTCATGCCCTCCCGGGCCGTGTCCATGTCAATATTTTTGATCACATCCTGGGGGCTGGTGATGGAGGTGCCGCCCCATCCGGCGCCATGGTCGCCGAAATACCGGCCCGGGGTGGACGGGGTGAAGACCAGCTCCACACCTGTGGGGGTTGCACCGGCATAGGTGCCGGCCACGTGGCGGCTGAGCAGGCCCGTGACATGGGAATCCAGGACAATGACCTCGTCTGCGGCCTGCCTGAGCAGGGGAGCGAAAATTCCCAGGGTGGCGCTGCCGCAGCCGATGCGCATCTTTTCGATTTTCCGGCCGTCAATGACCGGGGCATGGCCCACCCGGATCTTAAGGCGGCTGCCCCCGTCGATGTTAAGCTTCACCGCTTTGCCGTTGGCAATGTCCGTGACCGTCCTGGCCGCGAGAAATCCGTTTTCCGAGGTCAGGCGGTTGACCCCGCCGATGTGCAGGATCTTGGACCCGTACTGCTCGGTTTCCACCATGCCCACCACCCGTTTGCCCACACAAATGTCCGCCCCTTCTTTTCCGATGTTCACATCCGTGTCCACCTTGACCATGACCGAACTGTAACTCAGAGGCACTTCCGTGACCACGGTGACCACGTCCACATCCTCCCGGGTTTCGGTGACGATGTGGGGGGCGGGTTTGCAGCAGGGATATGTGGTGCCTGCGCCAATGGCAGTAACTACGGGGTACTGGATGGCCGGGTCTGGCCGTTCGCCCGTAATGTCCGCCACATCTTCACGGGTGTGCAGGGGAGTGGCCCGGACCAGCGTCTGGTTGTCATTCCGGTACCGGAGACAGGCCCCCATGGCATCCAGGGGCACCCAGCATTTAATGGGACAGGCATGGCATTCCACGGCGCCGGCAGGCATGGCATCCTGCACGTCCCTGTCCGCAACAACGGCCTGTTCCGGGCAGACCTTGGTGCAGACCCCGCAAAAGGTGCAGACGGCCGGGTCAATCCGGGCTGTTTTTTTACGGATACGTACGGCCCCCACCGGGCAGTCCCGCATGCAGAATCCGCACCCTGTGCAGATCTCCGGATTAATTTTCATGGCCGTTCACCTGACGGGTGATTTCGGGATGGCGCATGGCCGGGGGCGTGTTCCGGCTCTTGCCCACAACGACTTCCCCGTCCACGATCACCAGGCTGACCCCGGGAATGTCCCCGGCTTCAATGGCGGCCATGGCATCGGCGCCCACAGACCCCATGGGCGTGTCCATGACCACCAGGTCGGCCTCCCGGCCCGGGGCGATCATGCCGGTGTCGAGTTTGAAGATACGGGCGGTGTTGCCCGTGGCCATGCACAGGGCCTGGGCCGGGGTGATGGGGGTCATGGACGCCAGAAGATTAATGGTCCTGAGAATACCCAGGGGCACGACTCCCGTGCCCGACGGCGCGTCATTGCCGATGATCACCCGGTGAAGCTGGTCTTTTTCCACACAGAATGCACCGGCCCGGACCGCCATAAGCGAGTTGCCGCAGTGAACGATTTCCAGTGCCACCTCTGAATCTGTGACCAGTTTTGTGACTTCTTCGTAAGATACGGCAGTGGGACCGCCGTTGATGTGGGAGGCGATATCCGGCCCTGCCGTCATGACCATGTCTGCGGTCACGGTGCTGGACCCGGGGATGGAGGTGCCGCCGGTGTGCATCATCACAGTCATGCCGTATTCCTTTGCCCAGCCCGCCATGACCGCAGCTTCGGCAGGATCTTTGACTGAACCCAGTCCGATTTCCCCCACCAGGGAAACCCCGTTCTCGGCCATCTCCCTGAAGTCGTCCCGGACCAGGCCTTTTTCAAGGATCACGGCCCCGCCCCTGACCTTTGCCCCGCCCGGCCTGAAATTGCCAAAGGATTTGGCAGCCAGCACGGCCAGGGCCTTGACTCCGGCCCTGTCTTTGGGGCGGCCCTGGAGGTGGACCTCGCCTGCGGAGATCATGGTGGTGACCCCGCCGTGGAGTTCGCTGTCCAGGAACCCGGCCTGGTTCTGGCGGGAGGTATAATCCCCCAGGATGGGATGGCAGTGGGAATCAATGAGCCCCGGGGCCACGGTGGTGCCCCGGCAGTCCACCACCATGCCGGTATCAGGCGTTTCAAGGTCTTTGGCCCTGCCGATATCCGCGATTTTCCCGTTCCGGACGACAATGGTATCCGCATCAAGCAGGGGTTGGCGGATATCGCCGGAAACAAGGGTGCCGATGTTTTTTAAAACCAGGTTAGACATGGGACTCCTCCGCAATATTAAAATGGCCGGAGGCGATGCCCGCCGCCAGCACACGTTCAAGATCTGCAGGCAGGCGAGTGATCCGCTGCCCAAGGGCCATGGACAGGGCATTGACCACGGCCGGGGCCGTGGGAATCAATGCCGGTTCCCCCACCCCCTTGGCCCCGAACGGGCCTGTGGGTTCCGGGGATTCGATGATGATGGGCACCACCTCGGGCATATCCGCAATGGTGGGGACATGGTAATCTTTCATGGACAGGGTGGCGCCCGGAACAAATTCCTCCATCAGGGCGAACCCCACTCCCATGGCCACGCCTCCGCGGATCTGCCCCACAATGTTGTCGGGGTGAACGGCCCGGCCCACATCATGGGCTGCGACAACCTTTTTCACCGCCACCTGGCCGGTGAGGGTGTCCACTTCCACACAGGCCAGATGGCAGGCATAGGCATAGGTGGCATAGGGCTTTCCCTGGCCGGTTTCCGGATCCAGGGGAATGGTGTCCGGATCAAAGTACCCCTGCCAGGACAGAGATCCGCCCTTGTCTGAAATCCGCCGTGCCAGCCAGCCAAACCCGATCCGGTGGTCCGGATCTGCCGCGTCAAATACGCACCCGCCCGACATCTTAAGGGCGGTCCGGCCCCGCTTGAGCTTGTTCACAGCTTCGGTGAACAGGACCTCGGCCAGTTTCCCGGCAGCTTCCCGGACCGCGTTTCCGGAAATATAGGTCTGGCGGCTGGCAGATGTGGCCCCTGCATTGGTGGTGTACCGGGTGTCGCCCACCACCATTTGGATGTCGGCAGGGTCTGTGCCCAGGACCTGGGCGGCGATCTGGGCCAGGACGGTTGTGGAGCCCTGGCCGATATCGGCGCATCCGGTGAACACCGTAATCTTTCCGGTGGTGTCCATCTCCACCCGGGCTGTTGACGGGTTCTGTACCCCGGTGTTGCCGATGCCGTACCACATACCGCCGATGCCCACGCCCCGTTTGACAAAAGGGGGAACGGGCTGTTTGACCCAATCGGACAGGGCATCGTCGTAATGGGGTTTTACCGCATCCAGGCACTGGGGAAATCCCACGCTGGGCCCCAGGGTCTGGCCCGTGGCCGTGACCGCGCCCGGGGTGAATCCGTTGATCTTCCGGATCTCCCATGGATCCATGCCTAGGTCCTGTGCATGGCGGTCCATCTGGCTCTCATGGGCCAGGGCCATCTGCGGGGCGCCAAACCCCCGCATGGCCCCGCAAAACGTGGTGTTGGTATATACGGCCCGGCACTGGATGTCCACGTTGTTGACCTGATACGGCCCCATGCCCGTGACCGTGGACCGGGAGGCCACGGCCATGCCGTAGGACCCGTAAGCCCCGGTGTTGCATACCGCCCTGATCCTTGCGGCAAGAAGCTTTCCCTGACTGTCGGTCCCGGTTTTAACGGTAATTTTAAAGGGATGGCGCTTGCCCGTGGCCAGATAGGCCTCCTCCCGGGAGTACACATACCGCACCGGCTGTTTGAGATGATAGAGCGCCAGGCCGATAAATCCCTGGACGTTGAGATCGAGCTTTGACCCGAACCCGCCGCCGACAGCCGCCATGATGATCCTGACCCGGTCGTCGGCAAGGTCCAGAAGGGAGGTCAGTTCCTTGTGGTCGTAATGGGGATTCTGGGTGGAGGCGTAAATCACCAGGCATCCCTCTTCATCCACAATCCCGGCACCGGCATCCGGCTCCAGGTAGTTGTGCTCTATGGCCGGGGTTTGGTAGGTTTCCTCGATGATGGAGGCGCAGTCCCTGAATGCCGAATCAACATCCCCTTTTGTCACGGCCCGTTTACACAAAAGGTTGCCCTTGTCATGGACGGCCGGGTCATCCGTGGCCAGGGCCTCTTCCGGATCAAACACCGCAGGCAGCTCTTCATAGGCCACCCGGATGGCATTGAGCGCCTGTTGTGCGCAGTCTTCGTCCCGGGCCGCCACCAGGGCCACGGGGTCTGCCTTGGACCGGACCTTGTCCCGGGCCAGCAGAGGCTGGTCCTTGTTGATGATGCCGATGAGATTTTTGCCGGGAATGTCTTTTGCCGTGAAAATCCCGGCCACCCCGTCCAGTGCCAGGGCCGCAGACAGGTCGATATCCCGGATCCGTGCATGGTGATGGGTGCTGCGCAATACCTTTAGGCAGAGCGGGTTGTCCAGCCGGAGGTCTGCTGCGAACAGGGCATCCCCGGTGAGTTTGGCCGGGGTGTCAAACCGGCGGATGTTTTTCCCGATAAAGCTGTGGTCGTGTGCCATTATTCCCCCTGTGCGGATGCAGCCCCTGTCCCGGGTTCAAATACCGGGCAGAGCAATCTCATGAAAAGTCCCTGGGCGGCCGGGGCCTTATAAACCGTGGAAGACCTGCGGCCCGTGATCTCGACCATTTTTTCGGACAGCAGCCTGCCTGCCTGCCATACCAGATCCTGGTCCGGCACCTTGCCCATCAGGAAATCCTCAACTGCGTCCATACGGGACGGGGTCGGGGTGCAGGCCCCCAGGGAGACCCGGATGAACGACACCCGGCCCTGGGAATCCCTGTCCAGGAGAACGGCCAGGCTCATCCGGGATACGGCCAGTTCCCTGCGCCTGCCGATCTTTTGAAAGGCATTGAAACCGGCAAATGAGGGTTTAAGAATGAATCTGAGGATCAACGTGTCCGGCAGCAGGCCGGATTGATACGGGCCTGCGGCAATCCGGTCCACCGGTATGGTCCGCTCGCCGTCTGCACTGGCTACAACGGCCAGGGCTTCGTGAACCACCAGGGGAGGAATGGTGTCCCCGCAGGGAGAGGCATGGGCGATGTTCCCGCCGATGGTGGCCCGGTTCCGGATCTGCCGGGCGGCAAAGAATTCCGAGCACTGGGCCAGGGCCGGGGCATGTTCCCGGACCAGACCGGACTGGTTGATGTCGGTGAGGGTAGCGCAGGCCCCGATGACCAGCTTGCCGTCTTTGAATTCAATCCCTTGAAGCGCCTCAAGGCGGCTGATATCCAGGAGATATTTCTTATGGTCCAGATCCCCTGCCCTGAGATCCACCATCACATCCGTGGCCCCGGCCACCACCTCGGTATCTTTACCGTAGCGGGCCAGAAAATCCAGGGCCTCTTCCAGGCGATCCGGCCGTTTGTATGCAAGCTCACCCATGGCAGCCCCCCTTCCGGTCTGATGTGCTTTCCGGGCGGCCCTCCCGGTCCGTGCAGGCGGCCCGGACCGAGGAAAAAATCTGGCCGTAACCGGTGCAGCGGCAGATATTCCCGGCAACCGCCTTGGTCATTTCATGGTCGCTGGGAGCGGGGTTTTCCTTGAGCAGGGCATGGGTGCTCATGACAAAACCGGGGGTGCAGAACCCGCACTGGACCCCGTTATGTTCGGCAAACGCCTCCTGGATGGGATGGAGTGCGTCGTCCGCCTCCTGGTTATCTGTGTGGTGACCTGTGAGCCCTTCAATGGTCAGGACCCGGCATCCGTCGAGCTGGGCGGCGAACATCAGGCAGGCATTCACGGCCCGGCCGTCCACCTCAATGGTGCAGGCCCCGCATTCGCCGACCCCGCAGCCCTCTTTGGTACCGGTGAGGTTCAGGACATCCCGGACAAGCTCCAGGGCGCTCATCCGGGCAGGGACATCCACGGCCCGGAGTTGGTTGTTGAGCGTGAATTCAATATGAACGGTCATCTCTCCCTCCTGAGCCGGTTGCGTGAACCGGCGCGTTAAGCCGGTTTGCTATTTCAGTCCGTCTTCCCCCTTGATCCCGTCCACGGTGAGGCCCCCGACCCTGGGACAGGGCCGTCCCGAATCCGTGACCCCGACAATCAGAACCAGTTCATCATCCATGGGCGCATCCGGTATCCGGATTTCCATGGCGTCAAAGTGGGACCGGACATAGGCCGCGTCTTTGTGCCCCAGGGGCAGGTCAATGGCCGTGCCCGGGCCGCCCAGTTTCTTGGCCGAGGGCAGCAGCGCCTTGCCGCCGCCCACATTGGCACGGATGGGCTTGCCCAGGGCCGGATGCATGAGGGCGGCGCAATGCTCCCGCTCGCCGCCCATGCCTGAAATGGCGGCCTTTCCGTAGCTTTCCACCTGTTCGGGCGCAATGCCCAGGGCTGCCACCGCCTTTCTGGTGAGCAAGTCCCCCAGTGTATCGCTCCAGGTGTAGAGCAGGGAAAGGTCTTCCCGGAATACCCCGGCAAAAGGATTTTTAAACACGGCCGCACAGGCCGCCTTCCGGGTGGGGGTGTCCAGCCGTGTGCACCCGTCGGCATGGGTTTCTTCAACAAATGTATATATGGTTCTGATCTCCGGGGTCTGTTCTGTCATGGTCAGGCTCCTTTTTTGAAGGGTTTCTCCCAGGGATACGTACGTTAATGTCTTATAGAGGTCCGGTCCTGTTACACCCACCTTTCCGTTACGGTTTTCTGGTCCAGAAACAGGCGCATGGAATCGATCCGTGATTTGGCGCAGCCCTGGGCGGATTCGTTTTTGGAGCCCAGGGGAAAGAAGGCATAGGGCTGGGGAACAGCCACGTTCAGGCCGATATTGCCCACGTCGGCCTGTTTGACGAATTTGCGGGCCAGGCGGCCGTCATTGGTGAAGAGGCAGGCGGAATGGCCGTAATCATCCTTGTTGTTGATCAGGTCCAGGGCCTGGTCAATGTCCTTGACCTTCATGAGATTGGCCACAGGACCAAAGGACTCTTCCCTGGCGATAAACATATCCGGGGTAACGTTTTCAAAGATGGTGGGTCCCACGAAAAAGCCCTGTTCACATCCCTCGACACAGACCTCCCTGCCGTCCAGGGCCAGGGTGGCGCCTTCGCCAAGGCCCTTTTCGATGAAATCCAGGATGTTCTGCCTGCCCCTTGCCGATACCAGGGGGCCCAGTTCCGTGCTTTCGTCCAGGCCGTACCCGAGCTTCATTTCAGTGGACGCCTTGACAAAGGCAGCCTTGAATTTGTCGTATGCCTCTTCCACGATCAGGATATTGTCCGCGCCCAGGCAGCGCTGGCCGGCCATGCCGTAGCAGCCCCGGAGGAGCCCCTGGACAGCGGCGTCAAAATCAGCGTCCGGCATGAGCAGGACATGGTTTTTGCCGTTGCCGTTGATGGAGGCTTCCTTGCCGAGCATCCCGGCCTGGTGGAACAGCTTGCGTCCCACGCCCGTGGACCCGATAAATCCGACGCCTTTGACATGGGGATGGTCCAGAATCTGTTTGTTGATCTTCCGGCCGCCGTAAACCAGATTCATGACACCCGGGGGAAACCCTTCCACCTCAGCGGCCGCTTCAAAAATGGCCTGGAGGCAGACCGGGTCGTCACTGCTCGGGCTGACGATCACCGGGCATCCGCTGGCCAGGGCATAGGGCACATAGGAGGACCAGGCATGCATGGGGATATTGTTGGGAGTGACGATGAGGAAAACGCCCCGGGGTTCCCAGAACATGGTCTGGTCAATGGTTCTGGCCAGCTCGTTGACATAGTCGCCCTTGGTCAGGAGCAGGAGGGCGGAGCAGGCGGATTCAATGTTTTCAATGCATCGCCGCAGGGTACCTTTGGCTTCGCCGATGGTCCGGCCGTGGTCCTGGACCAGGATCCGGCAAAGCCGGTCAAAATGCTCTTCAAATTTGCCCCTCAGGTCGAACAGGTACCGGGCCTTGTCCCGAACCGGTACGCTTTTCCACACCTGAAAGGCATCCTGGGCTGCATTGATGGCGGCCTCCACCTCGGCTTCCGTAGCGTCGGGAAAGGTGGCGATCACCTTGCCCGTGGCCGGATTGACACTGTCGTGCACATCAGTGGATGCCGACTCCACCCATTCACCGTTAATGTAGAGTTTGAGCTTTCCGTAGTCCGATTTGACTTCTTCCAAAATCGCCATAGTTGTTTCCTTAAGATCTATTTAGGGTTCATTATTTATTTTTTGTTTTTTCGCCGGTTCCGGCGCACAGTCGTTGAAAATATCCGGGTGGGAGAGCAAAAATGTCATGGCGTCCAGCACATGGTCCCGCATCATTTTACACGCCTGTTCCCTGTCCTTTTGTTCAATCAGGTCAACGATGCGCTGGTGGAACTGGTTAGACGCGGTAAGATGGGCATCATATCCCAGTGTCTGAAAGCTGTACCGCCGGATCTGCTTGTGCAGGCTGGCCGCCATTTTCAGCAGGCGCTGGTTCCCGGCAATGGTCATGATCTTGATATGGAACTCCCGGTGAAGGCGCTGGAACGCAAGGATCTTTTCCTCTTTTGTTTCGGCATTGGCCTTCATCTGCGCCACCAGGTCTTTTAACTCCAGAATCTGGGCATTTGTGATTCTGTCCATGGCATAGTTCAGGGCCGTGGCATAGAGTTCAGCCTTGAGGGTGTATATTTCCCAGATATCCTTTTCGGTCATTTCAATGACAAAAGCTCCCCTGCGGGGCTTCCGTACCACCAAGCCCTCGCCTTCAAGGCCGTTCAGGGCCTCGCGCACAGGGGGGCGGCTGATATCCAGGGTGCCGGCAATATCATCCTCCTTGATCTGCTCACCGGGCTTGAGCTCTCCGGTGACAATCAACTCTTCAATATAGCGGGTGGCCATTTCAACCAGGGATTCGACTCTCATTGTATCTCCTAACAGTGTCTATTTATATATTGATGGGTGGTATAAACCGTTTCAGCAGAAATGAAATTGCTTATTGTATACAATCCGTGCTCCGCGCTTGTCAATATATTAAATAGTCCTGTGTTCAGTGCCCTCCTGCGCGTTGTCGTTATATCCTGTCCGGGCTGTATTGCCCGGCACCCTTGCCGCTGCCATGGCCGGATCAACAGCAACGGCAGAGTCAACAGAGGTGCTTGTCCGCCAGCCGGACAATGTCTGCGATCTCGGTTTTTGTCTCCCGGGCCAGGTCCGTGGGACCAGCCTCTTTCATCAGTGCGGTGATCCGTTCCCCCACCCGGGCGTTCAGATCCCTGGCGCCCTGGCCGGCCCAGGTGTCCCTAGGGTCCCGGGTAAAACTGATGGGATGGTCCACCTCCCTGCAATGCCGGAACGTGTGCTGGGAGGAGAGGAATTCCCCGCCGTAATCCATGGCCATGAGTTCGTCCCAGGCCAGGTGCTCGTCGTCAAACCGCATCTCTTTCATGACGGCTTTGGCGATTTTAAACAGTTCATCGTCAACGGCCAGTGCCACGGGGCTGACCGAGCAGGCGGTTTCAAACTGTCCTGCCCCGCCCAGGACGCTGGCACCGGAAGCAGCCATGAGCATGGCCCGCATGGCCCGTTCCGCCATGCCCTGGCCGTCGATGTCCGGGGAATCGCACCCGGCTCCGTAGGTATGGGTTTCCAGAAGAAAGGCCTCCCGCATGACCTGGACAAACAGGGCGGACTGGCGCAGGGATTCCGCGCTGGACTGGAGGCTTCTGCCCGTGCGCATGTCCCCTGAAAACTGCAGGGAGGTGGCGATCACCGGGGTGCCCGGCCGTACGGCCTGGGCCGCGGCAATCATGACCAGGTTTTCCGCAGCCGACACCAGCACACTGCCTGCCGGGGTAAAGGGAGCGGTGACACCGGAACCGGGCAGGCTGCAGCACTGGAGGGCACAGCCGTGGCCGGCTGCCTGAAAAATAATCTCCATGTCCATCCATTTAAACACCAGGGGGGTGAGCGAGCAGGTAATCCAGCTGGCCAGGGGATTTTCCCGCAATTCATCCTCACCGCCTGCAGCCGCTGCCAACAGTTTGACCAGGTATTCCACACTCTCTCCGGTATAGGGCTGGATCCAGATATGCTTTTCCGCGTTTTCCAGCATCACGGCCAGGGCATGGACATCTGCCGTGGCCGGCGGGGCATCGTCAGCCACCAGGTACGGGATGAAGTCGATGTGGTCCAGCCGGTCCGCCAGCCTGGCCCAGTAGGCCAGGTCCTTGAGGGTAACCCTCCGGAACGCCCCGGTGTCCGGGTCCAGCCAGTTCTGGCCCCCGGTGTTGACCCGGGTGTGGAACAGGCCCTTGGGATGGGGAAAGTCCAGGGTGAAATCCGGATTACGGGCCTTGAGTTGAAACTGTTCCGGCACCTTTGTCAGCAGGGTTTCCATCACAGCCCTTGGAAATCTTACAATACCGGCATCCGTATCCACATCAGCCCCATGGTCCCGGAGCAGTTCCATTACGGGCTGGTGATCCATTTTCACCCCCCGTTTTTCCAGCAGGTCAAATGTCCTGTCCCTGAAAAACGTGAGTTGCTCAGGCGTGTAATACCGCATGTGATGAACCAGGCTCATGATATGCACCTCCTTGGGTGATCGTGTCCGGCAGCCGTCATTTCAGTATCCCGGGCAGCCACAGGGCGATCTGGGGAAAGAGAAACAGCAGCAGCACGTTGATATAAATGGGAATCAGGAACGGGAGCGATCCTTTGACAATAGTACCCATGGTATGCCAGGGCACCACCCCCTTGAGCACAAAGAGGCTCAGGCCGAAAGGCGGGGTAATGGTGCTCTGCTCACCGGCCATGACATAAACGATTCCCCACCAGACCGGGTTGATGTCCAGCCCGGTAATCACGGGCATGACAAAAGGAAAGGTGAGGAAAAGCATGGACCAGGAGTCGAAAAACATGCCCATGAAAAAATACATGACAAAAAACAGGGCCATGATCCCGTATTTGCCGATGGGCAGGGCAATTACAAATTCCTTGATCATGGGAATGATCCCGGCGGAGTTGAATACGTGGGAAATCAGGGTGGACATGGCCATGATAAACAGGGAAAACGATGTGACTTTAACCGTGTCCAAAAGGCTCTGCATGACAATGGCCCGGGTCAGCTTCCGGTAGGCAATGGTAAGGACCAGGCTTAAAAAAGCCCCCAGGCCGGCTGCTTCCGTGGGCGTCATCAACCCCCCGAAAATCGCGCCCAGCACGCCCAGGATCACCCCGGCAAAGGGAAGCACGTCAATCACGGCCCGCAACTTGACCGCCAGGGGATACCGGATCCGTTCCGGGGCCAATTCCGGATTCAGCTTCACCTGGATGATGATGGTGAGGATAAACAGCAGGGTCAGGGTGAGGCCCGGGATCAGCCCGGCTGCCAGCAGGTCAACAATGGACAGCCCCTGCCAGCTCCCGTACAGGATGAGCAGAATGGACGGCGGAATCAGGGGGGCCAGTACCGTGCCCGAGGCAATGGATCCCAGGGCCAGCTTGGGCGCATAGTTTTTTTCCTCCATCACGGGAAAGGCGATCTTTCCAAAAGTGGCTGTGGCGGCAATGGTGGACCCACACATGGCCCCGAACACGGCATTGCCGCAGATTACGGAACAGGCCAGCCCCCCGGGCAGGTTGCCCACCCATTTTTCAATGGCGTTGAACAGGCTGGCATTGACCCCGGTGTTGCCCAGGATACCTCCCATGAACACAAACAGGGGCAAGGCCGTGAGGGTAAAGGAATTCAGGGAACCGAAAGCGGTCTCGGCAAGCTGGCTCACGGGCTGATCCACGTACCAGATAAGTCCGGCCACAGCCACAATACCCACGGACCAGCCGATCTCAAGCCCCATGATCAGGAGGAGAAACAGCAGGACTGTCAATAGGATGGCGATGAGGATTTCCATGCCCATGGTTTAGTCTCCCCTGTCCGGATCAGGTGCTGTTCCGTCACCCGAAAAGGTTTTGCCATCCATACGCCCCGTGGCTTTCATGATTTCCGCAATAAACTGGACCAACAGCAGCAGGGAACCGACAAGCAATAGGGACTGGGGATAGACCAGGGGCGTCCTGAGCCAGCTGCCGCTCCTGGCCTCAAAAAGCAGGGAATCCTGAAGCATTGCCCAGCTTCCCGCGATCATGGGAACGCAAAAACCCGCAGCCATGACCAGGGTCACGAACCTGAGGCGCGCACGCCATTTCAGGGGCAGCAGGTTGACCAGCAGCTCCACCCGCACATGGCCCCGTTCCTTCCAGGTGTATCCCAGCCCCATAAAGGTGATGGAGACCAGGGCATATCCCCCCAGTTCCTCGGCAACGGACAGGGGCGACTGGAGCAGGTACCGGGCCAGGACCTCCACCATGACCATGGCCATGAGCAGGAAGACCAGGCAGCCCTGGAGTTTGCCCCCGAAAATCTCGGATATCCCTTCCAGGAATTTCACGAATCCGGCCATGGCTATTTCCCGTCAAAGGCCCGGTAAGCGTCCACAGCAGCCTTGACCGCCGTGAGCAGTTCAACACGCTTGGATTTCCAGGGGCCGTCCACATTCAGCCATTCTTTTTCCACCAGGGCGGCGGCTTCGTTGATCCGGGCCTGCTCGCTGTCCGCAAACCGGGTCCGGGTAACACCGGACAGGTCCACGGCATCCAGGCTCATGATATATTCGGCTGTGGTGGACAGGCTGACCATCTGCTGGAGTTCCCGGCCCGTATCCATGACAATGGCCTGGAGGTCTTCGGGCAGGGCGTCAAACCAGCGTTTGTTCAGCAGGGTCACCGCGCTCCAGGTGGGAGACAGGGGCGTGGTGGTGAAATATTTGGACACCTTGCCAAGGCCGATGGAATACCCGTATCCCAGGCTGGTCAACACCCCGTCAATGGTACCGGCCATCATGGCCGGTGCAAGTTCGGAACCGGCAATGGTCACCGGGCTGCCGCCCAGGGATTTAACCCCTTTTGTGGGCAAATATCCGCCCACCCGGATCTTCATGCCCTTGAGGTCGCTAAGGGTGGTGATTTCCTTGTTGCTCCAGATCCCGTTGGCCGGGTCCCACTGGGTCACGAACCAGAACTTGAGGTTGTACTTGGCCAGGGTGGCGTCGTAAATCTTCCGGACGGTATCGTCGTTGTACACGGCCAGTTCTTCGGCAAGCCCTTTGACCGGGTCCGGGTTCACAATACCCGGGATTTCTCCCCAGTTCCATATGGGATAAGTGCCGGAAAGCCATGGCATGGCAACATCCCCGCCGTCGGCCTTGCCCCTGGCAACGGCCTGGAAGAGTTCGCCCGAGGGAAACATCTTTGAAATGATTTCCATCCGGATGCGTCCCCGGCTTTTTTCGTAAAGCAGCCGGTTCATTTCGCCCAAGGGGCGATAGACCTGGGAGGCCCTGAACTTGGGTCCCCAGATATCGTTCCAGGCAAATTTAAGCGTATGCGTGTCCGTGCAGAACCCGTCTGCCGCAAATGTAACCAGTAAAATAAACACCATTCCCAGTAAGCCGTGTTTCATTTTGTCACCCATTCTGCCTCCTTAGGTTGTTGCGTATAAACACCGGGAAGCCTTGGCGACCCGGTACTGATTACGGGTATTTGCGGTGCGGTTCAGCTCAGATGAATATCCTTTCTTAAATCAATATTGTCTATTGTCTACAATTATGATTTTGACTTGTCAACCCTGAAAATAAAAAAGAAAAATTAAAGAAAAGGTTCAGGACCGGGGCGCCCCAAAGGACGCCCGGTTCAGAGGAGAATCAGTATGTTTGTGGCAGGCAAAACGTCAGGTTCATGCACCCAGAACCGATTTCACGGCCCGTTTCATTTGGGCCATGCGCTCCTCAAGACTGCCGGTAAACCCCAGGGAAATGCGGAGAAGCCCCGGGGAAAGCCCCATTTTGGACTGGGCTTCAGGGTCGATTTCAGAAGAGGTGGAAGATCCGGAACAGCTCATCAATGTGTCAAAATATCCCAGGGATACCGCCATCAGCCCGAATTTTTCCTGGTTCTGGAGAACATCCATGAGGGTTTCAGCGTTTTCCCGGGTGCCGCAGTCCAGGGCAAGAATGCCGCCGAACCCGTAGGTGTCATTGATCATTTCTCCGGCCAGGGAATGCTGGGGATGGCCGGGAAGCCCGGGATACACAATGCTGACGCCCATTTTATCCAGCATTTGGGCCACGGCCATGCCCCGGCGGCTGTGTTCGCGCATGCGTATGGCCAGATGGGGCAGGCGCTGGATCACATCAAACGCCACCCGGGTATCCATGGTGGGGCCCAGCAGCATGACCCGTCCGTCGTGCAGGTCCATGAGCTTATGGATAAACGCCCTGCTCCCGCAGATGGCCCCTGCCACAAGGTCGCTGGCCCCGTTGATATATTTGGTCAGGGAGTAGACCACCACATCTGCGCCCAGGGGATGGGGGGTGATGATCATGGGCGAAAAAGTGTTGTCCACCACAAGGGTCATGTTCCCGGTGCGGGCCAGGCGCGAGAGTGCGGGTATATCCGCGATTTTCAGGGTGGGGTTGCCCATGGCTTCGGTGAAAATCACCCGGGTTTCCGGGGTAATGGCGGCGGCAACCGCATCCATGTCCGTGATGTCCACAAACGTGGTGGTGATGTTCATCTGGGGCAGCAGGGATTCAAACAGGGCATGGGTGCCGCCGTAAATGGTTTCACTGGCCACGATATGGTCGCCGCTGTTGCAGATCTGGAGAACGGCGCAGGAAATGGCGGCCATGCCGCTGGCCGTGCAGATGGCCGCTTCTGTGCCTTCCATGGCCGCAAGATACCGGGCCAGCACATCCACTGTGGGATTGAAATGCCGGCTGTAAAGAAAACACCCGCCCTGGTCCGGGCCCTTGAGGCCGTCAAATATTTCCGGCATGGTGCCGGGGTCCATTACGGTAAATGTGGATGAGCGTGCAATGGACGGCACCACACCGCCGTGTTCGCCAAACTCTCTTCTGACGCTCATCAATGCCTGTTCTGGGTTGTAAGATTGCATGTCAGACCTCCATCCGTTAAAAGTTGAATACGGGTCAATGCATCTCCCGCACATCTGTGCAGACCGTTTTTAACCGGCCAACGGCCCGCTTGCCGTTTCTTCCGGAAAAGGCCAGGTCTGTGATGATTCAATTTCAGAGAAAACAAGATGGGTTTCGCAACGGCCGAAATCCGGTAAAGAAGTGATTCCTGTCTTGACCAGCTCGCCGAGTTCCTCAAGGTCCCCGGCCACCAGGTGAAGAAGGTAATCAAACCGCCCGCTTAAATGGTAGCAGGCTTTTATATTATGCATGGTTTTGATGCTTTTTTCAAAGTTCCGGATGTTGTTCGCCTCGTGGCAGTCCAGGGTCACGGCCACAAAGGCCTGGACGCCCAGGCCGATCTTTCCGGGATCAATGACGGCCCGGTACCCTTTGACCGTGCCGTTCCTCTCCAGGCGCCGGATGCGCTCCTGAAGGGTGGTGGCAGGAATGTTCAGCTCCCTGGCCATCTCACTGGTTTTAATCCTTGCCCGTTTCTGGAGTACCTCAAGAATTTTTTGATCCATTGTATCCATGGCCGCTCCTTTTTTCGTAAACCAACCGGAATCTGCAAATCACATAACCGGTTAAAACAACTATTGTCAATATTATTTTATGTTAAAACAGCAAAATTTATATTATTTTTCGTTAATACAACATAAAAATTAGAAACGAATTGTTTTTTATCAAAGGAAAGACATGTCACCCCACCGCCGGCAATTGCACGGGCGGCAGGGCAAATGTAACAGGCAGGGAATTACAGGACAGGGGCGGTGCTCCCGGCATCAGCCGTCCAGATGTTCCGCACCTACGAAAAGCTTTTTCGCGTATGTCTCCACGATCCATGTCACTGGAGTGCCCTTGGGAACGATAAAGGAATCCCCTGCCGTGTACTCATGGAGGGGACCGTCTTTTTCCCGGATCTTTACACTGCCTTCGACAATATAGCAGAATTCGGTTTTGGGGTGATCATGATACCAGGCCCCTGCGGTGCAGTCCCAGATACCGGACCGGAAATTTCCCGAGGGATGGTTGTAAAAGATTTGGCAGGTTTCAAACGGGTTGCCTTGTGTGGCATTGGTTTTATGGCCCGATGTTTCACTGAGCACGGGTGATTTGTCAAATGTAATGATGTTTCCTTCCGGCATTTTTTCTCCTTGGGTATTCATATGGTTTTCATGCTTCTGGTTTATTGTTGTTTTATCCCGGCCGGTGATGCCGGGCTCCGGCTCTCCGGCATCAAGCCCTTGCGGTCCAGGTCAAAGTCGCGCATTGGAATGCCCGGGGGTTTTCCCTGCATCATGGCGGCCACGACCTTGCCCACCATGGGCGAAAGGCCGAACCCATGCTTGGAAAACCCGCAGGCATGCATCAGCCCGGGCACGTTTTTGGAACCGCTGATAATGGGGATATCATCGGGCGTGTTGCCGTCAAGGCCGGCCCATGCCCGGACAATGGGTATGTTTTCCAGCGCGTCCACAAGGCCTAAGGCCGTGCGGGCGCACTTTTGCAGTTCCCGGAACCTCAGATGGGTGGTACCGGTATCAAGGTCCGTGTCTGCCAGGTATCCCCCCATCAGGAACATGGACCCGTTACGCACCTGGTTCAGCCACAGTTTCCGCTGGTTGGCCGTAATATGCCGCCCGAACAGCCGGGGCATGGGCGCGGTGACCATTACGCTGGGTCCCACGGGAAATACGGGCAAGGGATCGTCAAGCATCTCCCCGACCCGGGCGGCCCATGCCCCGGCGCAGTTGAGTATCTGTTCGGCTTCAATCTCCCCTGCTGTAGAGGTTCTGACCTTAAATCCCCGGGATGTGGTGTCAATATCCAGGACTTCGCAGCCGTTGATTACGGTCACGCCCCTGTCCAGGCAGGTGGCATGGAACGCCCTACAGGTTTCGGCAGGTGAAGCATTGCCGTCATGGTCAGACATGATCCCGCCCACGCAATGGCGGGCAATGGGCGGGATGAGTTCCCTGAGTTGCTTCCTGTCAATCATGGTCTCATGGCGGTATCCCAGGGACCGGGTTGTTTCGGCCCGTTTTTCAAGGGCCTGCATATCAGCCTCGTCTTCGGCCGCCACAATAAAACCGATCTTGAAAAATCCGCAGTCCGATCCCACGATGTCAGGCATCTGATTCCACATCTCAAGTGCCCCCTGGATCATGGGCACTTCCCTCAGGTCCCGCTTAAGGCTCCTGACACCCCCCGCATTCACGCCCGAGGCGTGTTTTCCCGGAAAATCCTTTTCCAGGACAATGACGCGCTTGCCGTCCAGGGCCAGGTGAAGGGCGGTGCTCAGCCCGATCAGCCCCCCGCCCACGGCAATGATATCTGCATGCATATTAATTTCCTCCCGGGGCGTCTGTAAATTCCATCCGGGTCAGCTCCCCCACACAAATGTTTCTCACCGGCGGCCGTATGCTCACCGGCGTCATCTCGTCCATCATCTGCCCGGTTTCAGCCGCAATCAGTTCGGCCAGTGCCGGACTGCACATCCGGCTCTGGCAGGGCCCCATACCGCACCGGGTAACGCTTTTGACCATTTCCGGAGTCTTCATCCCCTGGATGACGGCCGACCGGATCTGCTGGGCGGTAATTTCCTCACACCGGCAGACCAGGGTATTGTCGTCCATGGCGTAAAGATCGGTACGGGGCTTGTAAGCCGCATCCACAAAGGGCCGCGGTCCCAGGATGTGTTTAAGCGCCCTGAGCACGGGCGCAGCAGCCTCGTCCCGGACCTCACGGGAATGCCCCTTCAAATCAGAAGCCACATCAATGGCAGCCAGGGCCCCTTTTTTTTCGGCAGCCACAGCCCCATGGACAAACCCGCCGTCCCCGGCCACATAAACCGCGTCACAGCTTGTACGGCCAAAAGGATCGGTCCGGGGATACCAGTACCGCTGAACCGGATCCCAGCAATGGTCCAGGTGAAGCTGCCGGGCAAACTCGGACCGGGGAATAATGCCTTCGTGAACCAGTACGGACCGGGTGTCATGAGCATGCTCCCGGCCCCGGCAGGTAAACCTGACCGTTTCCACCTGATCGCTGCCGGCGGCTGCATATGAGGTCACCCCGCGCTTTACTCCACGGGCAATGACAGCCGTTTTGGCCAACATGCCCATGCCTTTGAGCATATACAGGGGCTGGGATACCACTGCCCGGGGCAGCAGGTGAAGCGCCCCCAGGGATGAAAACCTGGGCGTTGTCTCCAGAAAATGGGCCACCCGGACTCCCAAAGCAGCCAGATGGATGGCCACGGACAGCATGAGCGGCCCGTTTCCCAGCATCGTGACCGGCCCCTCGGGAATGATACCCGCGCCTTTGTACAGGGTATCAACCGCCCCCACCCCGATAACACCGGGAAGGGTCCAGCCGGGAAACGGCACGGGCCGTTCCATTGCACCGGTGGCGATAATGATCCGTTTTGCCCGGATCTCACCCAACCGCCCCTTGGATGAATAGGCAAGACGGCCGTCTGCCTCGATTTTCCACACGGTTGCCCCGGGCAGATACGCAGCCCCGCTGTCACGGAATTTTTTGATCAGGCCCAGGCCGTGCCTGTAGTCAGCCCCCAGCAAATCAAGGCCCTGCCCGGTCTGTTGTTCGATGTTCCGGTAAATCTGCCCCCCCGGCGACGGCTGTTCGTCAATGGCCAGCACCTGAAGGCCCAGGCCTGCGGCGGTTGCAGAAAACGCGAGTCCGGCAGGGCCGGTGCCGATCACCACGGCATCCCAAAGGTTCGGCATCACACCCCTCCCCTGATCTGCTGTTTTTTAACGGTCATGCCCTCTTCCACCATAATCATGCATGCCTGCTGGTAAGGCCTGCCGTTTATTTCCATGAGGCA
>JBAJNJ010000035.1:0-29977 GCA_036881925.1 Desulfobacter sp.
ATTGTGCTACAAAATGGCTTTGGGAATATAATAACGAACGACCCAACATGGGTATTGGTGGAATTACGCCAAAACAAAAGATAAATATGGCCGCATAGACTCTACTTTTGAGACCTGCTAAAAATGGGATGATTACCGTTCAGGACTTTGAGCTTTCGAGAAATATCTCTTTGTGCTTGTTTGTTCATCTTAGGGCCTCCTTTTCTAACAGTTAAAAATTATTAACAAAACTGTTAAGCGAAGTCCAAAGATTCATACATTATTTATACCTGGCCCTGTATGAACAAAAATTAACCGGATCCCATTTTCTGTTCTAATAAGGACATCAATTGGTTTGTCAGTTCAAACAACTGGGTTTCCAAGCTTCTAAGCAGTTGTTGGGCTTCTTCGGAATCATCGTCTGCCAGCTCTGCAATCTCCTCTTTGATTTCCTTGATCTTTTCTTGAATCCGTTTTATTTGTTCATCAATTTCAGAAAGGGTTTCTCCGGAGGTTTCATCCATAAGTGAAATCTCTTCCGGGCTTTCGCCTTTGGCTTCTTTTTCAGCCTCGCCGTTCTCAACCTCACCTTTTTCCTGGGTCTGAAGCTCCTTAGCTTCTTGAGAAATATTAACGGTATAAGCAAATTTTGAATTTGTGGATACCTTATTTTCGGAGCTGCTGCCCGTGCTTCCCTGGACATTTACGGAAACAATGGATTGTTTTTTGTCCAGAGGAGAAAATGGAACGGATATGGTGTCGGGTTGATTTTCTGAAATCATCATTATAGAGCCTCCCCATGCTGAGAGTTCTTGAAATATGTAAAAAGAGAACTGCGAATTTAATATGAACAATCGGCATGAAAATGAGGATACTTTAGTGGTTATACTCCTCCCTGCTAAAAAATTTGGGGTATGGAATATAAAGTGCCGCTTTTAAAAATTTAACGACCTTAAGATTACCTGCCAAAGCGAACTTGCGATTGCCTTGGGATGTACAACACCGGCATTGAAATGCGCAGCGTTTTTAAGTACAATGCCCTGTTATGAATACGCAACTGCCACAACGCTATGCGGACCGCGCCAGTGTGAGCACGATCCGGGAAGTCTTTGACTATATCCGCCGGTACAGGGGAAAAACATTTGTACTTAAAATCGAAGACGCCCTGATCGGCCACCCTCTCTTTCCACTGCTCATGAAAGACATCGTGCAACTGCACGACATCGGCATCAACCTGATCATCGTGACCGGCACCCGGGCCACCATTGAAAAACACCTTGCCAAGGCCAAGGTTCACACCCGCATGGTCAAGGGCATCCGGATCACGCCGAAATCCGCTCTGCCACATATCAAACTGGCGGCTATGGAAGTGGTTCAGACCATTATTTCCCACTTGTCCGCCGGCAATGCCAACGGCATCATGGGCAACTGGACCCGGGCCAGGTCCCTGGGGGTCAGCAAGGGGGTCGACTACCAGTACACCGGCCAGGTGGAACGGGTCCAGTCCGATATTGTACACAAACTCATGGCCCAGAATTTTATCCCGGTGCTCTACAATATCGGGATGAATGCCACCGGGGATTGCTATAACCTGAACTCGGACCAGATCGCCCGCCAGGTCTGCCTGGATCTGGACATTGAAAAACTGTTCTTTATCCGGGCCCAGGATGCAATTCCGGCCACGGGTATTGAACTGCCGCCGGGCAGCCAGGTCCATCCCAACGGACAAATATTTTCCAATATGGACATCAGCCATGTGGATTTCATGCTCACCCGGAACAGGGAACACTTGGGTTTTGGTAACCAGACCCTGCTGGAATATTCCAGAACCGTCATTGACCGGCCCAAAGGGGTCAATAGGGTCCATATCATTGACGGGCGGCGCGAGGGCCGGCTTCTCCAGGAGGTTTTCTCCACCATTGGCGGCGGAACGCTCATCTACGGCAACCAATATGCCCATATTCGCCAGGCCACCCTTGAGGATGTCCCGGAAATCCTTCATCTTCTGGACGTGTACGTTAAAAAAGGCAACCTGGTGGTGCGGACAACCGCAGATATAAAAAACCGGATCAATGCCTACCATATCTATGCGGTGGACCATGCGGTTTACGGATGCGGGGCGCTTTACGACCTAGGGGACGGCTGGGCGGAAATCGGGGCCATTGCCGTCAACCACACGTATAAATCCAAAGGCATCGGCCACGGCCTGGTCCAGTACCTGATCCAGGCGGCCCGGGAAAAACAGGTCACGCACCTGTTTCTCCTCACCACCCAGGCGGCGGACTGGTTTTTTGAATTCGGGTTTGTCTGGGCCAGTCCGGATGATCTTCCCAAATCCCGGAAAAAAACCTATGACCCCCAACGGAACTCCAGGGTCCTGCTTCTGAAATTATAATCCATGCGCACAGGAATGTTGCCGCTGCCCAACGGACAACCCGGGTAAACGCGTTCAGACTTATTTGCCGGCTCTGGGCCTGAATTTTTCTGCCAGTTTTTTCAGCAACTGGCCGGATAGCGGCATGATCCTGGGCGTTTTTTCCTTATACCGCAGGTACGCGCTGCCGAAATCATTGAATAACCGTACTTCTTCTGCAGCAACCACATACCTGACAATGATATGGAAAAAGAGAAGGGATATTCCCAGACACCCCAGTGAATTCAAAAAAACAGACACGGAAATGTAAACCGTCTGTATCCCAAACACCATTGGATTTCTTGTGAGTTTATAAGGCCCTTGCCTGACCAGTTTTTTGGTCCGGGGGCTGATCCGTATCCCGGCGGCATCCACCGGGCCCTCTTTACCCTGCACCAGCAAATACAGGTTTGACCAGACGACAAAAATCATCCCCGGCACAAAGATAAGAAGTGATACCATCAAACGAAGACCATCATCCGGGATCACCTGAATCCTGAAAACAGGGTATCTGCTTAAAGACAGCCACCAGAACCCCAGGGGAATAAGGAAAATAAAAACAGCCGTTCCGATAAAATATCCGGCCAGGTGCCTGATGATCCTGAGATGTTTTTCCATGATATTCATGTGTACCAGCCGCCCGGGGCCAAAAGCAAGAGGGTATTCCGTCCGGCCGGCAAACCTGCCCGAAAAATTTTGAAACGTCCCCGCCAGGAAACTTCTGCGCCATTTATCCTTGTCTTTTCAAATGGTTCCGGGTAAAGTTTTCACCATTTTGGCGCACTCTGTCTTGTGACGCGCCTGTCTGTTTATTTACCCGGGGCGCATCTGACACAGGCGACCCGGCTCGATGTATGGAAGGAGGATCTATTGGCGTATGACAATGAACTGGGGATCGGCAACCTTGCCGCCCACAATGAAACCCTGTCCAGAGCCCTGACAACCCGGCTGAAAAAAATCAAACTGAGCCTTGTGGACAACAGCGGAGAAAACCACAGGTCTGCATTGGTGGCGTTTTATGAACCGGACCTGACCTGGGTGCTGCAGCGGGTCCGTGCCCTGGGAGCTTCTGCAGCCGTTGCGGAAGACGCGGTTACCGGGTTTTACCAGCGTTGCCTGATGCGGTTTATCACGCCCTATCTTGGGAAAAAAGCGGATGAATTAAGACCCCGGCCCACACGCCAGAACGAAGCCCAGGCCGTACAGGCTTACAATGGATTTGTCTCAAACCAGTACGGTGACCTGGGCCGGCAGAATCTTTTTGCCGTTCCAATGAACGAATCCGAAGATGAATATGTCACCAAATCCAGGATGATCCTTTTGCGGGAAAATTTCATGTATTTCATGAAAGACCTGAAAACCCGGCTCAATGCATCGGCCGCCGATATCCAGACCAGGGGGCTGCTCAGTGCGAACGCGGGATTCCAGAGCCTGATCGGGATTTCATTTACCGGCAGCGATCCCCATCACGGGACCCAGATGGTGCTGATCCTCAAATACCAGGGCGGAAAGGTCGTGTACAAGCCCCGGGATACCCGGATTGACGAAGTCCTGGTGGGATCTGCCCATAACACGGGCAACTTTCCCGCCACCCAGACCATTGCCCGGCTGTTCAACACCTATTATAACGGGGCCAGCACTCCCCAGGGCGTCCATGGGTATTTTATTCCCATGTACAAGTTTCTCTCCTGTGGGGATTACGGGTTTATCCAGTTTCTTAAAACCGATTTCAGCCATCACTCGGAAAAGCATATGAGGCGGTATGCCTGGCTGGTGGGGGTATATGCCGGAATATGCACCATGTTCGGCATATCAGACCAGCACCAGGGCAATATCATGCTTTGCCAGCGTGCGCTCCAGAACGGCACCCGGCACTGCCTGCCCCACCTCACGGACCTTGAAATCGGCGTGAGGAACCACATCCTGAACCAGACAGCACCGGACCAGCTCTACCAGCGCCTGGCCAATACCGATATTACCAACGGTATCACCAATTCAACGGAAATTCCTGAGGAGGGCCACTGGCAGTATAGGACCATCGGGAACAGCCTGATGGTCTCCTGCACCCAGATCAACAACAACCAGCAGACCGTGCGCACCGATAACCTTCCCCGGCGGAATAACGGGGTGTATTTCGTACACCAGCAGTCGTATTTTGCCGAGCGTTTCAGTTCGGGCTTTGTGGATTTTTACAAAACCATGCGGGACCGGGTTCCCCAGGCCGACCTGTTGTCCACCGCCGCTCTCCTGGCCCGGGGTAAGGCCCGGATCCATGCCCTGGCAACGGGACAGCAGCTTGGCGTAATGCGCCATTACACCCGTACCGGCACCATGAAGAACAGCTTCCATGTGGTGGGGGCCAACCGGAACAGCTTTCGCCAGTCACTCAAGGAGGATTGCAACCGGTTTGACGTGGCCTATTATGTCAAGCACCTGTCAGGCACGCATGTCGGCCAGGTCTATCATGTGACCCGGGGAAATGTGGAAACCCAGGTGCCGGGCGCGGCAAATGTAACAGGCAACAATGTCTACACTACCCTGAGAAATTACCTGCAGAACCTGCCCGATGATGTGGCCCTGCACGGCCTTAAAAACGCCTTGCTGTCAAGAAACTGGTAACAGTAGGGCCTGCCGGACGCCCCTGCCATATCTTCACCGGCAGGCTGCTCGGGAGTCTGGATCCCAGGCCCTGGCATTGAAAACAAGATCCCCACAATTTGTGGGGATTTTGTCATCCAAAGCAGGCCCACCGACCGGGGACGGCGGGCCATACCGTGAATGGAACTTAGTTTAAAAAGGGTTTTTGCAGATAGGGTTTCCAGCGAAAATCATTGCCGGTTGCCTGGGGTTTTACCACGGCATTGCTGGCAGTATCGCGGAAGAGTGCATATGTATTCCCTGTACCGTCAACATAGTTTGAGAGCAATTGATCCCCGTCCCAGCGCCATTTCTGGTTCTGGCTGTTGTCGCAGGCACGGATGGAAACATTGAGGTTGCTTTCTACTGCCAGGCAGCGGTTGGGGGCTTTTCTGGATTTATACCTGTCATCGGCGTCCAGTCCCCACAATTGCTGGTTCACATCCCAGCAGGAATTCCACCCCACATTGGCACCACTGCTGCTCCCGTTGGGCTCCAGGCAGGCATTGTTGTGGCCCAGGGAATGGATCCGGACATGGGCTTCGGGTTCAAACACCGGGTGGTCCCAATCCACGGTCACCGTTCTTAATCCGCTGATGGTGTTATACGTCGTGGCCACATGGCTGGCCACCCAGTACAAGGGGCTCGGGATCACTTTTCCTCCCAGCCCCATGACCTTGACGGCAGCTTCCATATCAAACCGGGTGGTGCCGGTTTTGGCGGCGGGCGCCTTGTAGGTCACACTCATGCCCGGCGTATAATTGGAGTGGCTGATGCCGTTGAACGCTGATTTTTTGGTTACCCAGTCCGATCCCCAGAGCGGGCGTGTAAAATAACAGGAGGTGCCCAGGTCCCTGGAGGTGAGCCAGTCGCAATGATTGGCATCATACTTCCGGTCCCATTTCCATGATCCTTTCAGGTTATTGGTGGAATTGACAACGCTGTATTCATGGGTGCTGAAAGAGACCCACCGGGATGAGTTGTACCCGAATTCTGCCGAGACTTCCCCACCGACTTTCGGCCCTTCCTTCCCGACTTCAGCCGTGCCTTTCACGCCCATGCCCACATTGAACCCGGTGACTTCCCGGTAATCGGTTTTCGGGTTCACGTTAAAGGGAAGGTGTTTCAACAATGTAACGGAGCCGGTGTTGGTTGAAGGATAGACCTCGATTTCATAATTGTCTGCAAACGGTCCGAACCATTCATCTCTGTGGGCCCATGACTGAAACCAGGTATGCTCCTGGATCAGGTCCTGTTTGAGAAAAAAACCGGCGCCTGCACCGTTGTCGTTGTCCAGTGAGATCCGGACATATTTGTTGTCCTCTGTCTGGCCCACGGCTGTATACCCCGGCACAGAACGGATCAGGTCCACACTGAACACCAGATTGATGCTGGCACTGCCCGAACACGGGTCCCAGGTTTCGGAACCGAACGAATAACCGTCCAGTTTCCTGTGAAGGACGCAGGCCCTGTTGTTATAGTTGAAATCAACTGTAAACGCATACTCGGGGCGGTACGGCGTTCCTGTGGCGGCACGCGGTGCCGGTGATGCAGCAGCCAGAGCCAGGGGCCGGTTCTTGTAAAGATTATAGTCATCAAGTACGGTTTCGGCATACCCGAGCATGCCGGCAATGTCTTCCCCCGGGCCGGCAGCCTCATCCAGCCCCCCTGATGCGTCTATGCCATCAATGGGAGTGAATCTCATTTTCCCGTCCTTGCTGTAGGCAATGACCACGGGAGCAAGAAATCCCACACCAAGCACATTCACCGAGCTGCGCTCGGCATCTTCCCTGGAATACCCGGCTGTGTTATCCAGGATAACAGCGGATCCGGCCTGCATTGCCGCCGCAACCCATTGCTTGTCCGTTTCGGACAACTCTGTGGTGCCATTGATATATACCAGCCAGGGCGGCGGGGTTTCAGCGTCCTGCCATATGACCCGGCGCCCCCCGGTTAGTGCCTCCCCGAAATCCGTTACCCCGCCCAGCACGGCAACTGTTTCCTGTGTGTCACTGAAGTCGGCGGAAACGGCGCTTTCTCCAGCAGCGCAGAGTGATGCAAACACCATCGTAAATGCAATTGCAATACAGAATTTTCTGAAGTCCGTTTTCATAGATATACCCCTTGAAATAAGAAATTATGATTTGAGAATCTCATGAACAGGTGTCATTCGGATAAGACGAGAATTATTTGAAAGGCAAGAAGAGGTTTCAAATAACCATACCGTTGAGAACCCCCCCGATGTTTAGGATATAGTCAAGATAATTTTAAAAAACAAGGTAAAATCAATTTTTTAAATAAAAAACTTCGTTTTATATCAAAAATAACAATAACACTTTTATCAAAACCGCTTGAATGATCAGACAGGAAAAAAACGCATGATTTTGCTTCTGCCCGGCCGGGCGTGCCCGGAACATACACGGAACAAGCGCAAAAAATCCTGGAGTTGACCATCACAGGAAAATACCGTTTGGCAAAGAAGAGGTTGCTTTTTTACCATTCCATTATAAAATGGCGGAACGTATTCAGGGTCCGAAGAATCAAAGCAGTACAAATCGGAACGCAGGCGCCCCAACCCCTTGTAATCACTTTCTTTTTCACAGGCGCCTTTGCGACCATATCATTGGACAGCGGAATGTCCGCCCATGGCGGGTGCTACGCATATGGCCCCATACCGGCAAAGCGTTGTCAGCAGATCCGGTCAAGGCATTCATCTTTACCGTTTTATGATTCCGGAACGGAGAAAAAATGAACAAAAAAGTCTTTATGTTTTCAGGCCAGGGCTCCCAGTATTACCAGATGGGCAAAAAACTCTACCTGACCCACGCCCCTTTCAGGGAACATATGCGGCAGACAAACCGTTTTTTTAAACGGGAACTCGGGGTGTCCGCCCTTGATACCCTGTATGACAACGCCTATGCCAAATCTGAGCCGTTTGACGATCTTCTGTTGAGCAGTCTCTGTCTTTTTATGGTGGAAGATGCCATCTACCAGGTGGTCACAGCGGAAATCGGGGAACCCGACCTGTTGCTGGGGGTCAGCCTGGGAGAATTTATTTCCACAGCCCTGTCCAATCCCGCAAACCGCGAAAACATGATTTACGCCCTTTGTGCGTCCATGACAAATGTCCGGGATCATTGTCCCGGCGGCAGCATGATCAGTGTCCTTGCCCCTCCCGGAATCTGGCATGAAGATCCGCTTTTGAAACGGTATACCGAGATTGCAGCCGTGAATTTTGACCGGCACTTCGTCATTACCGTTCCGGAATCCATTAAAGCCGGCATCATCCGCCATTTAGACCAAAAAGAGATTTACTGCCAGCTCCTTCCTGTAAAAAATCCATTCCATTCGTCCCTGATGGATATAGTAGAGGCGGGATGCAAAGAAAAAATAGACGGGATTGTATTTGCCGACAACATCATTCCCGTGATGTCGTGTACAGCCTGCCGGATCAAACAGACCTTTACCGGCAACTTTATGTGGGACGTCATCAGGAAACCGATCCGGTTCATGGATACCGTTCAGCGCATGGAAGCCCAAGGGAGTTACGATTATATAGACCTTGGCCCGTCAGGGACACTGGCCACCTTTGTCAAATCCAACCTGGCGCCCGGGTCCGGATCCAGGAGTTTTCACGTCCTGAATCCGCTGGGAAATGAAATCAGCCACCTGAAGAACATCATCCGCGCGTTCTCAAGTCCGTCATATGCCTGAAATACGACAGATACCGTCCGGCTGCTGAAAAACGCAGATAAGAATACCGATTCAGTAAAAATGCTGAAAGCTTAAGCGTCATTTGCTGTGCAACCACCTAAGTTAAAAATTGAATCGGAATGGAATTTTGAGAACCGTTATAACAAAAAGATCAAAAACAACCATGAAAAAAGCTTTCATATTATTCATGGAGTTAAGTTCAATAAAAAAGCCCCGGGCAAACGGAAAAACCGTTCACCCGGGGCTTTAAAAATGACCGCAAAAGCAGCGGTTGTCAGAGGTACTTTTCAGCCCAGAGTTCAAACCCCAGGAGGGTCCACAGGGGTTGAAAATTATTTTTTTCCCCGGTCAGGTGCTGGCGCCACATGTGCTCAACCACATCCGGGTTGAAAAATCCGCGCTGTCTGCACCTGCTGCCCAGGAGGGTATCGTGGACCAGGGGCCGGAGTTCGGTTTTGAGCCACTCGTTGACCGGCAGGCAGAACCCCATCTTTTTCCGGTTCAGGATCTGCCCGGGAAGCAGGTGTTCCGCTGTTTTTTTAAAAATATACTTTGAGGTGCGTCCCCTGATTTTAAAGTGTGGCGGAATCCTGGCCGCCAGCTCCACCAGTTCATGATCCAGGACCGGTACCCTGACCTCCAGGGAGACGGCCATACTGGCCCGGTCCACCTTGGTCAGGATGTCTTCGGGCAGATAGGTGTTGAAATCGATATACTGGATTCTGGAAAGCGGGTCTTTGGCATTGCATTGGTCGTAATGTTCCCGGAATACAAGGCTTGAATCATACCCATCCAGCATACGGTCCAGGTCCGGGGATACCAGGCTGGATTTCATCCCGGGCAGCACCAGGGACATGGAGTTGAAATACCCTTCCACCGGATCTTTGGACAGGTTGGTCAAAAGGGTCTTGGCCCTGAGAAACTGGGGCAGGCGGTCCGCTTTGGGGTAAACCGAGGCCAGCGGGCCGATGAGATGCTGCCGGACAGGGCCGGGCACGACATTGCGAACCCGGTTTTCAAGAAGATCAAAATAATACCGCCGGTATCCCGCAAAGTTCTCGTCCCCGCCGTCACCGGACAGGGCCACTGTGACGCGTTTTCTTGCCATCCGGGATACAAAATAGGTGGGAATTGACGACGAGTCGGCAAAGGGTTCGTCATAGACCCGGGCCAGTTTATCCACGGTATCCAGAATATCCGGGGTGACGATCTCTTCACTCTGGTCCGTATGAAAAAGGGCTGATGTTTCTCGGGCATATACGATCTCATTGTATGCCTCGTGGCTGAACCCGATGGTATTGGTGCGCACAGGCTCCTGCATGGCCTTTGCCATCAGGGCCACCACCATACCGGAATCCACGCCCCCGCTGAGGAATGCGCCAAGGGGCACGTCACTCATCAGCCGGATCTTGACCGCTTCTTCTAATTTTTCAAGGAGTTGGCGGCAAAAGCCGGCCTCGCCGGTGTCAAGGTCCGGGGTAAAATCAATGTCCCAGTATCTTGTTGTTTTCTGGCTGTTCCGGGAGCGGATGCAGTAATGGGCCGGGGGAAGTTTGCGGATCTGCCTGAAAATGGATTTGGGGGCGGGCACATATCCCAGGGAGAGGTAATCGGAAAGGGCCTGGTAGTCCAATTCCCTGGGAATACAGCCGCTTGCCAGGATGGCTTTGGTTTCAGAGGCAAATACAAACCTGCCGCCGTCAAGGGCATAATACAGCGGTTTGATGCCCAGGCGGTCCCGGGCCAGGAAAAGCGTCTGTTCTTTCCGGTCCCATATGGCAAAGGCAAACATTCCCCGCAGCCTGTCAAGGCAGTCCGCCCCCCACTCTTCATAGGCATGGACAATGACCTCCGTGTCCGTGGCGGTCCGGAATACATGGCCTTTACGGATCAGCAGATCCCGGATCTGCTTAAAATTGTAGATCTCCCCGTTGAACACAATGGCCATGCGGCGGTCCTCGGAATAAATGGGCTGACTGCCCGCGTGAAGGTCAATGATGCTCAGCCGCCTGTGGCCCAGCCCCACAGGTCCTTCGATATGATACCCCTCATCGTCCGGGCCCCGGTGAACCAGGGCTGAATTCATCCGGACAATTACCGCCTTGTCCACGGGCCCGCCGTTAATATCAAAAATGCCGCAGATTCCGCACATGGATCATCCTAATGCATGGGTTTTGTAAAGTTCATATGAGTTTGGAAAAAATAGCTTCCAGTTCGGATGCCGCCCTGTCCCAGGAAAACTGCCCGGCATGGGACACGATCGTCTCCCGGTCCCAGTTGCGCTCCAGGGCGGTTTGCAACCCGTTGCCCATGGCCTCCGGGGTCCTTTCCACCAGGATGCCCAAGTCATCCGATGTAATGGCTTCAGGGGCGCCGTACACATTTGTGGCCACAACCGGGGTGCCGCAGGCAAGGGATTCCATGATCACATTTGCCCACCCTTCCCGCTCACTGGCCAGGCAGAACACATCAGCGGCATTGTACCAGGTGTTGAGATCGCTATGGGGTATGACGCCTGTAAATTTCACCCGGCGCTCAAGCCCCATGTCCCTTACCTGGGCTTCCAGGGCGTTCCTGAAGTCGCCCCTGCCGATGACGATATATTCGAGCCGCTGATCTGATGCCATCAGGCGCGGCAGGCTTTTGATCACAAGGTGAAACCCTTTGAGCGGGATCAGGTTTCCCACAGACAGGATGATCCTGGATTCCGTCGACAAACCCAGTTTTTTCCTGGCCGCAGCCCTGTCCATGGGAAAAAACAGGGCCGGGTCCACCCCGTTGGGAATCACATGGGTTTTGCCTGAAATATTTTCCAGGCTTTCCATTTCCTGCCTGAGCGCATCCGACACCGAAATGAGATGATCGGCATGCCTGAGGGCGAACCGGACCAGCGGGCGGATGGTTTTATACCGGGGAAATTCATGAATATCCGATCCCCGGGCGGACAATACCACAGGCACGCCAAGCACCTTTGCCGCCAATACCGCGGCAAAGCCGTCGGGATAGATGTAATGGGCATCAATGAGATCAAAATCAAAAGATTCACGGATCTTTTTCAACCTGCCCAGCGTCCAAAGGAACTGAAATAATCCATGAAAAGGCATGCTGATTTTGGGAACCAGAAAATATCTGGGATGATATACCTCAATGCCGTCAATGACTTCATATGGCGCGATCTTTGAGAATGTATACCACCGCTCTCCCAAGGCCTTCACGGGCGGAGCGTAAGGCACCGGGGCCACGACCCGGATCTCACAGTTCCGGCGGCCGGCAAAATGCGCCATTCGCTGTTTGATAAACACCCCGAACCAGGGCTGTAAATTATTTGGAAAAAGGGAGGTGTAGACAAGGACTTTCATAAATTTTGGTAAAGTGCCAGGTATTGGTCCAGCATTGTGTCCATTGAATATTCGGATAAAATTTTTGCCCGGGCATTTTCCCCGAACCGTCGTCTCCTGTCCGGCTCCTCCAGAAGCGCTGCCATGGTGCCGGCCATTTCCTGTTCCTCCCCATCCCGGACCAGATATCCCGTGGTTCCGTCGTCAACCAGGACCGGGTTGCCCCCCACCCGGGTTGCAACCACCGGCAGGCCGGCGGCCATGGCTTCAAGCAGGGCATAGCTCATGCCTTCGGTTCGTGAGTTCAGGACAAAAAGATCAAGGCATTTGAGAATCCCGGGGACTTCATCGGTTTTCCCGTAAAACAGCACCCGGGAACCCAGCCCTTGTTTTTCTGCCAGGTGTTCCAGTTCTTTTTTCAGGGGCCCGTCACCCACAAGGATAAGACAGGCATTGATCCCCTGGCGGACAACCTTCCCAAACGCCCGGATCAGCCCGTCATGGTTCTTTACCCTTCGCAGGGCAGCCACACACCCCATAAGAAGCATATCCCCGGGAAGGGAAAAGGCGTTTTTAAGCCGTTCTTTTTCCACCCGGCCTGCCGGGGAGTACGTGCGGGTATCAATGCCGTTGAGAATCACAGCCACCTGCTTCCCCGGAATGCCGGTCAGTCCGGAAAACAATTGGGCGGCCGGTCCGGATACGGCTGTGATTGCATGGGTAAGCCCGGCACTCATCCGGGCCTGGACGGTTTTGGCCAGGGAAAGCCGCATACCGGGATGCTCAACCCCGTGAAAGGTTTCAATACATTTGCAGCCCGCAAGCCGTGCGCCAAGGGCGGTATCAAACCAGGGCCCCATGTTGTTGACATGGGCAATATCCACTTGCTCCCGGACAAACAGGGACCGAAGCGCCCAGAACGCGGTCCGGTCTTTTTTCCGGATGGGAAGCGCCTGGCAGAACGTGTCCCTGGGAAGCGCGGGCTTGAGGGAAAGGTCCGGGGTGAGACTCACCACCGAATGCCTGATGCGGGCTGCGGGAAATCCCCTGATCATTTTAACCACACCGGCTTCTGCCCCGCCATACCCGAAACTGCCGAGTACGTGCATGATATGAAGCGCTTGTTTTTGTGCGCCCACAGGTTTCATTTATTCGGCATCCTTGCGTGCAAGGTGTCGTTTATACTGTTCATTTTCAAAGCTTCGTTTCAAAAACACCGGGAACATGAGCAGCCAGTAAAATTCTTCCACATAGGTATGGGTCAGAAACATGGTGGTCACAAGATACATGATCAATGCGATTCGCAAGGCAAGAATGTTGAGGTGCACCTCATGGTCCACGGGATCATTCGGGTTCAACTGTTTTTTGATTCCCGACAGGATCCTGAAGGCGTTCTGGATCATGAGCAGGAGCACGGCAAGACCCTGGATGCCCAGTTCCGCCAGGCATTTAAAAAAGGTGTTATGGGTATCCTTGCCCGGTATGCTGGGGTTGTAGTCCCCCACCAGCCGCACGAAGTTTCCCTCCCCCACCCCGAACGGACGGTCGTCGAACATATTCAATGCAGCTTTCCATGCCTCCACCCGGCCGCTTGCGGACTGGTCCATGGTGGCCTTGTCGGTCCGGATGCTTTGCATGCGCTCCCAGAACGAGGAATCCGCAAGTCCGGCAAAGCCGATCACCCCCACGGCCAATAAAATCAATATGGGTTTCCGGTACCGGGGACCGCTCCAGAGAATCGTCATCATCACCCCGGCCCCGATGGCCAGGAAAGAGCCCCTGGACTCAATGAGAATCAGGGTATTGACCACAAACGCCGTGGTCAGCAGGCAAAATCCCTTTACCTTCCATGATCCGGACAATACCTTGATGCCCACCCAGGGCATAATCATGAGGTAATGGGCTGCCAGAAAATTTCCCTCGTTGAAATCCGATCCCCCGATGCCCACATCCAGACGGCCGCCGTGATAGGTGACGGTAGTGGACGAGGAGATCTCAAACCCGGATATAAAGGCGGCAATAATATACACCCATACCATCCAGTTGTAATATTTCAGGTCCGTTACCAGATGGGAGGCCAGCAGCAGGATGGTCGCGACCTTTGTCATTTTCATCACATTAAACCCCAGGGCCTCCGTTTGAACGCCCGTAAATGTGGAAATCCATATGATGCAGATGTACAGGATAAGCAGAATTTCCTGGGGTTCAAACCATTTCATGAACCTGAGGCGTGAGAAATGGAACACCATTCCGGCCATGATGGCCACGGAAAAGATCATGGAGTACCGGTGGAAAAACGCGGGTACCATGTTTCCCCACCAGAAGCTCATGGGATTGACATTGTAGGACAGCAGATACCCGATCAGGCCGATGACCGGATTGATGGCCACAGATCCGAACACAGCGGACATCATTGCAAGGATGTATAAGGCAGGCTTGATACCCATTCAGGAAAACACCGTCTTTATGCGGTCAACCTCTTCTCTTGTAAAAAAACGGCCCAGCCAGAGTCCCAGGGGAAACAGCAGAAACGCGGCTCCTTTCACGCCAATGTCCCAAAGGCCGGGCCCATGGATATTTGCCCCCAGGACCGCCACCAGCCCGGCAAACCCCACAAGTTTGGCCAGCCGCAAGAATTCAAAACGGATCCTGTACAGGCGCTGGGACAGGATTGCCACCAGCGCAAACAAAAACGCATAAGAGACAATGGTGGACACGGCAGCCCCGTAAATGCCCCAGTGCCGGATCAAAAATGCATTCAGCCCGATGTTGACTGCGGCCGTTCCCAGGTTCGCGAACAGAATATACCGTGTTTTATAAGTCACCATGATGCCAACGGTGGCAAAGCCTGCAATTCCCTGGAAGACATAGCTGACCGCGATTAAGGGGATAATGGCTGAAGAGGCGTGAAAGCCGGGGTCTGCCATGAAATAGATGATACTCCCGGAAAACAGGCACAGTCCCAGCGCCAGTGTGGTAAGCGCTGCCAGATAATAGGTAAAATACTGCCCGATAACAACACTCCCGTCCGGCCGGGCGGCAATCTCATAGCGCTGGGTGTTCCAGATCCGGAAAAAAGGGTCCGTGATCAATACCACCAGGAGAATCCCGAATTTATACCCCAACGAATAAATCCCCAGGTCATGGCTGTCGCTGAACTGCTGGATGAAAAACCGGTCTGAGAAATTGATGACAAACAGAGACAGCACCCCGGGCAGGAGGGGCAGGCCGAACCGGACCATCTGCCTGAGCTTGGAAAGTGAAAAGGCCAGGGGCAGTCGGGGCAGCACAAAGCCGAACACCAGTACCATATAGGTGAGTTTTGTGATGACCATGCTGTAAATCATCCCCCAGATCCCCATTTTCAGTACCACCAGAAACAGGATATTCAGGCAAAGGGCCAGGATGAATGCGGCAAGGGAAAGGCCGGAATACGTCACGGACCGCTTTTCTATGATCAGGAACACCTCGGGAACCAGATACAAAAGTTGGCACCCCAGGCAAATGAATATCCAGCGCAGATAGGCAGTATGTGCCGTATCCCCGAATACCATCCCGGAAACCGTAGAGGCAAATCCCTGGCAGATCAACACGGCCAGTACTGTTATCCCCACACAAAAAAAGAAACCGGTGCTGACCACGGCCATTTTGTCCTCCCGGGTTTCGTAATGGTGGTAATACCGGATCACCGCCTCTCCCAAACGCAAGCCCACCATCAGGGTGACCACATCCAGGACCAGTTCGAGCAGCTCCAGGGTGCCGTACTCGGAAGGGGTCAGGAAACGGGTGTATACGGGTATCATGAAAAAGGCCGCCCCTTTTTTCAGGATATTGCCCATCCCGTAAATGGAGGTGTGCTTCAGGGTGGTTTTAAATTCCGACAGCATTTGAGATGTTTATTCTGCTTTCACGGGAGTTAACATGATGAACGGTTGTGAGTGGGGTATCATGGGGAATAAGCGGTTAAGCAGAAGGCAAATTTCCCAGGACACGTTCGTAAACGGTCTTATATACGGCGGTAGTCTGCTGCCAGGCATGGTGGGTCCGGACCCAGTCCAGCCCTTGCTGGCCCATGGCATCCCGCAGTCCGGAGTCCTCGGCCAGCATCAATAATTTTTCGGCCAGCGCGTCCCTGCTGCCCGCTTCAAACAGGATCCCGGTATGGCCGTCCCGGATCAGCTCCTGATGTCCGCCCACATCCGACGCAACCAGCACCTTTCCCATGGCCATGGCTTCCAGGGGTTTCAAGGGAGTGACCAGTTCGGTGAGCCGCATGGCATAGCGGGGATATGCCAGGACATCAATCATGGCATAGACACCGGCAATCCGCTCATGGGGAATCCGCCCGGGCATGATGACCCGGTCCTCCAGCCCCAGGCCGGAGACAAGGTCTGCCAGTTCCGCTGCCATTTCACCGCCGCCCACCAGGAGCAACTGCCAGTCAGGGCATTGGTCCGCAATATCGGCAAATGCCCTGATCAGCAGATCCAGGCCCTCATACCGGTAAAAGGAGCCCACAAAGCCGAGCACTTTTTTATGCGCAAGGCCCCAGGATTCGGTGAACTCCGCATCCGGCGTTCCAGGCGTCAGTTCATCGGGATGAATCCCGTTAAACACCGGGGAGATCTTTTCCACGGGAATCCCCCGGGACACCAGATCGTTTTTCAATCCGTTGCACAAAATACAAATATGGTCCGCATCGGTGCAGACGCGGGTCTCCATCCATTGGGTCAACCGGTATTTCCATGAATGTTCCCTGTATGTGCCGTGGTCCACGGCGGCATCTTCCCAGAACGCCCGGATCTCATAGACCACCGGTATCCGGAGCCGCCGGCCTGCCCGGAGTGCGGGAATCCCGTTCAGGACCGGGGAATGGGCATGGATGATATCCGGAGTCTCGGTCTCGGCCACGGCCAGTATCCGGCGATACAGGGCGTTCATCAGCTTGAGTTCAGACATGAAAGGAAGACGGGACGACGGGGAGCTGCCTGTACGATAGTATTGGACCCCATTGATCCGGGTTTCCCTGCTGTCTTCAGGTCCTGCACTTTGTTCATGCTTGGGAGAGGTCAGCACCACCGGGTCAAATCCCATGTTTTTTTGGGATTTGAAAATATTCTGACTCCGGAACGTGTATCCGCTGTGCAGGGGCAGGCTGTGGTCCAGGATATGCAGAATTTTCACGGCGCACCTACCAGGCGGCATACCGGAAGCTCATATTCCATGGCCCCCATATCCGGGATATTTTCCCTGGGATTGCCGCAAAAATCCTCAAAAAGCTCAGGCAATAATTCGGCACTGTTTAAAATCCTGCTGCCGTCGGCCAGGCTGAAGTCCATGGTGCCGGGGGCGGCAAACCAGCCGGAAAAGTCGGAAACCAGGTTGTTCTCGCGCACGCTTGTACCGCCGTCCCGGTTTTTCAACCGGGAGGTGGATAAATTATTTTTCAGCACCGCACTGCTTTGGACGAACCGGATATCCACGCCCATGGTGCCGTACAAGGTATTATTGTAAATCTTGGTGTTGGCGGCCTTGTTCAGGTAAATGCCCACGTCATTGCAGTACATGATCACATTGTTCCTGATGATGCCGTTTGTATGCTCGGCCGGCAGGGCTGCGTCCCTGGCATATTTAACCCCTGTGCCCCCGCCGCCGAAGGAAAGGCCTACACGGACACCGCCCCGGGTAAAATATTCGCCGATGACCAGATTGTTTTCAAACACCCCGCCCCTGGCGTTTCCCTTGATAAAGGCGGCGTAACTGATCTGGTTGCCCCCGCCTTTGGCAAAATCACAGAGCAGGTTGCCCCGGATGATCCATCCGTTGCCGGCCACCACATCAATAAAGGTCACGGCCTTTGCTGTGTTGCGAATGCGGGTGTTGTAAAAACTCGAATCCTCGATCAATGCATGGTCCGGGTAGGTTACCCGGCCGTCCGCCCCGGGGCTGCCGTTGGCCTTGATCATGGCATTGAACTCCCGGACCCTGCAGTTTCTAAGCACGAACCCCTTGCCACGGCCCAGGATGTGAAAGGCATGTTCGCCCTGGTCATGGTTCTCCCGCACACCCTGGATCTCAAGGTTTTCAAATATCCAGAACGGGGCATCCACCACAAAGCCTTCAAATGTATCAAAGCGGATCTTAACGCTTCCCAGTTGTGCGGCCCGGACCACGACAGGTAGCCCGGGCGTGCCGCCCTTTTTAAGGGGAATGCTCCGGGCACTGATCGTATAGGTGCCGGGGGCAAGGGTGATCACATCTCCCGGTTTTGCCGATGCCACGGCCTCAAGAAGACCTTTGGGGCTGTCCACCCGGATGATGCGCTCTTTTTTCTGGATGGTAATGGGTGATATCCGGGCATACCGGTGCCAGTTCAGGGGAACGGGCTGGTGCCCATTGAAATAGACAACAGGACTCAGCTGCCGGTCCGGGCGGGCGCCGTGCCCCTGCCAGTCCGGGCTGCCGGGGTCCGGCAATATGAGGTTGTCCGGTTTTGCCGCGACAGGGGCGGGTCGGACAATTTTACCGATCACCTTGGATTTCACACCAGCTTTGGACAGGACCTTTGACCCCAGTTGCCGGTATCCGTCCCCGCCTTTGACTTTATAAAAATAAACCCCGCCGGCAATGAAGCCGGCCAGGCAGAACAGTCCGAATATTGCCAGAAGATTCCAGATCATTTTAAAGATGAATCTCATCTGTACTCCCTTCCCCGGTCATAAAAAGCGTGGCATAAAACATTTTGAGAATCTGATCCCAGTCATGGTGGTTTCTGACAAACCGTCTGGCGGCAAGGCCATAGGCGTCGGCAAGGTCCCGGTCCTGAAGCAGCCGGACCGTATCCCGGGCAAATTGTCCGGGTGCATCCGCCACAACCAGATCCCTGCCGTGGGATGCACTGATCCCCTGAACTGCCACGGATGTGCTCACCACAGGCTTTTCCATGGCCATGGCTTCCAGCACCTTGTTCTGGACCCCCCTGGCAATGGTCAGGGGGATGACACAAAGATCGGCAGCCCTGTAATACTGCCGGATATCCGCCACAAACCCGGTGACAATAACCCCGGGCGTTTTCTCCAGGTCCCTGACCTTCTGAACCGGATTGCTTCCCACAATATAAAACACCGCGTCAGGCACCTGCTGCAGGACCTGGGGAAAAATTTCCCTTACAAACCAGCACACCCCTTCCACATTGGCATGATAATCCATGGCCCCGGGGAACATCATCATGGGAGCGCCCGTTGTTTCAACCGGCATGACACGATCCGGGCTGAAGCTGTCAAAATCCACTCCGTTGGGAATCACCCCCACCTGCCCTGCCCCGGGAAAGGCCTTTATAAACAGATCTGCTTCGGCCCGGGATACAAACACGGAATGGTCAAATGCCCTGGCGATCTTTTTTTCAAACGCAAGCAGGCGTTTTCCTTCTGCATTGTAGACAAGATTCATGGGAAATGACGCCTGGCGGGCGTACTGCCGCCATTTATCGGAATCCAGGTCGCAAAAATCCATGACGAATTGTGCTGGCTGCCGGTTCCTGTCTTGTGAGTCTTTCTGGTATTCCGGCATTCCCTTTAACAGGTATCCGGCCATTGGAGATGAAAAGCAGACAATGGCATCGTAGGGACTTGACGATACCCAGGCATCAACGGTCTGCTGAAACCCGGGATGGTAAAAGTACCCCTGGGAAATGCTCCGGCCCGCCGCAAGCTCCCACATCCCCCTGATCTTTGCCAGGTGCCGGTTCAGTGAAAACACCTTTACCCGGCGGCACATCTGTGCCAGCACAGATTCATGGGCAAAATCTCCGGGATCATCCGCCAGGGTCACCAGATCCACATCTGCATGTTCCGACAGAAACCGGACCTGGTTGTAGGAGCGGATCTTATCCCCTTTGTTGGGCGGATAGGGAATCCGGTGGCATAAGTACAATATCTGCTGTTTTTTCATGCCAGGTATTTTGAAATCCAGGGCCCCATGATGCGGGTCAGGCCAAGGGGCATTTTTTTCCAGAGTTCTATTTTTCGCTGGTACTTGGGGTTGGCCGGACTCAGGTTGGGCATCTCATGGCCCTGGTTCAGAACATACTGGTATGCCAGGGGAGTGGGTTCAAACCCCCAGTGTTTTTTAAAACGGAAAGATCCCGTACCGATTTTGCTCCTGCCGTAATCAAAGACCTGCAGTCCTTTTTCCACGGCCAGCCGCATCAGTTCCCAATACATGAAATCATTGGGTCCCATTTGCCGGAACGAAAAATCAGACCCGGCATAATATGGCATCATCCGGTTTTTGTACATAAGATAGAGCACACCGGCGGCAGGTGCGCCATGGGGCGTCCTCACCAAAAGGATACCGGCGTTTGCACCAAACCCGTCCAGCAAACTCTCAAACAGGTGTTTGGGGAATACCGGGGTTCCCAGACGGTGGAAATTGACCGCCAGAAGATCGTAAAATTCGGGCAGCAGGTGACGGCCGGTTTCCGAAACCAGGCCGTTTTTTATGGCCTTTCTGACCATGGCCCTGGATTTCCTGGGAATGGCCTTGAGATTTTCATCATGGTCGGGAAAAATTTCTTTGCTGAAATTATAATAAAGGTCTTTTGTGCCCAGGGCCGGCATGGCAGTGGTGTTGCGCAGTTCAACACAGGCGGCACGTTGGTTTTGGGAAAGTAGTGAGACGGTTTCCAGGAGCCCTGATGCGACTGCCGTATCATCCGCCAGGATACCGCCGATTTCCGCAAAGGGTACGGAAATAAAGGAATGGCCGAACAGCATGCTTTTGATTTCAAACACGGGAAAGACACCTGAGATTTCCTGTCCGCACCTGGCCAGGAAATAATGGCTGTTATGGCCGAAGGTTTTTTCCACCACCTGCTTCCAGGCGGTCAGATGAAATACGGTGCCCCGGGGATGGCCGTTGACATAGGCGTCCCAGTCTCCAGTATCGTGTGTGGTAAACGGCTCAATTCTTATTTGGCGTGCGTCGCTCATTCCGGTATTGATTGCCTGGTGCCGTATCCTCAGGTTGGAAAGTTTTCAATATGGGCCCGGCAGGTTGAAAATGTGGCATGGGAGAACCTATCAACCAAGGCTTTCATTTTCGTTTCCATGCGGTTCAGGTTGACATAATGCCTGAACCTGAACCCGGGTGGGGCCTGGCGGACCCGGGGCTGGCCCGGGTCAAATTCCCAGGGATGGGCATAAAAAACAAAGGCTTTCTCCTTTTTCAACACGGCGCTCATGCCATGTTTGAAGAGTTGAAAAGGAAAAAGCCTGAAATATCCTCCCCCGCCCAGGGGGAACACCCGGTTGCCCAGGCTCAGGTTGGATACGGGAATTTCAAAAAAGTCCGGTGCCACCCGGAAAATGCCCCGGTGTTTTGGGGCTTCTGACAGGTCAAGATGTCCGTACCGGCCATGCCCGGCAAAGGAGTTGAAACTGGCGTCATAGCGGTAGCCCGCCCTTTTGACAAGGCCAAGGGCCTGGCCGGAAATGGAAAAGCTGGGCGCCCTGTAGCCAATGACCTCTGCGCCCAGGATATCTTCCAGCAGGGACTTGCTGTATGCAAGGTCCTTGAGCAGTGCATCAGAGGGACTTGAATGGCAGAGTTCATGGTTGTATCCGTGTGACGCCACTTCATGGCCCCGGGATGCAATCTCCCTGACAAGCTGCGGGACACGACGGGCAACCCATCCCAGGACAAAAAAGGTGGCCCTGGGCCTGAATCCGAATCCGTCAAGGAGGTCCAGGATTTTCACGCTATTGTCCCGGACCCTTAGTTCACAGGTATTCCACGTGTCCCTGGAAATAGAGGATTTGAAATTTTCAACCTGGAACCAGTCCTCAACATCGAATGTCAGCAGTATACTATAATTCCCTGCCGATACCGTGGTATTCAAACCCGGCCTCTGCCACCTCCTCGGGGTCATACTGGTTTCTGCCGTCAAAGATCACCGGTGATTTCATCAGCGCTTTCATTTTCTTGAAATCCGGCTGGCGGAAGGTTTTCCATTCGGTCACCAGAATGCAGGCATCTGCCTCTTCCAGGGTCTGGTACTGGTCATCTGCCATGGAAACCAAAGGTTTCCACGAGGCGGGGATTTCTTTTTTCGCCTGTTCCATGGCCACGGGATCATAGGCCGTGATCTGTGCCCCGGCATTGACAAGCGCTTCCATGAGAACCATTGACGACGCTTCGCGCATATCGTCCGTTCCCGGCTTAAAGGCCAGGCCCCAGAGGCCGAACCGTTTGCCGGACAGGTCCTTGCCAAACCGCTTTTCAATCTTGGCACCAAGCACTTTTTTCTGGCGGGAGTTCCGCTCTTCCACCGCCATCAGCACTGTGGGGTCAATCCCGGCCTCGGTGGCGGTTTTCACCAGCGCTTTGACATCCTTGGGAAAACAGGAGCCGCCGTAGCCACATCCCGGATAGATAAACGAATACCCGATCCTGGAGTCGGAACCAATGCCTTTCCTGACATTTTCCACATCCACCCCAAGGGCCTCGCAGAGGTTAGCGATTTCGTTCATAAATGAAATCTTGGTGGCCAGCATTGAATTGGCGGCGTATTTTGTCATTTCCGCATCCCGGACATTCATGAACAGGATCTTGTCCCGGTTCCTGGAAAACGGCGCGTAAAGCCGCCTCATCAGCTTTTCGGCACGCTCCGAATCTGCGCCCACGATAATACGGTCCGGTTTGAGAAAATCATTGACCGCCGCCCCTTCTTTGAGGAATTCGGGATTGCTGACCACATCAAAGGGAATATCCGCCCCCCGGGCCTCAAGCTCTTCCCGGATCACGGCCCGGACCTTGTCCGCCGTTCCCACGGGAACCGTGGATTTATCCACGATCACAGCATAGTCGTTCATAACCCGGCCGATATCCCGGGCCACCTGGAGCACGTACTGGAGGTCGGCGGACCCGTCTTCCCCAGGCGGGGTGCCCACGGCAATAAAAAAAACAGAGCAGTCCCGGGCCGCCTCTTCAAGACTAGTGGTGAATGCCAGGGTCCCTTCCCTGTAATTGTCCAGGACAATGGATTCAAGGCCGGGTTCGTAAATGGGAAGGATCCCTCGTTTCAAATCATCTATTTTCTTTTGGTCAATATCGACACAGGTCACGCGGCTTCCCATTTCCGAGAAGCACGCCCCTGTGACAAGTCCGACATAGCCGGTACCGATAATGGTGAGTTTCATTTTCTTTTCTGATGCCTTTCGATCGCCATTTCAATGTTAAACACAAGATAAACCAGTGCCAGGGCCCCGCCGAATATAATCAGCCCGGACATGTCGTGAAGAAAGCCGTGGGCCGTATCCGGGCTGATATGGTATGCCATGGCTGCCGTGATCGTTAACCGGATCACGTTTACCACCACGGCAATGGGAACCGCTGAGAGGAACAATATCCATTTTTTAAGGATTGTAAACGGGGCCAGATAGGCAAAAATACTTGTCAATGCAATCAGGGAGGTCAGGGACCGTAATCCGGAACAGGCATCCACCACTTCAAGCGAGGTGTTTGACAAGTGAAGGATATTGCCCTCCCGGAACACCGGAATTTGAATGATTTGAATGAGTTCACCCGAAAGTTTGGCTGCAAACAGCTGAAGAGGAAAGGCGATCTTATTCCACAAAATACCGGGAATGGGGATCATCATGATCAGGTAAACCAGCGGGATGGCCATGGCCTTGAGGAACTGCCAGCCTAACAGAAAAATAATAATGCCCGCCAGGGTCACGATCATGGAAAACCGCATGAGAAAAAGTTCTGCGCCGGCATGTCCTGCCAGGTGAATCAACATGCCCAGAACAATGACGACAAGCCCCTGGTTTGACGGTTTGGGTGTGAGTTTTGCCAGGCGGTGTTTATTGACCCAGACCATATACAGGGCAATGGGCGGGATCAGGAATCCGTGTGAAAAATTCGGATCCACGGACCAGTCCGATATCAGGGTCTGAATCGCATGGGCATATAAAAAACAGAAGCCGCCCAGAATCAGGATAATCTGGGCAATCGTGGCAGGCCTGGCGTTTATGGGTAAGTTTACGTTCATATTATGAGGGGATATGGGCATCCAGATAGGGTTTGATCTTTTTTGCAAAATCCTTTACCCGTTCCAGGGTCAGGGTTTCATCCTCCACCACCGGCGCGATCAGCCGGACAAACGATCCGTCGGTGCGCTGTTTTGTAATGGCGTCCACTGTCAGCCAGATTTTCTGCCAGTATTCCGAGGCAATAATCCTGCCCCTGGACTGGTACCAGTACAATGCCACCTGGCTGGCTCCGCCTTTTTTCAGCAGCAGCCCGGCCACCCGTGTGGGATCAGACTGGCCCTTAAAATGGATCAATTCATCACGGATATCAACGATTTTCCACCCTGCCCCGGGCAGGCAGTTTTTCGGAGAATGAATGATGTCTCCCTGTCTCTGGCTCTGGTAAAATCCCACGTAAAGATTTACGCCCTGGCCTTCCAGGTTTCTGTAATCCGCCATCACATAGTCTTCGACACCCAGGATGTTGAACACCCGGTCATCCAGGGAAGACCGGACCCCTTTCCAGGTCCCCAGATCAAGGGGAAAGGCGTCAAACGGCAGGTTGGGCCGGATATTTTCGGACCGGGTGGCCACCTGGGTCAGGCCGGCGGTTGCCAGTAAGATCACGACAATAATTGCTGTTCTGAAAAAAGACACGCTGAACACCCTACACGAGTATTGTATTTTGGATAAGATCGCCGATTCTCACGGCAGTATTCCCGTCCCAAAGCTCGGGAACGCTGCCCGTTTTGTAGCGACCGTTTAAAATATCATCCACGGCGGTTTCCAGGTCGCGGACTCTGCACAATTGGTTGGTGCCCTGTGTCACGGTAACGGGCCGTTCCGTATTTTCCCGTAATGTGAGGCAGGGAATGCCGAGATAAGTGGTCTCTTCCTGGATGCCCCCGGAGTCGGTGACCAGGACCCGGGCGTTCATCACAAGATTCATAAATGCTGTATATCCGAGCGGATCAGCCAGGTGAATGTTGGAAGCGCCGTCCAAAATGCCGTCAAGTCCGTGCTCCCTGATCCGGGACCTTGTCCGGGGATGAACGGGAAAGACCAGGGGCAGGTCCGATGACATCCGGGCCAGGGTGGAACACAGCAGTGCAAGGGTGTCCGGGTCATCCACATTTGACGGCCGATGCAGGGTCACCAGCCCGTAAGGCTTCCCCGACAGGTCGAATTCCGAGGCCACGTCCAGGGATTCGATCTTTGTACGGACCAGTTCAAGGGTGTCAATCATGATGTTGCCCACAAATGAAATCTTTGCCGCATCCACCCCTTCCCGGATCAGGTTTTCATCTCCGTCCCGGGACGGGGTCCACAGGTAATCCGCGAGCGTATCCGTAACCATGCGGTTGATTTCCTCGGGCATGCGCCGGTCAAACGAACGGAGACCTGCTTCAAGATGGGCCACGGGAATGCCGAGCTTTGATGCGCTGAGTGTCGCCGCCATGGTGGAGTTGACATCCCCGACCACAATCACCAGATCGGGTGTTTCGTCCATGAGCACCTGTTCATAGGCGATCATGACCTGGCCGGTCTGGCTGGCGTGGGTGCCGCTGCCTACACCCAGGTGGATATAAGGCTCGGGCAAATTAAAATCCTTGAAAAACACATCGGACATGTTTACATCATAGTGCTGTCCCGTATGGATGATCCGGGGGGTCAACCCCGGCCGTTTTTCCAGTTCGTGATACAAGGGGGCGACTTTCATGAAGTTGGGGCGTGCCGCCGCAATCAGATGGATATTCATATGTTATTCGCTTAAATAATCCGTTGGGTTGAAAACTCTGTCGTCAAACGCATCCCGGCTGATGCCTTTGTCCGACCGGATGGGTCTTTCCGGTATGAACCCGATGGAAAAATAGATCTGGTTTTCCGTGTAATCCTCACGGGTGGAGGTGGTCCGGTAATCGGTAAAATTGTAGTTCAGGCTCAGGCGAAGCCATCTTAAGGGCGTATAATGCAGCCCGGCTCCGAGAATGGCGGTGTCATCGGTTCTTTCCACAGCGCTTTCACGGAAATCAATCCGCTGATAGGAGCCGTATACGGACGAATACAGGGTTTTCAGGAGTTGATGGTTGAACTCCGCACCGGCCTTGTAGGAAATATTGTACCCCAGGCTTGCCGCATCATCGTTGGAATTGCTGTAATCGCTCTCTCCTGTGAGCACCAGTGAGGTACGGGGGCTGAAGTCAAACCGTTGGAAGGCATCCAGTTCGATAAACGGGTCAATATCATCACTGTTTTCATTGCTCCATGCATTAAAGAGCGCGCCCACACCGATGCTGACACCGGCATCTTCGGTAATGTCCCAGTCAATGCCCACCGAGGGATGAAACACATGATGAGTATATTCCTGTGTCTCTGAAAACGAGTGGCGGTATTTTGCAAACCAGTCCAGGGTCTTGGATACGTTCCGGATATAGCGCAGGTGCCCCGAGTAGGTCTCAATATCGTTGGCTGCATCGTCAAAGTCTTTTTTCATAAACCCCAGGTTGGCCTCTATCCCGTCGCGGGGGCTCAACCAATGGCGGATCGTGGCATCCGGCTCGATTTTTTCGTATTCGTCATCATCACTGGTGTCATAAATATCTGTTTCATAGGTGACGTCCAGGTCCAGTGTGTCTTTTTTACCGTATTGATGCGACAATCCCACTCTTGTCGTATTGATCGTATGGTTTCTGAAATCCCCGGTGCGAAGCTGCTCGTCAAACCTGTCACTGTAGGTATGGGAATAGGTCAGGACGGTGTGCTTTTTAATCTGGGTTGTTCCGGAGAGCAATGCCCTGTTCTCCCGCTGGACCCCGTCGAAATCATCGGAATTGCCGGAATAATAAATACTGGCTTCCAGTTCCGTATACTTGGACGGCCGGAATGCCCCGTCCACGGAAACGATATGATCCACCCGGTCCCGGTCGTTCAGGTTTTTGTGATCCCTGTACGTGGGTGAATAGCTCAAAAACACCTGTTTGTTGATGTCCATGATCCCCATGGAAAATCCAAGGGCGTAGGATGTGATGAACTCCTCCTGTTCATTCGTGGCGCTGTCCAGGTAATTGTCACTGTACTCTTCACTGATGGTCAGGGTCGGCATGATCTGGTACACCACCCGGGCGGAGACCGTTCCGAAGGCCATGGCTGCGATGATGCAAGCCAGCAGGGCCGGCAGCCGGCGCCTGTATGTATGCGGTATATTAAGCGTTATCATGCATTTCCCGGATCAGGGGACGATAATGATGTCGTCGGCCTTGAGCAGAATATCCTTGTTGAGACGTCCCTTGACAATATCGTCGTAGTCGATCTTGATCATGATCTCTTCGTCGCCGTTGCGGCGGTACAAAATGATATTATCCTTGGATGCCCATTCTGTAAACCCCTGAGCCAAGGCAAACGCCTGGATTACCGTGAGTTTCTTTATTAGGGGATATTCCCCGACCTCCTGCACCTCTCCCAGGATATAATACTGCCGGCTCACCGGGTTCACCAGGGTAACGGTGACGGACGGGGCTTCCACAAACTCTTCCAGTTTCTCCTGGATCGTATTTTTCAACGCGACCGTTGTGATCCCTGCCGCCGGGATATCATCCAGAAGCGGGAAAGTGATTTTGCCGTCGTTTCTGACCCTGACCGCATCAAAAGAAAGGTCTTCCTCTTTCCAGGTCTGGATGCTCAGGATATCGCCGATTCCAATTTTATAATCTTTTTCCACAGACGCTTGGGATACATCTGTTTTGGATACATCACTCGCTTCACCGGATGTATCTGCGTCCTGCCCGCCGGTATCCGCACCGGATGCAGATACCGTCAACATGAACACGGACACCGCGATGACCAAAAATATAAACCGTTTTCCTTGCATAGCTCCGCCTTTTCGATTCCTGCCCGGCAGGCAAAAGATCTTTCCGTTACAATACGTCATTCCCGTCCCTTTCCGTTGCTGCGCCGGGACTGTTTTTTACCTGGCACCTTTACCGAACAGCACGGTTTTCACGGTCCTGAGAATAATGACACAATCCAGGGTCAGGGACATATTTTTAATATAGAAGAGGTCGTAGTTGAGTTTTTCAATTGCATCTTCAACCGTTGCCCCGTAATCATAGGATATCTGTGCCCATCCGGTGATTCCGGGTTTAACGTTAAACCGCTGCCTGTAAAAAGGAATGTTTTTTTCCAGATCCCGGGTAAAAAACGCACGTTCCGGCCTGGGTCCCACAAGACTCATCTTCCCTGTGAGAACTTCCCACAATTGGGGCAGTTCGTCAATTCTGAATTTCCGGATCACCTTTCCCACCCGGGTGATCCTTGTGTCGTTGTCCATGGCCCAGACCGGACCGGTTTCTTTTTCCGCATTGTCTACCATGGACCTGAATTTGCGCATGTTGTACTCGTTGCCATACTGCCCCACCCGGTCCTGGGAAAAGAACAGCGGCCCCCTGGAATCCAGCTTGATCAACAGGGAAACCACCAGAAAGAGTGGAAAAAGCAGGACCAGGAGTATGCCGGACAAGACCACATCCTCCATCCGCTTGAATATGGTGCTCAGCCTTGACTTCTTGAACCCGTCCGAGAAGATCAGCCATGACGGCGGTATTTTCGTGACCACCACCTTGCCGGACAGGGTTTCATAAAAACAGCTCCCGCTGATCACTTCAATGCCCGCGGTCCTGCAGTCCACCAGGTCATCCGTGGGAAAATTCCCCCGCATTTCCTTGAGGGCCACAACAATTTTCCTGACGTTGAATTTCCTGGCTGTTGCCAGCAGGTTTTCCTTGGATGTCTGTATGTCCACCGAAGGGTCGATGTCTATGGCATATGCATCCCGGGCAGTATCCGGTATCATCACCGACACCGTGTATCCACAGTCAATATTCTGGGCAATTTCCGTGTAAATATCATTTGCCAGTTCGCCCGAGCCGAGCAGTATGATATTTTCATTGAACATGCCCCGGTGAAGGATATGAATGTAGACGATCCGCCATCCCACAATAAATACCAGGAGAAACAACAGGCTGAGAATAAATATCTCCTGGTCGATAATGGCCAGGGGAAAAAAGAAATATACAAAAGCCAAGGCAATGGAGGTAATGCCCAGGGCCTGAAACAGGCGGATCCCCATCTCGGAATAAGAGGAGGCAATGCTGAAGTCGTACAGATCATTGTAATACAGGCAGATCTGGCAAATCGCCGTCACCAGGGCGATTCTCAGCACCAGGAGCACGTCAAACAGATACGAGGTTGAAAAGGTCAGGATAACGGCGGACAGCAACACAGATCCAAAAATAATAATGCCCTCAAACAGAACAAAAAGGATATTCCGGATCGGGAAATATTGCTTTAACAGCCGTAACATCGTGTTGCGGGACCGCTACCTCCTTTTATACCCGTATTTTTTATACCGGTAGCTCATTGAGGGCACGACCTGGGCGAAATTTTTGATGACCCCGAGAATCTTGTCCTCACCGTAAATATCAACGATATCTCTGACTTCCTTTATCCGGGTCTTGCCCTGGCGCACGACAATAATGATTCCGTCCACCACCCTGGCAATGGCATTGGTTTCCGAGGTGATATAGGGCGGCGGCGTATCAATGATCACATACCGGTCGCTGTACCTGGATTTTACTTCGCTGAGCAGTCCCCGCATCTGTTCCGAAGAGAGAAGCTCGGACGGATTCGGCGGTATGGTGCCGCCGGGCAGAATGGTCAGCTTGTCGATAAAAGTTTTTTTCAGCAGAGTATGCAAAGGGATGGCCGAAGAAAGATGGTCGCTCAGTCCCTGGGAATTGTCCAGGCCGAACAGCCGATGGACGGACGGCCCTCTCAGGTCGCAATCCATGAGCAGAACATATTCG
>JBAJNJ010000036.1:0-15841 GCA_036881925.1 Desulfobacter sp.
CCCAATCGTGCATAGGTTCATCCTCCATTCTGCCCTTCGGGGCTTTCCCGGAGGGTGAGCCTATACTATTTTACGCCGGATCGGTAGAACCTCACCGGGTCCTCCACCAGAGGTGGAGGGTTTAGATCGGAACTAAATTTTTTGTTGATTTGTACTTATTAATAAAGGATATTAATTATCTGAGAGGTACTATAAACATAACTTTCACTTTCCTGAATCAGGATTTTTTTTTAATTTTTGCGTTTTCTGAGAGAAAAAATTCGCATTAAACGATTTCATAATAAACCCAAATCTTTTGTTACCGGTATAGATAATGGAATCCGTTACCCGTTATAGCTGTAACGCTCTTTTTAATAAGGATTTATTATCATAATCTACTCAAAATAGGCCATCACCCACGCCAATTTCCAAAATTATCAAAAGCAATTTTTAAACCGGTATTTTCCGGAAAAATCCGGAAATATTTTTCAATTTAAGACAGAAACCGGCAACATCGCGATATATCGCTTAAAACCAAGATATCAAAATAACAATATTATAAACAAATTAAAGATGTTAAATATTGACACGTACATTCTTTTACATTAAATTACTATAAAAATTGACGAGATATATAACATATCGCGATATCTCGTCATGCAAAAAACGCCGTTTATCCTGAAATAAGATTGCTCGAAAACAGGAGAGCCTGTTCTCCCCTTTCAACGCGGCCTTTATATGTAATGTATTCAGGAGTTTTCCGGTGTTGCACAAATCCTTTTTATACGTTTCGGGCATGCCGGATTGTTTAAGAGAATCAAATATCCTGCCGAGGATTTAAGGAATACAATGCGTAAAGACAGACATATGCCGCCCACGGTAAACACCATGATTGATTTTTATGAATTCCGGCTGAGCGTTGTTGAAAAGTTATTGCTTGAGGCCAACAAGATGATACATGTTTTCCGTGATGAACTTGAGCAGATGACCGGCTTGATCCGGCTGAAAATGACCGCATCGACACATCCAAAACCAAATGATATTGACCGGTTCTTCAGACACCTCATCACAACCGTCCGTAAAAATGAGGCCCATGTAAAGCAGGCGCTTATCCGTTTTTACAGGGATGAACAGGAAATCATCACCATCTTGAAGGGAATGCACCGTAACACGCCCCCCGTGTCGGAACAGTACCTGACCCTGATCAGGAAAGATATACGGGTCATGCAGAAAAGAAGAGAGCAAAATGTGATCACACGTCTGCAGCAGCACCATTCCCGCTTTGAGGAAGTCCGCAGCGCTCTGCGAAAGCTTATTGATAAAGGTGATGCCGATCAGATCAAGCCCGGGGATATTGAACCGGTGATCAAAACGGTAAAGACAGGCCACCATGATGGATGCGAAGGCGTTCTCTCCCTTCTTGACCGGTTCGACATCATCAGGAGTTCTGTTTGTATACATTGGGAAATGCCTTTGGAATCCGGGTCTGCCAGGGCCCGGAGAACCGAGGAGTTAAGAGAGGCCTGATATGCGGAGCGATCCTGTGAAAATACCATCGGCCTGCTTGCCTTCAATATCCGGATTTATCGAAACCGACTATATAAAAGGTATAACAACCAGGGCACTGGGATATATCAAAGCAGGCTTCCCCCTTCACTTCCGGGGTATTTCCGGAACCGGCAAAACCAGCCTGGCCATAGATATTGCCGCAAAATTAGGGCGCCCGTTGATGCTGATACACAGCCACGACCTGTTTTCCTCCGGTAATATTGCCGGTATGCCCGGATACTTACCCCGGAATACGCATACAGTTTTTGTCCCGGCGTCATCCGGCACGATTCACCAAAGAGACCGGAACAGGCTGGAAAACAGCCTATCCGTTGCGTGCAGGTATGGGTATACACTCGTATATGATGAGTTTCCGCGGTCAACCCAGGACAGAAAAACAATCCGTGCCCTGCTCCCCATACTCCAGGAAAAGTACCCGGGAACGCTGGCCGTCCCTTTTTATCATCACAGGAAAGGCAATATCCATAAAAACTTTACCGCCATATTCACAAGCAACCCGGAAACCCATGCCAATATATACGGAATCTGCGACACGCTCACAAAAAAAATGCTGACCCTTGATCTGGACTTTTTTGACAAGGAAACTGAAACATGTATTGTTAAAAATGCGTCCGGACTGGACCCTATGGATGCGGAGCGAATCGTAACTCTTGTCAGGAAGCTGAGGGCGTCCGGCGTATCCGAATCTCCCCCGACCGTGAGAGCCGGCATGAAGATCGCCAAAACGGTAAAAGAGTTGAACCGGCAGGTCAGCCGGAATGATGTCTACTTTATACAAATTTGCCTGGATATCCTCTCTTCCGAAACAAGCCGGCTGGGAAACCGCTCAAACAAAACAAATATCAGGCAGGCATTGATCGGACTGATAGAAAGATACTGCGGCCCGCTACCCGATACAGGTTCCCGATGCCGGGCAACATATCTGGCCGGGTAATCCTTGAAGCGGCCCCGGGTTTCACCGGAAAATAACGTTATGCAACGATTCCGGGGGATTTACCCGGATACTGATACACCTTGCAGATGCATCTTAAAATAAATTGACAGGAATTGATCCATGACTGGAAACAGGCTTTGCCTTAAAGTGAAAAAGGCACTCCCCGGCGATGTCGGGCGTGGTGTCATCCGCATCCCCTCTTCTGCGTTAAGTTCTCTGGGAAAAACCCCAGGCGATGTGGTAAAAATAAATGCCGGCAGCTCAACGGTCGCAAGGCTTCTGCCGGTCACCGGGCAGTGCAGGCCTGGCGTGGCGCATATCGATGGTATGTTAAGAAAAAATGCCGGGGCCGGAATTGATGAAAACATCAGTATAACCCCGGTAAAGTGCAGGGATGCCCGCAGCCTGATGATCACCCCGGTTGCCCGCCACCGGAACGCCGATTCCGAAAGTCCCCTGAGCCGGGGGATTATCGTCACCCCTCCATTCCCTCCGGACACGTTTGATCCGGGATACATCCGGAAGCAGCTTAAAGGCATTCCCGTTCTCACGGACAATCTTCTGAGAATCAAACTGTTTGGTACACAAACCATTGATTTCAAGATTATCTCGACCATACCGGATGGCGCTGTAACGATCAGCCCGTCCACCCGGATTGAACTGGAGCAATCCGAAAGCGCGTGGGAATCAATGTCCTCAATGGTCTGCTACGAAGATATCGGCGGGCTTGACAATGAGATCCTCAGAATCCGGGAAATGGTCGAACTCCCGCTAAAGTATCCCCGGGTATTTGAACAGTTGGGGGTAATTCCCCCCAAAGGATTACTCATCCATGGCCCCCCCGGCTGCGGCAAAGCATTGATGGCAAAAGCTGCCGCCAATGAAACCAATGCCTTTTTTACCTATCTTAGTATTCCTGAACTCATCAATACCCCCGGTTGTATTCATGCCAGCCTGAGACACCTTTTAGAGCAGGCAGCCGATAAAACACCCGGCATTATTTTTCTCGATGAAATAGATGCTGCAGCTTTTGAAGACCAGGACGTCTCCCGGGAAAAACAGGTCAAAAAGAGCATTGTGAACGGAGTGTCTGCCCTATTGGACGGGTTGCCCCACAGATGCAGGGTGAGGGTCATTGGTACCGCCACCGATCCCAATGCAGTGTTGCCGTCGTTAAGGCATTCCGGGCGGTTTGAGCGGGACATCAGAATCGGCTTTCCCAATGAAAAGGCCCGTCTGGATATCCTCAGCGTTCATACCAGGGGAATGCCCCTGGCCAACGATGTCGACCTGAGTTTCCTGGCAAAAATGTCTTACGGTTATACAGGTGCGGATTTTGAACTGCTGTGCAGGGAAGCGGCAATGGCATGCCTGAGACAATTATTTCCAAAAATCGATTTTGAAGCAGCCCGGATCCCCGGAGCCCGGCTGCATGATCTTAAAGTCAAGTCAGCCCACTTTGTCGAAGCAATGAAAAACATCCTCCCGACAGGTGACAGGAAACGTTCAAGTCCGACATACCTTGAATATACCAGCAAAAAAATACGGCACAATTTTTTCAACAAGGCCGGTTTACACACTCACGGGTACCGGATGCTTCCACCGGCCAAACCGGTACCGGAGCCTTCTGAAGAAGCGCCACAGGCAATCGCCGGTCCGGATATCGAACTGGTTTGCAGGGCAGCGGCAATGAACGCCATAAGGGAATACATCGACCTGAGCAACGGCCTTGAACGGGACCCCGATTTCACCGGGTTCAAAATTCACGACAGCCATTTTGACCGGGCCGTGTCAGAATATGTCAAATGGCGGAGGCAATCGGCCCTGAAAGACAAAAAATAAAAGCGCGGCGCTGCAAAAGCTGCCGGGAGCCCGGCGTCAGAGCACCCATTTGATAAGGGAATCCACGCAGGTGATCAGAAATGCCGCGATAATTGTGGTCAGAAAATCCCGGATTTTAAAATCCGCAATCATTTTATCCGTAAGCCAAAGCATAAAGGCATTGACCACCAGTTTGAACACCCCCAGCGTAAACACGATCAGGGGCAGGGACATCAAAACAAGCAGCCATCCGATAAAAAAATTGACCAGGGAATAGACAAGGGCCACCACCAGGGCGGTCATATAGTTTTTCACCCGTATGCCGGGCAGCACCTGCGCCACCAGAAATACGGCTGCACTCAAAATAAGTATATCCACGATCATGGCAAAAAGCACTCCTTATAAGCATTACTTCTATTCAGCGTAAAACTTGCAATTGTAAAACAGCTTACCGTAAATCCCCGCCAAAAGCGACGGATTTATCACCCCTATCAAGCGCAGGGATGTCTCGATGTATTTCCTTCGTATCAGGGCCTTTGCCTTTCCTGCCTGCCGGGAATTGCGGGAATACACCGGCAAATGACAAAAACAGGTTCCGAATAGAACAGCAACGGGAACACCGGATTCAGTAAAAAATGGTGAAGAGTTAAGCGTCACCTGCTTTAAACTCTGGAGTTAAAAATTGAATCGGAACGGAATTTTGAGGCCACACATATAAATTTTCCTTGAGATTATGATCAATTAATTTTATAAGACACAGGTGAAATTTTATGTGTTGAATTTCTGATGATTGCCGCGTGTGCGATCATCTTTTGTTATAAAATGATGACAACTTTTAGGAGGTTTTATGTCAACTCTCGTATTTGGTCACAAGAACCCAGATACCGATTCCGTAGTTGCCGCGATTGCGCTGGCAGATCTGAAAAAAAGTCTTGGTGAAGATATCGCACCTGCTGTCCAGGGTGCGCTCAACCCCGAGTCCAAATTTGTCCTGGATAAATTCGGCCTGGCCGCTCCCGAAGTAATCACTTCCTATGCCGGCAAAGATGTTTACCTGGTGGATCACTCCGATCTGGCACAGAGCCCTGATGATCTGGCAGACGCCAACATCCTGGGTATTGTAGACCATCACAAACTGGGTGATGTGACCACAGCACAGCCTCTGGAGTGCTGGATCTGGCCCGTAGGCTGCACCTGCACCGTTATTGCGTCCATGTATGACTACTTCAACGTTGAAGTCCCCAAGGGCATTGCCGGTGCCATGCTTTGCGCCATCCTGTCCGATACTGTTATCTTCAAGTCCGCCACCTGCACGGACAAAGATAAGGAAGTCTGCGCAAAACTGTCTGAAATCTGTGGCGAGAGTGATCTTGAAACCCTTGGTATTGAAATGTTCAAGGTTAAATCCGCTGTCGAAGGTACTCCTGTCCGTGAATTGGTTCTCCGCGACTATAAAGACTTTGACATGAGCGGCAACGGCGTTGGCTGCGGCCAGCTTGAGCTGGTTGACCTCTCCATCGTCGACGGTATCAAAGCAGACCTGGAAAAAGACATCCGCGATCTTAAGGCAGAAAAAGGCCATCATACCGTTCTGTTGATGCTCACCGACATCATGAAAGAAGGCACCGAGCTTCTGGTTGCCTCTGATGACGAATCTGTCGTTGAAAAGGCTTTCGGTGTTGCCCCGGCTGACGGCAAATGCTGGCTGCCCGGCATCATGAGCCGTAAAAAACAGATCATCCCCGACCTGGAAAAGACTTTTGGTTAATTTCCGACAAGTGATGCGTTCATAAAAACAGGGGCCTGGGAAAGTGTTTTCCAGGCCCCTGTTTTATTGTTGTCAGGTCAAAAAAGTCCTCAGCGCCGTTCTTCGCGGGGCTGGCGGAACGTATTAGGCCTTTTCTTTCAGGGTATCGGGATTGGGATTGGAACCGGGCAGACTGAAAACCGCCTGGAGTTTTTTGGAGAGCATGGACACGTCAAAAGGCTTGTAAATATAATCATCACATCCCTTTTCAACCATTTGCCGGATTTCGTCTTCCTTGGAATATCCCGAGCAGACCAGCACCTTGATCCCGGGCTTGATCACGCGGATTTTCTCAAATGTTTCAAATCCGCTCATCCCCGGCATGACCATATCCAGGATCACCAGGTCCACCCCGGAAGGATCTGACTCCAGTATGGATACGGCCTCATACCCGCTTTCCGCCGACAGAATCTCATATCCGAGGGTCTGCAGCATCTCAGAGCAGACTTCAATCACCCCTTTTTCATCATCCACCAGGAGAATCCGGCCCTTGCCGGAGATGATACCGGCGATTCTCTCTTCATGATCCCCGGGAAAGTCGCAGGTATCTTTCACACCCGTATCCGTGGCCGGCAGGTAAAACATGAACACACTGCCCTGCCCCGGCCGCGACTCGACCTTAAAGGCTCCTTTATGGCTTTTAATAATACCGTAGGCTGTGGCAAGTCCCAGTCCGGTTCCCTGGCCCCGCTCTTTTGTGGTGAAAAAGGGATCAAAAATCCGTGCCATGGTGGCATCGTCCATGCCCACACCGGTATCGCCAACGGAAATTTTAACATAGGGACCGGCCTTGGCCAGGCCCAGTTCATCCCTTTTGCGGACATTAATCATGATGTTCTGTGATTTGACCGTAATCTTGCCCCCCTGGGGCATGGCCTGCCAGGCATTTACGTAAAGATTCATCAGGACCTGTTTTAGCTGTCCCTCATCCACCACCGCCGCCCAGAGCGTTTTCTCCAGGTCCTGGTTGATGATAATGTCCTTCTTGGTACGCCCGAACATTTTGGCGGACATTTTCAACAGGTAATTCAGATTTATCCTGCAGCTTTCATGGCAGTTCTTTTGGGCAAATCCCAACAATTGCCGGGCCATCTCAGCGCCGTTGTTCACATACTCATCAATGCTGGACAGCCGCCGGAATACATCCGAATCCTTGTCAAAGCTGCTTTTGACCAGCGAGGCATATCCCTGGATCCCCATGAGGATATTATTGAAGTCATGGGCAATGCCCCCGGCAAGGGTGCCAATGGCTTCCATTTTCTGGGCCTGGCGGAGCTGCTCCTCCAATTTGAGACGATCCGTGACATCTCTTCCCACGGCATAAACGCCCAGTTCCTGTTCTTCGGGATCTTCTCCGGGCAGGGAAATCGCAGAGGCCTTCAACTCCATAAACGCATAGGCGGAATACGGGTCATACTTGGACAGGTGATCGTTGGCCTTTTTAAACCGGATATTGATTTCAAATTTACCTGTACTGCTATGCTCCGGCGCCACGGCCCCCACAAGGTTTGAGGCCCTGGACCGGTCGTCTTCGTGAAGCAGATTTTCAAAAGACATCCCCACAAGTGTCTGCCGGGAAAAGCCGAGCACATCTTCAAACTGCTGGTTGACAAAGGTAAAACACCCCGCTGAGTCCAGGGTGAAAATCAGATCGGGAGAGTTGTTGACCATGTATTCGTACTGCCGCTCAGACGCTTCCAGCCGGGCGGCAAACGCCTTTTTTTCAGCCAGGAGGGTCCGCTGGGTCACGCCGTTTTTAACGGTTTTGACAAGATCGGCATACTCAAAGGGTTTCTTCAGATAATCCCAGGCCCCGAGTTTTAAGGCCTTGACTGCAGATTCAACAGATGCGAACCCGGTCATGATGATCACCAGCACATCGGCATCCAGGCCGAAAATATGTTCCATGACCTCATACCCGTTCATTCCGGGCATGGAAATATCAAGCAGGACCAGATCAAAGTGCTGACGCTGGAACAGGGCGACCGCTTCGTCGCCGTTACCGGCGCCTGTGACCTGAAACCCTTCCCGTGCAAGGCAGCGGGAAATATTCTCTACAATACGATGTTCGTCATCAACAACAAGAATCTGTTCAGGTCTCATATAGGCTTCCGTGTGGTCGGCTGTACCCCCGGCGTCTCCTACCCGCTATACCTTTTCATAGCAGACCAGCCCGCAACGCAGGCAGCGGTCTGCCTCCTCTTTGGCGGTTTCCGTCGAGAATCCCGTTGAAAAACGGTCTTTTTTCTCTTCCCGGGCCGAAGCAGTGTCAAGGATATTTCTGGGTGAAGGCACAACCTGGTTCAATGTCCGGACATCCTGGACCACGCATTTGGGGGTGATCATGGTTTCCGGATCCTGGTATTCAATACCGTACATGAGATGGTGCATCAAGGTGGCGGCCTTTCTGCCACCGTTAATGGCGGCAACTGCCGAAGGATATTCGGATATCACATCCTGGCTTGACAGCAGGCCAAGCTCCCTGTTTGCATCCGGTTTTTTCTGCAGTTCCACACCTTCCCATGTCATGGGCACGGCAACGCCGGCATCTTCAGCCGTTGTCACGTCACTGTCAGTACCCTGGGTTTCATCTTTGCTTTCCGCATCATTGCCTGCCGGCACAAATGCCAGTTCAGGAAAACGTCCTGATCCAATGATGAGGGTTTCTGTATCAATAACATGTTTCACGCCCGTGTCAAGTTCAATATACGCCACACCGGTCAACGCATCCCCTTTGCCCTGCAGTTTTGTGATGCCGGTATTGTATAGAATGGTCGCCCCGGCTTGTGCCAATGCGTCGATGCCGATCTTATCAAAGGAAGAATCCTCCGGTTTTTTACGGGAGATGACAAAAATCTGTTTGGTTCCCAGGGACTTGAGGATTTCAACAGCATCGGGAAGACGGGCACCGCCACCCGCGATGACAACGGTTTCGCCGGCCGTGATTTTGACATTCGCATCCTCCTTGCTCCGCAGCAGGTCAATGAGCAGGTAAGTGCCCGGGAACACATTGGCAGAACCGCCCACACCGCTGATGGCCAGCCGGGAATCCCATCCGCCGGTGGCAGCGAAAACAGCGTCATATCCATTGCCCAGCAACTCAGGAATCGTAAAGTCTTGTCCGGCACTCTGGCCGGTTTTCATTTCCACGCCAAGATCGGCGATGCCCTGGATATCCCAGTCAAGCACATCCATGCCCAGCCTTTCCCTGGCAATGGCTTTACGGAGAATGCCGCCCAACTCCCGGCTGGCCTCATACACCGCTACCGAATGGCCCAGCCGGGCGGAAAAATAACCCGCCGCAAGACCTTCGACACCACCGCCGATCACGGCAATCCGTTTGTCAGTGGCCGGGGCTTTATACGGCTGAATCCGTTTATCATGGTTCATTTCATAGTCACAGACAAACCGTTTCAAGTGATTGATGGCCACGGATTCATCCTGAAACAGACGCCTGCAGTCAAATTCGCAAAGCGCCGGGCAAATTCGTGAAATCACCGTCGGGAAAGGCATCCTCTCTTTGATTACCTGGAGGGAGCCTTCATAATCGCCCTCTTTGATCAGGCGGACATATTCTTTGATATCAATGCCCGACGGACAGGCCCGCTGGCATGGCGTGGTGCATTCATCCCGGGTATACTCTCTCATGATCCTGCGGCTGACTGATGTCAGGCGGATGATATTTTTGGGGCAGATGTTCTCGCAGGCCCCGCAGCCCGTACATTTCTGCTGATCCACCTTGGGCAGGTGATCCTCACCAATAGACAGTGCATCAAATTTACATGCGGTTACACAGGTGCCCAGGCCCAGGCACCCGATCCGGCAGATCTTCATGCCGCCCATGAGCATGGCCGCAGCCCTGCAGTCTCTTAATCCTTTATATATATAGTTCAGGTCTGCCTCTTCATTTCCATAATGGCATCCGGGTCCGGCAAATTCCGGTTCCTTATCAGAGACAGATACACCCATGATTTCCGCAATGGCCATGGCCACATCTTCACCGGCCGCCACACAGGAGTTGACGTCCTGCTCCCCTTTGGCAATGGCCTCCGCATTGGCCATACACCCAGGGAAACCGCATCCGCCGCAATTCGCGCCGGGCAGGGCATCGTCTATAGCAACTACTTTGGGGTCTTCATACACATAAAACGCCTTTGACGCGATCACCAATGCCGTACCGATCGCAACTCCCAATCCGCCCATCATCAAAATCGACTGTAACATTATATTATGTCCCTCATGGTGTCAGTATTGTCTTGCCGGTTCATTCACCCAAAATAATCCACTCCTGTATATGCTCAAGGATACTGAAATGTCAACTGTATCGCTAAAATTATTTGGGGGTTAAAACCTTCATTTTTTTTATAATTTTTTCATGGGCATTCCGGTTCACATTGACAACAATGGCCTGATACTGTAGTTTCAGACACGATGTTCAGGGTCAGTAAGTGTTTAGTTATAAACAAACTATGGGGACCAACCTATGGATAAGAATGTTATAACGCTCAACGAGAACCAACTTGCATTTGAACCTGGTGAAACCATTCTCGACGTTGCCGCCAGGAATAAGATCGATATTCCCACCCTTTGCCATCTCAAACATACCATACCCACCCATACCTGCCGCGTCTGTGTTGTGGAAATCGCGGGCAGGGAAGAACTTGTGGAGTCCTGTGTGGCAAAAGCCGAACCCGGCATGGTGATTCAGTCCGAATCCCCAAGGGTGGTTGACGCCAGAAAAGAAATGCTTTCGGCCATGCTGGCCACGGGAAATCATAACTGCGCCATCCGCGACTTTGATACAGTGGACTGGACCTCCTTTCAGCTGGATGTGCTCAAAGCCGACGGAAAGCAGGATCTGTGCCCGGTATGGGGCGATTGCGAACTCCAGGATCTTGCGTACCGCTACCAGGTCAAAACCAAGGGAATGCCCATCACCGAATGTAAATATGAAACCGAACGGGCCAACCCTTTTATTATCAGGGACTTTTCCAGGTGCATCCTCTGCGGCCGCTGCATCAAGGCCTGCAGGGAAGTTCAGGTCAACAACGCCATTGAGTTCGGCTACCACGGCGAGGAAATGAAGATCATTGCCGGTGACGATGCCCACCTCAAGGATTCGGACTGCGTATTTTGCGGCGAATGCGTCCAGGTCTGCCCGGTAGGGGCCCTGATTCCGGACCGGGAGTTCAGGGACGACAGGTTCAAACCCACAAAAATCGTCAGGACCACCTGTGCGTTCTGCGGGGTCGGCTGCCAGATGGACGTGTTTGTCCAGGACAATGAGATCGTCAAAATCGACGGGGCAGACCCGGATCTTCCCCCCAACAACGCCAGCCTCTGTGTCAAAGGGAGGTTTGGCTTTGATTTCGTATCTTCCCCGGACCGGCTGACCACCCCGCTGGTCAAAAAAGACGGCAAACAGGTACCGGTCTCCTGGGATGAGGCCCTGGATCTTGTGGCTGCGAAATTCTCCGTGATCCAGAAGGAACACGGCCCTGATACCATGGGATTGCTGACCTCCGCCCGGGTCACCAATGAAGACAACTATATTGCCATGAAGTTTACCCGGGGGGTATTGAAGACCAACAATATCGACCATTGCGCCCGATTGTGACACAGCTCCACCGTAGCCGGTCTGGCTGCATCATTTGGAAGCGGCGCAATGACAAACACCATTGCCGATATTGAAGACTCCGACGTGATCCTGGTAACCGGATCCAATACCACGGAAAACCACCCGGTTCTGTCCAGTTTCATGAAACGGGCAGTGCTCAAGGGTAAAAAACTGTATTTGATCGATCCCAGGCGGGTAAACCTGGCTGACCACTCGGAAAAATGGCTCCGGCCCACACCGGGCTCGGATATCGCATGGATCAACGGCCTGATGCATGTCATCATTTCCGAAGGCCTCCACGATCAGGCGTTTATAGACGAGCGGTGTGAAAATTTTGACGCCGCCAAAAAAGTGCTTGAGAAATACACCCCGGAATATGTCCAGGAACTGACCGGTATTCCCGCAGACGACCTGCGGGAGGTGGCACGGGCATTTGCCAATGCCGGCGCAGCATCCATCTGTTATTGCATGGGTATTACCCAGCATACCAGCGGCACGGACAACGTAAAATCCCTGGCCAACCTGTCCATGCTCTGCGGCCATCTGGGCAAACCGGGCGGCGGGGTCAACCCCTTGCGCGGCCAGAACAATGTCCAGGGCGCTTGCGATATGGGCGGCCTTCCCAATGTATTCACGGCTTACCAGCCCGTGGCAAACGACGATGCCAGGGAAAGTTACGAACAGGCCTGGAATGTTTCCGGCATGTCTTCCCACCCCGGCCTTGTGGCCACGGAAATGTTCCAGAAAGCCCATGACGGCGAGTTGAAATCCCTGTTTATCATCGGCGAAAACCCCATGGTATCGGACCCGGATCTCAACCATGCGAAAAAAGCCCTGTCCAATCTGGATTTCCTTGTGGTTCAGGATATTTTTGAGACAGAGACCACAGCCTTGGCCGATGTGGTTTTCCCGGCTTACTGCTTTGCCGAGAAAAACGGGACATTCACCAACTCCGAACGCAGGGTCCAGAGGGTCCGGCGTGCAGTAGAACCGCCCGAGGGCCCCAGAAAGGACTGGGAAATCATCTGCGGCATTGCCACACGTATGGGGTATGAAATGGCATATGAAGACAGCCATGAGATATTCAAGGAAATCGCGGCAGTTACCCCGTCCTACCGGGGCATCACCTGGGAGAGGATCGACAAGGTCGGCATCCATTGGCCCTGCCCGGACGAAGCCCACCCCGGCACCCCGATCCTTCATACGGCCCAGTTCACCCGGGGCAAAGGGGTGTTCCATGCCATTGAACATGTTCCCCCGGCAGAACAGCCCTGCAACAACTACCCCTTTATCCTGACCACCGGCCGGGTGCTTTACCATTACCACACCGGCACCATGACCATGCGGACCGACGGCCTCAACATGCTCTCACCCGAGTGTTTTGTTGAAATCTCCGGCGGAGACGCCGGCAAACTCGGCATCACTGACGGACAAATGGTCAATGTCTGCTCCAGGCGCGGCAGGATCAAAGCCAAGCTCCAGGTGTCTGACAAGGCAGTGGACGGAACCATATTCATCCCCTTCCACTTTGCCAATGCCGCAGCCAACAAGCTGACCAACGCGGAACTTGACCCCACGGCCAAGATCCCCGAGTTCAAGGTCTGCGCCATTAATATTGAGGCGGCCAGGGCCTGATTTAGCGTAACACCTTTACAGAAACAAAATCAGGATGATGCCGAAAGGCACATCCTGATTTTGTTTGTAGACTAGTGCCGGGATTCAACAATTATCTTTTATCGCATCATGCGTAATGGTTGTCCGGCAACCCTCCCAAGCTTTATATCTGAAACCAAAACATCTCACGAATATTTCGTTATTGCCCCATACGCAAAAAAACAATTGAAATACCGATCATTTTTTTATAGTTCTCTAATAAAATTATAGCATTGGTGCATAAAAGCCCGTTTCAACCGATAAATAAAAGGGTTCCAAATGATGCCCCGGGTCCTTCTATATCAACCGTTTTCGCAATTTAACGCAACCCTGAAATCACCCCATTCTCTATCCGATGCCTTACCGGGGGCTTGTCATTCGTATCAAATAGTCAATTCTATCTCACCTCAGGCAAACACATATCAGGAGTTATCGTCATGACATCATACAATTACCAAATTCCAATTTTGGGCCACCGGAAAACCGCTATTGAGAATATGCCTTAAGCCGCATAGATCATCTATAACTATCTATAGCAGTTGAAATTTCCAAATATTGCAGGGAGTTTTTATAAAGGCCCTGGAAACAACCTCCCAAACAATCCGGTACGGGCCACCCCGGTAAGCGCTCAACCAGGCAAATGCCTGGCAAAGCATAACCCCTATTATTTATTTTAAGGAAAGGAATTTATGATGTTGAAAAGATCAATTGTGTTACTATTCATCGCGTTGTTTTTTCTGGGCATGTCACCGGCTTACGGAAAGATCGACGATTATACCCGTCTGCTTATCGAATCAAATACGATACAGGGGTCACAGGTGTTCACAGATGCATCACCATCAGGACACACGGTAACTCCCTACGGAGATGTTCAGCACACCATAGCCAATCCCCAACTCGGCTCAAGCGCAATTTATTTTGACGGTGCCGCGGATTATCTGAATATTCCGGATTCCGAAGACTGGAATTTCAGAGATGAGGACTTCACCATTGATTTCTGGATGCGCAGTGACGCCCCCACCGAGTACAGGTACATGATGTCCCATTGGGTTGACGGTGGGGGTGTTAAAAGGTCTTTTGGAATTGCGACAGATTACGATGAACCGGGAAAGATATATGTTTTTTTCATGAATACTTCAGGAGAAGTCCATGATTATAAAATCGAAATGAAAAGCCCGGAGACCATCGTTGCAAATACCTGGTACCACGTGGCAGTCGTACGTGAGGGAAACACCGCATACCTTTTTTTGAACGGGGTATTAAGTGCCACAGATACGGCTGCCGGAGGCATGTTGAACAATTGCCCCAATGTATTGACCATTGGGGCCCGTGACGGCGGAACAGGCTACTACTGGCAAGGTGCGCTTGATGAAATCAGGATCAGCAAAGGTATTGCCAGGTGGACCAGCGATTTCACCCCGCCTGCGGTCCCGTACTCAGAAGGCTCCGGAGATACCATGGTATCCCTTGTGCCTGACGTTGAACATCCTGTTATCGGCGACAGCCTGTGTGTGGACATCAATATTGAAAATGCTGCTGATCTCTATGCTGCCAGCTTTGATCTGACCTATGATCCTGCTGCCCTTCAGTACCAGGAAGCATTTGAGGGAAATTTTTTAAATGCCGACAATGGTGCCACATTCTTTAACGCATCCCTGTTAAATGATGACCCCGCGAATGGTATCGTTGTGATCGGGGTATCCCGGGTGGCGGATATCGGGGGCCTTTCCGGCTCCGGAAACATTGCGTCTGCATGCTTTACCGTGGCTGGGGGCAGTGGAACAAATACCGGGCTCAGCCTTGTCAACACCTCATTTGAAGGATCTGAAAAAGGAACAACCATAGATGTGGTCTTTGACGATTCTCCCCAGATTCCCTTAGAGATCGGGGTGCCTGGGAACTTGACCGTATCGGACCCTGGAACTCTAAATAGTTTAACACTGAGCTGGAGTGGGGCACCGGATGCCTCTGGATATGAGGTTTATCGTGCAGACAGTTCCGGCGGCAATTATAAAAAAATCGGCACTGCCACAGATACAAATTACCAGGACGGCAATTGCATACTGACAAATGTAACTTATTACTACAAGGTCAAGGCGATTTCCGCCGCAGGAAACAGTACGGGTGATTTTTCAAACGAAGCGTCAAACAAGGCTGCAGGAATTTCCGGTGATATCAATAAGGATAACCGTGTGGATGGCCGTGATTTGACTCTCCTGGCCAGGGCCTTTAACACCTCTGCGGGTAATGCGGATTATGACTGCCTAGCAGATCTGGATCGGGATGGCTCTGTTGATGGTGATGATTTAATCATATTGACGAGTGAATCTCACACCCGCATAGCGGGTGGCCTCAAGTAGCCCCCTAAAAGGGGGCGTTTGGGTTAGGAAAGCCCCGTTGGGGCTATCTCAAGTCAAGTTCCATCTGTTGTTCGTGTTGTTCTTGGTTACGGATGTATTGC